>NZ_JBVJKY010000004.1:509776-560023 GCF_055585005.1 Nocardioides sp. NPDC054178
CCGCGGGGGGGCGGGGGGCCGCCCCCCCCCCGGCCCACGCCAGCGCTCGATGGGACCGTGTTGGTCTCGACACCGCTCGCTGGCGCTCGCGGGCTCGACCAGCGGGTCAGTTGTCGTCGGTGCGGCGCTTGAGGTAGCGCTCGAACTCCCGGGCGATCGCGTCGCCGCTGGCCTCGGGGAGGTCGGCGGTGTCGCGGGCCTCCTCCAGGGAGCGTACGTAGTCGGAGACGTCCTCGTCCTCCTCGGCGAGGTCGTTGACGCCGCGCTCCCAGGCTCGGGAGTCCTCGGGGAGGTCGCCGAGGGGGATCGAGCACTGCAGGAGGTCCTCGAGCTTGTTGATGATCGCGAGGGTGGCCTTGGGGCACGGCGGGGCCGCGACGTAGTGGGGGACCGCGGCCCAGTAGGAGACCGCGGGGATGTCGGACTGGACGCAGGCCTCCTGGAGCACGCCGACGATGCCGGTCGGCCCCTCGTAGGACGGCGAGTCGAGCTTGAGGCGGTCGACGAGGTCGGGCTCGGTGGCGGTTCCGGAGACCGGGATCGGCCGGGTGTGCGGAGCATCCGCGAGGAGCGCCCCGAGGGTCACCACGAGCTGGCCGCCGAGCTCGTCGACGCACTCCAGGATCTCGCCGACGAACTGCTTCCAGCGCATGTTCGGCTCGATGCCGCGCACCAGGATGATGTCGCGGTCCAGGTCGGGCGGGGAGCAGACGGCGACCTGGGTCGTGGGCCAGGTGATGGAACGGAAGCCGTTCTCGTCGGTGCTGGTGACCGGCCGGTTGACCTGGTAGTCGTAGAAGTCCTCGGGGTCGATCTCGGCGACCACCCGCGCGTGCCAGACGTCCATCAGATGGTCCACCGTGCCGGAGGCGGCGTCGGCCGCGTCGTTCCAGCCCTCGAACGCGGCGATCACCACAGGATCGACCAGGTCGCGGGTCTCTTCGATCTCGATCACACCCTCCACCCTAGTCACCGGGACCAGAGGAGCGGTGTCGTTCACCCTGCGTACACCTCATCAATTCCCACCTGGTGGACTGCCAGTGTCAGGATTCGGAATGAAATGGCATGGCCTGCGCACCTACGCCGTAGCGTGTTTCAGGCAAAGCCGTGCCCGCCCGGGAGAGGAAACAAGAGTGAGTCTGCGCCCTGATGTCACCGAGACCCTGACCGCGACCCTGAAGAAGCGGATCATGGTGCTCGACGGTGCGATGGGCACTGCGATCCAGCGGGACCGTCCCGACGAGGCCGGCTATCGCGGCGAACGCTTCAAGGACTGGCACGTCGACCTGATCGGCAACAACGACCTGCTCAACCTGACCCAGCCGCAGATCATCGAGGGCATCCACCGCGAGTATCTCGAGGCCGGCGCCGACATCATCGAGACCAACACGTTCAACGCCAACGCGGTCTCGCTGAGCGACTACGACCTGGCTGATCTCTCCTACGAGATCAACTTCGAGGCCGCCCGCCTCGCCCGCGCGGCCGCGGACATCTACTCGACCCCCGAGAAGCCGCGCTACGTCGCCGGCGCGCTCGGCCCGACGACGCGTACGGCCTCGATCAGCCCGGACGTGAACGACCCCGGTGCCCGCAACGTCACCTACGAGCAGCTCCGCGACGCCTACGCCGAGGCGACCCGTGCGCTCCTCGAGGGCGGCTCGGACCTGATCTTCATCGAGACCATCTTCGACACCCTCAACGCCAAGGCGGCGATCTTCGGCGTCGATCAGGTCTTCGAGGAGTACGGCCGCCGCTGGCCGGTGGTCATCTCCGGGACGATCACCGACGCCAGCGGCCGCACCCTGTCGGGGCAGGTCACCGAGGCGTTCTGGGATTCCGTACGCCACGCCGAGCCGCTCCTCGTCGGCCTCAACTGTGCGCTCGGTGCCCAGGAGATGCGCCCCTACATCGCCGAGCTCGCCCGGGTGGCCGACTCCTTCGTCTCCTGCTACCCCAACGCCGGGCTGCCGAACGCCTTCGGCGAGTACGACGAGGGCCCCTCCGACACCGCGGGCCACGTCCACGAGTTCGCCACCGCCGGGTTCGTGAACCTGGTCGGCGGCTGCTGCGGCACCACGCCGGCCCACATCGCCGAGATCGCCAAGCAGGTCGAGGGCGTCGCGCCGCGCGACGTGCCCGAGGTCGAGCCCGCGCTCCGGCTCTCCGGCCTGGAGCCGTTCACCGTGACCGAGGAGAGCCTCTTCGTCAACGTGGGGGAGCGGACCAACATCACCGGGTCGGCGAAGTTCCGCAACCTGATCAAGGCCGGCGACTTCGACACCGCGCTCTCGGTGGCTGCCCAGCAGGTCGAGAACGGCGCCCAGGTCATCGACGTCAACATGGACGAGGGCATGATCGACGGCGTCGCCGCGATGACCCGGTTCCTGACCCTGATCGCCTCCGAGCCCGACATCTCCCGGGTCCCGATCATGATCGACTCCTCCAAGTGGGAGGTCATCGAGGCCGGCCTCAAGCTCGTCCAGGGCAAGCCGATCGTCAACTCGATCTCGCTCAAGGAGGGTGTGGAGTCCTTCGTCGAGCACGCCGAGCTGTGCAAGCGCTACGGCGCGGCGGCGGTCGTGATGGCCTTCGACGAGGACGGCCAGGCCGACTCCTACGAGCGCCGGATCGCGGTGTGCGAGCGGGCCTACCGGATCCTGGTGGACGAGGTGGGCTTCGACCCCGAGGACATCATCTTCGACCCCAACGTGTTCGCGGTCGCGACCGGGATCGAGGAGCACGCGACGTACGGCGTGGACTTCATCGAGGCGGTGCGCTGGATCAAGCAGAACCTCCCCGGGGCGAAGGTCTCCGGCGGCATCTCCAACGTGAGCTTCTCCTTCCGCGGCAACAACCCCGTGCGCGAGGCGATCCACGCGGTCTTCCTCTACCACGCCATCGAGGCGGGCCTGGACATGGGCATCGTCAACGCCGGCGCCCTGGTGCCCTACTCCGAGGTCGACCCCGAGCTGCGGGAGCGGATCGAGGACGTCGTGCTCAACCGGCGCGCCGACGCCGCCGAGCGGCTGCTGGAGATCGCCTCGAAGTACAACAAGGACTCACCCGAGGCGGAGGCCAAGGCCGAGGCCTGGCGCGAGCTGCCGGTCGGCGAGCGGATCACCCACGCGCTGGTCAAGGGCCTGGACGCCTACGTCGAGGCCGACACCGAAGAGCTCCGCGCCGAGATCTCGGCGCGTGGTGGCCGTCCGATCGAGGTCATCGAGGGGCCGCTGATGGACGGCATGAACGTCGTCGGTGACCTGTTCGGCGCCGGCAAGATGTTCCTGCCGCAGGTGGTCAAGAGCGCCCGGGTGATGAAGAAGGCGGTCGCCTACCTGATCCCGTTCATCGAGGCCGAGAAGAAGCCGGGCGACGCCGAGACCAAGAACGGCACCATCGTGATGGCCACGGTCAAGGGCGACGTCCACGACATCGGCAAGAACATCGTCGGCGTGGTGCTGCAGTGCAACAACTACGAGGTGATCGACCTCGGTGTGATGGTGCCGGCGCAGAAGATCCTCGACGCCGCCAAGGAGCACGACGCCGACATCATCGGCCTCTCCGGGCTGATCACGCCGTCGCTGGACGAGATGGTCGGCTTCGCCACCGAGATGCAGCGGGTCGGGCTCGACCTGCCGCTCCTCATCGGCGGCGCCACCACCTCGCGGGCCCACACCGCGGTCAAGATCGACAAGGCCTACGACGGCCCGGTCGTCTGGGTCAAGGACGCCTCCCGCTCGGTGCCGACCGCGGCCGCCCTTCTCGACACCGGCCGGCGCGAGAAGCTGATGGCCGAGGTCAAGGTCGACTACGACTCGCTGCGCGCGCGCCATGCCGAGCGGAGCGAGCGGGCGTCGCTGACGTACGTCCAGGCGAAGGCCAACAAGCCCGAGATCGACTTCTCGACGCTGCCCGCGGCCCCGGCGCAGCTCGGCGTGCACACGCTCGTCGACTACTCCATCGCCGAGCTGCGCGACTACATCGACTGGCAGCCGTTCTTCAACGCCTGGGAGATGAAGGGACGCTTCCCCGACATCCTCAACAACCCGGCGACCGGCGAGACCGCGCGCAAGCTCTTCGACGACGCCCAGGAGATGCTCGACAGGATCATCGAGGAGAAGTGGCTCGAGGCGCGCGGCGTCTACGGTCTCTTCCCGGCCAACTCGACCGGTGAGGACGTGGTCGTCTACACCGACGACACGCGCACCGAGGAGCGCGCCACGCTGTTCCAGTTGCGCCAGCAGGGCCAGCACCGCGACGGCGTCGCCAACAAGTCGCTGGCCGACTACGTCGCGCCGGTGGGCGCCGGGGCCGACCACGTCGGTGCCTTCGCCGTGACCGCCGGGATCGGCCTGCCCGACCGGGTCAAGGCGTTCAAGGACGACCTCGACGACTACTCCGCGATCCTGCTGGAGGCGCTCGCCGACCGCCTCGCCGAGGCGTTCGCGGAGCGGCTGCACCAGCGCGTACGCACGGAGTTCTGGGGCTACGCCGCCGACGAGGGCGGCGACGGCAAGCTCCCCAACGAGGACCTGATCGCCGAGAAGTACGCCGGCATCCGCCCCGCTCCGGGCTATCCGGCCTGCCCCGACCACACCGAGAAGCAGACCATCTGGTCGCTGCTCGACGTGGAGGCGAACACCGGCATCGAGCTCACCGAGTCGATGGCCATGTGGCCCGGCGCGTCGGTCTCGGGCCTCTACTACGGCCACCCCGACTCGCAGTACTTCGTCGTCGGCCGGCTCGGTCAGGACCAGGTCGCCGACTACGCCCGGCGCAAGGGCTGGACGATGACCGAGGCCGAGCGCTGGCTCTCGCCCAACCTGGGCTACGACCCCGAGGACTGAGTCTCGGGGTTGTCCAGCCACGACGGCGGCACCTGACCCACGCTGACCACGTTCCAGAAGGCTGTACGCCGCGTCAGGATCGTGACGAGGTGATAGCCGTCCGGGTGGCGGGTGAGCACGCCCGCCACCGGGTCGCGGTCCGGGTCGAGGGCGAGCGGGATCACGTGGGCCCAGGTGTCGGTGCCGGGGTACCAGTAGGCCCCGACGGTCGAGGCGTCCCACGACCCGAGGGCCGCATTGGCCTCGGCGACCGCGGGCCGGAGCCGGGTCAGGATCTCCTTGGGCGGCATGCCGGCGCGGTCGGCGTGGTCGTAGGCGATGTGGAGAGCGCCGACCGCGGTGATCCGGGAGGTGGGGTCGAAGGCCGGCTGCACCCAGCTCTCCAGCGCGGTCCGGCAGCGCTGGCAGTCGTCGTCGCGGCTCCAGTCGGTGAACTCCACGTCGTCGACGGCCAGGTCCTCCCCGCGGCTGGTGACGAGCACCAGCCGCAGCCCGTCCTGGTCGCGCAGCGGCAGCGGGTTGTGCTCGAGCCCGTCGCGGAAGTGGAGCAGCGCGGAGGCCTCGTTGACCGCGACCCGGTGGACGACCGCGCTGCGCAGTCCCTGCAGCCGCGCCGTCGGCGACTCCTGCCGGATCAGCGCCGGATCGACCAGGTCGGCGAGCCACTCGACCAGGTCGGTGGTGAGCAGCCGCTCGGCCTCAGCCGGCAGCACGGGGCGGGAGGTCAGAGGGCATGCGGGACACCGTAGCCGCCGGACTCCGACCCGCCCGCGTCGAGGCGGATAGGCTCGAGCGGTGCGACATGACGAGCAGTGGGCCAGGGGGCGGTTCACGCAGGCGCGGGTGGCTCGGCTGGCGACGGTCTCGGCCGTCGGTGCGCCGCGAATCGTGCCGATCGTCTTCGCCCTTGCGGGCGACGTGATCCTCACCGCGGTCGACCACAAGCCCAAGTCGACCACGCGGCTGCGGCGCCTCGAGGACATCGCGGCGAACCCGGCGGTGTCCCTGCTGGCCGACGCCTACGACGACGACTGGTCGCAGCTGTGGTGGGCGCGAGCCGACGGCGTCGCCCGGGTGCACGCCACCCACGACCTCGGCCCGTTGGTCGCGAAGTACGCCGACTACCGCGAGCGGCCGCCGACCGGCCCGGTGATCGTCATCGACGTCACCGGGTGGTCCGGCTGGTCGGCGACCTGAGGCCGCGGGTCAGCGCGACTGGCGGCGGAAGGGGCGCAGGATCTCCCCGCTGGGAGACGGACCGCGCGAGCGCATCGCCGCCGGCGGCACCGGCGGGGCCGCCCCGGCCCAGGGGCTGCGTACGTCCAGGACGGTGGCCCACTGCGACGCGGTCGGGCGCATCCCGGGAGGACCGGCGGCCTGGTCCATCAGCCGGGTCAGCGGACCGACCAGGATGCCGGCCTCCCCGGCGAAGGTCAGGTCGGGCCGGAGCGCGGGGGCGGCGTTGCGGTCGCCGGTGAGCACGCGGGCGATCGTGAGGGCCAGCTTGAAGCGGTCGCTGTCGGCGGTCGGCGGCAGGCCGACGTTGGTGGGGTCCTCCCAGCCGCGGGTGTCGGCGGGGGGCAGCACGCCGTCCTCGCCGGCGGGGCGGATCCCGTCACAGTCCAGCAGCATCACCCGAGGCACCGGCGAGACCGACCAGGCGATGTTGCGCGGCGAGAGGTCGCCGAGGACCAGGCCCTGCCGGTGCAGCGCGTCCATCACCGCGGCCAGCGCCCGCATCAGCAGCACCCGCTCGTAGACCCCCGGACGGCGTACGTCACCGCTGTCCACGAGCAGGCCGAGCTCGGCCAGCGCGGTGGTGGGGCCGAATCCGGCCAGGAACGGGTCGTGGACCCGCTGCATCAGGAAGCCGGCGGTGCGCAGCCCGTCGAGCACGACCGTGTGCGGCCAGGCGGCGAAGTGGTCCACCTGCAGGCCCTCGCTCTCGACGAACCCGCGGATCCGCACCAGCTCCGCCAGGGCGCGGCCGTCCACGAGACCGAGCTCGCGGGTTCGGTACAGCTTCGCGACCGTCCCGGGATGATCGGCCAGCTCGATGATGCGACCCTGCGAGCCCTGGGCGATATGGCGTCCAAGGCTCAGGTCGCTGAGCTGGATTTCGTTCACGGAACCTCCGGCCCCAGTCGTCGGTAGGCAGATCGTACGTGGCCGGGCGATCCCGTGCAGAGTCGACGGCTCATCTGGTGGCACCCGGCTGATGACAGGATGGTTCCGGGACCGGCGAAGGAGGGCGAGTGGCACGACAGGACGAGCGAGCTCGGCTCGCGGCGTGGGCGGAGCAGAACATCGCCCGGCTCGCCGAGGAGGCGAGCGCGCGGGTCGCCGACCGGATCACGACCTACTACCGGGACCGGGAGCGCGGGGCCGTCTCCCTCGACGAGCTGCGGCAGTCCTTCGCCCACAACCTGCGCTCGGTGGTCGCCGCGATCGGCGACCCGCACGCCGAGCTCGACCTGGAGGCCTCCGCCCGCACCGGCAGGCGGCGGGCCAGGCAGGCGGTGCCGCTCCCGGAGGTGCTGCAGGCCTACCGGATCTGCTTCGCCGCGCTCTGGGAGGCCCTGGTCGAGGAGGTGCAGGTCACCCGGCAGCCCACCGACGCCCTGATCGAGACCGCCGGGGTGATCTGGCGCTTCACCGACGAGCACGCCGTCGTCCTGACCGAGGCCTACCGGGCGACCACGGCCGAGCTGATGCTGGCCGAGCAGCGGCGACGCTCGGCGGTCGTCGAGGCGGTGCTCACCGGGCGTCCCGGCCCCGAGTCGGGGCCCTGGGAGGCGGCCGCGCTGCTCGGCTTCCCGACCGATGCGCTGCTGATCGTGGTCGCGGCCGAGACCAACGGGCTCGCCAAGGAGAGTCTGGTCAACGTCGAGCAGCGTCTCGCCGAGAAGGGCTTCGTCTCCGGGTGGCGGCTGACCCCGGCACAGCAGCTGGGCATCGTCTCCTTCCCCGAGGAGCGGGAGGAGGAGGTCCTGGAGACGTTGCGCGGCTTCGCGGACGCCCGCACCGGGGTGAGCCCGCCCTACGCGGCGCTCCCGGAGACTCCGCGCGCGCTGCGCCTGGCCCGAGCGGCGCTGGCCGGGCTGGAGCCGGGCAGCGCGGGGCTGCGGACCTTCGACCACAGCCCGCTGGCCGCGCTCGTCGTCTACGAACCGGCCGAGGGCCGCCGGCTCGCGGAGAGCGTCCTGGGGGAGGTGCTGCGCCAGCCCGCCGAGGACCGGGAGCTGCTGCTCGAGACCCTCGACATGTACCTGGAGCAGTCCGGCTCCGCCGAGCGCGCCGCCACCCTTCTCTACTGTCACCCCAACACGGTGCGCAACCGGCTGCGCCGGATCCAGGAGCTGACCGGCCGGTCCCTGGCCGAGCCGCTGGACGTCGCCGAGCTGGCGGCTGCCGCCTACGCCCTGCGGGTGGCCTCCGCGACGGAGCTGTGGGCGACCCACGCCCGGAAGCGTCCGGGCGCCGGCCCGCTGCGCTCCCGGCCACCGGGTTGATCGGTGCTCGCCCGCACCGGCGAGTGGTCGGCCACCACAGCAGTCGGTGTGCGCGCCGACAGCGACCGCGGTGACCGGCGACGAGGAGCCCGGTCGCGGCGTACCGTGGTGTCCGCCAGGAACCTCAGCGAGAACGAGAAGAGGACAGGTGCCCCTCACCCACATCGAGCAGTCGACCACCCGCAACGAGGGTGGGGTCGAGTTCGGCGGCGGGCGGCAGGCGTCCGCGCCCGGTGAGGCGACCGTGGCCGACGCCATGGTCCGCCGCCCGAAGCTGCTCCCGGCGACGGCGACGGGTCGCGACGTACGCGAGCTCTTCCGCGACGACCACGTCCACGCCGGGCTGGTGGCCGATGGTGACAGGCTGCTGGCCGTCATCGAGCGCCACGACCTCACCGAGGCACACGACGACGAGCCGGCGACGGCGCTCGGGACCCTGTCGGGCCGGACCGTCGGGCCGCGGGCCGACCTGTGGACGACCTGGACCTGGATGACCGGCGCCGGCATCCGCCGGCTCGCCGTGGTCGAGGACGGTCGGTGCGTCGGGCTCCTGTGCCTGAAGCGCAGCGGTCGCGGTTTCTGCTGCGACGCAGGGGTCTGGGCCAGGGCCCAGGAACGGAGCGACGGGCGAGGTTGCCCGGCCGAGCCATGACGGTCGGCGACGGCGCCTTCCCGGTCTCGCCAGGAGCGGATGACGGTTCCCTGGAGGGGCCGACAACGAGTCCTGTGGACGCGAACAGGGAATGCCCGGACAGGTAAGCGACCGGCCGTCGTGCTGGTTATCGTCGGCGGTGACGCCGCGACGGAGTTGCGAGAAGGCAGGAGACCCAGGTGACGCCGCAGGACCTGGCACAGGACGTGCTGGCACCACCCGCGAAGGCGGCCATCTTCCTCACCGTGACGGTCAGGGACGGCCAGGAGCAGGCGGCCCGCGACGCGCTCGCGGACGTCGCCGGGGTCACTCGCGCGATCGGCTTCCGCATCCCGGAGGCGGCGCTCAGCTGCGTGGTCGGCATCGGGGCAGAGGCCTGGGACCGGCTCTACGCCGCCCCGCGCCCGGACGGGCTCCACCCGTTCCGCCCGCTCGCGGGGGAGAAGCACGTCGCGGTCTCCACCCCCGGCGACCTGCTGTTCCATATCCGTGCCGGACGCGCCGACCTGTGCTTCGAGCTCGGCCGCCAGCTGATGGTGCTCTTCGACGGGCTCGTCGACTGCGTCGACGAGGTCCACGGCTTCCGCTACTGGGACGAGCGCGACCTGCTGGGCTTCGTCGACGGCACCGAGAGCCCGACGGCGGCGGCCGAGTCGGGTCCGGCCGCGCTGGTCGGCTACGGCGAGACCGACCCCGAGGAGACGTACGTCGGGTCCAGCTACGTCATCGTCCAGAAGTACCTCCACGACCTGGACACCTGGGACAAGCTCTCCGTCGAGGAACAGGAGCTGATCGTCGGCCGCAAGAAGCTCAGTGACATCGAGCTGCCCGACTCGGTCAAGCCCGAGGACTCCCACGTCGCGCTCAACACCATCACCGACCCCGACGGCACCGAGCGCGTGATCGTGCGCGACAACATGCCCTTCGGTGCGGTGGGCACCGGGGAGTTCGGGACCTACTTCATCGGCTACGCCGCCGACCCGGGCGTGACCGAGGAGATGCTGCGCAACATGTTCCTGGGCCGTACGCCGGGGCGGCACGACCGGATCCTCGACTTCTCCACCGCGGTCACCGGGTGCCTGTTCTTCGTCCCGCCCGCGGCCTTCCTCGAGGACCCCGACCCGTTCCTCGCCCGCACCCCACCTCGCGAGCGACCGAGACCGGTCGCCACCGTCGACGGCTCGCTCGGCATCGGAAGCTTGGCGCACAGCGCCAGAAGGAGTGATCAAGCATGAGGAACCTTCATCGGGAGCTCGCCCCCATCTCCGAGTCCGCCTGGGGGCAGATCGAGGAGGAGGCCCGGCGTACGTTCAAGCAGCTGATCGCCGGCCGCCGCGTGGTGGACGTGGTCGGTCCCTCGGGCAGCGAGCTCGCGGCCGTCGGCACCGGTCATCTCACCCCTCTGGAGGCACCGGCCCGCGGGGTGACCGCGCGTCAGCGGCAGGCTCAGCTCCTCGTGGAGCTGCGGGCCCCGTTCCGGGTCACCCGCGAGGCCGTCGACGACGTCGAGCGCGGAGCCCAGGACTCCGACTGGCAGCCGGTCAAGGACGCCGCCACCGCGATCGCCGCCGCCGAGGACACGGCGATCTTCCACGGGTCCGCAGCGGCCGGGATCTCCGGCATCGCTCCGGCCAGCTCCAACACGCCGGTGCCGCTTCCCTCGGACCCACGGCAGGTGCCCGACGCGGTCGCCAAGGCGGTCAGCGCGCTGCGCCTGGCCGGCGTGGATGGGCCGTACGACCTGCTGCTGTCCGCCGAGGCCTACACCGCGGTCTCGGAGACGACCGACCACGGCTACCCGATCCTGCACCACCTCTCGCGGCTCCTCGACGGCGAGATCGTCTGGGCGCCGGCGCTGCAGGGCGCGCTGCTGGTCTCGACCCGCGGTGGCGACCACGAGCTCCATCTCGGGATGGACCTCTCGATCGGCTACACCGCCCACGACGCCGAGGGCATCGAGCTCTACCTCGAGGAGTCGCTGACGTTCTTCGCCTACACGGCGGAGGCGAGCGTTCCTCTGCCGGTCGGCTGAGCGGACGGAGGTGGTGGCCGCGGTGAGCACGCTCGGGGGAGCGTCGGAGGCGACCTCGGCGTCGCCGGGTGCACGCACCGACCGCGTCCTGGTCGCGGCGGCCCTGGTGGCGGCGGGCTGGGGTGCGAACCAGTTCACGCCACTCTCGGTGGTCTACCGGCTCGAGGCGGGCTGGTCGACCATGTCGGTCGTGGTGGTGTTCACCGTCTACCTGGCCGGCCTGGTCCCGGCGCTGCTCCTCGGCTGCCGGGTCGCCGACAGGTTCGGCCACCGCCGGGTCGTACGCCTCGCCCTGGCCGTCACCGCCGCCGGCAGCCTCCTGCTGGCACTGGCCGAGGTCTCGGTGGAGGCCGTCGTCGTGAGCCGGCTGGTGACCGGGGTCGCGGCCGGGCTGATCGTCTCGGCCGGCGCCGCCTGGCTCCGGGCGCTCTCGCCGGGGCCCGACCGCGGCGCCCGCTTCGCGGTGTACGCGACGGGAGCCGGTTTCGCCCTCGGGCCGCTGCTCGCGGGGACCCTGGCCGCCTGGCTCCCGGCGCCGTCCGTGGTGCCGTGCCTGGTGCACGGCGGCTTCGCGCTGCTGGTGCTCGCGCTCACCGCGCGCATCCCGGAGATGTGCGCGATCACCAGGCGTCCGCCCCCGGCGCCGGCCGGTGACCGCTGGTCGGCCATCACCCACCCCCGCTTCGTCGGGATCGTGCTGCCGGCCAGCCCGGCGATCTTCGCGGCGGTGACGGTCTCCTATGTGGTCCTGCCGCCGTTCGTCCTCGACCGCGTGCGAGACCACGCGCCGCTGTTCAGCGGGCTGGTCGCGGCGGTGACGTTGCTGGTGGGCCTCGCGGTGCAGCCGCTGGCGGCGCGGATCGACCGGCCCGGGAGCGCCCGCGCGACCCTCGTCGCGATGGGCACCGTGGTCGTCGGGCTGCTGCTCGGCGCCCTCGCCATCGAAGAGGTCTCACCGCCCTTGGTGCTGGCCGCGGCGGTCTTCCTCGGTGCCGGCTACGGCCTGACGCTGGAGTCGGGACTGGCCGAGATCGGCCGGCTGGCCCCGCCCGGCGCGCTGCCGACGGTGTCGGCGCTGTTCCAGGGCGTGGCCCACAGCGGCTTCCTCGCACCGCTGCTGCTCGCGGTCATGGCGAGGTCGGCCTCGTATCCTGAACTGATCGGGGGCCTGGCCCTGATCGGCTTCATCCTGCTCATCGGCGCCGCCGTGCACGCGGCCAGGCACGCCGACCAGGACCCCTCCCGACCCGACCCCACACCACAGGAGCTGACATGGGACGAGTGACAGTTGGACGGCCCGTGCTGCGCGTACGCGACGGGGTGGTCTCGCGGCGGCCCGACACGCTGGCCGCCGAGGAGCCGATGGAGATCCGGGTCAACGGGCGACCGCTGACCGTCACGATGCGCACGCCCGGGGGCGACTTCGACCTGGCCATCGGCTTCCTGGTCAGCGAGGGCGTCGTGCACGCCGCCGACGACGTCGCGAGCGTCCGCTACTGCGCCGGTGCCACCGCCGACGGCGGCAACACCTACAACGTGGTCGACGTCGGCCTGGCCGCGCACGTCCCGCCTCCCGACGCCTCCCTGGAGCGCAGCTTCTACACGACCTCCTCGTGCGGGCTGTGCGGGAAGGCGTCCCTGGAGGCGGTGCGTACGTCCTCGGCCTGGTCGGTCGCCGAGGACACCCTGCAGGTCACCCCTGAGCTCCTGGCGACGATGCCCGAGCGGCTGCGGGAGGCGCAGCGTGTCTTCGACAGCACCGGCGGGCTGCACGCGGCCGGGCTCTTCGACGCGGAGGGCAACCTGCTCTGCGTACGCGAGGACGTCGGCCGCCACAACGCCGTCGACAAGGTGATCGGGCACGCGCTGCGCGAGGGGCTGGTGCCGCTGCGCAACAGCATGCTGATGGTGAGCGGCCGGGCCTCCTTCGAGCTCGTCCAGAAGGCCGTGATGGCCGGCATCCCGCTGCTCGCCGCCGTCTCGGCCCCCTCCTCGCTCGCCGTCGACCTGGCCGACGACAACGGCCTCACCCTGGTCGGCTTCCTGCGCGGATCCTCGATGAACATCTACGCCGGCACCGACCGCATCGCGACCGTCCCCGTCGGCTGACGCGCTGGTCTCGACACGCCTCCGCCCAGCGGCTCCGGCGGCTCGACCAGCGGATGGCGACCGGCGGGCCGGGTGCCAGGTCAGCGGCTCGGGGTGACCCGGACCTTCACGTTCTTCATCAGCGGCTGGTCGCTCTGCAGGCTGTAGTCGCTGGCCCCGATCAGCACGTTCATCTCCGGCATGTAGCCCGCGGCGCTCCCACGTGGGAGGTCGTAGCGCAGCGCGCGGTAGCCGTGGAGGGACCGGACGCTGCCGTCCTTGGCGGTGGCGACGATGTCGACCAGGGAACCCTCGCTGATCCCGCGCGAGCGCATGTCGTCCTCGTGCATCAGGATCAACGTACGCAGGTTCTCGATGCCCCGGTAGCGGTCGTCGTCGGAGTAGATCGTGGTGTTCCACTGGTCGTGGGAGCGCATCGTCTGGAGCACGAGGACGTCCTCGTCGGCCGGGATGACGTCGGGCAGGGGCGTCGTGGAGAACTCCGCGCGGCCCGTCGGCGTGTTGAAGACCAGCTCGCGGGCCGGCTGCTTGAGCCGGAAGCCCAGCGGGAGCCGGACCCGTCGGTTGAAGTCCTCGAAGCCGATCAGGGCCTTGGCCATCACGTCGCGGATCCGGTCGTAGTCCTCGACCCACGACTCCCACGGGCTCGCGCTCTCCGGCAGGGTCGCCCGCGCCATCCCGGCGATGATCGCGGGCTCGGAGAGCAGGTGGGGTGAGGCGGGCCGCTTCATCCCGCGGGAGAGATGGACCATGCTCATCGAGTCCTCGACGGAGGTCTCCTGGAGGCCGCCGGCCTGGTGGTCCTTCTCGGTGCGGCCCAGGCAGGGCAGGATCAGCGCCGTGCGGCCGTGGACCAGGTGGCTGCGGTTGAGCTTGGTGCTCACCTGGACGGTGAGGTCGCAGCTGCGCAGCCCGCTGGTGGTGTAGACGGTGTCGGGAGCGGCCATGACGAAGTTGCCGCCCATGCCGACGAACACCTTGACCCGGCCCTCGTTCATGGCCCGGATGACACCGACGGTGTCGAGGCCGCGCTCGCGCGGCGGGGTGATGCCGCAGACCTCTTCGAGCCGGTCGAGGAACGCGCCGGTCGGCTTGTGGTCGATGCCGCAGGTGCGGTTGCCCTGGACGTTGCTGTGGCCGCGTACGGGGGAGGGGCCGGCACCTTCGCGGCCGAGGTTGCCGCGCAGCAGGAGGACGTTGACGATCTCGCGCACCGTGTCGACACCGTGCTCGTGCTGGGTGACGCCGAGGCACCAGCTGATCAGGGTCCGGTCGGAGGCGGAGTAGACCGCGGCGGCCTTGCGGATGTCGGCCTCGCTGAGCCCGGCCTGGCGGGTGAGGTCGTCCCAGGAGGTCGACTCGACCAGGTCCCGATAGTCCGAGAATCCCGAGGTGTAGCGCTCGATGAACTCGACGTCGAGCGCCTTCGGGTCGGTGCGGTGCTCCTCGAGCAGCGCCTTGGCCATCCCGCGCATCAGCGCGAGGTCGCCACCGGGGCGGACCTGCAGGTTGAGGGTGCTGGTGCGGGTGGCCTTGTTGAGGGCCATGTCGACGAACTCGTGCGGGATGATCGCCTTGCGGGCGGCCGCCTCGACCAGCGGGTTGATGTGCACGATCTGGGCGCCACGGTCGTAGGCCTCGGTCAGCGCGGTGAGCATCCGCGGCGCGTTGGAGGCGGCGTTGACGCCCAGGACGAAGAGCGCCTCGGCGCACTCCCAGTCCTTGAGGTCCGCGGTGCCCTTGCCGGTCCCGATCGCGGCGGTCAGGGCGCGCCCCGAGGCCTCGTGGCACATGTTGGAGCAGTCGGGCAGGTTGTTGGTGCCGAACTCGCGCGCCCACAGCTGATAGAGGAAGGTGGCCTCGTTGCCGAGGCGCCCCGAGGTGTAGAACGCGGCCTCGTCGGGGGAGTCCAGGCCGCGCAGCGAGTCGCCGACCAGCGCGAAGGCGTCGGCCCAGGAGATCGGCAGGTAGCGGTCGCTCGCCTCGTCGTAGACCATCGGCTCGGTCAGCCGGCCCTGGTCCTCGAGCTCGAAGTCGGACCAGGTCTCCAGCTCGCTGACCGTGTGGGCGGCGAAGAAGTCGCGGTCGACCCGCTTGCTCGTCATCTCCCAGACGACGTGCTTCATGCCGTTCTCGCACAGGTCGAGCTTGAGCCCCTTCATGTCGTCGGGCCATGCGCAGCCCGGGCAGTCGAACCCGTCGTTCTCGTGGTTCATCTTGAACATCGCCCTGGTCCCGGAGACGATGGCCTGCTCGCGGGAGAGCACCTTCATGACCGAGGCCGCCGCGCCCCAGCCGGCCGCCGGATGGTGGTAGTCGCGCTGCTTCCACTCGCCTGCGGGGACCGGCCCCTGGCCGGAGGTGTCCAGGTCGGAGGTGTGCTGATCGACCATCTCGCGCTCCTCTGCATGTCGTGACCGCGGGCGTGCCGGGAGGCCGCGCCTCGTCATCGACGTTAGTCCCGCCGGAGCGTCATCGCGAGCGGCGACAGGCCCGGCGGCCGGATCATGTCGGCTCCGACAGCGTCGGCGGTGGACGGCGACAGCGGCCCCTCTTGACAGAGTTTTAAAATCTAATACGATTTAAAAAACGAAGATCGGAGTTGCTGATGAGCGGTGCCATCCCCACGGATCGCCACCTGTACGACGAGGACCACGAAGCGTTCCGGGAGACCGCCCGAGCGTTCGTGGACAAGCACGCGGCCCCCCACGCCGAACGTTGGAGCAGGGAGGGCAAGGTCGACCGCTGGCTGTTCACCGAGGCCGCGAAGGCGGGGGTGCTCGGCTTCAACATCCCCGAGGAGTTCGGCGGGGGAGGCACCCGCGACTTCCGCTTCAACGCGATCTTCGGCGAGGAGCTCGCCCGTCACCCGGTCTCCGACGGACTCGCCGGTGTCGGGCTCTCCAACGACATCGTGATCCCCTACTTCACCGACCTGACCGACGACGAGCAGAAGCAGCGCTGGCTGCCCGGCATCGCCGCGGGCGAGCTGATCGTGGCCGTCGCGATGACCGAGCCCGGCACCGGCTCCGATCTCTCCGGCATCCGCACCAGCGCGGTCCGGGACGGCGACGACTACGTCGTCAACGGGTCCAAGGTCTTCATCTCCAACGGCCAGAACGCCGACCTGGTCGTCACGGCGGTGCGCACCGGCGAGCACCCGCACCAGGGCATCAGCCTGCTGGTGATCGAGGCCGACCGCCCGGGCTTCAAGCGCGGCCGCAACCTGGAGAAGGTCGGCCTGCACGCGCAGGACACCAGCGAGCTCTTCTTCGAGGATGTACGCGTCCCGGCGGCCAACCTGCTCGGCGAGGAGGGCAGCGGCTTCATCGGCCTGATGCGCAACCTGCCCCAGGAGCGGATCTCGATCGCCGCCAACGCGGTCGCCGCGGCCGAGGGCGTGCTCGAGCGCACCCTGACCTACGTCAAGGAGCGCCAGGCCTTCGGCAAGGCGATCGGCTCCTTCCAGAACACCAGGTTCGAGCTGGCCGACATGGTCACCGCGGTGCGGGTCAGCCGCTCCTACATCGACGACCTCCTCGCCCGGCACTCGCGCGGCGAGCTGAGCGCCGTCGACGCGGCTGCCGCGAAGTTCTGGACCACCGAGCAGTACGTCCAGGTCGTCGGCCGCTGCGTCCAGCTGCACGGCGGCTACGGCTACATGCTCGAGTACCGGATCGCGCAGGACTACCTCGACTCCCGCATCACCACCATCTACGGCGGCACGACCGAGATCATGAAAGAGATCGTCGGCCGCGACCTCGGTCTCTGACCTCCCCACCGAACAACACCGAAAGGGGCACTCGTGTCCGACGCCTACATCTACGACGCCGTCCGTACGCCACGCGGCAAGAACCGCGGTGGCGCACTGCACGGCACCAAGCCGGTCGACCTGGTGGTCGGCCTGATCGACGCGATCCAGGAGCGCAACCCCGGCCTCGACCCGAGCGTGGTCGACGACATCGTGCTCGGTGTCGTCTCCCCGGTCGGCGAGCAGGGCGGTGACATCGCCCGCACCGCCGCCATGGTCGCAGGTCTGCCCGAGACCGTCGCCGGTGTGCAGGTCAACCGGTTCTGCGCCTCCGGGCTGGAGGCCGTCAACCTGGCCGCCCAGAAGGTCGCCTCCGGGTTCGAGACCCTCGTCCTCGCCGGCGGCGTCGAGTCGATGTCCCGGGTGCCGATCGGCTCCGACGGCGGCCCCTACGCGCAGGACCCGACCACGGCGTACGACGCCTACTTCGTGCCGCAGGGCATCGGCGCCGACCTGATCGCCACGATCGAGGGCTTCTCCCGTGAGGACGTCGACGCCTATGCCGCCCGCTCCCAGGAGCGTGCCGAGATTGCGTGGGCGGAGGGTCGCTTCGGGAAGTCGATCGTGCCGGTCACGGACATCAACGGGGTCACCTTGCTCGACACCGACGAGCACCGCCGGCCCGGCACCACGGTCGAGTCGCTCGGCTCCCTGAAGCCCTCCTTCGCGGTCCCCGGCGAGCAGGCGGGGTTCGACGCGGTGGCGCTGCAGAAGTACCACTGGGTCGAGCGGATCGACCACGTCCACCACGCCGGCAACAGCTCCGGCATCGTCGACGGCGCGGCGCTGGTGCTGATCGGCACCCAGGAGGTGGGGGAGCGGCTCGGGCTCACCCCGCGGGCGCGGATCGTGGCCACCGCCGTGACCGGCTCCGACCCGACCATCATGCTCACCGGCCCGACGCCGGCGACCGAGAAGGCGCTCGCGAAGGCGAACCTCACCGTCGACGACATCGACCTGTTCGAGCTCAACGAGGCCTTCGCCGCGGTGGTCATGAAGTGGCAGAGCGACCTGAAGATCCCCGACGAACGCGTCAACGTCAACGGTGGCGCCATCGCGCTGGGCCACCCGCTGGGCGCCACCGGCGCCATGATCCTCGGCACCGTGCTCGACGAGCTCGAGCGCACCGGCGGCCGCCGCGGCCTGGCCACGCTGTGCGTCGGCGCCGGCATGGGCATCGCCACCATCATCGAACGCGTCTGAGAACGGAGAGACCCCCCATGACCAAGTCCGGGATCCGCTACGAGCGCGGCACCGACGGCATCGTCACCCTGACCCTCGACGACCCCGAGTCGTCGGTCAACACCATGAACGACGCGTTCATGATCGGCCTCGAGGAGGTCGTCACCCGCCTGGAGGCCGAGCACGACGACGTCACCGGCGTGCTGCTGACCAGCGCCAAGAAGTCCTTCTTCGCCGGTGGCGACCTCAACCGGCTCCGCGCCGGCGACGCCTCGCGCGCCGCCGAGGAGACCGCCTACATCGACCGGATGAAGGACTGGATGCGCCGCCTGGAGACCAACGGTCGCCCGGTCGTCGCTCTGCTGGGCGGCACCGCGCTGGGCGGTGGGCTCGAGGTCGCCCTGTGCGCCCACCACCGCATCGCCCTCGAGGACCGCTCCAGCCGGTTCGGCGTGCCGGAGGTGAGCCTCGGGCTGCTGCCCGGTGGCGGCGGCATCTCTCGCATGGTCCGCATGTTCGGCCTGGCCAAGGCCCTGCAGGAGGTGATCCTGCCCGCGACCAGGTTCACCGTTCACCAGGCCCTCGAGGTCGGCATCATCGACGAGGTCGTCGCAGACGCCGCCCAGATGGAGACCCGGGCGCGTCAGTGGATCGCCGAGAACCCCGCTCCGGTCAAGCCGTGGGACGTCAAGGGCTTCCGTCTGCCCGGGGGAGACGTACGCAGCCCCGGCGTCTCCGGCATGCTCCCGGCCCTGCCCGCGCTGCTGCGCAAGCAGCTCAAGGGCGCCCCCATGCCCGCGCCCCGGGCCGCTCTCGCGGCCGCTGTCGAGGGTGCGTACGTCGACTTCGACACCTCCTCGAAGATCGAGACCCGCTACCTGGTCAGCCTGACCAACGGCCAGGTCGCCAAGAACATGATCAAGGCGTTCTTCTTCGACCAGCAGCACATCACCGACGGGGCCAGCCGCCCGGAGGGCTACGAGCGCTTCCAGGCGACCAAGGTCGGGGTCATCGGCGCTGGGATGATGGGCGCCGCGATCGCCTACGTCTGCGCCAAGGTGGGCATCGACGTGGTGCTCAAGGACGTCAGCGCCGAGGCGGCCGAGAAGGGCAAGGACTACGCCCGCTCCCTGGAGGCCAAGGCGCTCGCCAAGGGACGTACGACCCGGGAGAAGTCGGACACCCTGCTCGCCCGAATCATCGCCACCGGTGACCCCGCCGACTTCGAGGGTGTCGACTTCGTCGTCGAGGCGGTCTTCGAGTCCGTCGAGGTGAAGCAGGGGGTCTTCCAGGAGATCCAGGAGGTCGTCGAGCCCGATGCTGTGCTCGGCTCCAACACCTCGACGCTGCCGATCACCGTGATCGCGGAGGGCGTCAAGCGCTCCGAGGACTTCATCGGCATCCACCTCTTCTCGCCCGTCGACAAGATGCCGCTGGTGGAGATCGTCCGTGGCGAGCAGACCTCGGATGCGACCCTGGCCAAGGTCTTCGACTTCGTCCTGCAGATCCGCAAGACCCCGATCGTGGTCAACGACTCCCGCGGCTTCTTCACCTCCCGGGTGATCGGCCGGTTCATCGACGAGGCGGTCGCCGCGGTCGGCGAGGGCGTCGAGCCGGTCAGCGTCGAGCAGGCCGCGCTCCAGGCCGGCTACCCGGCCGGGGCGCTGCAGCTGCTCGACGAGCTCACCCTGACCCTGCCGCGCAAGATCCGGCTCGAGACCCGCGCCGCCACCGAGGCCGAGGGCGGGGTGTGGGTCGAGCATCCGGCCGAGGCCGTCTCGGACTGGATGGTCGAGCAGGGCCGCACCGGCCGCAAGGACGGCGTCGGCTGGTACGACTACGCCGACGGCAAGCGCGCCGGCATCTGGCCGGGCGTACGCGAGCACTACGGTTCCGGCCGCACCTCGCTGCCGCTGAAGGACCTGCAGGAGCGGATGCTCTTCGCCGAGACCCTCGACACCATCGCCTGCCTCGACGCCGGCGTGCTGACCAGCGTCGCCGACGCCAACGTGGGCTCGATCCTCGGCATCGGCTTCCCCGCCTGGACCGGTGGCGTACTGCAGTACGCCAACCAGTACGACGGTGGCCTGAGCGGCTTCGTCGCCCGCTGCCGCGAGCTGGCCGCGGCGTACGGCGACCGGTTCCTGCCGCCGGCCTCGCTGGTCGAGCGGGCCGAGAGGGGAGAGCTCTATGAGTGAGGTCCGGCCCCTCCGCACCCGGTTCACCGAGCTGGTCGGCATCGACCACCCGGTGGTGCAGGGCGGGATGATGTGGGTCGGTCGCGCCGAGCTGGCCGCGGCCGTCTCCGAGGCCGGCGGGCTGGGGATCATCACCGCGCTGACCCAGCCCACGCCGGCCGACCTGGCCCAGGAGATCGAACGCACCCGCAAGCTCACCGACAAGCCGTTCGGCGTCAACCTGACCATCCTGCCCTCCATCGACCCGCCGCCCTATGACGAGTACCGGCGCGCGATCGTCGACTCCGGCGTCACCATCGTGGAGACGGCGGGGTCCAGCCCCGAGCCGCACATGGAGTTCTTCGCCGAGCACGGGGTGAGCGTGATCCACAAGTGCACCAGCGTCCGGCACGCGGTGAAGGCCGAGAAGGTCGGCGTCGCGGCGGTCTCGATCGATGGCTTCGAGTGCGCCGGTCACCCTGGCGAGGACGACGTCCCCGGCCTGGTGCTGGTGCCGGCGGCCGCCGACGCGCTGACCATCCCGTTCATCGCCTCGGGTGGCTTCGCCGACGGTCGTGGCCTGGCCGCGGCGCTGGTGCTCGGCGCCGACGGCGTCAACATGGGCACGCGGTTCCTGTGCTCGGAGGAGTCGCCGGTCGCGGAGTCGGTCAAGCAGCAGATCGTCGCCAACAGCGAGCTCGACACCAACCTGATCTTCCGGCCGCTGCGCAACACCGCGCGGGTCGCGAAGAACGCGGTCAGCGACGAGGTCGTACGCATCCTCGAGGCGGGCGGGACGTTCCCCGACGTCCAGTCCCTCGTCGCCGGCGCCCGCGGGCGCCTGGTCTTCGAGGACGGCGACCTGGAGGCCGGGATCTGGTCGACGGGCCTGTGCCAGGGCCTCATCCGCGACATCCCGCCCGCGGGCGAGATCGTCACCCGGACCGTCGCCGAGGCGGACGAGGTGCTGACCCGGGCGGTGGGGCGTTTCGGCTGACCCCGCTGGTCAGGAGGCGGTGACCGTCCGTCGCACCATGTCCTGGGCGACGGCGATCACCTCCTCCAGACGGCGGGTCTCGGGCCGCCACCACTCCACGACCCAGTTCATCGCACCGAGCAGGAGCATCCGGAAGGTGGTGGCATCGAGGTCGTCCCGGATCGCGCCCTCCTTCTTCGCCGCCTCGAAGAGGTCACGCCAGAAGTGGCTGTAGAGCGACTCCTCGGCGGCCGGCCGGTCCCGCAGCGCCTCGGGCACATGGCGGGCGTTGCGGATCGAGGCGGTCGCGTAGTCGGAGATCTCCAGCTCGTAGCGGAGATGGGCGTCGACCGCGGTCATGATCCGGTCCACGGGACCGGTGCCGTCGGGAAGCGCCGCGACGGCCTCCTCGACGTGGACGCGCACGTCGTGCGCCCCCGACCACATGACCTCCTCGACCAGCTCGTCGCGGGAGGCGAAGTAGTAGTAGATCGCCGGCGCCTGCACCCCGGCCACCTCCGCGACCTCGCCCAGGCGCATCCCGGCGTATCCTCTCTGCGAGAGCACGGTCGCCGCCGCGTCCAGGATCCGTCTGCGGGTCTTCTCCGACTTCGATGCCACGGCTGAATTCTAATACAGATTCAGTTTTGCGGCATCCGTGCCGCCCCGTCGATGATCGCCTGTCGGATCCGCGGGTAGGTACCGCAGCGGCAGATGTTGCGGATCGTGTCCAGGTCGGCGTCGGTGACGGTGCGTCCCTCCGCTGAGACGCGTCGCACCAGGTCGACCGCGGCCATGATCTGGCCGGGCTGACAGTAGCCGCACTGGGCGACGTCGTGCCCGAGCCACGCCTGCTGCATCGGGTGCAGCCCGTCCGGGCCCTCGCCGGCGGTGGCGGGAAGCCCTTCGATCGTGGTGACCTCGTCGTCCGGCCCCAGGTCGGCGACCGGGACGGCGCACGGGTTGAACGCACGACCGTTGAGATGGGACGTGCAGGCCTTGCAGACGTTGATCCCGCAGCCGTACTTCGGGCCGGTGACGCCGAGCAGGTCGCGGAGCACCCAGAGCAGGCGTACGTCATCCTCGGCCTCGACACTGATCTGCTCGCCGTTGACCCGGAAGGTGTGGGTGGGCACGGGGCTCCCTTGCTGGTCGGGACCTTCAACGGAGGAAGGTCAGGCCGTCGGTCGGCGAGGCCGGCACCGGCGGAATGGTCGGCTTGGGCTCGAAGGAGAGCGTGCCGTGGTTGATCGGGAAGTCGGTCGGCATCGTCCCGGTCGCCCGGCCGTACGCACAGGCGACCGCGGCCATGGAGGCGGCCACGCCGAGCTCCCCGGCGCCACCGGGCTCACCGGAGCCGGGCACGATGACGACGCGTACGTCCGGCGGGGTGTTCCACTGCCGGGTGTAGAAGTAGTTGTCCCAGCTCGCCTCCAGGAAGTGCCCGTCGCGCAGGTGCAGGCCGGCGGTGAGCGTCTGGGCGATCCCGTCCATGAGGCAGCCCATCATCTGCGCCTCCAGGCCGCGCGGGTTGACCACCGTGCCGACGTCGACGGCCAGGACCGCTCTGGTCACGCGGGGTCCGGTGACGGCGTCGCGGACCTGGCGCCCGACGGTCTCCGGGCGCGTGTCGATCTCGACCAGCACGGCGCTGGCGGAGTGGTACTCGCCGTGGAAGGCGATGCCCTGGGCGACCCCGGCCGGGAGCGTACGTCCCCACTCGCCGGCCTCGGCGACCCGGTCGAGGACCGCGCGGTCGCGGGCGTTGCGCAGGTGATCGCGGCGGAACCGGTAGGCGTCCGTGCCGGTCTTCGCGGCCAGCCGGTCCACGATCAGCTCACGCGCGCAGGTCATGTCGGGGGAGTAGACGTTGCGCATCGAGCCGGTGTTGAAGCCCTTGTCGGTCTCCCTGAGCACCCGCGTGGCAGGCCCGAAGTTGTAGGGCATGGCCTGGGATAGCTGGAAGAAGACCTGGGAGAAGGCCTTGTCGCCGACCGGGATCTGCGCGGCCAGCGCCGTGATGATCTCGCCGAGACCGTGGCCGAGGTCGGTCGAGACGCTGGTGTGCGACTGCTGGTAGCCGAGCACGGTGCCCCCGACGTACGCCGCTCGGACCCGTGACCTCGCCATCGGGTGCGCGCGGCCCTGACGGGAGTCGTCGGCGCGGTGCCACATCAGCTTCACCGGCTTGCCCAGCTTCTGGGATACCTCGGCCGCCTCCAGGGCGGCGTCGAAGAAGAGCCGGCGGCCGAAGGAGCCGCCACCCTCGGTGACGTGCACCGTCACCGCCGGGATCGGCAGCCCGAGCCGGGCCGCGATGGTCTCCTGGGCGACGATCGGCGACTTCAGCGACGACCAGATCTCGGCCCGGTCGCGGCGTACGTCGGCGATGGCGCAGTTGGTCTCCAGGGCGCTGTTGCTGCGGAAGCGGAACGTGAAGGTCGCCTCGACGGTGGGTACCGGCGGTGGCAGGCCCAGCGGCGCCTCGGCGCGCCGCAGCTCGTCGAGCACGTCCTCGTCGTCCTTGCCCGCGGCGGTGCCCGGGCCCCAGGTCACCTCCAGCGCACGCACCGCGTCGATGCACTGGCCGAAGGTGCGTGCCCGCACCGCCACCCCGGTCGAGATCGTGACGACGTCGGTGACACCCGGCATGCCGCGTACGTCCTCGGCGTTGGCCACCGAACGGACCTTTCCGTTGATGGTCGGCGGGCGGCAGACCATCGTCGGCAGCGCGCCGGTCACCTGGAGATCCATCGTGAACTGCTTGCGCCCCGTGACGGCGGCGCGGGCGTCGACCCGGGTGCGCGGGGTGCCGATCACGGTGAAGTCGGCGTCCGGCTTCAGGGTCACGCTCACCTGCTCGGTGCGTACGCTCGCGGCCCGCGCCGCCAGGTCGCCGATCGCGATCAGCCGGCCGCCGCCCACGACCAGGCCGTCGGCGATGGTCAGCGCCTCCACGCGGGAGCCGAGCTCGGCCGCGGCGGCTGCCAGCAGCCGGGCACGGGCGATCCCGGCGGCGACCCGGATCGGGTTGTAGGTGGCGATGGTCGTGTTCGACGCACCGGTGAGCTGGTTGAAGAGCAGCTCGGGACGGGCGTCGGCCAGGGTGACGTGGACCCGGTCGAGCGGCACGCCGAGCTCCTCGGCGATCAGCATCGCCGAGGAGGTCGTGATCCCCTGGCCCACCTCGGCACGGGGGAGCGCGAAGCTCACCGTGCCGTCGGTCCCGACCTCGACGGTGATCAGGCTCGCCGTCGGGATCGCGGCGACCGTCATCATGTCGTTGAGGTCGATGATCTCGGTCGGCTCGGGCCAGGGGATGCCGTCGGCCGCCCGCGCCGGATCGGTGAGGCCGAGCTCGGCGGCCGCGACCAGGGTCGGCCCGGCGAGCACGTAGCCGAGGAACGTACGTCTGCGCAGCGGTTCCACGTCAGAAGGTGCGGTTGCCGTCGGGGATGGTGATCGCGGTGCCCCGGCCCTTGGTCAGGTAGAACATCAGGTACTGCCGGGCGACCTCGTCGATGGTCCAGGCCAGCGCCGGTGCCAGCGGCAGGCTGACCGCGCCCTGGCGGATCTTGATGAACCACGGCCAGGCGGCCCGGATCGCCGACTCCCAGAACGGACGTGGCGTGATGCCGTCCCAGTCGGCCACCTGGTCACCGACCAGATACCTGGCCAGCGCATCGACGGCAGGCCGCGAGAACGAGCCGGGGCTGGTCTGCTCGGCGAGCTGACCGAGCAGGACTTCGGTGAGGACCACGCCCTCCGCGGTCGGGCCCAGGATCGGGTCGAGCAGCTGGTCGGACTGCTGGTTCGCGGCCGCCCAGGTTGCCGGAATGTACTCGGCGGGCACGCCGAGCATGTAGGCGTTGACCTGCCAGTTGTGCAGGTAGCCCTCCTTCTCCGCGGTCGTCATGTCCAGGTCCCACTCGGTGAGCTTGCGCATCGTCCAGGTCGCCAGGCTGTGCCAGGTGATCAGGATGTCGCCGATGGCGATCGGGATCTGCTGGCCGCCGCTGGTCTCGACCCAGTGCGGCGACTCCGGCAGCAGGTTGCGTACGGCCGCGTGGACCATCCGCGTCTTGACCGCCTGCGCCTGTGCCTTGCCGTCGGGTTCGTAGGCGTTGGGGTCGCCGACCGCGAAGCCGAGCATGCTGGTCTTGGCGACCCGGTCCTCCATGTCCGCGCCGCCCTTGGAGTAGTAGACGGCCCTGGCCTCGCGCGGGATGGCCGTCGAGAGCATTCCGCCGCCGGGGCCGTTGCAGAGGTTGAGGAGCAGACCGTTGGCGGTGTTGAACTCCGCCGCGGTCCGCAGCTTGGCCATGTCCGCCCACTCGGGCAGACGCAGAGCGCGCGCCATCCAGTCACGTACGTCACCGGGCAGCCCGTGGGGGAGCGGCTGGTCGTTGTGGTTCCAGTCGAGGATGGCGGCGTTGACGGCGGGCACGTCGCCGCGGTCGAGGACCGCTCCCATGAGGTGGTCGATCTCGTCGTCCCACAGCCACTGCGGGTCGATGCCGGTGCCGCTCCCGGCCACGGACAGGGCGGAGTCCCAGGTCCAGGGGACGGCGGCCCGCGCCGCCGCCATCGGGCCGCCCAGAGAGGCGACCGTGCCGGCGGCGATGCTGGAGGCGATCAGGAACTTACGTCTGCTGAGCTCGTGCATGTCGATCCTCGGTCAGCTGGGGTGGTTGGGGTTGTTGCCGGTGGGTATCTCGATGCTGATCTGCTCCCCACGGGCGAGGAACAGCAGCACGGCCTTGCGGAGGAACTCGTCGAACATCCAGTAGGTGGGAGGCGCGAGCGAGAGGGGCTGGCCGGACTCGCGGAAGGCGACGAACACGGGCCAGCCGACCTCGATGGTCGTATCGAGAGCGGGGTGGCGAGGCAGCTCGAGCCACTTGGCGACCTGGTCGCCGAGCATGAACCGGCTCATCGACTCCAGGGCCGGCCGGGTGAAGAGGGTGCCGTCGATCTCGGCGCCGAAGTCGAGGAGGATGTCGGCGAGCGCGACACCCTCCTCGGTGTGGTCGAGCAGCGGCACGAGCACCTGCTCGCGCTGGCTGAGCGCGTCGGCCCAGGTCGCGGGGATGTACTCGTCGCGGACACCGAGCATGTGGGCGGTCACCTGCCATACGTGCAGGTAGCCCTCGCTGAGATCGGCGGGCCGCTCGACGTCCCACTCGTCGAGCTTCTGCCACACCGAGGAGGCCAGGCTGTGCCAGGTCACCATGATGTCGCGCTGGCTGATCGGGATCTCCTCGTCGGCGGCGGCCACCCAGTGCGGCGACTGGGGGAGGAGGTGGCGTACGGCGGCGTGGATCAGGCGCGTCTTCACACAGGTCACGATCATCTCGCCGGAGGGGCTGAAGGCGCCGTTCACGCCGATGTCGTAGCCGAGCTTGGCGGTCTTCTTGATCCGGTCGCGCATGTCGCTGCCGCCGTAGGAGTAGTAGACCGCCCGGGCCTCGCGGGGGATCGCGGTCGACATCATGCCGCTGTTCATCCCGTAGAGGACGCCGAGGTAGAGGCCCCAGCGCTGGGTGAACTCGAAGGCGTCGGCGAGCTTGGCCTCGTTCGCCCATGACGGCAGCTGACGCGCCTGTTCGATGAAGGCGTACAGGTCGCTGGGCAGGGCGGTCGGGGTCGGCTGGTCGTTGCGCGTCCAGCCCCGCAGAGCGTCGTTGACGGCGTCCACGTCACCGTGCTGGATCAGGTCGGCGACCACCTGGTCGGCCTCCTGGTCCCACACCGTCGCGGGGTCCGCGCCTGCCCCGGCTCGGGCGATCGATGCCGACGCCGGCCAGGACCACAGCGGTGTGGTCAAGGCGGCGGCGCCTACCGCTCCGCCCGCGATCAAGAGCTTTCGTCTGCTGAGGTCTGCCACTGTCACCACTCCTCATCATCGAGTCCTCGAAGTGATCCGCGTCACTTCGGCCCTGATAGCGTAGAGGCACTATCGGCAATCTGCCAGTAGTAATTGGCAGATTGCCGATAAAGTGTGTTCAGGGCCTGCGCGAGCCGGTCGGGTGAGGAAGGATGGGGCCATGGCAACTCCGCGAGTACGCATGCAGGCCGATCGCCGGCGGGACCTGATTGTCGTGGCGGCGGCACACGTCTTCGCCGAGCGGCGCTACGACGACGTCTCGACCACGGAGCTCGCCCGGGCCTGCGGGGTGAGCCGCGGCCTGCTGAGCCACTACTTCCCGACCAAGCGCGACCTCTATCTCGCCGTCATCGGCCGCCTGGTCGATGTGCCGCGCCTCCCGATGCCGGCGTACGTCGAGGGCGCGACCGTCGAGGACCGCATCGGCCGCAGCGTGGCCGAGTGGGTCGACATGGTCGTCGCTCGCAAGGACGCCTGGCTGGCCGTCTCCGGCTTCCTCGGTGAGTCTCGCGACGAGGAGATCTCGGCGATCCTGGAGGACTACATCGAGCGGATGGTCGACCAGATCTGCGAGCTCGCCGGGCTGCACGCCGTCCGCGCGCACCCTGCCGTCCGGACCGCCCTACACGGCTACTCCGCGTTCGCGACCACCGTCACCCGTCGCTGGCTGCTCGGCGCGCCCGCTCCTCGTGAGCACCTGGAGCGGCTCCTCGGCGACACGCTGGTCAGCCTCGTCCGCGTCACCGTACCGGCGTTGACGGAGGAGTCCGCCCCGGCCTGAAGCCGACGAGTCGGCCCGTTCTGACCGAAATTCGCGCCGAGTCGGCTCGTTCTGACCGAAATTCGCGCCGAGTCGGCTCGTTCTGACCGAAATTCGCGCCGAGTCGGCTCGTCATGACGAGCCGACTCGGCGGTCTTTGTCGTCATGACGAGCCGACTCGGCGGTCTTTGTCGTCAAGACGAGCCGACTCGGCGGTCTGTGTCGTCAAGACGAGCCGACTCGACGCGAGCTCCTTGTTCGAGATGGCCCTTGCGCTCGAATATGAATCTGTATTAAAAAATGCTGTGACGGAAACCACATGGTTCCGACTGGGAGAGGGAGATCGATGAGCGACCACGTTGCGCAGGCCCCGGCCTGGACGTTCCGCAGCCACTGGATGAGCCAGACCGCCGGGCACGCGGTGATGCGACCGGACGCGACGGCGCTGCGCTTCCTCGGGGTGGACACCACCTGGAGACAGCTCCACGAGCGCTCGCTGCGTTTCGCCGGTGCGCTGCGCGAGCGCGGTGTCCGGCAGGGCGACCGGGTGATCCTGCTGACGCTCAACCGGCCCGAGTTCGTCGAGGCGGTCTTCGGGATCAACAGCCTCGGCGCGATCGCGGTGCCGGTCAACGCCCGCCTGGCCCCGCCGGAGATCGCCGGCCTGGTCGAGGACAGCGGTGCCACCGTCATCGTGACCGAGCAGCTCCTCGCCCCGCTGGCCGCGGCCACCGCGGGTCTCGCGCCCGGGCTGAAGACCCAGGTCGTCATCGGCGAGGCGGAGGGGATGGAGGCATACGAGAGCCTGGTCGAGGCCGGCGACCCGATCGAGCTCGGCGACATCGCCGAGGACTCGGTCGCACTGATCATGTACACCTCGGGCACCACCGGGAAGCCCAAGGGCGCGATGTTGACGCATCACAACATGCAGATGCAGGCGCTGACCTGCATCCGCGCCAACGACGTCGGCGACGAGTCCGACGTCGCGTTCATGACCGCGCCGTTCTTCCACATCGCCGGCCTGGGCTCGCTGGCCGCCAACTTCCTGCTCGGCATCCCGAGCGTGATCCACCCGCTGGGTGCGTTCGACGCCGGCGAGGTCGTCGACGCCTGGGAGCGGGAGGGCGCCACCGTCGTCTTCAACGTGCCCCAGCAGTGGCAGGCCATCTGCGCGCTGCCGGGCATCAAGGAGCGCGACCTGAAGCTGCGGATCATCTCCTGGGGCGCCGCCCCGGCCTCCGAGACTCTGCTCAAGGCGATGGCCGACACCTTCCCGAAGGCGCTCAACGTCGCGGTCTTCGGGCAGACCGAGACCTCACCCATCACCTGCGTCCTGCGCGGCGAGGAGTCGTTGCGCAAGCTCGGCTCGGTCGGCCGACCGATCCCGACCATCCAGTACCGGATCGTCGACGGCGAGATGAACGACGTGCCCGTCGGCGAGGTCGGCGAGATCGTCTACCGCGGCCCCTCGGTCACCCAGGGCTACTGGAACAACATCGAGGCCACCGAGAAGGCGTACGCCGGCGGCTGGTTCCACTCCGGAGACCTGGTCCGCCAGGACGAGGAGGGCTTCGTCTGGGTCGTGGACCGCGCCAAGGACATGATCATCAGCGGCGGCGAGAACATCTACAGCGCCGAGGTCGAGAACGCCATCCACGCTCACCCGGCGGTGCTCGAGGCGGCCGTCGTCGGCCGCAGCGACGAGCGCTGGGGCGAGGTCCCGGTGGCGTACGTCGTGCCGAAACCGGGAGAGTCGGTCGACCTCGAGGGCCTCAACGATTTCCTGACCACCCGGCTGGCCCGGTTCAAGCTCCCCAAGGACCTGGTCGTGCTCGAGGTGCTGCCGCGCAACGCCGGCGGGAAGGTGCGCAAGACCGAGCTGCGCACCCAGGGCTGAGGCAGGCCGTGTTCCCCGGGGTCTGGGCCGCACGCACCCCCGAGAAGCCCGCCATCGTGATGGCGGGCTCGGGTCGGGTGCTCACCTACCAGGAGCTGGAGGAGCGCAGCCTCCGGCTCGCGCGACACCTGCATGCCGGCGGGCTGCGCCGCGGCGACGTGGTCGCGCTGCTGAGCGACAACCGGCCCGAGGCCTATGAGGTCTACTGGGCGGCGCTGCGCTCGGGGCTCTACGTCACCGCGGTCAACAGCCACCTCTCCGCCGAGGAGGTCGCCTACATCGTGACCGACTGCGGCGCGAAGGCGCTGGTGGTCTCGGCGGACGTCCCCTCCGTGGCGACCCTGGAGGTCGAGGTGGCGCACCGGCTGGCCTACGGCGGCGAGGTCGACGGCCATGCCTCCTACGAGGCCGCGCTGGCGGACGCGGGCGAGGGACCCTTCACCGAGTCCCACGGCGACGACCTGCTCTACTCCTCGGGCACCACCGGGCGCCCGAAGGGGATCAAGGCACCGTTGCCGGAGATCACGGTCGGCGAGCCGGGCTACGTCTACCCGCTCGTCTTCGGGACGACGTACGGCTTCGACGACTCCTCGGTCTATCTCTCCCCGGCGCCGGTCTACCACGCGGCGCCGCTGCGGTTCGGCGGTGTCGTGCACGCCTACGGCGGCACGCTGGTGATGATGGAGCGCTTCGAGGCCGAGCAGGCGCTGGCGACGATCGAGCGCTACGGCGTGACCCACACCCAGATGGTGCCGACGATGTTCGTGCGGATGCTCAAGCTGCCCGAGGACGTACGCCGCTCCTACGACGTCGCCTCGCTGCAGTGCGTCGTGCACGCGGCGGCGCCGTGCCCGGTCGAGGTCAAGCGACGGATGATCGAGTGGTTCGGCCCGATCATCGAGGAGTACTACGCCTCCACCGAGGGCATGGGCGCGACCGCCATCGACTCCGTGACCTGGCTCGAGCACCCCGGCTCCGTCGGGCGCCCGATCATCGGCGTGCCGCACATCGTGGGTGAGGACGGGCGCGAGGTCGGTCCCGGAGAGGTCGGGGCGATCTACTTCGAGCGCAACGATCGCAGCTTCGCCTACCTCGGCGACACCACCAAGACCGCCGCCGCCAGGCACCCCGATCACGACTCCTGGACGACGGTCGGCGACGTCGGATACCTCGACGAGGACGGTTTCCTCTATCTCACCGACCGGGTGGCGTTCACCATCATCAGCGGTGGCGTGAACATCTACCCGCAGGAGATCGAGGACCTCTTCAGCCTCCATCCGGCCGTCGCCGACATCGCCGTCATCGGGGTGCCGGACGAGGAGATGGGGGAGCGGGTCGCCGCCTTCGTCCAGCCGGCTCCCGGCGTCGAGACCGGCCCCGGGCTCGCCGAGGAGCTGAGCGCGTACGCCCGTGACCGGATCGCCCGCTACAAGGTCCCGCGCGAGATCCACTTCCGGGACTCGCTGCCGCGGACACCCACCGGGAAGATGGTCAAGCGTCGCCTGCTGGAATGAGCTGCTCGGGTGAGTTGAGTACGTGGACTCAGGCGGCGAGGGAGTGCCGGCGCCCAGAATCTCTGTCATGTCCACGACCCTGCTGCGCCACCACCTGCTCGCTCCGGCCGCCTCCTGCTTCCTGGGTGTCCTGAGCCTGGCCACGGTGCTCTGCTTCCACTTCCCGGAGCTGCTGACCAGCCGCGAGTTCCGGGCGATCTACACCGAGGACTTCGCGCGTACGCTGCTGCTCGTCGGCCTGGCGGCCGCCTTCTTCGCGGGCACGATCGCGGTGCTGCGCGACCAGCACAGGCGGATGGCGTTCGTCGGTGTCGGCACGGCCACCGCCGCCGTGCTGCTCGGCGGCACCGAGGTCCCGTTCGACGGCCCGGTGAAGGACACGCCGTTCTCGCTGGGCCTCGACTGGTTCGTGCTCGCCCTGTTCTTCTCCGCGCTGGTCTTCATCCCCCTCGAGCATGCCTTCGCCCGCCGCCCGGTGCCGGTCTTCCGGCCGGGCTGGCGCACCGACGCCTGCTACTTCTTCATGAGCCACGTGCTCGTCCAGCTGATCCTGATCCTGGTGACCACCTCGACCTCGCTGGTGGTCGCGACGGTGAAGGTGCCGGGCGTGCAGGCGTGGATCCAGGAGCTGCCTTTCGTGGTGGCCTTCCTGCTCGCCGTCTTCCTCGCCGACCTCGCCCAGGCGGTGCTGCACCGCTGCTACCACCGGATCATGGTGCTGTGGCGCTTCCACGCCGTGCACCACTCCAGCCCCGAGCTCGACTGGCTGGCCGGCTCCCGGGTGCACTTCGTCGAGACCGTGCTGACCCGCAGCATCGTGCTGCTGCCGCTGCTGTTCCTCGGCTTCTCGACCTCGGTCGTCAACGCGTACGCGGTGCTGGTCGGCATCCAGGCGGTCGTGGCCCACGCCAACATCGGCGTCCGGTTCGGCTTCCTCGAGTACCTGATCGTCCTGCCCCGCTACCACCACTGGCACCACGCCCGGCACCTCGACTACTGGGACCGCAACTACGCCATCCACCTGCCGGTGATCGACATGCTGATGGGCTCCTTCAAGCTGCCCCGCGACGGCAGCTGGCCCGAGGAGTACGGCGTGCTCAAGCGCGAGACCGTCCCCGTCGGGATCCTCGCCCAGCACGTCGCCCCGTTCCTCGGCCAGCGCACCTTCGACGAGTACGTCCGCTGACAGTCCTACGACAACCGCCTGCGGACGGAGCAGAACGCTCCGTCCGCAGGCGGGTTCGGGTTCAGCGGCAGGTAAACGAGTCTCCACGGAGATGGCTCGTCCTCGGGTAGAGGCAGATGTCACGCTCGATCCTCGTCCCGTCGGCGGCCACCGAGGTCGCGGCCAGGGTGCGCGGGGCGCGCCCGTCCTCGACCCACTCGACGAGGGCACCCAGCGGGTCCGTCGGCGCAGGGCCGACCCCGGCCTGGCAGTGCGAGGCGCCGGGTGCGACGAAGACGCGGTAGAAGTCGTCGATGTCACCGAAGCGCCGCGCGACCTTGTTGCGGTAGCTCAGCGTGCCCGCCAGCGGGACGAGCTGGTCGTCGCCGCCGTGCCAGGTCAGCAGCTTGGTGCCGGCGCTACGCAGGCCGGACAGATCGGTGTCGTCGCTGCCGATGACCTGGTGGTACTCGTCGACCGACTGCGCGAACAGCCGCTCGTAGTCGGCGTAGGTGATCGTGGAGACGTCGAAGGACGGGTCCTTCACGAGCAGGTTCTGCACCCACGACGACGCCACCGGGAACGGTGCCGGGCCGGCTAGGTAACCGAGGTCGGCGCTGGGGGTCAGGCCGAACCAGAGCCGCTTCCCGTCGGCAGCCCGAGGGCCGTCCCAGATCTTCTCCACCACGGCCGCGTCCCGAGCGGTGATGGTCAGCTCCTGGCCGTCGCACAGCACTTTCTCACCGACCAGGGACGCCGCGTCGAAGTCGCAGGCGATGGCGTTGCCGACGATTCCGTCGACGGCTCCGTCGTCACCGTCGCAGGCCGTCCTGGCAGCGGCGGTGAAGGCGTTGAGCTCGCAGGGTGCGAGGTGGTTGTCCTCCTCGTTCATCACGACGTACGGCCACAGGTCGCCGACGGCGAAGCGGTCCCAGGAGATCGCCGGGGCGGCGGCGAGGATCCCGTCGAAGTCGCCCGGGTGCCGCTGGGCCTCCAGATAGCCCTGGCGCCCTCCGGTCGAGCAGCCGTTCCAGTACGCGTGGTGTGCCGTGCGGCCGTAGAAGTCCTTCGTGATCGCCTTGCCGAGCACGGCGAGCTCGTGCGGCCCGCGCTCGGCGAAGTTCTTCAGCACCGTCTTGTTGACGTGGCCGTCGGCGGTGAGGGCCCAGTCGGCAGTGAAGCCGGTGGTCGGGGTCGCACCGGCGTCGGTCGTGCCGACGGCGTATCCGGCCTTGACCGCGGTAGGCAGGCTCGGACCGAAGTCACCGCCGAGGTAGCCGCTGCCGCCGAGGGCCTGGAAGCGGCCGTTCCAGCCGGTCTCGGGCAGCCAGACCTGGATCAGCTCCCGGTCACCGGCAGACCCGTGGGTGAGGGTCACATCCACCTGACAGTAGGCCGGTACGCCGGTGACCGGTGGGGGCGGCTCGGACGCTCCGGGCTGGGGTGGATAGGTCAAGGTGCCGCCCGGCTTCGGGGCGGCGCTGACCGACACGATCCGCGCACCCGGCGGCGCCACGAGGTCGGGGGCCTCGCAGCCGTCGGCGCTCCGGGGCGTCGCGCTGTCGGCCGCGGCCGGGGGCCTCTCGGCAGCGGCGGCGCCGGGGTGCACCGCCGTCAGCGCGGCGGCCAGCGGCAGTCCGGCGGCGACCAGCAGCAGTCTCTTCATCGTCTCTCCTCGTCTCGGGGCCCGCTCGGTTCGGGCACACGAGGAGACTCCCGGAACAGGTGCCCGACCGGCGCCAGGGTGACGCCCTGGGGTGCACCCTGGCCGGTGCCCGGGTCACTGGTCGCGCAGGGCCGCGGCCAGCTCCCGCCTCGAGGAGATGTCGAGCTTGGTGAAGATCTTGCGCAGGTGCCACTCGACCGTCCGTGGGCTGAGGAACAGCACGGCACCGATCTCGGGGTTGGTCCTTCCGGCGGCGGCGAGCCGCGCGATCTGGGCCTCCTGTGCGGTGAGGTCGACCTCGGCTCCACGCGTACGTGTCCGGGCGACGCCGCCCGTGGCCGCGAGCTCCCGGGCCGCACGGGTGGCGAACGCCTCCGCGCCGATGCTCGCGAACAGCTCGTGGGCCGCCTGGAGCTGCTGACGTCCCTCGGCGCGACGGTTCTCCCGTCGCAGCCACTCGCCCATGAGGAGCTGCGCCCGAGCCGCGTGAAGCCTCATGCCGGCCGAGGCGAGCTCGTCGATCGCCGTACGGAAGTGCTTCTCGGCCTCCCCGGAGGTGTCGGTCAGCGCGTCGGCATAGGCCGCCATGCCGCGTGCCCACGGCGAGTCGACGACAGAGGTGCGTGCGACGAGCCGGTCGCGGGCGGCCGATGCGACCTCGCCCGCTCCGCTACGGGCCGCCGCCTCGACGACCTCCGCCAGAGCCCACTGCATCACCGCGAGGTCCTCGAACTCGATGGCCTCCTGCGCCGCCGCGAGGGCGTCGTCGTAGCGACCGAGACCGTTGCCCAGCACCGCCCGGCTGTAGGCCGCCACGCCCAGGTTCCAGCCGACCCCGGACGCTCGCGCGTAGCTGACGCAGCCGCCGATGACCGCGGTCGCCTCCTCCTCACGTCCGCGGTAGGCGGCCAGGATCACCGCGCTCGCAGGATGGGGCGGCGCGCCGACCATGGCGCCGAGGGCCTCGGCCTCGTCGAGGATCGCTGCGGCCTCCTCGAAGCGCCCGGCGTGGGTGAGGGCCGTGGCACGGAAGCTCAACGCGGCCCCCAGCAACGACAGCCGACCGCTGGCGCGGGCGTGACCCAGCAGGTCCGCGGACCGCTCGAAGTAGGCCCCGGCGTCCCAGACCTCATGGGTCACCGCGCTGGAGAGCCACGCCAGTTCGAGGTCGTCCTCGATCCCGATGTCCTCGACGACGTCGGCGAGCAACGACACCGAGGTGGCGTGACCGTCGAGCACCCAGGTGCTCACTCCGGTCAGCAGACGACCGGTCACATCCTCGCCACGAGGGGCGTCACGGCCGGCCAGCGCGGCCCGGCGCAGGTCGTCGCCGCCCAGCCGCCCGGTGTTGATCCCGGCGGCGATCGCGGCCAGGTACGTCTCGCGGGAGAGTCCTTCGTCGAGCTGCTCGAGCCGACCGGCCGCCTCGAGTAGCGGTGTCACCACGGACCGCCCGGAGTTGAGCGCGAACGCCAGCCGGGCGCGCAGACGCTGCACCTGGGCGAGCTGGGCAGGGTCGAGCGGCCCGATCTCGGTGGTGTCGAGCAGCTGCGCGGCCTCCGCGATCGCGCCGGCGGCGAATCGCGCCTCGGCCGCGGCCAGGGCGCGCCCGGCTCGTGTCGCCGGGTCGGTGGTGAGCTCGACCGCCCGCTCGAGGAAGGCCGCCGCGGCGGCGCGTCCGCCGCGCGCCAACGCCCGGTCCGCGGATTCCTCCAGCTCGGCGGCGACGGCCTCGTCCGGGCCGATCGCCGCGTGCGCGCGGTGCCAGGCCCGGCGGTCGGGGTCCTGCGCCGGATCGGTCACCGCCGCGAGCGCGTGGTGCACCGCTCGGATGGCGGCGGGCCCGGCCGAGCGCCGGACGGCCGAACGGACCAGTGGATGACGGAACCGGACCCGGCTCCCGATCGAGATCAGGTCGGCGGCCTCGGCCGGCGCAGCGGCGTCCAGGTCGAGACCGAGTCGCTCGGCCGCGCGCCACAGCAGGGTCACGTCGCCGACCGGCTCGACAGCCGCGGCGAGCAGCAGCGTACGGGTCTGGTCGGGGAGGGCGGCGATCCGCCGCTGGAAGCCCTGCTCGACGCGGCTGGCCAACGGCTTGGCGCTCTGGCCGTCGAAGCCGAACGCCAGCTCCGCGGAGGTGAGCCCACGGGGCAGCTCGAGCAGCGCGAGCGGGTTGCCGCGGGTCTCCGAGACGATCTGGTCACGGACCCGGGCATCGACCGGTCCGGGCAGCACCGATTCGAGCAGGAACCGGGCATCGGCGTCCGCCAGACCCTCGATCCGCAGCTCCGGAAGGTCCGGCAGCAGCTGTTCGTCGTCAGGGCTGCGGACACCGAAGACGAGCGCGACTGACTCCGCATCGAGCCTACGGGCGACGAAGGTGAGGATCACCTCCGACATCCGGTCCAGCCACTGCACATCGTCCACGACGCAGACCAGCGGCTGATCGGTCGCGGCCTCCGCCAGCAGCCCGAGCACCGCGAGCCCGACCACGAGCGCCTCGGGGGCATCGCCCGCGCTGAGCCCGAAGGCGGTGGAGAGCGCCTGACGCTGCGGCTCGGCGAGCCGGTCGAGGTGGTCCAGCAGGGGAGCGCAGACCTGCTGGAGGCCTGCGTAGGCGATCTCCGACTCGGGCTCGACGCCCGCGGCCCGGATCACCCGGCCGCCGGTGCGGTCGGTGCGGTCGGCGAGATGGTCGAGCAGCGCCGTCTTGCCGCTGCCGGCCTCACCACGCAGGACGAGCACTCGGCTCTCGCCGGCCCGTACGTCGCGGATCAGCCGATCCAACGCCTCCTGCTCGGCCTGCCGCCCCGTGAGAGCGGGCATCCCCATCTTCAATCGACACCTCGAGTCGGTCATCACCAGTAAGCCTCTTCATTCTCCCGGGTCCCCCAGGGGGTCGACCAGTGGGTATCCCTGGCGCCGCGCCCGTGGGTCCCCGGCGAAGGTCGTCACATCACCGAGCAACACCCACCCGGAACCACAAGGAGAAGTGACATGGCGAACTACACCGGCACCGTGACCGCGACCGGCGAGGGCCGCAACGGCGGCCACCTCGCGTCGCCGGACGGCCTCATCGACCTGGGCCTGGCCATCCCCGAGGAGCTCGGCGGCGCCGGCGGCGCCACCAACCCCGAGCAGCTCTTCGCCGCGGGCTGGTCGGCGTGCTTCATGGGTGCGTTCCGCCGTGCGGCCGCCGAGGAGCGGATCCGTTTCGACAGCATCGAGGTGACCGCGAACGTCACCCTCAACCACGCCGAGACGACCGACCCGACCGAGGAGTTCTTCCTCAGCGCCGAGCTCGAGATCGTCGTCGGCGGGCTCGACGAGGAGACCATCGGCACGCTGGCCAAGCGCGCCCACCAGATCTGCCCGTACTCGAAGGCGATCACCGGCAATGTCGACGTGGACTTCTTCGCCCGTGTCGCCTGAGGCCGAGCGGCGGCCCGAGCCGAGCGACGCGCTCGCTCGGGCCGCCCAGGCACTCCTCCGCGATGCGTACGCAGCTCTGGGCTTCTTCGACGGCCCGAACCCGTTTCCGGGGTCGCCCCCGGACCCCGAGCGAAAGGCGAGATGACGATGATGAACCGCAGGACCTTTGCCAAGGCGGTCGGCCTGGCCGCGACGACGACCGCCGGGCTGGCGGCGACAGGGGAAGGGACTGCTGCCCGACCGGTACACCCCGGACGAGCGAGCACGTCGTTCGCCGACGTCCTCCAGGTCGACGCCGGCGAGCTCGACGTCGGGTACGTCGACCTCGGGCCGCGCGACGGCCAGCCGGTGATCCTGCTGCACGGCTGGCCCTACGACATCCACAGCTATGCCGAGGTCGCGCCGATCCTGGCCGGCCAGGGCTATCGAGCCCTGGTGCCGTACTTCCGCGGCTTCGGTACGACGACCTTCCGCTCACCCGACACCTTCCGCAACGCGCAGCAGTCCAGGATCGCCCTCGACATCACGGACTTCATGGACGCCCTGGGGATCGACAGGGCCGTGATCGCGGGCTACGACTGGGGTTCGCGGACCGGCGACATCATCGCCGCGATCTGGCCCCGCCGCGTGAAAGCGCTGGTGTCGGTGACCGGCTACCTGATCACCAACCGCGAGGCTCAGCGCGCCCCGATCGCCGCGGCCTCGGAGTGGGCCTGGTGGTACCAGTACTACTTCTCCACCGAGCGCGGAGCCAAGGGCCTCGCCGACCCGAGGATCGGCACCGACCTGGCGAGACTGGTGTGGCGGTTCAACTCCCCGACCTGGGCGTTCGACGAACCCACCTTCGCGCGCACGACCGCGGCGTTCGAGAACCCCGACTACGTGGACGTCGTGCTCCACAACTACCGCTGGCGCCTCGGCCTGGCCGACGGCGCGCGCCGCTACGACGCCCTCGAGCGCAAGCTCGCGTCGGCCCCGCCGATCGCGGTGCCGACGATCACCATCGACCCGGCGGCCGATCCCTTCACGCCGCCCGGCGACGGAGCGGGCTACCGCGACCACTTCACCGGACCGTACGAGCACCGCACCTTCTCGGGGATCGGGCACAACGTTCCCCAGGAGGCGCCGGCCGACTTCGCCCGCGCGGTCCTCGACGCGGACAGGCTGTGAGGTGGACGTGAGGCCCCGAAGGGCACGATGTGACCTTCACGAACCGAGGAGCTGCTCGGCGAGCTCGGCGCGGGAGTGGATGTCCAGCTTCGTGTAGACCTTCCGCAGGTGGTACTCGACGGTCTTCGGGCTGAGGAAGAGCGCCGCCGCCGTCTCACGTGTGGTGCGGCCCTCGGCGAGGAGCAGCGAGACCTGCAGCTCCTGCGGGGTCAGGGACGCCGTTCCCGACGCCTCCCGTCGCGCCACCTTCTCGCCCGTCGCCTCCAGCTCGGCCGCGGTGGTCCGGGCCCACGGCTCGGCACCGAGGTCGTCGAAGGACTCGAGGCCGGCGCGCAGGTGTGCGCGGGCATCGACGCGGCGTCCCGCCCGCCGGAGCCGACCACCGTAGGCGAGGTGGGTCCGTGCCGCCTCGAAGAGGTCACGGGTGTCCGCGTGATGTTCGATGGCCGCCTCGAAGTGCGCGTCGAAGGAACGATGGTCGGCCACGGTTCCCAACGCCCGGTGGGCCCGCGCGACCGACCAGGGTCGACCCTTCGCACCCGCCACGGCCGCGTACCGCCGGGCCTCGGTCTCCGCCTCGGCGGGGCGGCCGAGGCGGAGCAGGGCATCCACCAGCTCCGCGCCGGGGGAGGGGTCGGGGTCGGCGATGCCCCACTCCTCCAGCCGCCGCGAGAGGTCGAGGAACGACTGCGTGGCGGCCCGGGGATCGCCCTCGGCGAGCTCGAGGTCTCCGACGGCGTAGAGGCACCAGGCCTCGCCCATCCGGATTCCCCGGCGGGTGCACAGCCGGACGGCCTCGGTCGCGTGCTCGCGACAGGCGTCACCCCGACCCTGCCGGGACTCGAGCCACGCGAGCCCGGCGAGGGACATGGCGAGGTCCGTGCCCTGGCCCGTCTCCCGGGCGAGCCGGATCGCCTCCTCGTAGTTGGCTGCGGCCCGGGACCACGCGGTGGACGTCGCCTGGTCCCGGGCGACGTGGAACAGCACGTTGGGCAGCAGGCCGACGCCCATCCGGGACCGTACGTCGTCGACGATCCGGCGCAGGTCGGCACCGGTCTCCGCGTCGCGGAGGAACAACGGCGTCGTCAGCAGCCACGGCAGCGTCTCGGGATGCTCGACCGGATCGGCGTGCGCAGCCAGCAGCGGGACCGACGCCTCGATCTGCGCCAGCCCGCCCTCGCCGCTGAGCACCTTCGCCATCCCCGCCGCGGCGAGCCCGATGGCGCGAGCGCGGGGCGACTCGGCGGCTGCGACCGCGTCCAGCAGCGACGTGGCCAGGCGCGTCGACACCGCCGCGTCGGCCAGGTAGAAGGCAGCGTGCAGCGCCTCGGCGAGGAGCAGCACGGTGTCATCGGGAGCGGGCGCGTCGGGAGCCGCACGCTCGAGGATGCGCACGGCGTCGGCGACCGACCCGCTCCGCGCCGCGATCTGCGCCCGGATCCGGAGGGTGCGCGAGCGGATGTGGTTCGGGACGGGCCGGGTCTCGATCTCGTCGAGCAGGGCGACCGCCCGGTCGTGACGCCCTCCGGTCCACGCTGCCTCGGCCGCCTCGCACAGCAGGAGGTGCCACCGGTCGGTGTCCGTGCTCAGCCGCGCCGCGCGCTCGTAGCCGGTGCTCGCGACGGTGTACGCCGTACGGGCGTTCGCGCTGTCGGCGGCGGCTTCGAGCAGCCGCGACACCTCCGGGTCGGGACCCCAGGTCGCCTCCGCCAGGTGCCACGCCCGACGCTCCGCGTCGTCCGGCAGCAGGTCGGCCACGGCGAGATGGACGGCCCGGCGGAGAGCCTCGTCGGCCTCGGCGTAGACGGCCGCGCGCACGAGCGGGTGTCGTACGTCGATGCGGCTGCTCGTCACGACGACCAGCCCGGCCCGCTCGGCGGCACCGAGGCCGGAGACGTCGAGGCCGAGCCGCCTGCAGACCTCGCCCGTGTGCTGGAGGTCGCCGTTGGCGACCACGGCAGCGAGCAGGGTGGTCCGGGATGCCGGGTCGAGCTCCGCCAGCCGCCGGGAGAACGCGGCCGCGAGGGCGGCGGGCAGCGCCGGCGGGAGCCCCGGGGCCCGGTCGTCGAGAAGCTCGAGGTGGCGACCCAGCTCGAGGAGGGCGAGCGGGTTGCCGCCGGTCGCGGCGAACAGCCGGGCCACCTGGTCCTCGGTCGGTGGCGCGATCTCCAACGCACGCACGAGGTCACCGGACGCCGCCGCGTCGAGACCGGACAGCTCGAGCACATCGAGGCCGTCGACGAGTCCGTCGCACACCCCGGATCGGCCGGCGAGCAGGACGGCGGCCGGGTCCGCGTCGATCCGGCGGGCGGCGAAGGCGAGGGCCTCGGCTGATGGCCGGTCGAGCCACTGCAGGTCGTCGACGACGACGGCGATCGGCGCCTGCTCGGCGTACCGGCACAACAGCGCCAGGGTGGCAGCGCCGATGGCGAACCGGTCACCGGGGGTCGCGGTCTGCAGAGCGAGCGCGCTGCCCAGCGCTGCTGCCTGCGGATCGGGCAGCGCATCGAGGAGGTGGAGCGCCGGGCGCAGCAGCAGGTGGAGCCCGGCGAACGCAAGGTCCTCCTCCGCCTCCGTGCCGGTCGCGCGCAGGACGTGGACGCCCTCCAGACGCCCGAGCGCATCCTCGAGCAGTGCCGTCTTGCCGACCCCCGGCTCGCCGGTGACCGCGAGAGCGCCACCGCGGCCGATCCTCGCGCCGGCGAACAGCCGGTCCACGATCCGCTGCTCGGCCTCTCGTCCGATGAGCACGTGGTGAGTCTAGGAGCCGGCTCCGGTGCCGGCTCCGCGGTCGAACAGCGTCCTACCTGGTCCTGGGTACCTCAGGACCAGGTGGGGCACCTGACGCGGTGACAGGGCGAGCGTTCCTAGCGTTCCGGTCATGACTACCACTGATGACGCCCTGACCTCGGGCACGAACGAGGTCGAGATCGACATGGACAAGCTGATGGCCTTCGTCTTCCGCGCGGTGGACGAGGTCGGCGCGACGCTCAACGCCGCTCTGGTGGTGATGGGCGACAAGCTCGGCTACTACCGCGACCTCGCGGCCAACGGGCCGAGCAACCCGGCCGAGCTCGCCGCGCGGACCGCCACCGGCGAGCCGTACGCCCGCGAGTGGCTCAACGCCCAGGCCGCCGGCTCGTACGTCACCTACGACCCGGCGACCGGCCGGTTCACGCTGCCGCCGGAGCACGCGGTGGCGTTGACCGTCGAGGACAGCCCGGCCTTCCTGCCCGGCATGTTCCAGATCGCGCTCGGCACCGTCCACGACGCCTCGCACATCCTCGAGGCCGCCCGCAACGGCGGCGGCTACGGATGGCACGAGCACGACGCCGACGTCCACGTCGGCTGCGAGCGGTTCTTCCGCCCGAGCTACAACGCCCACCTGATCCCCGAGTGGCTGCCCGCCCTCGACGGCGTCGTGGAGAAGCTCCGGCGCGGAGCGACGGTCGCCGACGTGGGCTGCGGCCACGGCGCCTCGACGATCCTGATGGCGCAGGCGTTCCCCGACTCCCGCTTCGTCGGGTGGGACTATCACGAGGCGTCGATCGCGACCGCGCGCGAGCGTGCCGCGGCCGCGGGCGTCGCGGACCGGGTCAGGTTCGAGGTCGCCCCGGCAGCCGCCTTCGGCGGCAGCGACTACGACCTGGTCACCATGTTCGACTGCCTGCACGACATGGGCGACCCGGTCGGTGCGGCGCGGCACGTCCGGGAGTCCCTCGCCGACGACGGCACCTGGATGGTCGTCGAGCCGATCGCCGGGGACCACGTCGAGGACAACCTGCACGCGGTGGGTCGCGCCTACTACGGCTTCTCCACCCTGCTCTGCACGCCCAGCTCGCTCGCCCAGGACGTCGGGCTCGCGCTGGGGACCCAGGCCGGTCCGGCCCGGATCCGCGACGTGACCATCGCGGCCGGGTTCACCCGGTTCGAGGGCGTGTCCGAGACGCCGTTCAACCGTGTCTACGAGGTCCGGCCGTGAGGGGGAGGCTCCCGCGGCTCGTCGCTCGGTCGAAGCCCGGCGCGTCCGGGCCCGGCCGAGTCACACTGGGGCCATGAGGGCACGCGAGCCCGACGCCGACGGCTACGTGGAGACCGACGGCGTCAAGGTCCATTACGAGGTCTACGGCGCGGAGACTGCCGGGCCGAGCGACCGCACCATCCTGCTGATGCCGACCTGGACGATCATCCACTCCCGGTTCTGGAAGGCGCAGATCGGCTACCTGGCGCGGCACTTCAGAGTCGTGACCTTCGACGGTCGCGGCAACGGCCGGTCCGACCGACCGGAGGGTGCGGCGGCCTACACGAGCGAGGCCTACGCCGCGGACGCGCTCGCCGTCCTCGATGCCACCGGCACCGACCGTGCGGTCGTCGTGGGGATGTCGTCCGGAGTGACCTGGAGCCTGCACCTGGCTGCCGATCACCCGGACCGGGTGGCCGGACTGGTCGCGATCGGTGCGGCTTGCGGCTTCCCGAGCATCCAGCAGCGCGACGCCGCGGTCTGGGGCGCCCGACTCGACACCACCGAGGGCTGGGCGAAGTACAACCGGAACCACTGGCTCGAGGGCGGCTACGACGACTTCGTGGAGTTCTTCTTCACCGCGATGTTTCCCGAGCCGCACTCGACCAAGCAGATCGAGGACTGCATCGCCTGGGCGCACGAGACGACGCCCCAGGTCGTCGCCGATGCCACCGCGGCGCGGCTCGGGCACGACGGGGTGGTCTGCGCCTCGACGGAGGAGATCTGCGCCCGGGTCCGGTGCCCAGTCCTCGCGATCCACGGGACCGAGGACCGGATCCGGCCGGTCGCGATCAGCGAGCGCCTCGTCGAGCTCACCGGAGGATCGCTCGTGCTGCTCGAGGGCAGCGGGCACGGCGTGGTCGGCCGCGACCCGGTGAAGATCAACCACCTGATCAAGGACTTCGCGCACGCGGTCCGGCCGCCGGCGCCGGTGAACCACGTCCGGCCACGGGCGTCGCGCCGGCCGAAGAAGGTCCTCTATCTCTCCTCGCCCATCGGCCTCGGCCACGCCCGCCGCGACCTGGCCGTCGCGCGGGCGCTCCGGGAACGCCACGAGGACGTACGGGTCGACTGGCTCGCCCAGCATCCGGTGACGAGCGTCCTCGACGCGGCCGGCGAACGGGTCCATCCCGCCAGCGGGTGGCTAGCCAACGAGTCGCGCCACATCGAGGAGGAGTCGGGCGAGCACGACCTGCACGTCTTCGACGCGATCCGGCGCATGGACGAGGTGCTCGTCAACAACTTCATGGTCTTCGACGACGTCGTCCGCGACGAGCACTACGACCTCGTCGTCGGCGACGAGGCCTGGGACGTCGACCACTTCCTGCACGAGAACCCCGAGCTGAAGCGCTTCGGCTACGTGTGGCTGACCGACTTCGTCGGCTTCCTCCCGATGCCCGACGACGACGAGCGGGCACGGTTCGTCACCGCCGATCACAACGCCGAGATGCTCGAGCACGTCGAGCGCAACCCGCGCCTTCGTGACCGGGCGATCTTCGTCGGAAACCCCGCGGACGTCGTGCCCGGGCGCTTCGGCGACGGCCTGCCCGAGATCTCGGCCTGGACGCGGCAGCACTACGACTTCAGCGGCTACGTCACCGGCATCGACCCGGGCTCCGTCGCCGACAGGGCACGGCTGCGGCAGGAGCTCGGCTGGCGGCCGGACGAGCGGGTCTGCGTGGTCACCGTCGGCGGGTCCGGGGTCGGCAGCCACCTGCTGCGCCGGGCGGACGACGCCTACGACGCCGCCCGCGCGGCCGTGCCCGACGTTCGGATGATCGTCGTGACGGGCCCGCGCCTGGACACCGGCGTCGTCCGGGCGCGGCCCGGCCTCGAGGTGCTCGGCTTCGTCCCCGACCTCTACCGGCTCCTCGGCGCCTGCGACCTCGCCGTGGTCCAGGGCGGGCTGACCACGACGATGGAGCTGACCGCCGCCGGCACGCCCTTCGTCTACGTGCCGCTGCGCCACCACTTCGAGCAGAACATCCACGTCCGGCACCGGCTCGAGCAGTACGGCGCCGGCCGCTGTCTCGAGTACGACGACCTCACCCCGGAGACGCTCGCACGAGCGATCGCCGACGAGATCGGCCGCGAGCCCCGCACCCGACCGGTCGAGACCGACGGCGCCCGCCGTGCCGCCGCTCTGGTCGCCGACCTTCTCTGATCCCCGCGCCGACAGGCCCTAAGGTTGGTCCCGCACTCGCGACCCGATCTCGTTCCACCGGAGGCTCCGCTGAACACCAACCAGGCACCTGGCAGTCCGTCCAGGCACTTCCCGGCAGCGATCCTGATGGACATGGACGGCACCCTGGTCGACACCGAGCCCTACTGGATCGCCGCGGAGTACGCGATCGCCGAGCGCTTCGGGGCGACCTGGTCCGAGGAGCAGGCGATGGAGCTGGTCGGCAACGCGCTGATCGAGTCGGCCCGGCTGGTCAAGGTGGGCATGGGCCTTCCCCACGAGCCCGAGGAGATCGTCGAGATGCTCCTGGACGGCGTGGTCGAGCAGGTCGAGCGCGAGGTCCCGTGGCGCCCCGGAGCCCGCGAGCTGCTCACAGACCTCTTCGAGCAGGGCGTGCCGTGCGCCCTGGTGACGATGTCGTACGCCCGCTTCGTCGGCCCGATCCTCCAGGAGCTGCCCGAGGGCACCTTCAAGGTGATCGTCACCGGTGACATGGTGCGCAACGGCAAGCCCCACCCCGAGCCCTACCTGACCGCGGCCGCCGCCCTCGGTGTCGCGGCCGAGGACACCATCGCGGTCGAGGACTCCAACACCGGAGCCCGCTCCGCCGAGGCCGCCGGCTGCACCGTCCTGGTCGTCGAGAACCACGTCCCCGTCGCCCCCGGCGAGCGCCGGGTATTCCGCGACACGCTCGAGGGCATGACGTACGCCGACCTGGCTGCCCTCTGAGCCCTCGGGGTCATCTAGGGTGCCTCTCGTGGGTCACATCCAGATCACTCCGTCCATCCTCAACGCCGACTTCGCCGCCCTGGGGGCGGAGGTGGCCAGGATCCCCAGCGCCGACTGGATCCATGTCGATGTGATGGACAACCACTTCGTGCCCAACCTGACCTTCGGGCCGACGATGGTCGAGGCTCTGGCGCGGTCGACGGACACGCCGCTCGACGCCCACCTGATGATCGAGAACACCGACCGGGAAGCGCTGGCCTACGTCGAGGCCGGCTGCGGGTCGGTGACGTTCCACGTCGAGGCCACCAAGGCCCCGGTGCGGCTGGCCCGGGAGATCCGGGCTAAGGGCGCTCGCGCCTCGATGGCGCTCAAGCCGGCGACCCCGATCGAGCCCTACGAGGACATGCTCGCCGAGCTCGACATGGTGCTGCTGATGACGGTCGAGCCCGGCTTCGGCGGGCAGAAGTTCCTCGACCTGGTGCTGCCCAAGATCCGCCGGGCGCGGGCGATGATGGACAAGGCCGGTGTCGAGACCTGGCTGCAGGTCGACGGCGGGGTGTCCCTGGAGACGATCGAGCGCTGCGCCGAGGCCGGGGCCGACGTCTTCGTCGCCGGCTCGGCGGTCTACTCGGCCGAGGACCCGGACGCGATGGTCAACGCGCTGCGCGACAAGGCCGTCTCAGCCTCTGACGCCTGATCGGGCCCGGTGCCACCGGTGTGGCACACTGGTTGTCAGACGAGCTTGTGCTCGCGTGCTCTGGGGTCGGTGAAATTCCGAGCCGGCGGTGACTGGATCCAGGTCCAGAAGTCCGCGACCCGATGACAGCCAGTCATCGGTTGAGCAGGTGCCAGAAGGAAACTTCTCAGTCCTGCACCGACGGTTAAAGTCCGGATGGGAAGACGCACGCAGCCCGATTCGTCGTGACCGCCCTGAGACCAGGGCGCGGCGCGATGTCTCGGCCTGACCCCGGAGTCCGTGAGACGGACCAGAGGGGATCAGATGAAGTGCTTGGACCAGCGTGACCCGGAGCCGGGGGCGATGCGTCGCGCCCTGGACCTGGCCGCTGCGATCGGCGCCCCGGGACCTGCCACCTACCCGAACCCGCGGGTGGGCTGCGTACTCCTGGGACCCGACGGGTCGATGATCGCCGAGGGATTCCACCGCGGGCCCGGCACCCCGCACGCCGAGGTCGACGCGCTGGCCAAAGCCGGAGAAGACGCCCGCGGAGCGACCGCCGTGGTCACCCTCGAGCCGTGCAACCACACCGGCCGCACCGGACCCTGCTCGCAGGCGCTGATCGAGGCCGGCGTCGCTCGCGTCGTCTTCGCCCAGGCCGACCCGAACCCGGTCGCCGCCGGGGGAGCGGAGCGGCTGAAGGAGGCGGGGATCGAGGTCGAGCAGGGCCTCTACGCCGCCGAGTCCCGTGAGCTCAACCGGGTCTGGACGCGTGCGGCCGAGCTCCAGCGCCCCTACGTCACCTGGAAGTTCGCCACCACGCTCGACGGTCGCAGCGCCGCCGCCGACGGCACCTCGCGCTGGGTCTCCTCGCGTGCCGCGCGGCTCGACACCCACAAGCTGCGCGCGCTCTCGGACACGATGCTGGTCGGGACCAACACGGTCGAGGTCGACGACCCCGCGCTGACGGTCCGCGACCTGGAGGACCGGCTGGTGGGCGTACAGCCGCTGCGGGTCGTCATGGGGGAGCGCGACCTCCCCGAGGACCGCCGGATCTTCGACGCGCAGGCGCCTTCGCTGCACCTGCGCACCCGCGACCCGCACGCGGCGCTGGCCGAGCTGTGGGCGCGCGAGCGGCGCCATGTCTTTCTCGAGGGCGGGCCGACGCTGGCCGCGGCCTTCCTGGAGGCGGGCCTCGTGGACGAGATCGTCGTCTACGTCGCCCCGTTCCTGCTCGGCGCCGGCCGCTCGGCCGTCGCCGACCTCGGGATCACCACCATCGCCGATGCCTTCCGGCCACGGGTGCGCTCCATCGACGTTCTCGCTCCCGCAGCCGAGGGCGAGGAGCCGAACGTACGACTCATCTTGGAACCACAGAAAGGGGAGCAGTGATGTTCACCGGGATTGTTGAGGAGCTCGGCACCGTCGCCGGGATCGAGGACCAGGGCGACGCGGTACGCCTGACCATCTCCGCCGACACGGTGCTGTCGGACGCCGAGCTGGGCGCGTCGATCGCGGTCAACGGCTGCTGCCTGACCGTCGCGACGCTGGGGGAGAGCGAGTGGACCGCGGACGTGATGCTGGAGACGCTCAAGCGGACCAGCCTGCACGCGATCTCGGTCGGCGACCAGGTCAACCTGGAGCGCGCGGTGACGCCGACCACCCGGCTGGGCGGTCACATCGTCCAGGGGCACGTCGACGGCGTCGGCCGGGTCGTCTCCCGCGAGCCCAGCGAGCACTGGGAGGTCGTCACGATCTCACTGCCCGAGGAACTGGTGCGCTACGTCGTCGAGAAGGGCTCGATCGCGGTCGACGGGATCAGCCTCACCGTCGTCTCCGTGACCGACGACGCGTTCACGGTCAGCCTCATCCCCGAGACCCTGGCGCGTACGTCGCTGGGGTTCCGGGCCGTCGGCGACGAGGTCAACCTCGAGACCGACATCATCGCCAAGCATGTCGAGAAGCTTCTGGGAGGGGTTCGGCCGTGAAGATCGAGCACAGCAGTATGGAGAACAGCACCGACCAGTACGCCGGGGTCCGGCTCGATCCGGTCGAGAACGCGATCGCCGACCTCGCGGCCGGCAAGCCGGTCGTGGTCGTCGACGACGAGGACCGGGAGAACGAGGGCGACCTGATCTTCTCCGCCGAGTTGGCGACCCCGGAGGTGATGGCGTTCGCGATCCGCTGGTCCTCCGGCGTGATCTGCGTGGCGCTGCCGGGGGAGCGGCTCGACGCCCTCGAGCTACCCCCGATGACTCGTGTCAACGAGGATCGCAAGCAGACCGCCTACGCCGTCTCCGTCGACGCCCGCGAGGGTGTCTCGACCGGCATCTCGGCGGCCGACCGGGCGCTCACGACCCGGCTGCTCGCCGGTCCGTCCTCGGTCGCCGGCGACCTGACCCGCCCGGGTCACGTCTTCCCGCTGCGCGCCCGCGACGGGGGAGTGCTGGTGCGGGTCGGCCACACCGAGGCCGCGGTCGACCTGACCCGGCTGGCCGGTCTGGAGCCGGCCGGTGCCCTGGTCGAGCTGGTCAACGACGACGGCACCATGCAGCGCGCCCCGCAGCTGCGGGAGTTCGCCGACGAGCACGGTCTCGCGATGATCTCGATCGCCGACCTGGTCACCTACCGGCGGCGTACGGAGGTGCTGGTCGAGCGTCGCGCGGTGACCCGGCTGCCCACCGAGTACGGTGAGTTCACTGCCTACGGCTACCGCACCACCGATGACGACGTCGAGCACGTCGCGCTCGTCCACGGCGACGTGTCGGGATGCGATCCGGTCCTGGCTCGGGTGCACTCGGAGTGCCTGACCGGGGACGTGTTCGGGTCGCAGCGCTGCGACTGCGGGCCGCAGCTGCGCGAGGCGCTGGAGCGGATCGTGGAGGCCGGTTGCGGCGTCGTGGTCTACCTGCGCGGCCACGAGGGCCGTGGGATCGGGCTGCTCGCCAAGCTGCAGGCCTACCAGCTGCAGGACGGCGGCCGCGACACCGTCGACGCCAACCTCGACCTCGGCCTGCCGGCCGACGCGCGCCACTACGGCTCCGCCTCGCAGATCCTGCGCGATCTCAAGATCGACTCGGTGCGGCTGCTGACCAACAATCCTGAGAAGGTGAGCAACCTGGAGGCGTACGGCGTCGAGGTCGCCGAGCGGGTGCCGCTCACCCCGCGGCCCAACGAGCACAATCTCGCCTACCTGCTGACCAAGCGTGACCGGATGGGTCACGCACTGCCCGATCTGTCTGAGGAGAACCGATGAGTGGCAAGGGAGCCCCTACCCCCGAGGTCGTCGACGCGAGCGACCTGCGCGTCGCCGTGGTGGCCGCACGCTGGCACGACCAGGTGATGACCGGTCTGCTGAACGGCGCCGAGCGGGCGCTGAAGGATGCCGCCGTCGGTGGTCTGACGGTCGTCCGGGTCCCGGGTGCCTTCGAGCTCCCGGTCGCGGCCGCCGCGCTCGCCAAGTCGGGCTACGACGCCATCGTCGCGCTGGGCGTCGTGATCCGTGGCGGCACCCCGCACTTCGACTACGTCTGCTCGGCCGCCACCGACGGCCTGAACCGGGTCGCCATCGACCATGTGGTTCCGGTCGGTTTCGGCCTCCTGACCTGTGACGACGAGCAGCAGGCGCTCGACCGAGCCGGGCTCGAAGGGTCCAGCGAGGACAAGGGCTACGAGGCCGCCGCCGCGGCGATGGAGACCGCGCTCGCCCTGCGCGACTGCGTACGCCACTACTGATCACCCGCGGGGGGGGGGGGGGGGGGGGGGGGGGCCCCCGCCCCGCGGGGGGGGGCGGGGGGGGGGGGGGCCCCCCCCCCCCCCCCAGGCCGGGGTCCGCGACGCGGCCGAGGAC
>NZ_JBVJKY010000004.1:560033-561484 GCF_055585005.1 Nocardioides sp. NPDC054178
CGGGCGGGCCCCGCGGGGCACCGGCGCCGGGGCCCGCCGGCGGGGGGGGGCCCCCCCCCGCCCCCGGGGGGGGCCCCCCCCCCCGGCCCGGCCCCCCCGGGGGGGGGGGGGCCCCCCCCCCCCCCCCCCCCCCCACGTCGGGGGTCAGCCGATGAGCGTCGCGACCAGGTCACCCTGGCGGCGGCGCGCGCCCGGATCCTGCCGGGCTGAGACCTGCCCCACCGTGAACCCGTGCGGGCCGAGGAGCCCCTCGAGAGCCTCGGCGGACCAGTAGTAGGCGGTGTGCACCGCATGGTCGAACGCCTCGCCGGGCTCGCCGTCGAAGAATCCGATCATCACCGAACCGCCCGGGGTGAGCACGCGGGCGAGCTCGGCCAGGATCGCGGGCAGGTCCGCGGGTGGCGTGTGGATGATCGAGTACCACGCCAGGATCCCGCCTACCGAGCCGTCGCTGAGGGGGATCGCCGCGAGGTCGGCTCGCTGGAAGTCGACGTCTGGATACCGCGCCCGTGCGGCGGCGACGAACTCGGCGGAGGCATCCAGGCCGAGCACCTCGCGTAGGCCGCGCGCGGTGAGCTCCTGGCTCCAGAGACCGGGGCCGCAGCCGGCGTCCAGGAGCCGGCCGGTTGTGCTGTCTCGCCAGGTGGTGATCGTGTCGTGGTCGCGCTCGGCGAGCTTGTCGATCGTTCCGAACAGGTCGATGTACTCGGCTGCGCGGCGGTCATAGGCTGCGCCGATCTCGGTGGTTGGCATCGGGGGTCGAGGGTAGTGGGTTCGGCGGCTCGCTGGCCGCCTTCGTGTGGGTTGGGTGGATGTGTGTCCGTTGGTCTCGGGTCTGGGTTCCAGCGCGGGTGGGGCCAATACGTGGCTTGGGTTGGGAGATTTAGAAGCCAGGGTGTCTGGGTTGGGTGGCATTTGGCTCTCTTGCGGGCTTCCGGCAGCGGTCTGGCTTTGGTTCGGGATATCTGTCCCTGATTGGGTTCGCTTGGTTTGCTTGGTGTGGTAGGCTCGGCGCAGGCGTAAACGTGATGGCCGACCACCTCGAACGAGGCGTGCCCCATCCACCCGAGACACAACGGGTGTGGGGTAATCCAGGGGAACCAGGGGCGTGAACGCCGAGCTGCGAGGGTAAGTGATAGCCCGTACTCCGGGCCTCCGAGACCAGCGAACCAATCGGGATTCTGCACAGGCAGAACCCCGTCGAGTTCGTACGTCGGGAGGTGACCGGTTCGATGACCACGCTGCAGCAACCCCAGCATCCTGTGCTGACGGCGGTGGTCGCGATCACTGCGTCGCTCGATGGAGTCGCGGACGCGAATCCGACGTTCATCGCCACCGAGCAGAAGGCCGCCACCCTGCTCGAGATCGCCCGTGCCAAGGCACAGCTGGCCGAGCTCGAGCTGCGGGTGATCGCCACCGCCGAGGACGTGGCCGCGGACAGTGCTGCCCGG
>NZ_JBVJKY010000005.1:0-439235 GCF_055585005.1 Nocardioides sp. NPDC054178
GGCCGCAGGCCGTCCTTGACTCCGGGAACCGGCGAGAACACCCTCCGTAACGGGTCGGCGGCCACCAGCCCAACGAGACACCCCAACCCCGAAAACCCGCCCCTCACCAACCCAGCGAACCGGCTCAGCCCCAGACGCCAGCCACACCCCTCCACGGACCGCCACCCAGCACCACGAAGCAAGCAGCGAAGCCGACGGCGCAGGCCGCCCCCTCGACAACCTCAGGGACACCGCCCCGCCCCTGGGAACCGCCCAGAGCACCCTCCCAACGGGTTTGCGACGAGCCCACGAGAAAACGCCAGCCACAGCGCTCGCCAAGCGAGCCCTAGGAGTCGAAGCCGAGCCCGAGCCGGTCCATCGTCCGCAGGAAGAGGTCGCGGCGGCCGCCGTTGGCGTCGGCCTTGCCGAGCGAGCGGACCATCATCGAGATGCCCGCGTAGCGCGCCGGTTCGGGCGGGAACGGCAACGGCTTGGAGCGGACCATCTCCAGCGACGTACGCTCCGTCTGCTCGCCGCTGAGGAGGTCGAGCATCACCTGGGCGCCGAAGCGGGTGGCTCCGACGCCGAGACCGGTGTAGCCGAGGGCGTAGGCAACGCGGCCGGCGTAGGCCTTGCCGAAGAAGGCCGAGAAGCGGGTGCAGGTGTCGATGACGCCGGCCCAGCGGTGGGTGAAGCGCAGACCCTCCAGCTGCGGGAAGGTCTCGAAGAAGTGGCTGGCGAGCTTGTCGTGGGTGGCGCCGGTCTCGAGCTCCGGGGAGATCTTCGAACCGAAGTGGTAGATCGCGTCGTAGCCGCCCCACAGGATCCGGTTGTCCCTGGTCAGGCGGTAGTAGTGGAAGTGGTTGGCGGAGTCGCTGACGCCCTGCCGGTTCGCCCAGCCGATGGCGTCCATCTGCGCGGCGGAGAGCGGCTCGGTCATGAGTACGTAGTCGTAGACCGGCACGGTCATCATCCGCAGGCGTCGCAGCAGCGAAGGAAAGGCATTGGTGGCCAGGGCCACCCGCCCGGCCCGGACCGATCCCGCGATCGTCGAGACCCGCATCCCGGCGCCGTCCCGGTCGAGACCGGTGACAGCCGAGCCTTCGTGGATCACCACGCCCGCGTCCAGGCAGGCCTGCCGCAGCCCCCAGGCCAGCCGTGCCGGCTCGACGATGGCCGTGTCACCGACGACCTCCAGGCCACCGAGGTAGGTCGGTGAGCGGAGCTCCTCCCGCACCCCGGTCTCGTCCAGCAGCCGGTGCTTGATGCCGTGCTCGCTCAGCGCCGCCGACCACTCGGCGAGGTCCTCGACCTCGTGCGGCCGGGTCGCGACGTTCAACGCCCCGGTGAGCTGCCAGTCGCAGTCGATGCCGTGCTCCTCGATGGTCGCGGCCATCTCGGCGAGGTTCTCCTGACCGAGCCGGTCCAGCGTCGCGAGCTCCTCGGGCCAGCGCTCCAGGCCGTTCCAGAAGCCATGGGTCAGCGACGCCTCGGCGAAGCCGCCGTTGCGACCCGATGCCTGGTCCCCGCACTGCCCCGCCTCCAGCAGCACCACCGACCACGACGGAAACCGCATGCGGGCCAGCAGCGCCGTCCACAGCCCCGAGTAGCCGCCCCCGACGACCACCAGATCAGCCGACGAGGCCCCGAGCAGCGGCGGCAGCGGCGCGGGCTTCGCCGGGTCGTCGAGCCAGTAGACGGCGGGCTTCGCATTGGTCAACGCAGCATGGTTCACGACGCCACTATGACAACTTCAGAGGCCGTCAGCCACACAGAATGTACGGAATCATGGAAATTGTTCGTTACACACGACGGATTTCGTTGCATCCGGCGACGACGAAAAGGTTGACTGGGTGCCATGACCACTCGCAAGCGCAACGGGGGCGCTCACCTCGACGAGGTCAACAAGCTGATCATCGAACAGCTCCAGCAGGACGGGCGGCGCAGCTATGCCGCCATCGGCAAGGAGGTCGGCCTGAGCGAGGCCGCGGTGCGGCAGCGCGTACAGCGCCTCGTCGACAGCGGCGTGATGCAGGTCGTCGCGGTCACCGACCCGCTCGAGCTCGGCTTCGCGCGGCAGGCCATGATCGGCGTACGCACCTCCGGGCCGATCGAGGGGATCGCCGACGAGCTCGGCAAGCTCGACGAGGTCGACTACATCGTCATCACCGCCGGCTCCTACGACCTGCTCGTGGAGGTCGTCGCCGAGAGCGACGAGGCCCTGCTCAACCTCGTCTCCAGCAAGATCCGCGCCATCGAGGGCGTGGTGAGCACCGAGACGTTCATGTACCTGCACCTGCACAAGCAGACCTACGCCTGGGGAGTCAGGTGACCGCCGGCTACGCCGGCATCAGCCTGTGGCACGAGACCGCCGGCGACACCTGGGAGCCCCGGCCGGCGCTGATGGGCGACATCGAGGTCGATGTCGCGATCGTGGGTGCGGGCTACACCGGGCTGTGGACGGCCTACTACCTGGCCGAGGCGAAGCCCGACCTCACGATCGCGATCCTCGAGGCCGAGGTCGCCGGGTTCGGCGCCTCGGGCCGCAACGGCGGCTGGTGCTCGGCCCTCTTCCCGGCCTCGCTCGACAAGGTGGCGGCGGGCTCGAGCCGGGAGGCCGCACTCGCCCAGGACCGGGCGATGCGGGCGACCGTCGACGAGGTGATCCGGGTCGCCGGCGCGGAGGGCATCGAGGCTGACATCGCCAAGGGCGGCACGGTCGTCGTGGCCCGTACGCCCGCCCAGCTCGGGCGCGCCCGGGACGAGGTCGAGCACGCCCGCTCGTGGGGGCTCGGCGAGGCCGAGATCTCCCTGCTGGACCAGGCCGCCGCCGAGAAGCGGCTCGCCGCGACCAGCACCCTGGGCGCCACCTACACCCCCGACTGCGCCGCGCTCCATCCTGCCAAGCTCGTCCGCGGCCTGGCCCGTGCGGTCGAGGCCCGCGGGGTCACGATCTATGAGCAGACCCGGGTCACCGCGATCGAGCCTCACCGGGTGCGGACCGCGCGCGACGTGATCACCGCCGACGTCGTCGTACGCGCCACCGAGGGCTACACCCCGACGCTGGCCGGCCTCGAGCGCGAGGTCATCCCGGTGCGCTCCCTGATCATCGCCACCGAGCCGCTCTCCGACCTGGTCTGGTCGAGCATCGGCCTGGAGGAGCGCGAGACATTCTCGGACGGCCGGCACCTGCTGATCTACGGGCAGCGCACCGCGGACGACCGGCTCGTCTTCGGCGGTCGCGGCGCGCCGTACTCCTTCGGCTCGAAGGTCACCCACGCGGACGCCTCCGACCTGCGGACCCACCGTCGGCTGCAGGAGACCCTGGTCGAGATGTTCCCGGCCGTACGCAACCACACGGTCACCCACCGGTGGGGCGGTGTGCTCGGCATCCCGCGCGACTGGCACGCCTCGGTCGGCTACGACCCCGCCAGCGGCCTCGCCCACGCCGGCGGCTACGTCGGCGACGGTGTGGCGACCACCAACCTCGCCGGCCGTACGCTGCGAGACCTGGTCCTCGGCACCGACTCCGACCTCACCGCCCTCCCCTGGGTCGGGCACGTCTCCCCGCGCTGGGAACCGGAGCCGCTGCGCTGGCTCGGCGTCAACGCCGGGCTGCGCGCGATGACCGTGGCCGACGCCGAGGAGTCCGCCACCGGCAAGGGATCCCTCGTCGCCCGGGCCGTCGCGCCGCTGGTGGGCGGTCACTGACGTTTCGCGCCTTCGCCGTTCCCTCGTGCTCAGGCATTACGCTGCGGCTGTCGCACGAGGATCTCGGGGGAACTCATGGCTGTCTCGTCCGGCGCCAAGAAGGCGCTCGTCTCTGTCGGCGTGCTGGTCTGCGTCGGCGCGCTGCTCGTAGGGATCGGACACTGGCGGGCCCACGACCTGGTCTCCGGCGACGTCGTATGGCACGTGGCAGCCGAGGACGGCGGCGATGAAGCGGTCGTCGTGCGCGACCGGATCTACACCTACGACACCGACCGGCTGACGATTCGTGACCTCGGATCAGGGAAGCAGATCGCCGAGGAGTATCGGGACGGCGCGTGGGCGTTCGCCGGAGACGGTGGCCACATCTCGGTCGTCGGGAACGACAGCATCGCGATGTACGACCGGGACGGCCAAGACCTCTGGCACCGGACCCTGGACGATCTCTACCTGCCCATCGCCATCAGCCGCGACGGCACGCTGGACGCAATCGCCTGCTCGGAGAAAAGCGGGTGCGTCACCGCTCAGTTCGACGTCTCCGGTCGAGTGACATCACGCACCTCGCGCAGCTCGACCGATCTCTGGACGCCGGTGGTCATCGGCGTCGACACCTTCGTGGACCACCCGTCCGTCCGGCGGGTCCCGACGATCGCGACCGACATCGACCCGACGAAGCGTTCCGTCTTCCAAGTACGCGACGGCGAGCCGTTCGGTCCCGCGGTCGAAGTCACGGACGACGTCGCCGCCCAGGTCGGCGACCTGCTCGTCGGGATGTCCCGCAAGGACGGGACCTGTCACTTCACCGCCACCCGAGCGGGCAAACGGGCATGGACCACGTCGACTCCGTGCCCCGATCTCGGATACCCCAAGGTAGAAGTCTTCACCGACCGGATCTACGTCACCAACCCTTCAGGTGACGCCTACGACGTCGTCACCGCGGACCTCGAAGGCCGGCGAGCCACGAGCTTCCGGATCAAGACCGGGCCGACCTCGGAGGAGGACAGGACCCAGCTCTCGCCCACCCCGGATGCCATCGTGCTCACCCTGACCGACCAGATCGCCGCGTACTCCCCCACGACAGGGAAAAGGCTGTGGAGCGAGAAGCTGTCGCGAACCTCTGATGGCGCATCGGACGGGACAAAGAAGGTCTACCCCGGCATCGACGTGAGCGGACCCGTCATCGACCGATACGGGAACGGCCCCCAGTCGTTGGCCACGCTCGCCATCGGGCGCGACGTCCCGGCCTACACGCACACCTATCTCGATGCAACCTCCGGGGAGGAGTCGGCCGAGCTCGCGGCGCCGTACGGAGTCTCCTCCCTCGGACTGCAGGACGGACGTGTCCTGGTCCTCGGGGACGACGACATCTGGCTGGTCGCCGGGTAGGGACCGGATAAACCTGTTGCGTACGCCGGTCGCGGTCCTCCACCATGGACCGCGACCGGCGTCCTCGTCCACGAGGCGCCCCTGATCGAGAGGAGCAGACCCATGACTGTCTCTGTCCTGTGCCTGCCCACAGACAACATCTCTCGCATCAGGAGCACCCGAAGTGACTCAGGAGAACATCTCCGCTGATCCCATCGATGGGATCGACCCGAATTTCGTCTTCGACTTCCAGACCTACGACGACCTGGAGGACGGACAACGCTGGTCCACCTGGCTCTCCGTGGAGCCGCTCTCCCGTGGACCGGAGCCGCGCCCGGACTGGGTGGTGACCTCTCAGGGCGCCATCGACACCGAGCTCGGCATCCTCAAGACCGGCAAGGAGGCCGACGCCTTCCTGGTCGTGCGCGCCGACCCGCTCTTCCCGGAGCAGGAGGCGCTGATGGTCGCCAAGCGCTACCGCGACACCGACCACCGCACCTTCCACCGGGCAGCGAGCTACACCGAGGGCCGTTCGGTCAAGCGCTCCCGCGACGAGCGCGCGCTGAAGAAGAACTCGACCTTCGGCCGCGAGGTCGCCAAGGCCGAGTGGGCCAACGCCGAGTGGAACGCGCTCGTACGCTGCTGGAACCTCGGCCTCCCGGTCCCCTATCCCGTGCAGATCGACGGCACCGAGATCCTGATGGAGTGGATCGCCGTCGACGGCGGCAACGGGGAACTCGAGACGGCGCCGCGGCTCGCCCAGACCCGGCCGGAGCACCACGTCCTGGAGATGTGGTGGGACGGGCTGGTCGACGCGCTGGCCACGATGGTGCAGGCGGGCCTGGTCCACGGCGACCTCTCGCCCTACAACATCCTGGCCCAGCAGGACCGGCTGGTGATCATCGACCTTCCGCAGATCATCGACCTGGTCGGCAACCCGCTCGGTTTCGACTTCCTGCTCCGCGACATCACCAACGTCGCGAAGTGGTTCCAGGCGCGGGGCCTGGAGGTCGACGAGCAGGAGGTCTACGCCGACCTGATGGCCCACGCCTTCTGACCAGCCACCGAGTCGGCTCGTCATGACGAGCCGACTCGGCGCTGAATCCCGTCAGGTCGTGCCGACTCGCCAGAGGCTAAGTTGCTCCCATGAAGCATCACCGCGGACGACACGTCGACATCGAGTCCGTAGCGGAGCTCGACGGGCATCTGGCGGCCGGGGCGGGCAGCCTGCGGGGGTGGCGGCTGCGGTCGCTGGATCTGAGCTCGCGTTCGGAGTCTTTGCGGGAGACCGAGCTGGCGGGGGCGACGTTCCTCGGGTGCACCTTCGCGCCCGGGGACGGCGATTACGCCGAGGACGAGGGCGCGCTGGTGATGCCGGTGATCCCGGAGACACCGGTCGACGTCTACCGCTCCCACCTCTATACCGCCGAGGAGCTCTACGACGACCCGGTCTATGCGCGGAGCCTGGATGCGAGGTCGTACGCCTGGCTGCAGCAGCCGCTCGACGCCGACGACGAGCTCGCGATCACCCTCCACGATCACGCGATCGATGCCGCGCTCGAGGAATGGGTGCGCGCGCGACGCGAGGAGGGCACGCGGATCGTCGGGATGATGGGTGGGCACGCGCTGCGGCGGGGTGAGGAGACCTACGCCTCCGCCGCCCGCCTCGCCCAGCACCTGGCGAGCCGTCATGTGGTCGCCACCGGCGGCGGCCCGGGAGCGATGGAGGCGGCCAACCTGGGCGCCTTCCTCGCCGGGGCACCGAAGACGGTGCTGGACGATGCGCTCACGGCGCTGGCCACCGTGCCGTTCTTCCGGCCGTCGGTCCGGTCCTGGGTACAGGTCGCGCTGGACGTACGGAACCGGGTCGACGGCACACCGGGGAGGTCGCTGGGGATCCCGACCTGGCACTACGGGCACGAGCCGCCCAACGTGTTCGCCGGGGCGATCGCGAAGTACTTCCGCAACGCCACCCGCGAGGCGGTGCTGCTGGAGGTCTGCGACGGCGGGATCGTCTTCCTACCCGGCGCCGGCGGCACCGTGCAGGAGGTCTTCCAGGACGCCTGCGAGAACTACTACGCCGACACGAGCGCGGTCGCGCCGATGGTGCTGGTCGGGCGCAGCTACTGGACCGAGGAGCTACCGGTCTGGCCGCTCCTGCAGGCCCTCGCCCGGGGCCGCGCGATGGAGGACCACATCCACCTCGTCGACACCGCCGAGGAGGTCCTCGAGGTCATCGCAGTCGGCGCGCCCCGATGACGTCGCGGTAGTGGTCGACCAGGGCGGCGTTGACCGCGCCCCACGACTTGTGCGCGACGCTCTTGCGGGCCTCGCGCCCCATCCGCAGCCGCAGCTGCGGGTCGCGGTGGAGCAGCGCGACGTGGGAGCCGAGGTCCTCACGGCTGCCCGGCTCGTAGAAGAACCCGGTGACGCCGTCGGCGACCAGGTCCAGCGGTCCGCCCGATCGCGGCGCGACGACCGGGACCCCGGAGGCGAGCGCCTCCTGGACCGCCTGGCAGAACGTCTCGTGGGAGCCGGTGTGCACGAACATGTCGAGCGAGGCGTACGCAGCTCCGAGCTCCTCCCCCTGCAGCACGCCCAGGAAGGTCGCGTTCGGGAGCAGCTGGCGCAGCTCACGCTCCTGCGGGCCACCGCCGACGAGCACGACCTTGTACGCCGGGTTGCGCGCCAGCGGCGCCAGCAGGTGCAGCTCCTTCTCCTGGGCGAGGCGGCCGACGTACCCGACGATGGTCTCCCCGTTGGGCGCGAGCTGCGCGCGCAGGTCGTGGTCGATGCGGCTCGGGTGGAACAGCTCGACGTCGACGCCACGCGGCCACAGGCCGGTGCGCTGGACGCCGAGACCCTCGAGCTGGGTGAGGGCCGACGAGCTCGGCGCCAGGGTGCGGTCGGCGGCGGAGTGCGCCTGCCGGGTGAGCATCGCGGCGGCCTGCGGGCCACCTACGGCCTTGTACTTGTCCCAGAACCCGACCAGGTCGGTCTGGTAGATCGCCACGCTCGGGATGCCGAGCTCCTTGGCCACCAGGACGGCCTGCCGGCCGAGCAGCGCCGGTGAGGCGACGTGGATGACGTCGGGCCCGAACCGGCGCATCACCGCGCGCAGCTTGCGCCGCGTCTCCAGGCCGACACGGAAGTCCTTGTAGACCCAGAACGTCGCACCACGGGTGCGGGTCACCGGGAACCCGGCGTACTCGGTGGGCCCGGTGGGGGCCACGACCTCGACGGTGTGGCCGTCGACCGCGAGATGCTCCAGCACGCGGCGTACGGAGTTCGTCACGCCGTTGACCTGGGGCAGGAACGACTCCGTCACGATGAGGACGCGGAGCGGCTCCGAGTTGGCGGCGACCAGCGAGACCCGATCGAGGCTGATGCTCATGTTTCTGATCGTGAGCGCCCTGCGGCAACGTGATCCCCGACTTGGTTGACCGATCGGTGAACCTCCCGTGGCCAGAACTCCGTTCCGGACGACAGGTAGTCCGTGCGGTGTCATCAGCGGAAACGTCGCGTGACTCGCGGAGATCTGTCGCCGCGTGGGGTGTTGCCGCCCGCCCGCTGACTTTGCCACGATCGCGGCATGACCACCGATGAGGAGCACATCCGGCCCGAAGGCGTCGACGATCTCACCGTCGAGGCGCTCGGCACCATCAGCGAGGCACTCGAAGCGATCGAGATCGCCCGTGGCCATCTGTACGCGCTGCACCGCATCACCGGCACGGCCGACCTCACCCTCGGCAAGGGTGTCCAGCAGCTGCGCGAGGCCGGCCACACCGAGCTGGCGGACACGTTCGAGCGCGAGCTCGTCGGCCGCAACGTGCTCAACGGCAGGTGGACGTTCCAGATCGTCGAGGAGTACGACGACGGCTACTACGCCACCTTCAAGCGGCTGGAGAAGGAGGCTCGCGACGCCCTCGTCGAGGGCAGGCGACACCTCTACGAGTCAGAGCTGAAGGAGGCCCGCCGCACCCGAGGTCAAGCCGGTCACGAGCGCCGGCCCGCGCCAGGGGCGTGAGCCGGCCGATCGTGCCGTCCTCGTCGCCCGAGGACGCCGCCCCTACGTGCTACTCGGCGGCGGCGAGCTGGCCGCAGGCGCCGTCGATCTCGCGGCCGCGGGTGTCGCGGACGGTGGTGGAGATGCCCTTGGCCTCGAGACGGCGTACGAACTCACGCTCGTCGGCCGGGTCGGAGGCGGTCCACTTGGAGCCGGGGGTCGGGTTCAGGGGGATCAGGTTGACGTGGACCCAGCCCCAGTCGCCGTAGGAGTTGAGCACGTCGGCGAGCAGGTCGGCGCGCCAGGCCTGGTCGTTGATGCCGCGCATCATGGCGTACTCGATGGAGACGCGTCGCTTGGTCACGCGCGCGTAGTTCCAGGCGGCGTCGACGGTCTCGGCGACCGAGAAGCGGGTGTTGATCGGGACGAGCTCGTTGCGGAGCTCGTCGTCGGGGGCGTGCAGCGAGAGGGCCAGGGTGACCGGGATGCCCTCCTCGGTGAGCTGCTTGATCCTTGGGACCAGGCCGACCGTGGAGACGGTCACGTGGCGGGCGGAGAGGCCGAGACCCTCCGGCGCCGGGGAGGTGAGGCGGCGGACGGCGCCCATCAGCGCCTTGTAGTTGGCCATCGGCTCCCCCATGCCCATGAAGACCACGTTGGAGAGGCGACCCGGACCGCCGGGGATCTCGCCGCTGGCCATCTGCCGGGCCGCGACGACGACCTGGTGGACGATCTCGGCGGTCGACATGTTGCGCTCGAGGCCGCCCTGGCCGGTGGCGCAGAACGGGCAGGCCATGCCGCAGCCGGCCTGGGAGGAGATGCAGACCGTGGCGCGGTCGGTGTAGCGCATCAGCACCGACTCGACCAGGGCGCCGTCGAAGAGCTTCCACAGCGTCTTGCGGGTGGTGCCCTTGTCGGCCTCCTGCTGACGGATCGGGGTCATCAGGTCGGGCAGGAACGTGTCGACCAGCTCTTGGCGCTGGCCCGCGGGAAGGTCGGTCATCTTCTCGGGGTCGTCGACCAGCCGCTCGAAGTAGTGCACCGAGAGCTGCTTGGCCCGGAACCCCGGAAGCCCTGCCTCCTTCGCCGCGTCCTGGCGGCCGGCCAGATCGAGGTCGGCCAGGTGGCGCGGCGGCTTCCCGCGACCCTTCGGCGGCGCCATCACCAGGGGCAGGCGGCGCCCCTCCATCGCGGCAGCCTCGGCCTCGGGGCTGTGCGGGGCCGGTACGGTCACAGGGTCGGGCTCGGTCACGTATCCAGTGTCCCACCGGGGTGCTGCGTACGGCGAAACCTGGATCCGGGCCGCTCGGTCAGCCCGTCTTCAGCAGGATCCAGAACACCAGCGCGCCGACACCGACCACCACCAGCACGGTGAGGATGATCCCCAGCCAGACGAACTGGGCCAGGCGGCGGGTCTTGCGCGGGATCAGCAGGGCCAGAGGCACCAACAGGGTCAGCGCCACCCACGGGAACAGCTCCTCGGCCCGCTCCTGCCCGAGGAGCCACGCCAGCAGCGCACCCCAGGTGCCGGGCACCAGGATCGCGTACGCCAGGCCGATGTAGAACCCGACCAGGGCGGCGACGGTCGGGTGCGAGTCGTGCATCCAGGCCCACAGCCCACCGGACCCCGAGGACTCCCCCTCCGGGCCGTGATCTGCCTCGACGTCTGGATCGGAGTCCACGTCGAGGTCCGCGGGACGCTGGGTCACCCTTCAACCGTAGCGCCGAACCCCGCCGTCTTCGGTAAAGAATCGCTGCCGCGACGAACTCGGGTGAATCAACGCGGTCAGGCGTCGACCGTGATCACGTCCGGCAGACCGAGGTCTCGCCACCGGGCGAGATCCGGGGCCTCGCCGGTGAGCTGGCTTGCCACGATGGTCCAAGCGGTGCCGTGACCGACGAGCACGACGTCCTCGCCGGCGTGGGCGGACAGGATCCCGGCGATGGCCTTCATGACGCGGGCGCGGCACTCCTCGAGCGGCTCCCAGCCGTCGTACGCAGGCACGCTCGGCTCCGCGAACGCGCGCTCGACCGCGGCGTGGAAGTCATCGACCCACGCGTCGCCGCGGCGGTGCTCGCGGAGATCGTCGACCACGCCGACCTCGCCGTCGGTGAGCAGCTGGGCGGTCTGCTGCGCCTTGGGCTCGGGCGAGGAGTACCACGCGGCGCCGGCCGGAAGCCGGTCACGCAGCGCCCAGACCTCGTCGAACCCGGCCGGATCCAGATCCCAGTGCTCCGCGGCGACGCCGCGGACCTGGATGGGTCGGCCGTGGCGTACGAGGAAGAGCATCAGAAGACGCGCCCTCAGAAGACCGCGTAGTGGAGGATCAGCCAGACCGGCGCGACGGTCGCCAGGAGCGAGTCGAGGCGGTCCATGAGGCCGCCGTGGCCCGGGATGATCTGGCTCATGTCCTTGATGCCGAGGTCGCGCTTGATGACCGACTCGACCAGGTCGCCCAGGACCGCCATCACGCAGGCGACCACACCGAGCGCGACGCCGACCCACCAGGATCCGTCGAGCAGCCACACGACCAGGCCGACGCCGGTGGCGACGGTGAAGACGACCGAGCCCGCAAAGCCCTCCCAGGACTTCTTCGGGGAGATCACCGGCGCCATCGGGTGCTTGCCGAAGAGCACCCCGGCCACGTAGCCGCCGATGTCGGACATGATCGTGAGCAGGACCCAGACGATGATGCCGCGTACGCCGTCGTCGGAGAGGCCGCCCGAGGTCCAGCCGCCGCCCTCACCGAGCATGAGCGCGACGAACGAGCCCAGGAACGGCAGGTAGAACAGGGTGAGGACCGAGGCCGCCGACGTGCGTACGTAACCCTCGACCCCACGCCGCAGCACCCACAGCATGATCACCAGAGCGGTGACCGCGGTGGCCGTCACCAGCGCGTCGGAGCCCAGGAAGTAGGCCACCAGGACCATCACCGTGCCGCCGATCATCAGCGGCTGCTCGGGGACGTCCATGTCCTTGGCCATCAGGCCGCGGTGCAGCTCCCAGACCGCGGCGACGACACAGCCGACGACGATCAGCATGAAGGCTGTCTTCACGAACATCAGGCTCAGCGCGATGGCCACCAGGAGGACCACCGCGGAGCCGATAGCCGCGGGCAGGTTGCGGCCGGCGCGACCGTAGTCCTTCTTCGGCGGCTCGGATGCCGGGGAAGAAGGAGACGGCGGCGTCTGGCTCACAAGTGATTCCTTCATGCTCAGGTCCTTTTGGTGGTCGCGGTCCGAATCGCTCGTGGAACCCGACCGCGTACGGGTAGGTCTCGACCCGCTTCGCGGCTTCGCAAACTCAGCCGCTGCGCTCGCTCTCTTCGCGTTGTGACTCTGCTCGCTTCGCTCGCAGGGTCACAGGCTCAGACCTCTAGCAGCTCGGCTTCCTTGGACTTGAGCAGCTCGTCGATCGCGTCGGTGTGCTTCTTGGTGAGGCTGTCGAGGCGCTTCTCGGCACCGGTGACGTCGTCCTTGCTGGCTTCGCCGTCCTTCTCGAGCTTCTCGAGATTCTGCTTGGCCTTCTGACGCACCTGGCGCACGGAGACGCGGCCCTGCTCGGCCTTCTCCTTGGCGAGCTTGATGTATTCCTTGCGGCGCTCCTCGGTCAGCTCGGGGAAGACCGCACGCAGGATCTTGCCGTCGTTGGACGGGTTGACACCGAGGTCGGAGTCGCGGATCGCCTTCTCGACGTTGGCCATCGCGCCGATGTCGAACGGGGCGATGTTGATGATCCGCGGCTCGGGGCTGGTGAACGAGGCGAGCTGCTGGATCGGCGTCGGGGTGCCGTAGTAGTCGACCAGGATCTTGCTGAACATCTGCGGGGTCGCCCGGCCGGCGCGAATCGTGGCGAAGTCCTCACGCGTGGAGTCCACCGACTTCACCATCTTGCTGTCGGCCTCGTTGAGGATGTCGTTGATCACCGGATGCTCCTGTGCGCTCGTAAGTGTGGTGGGTGTGGGTGGCGTGGGTGCTCGTGCCGCTCAGCCAGCGGTGACGAGCGTACCGATCTTCTCACCCTGGACGATCCGGTAGACCGCCCCCTCGTCCTCCGCGCCGTAGACGACGATCGGCATCTTGTTTTCCATGCAGAGGGCGAACGCGGTGGCGTCGGCGATCTTGAGCTGCTTCTGCAGCGCCTCACCGAAGGTGAGCTCATCGTACTTCGTCGCCGTCGGGTCCTTCTTCGGGTCGGCGGTGTAGACCCCGTCGACGCCGTTCTTGGCCATCAGGACGACCTCGGCGTGGACCTCCAGGGCCCGCTGGGCGGCGACGGTGTCGGTGGAGAAGTAGGGCATGCCGGAGCCGGCGCCGAAGATCACGACGCGGCCCTTCTCCAGGTGACGCATGGCCTTGCGCGGGATGTAGGGCTCGGCGACCTGGCCCATCGTGATCGCGGTCTGCACCCGGGTGTCGACACCCTCCTTCTCGAGGAAGTCCTGCAGCGCGAGGCAGTTCATGACGGTGCCGAGCATGCCCATGTAGTCGGCGCGGGACCGGTCCATGCCGGCCTGCTGCAGCTCGGAGCCGCGGAAGAAGTTGCCACCGCCGACGACGATCGCGACCTGCACGCCGGAGGCGGCGACAGCGGAGATCTCCTTGGCGATCGAGGCGACCACGATGGGGTCGACGCCGACCTCGCCGCCGCCGAAGTTCTCTCCGGACAGCTTGATCAGGATTCGCTGGTAGCGGGTCATGCCGTGGCCTTTCCTGGGGCGACGTCGTGCGGGGTGATGCATGTGGGGATGGCGTACGAAAGGGCCGGTCCGATGATCACCATTCGGTTCATCGGACCGGCCCCTTTCGTCGTACGTTGCTGCTCAACCTAACTGATCGCGCGCTGTTCGCGCGGAGTCAGGCTCGGTTCAGGCGCCGACGTCGAAGCGGGCGAACTGCTTCACCTGCGTGTTGGCGGCGTCCAGGACCTGCTTGACGGACTTCTTCGACTCGAAGACCGACTCCTGGTCGAGCAGGACGATCTCCTTGAAGAACGCCTTGATCCGACCCTCGACGATCTTGGCGACGGCAGCCTCGGGCTTGCCCTCCTCGAGCGTCTTCTTGGTCAGGACGTCCTTCTCGGCCTCGACCACGTCGGCCGGGACCTCGTCGGAGGTGAGGTACTGCGCCTTGAGCGCGGCAGCCTGCTGAGCGGCCTGCTTCGCGGCCGCCTCGTCACCCTCGTAGGCGACCAGGACGCCGAGGCTCGGCGGCAGGTCGGAGGCCTTCTTGTGCAGGTAGACCGTGGTCTCACCCTCGAAGTGGGCCACCTGGCCGAGCTCGATCTTCTCGCCGATGGTGCGGGCGAGCTTCTCGACGGTCTCACCGACGGTCTTGTCACCGAGCGAGACGGCCTTGAGGGCCTCGATGTCGTTGACCTTGTTGGCGTCGGCAGCCTCGGCGATCTGCTGGGCAGCAGCGACGAAGCTCTCGTTCTTGGCGACGAAGTCGGTCTCCGAGAGGAGGCTGACCAGGGCGTTGCCGGACGCGGCGACGAGGCCGGCCGAGGTGGTGCGCTCCGCGGCGCGGGCAGCGGCCTTGGCCGTGCCCTTGACGCGAAGGATCTCGACGGCCTTGTCGAAGTCGCCGTCAGCCTCGTCGAGCGCCTTCTTGCAGTCCATCATGCCGGCCTGGGTCAGCTCGCGGAGCTTCTTGACGTCGGCAGCGGTGTAAGCCATGCGTGTCTTCCTCTGACTTGTTAAGTGGCTCTGGGGTGGACGATGAGGCTCAGGCCTCGGCCGGGGCCTCAGGGGTCTCGGCGGGGGTCTCCTCGGCCTTGGCCTCGGTGGTCTCGGCGACCTCGGTCGTCTCAGCAGCCTCGGCGGCCGGGGTCTCCTCGGCCGTGGCCTCCTCGGTGGCCGGGGTCGCCAGGAGCTCGCGCTCCCACTCGGCCAGCGGCTCCTCGGCGGTGGCGCCCTCGGTGCCCTCGGTCTTGCCACCCGAACGGGCGATGAGGCCCTCGGCGACGGCGTCGGCGACCACGCGGGTCAGCAGGCCGACCGCGCGGATGGCGTCGTCGTTGCCCGGGATCGGGAAGTCGACCTCGTCGGGGTCGCAGTTGGTGTCCAGGATGCCGACGATCGGGATCCTGAGCTTGCGAGCCTCCTCGACGGCGAGGTGCTCCTTCTTGGTGTCGACGATCCAGACGGCGGACGGGGTGCGACCCATCTCGCGGATGCCGCCCAGGGTCTTCTCGAGCTTGTCGCGCTCCCGCTTCATCTGCAGGAGCTCCTTCTTCGTGCGACCCGAGCCGGCGACGTCGTCGAAGTTGACCTCGTCGAGCTCCTTGAGGCGGTTGATCCGCTGGTGCACGGTCTGGAAGTTGGTGAGCATGCCGCCCAGCCAGCGCTGGTTGACGTAGGGCATCCCGACGCGCGTCGCCTGCTCGGCGATGGCCTCCTGGGCCTGCTTCTTGGTGCCCACGAACATGATCGTGCCGCCCTTGGCCACGGTCTCCTTGATGAAGGCGTAGCTGCGGTCGATGTAGGCCAGCGACTGCTGCAGGTCGATGATGTAGATGCCGTTGCGGTCGGTGAGGATGAACCGCTTCATCTTCGGGTTCCAGCGACGGGTCTGGTGTCCGAAGTGGACGCCGCTCTCGAGGAGCTGGCGCATGGTCACGACTGCCATGATGTTTTTTCTCCTAGGTGGTGGCCCGCGTGTGCACCGCTGGTGGCTCGACCTTGCGTTTCTCGAGGTCGGGCGGGTGTTGGCGCGAGCCGGTCGGTTTTCAGTTTCGCGCCCGTCGGTGGTGACGGGCCCTGACGCCTGCACGCGGTCCGACCTGAGCATGCTGCTCGGGACTGAGGGCCGCGCCCGCGGGCGACCGGCGTCTCGGAGCGAGGCACCGTCGCGGTCTGCTGGCGTGCGAAGTCAGCCCACAGGGGGCTGCCGGTCCAAGACTAGCCGCCGACCGGGTCTCGGGCCAATCCACCGCGACCGGCTCCGGCGCGGGCCGATCAGTGTCCACAGGGGTGTCTCGGGACGAGGTTATCCACAGAACGTACGGGTCTCGTTGTGCGGTCCCTCGATCCGGGGTTGTCTGCTCGTCATGACCTCGCACCGCCTCTCCGACCGGGCCCGCGCCCTCGTCGCGGCCCTGTTCCTCGTCGTCCTCATCGCCCCGGCAAGCCCAGCCCTCGGAACGCCACGTGCCGAGGTGGCGCCGTCCGGCGCCGCGCTGGGCGGGGCTGGGGGTCACGACGAGGGTCCGAGCCCGGTCGGAGAGGCCGAGGAGGTCCCGCAGGGCGAGTGGCCGCTGGCACCCCAGCCGGAGATCGTCCGCCGCTTCGACCCGCCGGATGCTCCCTGGGGCGCGGGTCACCGCGGCGTGGACCTGGCCGGGTCACCGGGCGCCGTCGTTCACGCCGCGATGACCGGGACGGTCGCCTTCGTCGGAACCATCGCCGGCAAGGCGGTCGTGAGCGTCGACCACGGAGCCACCCGGACCACCTATGAGCCGGTCGTCGCCACCGTGTCAGTCGGCGATCCGGTGGCGGCCGGCGCGCCGTTGGGCCGCCTCGGCCTCGCCGGCTCCCACTGCTTCCCGGCCGCCTGTCTGCACTGGGGCTGGATCCGCAACGCCGACGATGTCTATCTCGACCCGCTGCTGCTCGTCGACGCTCCGCGGCCGGTCCGGCTCCTTCCCCTCTGGCGTGGCGACCCGGTCAGGTAGCCCGCATCGGGAGCTCTAGCGATCGAAACTGCCAGCCGTGGGCGGCCGAGCTCGACTATCGTCGCTCACGGCTCGACTCTCGGCTGCCAGTTCTGTCATCTCGCCCACCACTCTGACGTCTCGGCCGACGCGGGTGACGGCTCGGCCAACGCGGGTGACGGCTCGACCGACGCGAGTGACGCCTCGGCCAACGGTGGTGACGCCTCGGCCAACGGGGGTGACGGCTCGACCAACGCGGGTGACGCCTCGGCCAACGCGGGTGACGGCTCGGCGAATCAGGCGCGGGGGTGGGCCTGGCGGTAGGCCTTGCGGAGCCGGTCGCTGCTGACGTGGGTGTAGATCTGGGTGGTCGCCAGGCTGGCGTGGCCGAGGAGCTCTTGGACCGAGCGGAGGTCGGCGCCGCCCTCGAGGAGGTGGGTGGCGGTGCTGTGGCGCAGACCGTGTGGGCCGAGGTCAGGGGCGCCGGGGACATCGGCGAGGCGGCGGTGGACGAGGGTGCGTACGGCACGCTGGTCGAGACGGCCGCCGCGGGCTCCGAGGAACAGCGCCGGGCCGGAGGACTCGGTGACCAGCTGAGGCCGGCCGCGGACCACCCAACGATCGAGCGCCCGCACCGCGGGACCACCGAAGGGCACCATCCGCTCCTTGCGCCCCTTGCCGAGCACCCGGATGACTCGGCGCTCGTAGTCGACATCGTCGAGGTCGAGGCCCACGAGCTCACCGACCCGGGCCCCGGTCGCGTAGAGCATCTCCAGCAGGGCGATGTCGCGCATGCCGACCGGTGTGCCGTCCTCGGCCGCGCTGATGGCGGCGCCGATGAGGGACTCGACCTCGTCGGGGCGCAGCACGGGCGGAAGCGTCCGGTGGGCCTTGGGCGAGCCGAGCGCGGCACCGGCATCGACCTGCGCCCGACCGGTGCGAACCAGCCATCCGCAGAAGACCCGGGCCGCGGTGGCCCTCCGGGCCAGGGTCGTACGTGAGTGGCCGGTTGTCTGCTGCTTGGCCAGCCAGCTGCGGAGGGTGCGCAGATCGATCGCCTCGGGCTCCGTGCGGCCCATGCGGCCGGCGTGGTCGAGGAGGCTGCGGATGTCGCCCAGGTAGGCCCGGACCGTGTGGTCGGAGAGGCCGCGCTCCGCGCTGAGGTGTCGCTCGTAGTCCCCGAGCAGCGCGGCGTAGAGCTCGGGGAGCTCCGCTTCCGCGGACCCGCCTTCCGCTTCTGCGTCCGGATCAGCGCTCACCCGAGCCAGGATAGGCGGTGGCCCGGGGCTCAGGTGCGAGCCGCGCCCGGCGCCAGCTGCCACCCGTCGGGGAACCGCTCGGCGAGACCGAGCGCCTCGAGTCGCGACAGCGCCGTGCCGGCCGTCTTCGGGTGCAGGCACGCCGACCTGGCGATCGTGAGCTGTGAGGAGGGGCTGCTCACCGGGACCGCGTCGAGGACCTGCTTCTCGATGGAGGTGAGCACGTCGCGGCGGCGTACGGGGCCTCGGGGTTCGGCGGGAACCGCCTCCCCCATGTCGCCGACGAGCTCGCGGACGTCGAGACCGTCGGTCACCAGGACGCCTTTGCCGCTGCGCACGAGCTCGTGGGTGCCGACCGAGGTCATCGCACCCACCTGACCCGGCACCGCCATCACGGGCGTGTTGATGCTGTAGGCCCAGTGGGAGGTGTTGAGGGAGCCGCTGCGCGCCGCCGCCTCGACGACGACGGTGCCCCGGGCGAGAGCGGCGATGATCCGGTTGCGGGAGAGGAAGCGATAGCGGGTGACCGGGAACCCCGGCGCGATCTCCGAGATCACCGCCCCGCTCTCGGCGATCGCGTCGAGCAGGCGCCGGTTGCGCAACGGGTAGGGAACATCGACACCGCCGGCAAGCACGGCGACGGTGCTCCCCGGCGGGCCGGTGAGCGCGCCCCGGTGCGCGGCGGCGTCGATCCCGACCGCTGCCCCGGAGACGGTGACGAAGTCGTTGACCGCGAGATCCGCCGCGATCCGCGCCGCGGCGTCGGCACCGTAGGCGGTCGCGTCCCGGGACCCGACGATGGCGACCGAGCGGTCGAGGTCGCTGAGCAGGAGCGGGCCCCGCACCCACAGACCCAGCGGCGTGCCGGTGCGGTATTGAAGTGGCTCTTGCCCGGCGAGCCGCTCGACCTGGGCGGGCCACTCCTCGTCACCGGGGATGACGTAGCGGAACCCGGCGTTGGCCGCCCGCTCCAGGTCACGGTCGGGATGGATCTGAGCCAGCCGCAACCTCGCTTCGAGCCCGTCGTCGCCGAGCTCCGGATCCTCCTCGGCGAAGCGCCGGTAGACCTCGGTCGCGGTGGATCCCACCATGCAGGTGTCGAGCAGGGGCGTGCCGGGTTCAATCAGCTGGGTCAGCGCGATCCGGGCCAGCCGCTCACGCTCGAGGTCGGTGAACGTCGGCGCGACAGGTGCGGCGGTCATGCCGACCTCCCCTCGAAGGTGGAAACCGTGAGCGAGCCGCCGTTGCGCAGCGCGAGGGCTGTCTCGGTCTCGGTGACGCCCGGCCAGTCGACCCCGGCGAGGTCGGCAACCGTCCACGCGAGGCGATGCACGCGCACCGCGCCGCGACGGGTCAAGGCGCCGGAGAAGATGCGTGAGTCGATGAGCGCCTCGGCCGCTGGTGGCAACGGCCAGTTGTCGCGCAGCGCGATCCCGCTCGCCTGCCCGTTGAGCCGCCACCCGAAGTCGTCGTAGCGCTCGCGTTGGCGGCGTCTGGCAGCCGTGACCCGTTCGCGGATGTCGGCGCTGGTCTCCGAGCCCCACGGATCATGGTTCTGCTCCGACATCGGCCGCAGGGTGCGGATGATGTCGATGCGGTCGGTGATCGGCCCGGAGACCTTGCGCTCATAGGACTGGCGCTCGTTGGACCGACAGATGCAACCGTCCTTGGTGATGGAGGCGTCGAAGTTGCCGCACGGACAAGGGTTGGCGGCGAGTACGACGAGGGCACGCGCCGGGAGCGTCACCGACTCCTCGCCTCGCGACACCGTGATGTCGCCGCTCTCCAGCGGCTCGCGCAGGCACTCGATGACGTCGCTCTTGAACAACGGGAACTCATCGAGGAAGAGAACGCCGGCATGGGAGAGCGAGACCTGGCCCGGACGGACCCGACCGGTGCCACCGCCGACGATGCCTGGCTTGGAGGCGTCGTGGTGCGGGGCGGCGAACGGCGGCCGGGTCAGGAGCCCTCGGTCGACCTCGAGCACCCCGGCCAGCGACTGCACCGCCATCACCTCCAGCGACTCCTCGCGGGAGAGGTCGGGCAGGATCGTCGGGATCCGCTCGGCGATCGACGTCTTGCCACAGCCCTTCGGTCCCTTGAGCAGCAGGTGGTGTCCACCGGCGGCCGCGACCTCGACCGCGTAGCGGGTCTCCGGCATGCCACGAAGGTCGGACATGTCCATGTCGTCGAGCCTGCGGTCGCCTCGCCAGCCGAGCAGGCTGCCGCCGGTGCCGGTCGCGACCGGCGGCGCGTCGGGCACCGGCTCGCCCCGGAGCTCGGCGACCACCTGGCCCAGCGACCGGAACCCCAGGATCTCCATCCCCGGCACCATCCGCGCCTCGGCCACCTGCGGCTCCGGCACCACCACGCGAGCGATCCCGGCATGCGAGGCCGCGAGCACCATCGGGAGCACACCGGAGGTCGGCCGCAGCCCACCATCGAGCGCCAGCTCGCCGATGAAGACCGTGCGTTCCAGCCCGATCGTCTCGAGCTCGCCGCCGGCCGCGAGGATCGCCAACGCCATCGCGAGGTCGTAGTGCGAGCCGCCCTTCGGTAGGTCGGCGGGCGAGAGCAGCACCGTGATCCGCTTGGTCGCGGGCCACTCGAGGTCAGAGTTGATGATCGCCATCCGGACCCGGTCGCGGCCCTCGGCCAGCACGCTGTCGGCGCGGCCGACCAGGGTCACTCCCACCAGACCGGGCGAGACATCGGCCTGCACGTCGACCAAGTGGCCGACCGCGCCCCGCAGCGCGACGCCATGAGCTCGGGCGTATCCCATCACAGGCCCCTGACGTGCTCGACCAGCGCCGAGCCACGGGGTGCGTGCATCACCGCGACGAGGTCGATCCGGATCCCCGGGGCGCGCACGTCGTGCTTCTCCAGCCAGGCGATCGCCAACCGCTTCAGCCGGTCGAGCTTGATCTTGTCGACCGCCTCGTGCGGGGTGCCGCACCCGTCATGGCTGCGGGTCTTCACCTCGCAGACGACAAGGGTGTCGCCCTCGCGCAGGACCAGGTCGATCTCCCCGTCAGCGCACCGCCAGTTGCGGTCGAGGACGGTCATGCCCGCCTCGACCAGATGCCTCTCGGCGACCGATTCGCCGTAGTTTCCCAGCGCGATCCGCGCCGGCGCCGTTGAACTCATCATGGACCTCCTGCCTTTCGGCTTCGAGGTCCAGACTCATCGTGGGCACCGACAATCCGAGCCGGATTCGGGACGCCTGGGGATAACCCCGGATCGAGATCGCCCTGTGGACAGAAACTGGCCCGAGATCAGCAGGCCGTCAGTCCAGCGGCTGGTCGATGTCGGTCGGGTTGAGCGTCTCGACGTTGACATCCTTGAAGGTGAGCACCTTGACCGCCTTCGCGAACCGGGCCGGCCGATACATGTCCCACACCCAGACGTCGTTCATCGACACCTCGAAGTAGACGTCCCCCGAGTCCGTACGCGCTCGCACGTCGACCTGGTTGCACAGGTAGAACCGGCGATCGGTCTCGACGACGTACTTGAAGATGCCGACCACGTCGCGATACTCGCGGTAGAGGGTCAGCTCCATCTCGGTCTCGTACTTCTCGAGATCCTCCGCGCTCATGCTTTAAGACTCTAGAGCCAACTCACGCGAAGTCCCGGGAAGACTCCACGAGCGGCGGTGATATGCCGAGGGCCCCAGGCGCTCCAGCGCGGCGACGTGGGCGGGCGCGGAGTAGCCCTTGTTGTCGGCCCACGCGTAGTCGGGGTACTCCTCGTGGAGCGCGACCATCAGCGCGTCGCGCGAGGTCTTCGCCAGGATCGAGGCAGCGGCGACGGCGGCACACTTCATGTCGGCCTTGATCATCGTCGTCACCGGCGGCACCTCGACCTCCTCCACCATCGCGGAGACCTCACCGAAGAGCCCCTCCTGCACCGGCGGGGTCAGATAGTTGTGGTTGCCGTCGAGCAGCAGCGCATCGGGACGTACGTCCAGGGCGCTCAGCGCCCGCTGACCGGCCAGCCGCATCGCGGCCATGATCCCGACCTCGTCGATCTCGGAGGCCAGGGCGTGGCCGACGGCGGAGTCGACGGCCCAGCGGCGCACCTTCGGCGCGAGCAGCTCGCGGGCCTCGGGGGTGAGCAGCTTGGAGTCGCGTACGCCCTGGGGTGCCGTCCGCGTCGCCGCGGAGATCACCACGATCCCGATCGAGACCGGCCCGCAGAGCGCGCCGCGCCCCACCTCGTCGACGGCACCGAGGTGGGTGACGCCCTCGCGCAGCAGGGACCGCTCGACTCGCAGGGTTGGCGCACTGCTCACTGTGACGGCACGTCCTCGAAGCTCTCGGGCCGGTGGATCCACTTCGCCCGGTCCAGCGGCCAGCCGAGCGCCACGACCTTGCCGACGACGTTGTCCTCGGGCACCCAGGGCACCAGGGCGCAGTCGGTCTCGTTGGCCGTGCACATGTGCACGGTCGAGTCGGCCGAGTTGGCCCGGTTGTCGCCCATCACGAACAGCGACCCCTCGGGCACCGGGCCGGCCTCCCAGTGACGGTTGCCGGGCATCGGCCCGAAGCACTCGCCCTCCTTGTTGGGGCGGCCGCACTTGGTCTGCGAGGGCCGGGCGTACGGCTCGTCGATCGGGACGCCGTTGACGATCAGCCGACCCTGCTTGTCACAGCACTCGATGACGTCGCCGGGGACCCCGATGACGCGCTTCACCAGGTGGCCGCCCTCGGGGTAGAGACCGATGACCGCCAGCGCCTTGCCGACAAGATTGCTCGGGCCGGCCGAGTCGTCGACACCGAGCCACGAGCCCGGGTCGGAGAAGACCACGACATCGCCGCGCTTGGGCGTGCCCGCGAGCCAGTAGGAGGGCTTCTCCACCAGCACCCGGTCGTCGGTCGCCACCGAGGGGCCGCCCTGCAGGCCGGGCTCCATCGACTCGGAGGGGATGTAGAAGGCCTGCACGAACAGCGCCTTCACCACGACCGCGACCAGCACGGCCAGCACGACCAGGACGATGCCCTCCTGCCAGGCCGACAGGCGGGGCTTGTGCTCCTCCTCGCGGCGCGGGCCGGTGGCCGGGCCCGGCGGCTGCGAGGCCCAGCGCGGGGCCTGTGGAGAAGACGAGAACGACCGCGATCCCCCTGTCTCGGGCCCGTCCCAGCGGGCCTGGGGCCCGGCACCGACGGAAGGATCGCGGTCGTTCGAAGTCACGCGGTGAGTCTAGAGAGTTCCTCCACAACGAGCCTCATCGACTCGCTATCTTCAGGAGCCTCTCAGGCCCCGGTCTGGGGCAGATCGGGCGTCGCTTCGCTCCGCCGATCAAGCCCCAGCCGCTCAGGCCTCGCGGCGCTCCTTGATCTTCGCCTTCTTGCCGCGCAGGTTGCGCAGGTAGTAGAGCTTCGCACGACGGACGTCACCGCGGGTGACGACCTCGATCTGCTCGAAGATCGGGGAGTGCAGCGGGAAGGTGCGCTCGACACCCACGCCGAAGGAGACCTTGCGGACGGTGAAGGTGCGGCCGATGCCGGAACCGTGGACGCGGATCACGACACCCTGGAAGACCTGGACGCGGGACCGGTTGCCCTCGACGACCTTCACGTGCACCTTGACGGTGTCACCGGCGCGGAACTCCGGCAGGTCGTCGCGCTTGGAGGCGTTGCCGACCTCAGCGAGTACGTTGCTCATCTTTTCTCCTCACGCTCGCCACAGGCCGATCGCGGTCATCCATGCCCTGGTCAGGGCGATCTTTGGCGGTGGTCCAGCCACGCTGGCCGGCGGCGTACGGTTCCCCCTGTGGCAGGAGCCCGTCGCGACACCTCCGGGTGTCTTCTTCGGAGCGTGCTTCGGCCGACTGGACCGGCCCACAAGTCTGCCACAGCGCCGTGGAGCGCCGGGAATCGAGACGTACGCGACACAACCGCGCCCGTGCAAGGATGCCCCCGTGACCGACACCGACTGGCCACCGCACACCTACGTGACCCGCCCCTACCGGCAGCGGATCCCGCGGGGTCCGCGCGTGGACCGGCTGCTCCGCGAGGTCACGGTGGCGCTGCCGCCCCACATCGCCGACCTCGACCTGGCGCTGGAGCGGCCGGTGGCGGCGATGACGACCGCCAGCGCGGGTGCGCTCCGCCATCTCGACCTGGTCCACGGCCGGACGATGGACGGGCTCAACCACCTGCAGCTGCGCACCGAGGCGATCGACTCCTCCAAGATCGAGCACGTCGAGGCCAGCCTGGCCGACTACGGCCGAGCTCTGCTCGGCATCGGCGCCAACTCCTCGGCGACCTCGATGGCATCCGCGACCCAGGCCATGCAGCGGCTGATCACCGAGGCCGACACCACCCGCAAGATCACCTCCGACGCGATCCTGCGCGCCCACCGGGACCTCTTCGCCCGACACCCCGACGAGGCGGCCAACGCCGGCCGGTTCCGGGTCGTGCAGAACTGGGTCGGCGGCTCCGACTACGCGCCCCGCGACAGCCTCCACGTGCCACCGCCACCGGAGACCGTCGTCGACTACATCGAGGACCTGGTCTCCTTCGCGAACCGCGACGACCTCTCCCCCATCGCCCAGGCGGCGATCGTGCACGCCCAGTTCGAGTCGATCCATCCCTTCATCGACGGCAACGGCCGCATCGGGCGGGCGCTCATCCACGCCGTGCTCCGGCGGCGCCGTGCCGCCCGCCACCTGGCCGTCCCGATCGCCTCCGCGCTCGTCGCCCACCGCGACCGCTACTTCGCCGCCCTCAACGACTATCGGGCCGGCACCGCGTCCACGATCATCGCCATGCTCGCCGCCTCGACGACCATCGCGACGACGGAGTCGTGGAAGACGGCCGAGACGCTGGAGAGCATCCGGCGCGGCTGGGGCGAGTCGGCCGGTGACCCACGGCCCGGTTCTGCTGCGTACCGCCTTCTCGACCTGCTCACCGAGGAGCCCATCCTCAACGCCGACCTGGTCTCCGAGCGCCTCGGGATCGCCGACCCCGAGGGGACGATCGAGGGCCTCGAGGATGCCGGAGTCCTCACCCGCCCCAGACGCACCCGCCGCTCCCCCGTGTGGGTCGCGCCGGCGGTGCTGGCCGAGGTCGAGGACCTCAGCGCCCGCATCCAGCATCAGGCCCGACAGCTTCCGTACGGGCCGCGCTGAGGCCTGCTCCTTCGGGGTCAAAGGCCCCCGTACGCCACGAGGCCCGCCCCGCGAACGGGACGGGCCTCGTAGAGAATGCGAGCAGATCAGCCGAGCTCGGAGTAGCCCGGCTCGTGGAGGACGGTGTCGATACCGGCGACCTCGTCCTCCTCCTTGGCGCGGAAGCCGATGGTCTTCTCGATCGCGAAGCCGATGATGTAGGCGACCACGAACGAGAAGGCGATCACGGTGAGCGAGGAGAGGACCTGGGCACCGAGCAGCTTGATGCTGCCGCCGAAGACCAGGCTGCCGCCGGTGAGCGCCTCGGCGCCGAAGATGCCGACCCACACGCAGCCGATGAAACCGGCGACGAGGTGGATGCCGACGACGTCGAGCGTGTCGTCGAAGCCGAGCTTGAACTTGATCTCGACGGCCAGGGCGCAGATGGCACCGGCGACGAGGCCGAGGACGAGGGCCCAGACCGGGGTGACGAACGCACAGGCCGGGGTGATCGCGACCAGACCGGTGACGATGCCGGAGGCCGCGCCGACGGCGGTCGGCTTGCCGTCCTTGAACTGCTCGACGACGATCCAGCCGATCAGGCCGGCGGCGGGGGTCAGCAGGGTGTTGAGGAAGATCAGCGAGGTCTGGCCCTCGTCGGCGCCGAAGACACCGGTGTTGAAGCCGAACCAGCCGAACCAGAGGATCGCGGTGCCGATCAGCACGAGCGGCACGTTGTGAGCGACCGTCTCCTCCTTGGAGAAGCCGACCTTGCGGCGGCCGAGCACGAGCGCCAGGGCGAGCGCCGCGGCGCCGGCCGACTGGTGGATCACGGTGCCGCCGGCCCAGTCGAGCGCGCCGCCGAGGCCGTAGACGTTGTTGGCGAGCCAGCCGTAGAAGTTGCCCTCGGAGTCCACGCCCCAGATCCAGCGGAAGGTCGGGAAGACCACGAAGGTCGCGAAGAAGACGGCGAAGATCATCCAGGGCCAGAAGCGAGCCCGGTCGGCGACGGCCCCCGAGACCAGGGCGACGGTGATGATGCAGAAGGCGACCAGGAAGGCGTGGCCGCCGAAGAGGTTGCCCGCGTCGCCGCTACCGGCGGAGGTGACGAGGTCGGTCATACCGAAGTCCTCGAACGGGTTACCGAAGAGCTTGCTCCCACCGCTGGTGCCGTTGCCAGCGATGCCGGTGCCGCCGTAGAGGACGTAGAGGATCGTCACGACGGCGATCGAGCCGAAGCTCAGCATCATCATCGAGACGACGGACTTGGCCTTCACCAGGCCGCCGTAGAAGAACGCGAGACCGGGAGTCATGAAGATGACCAGGGCCGCGCACAGGAGTTGCCACGCAAGTTCGACAGACATTCAGTGCCTCATTGATTGAGTCTCGGGATGGGGCTGTGACGCCACGCGAGCCACATCGCTCGTCGTACGCATTGCCCGGCATCGTTGCGACGCAAGGTTTCAGAGACGGATGCCTTGTGTTACAGAAAAGTAACAGAGTTTTCGGTTGCTGATCCGTTACCGTCGAGTTGCATGGGTCTTGGTCATGATGACGGCGCCTGAGGGAGCCTCGAGGTCACGGCGCAGACGGAAGCCGGCCTTCTTGTAGATCTTCTGGTTCCGCTCGCTCTTCGCTCCGGTGAAGAGCTGGTGGGTCTTGGCACCCGCCGGCGCCACCGCCTGGATGTGGTCGAGCAGCTGACGACCCAGACCCCGGCCCTGCAGGTCCGGGGCGGTCATCAGCCGTCCGATCTCCCAGACATCACCCTCGAGCCGGGCCCGGACCGAGCCGACCAGCCGCCCCGCGGAGCGGACCACGTAGACGTCGTGCGTCTCCAGCGCCCGCGCAGTGTCCTCGAGCGACTCGTGCAGCGGCGGGATCGCGACGCCAGGGTTGTCGTGCATCTCCTGCACCCAGCAGGCGAGCTGCAGCGTGTGCAGCTCGGGGACATCGGCGCGTACGGCGGGCACGATCTCCCACTCCGTGGCCGCCTGGGAGGCGTGGAGCAGGTCGGGGCGGCGTACGGAGGTCCGGGCCACCGCCTGCTCGTGGCGCCACTGCGCGATGCGCTTGTGGTCGCCGCTGAGCAGCACCTTCGGGACCTCGAGGTCACGCCAGCTGGCGGGCTTGGTGTAGACCGGGTACTCCAGCAGGCCGTCCTCGTGGGACTCCTCCACGAGCGACTCGGCGTTGCCCATGAACCCGGGGAGCAGACGTACGACGGCCTCCGTGATCGCCATGGCGGCGACCTCTCCGCCGTTGAGGACGTAGTCGCCCAGGGAGATCTCGCGGACCTCCGCGCGGGTGGCGGCATGGTCGAGCACGCGCTGGTCGATGCCCTCGTAGCGGCCGAGCAGGAAGACCAGTCTCTCCCGGGTCGAGAGGTCCCGGGCCACCGCCTGGGTGAACGGCTCGCCGCTCGGCGTCGTCACGATCACGGTCGCGCCGTCGATCTCGAGCTCGTCGAAGGCCTCACCGAACGGCTCCGGCTTCATCACCATCCCGGCGCCACCGCCATAGGGCGTGTCGTCGACGGTGCGGTGGCGGTCGTGGGTCCACTCACGTACGTCGTGGACGTGCATCTCCAACAGCCCGGACTCGATCGCCTTGCCCGGCAGGCTCAGCCGGAGCGGCGCGAGGTAGTCGGGAAAGATGGTGAGGTAGTCGAGCCTCACGTGGCGTCGCCCTCGTTCTCGTCCTCGGCGAAGGGCGTGACCAGGCCGGGGCGGTCGGCGATGACGACCTTCTTCTCGGCGAGGTCGACGACCGGCACCAGCGCCTTCACGAACGGCACCAGCGCATCGCGCCGGTCCGGGGTACGGATCGTCAGCAGGTCCTGCGCTCCCCCGTGGACCAGCGACTTCACCGTGCCCAGCTCGCGGCCCTCCTCGTCGAAGGCGGTCAGACCGACGAGCTGATGGTCGTAGTACTCGTCGGGGTCCTCGGGAGTCTCCTCGGCCGGGACGTCGGCGAAGAGCAGCGTGCCGCGCGCGGCCTCGGCCTCGTTGCGGTCGGTGATCTCCTCGAAGGCGACCTGGAGCACCTGCCCGTGCCAACGGGCACCCTCCACCGTCAACTGCTCGGCGGCGTACGCCGAACCCTTCGGCGGCTGCGCCCGCAGCACCGCGCCCTCGGCGAACCGCCGGTCGGGCTCGTCGGTGCGTACCTCGACGGTCACGAACCCCCGGATGCCATGCGGCTTGCCGATCCGTCCGACCAGCACCTCGATCAACTCCACGAGGTGAGCCTAGAGGGTGGCGTACGTCGGACCGAACTCCTCAGCGCGGGCGACCGAGCACGGGACGGGGCCGGGGTGGGGCCGCCGAAATGCGCAACGGGCGCCACCCCCGAAGGAGTGGCGCCCGTTGTGAGTTGGTGCAGCCGGTGCTCAGCGACCGCCGTCGACGTCGACGAAGTCGATCCGCGCGCCGCCCTTGCCGGCCAGCGCCGAGATGACCGTGCGGAACGCGGTGGCGGTGCGGCCACCGCGGCCGATCACCTTGCCGAGGTCGTCGGGGTGGACCCGGACCTCGAGGACGGAGCCGCGACGAAGCTGCTTGTCGCGCACGCTCACCTCGTCCGGGTTGTCGACGACTCCTCGGACGAGGTGCTCGAGAGCTTCGGCGAGCATGCTGCTCAGGCCTCGGCCTCGGCGGCCGGAGTCTCCTCGGCCTTCGGCTCCTCAGCCTTGGGCTCCTCGGCCGGAGCCTCCTCGGCCTTGGGCTCCTCAGCCTTCTTGGCCGACTTCTTCGTCACGGCCTCGGCGCCGGCGGAGGCGTGAGCCTCGGCAAGAGCCTTGTTGAAGAGCTCGAGCTTGTCGGGCTTCGGCGGGGCGACCCGCAGGGTGCCCTCGGCGCCCGGGAGGCCCTTGAACTTCTGCCAGTCGCCGGTCACCTTGAGGATCGCCTCGAGAGCCGGGGTCGGCTGGGCGCCGACGCCGAGCCAGTACTGGGCGCGCTCGGAGTCGACCTGGATGAAGCTCGGCTCCTCCTTGGGACGGTAGAGACCGATCTCCTCGATCACAGCGCCGTCGCGCTTCTTGCGCGAGTCGACGATGACGATGCGGTACTGCGGAACCCGGATCTTGCCCAGGCGCTTCAAGCGGATCTTGACAGCCACTGTTGGTGGTATTCCTTTGGAATCGAATATGGGTGAAGAGGCCCGTGTCGGTGTGGGGACACCCGTCAGGCAACTTCGGCGGGCACTGTCGCGCTGGGTGAGAGGGTCCCTGCGCACAGGACACGCACCTCAGTTTGCCAGAGGTGGCCGGAAGCGGCGAAATCTCAGCGGGCTCAGGCGTAGACCTTCCCCCGGAGTACGACCGCAGCAGGGCGAGCGAGGACGCTGAGGTCCTCGAGGGGGTTGGTGGCGTAGACGACGAAGTCGGCGGGGTCGCCCTCGGCGAGGCCGGGGTTGTGGCCGAGCCACTCCCGGGCACGCCAGGAGGCGGCGCCGAGGACGACGTCGGCCGGAAGGCCGAGGCGGTGCATGGCGAGGACCTCCGTCGGGAGTACGCCGTGGAGCTGGTCGCCCGCGCCGTCGGAGCCTGCGTAGAGAGCGACCCCCGCCTCGTAGGCGCTCATGATCGTCTCGCGGCGGCGGGCGTAGAGGTCCTCCATCGTGGCGGCGTACGTCGGGAACTTGGGCGCCGCGGCCGCGGCCAGGTCGGGGAAGATCTCGAGCTGGGCGACGGTGGGGACCAGTGCGGTGCCCTGCTCGGCCATCGCCTCGACGAGGTCGGGGGTCAGCCCGGTGCCGTGCTCGATGCAGTCGATCCCGGCCTCGATCAGGCCGGGCAGGACCTCCTGGCCGAAGCAGTGCGCGGTGACCCGCGCGTCGTTGTCGTGGGCCACCTTGATCGCCTCGGCGAACGACTCGGCCGGGAAGGACGGCTTCAGGTCTCCCTCGGCCCGGTCGATCCAGTCACCGACGAGCTTGACCCAGCCGTCACCGGCGCGGGCCTGCCGCTCGACGGCCTCGACCAGACCCTCGGGCTCCACCTCGTCGGCGTAGTTGCGCATGTAGCGCTTCGTTCGTCCGATGTGTCGGCCGGCGCGGATCAGCCGGGGCAGGTCCTCGCGGGACTGCACCCAGCGGGTGTCGGCGGCGGAGCCGGCGTCGCGCAGCAGCAGCGCGCCGGCGTCACGGTCGGCGATCGCCTGCGCCTCGGCGGTCTCCTGGTCGACGGCACCGTCGGGCCCGAGGCCCACGTGGCAGTGGGCGTCGACGAGACCGGGGACGATCCAGCCCGAGGCACCGGACTCCGCCCCCGACGGCCGCTCGTAGGTGATGCGGCCGTCGAGGACGTAGAGGTCCCGCACCTCTCCATCGGGAAGAATCGGACCGGAGAAGCGCAGAGCAGTCATGTGACGCAGGTTACCTACTTGCCCGACGCGGGCACCTTCACCCCGGCCGCCTCGAGGATCGGGAAGTGCTGGGCGAGCGGGATGACCTGGCCGGTGACGACGTTGTTCTCGTCCCACCCGATGGAGGTCGGTACGCCGACGAGCTCACCGTCGTCGTTGACCGCGGCGCCACCGGAGTTGCCGCTGGAGATCCGGGCGGTGACGTCGAAGACGGCCCGCTCCTCCCCCTCGAAGGAGAGGATCGTCGCCACGTTGCCCTCGGCGACGGTCGGCGGCTGGAAGAGCACGCCCTCCTTGTCCGCGAAGCTCTCCTTCGGCAGCATCGGGAAGCCGATCGTGGCGATGAAGTCGCCGCGGTCGACCGCGTTGGAATCGCCGAGCGAGATGGTCGGCAGGTCCAGCGAGGACGGGTTCACCGGGTTGCCCTCGCCGTCGGCGACGATCTGCACGACCGCGCTGTCGACCTCGCCGTCGGACTCGATGACCTTGGCGATGTAGTCGGGCTCGCCGACCTTGTAGCCCGCGGCCGGGTCGGTCAGGTGGATGTTGACGACCTCGGGCGAGACCTCGCCCTTGGCGGCGTACTCCGGGATCTTCGCCGGGTCGGCGACGTGGGCGTTGGTGAGGATCTTGCCGTCCTCGCTGACGATCGACCCGGACCCCATCGCGATGGTGTCCTCGGTCGGCGCGTAGGTGATCCAGACAACGGCCCGCTGCGCGCTGTTGAGCTCGTCCTTGGTCAGGCCGGTGTCCTGGGCGGACGGGTCGCCGCCGGGCACGACGAACATCGCCACCACCAGTCCGATGACCACGACCGCGGCCGCGGCGCCGATCCCACCCCACAGCAGCAGCTTGTTGCGGCGCCTGGCGGCGGCACGGGCGACCTCGACCTCGGCGGCGTAGATCGGGATGACCTTGAGGATCTCACCCGCGACCGGGTGGCCGAGACGGATCTCGGTCTCCTCGTCGATCTCCTCCCTGACCAGCGGCTTCCCCTTGAGGAACGAGCCGGCCTGGGAGCCGTTCTCGAAGGTCCAGCCACCGGGGGTGGCCACCAGCCGGGCGTGCTGGCGCGAGACGCCCTGGTCCTCGAGCACGACCGAGTTGTCGGCCGCGCGACCGATGGTCACCGTCACCGGGTGGCGGAAGCGGTGCTCCTTGCCCTCGGCGACCAGCAGCAGGTCGGGTCCGGTCGGCGCGGTCGGCGGCTGCCCGGGAGCGGCCGGCCGCGGCATACCGGGAGCGATCGTCATCTCGGAGATGTCCTGGGTCACCGCGGGCGCCGGGGGCGCGGGCGGCAGGTTCCCGGGCGGTGGCGGAGCGGCCGGTGCCGCTCCGGAGGGCGGGGCCGCCGTGGCGGCCGCCATCGCCGGCGGAGGCGGCGGCGCCGGTGCCTGGGCGCGCGGAGCACCCGCCGCGACCGGGGCGTCGTCGAGGGTGACGGTGATCGTCGAGCCCGGCCCCGCCGGGCCGAGCTGGATCTCGGTCGCCCCGGTCAACGGCGCCTCGGTGACGCGGCTGCCGGAGACGTACGTCCCTCCGGCGGAGCCCACGTCGACCAGCTTCCACCCGGACGGGTCCGGGCGCAGCTCCGCGTGGGCGCGGGAGACCGAGGAGGACGAGAGCACCACGTCGGCATCGATCGAACGCCCTATTCGGACGATCTTGTCGGGCGGGAAGCTGAGCGCACGTCCCGATACGTCTACGCGAAGCGTCTGCATGCACGAATCATGCACCGAAACGGCCCGATCCAAGCGTCGCGAATCGAAGATTCGGACAACTCGGATCGGGCCGATCTTCTAGCGGTGGGTCTTCAGACCGTATCCGTACGCAAACAGCGGGTCGTAGTCGGAATCGCCGATGTTGATCGGCTCCTGGTCGACCGTGCGCGGCCAGGTCACCGGGAGCTTCCCGGTGAACGGACGCTTGCCGAAGAGCACGTCGGCGACACCCTTGCCCTCGCTGCCGGGCAGCCAGGAGGCCACCAGGGCGTCGATCTGCCCGAGCAGCTCGGGCGGGATGATCATCGGACGCCCGGAGACGACGAGCACCGTGCAGGTCGCCGCGGCCGCGCAGACCGTCTCGATCGCCGCGGTGTCCGCGTCGCTGAGGTGCATCGTCAGGGCCGGCCGGAGCACGCCGCCCTCGCCCGGGTCATAGCCCCAGCGCGGGCCGCCGACGTCACCGAAGCCCTCGGCGTACGGGTGCTCGCCGACGACCACGACGCCGTGCGCCCCGGCCGGGACCGGCGCGGAGGCGTCGGGCGAGTGGGTCACCTCGCCGCGTGCCGCGGACTCGATGCCGTCGAGGATCGTGTCGCCGGGGATCTGGTGGGTCGAGTTGCCCTGCCAGGTGATCGTCCAGCCGCCGGCCTGGTCACCGATGCTGTCGGCCTTGCTGCCCGCGACGTAGACGTCGTCGCGGCCGGAGAGCGGCAGGGTGTGCCTGTTGCGGAGCAGGACCTGCGACTTCGCGACCGCCTCACGCGCGACGCGACGGTGGTCGGCGCTGCCGATCTCGTCGATGTTGCGCCGGTCGGTGAACGGCTTCTCGAAGAGGCCGAGGTCGAACTTCGCGGTCAGGATCCGGGAGACGGCGTCGTTGATGCGGGCCATCGGGACGGCGCCGTCCTCGACCGCCGCGGTCAGGGTCTCGATGAACTGCGGATAGCCGACGGTGTCACCGGAGAACGGCTCCATGAACATGTCGACACCGGCGTTGACCGAGATCGCCACCTGCTCGGCGTACGTGCCCGGGATCTGGTGGATCGCGCGCCAGTCGGAGATCACCAGGCCGTCGAAGCCCTGCTTCTGCTTCAGCCAGCCGGTGACGAGCTCCTGGTGGGCGTGCATCTTGAGCGGGTTGCCGAGACCGTCCTCGGTCCAGTCGACGCTGGAGAAGGACGGCATCACCGAGCCGACGTCGTGCTTCTTGATGGCGGTGACGTACGGCGAGAGCGCCAGCTTCTCGAACTCGGCGTGCGAGGCCTGGGTGATGCCCTGGTCGATGGTGTAGTCGCCCTCGCCGGTGCCGAACGTCGTGAAGCCGTCGCCGGCGAAGTGCTTGGCCGTGGCGAGCACGCGGTCGGGATCGTCGAGCTCACCCTTGTCGCCCTGGAACCCCTCGATGATCTGGGACATCTTCGCGGCGAGCTTGGGGTCCTCCCCGAAGGACTCATACGTCCTCCCCCACCGGTCGTCGCGAGCGACGCAGATGCACGGGGCGAAGGTCCACTGTGGCCCGGAGGCGCGGGTCTCCTCCGCGGTGATGTGCCCGATCCGCTCGGCGAGCTTGGGGTCACGGGTCGCGCCGAGCCCGATGTTGTGCGGGAACACGGTCGCGCCGTTGAGGTTGCCGTGCCCGTGGACCGAGTCGACGCCGTAGAGGAGCGGGATCCCCAGCCGGGTCGAGAGCGCCTGCTCCTGGAAGGCGTCGACCGTGTCGGCCCAGGCCTCGGGAGTGTTCTCGGCGGGGGTCGAGCCGCCGCCGGAGAGTACGCTGCCGAGCCCGAGCTCGGCGATCTGGCCGGGGTTCGCGGCGACGTCCGCCCGCTCGGCCTGGGCCATCTGGCCGACCTTCTCGGCCAGGGTCATCCGGGCCAGCAGGTCGGCGACACGGGTCTTGGTGGCGAGTCGTGGGTTCTTGTAGGGCAGCGCGTGGTCCGCGCGGGTGGCGGCGGCGCTTGCCGCGGGAGCGGCGGATGCCGCGTCGGAGACGGGGGCGACGAGAAGCGTGGCGCAGAGCAGGCCGGCGAGAGCCGAGGCTCCGCCGATCGCACCGCGCTGTCTGGGTGTTCGCACGGGACAGACCTCCTGAGAGTGATCTACCAGCACCTCGGCGATGAGGCGCCAGGGCTCGTGAGAGCGCTCCCAGCGTGACGGCGATCACAGGGTCGGTCAATGGCTACGCGTGCGTAACCCCGCGAATTACTCAGATCTGGTCAAGCAACCAGGACGGCCCCAGCGCCGTGGCGCCACCACAACGAGCCTGGAGCATCCGGTCGGCGCTCACCAGCGTCACCCGGTCACCCTTCGCCAGCGCCTCACGGACGACACCGACGATCGCGGCGTCGCCGTCCTTGGGCGCGTGCACCGTGTGCACGTGGGCGTCCTTGCCAGGACGTACGCCGCCCTTGGCCTGTCCCTCCAGGACCAGGACGATCCGGTCCTGCGGGAGATCGGCGACCAGCAGCGCCTCGTGCAGCCGGCGCGCCGCGCCGGCGCGGTCCTTCCACCACCCGTCCGGGCGGGCGCCGACGACGTTGGCGCCGTCGACGACCAGAACCGTCGACACGAGGCCTACTTGAGGAACTTGGAGAAGTCCGAGGGCAGGTTGAGCTCGGCGGCGGCCTTCTCGTAGTCGATCTCCTCGCCGCCCGGGGTGCCGAACGGGTTGGCGGCGGCCGGCTTCTTCTCGGCATCCGCCTTCGCCTGCTGGGCGGCCTTGGCCGGGTTGCCGGACTTGCGCGCGCCCTTGCCCTTCTTCTTCTGCGCGACCTGCTTGGCGCCGGCGCGCTTGCCGAAGCCGGCACCGGGCGCGCCGGGCATCCCGGGCATGCCGCCGCCGGAGGCGAGCTGCTTCATCATCTTCGACGCCTCGGTGAAGCGCTGGATGAGCTGGTTGACGTCGGAGACCTGGCGGCCCGAGCCCTTCGCGATGCGGGCGCGGCGGGAGCCGTCGAGGATCTTCGGGTTGGCCCGCTCGGCCGGGGTCATCGACTGGATGATCGCCTGGATCCGGTCGATCTCGCGCTCGTCGAAGTTGTCCAGCTGCTCGCGGAACTGGCCCATGCCCGGCAGCATGCCCATCAGCTTCGACATCGAGCCGAGCTTGCGCAGCTGCTGCATCTGCTTGAGGAAGTCCTCGAGCGTGAACTCGCCGGTCGCGATCTTGGCCGCGTCCTTCTCGGCCTGACCCTGGTCGAAGGTCTTCTCGGCCTGCTCGATCAGGGTGAGCATGTCGCCCATGTCGAGGATGCGGCCGGCCATCCGGTCGGGGTGGAACAGGTCGAAGTCGGTCATCTTCTCGCCGTTGGAGGCGAACATGACCGGCTTGCCGGTGATCTGGACGATGGAGAGCGCCGCGCCACCGCGGGCGTCACCGTCGAGCTTGGTGAGCACGACGCCGTCGTAGCCGACGCCGTCGAGGAAGGCCTGGGCGGTGTTGACCGCGTCCTGGCCGATCATCGCGTCGACGACGAAGAGGACCTCGTCGGGGTTGACCGCCGCCTTGATGTCGGCGGCCTGCTTCATCAGCTCCTCGTCGATGCCGAGGCGGCCGGCGGTGTCGACGATGACCACGTCGTGGAGCTTGCGCTTGGCCTCCTCGACCGCGTCGCGGGCGACCTCGACCGGGTCACCGACACCGTTGCCGGGCTGCGGGGCGTAGACCGGGACCCCGACGCGCTCACCGTTGACCTGGAGCTGGTTGACCGCGTTGGGCCGCTGCAGGTCGGCAGCCACCAGCAGCGGCGCCTTGCCCTGCTCCTTGAGCCACAGCGCGAGCTTCGCGGCCAGGGTGGTCTTACCGGCACCCTGCAGACCCGCGAGCATGATGACGGTCGGGCCGGTCTTGGCGTAGCGCAGCCGGCGGGTCTCGCCACCCAGGATCGTGACCAGCTCGTCGTTGACGATCTTGACGATCTGCTGGGCGGGGTTCAGCGCCTGGCTGACCTCCTCGCCGCGCGCCCGCTCCTTGACGCGGGCGACGAACTCGCGCACCACCGGCAGCGCGACGTCGGCCTCGAGCAGCGCGATGCGGATCTCATGAGCTGTGGCGTCGATGTCGGCATCGGTGAGGCGGCCCTTGCCCCGGATGTTCTTGAACGTCGTGGCGAGCCGGTCGGAGAGCGTGGCGAACAAAGCGGTCCTTCAGCAGAGTGGTTGTCCTGCCAAGACTAACGAACTGTTGTACGCGGGGTGCTATTCGGCAGGCCCGCTCAGGGGTAACACGGCGTCCGCACGGGTAGCAGCGGGCTACAGCGGGCTGCTACCCGGTGTAACACCGTGTTACCCCTGCGGCGGCCCGCCGAACGTTCACCGAGTCACCCTTCGACAAGCTCAGGACATCGCCTCGGTCAGCGTTCGAGGGCCGCGCGGACCGCGTGGGCCGCCTCGGCCGACCGCTGCTCGGCGAGGGCGCCGGCCGAGGCCTCCTGCAGGTAGAACACGTCGACGGCCTGGGGGCCGAGGGTGGAGATGTGGGCGGAGCGGACGGCGATCTCCATCCGCGCCAGGGCGTCGGCGACGGTGTAGACGACCCCGGGACGGTCGATGGTGCGCACCTCGAGGACCGTGGCCTTGCTGGATGCCTCAGGACGTACGACCACCGAGGGCTCGCTCCCCCGCGCCGCCGCGCTCGGCGCCAGCCGGGTCGCCGGGTCGAGGCGGCCCTCGGTGATGGCGGAGAAGCGGGTGCGCAGCACCGCGGCGTCGACATAGGAGTCGTCGAGGTCCCACACGCTGACCCCGAAACCCTCCTGCTGCCAGGCACGACACGCCCTGACCGGCAGCCGCGCGACGGCGAAGGTGGCCGCCAGGTCGGCGAGCAGGCCGAGCCGGTCGGGGGCGATCACCCACACCCGGGCGCCGTCGGCGAGCGGCTCCGCACGGAAGGAGACCGACCCCGAACGTACGCCCTCGGGGATCTCCACCGCGGCCTGTGGCCGCTCCCCCGCCGCGATGCCGGTGTCGAGGACCCGCGCGGCACGGCGGGCCAGGTCGAGGATGAGCCGGGCCCGCCAGCTGGTCCAGGCCTGGGTGCTGGTCGCGCGCGCGTCGGCCTCGGTGAGCGCGGTGAGCAGGGCGAGCGCCTCGGCGTCGCCCATCGTCTCCACCACCAGGTCGACGGTGGCCGGGTCGTCGGGGTCACGGGTGGTCGCGCTCGTGGAGAGCAGCAGGTGCCAGCGCACGAGCAGCGAGATCAGGTCGACCTCCTCCTCCGAGAAGCCCATCCGGGAGGCGACCCGGCGGGCGATCGGCTCCCCCGCGACGCTGTGCTCAGTCAGCGACCCCTTGCCGATGTCGTGGAGCAGCGCGGCGACCAGCAGCACATCCGGACGGGCCACGCGGGGCAGCAGCGCGACCGCCTCGATGCAGGTCTCGATGGTGTGCCGGTCGACGGTGAAGCGGTGGATGATCGAGGCGTGCGGCAGCAGCCGGATCCGCTCCCACTCGGGCAGGATCCGGGAGACCGCGCCGGTCTCCTCCAGCGTCTCCCAGACCGCGAGCAGCCCGCGCCCGGCACCCAGCAGCCGTACGAAGAGGTGCCGCGCCTCCTCCGGCCACGGCTCGGCCAGCGCCGGGGCGTCCCGGGCCAGTCTCGCGGCGGTCGGCGGCGCCAGCGCGACCCCGTGCTCGGCGGCGAGCGCCGAGGCGCGCAGCAGCATCAGCGGATCCCGAGACGGGCGCGCACCCGGCACGAGCACCACCTCGCCCGAGGCGAGCGCCAGACCGTTGCCCAGCGGCGCGAGCCGCGGGCGGCGCGGCGCCCCGGGGCGCGAGCGCTCCAGGACCCCGTCGACCCGTCGCCACGCCAGCCGGGAGAGGTGGGCGAGGCGACGCCCGATGGTGCGTACGTGGGCCTGTGCCGTGCGCGCATCGGCCAGCTCGAGCCGCTCGGCGAGCTGGTCCCACATCTCCGGCACGACCCGGTCGGTGGCCCGGCCGCCGATCTCCTGCACGAGATCACGGACGTCGAGCAGGGCTCGGCGCGACTTCTCCAGGTCGACCGCCGGCACGTCGACCAGCCAGGTCGCCACGATCGCCTTGATCACGACGGCGTCCCGCAGCCCGCCGTACATCTCCTTCAGGTCCGGCACCGAGGCGTGCGCGAGCTCACCGGCACGCCGGTGTCGCTCCACGCTCATCGTCCGCAGCTCGGGCAGCAGGGCGCGGGCGTGCTTGCGCCAGTGCGCCAGCATCGTCGTACGCAGCCGCAGCACGAGCCCGCGGTCGCCGGCCAGGTGCCGGATGTCGAGCAGCCCCAGGGCGACCCGGAGGTCACCGGTCGAGGACGAGAGCATCTCGGAGAACGACCGCACCGAGTGGTCGAGCCGGGGCGCGGTGTCCCACAGCGGGTACCAGACCTGCTCGGCCACGGACCCCGGCGAGACGCTGTCGTCGTGGACCAGGACCACGTCCCAGTCCGAGAAGGGCGCGAGCTCGCCGCGCCCGTATCCTCCGACCGCGACCAGCGCGACCCCGACCTCGGGGCCGCCGGCCGCGGCGTACGCCTTCGCGCACTGCGCGTCGGCCTCGGCTGTGCGCTCCGCCCGGCCCTCAGCCGTCACGCCGCCGCGATCGTAGGAAGAAGCCAGGGTACGAACGCGGCGGCGCGACGATCCTGATCGTCGCTCGCTGCCGCTCGCTCATGCGCCAGCCCCTTCATGAGTGACTCAGATCGCGGCGTCGTCGCGGTCGCCGGTGCGGACCCGCACGATGGTCTCCAACGGGGAGACCCAGACCTTGCCGTCACCGATGCGCTCGGTCTTCGCCGAGGTCTCGATGGCGCTGACCACCGACTCGACCTCCTCGTCGGGCACGGCGATCTCGATGCGGATCTTCGGCACCAGGGCGACGTCGTACTCGGCACCGCGGTAGACCTCGGTGTGCCCCTTCTGCCGGCCGTAGCCGGAGACCTCCGAGACGGTCATGCCGGTGACACCGACAGCTTCGAGGGCGACGCGGACGTCCTCCCACTTGTGGGGTTTGATCACTGCGGTGACGAGCTTCATTTCTCTCCTCCGGTGGGATTCGATGGACCGGCACTCGAACGAAGCCTAGTCAGAGCGCCTCGGCGTCGCGCGCGCCGGTCCGGACACGGACGACGGACTCGATCTGGCTGAGCCAGACCTTCCCGTCGCCGATCCGTCCGGTCTGCGCGGTCTTCACGACGATCCCGACGACGTCCGCGGCATCCTCGTCCTCGACCACGATCTCGATGCGGATCTTCGGCACCAGGGCGATGTCGTACTCGGCACCGCGGTAGACCTCGGTGTGACCCTTCTGCCGGCCGTAGCCGGAGACCTCGGAGACGGTCATGCCGGTCACGCCGAAGGCCTCGAGGGCCTCGCGCACGTCCTCCCACTTGTGGGGCTTGATCACTGCGGTCACGAGCTTCACGAGAGGGCGCCTCCAAGGTCCTTGATCCTGTCATCTTCGCCGCCACCTTCACCTGGAGACGTTTCGACACCCCGAAGCGCCTGTTTCCACTGTGTAACAGACCTTTTCACCGTACGTCGCCGAAGCATCGAAACAGCCCGTGAATCACCCGTGCCGAACCCGCGCGGCGCCACCAAAGGTCGCTACCCTCGTCGCATGTCGCACTACGCCGTCGAGATCGACCTCGATCACCGCAACACCAGCCATGTGCAGGTCATCGACCTGGCTGAGTCTGCTGCCTCGACGGGCAGCGGGAAGCGGGTCCTCGACGTCGGCTGCTGGACCGGCGAGGTCGGCCGGATCCTCACCGAGCGCGGCTGCACCGTGACCGGCATCGAGATCGACCCCGAGGCGGCGAGCCTGGCCGAGAAGGTCCTGGAGAAGGTGGTCGTCGCCGACCTCGACGCGACCCCGCTGACCGAGATCGTCGAGCCCGGCTCCTTCGACGTGGTGATCTTCGCCGACGTCCTCGAGCACCTCGTCGACCCGCGGGCGGCGCTCGAGCAGGCCCGTGACCTGCTCGCCCCCGGCGGCCGGGTGGTGATCTCGATCCCCAACGTCACCCACGGGTCGGTCCGCCTCGCGCTGCTCCAGGGCCGCTGGCAGACCACCGACACCGGTCTCCTGGACCGCACCCACATCAAGTTCTACTCGCGCCAGGGGCTGGTGGAGCTCTTCACCGAGGCGGGCTACGCGATCGAGGACCTGCGCGGCACCACCGCCGACCCGCTCAACGTCGAGGTCTCGGTCGACCCCGGCCTGCTTCCCGAGGTGGCCGTGGAGTGGGTGCGCCAGCAGCCCGACGCGCTGGTCTACCAGTTCCAGCTGGCCGCACGGCCGCTCGCCGAGGGCGAGCCCGCACCGGCCGCGCCCGAGCTCGTCCAGGCCGCCCCGGCCGACGAGGTCCGGCTCCGCGACGTCCACACCCAGAGGTTCGAGGAGGCCACCCGCTCCCGGCTGGCCACCCGCGACCACATCCTCGGCATCCAGGCCTCGGCCAACTCCGCCCAGGCCCGGGTCGGCACCCTGTCCAAGCAGCTGCGCGAGGCCCGCGAGGTCAACCGGCGCCGCCGCGAGCGCATCGAGCGGCTGCGCGGCAAGGTCGCCGGCCTCGAGGCCGACCTGACGTACGCCACCCGCCACCCGGTCCGCAACTTCGCCCGCCGGATCGTCCGCCGCCTCCGCCGCGCAGCCCAGTCCTGACTAAACCCCCGCCGAGTCGGCTCGTCTTGACCACGAACCCCGCCGAGTCGGCTCGTCATAACGAGCCGACTCGGCGATGAAACCGGTCAATTTGCGCCGACTCGGCGCATCTCGGGCGGGACGGGGCGAGGCGGGTCAGCGGACTCCGTTGGAGTAGCCCTCGCGTACGTGTTTGTAGTTGCCCCAGCGGTTGTTGATGAAGTCCTTCTCCCAGTCGTGGACCGCGTTGTCGCGGCTGACGGACTCGAAGTGGAAGAGGGTGACGTCGTGGAGCCAGACCAGGCGCAGGCCCAGTGAGCGGCGCACCTTGAGGCACAGGTCGACGTCGTTGTAGTTGACCGGCAGCCGTTCGCTGAAGCCGCCGGCGTCGAAGAAGACCTCGCGGCGCATCGCGACGCAGGCGCCGGTCAGCGCGGAGGTCTCCCGGTTGATGTGCAGCTCGCCGTGGTTGCCACGCTCCTCGGGGCGCGCCCGGTAGTAGGCGTGGGTGATGGTGCCGCTGCCGTAGACGAGCCCGGCGTGCTGGATGCGGAAGTCCTCGAAGAGGAGCTTGGGGCCGGTCATCCCGACGTCCGGCTCACGCAGCGGCGCGATCAGATTCTCGATGACCCCCTCGGAGTAGGCCTCCATGTCGTCGTTGAGGAAGACCAGGACGTCACCGGTCGCGTGGGCGGCGCCGACGTTGCACTTGGCACTGAAGCTGAACTTCTCGGTGAACTCGACGAGCTTGATGTCGGCGCCCTCGATCGCCCGCAGCGCCGCCAGCACCGGGGCCGGGGTCGGGGTGTCGTAGACGATCACGAACTCGACGTTGCGGTGCTTGCTCGAGGCGAGCACCGAGCGGACGGTCTCCACGACCATCGCGCGCTTCTCACCCCACACGATCGCGCTGGTGCCGATGGTCGGGATGATCACGCTGACCGGGGTGTCCAGGTCGGGCTCCCGCTCGACCCGGTAGAGCCCGGGCGAGACGCCGCGCGAGGCCGTCGCCCGGATCCCGAGCCGGTCGAGATGGGCCTGCACGGCGCGTACGCCGGCGTCCCAGGCGTACGGCTTGGCCTGGTTGTCCGCGGCGGCGGAGCCCGGCACCTGGCGCCAGTGGTAGAGCGCGCCCGGGACGTGGACGATGCGTCGCGCGCGCTCGCTGACCCGCAGCACCAGATCGTGGTCCTGGGAGCCGTCGAACCCCTCCTGGAAGCCGCCGACCTCCTCCACGACCGAGCGGCGGAAGACCGAGAAGTGGGTGCAGTAGTTGTGGTGGCGCAGCCGCTCCGGGGACCAGTCAGGCTTGTAGTAGGCGTCGCGGAGCTCGCCCGCGTCCGACATCAGGTCCTGGTCGCTGTAGGCGTAGTCGAGATCCTCGAACCGGTCGTAGGCGGCAACCATCTTCGCGAGGGCGTTCGGCTCGAGCACGTCGTCGTGGTCGAGCAGCGCGACCAGCTCGCCGCTCGCCTCGGCCAGCGACGAGTTCGAGGCGGCCACGATGCCGCCGTTCTCCGCGCGCTCCACGATGCGCACCCGCGGCTCCCGCGCGGCCAGCTCCCGCAGCCGTGGCAGCACCCAGGGGGCCGGCGAACGGTCATCGCTGAGGACCCACTCCCAGTCCTGGTGGGTCTGACCGAGAACCGACGCGATCGTGTCCTCGAAGGCATCGGCGGGCGGGTTGTAGACAGCGGTGATCAGCGATACCCGGGGCGATGGCATGGTCTCCAGCCTATGACCCTCACCGAGGGTTCGCTGAGCCCGACACGGGGCGCTCGACCGTTTGGGGGATGGTCGTCATCTCAACTTCTCAGAGGGTTCACCAAGTCTCTGGAAGGCGACGGCAGCCGCCCCGGAGGGAGGGTCGGGGGCGGCTGCCGAGTCCGGCGTGACGTACGTCAGAAGCGCAGGCGACGCAGGTAGGAGTAGCCCACCTCCGCCGTCTGGATCGGGGTGACGTCGGGGGTGTCGTTCTCCACGATGTAGTCCTCGACCTGGTGGGCGCGGAAGATCTTGGAGAAGTCGATGAAGCCGGTGCCGAGGTCGACGTGGTCGCCGGTGGCCTCGTTGCGGTCCTTGACGTGGTACTGGCGGACCTCGAGCGGAGCCTGGTCGACGACGTCGATCGCGAAGTCGATCGCCTCGTCGCTGGACATGCCGAGGTTCACGCCACCGGTGACGGCCCAGTAGAGGTCAACCTCGAGGTGGACGTAGGCCGGGTCGAGCTCGCGCATGAACACGTCCCAGGGCGTGACGCCGCCACCGAGGTCGGTGGTGAACTCGTGGGCGTGGTTGTGGTAGCCGTAGCGGAAGCCGCGCCGCTTGGCCGCCGCCGCCTCGTTGTTCATCTGGTCGGCCCAGGCCTGCCAGTCGGAGAGCGAGCTGGAGGCCAGGTAGGGGACGTTGAGGTAGCGGACCCCGAGCGTCTCGGAGTTGTCGAACTTGGTCTCGAGCGCCGCGAAGCTGCTGCTCAGGCCGTCGTGGCTGGAGTTGGAGCGGATCCCGAGCCCGTCGAGGACGCCCCGGATGTCCTCGGCGGTACGCCCGTAGAGCCCGGCCAGCTCGACGCGGTCGTAGCCGATCTGGGCCAGCTTGGCCAGCGTGGCGTCGACACCTGCTCCGGTCATGACCGACCGCAGCGTGTAGAGCTGGATGCTGATCTTGTCGGCCGGGACGCGGCGGCCGCCGTGTCCGGCGCCGGCGCTGGTGCCGGCGGCGGCCTGTGCCGGCGCGGCCAGGGCACCACTGACCCCGAGTGCGGCAGCGCCCGCGGCGGCGCCGCGCAGGAGGGAGCGCCGGCTGAGGCCGCGCGCTTCGAGCGAGCGCTTCAGCGCACCTTCACCGTCGAATCCAAAACACATCTGGTAACTCCTTCTTCTTGGGTGTAGCGGGTCAGTCGGCGGTCGAGAACGCCGCGTCGAAGGACGCCTCGGGGGCGTCGAAGGCGAGCCGACAGACGAACTCGAGCGCCTCGGGGGCACCGATGAGACGGTCCATGCCGGCGTCCTCCCACTCGATCGAGATGGGGCCGTCGTAGCCGATGGAGTTGAGCATCCGGAAGCACTGCTCCCACGGCACGTCGCCGTGGCCGGTGGAGACGAAGTCCCAGCCGCGGCGCGGGTCGGCCCAGGCGAGGTGAGAGCCGAGCCGGGCGTTGCGGCCGTTGCCGGTCTGCATCTTCGTGTCCTTGCAGTCCACGTGGTAGATGCGGTCGCGGAAGTCCCACAGGAACCCGACCGGGTCGACCTGCTGCCACACCATGTGGCTGGGGTCCCAGTTGAGCCCGAACGCCTCCCGGTGGCCGATCGCCTCCAGCGTCGCGACCGTCGACCAGTAGTCGTAGGCGATCTCGGAGGGGTGGACCTCGTGGGCGAACCGCACCCCGCACTCGTCGAAGACGTCGAGGATCGGGTTCCACCGGTCGGCGAAGTCCCGGTAGCCGGCCTCGACCATCTCCTGGGACACGGGCGGGAACATCGCGACGTACTTCCAGATCGAGGAGCCGGTGAAGCCGACGACGGTCTTCACGCCGAGGTTCTTGGCCGCCCGGGCGGTCATCTTCATCTCCTCGGCTGCCCGCTGACGTACGCCCTCGGGGTCGCCGTCGCCCCAGATCTTGGCGGGCAGGATGTCCTGGTGGCGCTGGTCGATCGGGTCGTCGCAGACCGCCTGCCCCTTGAGGTGGTTGGAGATCGCGAAGACCTGCAGGTTGTGCTTGGCCAGCAGGTCCAGCTTCGCCCGGACGTACGCCTCGTCCTCGGCGGCCTGCCAGGGGTCGAGGTGGTCGCCCCAGCAGGCGATCTCGAGGCCGTCATAGCCCCATTCGGAGGCGAGGCGGCAGACCTCCTCGAACGGCAGGTCGGCCCACTGGCCGGTGAAGAGTGTGATCGGGCGGGTCATGGTTGTCCTTCCACGTGGGGTCAGAGGGTTCAGAGCAGGGAGGCGAGCAGGTCGCGGACCTCGGTGGCCTCGAACCGGTCGCGCTTGGCGGAGGCGTCGGAGCAGATCAGCACCGGGCCGTGCTCGGGGTCGTCGGGCAGCCGGCCGTGGCTGCCGGCGACAGGGGCGGGATCGAGCGGCACCACGCTCATGGCGTAGCGCAGCCCGGCCGCCTTACGGGCCAGCGTGGTGGCGGCACGCAGCTTGACCCAGCGGTCTTCGGGGTCGAGGAACAGCTCGGCGGGGTCGTAGCCGGGCTTCTTGTGGATCTCGACGCCGCGGGCGAAGTCGGGCGCGTTCGTGTCGTCGAGCCAGTAGTAGTAGGTGAACCAGGCGTCCGGCTCGGCCACCACGACCAGCTCGCCGGCGCGCTCGTGGTCGAGTCCGTACGCCGCCTGGCCGGCGCGGTCGAGGACCTCGGCGACCCCGTCGAGGCCGGTGAGCAGCTCCCGGACGCGTTCCAGGTCGGCGGGGTCCTTGACGTAGACGTGGGCGATCTGGTGGTCGGCGACCGCGAAGGCCCGCGAGGTCCACGGGTCGAGCAGCTCGCCGGTGGCGTTGTGGTGGACGTGCAGGAGACCCTCACGGCGCAGCAGCCGGTTGACGTCGACCGGCCGGGTGGCGCGGGTGATGCCGTACTCGCTGAGCAGCACGACGCGGACTCCTGCGGCCTCGGCGTCGTCGAGCAGCGGCGCCAGCGTGGCATCGACATCGCGTGCGGCCTGGGCCGCCTGCGGGCTGTCGGGGCCGAAGCGCTGCAGGTCGTAGTCGAGGTGCGGGACGTAGACGAGGGTGAGGTCGTGGTCGGGCATGACCTTGCGGGCGGCCTCGACGATCCACGCCGAGCTCTTGATCGAGGCGGTCGGTCCCCAGTAGGTGAACAGCGGGAACGGGCCGAGCTCCGCGGTGAGCTCGTCGTGGAGCGACGGCGGCCAGGTCCAGCAGTCCGGCGACTTCTTGCCGTCGGCGTGGTAGGCCGGGCGTGGGGTGACGGTCGTGTCGACGTCGGCGCCCATGGCGTACCACCAGCAGATGTTGGCGACCTTGGCGCCGGGTCTCCGGCGGCGGACGACGTCCCAGAGCTTCTCCCCCTGCACCAGCGCGTTGTGCTGACGCCACAGGAGCACCTCGCCGAGGTCGCGGAAGTACCAGCCGTTGCCGACGATGCCGTGCTCGCGCGGCAGCGCGCCGGTCAGGAAGGTCGACTGGACCGAGCAGGTGACCGCCGGCAGCACCGTGCCCAGCTCGGCGGTGAACCCCGACTCCCCCACCTGCCGCACCCGCGGCATGTGCTGGAGCAGGTCAGGGGTCATCCCGACCACGTCGATGACCAGCAGCTTCTCGTTCGGGTTCTCGCTCATGCGGAGGCCTCCTGCAGCTGTTCCAGACCGGACTCGAGGAGCCGGTCGCGTGTCCAGGCCAGCTCGGCCGCGATGCCCGCGACCAGGCCGGTGTCGTCGTCGGGGCGGACCTGCTCGGGCAGCACGCCCCACGTGTAGGTCTCGACCTCGAGGTGGTCGGTGTGCGCCACCGGACCGCCGAGGAGCGCGTCGAGCGTGCCCGCGAGGTGGTCGCGGGTGCTGCGCAGCGGCGGGGCCGGGTCGGCGTGGAGAGGTACGTGGAAGTGCACCCGCCACGGATGCTCGGCCGGCAGCGGGCGATGGCCACCGAGCGCCTCGGGCAGGTCGTCGCGGCTGTCCACCCGCGCCCCTCGCGGCTCGCGGGTCTGGTGGAGGAAGCGGTCCTCGGAGTAGGAGGCCAGGGCCTCCCGCGTCGCCGGGTCGCTCGGGTCGTCGGCGTGCAGGGCCGCGGAGACCTGGACCTTGACGACCGGCAGCCCGGCCACCTGCAGCCGGTCGAGCGCCTCGGTGGCGTCCTCGAACTGGGTGGCGAGGTGGCAGGTGTCGACGCAGATGCCGAGATACTCCGGGGCCAGCCCGGCGAGCCGGGTCACCGCGTCCCGGGTGGTCTCCACGACGCAGCCCGGCTCCGGCTCGAAGCCGACCCGGATCGTGCGGCCGTGCTCGGCCTCGATGCCGGCCAGACCCTCGGCGAGCTCGCCGATCAGCTCGCGCGCCGCCCGGTCGCGGTCGGTGAACCACGGGGTGCGCCAGCCCAGCGGGAGGGTGGAGATGCTGCCGCGGGAGGCATCCTCGGGCAGCAGCGCCGCCAGCACCCGGGCGCAGTCGAGGGTGTAGTCGAGGCGGCGCCGGGTCGACCAGTCCGGGGAGTAGACGTCACGCTTCACGACCGGGGCATGGAAGCCGGCGTACGGGAAGGCGTTGAGGGTGACGACCTCCAGGCCGTGGCGGTCCAGGCCGGCGCGCAGCCGGTCGAGGGTGGCGGGGTCGCCGGCCAGCTCGTGCGCCGTCGCGGCGGGCAGCCACAGACCGAGCCCGAGCCGCTGCACGCCGAGCCGGGTCCGCACCTCGCCGGCGTAGCGGCGGAGCTGGTCGAGGATGCCGTCGACGTCCTCGGCCGGGTGCACGTTGCTGCAGTAGCCGAGGTGGACGACCGTGCCGTCTCGATGCCGGAACCTCATCGCTCACCACGCAGCAGCGAGTTGCCGGCGAAGGTCGCGCCCTGCTCGGCGGCGGGTACGTCGAGCAGCAGCCGCCCGCTCTGGCCGAAGAACTCCACCGGGTTGCGCCAGAGCACCCGGTCCACGTCGTCCTCGGTGAAGCCGGCCGCGAGCATCGCCTCGCCGGTCGCCCGGGTGCGCAGCGGGTCGCTCTTGCCCCAGTCGGCGGCCGAGTTGACCAGCACCCGGTCGAGACCACGGCGCTGGAGGATGGCGACCATCCGGTCCGGGTCCATCTTGGTGTCGGGGTAGATCGAGAAGCCCATCCAGGCGCCGGCCTCGTCGACGACGTCGACAGTCACCTCGTTGAGATGGTCGACCACGACCATCCCGGGCTCGATCCCGGCCGCCTCGACGAGGTCGAGGGTGCGACGGGTCCCGGCCAGCTTGTCGCGGTGGGGCGTGTGCACCAGCGCCGGCAGCGCGAACTCGCGAGCCAGCTCCAGCTGGCGGCTGAAGGCCTTCTCCTCCTCCTCGGTCATCGAGTCGAAGCCCACCTCGCCGACCGCGACGACCCCGTCCTTGGCGAGGTAGCGCGGCAGCAGGTCGAGCACCGGCGTGCAGCGCGGGTCGTTGGCCTCCTTCGGGTTGAGCGCGATCGTGCAGTGGTGGGCGATCCCGAACTGCGAGGCCCGGAACCGCTCCCAGCCGACCAGCGCGTCGAAGTAGTCGACGAACGAGTCGACGCTGGTCCGCGGCTGGCCGAGCCAGAAGGCCGGCTCGACCAGGGCCCGGACGCCGGCGGCCGCCATCGCCTCGTAGTCGTCGGTCGTACGCGAGCTCATGTGGATGTGCGGGTCGAAGATGCGCATCAGGACTCCCGATCGGTCTGGGTGGGGACGGGAACGAAGGGCAGGGCGTCGGCCGGCACCTCGCGGCCGGCCGCGCGCCGCTCCGCGGCGTAGTCGGCGACCATCCGGCGCAGCTCGTCGTCGGACCCGGCCGGTCCGTCGAGGCCGGCCACCAGCCGAAGAGGTACGCCGACGAAGAGGCACTTCAGGACGGCCTGGCGCCACGCAGCGGGATCGAGTCGAGCGGCGTACGTCCCCAGGGCGGCTGCCACCAGCCGCGGGTCGTTGGTGCGCAGCGCGTCGTGGAGCAGGTCGACCGCGCGGTCGCCGAGCGCGTCCTCGAGGTGCCCGAGGCCGAGCAGGACCGCCCGCCGCTCGTCGGCGTCGCCGAAGCGGTAGAGGTCGTGCACCTCGGTGCTCAACGTGTCGGCATCACCCGCCAGGCCCCGGCCGAGCGCCTGCAGCAGGCTCACGCGTACGTCGTCCTCGGCCCGCTGCGCGCCCGGCTCCGGCGAGGTGCCCGGTGTGCGGCCGATCTCCCTGGCCGCGGCCGGGAAGAGGGTGCGGATCCGGGTGGGAACGGCCTCGATCTCGGCGCACCACTCGGCCAGCAGCAGCTCGTTCATGCGCCCACCTCCTCGGGACGGGGAAGCGCCGCGAGGGTCTCGCGCAGGAAGGCGAGGGAGCGCTCGGCGACGACCGGTGCGGCGTGGGACTGCCGGGGCAGCTCGAGCGCGGCCAGCCCGGTGTAGCCGATCTCGACGAGGGTGCCGAGCGCGGCGCTGAAGTCGACCTCGCCGGTGCCCAGCTCCAGGTGCTCGTGGACGCCCTCGACCATGTCGTCGACCTGCACGTTGGCCAGCAGCGGACCGGCCCGGCGGATGGTCTCGGCCATCCCCCGCGGCTCGTTGCAGACCACGTGGCCCAGGTCGAGGGTGACCCGCAGCAGCTCCGGGTCGTCGAGGCGCCGGCGCAGCTCGAGGACGGAATCGAGGGTGTCGACGAAGTGCCCGGGCTCGGGCTCGACGGCGCAGACGACGCCGCGTCGGCTCGCCAGGTCGAGGACCTGCCACACCCCGTCGCACAGGCGTCCCCAGGCTCGGTCCTCGTCCACGCCGTCCGGCAGGCTCCCCGACCAGAACGAGACCGCCTCGGCGCCGAGGTCGGCGGCCACCTCGACCGCTCGGTGCAGATAGTCGACCCGGCGGCTCGCCTCGGGACCGGGGTGGAGCAGGGTCGGGTAGTGCTTGCGGCGTGGGTCGAGGATGTAGCGGGCACCGGTCTCGATGACGACCGACAGGCCGAGTTCGTCCAGGCGGGCGCCGATCTGGGCGACGCGGCTCGCCAGGTTCGGGCGGTAGGGGTCCAGGTGAAGGTGGTCGAGGGTCAGGGCGACCCCGTCGTAGCCCAGGTCGGCCAGGAGGCCCAGCGCGTCCTCGAGCCGGTGGCTGTGCATGCCGTTGGTGCCGTAGCCGAACCGCAGGGTGCTCGTCGTGCTCATGTCGGTGACACCACCTTCGAGGCGGCCTTGACGATCGGTCCGGCGGCCAGCAGCCCGAGCGCGGCCAGCGGCGAGCGCCGGGCGACGAGCGCGGCCTGGAGCGGGATCATCCCGCGGATCCCGGCGCCGGTGGCCCGCCGGACCGTGCCGGCATCCGGTGAGGAGACGGCGGCGAGCTGGGCGGAGCCGACACTGCGTGCGTACGTCGCGGCGAGGGCGACGGGAAGCGCCGCCCGTCCGTGGCCGGCAGCCACCGCCGCGGTCGCGACCGTGACGCCACCGGCGAGGCTCGCGGTGAAGGGTCGGGTGCCGTGGACCTCGCCCCGGCTGAGCAGGGTGACCCCGGTGGTGTGCGCGGCGAGGAGGCCGGCCGGCACCAGCCCGGCCCGCGTACGTCCACTCGCGCTCGCCCCGAGGAGCACGTCGAGGCCTCGGGCCGCGGCCATCGCGACGGGCCCGGCAGCGGTGTCCTTGAGGACGGTGTCATAGGCCCACACCGTCCCGGCCAGGGCCACCGCCGTGACCGCGGCCGGGCGTCCTCCGGCGAGGGCGGCCAGCCCGACACCCGCCGTGGTCAGCCCGACGGCCACCCCCAGCGCCTGCCGGGGGCTGACGCGACCCGACGGGATCGGCCGCTCGGGGCGCTCGACGGCGTCGAGGTCCCGGTCGGCCCAGTCGTTGAGCGCCATCCCTGCCCAGTAGAGCGCCACCGAGGCGGCCGGCATCGCGACCGCGCGGGCCCCCAGCGGACCGGCCGCGGCCGCCCCGGCCAGGGTGTCCCCCGGCACGGTGAGGGCCGCCGGCAGCCGGACCAGCTCGGCGAAGGCTCGGGCGCGAGATGTCATGCGCCCACCCGGCCTGCTCGGCCGACCCGGCCGCACCACGCGACCAGCTCCTCCCACTGCGTGCCGAGCCGGTGCTCGGTGGAGCCGGCCGGGTCCTTGAAGAAGAACCCGAACGGAAGCGGACCGGACTCCCCCACCTCGACAGCGCGCAGGGTGAGCCGCGCCAGGTCGAGCACCAGGGGCGCGGCCAGCGCCGAGTCGCAGCCGCTCCAGGTGAACTGCAGCGACATCCGCACGCCGAGGAATCCCTCGAAGGAGACGTGGTCGATGGCGGTCTTCCAGTCGCCGTGGTCGGGGACGTAGTCGATGTGCATCGGCCCCTCCACCGGGTGACCGAGCATCGCCTCCAGTCCCTGGGCCTTGGTGACGAGCTTGCTCTGCGCGTTGGCCGGGTCGGCGAGCGTGGCTCCGTCCCCACCCCCGAGCATGTTGTACGAGGCCCAGGCGTTGACCTGTAGCGCCCGCGTCGAGAACATCGGTGCCAGCGCCGACTTCAGCAGCGTCTCCCCGGTCTTGCCGTCCGAGCCCGCCCACGGGAGCCCGGCCCGCTCGGCGAGGGTGACCAGCACCGGCAGCCGCGGCCCGGGGCTCGGCGTGAACGAGACCACCGGGCACCCGGCCCGGTAGGCGGCCAGGACGTACACGGAGCTCGCCGGCAGCGGGGACTCCCCCGCGGCCAGCGCCGCGTCGAGGGCGTCGGGATCGGCCAGCGGTCCACCGTCGGTGACCTCGGCAGGTGGCTCGGTGCTCGCCACGTCCACCACGACCACGCGCTCGAGCCCGTGCTCCTCGCGGAAGGCCACCAGATCGGCGGTCAGCCGCTCGACCGCGACACCTTGGGGCTCGGTGCCCGCCGGGTCGTAGCCCGTACGCAGCCGCCCCTCGATCTCCTCCAGCTCGGACGCGATCGCCGGCAGGATCCCGGCGGGAAGGACCCCGCCTGCGGCGAGCCGTTCGGCCCGCTTGGCCAACGGCTCGGCCGCCAGATCGTGTCCGCCGATCACCAGGTCGTCGAGCGAGGGCAGCTGGGCAGCCGCGATCTCGGGCTGCTCGGCGACCAGCCCGACCCGCCCGGCGAGCCCGGCTCTGACGGCCAGCGCGCCGACCGTCGTCGTGACCCCCACCGAGCCGCAGGCGCCGACCAGCCAGAGCCCGACCCGCTCGCTCATCGGTCTCCCTCGCAGCGGAACCGGGCGACCCCGGCGACCATCTGGATGCCGCCGAGCACGTGGGAGAGGAACTCCGGCTCGGTGAACGACTCCGAGGTGTGGCCCATGCCGGTGTAGAAGGCCCGGCCGCCGTCGTAGCGGTGGCACCAGGCGATCGGGTGCGGGTTGCCCATGGCGAACGGGCCCGGGTCATAGCTGCGCTCGTCGAGATCGGCGAGGACCCGGATCGAGTCGGCCGGACGGTCGCGGAAGCTGTACCACTCGTCCCAGCGCGTCCACCGCTTCGGCAGCCCGGCCGTCGCCGCGGTGTTGTGCCCGTGCACCTTCACCGTCGCGGTCTGCTGGGCGGGGTGACCGGCGAAGTAGGCACCGACGAGACCGCCGTACCAGGGCCAGTCGTACTCGGTGTCGGAGGCGGCGTGCACGCCCACATATCCGCCGCCGCTCTGGATGTAGCGCTCGAAGGCGGCCTGCTGCCCCGCGTCGAGCACGTCCCCGGTGGTGGAGAGCCACAGCACCGCCTCGTACGCCGCCAGGTCGGTGTCGTTGAACACCGCCGCGTCCTCGGTGGCGGTCACCGTGAAGCCGTTCTCGGCGCCCAGCCTCTGGATCGCCGCGATGCCGTCAGGGATGGACCCGTGCCGGAACCCGGCCGTCTTGGAGAACACCAGGACGTCGTACGTCCCCGGCCCCTCGCCTCCACTGGGGCGGCCTGCGCTCGCGGCCGGTGACAGGCCCGGGGCCATGGCGGCCACCGCCACCAGCCCGATCGCCGCGATGAGTGTCCGGAACCTTCTCGATCCGTGCTTCATGATGCGTATCCCTTCTGTGCTCAACGGTCTGAACAGGCTGGAATCGGCCGAGCGGCCCCGGGTGGATCAGGTGGGGATCTCCTGCCACGTCCTGGTGTCGGAGCTGGTCTCGACCGCGGCGAGGACCCGCTGCACCTGGAGTCCGTCGGCGAACGTCGGCGCCGGATCGGCCCCCTCGCCGAGCGCCCGGACGAGGTCGACGACCTGGTGGGTGAAGCCGTGCTCGTAGCCGAGGCCGTGGCCCGGGGGCCACCAGCCGGCCACCCACGGGTGCTCGGGCTCGGTGACCACGATCCGGCGGAAGCCACCCTCGGCGTCCGGGATGGTCCCGTCGTGGAAGTGCAGGACGTTCATGTCCTCGAAGTCGAAGGCCAGGCTCCCCTTCGACCCGTTGATCTCGATCCGGATCGCGTTCTTGCGGCCGGTGGCGAAGCGGGTCGCCTCGAAGGAGCCGACCGCTCCCCCGGCGAAGCGCGCCAGGAAGAGCGCGGCGTCGTCGACGGTGACAGGGCCGCGGTCGGCCCCGGCGGTGGCGGAGAGCCCGGAGGAGCTCTCGGCGACGGGGCGTTCCTTGACGAACGTCTCCAGCATCCCGGAGACCTCCAGGATCCGGTCGCCGGTGATGTGCTGGGTCAGGTCGATGATGTGGGCCCCGATGTCGCCGAGCGCGCCCGAGCCGGCCTTGGCCTTGTCCAGACGCCAGCTCAGCGGCGCCTCGGGGTCGGCCAGCCAGTCCTGGAGGTACTGCGCACGCACGTGGTGGAGCTCCCCGAGGCGACCGTCGGCGACCAGCTTCCGGGCCAGCGCGATCGCGGGCACCCGGCGGTAGGTGAACCCCACCATCGCCCGTACGCCCCGTTCGGCGGCCACCGCGGCGGCCGCGGCCATCCGCTCGGCCTCGGCCACGCTGTTGGCCAGGGGCTTCTCGCACAGCACGTGCTTGCCGGCCTCGAGCGCGGCGATCGCGATCTCGGCGTGGGTGTCACCGGGCGTGCACACGTCGACCAGGTCGACGTCGTCGCGGGCGATCACGTCGCGCCAGTCGGTGACGCTCTCCTCCCAGCCGAACCGGGTGGCGGCCTCGGCCACGCGAGTCGCGTCACGGCCGCAGAGGACCTGCATCCGCGGGGTCAGCGGAAGGTCGAAGAAGCGGTGGGCACTTCGCCAGGCGTGGGAGTGGACGGCGCCCATGAAGGCGTAGCCGATCATCCCCACGCCGAGCGTGGCGTTCTGGTCGGTCATCGGAACTCGATCCTGTGTTTCGGTGGTGTCGCTCCGCGCCCGAGCGCGGAGCGACCTTGCGGTCTGGCTCTACCTGGCCCTGCCTGGCCTGTCGGCCTGTCTGGCCGGCCGGTCAGGACTCGAAGGCCGTGGGCAGGAACTCGTCCACGTTGTCCTTGGTGACGACCGGCGCGTCCAGCTGGATGGTGCGCGGCACGGTCACCTCGACCAGGTCGGACATGGCCTTGTCCTGCGCCAGGAGCCGGGCGAGCTTGATGCCGTCGGCGGCCTGCGTGGAGGGGTAGATGACCGTCGCCTTGAGAACACCCTTGTCAGCCTCGATCTCGCGCATCGCGTTGGCCGAGCCGGCGCCGCCGACCATGGTGAACTCGTCGCGGCCGGCGTTGTTGATCGCGGCGAGGACGCCGACACCCTGGTCGTCGTCGTGGTTCCACAGGAAGTCGATCTTCGGCGCGGCCTGGAGCAGGTTGGAGGCCGCCTTCTCGCCGCCCTCGACGGTGAAGTCGGCGGCGACGCGGTTGTCGACGTCGAGGCCGCACTTGCCCAGCGCGTCCTTGAAGCCCTTGCTGCGGTCCTGGGTCAGGGGCAGCGAGTCGATGCCGGCGATCTCGGCGACGACGGCGTCCGTCTTGCCGTCGGCCTGCTCGCAGACGTACTCACCGGCCGAGACACCCATGCCGTAGTTGTCCCCGAGCACGGTGACCCGGGCGGCGTTGGGGTCGTTGAACTCGCGGTCGACGTTGATGACCGGGATGCCGGCCTCCATCGCCTTGAGAGCCACCGGGGTCAACGCGGCGCCGTCGAAGGGCAGCAGCACGATGGCGTCGACCTTGTCGTTGATGAAGGTCTCGACCTGGCTGATCTGCAGGCCGACTTCGTTGGTGCCTTCCGCCAGGCGGAAGTCGACGTCCTCGTAGGCCTCGGCAGCAGTCTTGGCCTGCTCGCTGATCGCACCCATCCAGCCGTGGTCGGCGGCGGGAGCCGAGAAGCCGATGACGACCGTGTCGCCCTTCTCGTCGTTGGAGCCGGCTTCGGCGTTGGAGGTGCCACCGACGTTCTCGGACTTCTCGGGGGTGTTGCTGATGCAGGCCGAGAGGGCGAGCACCGAGAGACCGGCGACGAGGATCTTTGCTGTGGACTTCAGTTTCATGAGGTGCTCCTAGAGCGTGGAAGGGTGGAGTGGGGATGAGTCCGAGACCCGAGGACGGCTGGCCGGACGGCGTCGGGCGGTCATGACCCGGGCTGTCGTGAGAACCGCTTCTGCAGCAGCACGGCGGCGATGATGATCAGGCCCTTGGTGAAGGCCTGGGCGGAGATCGAGAGGTTGTTGAGCACGAAGACGTTGGTGAGCGTCGCGAAGATCACCACGCCGAAGACGGTGCCGACGATGGTGCCGCGTCCCCCGGAGAGCAGGGTGCCGCCGATGACGACCGCCGCGATCGCCTCCAGCTCGTAGAGCCCGCCATGGGTGGCGCTGCCGGTCGTGGTGCGGCTGATCAGCATCACCGCGGCGATGCCGCAGCAGACACCGACGAGCACGTAGAGGAGCACCGTGTGGCGTCGTACGTTGATCCCGGCCAGGCGTGAGGCCTCCGGGTTGCCGCCGATGGCCAGGGTGCGCCGGCCGAAGGTGGTGCGGTTGAGCAGGACCCAGCCGATCACGGCCACGATGGCGAAGATCCAGATCAGCACCGAGATCCCGAGCACGTCGCGGGAGAGCGCATCGGTGAAGCCCGGCACGCTGACGATCTGGGTCTTGCGCGCCGAGATGATCTCGGCCAGGCCACGGGCACTGGCCATCATCGCCAGCGTCGCGATGAAGGGCACCACGCCGCCGTACGCGATCAGCAACCCGTTGATCAGGCCGGCGCCCGCGCCGACCAGGAGGGCGGTGGTCACGATGATGATCCAGTGGATGTCGTTGGCCATCGTCTGGGTGGCCACCGTCGTGCACCAGACCGAGGAGAGCGCGACCAGCGCGCCAACCGACAGGTCGATGCCGCCGCCGGTGATCACGAACGTCATCCCGATGCTGACCACGCCGATCACCGAGGCCAGTCGCAGGATCGTCATCACGTTGTCGACCGAGGCGAACCGCTCACCGCCCGTGGCGATGCCGATGACGGCCAGCAGGGCCAGCGCCAGGACCAGGCCGAGGTTGTGCCCGGCGCCGCCGCGCAACAGCTGGCCGAGCCCACCGGACTCGGCCCGGCGGGCCGCCTCCTTCTCGACCCGAGCCGTGTCCCCCTGGGCCACAGCAGCGTTCGTAGGCGTGTCGCTCATGCGACCTCTCCTTCCATCACGAGGTCCAGGACCTTCGACTCGTCGATCTCGGTGGCGGGTCCCTCGTGGACGACGGCGCCCTCGCTGATGACGAGGACCCGGTCGGCGAGACCGAGCACCTCCTCCACCTCGCTGGACACCACGACCACGGCGACACCTTCGTCCGCCAGGCGGCGGACGAGGTTGTAGATCTCGGTGCGCGCCCCGACGTCGACGCCCCGGGTGGGCTCGTCGAGGAGCAGCACCTTGCAGTCGCGCAGCAGCCACCGGGCGAGCACGACCTTCTGCTGGTTGCCGCCCGACAGGTTGCGGACCGGCCGGTCCACCCCGGCCGGACGTACGTCGAGCGAGCGGCTGAGCTCCTCGGCGGCGCGGCGCTCGGCGCCGCTGTCGAGGAAGCTGGCCTTGGAGAACCTGCTCAGCGAGGAGACCGTCACGTTGCGGTAGACCGCCTGGTCGAGCAGCAGCCCCTGGCTCTTGCGCTCCTCCGGAGCCAGGCCGACCCCGGCGGCGACCGCCGCGCGGACCGAGCCACGGCGCAGCCGGCGACCGTTGACGGTGACCGTGCCCGTGGTCGAGCGGCGGGCACCGTAGATGGTCTCCAGGATCTCCGAGCGACCGGAGCCGACCAGGCCCGCCAGACCGACGATCTCGCCGGCGTGGACGCGCAGGTCGACGTCGTGGAAGCGGTCGCCGGACAGGCCGCTGGCCTCGAGCACCGGCGTGGTGTCCCGACCGGGTCGCGTCGTGGGGCGGTTCGGGAAGACGTACTCGATCTCGCGGCCGGTCATCAGCGTGATGAGCTCCCGGGTCGGCGTCTCCGCGACCGAGAGCCCGGTGGCCACGGTGCGGCCGTCCTTGAGGACCGTGATCCGGTCGCCGATCTGGCGGATCTCCTCGAGGCGGTGGGAGATGTAGATGATCGCGACGCCCTCCGCGGTGAGGCCGCGCATCACCCGGAAGAGGTTGTCCACCTCCTCCTGGTCGAGGACCGCCGACGGCTCGTCGAGGATGAGCAGGCGGGTGTCGTGGGACAGCGCCCGCGCCATGCTGACGATCTGCTGCCCGGCCGGCGAGAGGTCGCCGACCAGGCGGTTCGGGTCGACCTCGCTGTGGCCGAGCCGCGCCAGGAGCGTACGCACCCGCTGGGTCGCCTCCGCGCGGCGGCTGAACCCGGCGGTGGCGAGCTCGTGGCCGAGGAAGATGTTCTCGGTCACGGTGAGCCCGGGCACCAGGTCGAGCTCCTGGTAGATCGTGGAGATGCCGCGCTTCATGGCGGCGACCGGGGTGGTCAGCCGGACCGGCTCGCCGTCCCAGAGGATCTCCCCCTCGTCGGGCTGGTAGGCCGCCGAGAGCACCTTGATGAGGGTCGACTTGCCGGCGCCGTTCTGCCCGAGCAGGCAGTGCACCTCGCCCGGGCGGACGTCGAGGTCGACGCCGCCGAGGGCGAGCACGCCGGGGAACCGCTTCACGATCCCGGTCATCTGGAGCAGTACGTCACCCCCGTATGCGCTGGCGGCGGGGCCGTCCGGCGACGGCTGAGGGGTCTGGGTCATCGGGTTCCTCCGTGCAGTTCGGGCAGGTCGGCGAGGACGGTGGGGTCGGAGAGCACCGGCTCCAGGGAGACCAGTGCGCCGCCGCGGACCGCGGCGGTCGGGCCGAAGGCCGAGATCGCGACCCGGGTGCCGCCGGCACGCGGGGCGAGGACGTCGGCGGCGAGCCGAGCCTCGACCGCCGGGCGCAGCCACTCGCCGAGCACGGCGAAGTAGCCGCTGAGCACGACGGTGCCGGGGTTGAGCGTGTTGACCAGGACGGCGGCGCCGGTGCCGAGCCAGGTGCCGACCTCGTCCAGCGCGGCCAGCGTGCGGCCGTCGGCGAGCCGGGCCCGCTCGACCAGGGTGGCGAGCCGCTCCTCCAGGGTCAGCACGGGATCGCGCACCGGGTCGTCGGGGTCGGTGGCCGCCTCGAGCAGCGCCCGCAGGCCGACCACGGTCTCCCAGCAGCCGGTGCGGCCGCAGCCGCAGAGGCGACCGCGAGGGTCGACCGGGAGGTGGCCGATCTCCCCGGCCCAGCCGTGCCGCCCCGCGGCCACCCGGCCACCACTGACGACCGCGCCGCCCAGGCCGACCTCGCCGTAGAGCACCACCATGTCGGCGCGGTCGGCGTCGGCGGGGTCCAGCTCGGCGGTGGCGGCGAGGGTGGCCTCGTTGGCCAGGCGCACCGGCGGCACCGGCTGCCCCTGCTCGGCCGTGGCGGCCAGCCGGCGGCGTACGTCCTCGGCGGCGTCGATGTCGCGCCAGCCGAGGTTGGGGGCGAGGGTGACCCGCTGCGTGGCGGTGTCGACGAGGCCGGCGACGCCGACGGTGATGCCCGCGACGGTGACGCCGGCGGTACGTGCCTCGGCGAGGGCGTCGGCGACGAGGCCGGCGAGCTCGGCCAGGACGCCCTCGGGCGGAAGACTGCGTCCGTCGATACCGCGACGGAACTCGGCGATCACGGACCCAGCGAGGTCGACGGCCACGACGGCGAGGTGGTCGACGTTGATCTCCGCGCCCACCCCGCAGACCGAGCCGCCGACGATCCGGACCTGGACGCCCGGGCGGCCGGCGCCGCGGCGGCCGGCGTCCTCGCAGGAGACCAGCCCGAGCTCGGCCAGCTCGTCGACCAGTCCGGTCGCGACGGTGCGGGTCAAGCCGGTCTCCTCGGCCAGGCGGCCACGCGAGCGCGGGCCGCGCTCGCGCAGCGACCGCAGGAGCAGCCCCATCCGCGCACGCCGGACGGCGGCCGGGTCGGCGGTGGCGGAGACCCGCACGGAGATGTCTGCGTCGCGCACGGTCGCCTCCTGTCCCGGCTCATGGGAATCGACCATCACAGACAGCCTGTGATGGCAGTCACAGAATTCTGTGACCGAGAGACAAACTAGTGACCCGACTCACGTTGTACAACCCTTTCGCGGCGGTTTCTGCAAAGTTTCTGTCGAACTTTGAAAAGTAATTGGACAAAGTAGCCGAAAAGGGGCACCCGGCCACGGTTGGCCGGATGCCCCTCTCGGGTCGATCGCGAGGGTCACTCGCTGGGAGCGATCACCACCTCGTCGGTGCCGGTGAGCGCCGGGATGTCACCCTCACCGGGGTCGGTGTACTCCGCCACGAAGACGGCGTTCAGCTCGTCCTGCCCGGGGTCGTGGCCACCGGGGACGGTCGTGACGATCGAACCGCTGCAGCCGTTCGCCGTGGTCTGCGGGTGCCCGTGCTCGTCGTGGCCCAGGACGTACGTCACCGAGACCCGGTCGCAGTCGACGGCCTGGTCGTCGGTCACCTCGACCTGGAACTGGACGGTGTCGCCGAAGTGGAACGCCTCGCCGGGCGCGGGGCTGGTCGTCAGGGTCACCACCGGCACGTCGTTGCCGACGATCACGTCGACGTCGGCCGAGGCGTGCTTGCCGCGGCCCGCCTTGCCCTTGTCGGTGACGGTCAGGGTCGCACGGTAGGCCCCCGCCTCCTCGTAGGTGTGGGTGGCGGTCTTCCCGGTGGCGTCGAACCTGCCGTCACCGTCGAAGTCCCACTGGTAGACGAGCTTGTCGCCGTCGGGGTCGGTCGTCCCGGCGCTGTCGAAGGCGACGGTGAGCGGCGGCTGACCTGCGGTCTTGTCGGCGCTGATCACCGGCTTCGGGCTGTGGTTGCCGGTGCGGGCGATGTAGTCGATCCGGGAGACCTGGGCCTCCTCGTTCTCGCTGAAGAAGCCGTCGCCGTACTCGAGCATGTAGAGCGAGCCGTCCTTGCCGAACTCCAGGTCCATCACGTTGTCCGTGGCGAACGTGGAGAGCACGGACTCGATGCCGGTGAGCTCACCGTCCTCGTCGATCCGCATGCCCTTGATGTAGTCCCGGCCCCACTCCGCGAACAGCGGGATGCCGTCGTAGTACTTCGGCCAGGCACCGGAGAGCGGGTCCTTCGTCGCCGACTTCTGGTAGTCGTACGCCGGGCCGGCCATCGGGGCGATGCCGCCGGTGGCGAGCTCGGGGAACTCCTCGGACTGGGTGTAGGTGTACCAGACGGTCGGCTGCGTGACCGGCGGGAGCTGGGTCAGGCCGGTGTTGTGCCGCGAGTCGTTGACCGGGGCGTCACAGTCGAAGGCCGGCCCCGCGGTTCCGGTCGCGAAGTCGTAGTCGCGGTAAGGCAGCTCGGCGGTCGCGCACAGCGGCCAGCCGTAGTTGGCCGGCTTGCTGACGACCGTCCACTTGCCCTGGCCGGCCGGGCCTCGGTCCGGGTTCGCCGAGGAGGCGTCGGGCGAGTAGTCGGCCACGAAGACGCGGTCGGTCTCCGGGTCGATCTCGATCCGGAACGGGTTGCGCAGGCCCATCGCGTAGATCTCCGGGCGGGTCTTGTCGGTGCCCGGCGCGAACAGGTTGCCGGCGGGAACGGTGTAGCCGCCGCCCGCCTTCGGCTTGATCCGGAGCAGCTTGCCGCGCAGGTCGGCGGTGTTGGCCGCCGTACGCCTCGCGTCGAAGGCGGGGCTGCGGTCCTCCCGGTCGTCGAGCGGGGCGTAGCCGTCGGACTGGAACGGGTCGGTGTCGTCGCCGGTGGCGAGGATCAGGTTGCCCGCGGAGTCGAAGACGATGTCGCCGCCGACGTGGCAGCAGCGCCCCCGGTCCACCGGTACGTCGATGATCTGCTGCTCGGTGGACAGGTCGATCCTGCCGCCGGCGTACTGGTAGCGCGAGAGCCGGATGGCACCCTTGAAGGGCGCGAAGTCGGCGGGCGTGCCGTACTCGGGGGCGTCGCCCTCGTTGACGTCCGGCGTGGCCGGGTCGTCGACAGGGGTGTTCATCGGCGGCGAGTAGTAGACGTAGACCCACTTGTTGGTCCGGCCGTTGTACCCGGGGTCCAGAGCGATGCTCTGCAGACCCTCCTCGTCGTGCTGGTAGACGTCGAACTCCGCTGCGACGCTGTTGACGCCGGTGTCGGCGTCGTTGAGCCACACCTTCCCGGCCCGGGTGGTGTGGAGGACGTCCCCGTTGGGCAGGACCGCGAGGTCCATCGGCTCACCGGGGCGGTCGTTGAGGGTCACCTTCTCGAAGTCGGTGTCCGGCGGCGGGGCGGCCGTGGGGGCCGCGTCCGCGGACGTCGTGAGGGGGAGAACGAGGAGCCCTGAGACCACGGTCGTGGCGACGCTCCAAAGGGTGAATCTGCGCACGGTCCATCTCCTTCTCTCGCTGTCGTGGAGGGGAGCGAGATCGTCCGCGAACGTAGCGATGTGACGCCTGTCACGTCAAGTGACTTGACTACTTTCGCAAGAAGATTTCGAAAGATGGGACAAAAGTGCGCCTCTGGGGCGGTCAGGAGCCGGGTCTACGCCTCGCCGCTGCTGGGGGCGTAGACCGAGGCGCTGATCAGGTGAGCGGCGCCGATGACGCCGCCCTCGTCGCCGAGCTCGCTGAGCACGATCGGGAGGTTGCCGGTCGCCAGCGGCAGCGAGCGGCGGTAGGTCACGCTGCGGATCTCGGCGAGGAGCCCGTGGCCGAGCTTGCTGACCCGGCCGCCGATGACGATCAGGCCCGGGTTGAAGAACGAGACCAGGCTGGCCAGCACCTGGCCGATGCGGTGTCCGCTCTCCCGGATGAGCTGGACCGCCTGGGCGTCGCCGCGGGCGACCGCGATGGCGATGTCCTCCGCGCTCAGCTCGCCCTTCTCCGCGAGCAGCTCGGCCAGCACCGGGGAGCGGCCGGACCGGGCCGCGGCGAGCGCCTCGCGCGCCAGGGCCGCTCCCCCGGAGAACGCCTCCAGGCAGCCGGTGTTGCCGCAGGCGCAGGTGGGCCCGAAGTCCTCGACGCGGATGTGGCCGATGTCGCCGGCACAGCCGTCGACGCCGCGGTAGAGCTCCCCGTCGACGACGATCCCGCAGCCGATGCCGGTGCCGATCTTGACGTAGAGGAAGTCGCGGGCGGTCCGGGCGACGCCGGCGTGCTGCTCCCCCGCCGCCAGGACGTTCACGTCGTTGTCGAGCACGACCGGACAGCCGAGCTCCCGGGCGACCGCGTCGCGCACCGGGTAGCCGTCCCAGCCCGGCATGATCGGCGGGGACACCGAGACGCCGCGGTGGAAGTCGACCGGTCCGGGTACGCCGACGCCCGCGCCCATCGGCTGGGTGACGTCGTGCTCGTCCAGGAGCGCGCGGACCTCGTCGAGGGCGGTCGCGAGCACCTTCTCGGGGCCGCTGCGGATGTCGCACGCCCGGGTGCGGGTGCCGATCACCGACAGCCGACCGTCGGTGAGGCCGACCGACATGCTGGTGGCGCCGATCGAGATGCCGACGAACCGGATGTCCGGCGCAAGGTCGACCAGGGTCGAGCGCCGGCCGCCGCGGGAGGCCGCCGGACCCACCTCGTGGGCCATGCCCAGCTCGGTGAGTCGGCCGACCTCGGCCGCGATCGTGGTGCGGGAGACGTTCAGCCGGTCGGCGAGCTGAACCCGCGACAGCGGGCCCTCGTCACGCAGCTGGGCGAGCAGTCGTGCCTGCATGGAGGTCTCGGCCCGGCCGGCGAGTGAATGGCGCATAACCGCGATCTTGCCATGCGGACGGGCGACCTAGCCCAGGAGCGCGTCGACGAATGCCTCAGGAGTGAACGGGGCCAGGTCGTCGGGGCCCTCGCCGAGGCCGACGAGCTTGACCGGGACGCCGAGCTCGCGCTGCACGGCGACGACGATGCCGCCCTTGGCCGAGCCGTCGAGCTTGGTCAGGACGATGCCGCTGACGGCGACGGCCTCGCTGAAGACACGAGCCTGGATGAGGCCGTTCTGGCCGGTGGTGGCGTCGAGGACGAGCAGGACCTCGGTGACCGGGGTCTGCTTCTCGATGACGCGCTTGACCTTGCCGAGCTCGTCCATCAGGCCGGCCTTGTTCTGAAGCCGTCCGGCGGTGTCGACGATGACGGTGTCGACGCCGGTGTCGAGGCCCTCCTTGACCGAGTCGAAGGCGACGCTGGCCGGGTCGGTGCCCTCCGGGCCGCGTACGACCTCGACGCCGACACGCTCGCCCCAGGTGGTGAGCTGCTCGGCGGCGGCGGCGCGGAAGGTGTCGGCGGCACCGAGGACGACCTTGCGGTCCTCGGAGACCAGGATCCGGGCGAGCTTGCCGGTGGTGGTGGTCTTGCCGGTGCCGTTGACGCCGACCATCAGCACGACGCCGGGGGCACCGTCGGCGCCGCTGACCTGGAGGCGGCGGTCCATGCCGGGGTCGACCAGCTTGATCAGCTCTTCACGCAGCGCCGTCTTGGCGTCGACCTTGCCGCCCTCGACGCGCAGCCTCGTCCGCAACCCCTCCACCAACTCCTGGGTCGGGGCGACGCCGATGTCGGCGGTGAGCAGCAAGTCCTCGATGGACTCCCAGGTGTCCTCGTCGAGGCGGTCGGTCGAGAGCAGGTTGAGCAGCCCGCGGCCCAGCGCGTTGGAGCCTGCCAGGCGCTGGCGCAGCCGCACCAGGCGCGAGGCGGTGCTCTCCGGCTTCTCGATGACCGGGGCCGCCGGAGCCGTCTCGGGCTCGCCCTCCTCGACGGAGGGCTCCTCGACGGTCGGGGCTTGTGGCCGGGTGATGACATCGGTCCCCGCCTCGGCCGGCAGCGAACGGTCCTTGCGGCGCCGGGTGCTGGTGACCAGACCGACGATGCCGCCGCCGATGATCGCGACAGCGGCGACCGCGATGATGACGATGAGGGTGACCATTTCCATGGGCCTCATCCAATCAAACTACGCGTTCTTTTCCGTAGTTCCTGGCTTGCGCTCACCGAAGAGCTCGGCGAGATGGTCCTCGCGGCGGGTCTGCAGGCGCGTGGCCGGTCCGAGCGTGGGGGCCGTGTCGACGGCCCGCTCCATCGCCTCGCCGAGCCTGGTGGCGTACGGCATCTTCTGTCCGCGGTGGGGGAAGACCGTGTAGACGATCACGAGTCCGGCCAGCGTGACGATGAGCAGCATCGCCACGAAGATGACAAGGATGGTCAACACTGGCTCGGCCAGCCCCCTTCTGGATACGCACGGACGGCGTCAACCCTCGCACACCTCGGGTCCGGAGCACACAACGGCACGCGGGCACGAGCGCCCGCGCCCCGGGCGTCCCGTCGTACGGCGCGGGATATCGACAACGTCGACCGGGCCGGTAGGGTTTCACGGCATGAGGATCATCGGGACAATGATGGTCCGGGACGAGGTCGACATCGTCGCCGCGATGATCGAGCACCACCTGGACCAGGGTGTCGACACGTTGATCGTCACGGACAACGCGTCGGTCGACGGCACCACCGAGGTGCTCGAGCGCTACGCCGCGACGGGGCGGGTCGAGCTCCACCACGACCCCGTCCACGAGAAGCAGCAGGGCAAGGTCGTCACCTCGATGGCCCGGCGTGCCCGCACCCACTTCCGCGCCGACTGGGTCCTCAACCTCGATGCCGACGAGTTCCTGGTGCCCAAGGACAAGGGCCTGACCGTACGCCAGGCGCTCGAGGCCACTCCCCTGTCGCTGAACGCGTTCACCGTCGAGGTGGAGAACCTCGTCGGTCCGCCGGCCTGGAAGGGCGGCGGCATCAACCGGCTCCAGTGGCGCGACCGGCGCCCCGACGAGCGTCTCGAGGCGGTCGGGCTCCACGCCCACCCCACGCCCAACGCCGTCCACCGCGGCGAGTCGGACATCAAGGTCGTCCAGGGCAACCACTTCGTCTCGCTGCCGAGCAACGGCCAGCCGGCCGACGAGGTCGCGCTCGAGGTGCTCCACCTCCCTTGGCGCTCCTGGGCGCAGCTCGAGCGCAAGGTGATCAACGCCGGCAAGGGCTACGAGGCCAACCCGGACCTGAAGCCGAGCCCGCGCCACCACGGGATGCGCGACTACCAGCGCTATCTGAACGGCACCCTGCAGGACGCCTACCTCGCGCGCACCCCCACCCGGGCCGAGCTCGCCGCCGGCGCCTTCTCGGGCGACTACTCCTTCGACGACTGGCTGACCAACCACCTGCACATCGTGCTCGGCCGCTCGCTCGTCCCCGACCTCATGCGCGACGTGCTCGACCCCCAGAACGACAAGGCCGTACCCGACGACGAGCACGCGCTCGGTGCCGAGCGCGGCCGGGCCGCGCTGGCCGCCGAGCCCTACATCCCACCCCGCAAACGCTGAAACTCTTTCTCAGGAGGACCTGTCTTGCCCACCTTCAGGGGCGCCGTACGCCGCGGCCTCGCCGCCGCGGGTCTGCAGACCGTCCGTGCCGCCGATGCCGAGGCCGCTCGCCTGCACGGCCGGATCGACGAGCTCAAGCAGCGCAACCAGAAGCTGCGTACGAAGGTGGAGGGGCTGCAGGGCGACCGGAACCGCACCACCGCGGTCCCGGCCATCCCCGGCCTGGACCGGCTCGAGCTGCGTCGCGAGCAGGTGCTCGCCGGGGTCAAGCCCGACGCCCTGATCCTGGAGATCGGCCCCGCGCACAACGCGATCCTGCCCAAGCGGGACGGCTATGACGTACGCATCGTCGACTACCTCGACCGCGAGGGTCTGGTGCAGCGCTACTCGGGCTTCTCCCAGTACGACCCTGCTGACATCGAGGAGGTCGACTACGTCTTCCGGCCGGGAACCCCCTGGTCAGAGGTGATTCCGGAGCGGTTCGACCTGGTCGTCGCCTCCCACGTCATCGAGCACACCACCTCGATGATCGAGTTCCTCAACGAGTGCGAGAAGCTGCTGCGTCCTGACGGGGTGCTGGCGCTGGTCATCCCCGACCACCGCTACTGCTTCGACCGGTTCCGCGAGCGCGCCTCGCTCTCGCGCGTCATCGACGCCTCGCTCTACCCGACCTCGGTGCACACCATGGGTGCGGTCATCGAGGAGCGGCTCAACGCGGCCAAGCACGGCGGCATCACCGCCTGGGGTCCGCGCCACAAGGGCGACTACACCTTCGCCAACACCTTGGAGACGGTGAAGGCCAACGGCGCTGAAGCCCAGCGCGGCGAGCGCTACATCGACACCCACAACTGGGTCTGCACCCCCCACCACCTCCGCCTGCTCCTCCAGGACCTCGCCGACCTCGACTTCATCTCGATGCGGGAGACCTCCTTCCACGACACCGTCAAGCACGAGTTCTTCATCAACCTCTCCCCCTCCGGCGAAGGCACCGGCCTGACCCGCGAAGAGCTCGTCGTACTCGCCGACGACGAGCGCCGCGTCCTCGATCAGGCAGTCTTCGAGAAGTAGCCGAGAGGTCACCCCCGTCGGCCGAGGCGTCAGCCGCGTCGGGCGAGGCGTCAGCCGCGTCGGGCGAGGCGTCAGCCGCGTTGGGCGAGGCGTCAGCCGCGTCGGGCGAGGCGTCAGCCGCGTTGGGCGAGGCGTCAGCTACGTCGGGCGAGGCGTCAGCTAGGTCGGCCGAGGCGTCACGTACGCCGGGCGAGACATCACCCTCGTCGGCCAGGCGTCAGCCGCGTCGGGCGAAGCGTCACGTACGCCGAGCGAGACGTCACCCCCGTCGGCCGAAGCGTCAGCCGCATCGGGCAAAGCGTCACGTACGCCGAGCGAGACGTCACCCCCGTCGGCCGAAGCGTCACCTACGCCGGACGAGACGTCACGTAGGTCGGGCGAAGCATCAGGTACGCCGGTCGAAGCGTCACGTACGTCGGTCGAGCCGTCACCTACGTTGGACGAACCGTCACCCACGCCGGACGAAACGTCAGCTACGCCGGACGAAACGTCAGCTACGCCGGACGAAGCGTCACTTAGGCCGGCCGACCGGGCAGTGGCCTGACGCCTCGAACGACGTACGTGACGTCTCGGCCGACGCGACTGACGTCTCGGCCGACGTAGGCCACGGGTCGACCGACATAGGCGACCGCTCGGCCGACGCAGCTGACGGCTCGATCGGCGTACCTGACGGCTCGATCGACGGACGTGACGGCTCGGCCGACCTACCTGACGGCTCGACCGACCTACCTGAAGGCTCGACCGACCTACCTGACGGCTCGGCCGACGTACGTGACGGCTCGGCCGGCGTAGGTGACGGCTCGGCGGTCAGCGGCGGCGGTACTCCCGGAGGGCGAGCGCTGCGGCGAGGCCTACGACGACACCGAGGAGGGTCTCGGCGAGGCGGGACCAGAGCAGGGCGTCGACCGGTTGCGGGTGGCCTAGCTGCACCATCAGCAGCGAGAGCGGGGTGATGACGACGAGGGCGAGGCCGTAATGGCGCCCGACGAGCAGCTCGGTGACCGCCTGGAGTGCGGCGACGACCACCGCGACGACGAGAGGGGGCAGGGTGATCGAGAGCAGTACCGCCGCCAGGACCAGGCCGACCAGGGTGCCGACGACGCGTTGCAGTCCGCGGGTCGTCTGGGCCAGCAGCCCGGTGACGCCGAACGGCACCGCCGCGGCCACCATGGCCCAGTAGGTGTGGCTGAGCCCGAGCGCAGTCGAGATCGTGCCGGCGACCACGACCGCGAGGACGACCGCGGTCGCGTGGTCGAGGCGTACCTCACCACGGCTCGCCTCGACCGAGGCGCCGCTGCCGACCAGCCGCTCCTCGAGCAGACGGAGGAGCACTGCGATCAGTGCTGCCGCGGCGGCTACGCCGACGGCCACCGCGACGCCCGACAGGGTCACCGGAAGCGCGGCGCACGTCGCGACGGCGAACACCGGGAACATCGGTCCCGGCGGCCGCAGCACGAACCGGTCCGAGAGCATCGACCCGACCGCCGCCCACACGGCGGCGACCGGGATGACGAGCCAGGCCCGGTGCGAGGAGGTCGCCACGAGCGCGCCGCACAGGACCGCGACACACATCAGCGTCCCGGCCGCGGCCTGGGTTCGCCAGCGTCCTCGCAACGGCTGACGACCGCCGTAGATCGAGGCGAAGGTGCCGAAACAGGCGTACGCGGCCAGCTCGATGTGTCCCGTCACGGCCAGTGCCACCAACCCGACGAGCAGCGTCACGCTCGCGCGCCAGGCGGGCGAGTGGCTTCCCGGGGCCGAGGAGACCCGGACGGACTCCTGCATCAACCGCTCGAGCCGGCTCCCGTCGCTTCCCAACCCGTCTCCCCCATGCTGCCGTGCCGCCATTGCCATCCGACACCTTACGGCGACCCGGACGAACCAGTTGGTTCGGAGTCTCAGGCGAGCCGCTGCCGGAGTTCGGGAACGCCCTCCCCCTTCAGGTCCTCGAGCACCTCGCGCCGCCCGGCCATCGCCATGACCAGGTCGAGCAGGCGGCCGCTGACCTCGGGGCCGTCGCCGGCGGCGTACTCCGCGTCGACCGCTCTGAGCCCAAGGCCCTCGACCAGCGACTTGCTGTTGACCGCGAAGTCCTTGGTGGCGAAGAAGGTCGCGACGGCGAGGAGTCCTTCTTGGTCGGGGTCGCGCCGGATGCCGAGCGGCCGCCGGATGTCCTCACTGTGCACGATCATCTCGCCCAGCCCGCCGACGCTCTCCCGACGGGGCAGCCTGATGGGGCCGACCTCGGCGAACCTCGCCAGCGTCTCCTCGGGAGTGGACCCGCGGAACTCCTCGAGGCGCCTGCGGTTGTGTACGTCCGGATCGAACCGTGCCCCGATCATGCTGCGCAGCCAGCCCGGGAACGAGAGTCGTGAGGCGGCGCCGAGATGTGCCACGACCTCCTCCACGTCCCACTCCCCGCAGAGGGTGGCCGACCTCCACCGGTCGGGCGAGAGCGACCTCAGGTCCTCGACCAGCGCGTCTCGTTCGCGCGACTGGATCACGGAGAGCTTCGTCATGCGGACACTCTGACAGGTTCGGGCTCCGCGGGCCGTGACGCCTCGAACGACGTACGTGACCTCTCGACCGACCGGCGTGACGCCTCGGTCGACGCAGCCGACGTCTCGGCCGACGCGCGTGACCTCTCGACCGACGTACGTGACGCCTCGCCCGACGTACGTGACGCCTCGCCCGACGTACGTGACGCCTCGCCCGACGTACGTGACGCCTCGCCCGACGTACGTGACGCCTCGCCCGACGACCTGACCTCTCGGCCGACCCGCGAGACCTCTCGACCGACGTACGTGACGCCTCGGCCGACCGGGGTGACGTCTCGGCCGACGTACGTGACGCCTCGGCTATCGCTTGGCGCGCTCCTCGAGGGCTATGTCGAGGAGGGAGCGGGCGCGGGCGTCGAAGCCGTGGTCGCGGTGGATGCGGGCGGCTTCGGCGCGGATGTGCTCGTCGGTGCCGAAGACGACGGAGGGGTCGGGCATGGAGGACCATTTGACCAGGTCCTCGGGGGTCTCATAGACCTGTACGGTGTCGCCGAAGACGTCGCGGAGACCGACCACGTCGTCGGAGATGACCCGGGCTCCGGAGGCGACGGCGTCGAAGAGCCGGTTGGAGATGAAGCCGTAGTCGCGCATGTCGGCCCAGTGGTCGTTGAGCACGACCCCGGCGGCGCGGTATTCAGCACCGAGCTGGGTGTTGGACATGTGCTGGGCCTTGACGTAGTGGCGCGGGATGTAGGGCTCCCAGCCGTGGCCGTAGACCGAGAGCGGCAGCCCCACGGAGACCGCGTCGTGGATGATCGGGCGCTCGACGTCACGCGAGGTGCCGACGAAGAGCACCGGGTGTCCGGAGTCGGGCAGCGCCCGGTCGGGGTTGAAGAGCTCGGGGTCGGTGGCCTGCAGCAGCGGGTCGATGCGGATCCCCCATCGTGCCGACATCCGCTCGGCCCAGGCCGGCCCGGCCGCCAGCAGCCGGTCGAACCCGGCCGCCTCGGCACGGGTGACCGCGTCGGGGTGGGAGATCACCCAGCCGATGTTGATCCGGCCGTCGGGCGCCGGGAAGTAGCGCGAGAGACCACGCAGGGTCACCACGACGTCGTCGTCGAGCGCGCTCGGCCGCTCCCACTCGTAGTGGTGGTCGACGACGGCCGACTGGCCGAGCCTGCGCAGCGAGCGGGCCAGCGCACGGGCGAAGTGGGTGTCACCCCACCGCTCCCCCTCCGGCGCCCCGGGCGCGGAGATCTTGATCGACCAGCGCAGCTGCGGGATCCCCTCCACCACCGAGGCCCGCGGCAGGGGCGCGAGGATCGGCCGGGTGGCGGCGTACGTCTTCGCCGGGCCGGTCGGGTCCCCGGCCGTCGCCCGGCCGACGACCCGGTAGCCGCAGGCCTCCCAGGCGGCCACGTCGTCGCGAGGCTCCGTGCGCCCGACCCAGCGGTCGAGGTAGATCAGCCGGTTGCGCGGGGCGCGGGCGAAGCGCCCCTTCGACTTCGACTCGTGGTGGACGACCTCGGCGGAGGTCACGACCCGGAAGGACCCCGGTCGCAGCGAGGCGAGCCGGTGGCACAGGTCGACGTCCTCCATGCCGTTGGTGAAGATCGGGTCGAAGCCCTGCAGCGCGACGACGTCGCGGTAGCGCATCGCCAGCGCCGCACCGGTCAGCGCCGAGAACCGGTGGCCCTCGAGGCCGGCGGCGTCCTCGGGCGGGTATTCGGCGAGCATGTTGTAGGGCAGCCCGCCGTAGGGCGGGAAGGCGACGCCGGCCGACTGCACCGACCCGCTCGGGTAGAGCAGCAGCGGCTGCACCGCGAGCACCTCGGGGTCCTCGAGCGCCGAGACCAGCGGTGAGAGCCAGCCGGCCAGCGCCGTGGTGTCGTTGTTGAGGAAGACGACGGTCTCGCCGGTGACGTACGGGATGGCGAGGTTGTTGCCGAGCGCGAAGTTGTGGTTGACGGTGCTGTGCACCACCTTCACCTCGGGGAACCGCAGCGGCAGCGAGTCGAGCACCGCCGAGACGCCGGCAGATGAGCCGTTGTCCCAGACCACGACCTCGAGCCGCTTCTCCCCCGCGCCGTGCTCCATCACAGCCTCGACCGCACCCACGGTCAGCAGCGAGTCGTCGTAGGTCGGGATCACCACCGAGACCACGTCCGGGTCGGGGGTGCGCGAGCCGAGCGCGGCCCAGTCGATGAAGGTCCGGTTGCGGACGACGTCCTCCCACGACTCCAGGTCGAAGGGGTCGAGCGGCAGCCGGTCCTGGCGCGGGCGGCGCGGGTTGATGCCCTGACGCCGCTCGACGCCGACCTCGGGCACGAGCTCGACCTCCGCCTTCGAGGTCAGCCGCAGCGCGAGGTCGTAGGCCCAGCCGACGCCGATGTCGTCACGAGGACCACCGACCTCGGCCAGCAGCGGCGCCGAGATGAGCAGTCGCGAGAGCAGGGTCCGCATCAGCGGACCCGGCACGTCGGGACCCGGCGAGGCAGGAGGTACGTCGACGGCGAACCGCTGCTCGGGCTGCCACGGGCGCTCCAGCACGTCGGCGACCAGCGGCCTGCCGGCCTCGGCCACCGAGACCAGCCGCGCGAGACGGCCGGGCTTCCAGATGTCTCCCCCGGCGACGTACGCGACGAAGTCGCCGCTGGCCTGCGCGAACGCCGCGACCACGCCGGGCTCACCACGGTCCGGGTCGCCGAGCACGATCCGGGCGTCGGGGATGCCATCTGAGATGACCTGGGCGACCGACGGGGTCAGGCCCCGGTCGATGACGATGACCTCGGTGCTCACTCCGCTCTGGGCGGCGACGCTGCCCAGCGTCGCCCGGGCGAGCTCGTCGGAGGCGCCGAGGTCGACGATGACGGTGACGGTGCCGACCGGCTCACGACCAGCCGGAACGGAACGGGACTCGATGACCGGCCGCCAGGTCTTCGGGCCGCCCTGCCGAGCCTGCCACTCCGCACGCCGGTCGCGGATCCAGTCGCGCAGGTCGGGGAAGCGGCCGTCGACCTGCTCCATCCAGTCGTTGGCCCGCCGCCCGTTGCGGGCGCCCCGGTCGACGTAGTGCCCGATCGCGCCGCCGTAGAAGTTCTCGGTCTTGCGGCGCTCGGTGTAGCCGTCGGTGTCGAAGAGCGGGTGGGTCGGCTGCAGCCACAGCTCGGCGCGCAGCCAGTAGAGGAACGGGTCCTGGTCGCCCATCTGCTTGCGCAGCCGCGGGGTCAGCCGGGCGAGGAAGAACTCCGGGTCGAAGAGCGGGCTGGGCTGGGCCAGCGGCTTGCTGCGGTCCTGCTCGAGATAGTGCCGGGCGGCGCGCTTGCGGTCGAGGCGCTGGCCGACCTGCTCGGCGTACCACTCGTGGTCGAACAGCGGGCAGTCGACGAGCAGCCGCACGTCGTCGGCGCGGCTGTAGAGGGGCGAGTCGTTGTAGACCTTGCGGGCAAGGTCGCGCCCCCTGCGCAGTCCGCCACGTGCGATGCGCTTCAACTCTTCGTCCACTAAAGGTCCCCCAAGACGCTCTAGATCGTGCTTCGGCAGTGGGTCAGACTGTCACAGTGCCGAGTGGCGGTGAACGCCGCCACGCACGTTCACCCAACTGTCAAGGTCAATTCTGCCGCCACAGCGGCATGACCGCCTCCCGGATCTCGTCGGGCATCGGCGTCACCGGACGGGACGGGTCGGTGTTGTCGACGTAGACGTGCACGAACCGGCCCTCGGCGGCGGCTTCCTCGCCCGGCCCCTGGAAGAGCCCGATCCGGTAGATGACCGACGAGCTCCCGACCTTGTCGACGACCAGCCCGGCCTCGACCGGCTCGGGGAACCCGATCTCGCGCAGGTAGCGGCACGAGGTCTCCGCGACGATCCCGATCTTCGGCAGCTTCCGTACGTTCACGCCGGTCGTCTCGAAGAGGTAGGCGTTGACCGCGGTGTCGAAGTATTCGTAGTAGGTCGCGTTGTTGAGGTGACCGTACGCGTCGTCGTCGCGCCAGCGGGTGGTGATCGTGCGCCAGTGCACGTAGTCGGCGCGGGTCGGGGCCTTGCGGTCAGGAGTGCTCATCGCGGCTGATCTTAGATCCTAGAGCTCGTCCTCGACCGCACGGACCAGATAGGGCGCCAGCGTCATCGAGAAGGTCGCGGTGATGTGGCTCCGGTCGCGATAGGCCTGCACGTGGCCGACCACCAGGGGACACCGGTCCTCGTCGCAGTAGGCCGCAGAGAGGTCTACCAGCGAAGCGCCCGGCCCTGCCAGGCGGACCGCCTCGGCGAGCGGGTCAGAGGTGGCGTACGCCTCCTGGCGGGTCATCTCGCACGCGCCGGCGTCCGCGAGCGTCTCGATCTCGTCGAGGCAGGTCGCCGCCTCGGGGGTGAGGTACGGGTTGTCGGCGAGCGCGACGATCTTCGTTCCGCGCGCGAGGATCGGCTTCCAGGCCTGCGCGAGCTGCTCGGCGACCGGGTCCGGCTCGCCGGCCGCGAGGTTCGGATTGCGGCGTTGGGTGACCAGCACGACGTCGTACGCCTCCTGCTCGAGCTGCTCGATCAGCGCCTCGCGGTAGGCGCGGCGCGGGTCACCCGCGGTGGCCGGGAGCAGCCCGCCGCCGTTGGCGACCAACGTGTCGACCGACCATCCTGAGCTCTCGGCGACCCGGGTCAGGCCGGGGATCAGCGAAGCGCCGTGCGAGTCACCGACCAGCGCGACCCGGAGCGCATCCGGGTCGTCGGAGCCGAGGTGGCAGACCTCGGGGCGGGCGTCGGCGGCGTACGTCTCGATCTCGGGGAGATAGCACCGGTAGGCCCGGCCGGTGTCGTCCTTGCGGGCGATCGGCGCAGGGAGAAGTACGCCGTCGAGCTCCGGGTTCCGGCACCCCTCCATCAGGGCGGCGGCGCCGAAGCACTCGGTGTCTCCCGATCCGAGCGCCTCGGCCTGGGCGCGACTCTCCTCGACCATCTTGCGTCCATGCAGGATCCCGGGGACCGCGACGGCGGCGACCAGGGCCGCTCCGAGCACCGCGAAGAGGAAGGCCCGCAGGGTGGTCCCCAGGATCGGTCCGGTGCGGAACGGCGTCTCCACGAACCGGTAGGTCAGGGCCGCGAGGCCGATGGTGACCAGGAGGATCAGCGGCTCGCGGAGCCAGGTGCCGAGCACGGGGCCGGTCTCGGGGAGCACGACCACGAGCGGCCAGTGCCACAGGTAGAGCGAGTAGGAGACCGTCCCGATCCACTGCACGAGCGGATGGCCGACGACCCGAAGCCCGAGGCCGCGGGGAGCGCCCGCCCAGATGACCAGCGCGGTGCCGCCGACCGGCAGCAGCGCCACCCAGCCCGGGAACGGCAGCGAGTCGTCGAAGAGCAGCAGCGCGCCGAGCATCCCGAACCAGCCGGCCACTGCTGCGTACGGCGCCCAGCGCCCAGGCACCCGCTCGAGGGAGAGCGGCAGCACAGCGATGAGACCGCCGACCGCGAACTCCCAGGCGCGCACGTAGGTGACGAAGTAGGAGTCGGCGCCGTCCGTCGCGGTGACATAGACCGAGGCCACGAAGCTGGCCACGAAGACGGCGAGGAAGACCGCCCGGATCGCCGTCAGCCGCATGTGCGGCCGTCGCCGGGTCAGGAACGCCACCGCGACGATCAGCAGTGGCCAGATGAAGTAGAACTGCTCCTCGACCGAGAGGGACCAGTAGTGCTGCGCCGGCGATGGCGGGTCCTCGGCGGCGAGATAGTCGACCGCCGCCCAGGACAGCTGCCAGTTCTCCACATAGAACGCGGCCGCGACCGTCTCTCGCAGGAACTGCTGCCACAGCGCCTCCGGCACCAGGACGTACGTCGCGCCCGCACCGAACACGAGCACCAGCAGCGCCGCCGGCAGCAGCCGACGGATCCGGCGGGCCCAGAAGGCACCCAACCGCACCCCGCCGGGCTTGGCGGCCTCGCGGACCAGGTGGGAGGTGATCAGGAAGCCCGAGATGACGAAGAAGACGTCGACGCCTGCGTACCCTCCCCTGATCGTCCCCGGCCACAGGTGGAAGAGGACGACGCCGAGCACCGCGGCCGTGCGCAGCGCCTGGATCTCCGGCCGCTTGTCGCGGACCGGCGTCGACGTCCCGGCCTGCTCGGCGGCGGGCGCGACGGCGGTTGCGGTCACCGGCGCACCCGACGGACGATCCGGCCGGCGACGCGGCGGGCCTTGCGTACGCCCCGCTCGCCGAAGCTCAGCGGGATCTCGATCCCGTGGCGCGGGCGGCCGTCGAGCTGGACGATCTGCGCCCGGTCGCCGATGCGCTCGCCGATGACGTCCTCGTGGATGATCACCGGCCCGTCGAACTCGCCGAGCGCGTCACGGCCCTCGAACCGCACCCGCCAGCGACCGCCCGAGAGCGCGCCGGTGGGCAGCGCGACCTCGAGACTGCCGGAGGCGAGCTCGGTGGCGTCGTAGTCCAGCGTCCGGCGCCGACGGTCGTGGAGAAACACGACGCGGAGCCTAACGGACTCGACCATCGTGTGAGCCAGCTTGAGGTGGGCACGGCCGTCGACGAGCGAGAGCGAGGTCGCGGTCACCGGATCGGTGGCACCGGAGACCACCCGGCGCAGCAGCTCGGGACCGTCCTCGAGGGCGGCCATGATCCGGCCGAGCCGCCAGCCGGGCACCTCCTCGGCCGCGACCGCCTCGGCGACCGCGGTGAACAGGTCGCGGTGCTTGAGCACGAGGTCGGCAAGGTCGTCCCCGACCAGCGTCTCGTCACCCAGCGAGATCGACGCGACGGCGTTGACCAGCGGCCGCTGGAGCGTAAGCAGCGGCACCACGCCGCTGTCGGCGACCAGCTGCAGCGTCTCCAGGATGTCGGCGACCGTCCGGTCGCCCCAGCGCACGTCGTCGCCGATCAGCCGGGCGGCGGTGCCCCACTGGCCCGACGCGACCAGCCGCCAGCCCCACCGCTTGTCACGCTCGAGGTCGTCGATCAGGTCGTCGACGACGCCGTCGTCGAAGAGCGCGACCAGCTCGGCGACCAGCACTCGCGCCGGCTCGAGCGCGACCGGGTCGATCACCGACATCCCCCGCAGCGCGCGGACGATCGCCATCCAGCCGTCGGCGTCGAAGATCAGCGAGGCGTACTCCGCGCGCACCGCCGGGTCGCCCAGCGCGACGATCCGGCGGGCACAGCGCAGCTCCTGCTCCAGGTAGCTGATGATCCCCGCCGGCGAGTGCGACTTCGCCGTCATCGACCCCGGTCCGGGCCGGTCGCGGTAGACGTAGACCGTCTCGGTCACGACGTCGAAGCGCGCCGTGGTCAGGGCGTGCACCATCGGCTCGATGTCGTTGGAACGAGAGGCGTCGGGGAACGAGATCCCCGCGGAGTCCCAGAAGTCACGCCGGAAGATCCGGTTCCAGCAGGCCCGGTTGCGCAGGGCGGACGGCGCGTCGGCCAGCCGCACCAGGGTGCGCTCCTCGTCGAAGGCCGGCCACGCCCGCACCGGCCACCAGACCCGGTCGCTGAAGAGCTTGAAGAACCGGCCGACGACCATGTCCGAGCCGGTCTCCCGCGTCTTGCGCAGCATCGTGGCGTACGCCCCGCGGGGCACCAGGTCGTCGCCGTCGGCGAACGCGAGGAAGCGGCCCCGCGCCAGCGAGACGCCGAGGTTGCGCGCCTGTCCCCCACCCTTTCCGGGCGAGCGGACCACCTTCAGACGGGGGTCGCGGGCGGCGTACGCCTGGGCGATCTCGAACGTGTCGTCGCTCGAGGCGTCGTCGACGACGATGACCTCCAGGTCCACCGGGTCGACGGCTGAGGACTGGTCCTCGAGGATCGAGGAGAGCAGCTCGCCGACCCACAGGCCGACGTCGTGCGTCGGGACGACGACGGAGAGCTCGGGTGTGGTCATCGGGCTTCCTCCTTCAGCCCGTCGAGCAGCCGCAGGTAGTCGCGCGACATGTCGTAGGGCGTGTACGCACGGGTGAACTCATGAGCGGCCCGATGCCGCGAGTCCTGCCCGTCGAGGGCCTCCAGGATCGCCGCCGCCAGGGCGACCGGCTCATCGGGCTCCGGCGCGTACGTCACCACCCACGGCTGGTCGGCGAACTGCCGCGCGACCGGGGTGTCCTCGGGGATGAGGGCGGTGCGGCCGAAGGTGCCGGCGGCCAGCAGCGAGCCGGAGTTGAGGATGCGCCGGTAGGGCAGCGCGACCACGTCGCTGGCCCGCAGCCAGTCGGAGAAGTCGGCGGTCTCCACGAACCCGAGCCGCTTGACGATGTTGGGCGCCGAGAGCATCTCCTCGACCGTCTCGACGTCGGAGACAGGGACCACCTTGCCGGCCACGACGAAGGTCAGGTCGGGCACCTGCTCGGCGGCGATCTCGACCGCGCGGCAGAGGACGTCGAGCCCCTTGTACGCCCGGATCTGACCGATGAAGCCGACCGTCGGCACCCCCTGCGGGACCCCGATGCGCTCGCGCGAGGCGGCGTCGTCACCGCCGTCGGGGTAGACGCCGAGGTAGGACGAGTGCGGCAGGTCGACGACCTTGTCGGGAGGAAGCGTGTAGTAGGCCGCGGTCTCCTCGACGGTCGCCGGGTTGAGCTGGATGATCCGGGTCGCGTAGCTCGCCAGCGCCTTGGCGACCGCGAGCTCGACGTCGACGTAGTCGGCCTCGTGGGCGATCGAGTTGTGCACCGTCCACAGCACGTCGGCCCCGCGGTCGCGCAGGCCGCTCAGTACGTCCTCGAACCGGGCCGCGTTGGCCCAGGCCTCCTCGAGGCTCTCGCAGCCGGCGGTCACCGGCGAGGTCCAGTGGACGTGGAGCACGTCTCCGCGTCCCATGTGCGCCGCGCGTGCCTCGAGCCGGTGCAGACCCTGCACTCCCTCGACCACGTCCCAGCCCGCCGCCCGCGGTGCCACGGTGAGCATCGTCAGGTAGGGATTGCTCCGGTAGTAGGGGAACGACAGCAGGGTCGAAGGCATGTGTGGGGGTCCTCAAATTGCTTAACCGTGACGATCCCCCGAACGTCGAGACAACGTCTCGCCGGTGCCCCGGTCGGGCCGGCGACCGGGCGATTCTAGGCAGCCGAAAAGACTCACTCTGACCACTCGGAAGGCTTGCCCGCATGCCTTCATCACGGGTTCATCGACGGTTCATGGAACCCACCCCTCCTGGTGGTCGAACCGGTCGAGAACCGCTCAGCGGCGGAGGTCCGCGACCACTGTCGGGAGCCGCTTGCCGTACATCTCGACGCGGTCGACGGATCGGATCGGCACATCGACGGTGGTCCCCCAGGCGCCGGTGCCGTCTCGGACGGTGCACGTCCCGAGCCACCGGCTTCGCCCGTCGGTGCCGACCAGGCGTACGTGGTAGGTGCCGTTCGGGGCGTCCTCCACGGACATGAACAGCCAGGACGGTCGTCCTTGGTAGGCGAAGACACTCCCGGCGCCGGCCCCGTCGATGGTCAGGTCGGCGGCCCGGAGGTAGCTCCCGTCGGCGGTGGAGAGCACGCCGCGGTAGTCGTCGGCGACGTCGCGGTCCTCCGCGCCGCGCCACCAGGTAAGCCCGGCGGCCAGGGTCGCGACCAGCACCATCGCCGCCGCGACGAGCAGGCCGCTGCGGATCCGGTGCCGGGGTGCGCGCCGGTCCAGCGCCGCCAGCACCCTGACGTCGAACCCGGCCGGCGGCTCGCGCTCCGGCGCGAGCAGCAGCAGGGCGTCGACGGTGCCCGAGACGTCCTCGAGCTCGCGCCGACAGCTCGCACACGTGGCCAGGTGCGCCAGCCCACGAGCACGCGCCTCGCCGGACGCCACCCCCATCGCCAGCTCCGGGATCAGCTCTCGCACCTCCCGGCAGCGCTCGGACTCAGGCATCGCGTACCCCCATTCGTTGCCGCAGCCTCTCCAGGCCCCGGCGGACCCTGGTCTTCACCGTGCCCGCCGGTACGTCCTCGCGGCTGGCGATCTCCTGTGCCGTCAGCCCGAAGTAGGTCATCAGCACGATCGGCGCGGCCATCTCGTGCGGGAGCTCCGCCAGCGCCTGCCGCAGCGCGAGATCGGTGTCCAGGTCATCGCCCTCCGCACTCTCGTCCCGCACCGTCAACAGGGCCACCAGAAGATCCGGGTCCATCGGATCGTCGTGGCGGTAGCGGATCGCGTCGATCGCCGCGTTCCGGGTGATGCTCAGCAGCCAGGTCGAGGCACGCCCACGTCGTGGGTCGAACGTGGCCGCGTGCCGCCACGCCTTGACGAACGTGTCCTGGGCGACGTCCTCGGCGAGGGCCGGCAGCCGAACGATGGTGAGGGCCAGGCCGTAGACGCGTGCCTGATGGCGGCGTACGAACGCCGCGGCCGCATCCTGGTCGCCACCGGCCATCGCGGCCAGCAGCGACTCGTCCGACACGGCCCCCACGCCGGCCCTACCCTCCGGCCGTACGCCGGATGGTCATCTCCGCGGTCCCGCGTCGCGATGCCACGAAATGACCGTACGCCCGTCAGTAGCCATAGCCGCCCCCGTTGTCCTCCGGCGTAGACGACTCCGAGGGGGCCGAGGACCCGTCCGTCCGCGCCGCCGCCCACACGAACTGGGTGCCCTGGAAGTCATCCGTGAACCCGTCCCCCTTGAGCTCCCCGGCACCCTCCTCGGCGAACGTGTACAGCGGCAGCCCGTCGTGCGTCAGCTGGGCCTCTCCGTCCGGCCGCTCCACGGTCCCGAACTCCTCACCCAGCGCGGACTTCGCCGCCTTCACATCAGCGTCCGACGCGACCACCGGCTCCCAGAACTTCGCGCACGCGTCGACACACTGGATCTCCCCACCCTTCTCGACCTCTGCGCTGTAGAGCGTGTGCCCCTCCACATCGACAAGCACCTTGGTCCCGTCAACCTCAGCCGTCGAGACGATCCCCGCCCCACCGGCATCCTCTCCATCCCCGCCCTCGCCACTGCCGCACCCCGCGGCTAAGAGCGCCGTCGCCGCAGCCGCCAGCACGGCCCTTGCCAAGTACGAAGTCGAAGGTCTCATGCCAGTAATACGGGCCGACCCGCCCCGGGGATTCATCGAACTAGAGATACCGGCCTCAGCGCGCGCGATGGGCGCCCTGAAGTCCGAACCTCGCGTCGAGAAGTCACTACCTCGTACGCCCGCCCGACCCCAGCCGCCGGCATCACGCCACCACTCGCAGGACGCATCCATGCGCCGCGATCCACGCCTGCACCCGACGGGCATATCGCCCACTATGACGCGGCGCGAATTGCGGTCTTCTCCCACGCCGATGGGCGGCGCAACGGCGAGGCGAGAGGCCCCATCGTCAGTCCTGGACGGATGCCCGAACCAGAGGCCAGCGACGCCGACGCTAGCCACGCCTCGGAGAGGCAGGCGGTTGCGTCGCTGGCTGTTCCTTTGCCAACGGGCTTGAACCTAGGAATACATATCCATCACATTCACCGAGCACCTCGCCGACAAGGGCATCCGACCCTCGATCTAGTCCATTGCCGAGGCGTACGACAACGCGCTCATGAAATGTGTGATCGGGCTCGGCAAGACCGGGTGTGTGTCCGCACCACTGTCTTCCACGCCGGACCATGCCGCAGCGTCGGTAACGTCGAGTACGCCACCGCCGGCTGGGTCGATTGGTGAAACATCCGCAGGATCCACGGCACCTTGGAATGATGACCCTGGTGGAGTTCGAGCAAGCCCACTACGCAGCCCTCAACCGAGAGTCGTAACCCGCATAGGAGCGCCGGAAAATCTAGGGCGCTTCAAGCTGTCACGGCTGGGGCGTCCGCCGAAAATTGTCGGTGGTCGCGCCTACCGTTGCTGTCCCAGTCATTGACCAACTACCCCGAAAACACCGACGGAGCACGCTGCATGTCACGAGGATCGACCGGGCACACCGGGGTGCCGAATCTTCACGCCGAAGACCTCGTCGACGACCGCGAGCTCGCCGCGGTAAAAGACGACCGTCTCGCGCACGACGGCATCGTCGACCAACTCGCCGCCCTCGTCACCGCCGTGACGACGCCCTCGAACATCGCCCTCTACGGCCCGTGGGGCTCTGGCAAGAGCGGCATCGCGAACCTGCTCAAGACCAAGATCGACGGCCGCGCCGGTGTCCGCTTCGTGAGGTTCGACGCGTTCAAGTACGCGGACGTGCCGCTGAGGCGCAACTTCATCAGCGCCGTCGCCACTGAACTCAAGTGCACGAAGCCGAAGTACCACGGAGACCTTTATAGCGGGGGAACCAAGACCGAGATCAAGGTCCCACCAGCCACCGTCCTGAAACTGCTCGGTGTGTTCGCCCTGCTTCTCCTCGGGCTCACCGTCATCCTTGCTGGAGTGGTCTCAGGAGTCGCTTTTGGCCAGAGCCGCATTGGCGCGAACACTAGTTTCGGGGTCGAGTTCAAGTCACTGTCCAAGCAAGTCGTCTTGGCGGGCCTCGTGCCCGCCACTCTGCTCGCCGCCCTGATCGCCCTCGCGAGCAAGACGTTCAGCGTCGACCGCAGTTTCGCGAAGGCAGAGAGCGACGAACAGTTCGAAGGAATCTTCAAAGACCTCGTCTCAGACGCCGGGGCTGAACGCCTGGTCATCTTCGTGGACGAACTCGACCGATGCTCAGCCAGCGAAGTCGTAACCACCCTCGACACCATCCGGACATTTCTGGGCATCAACCGGTGCGTCTTCATCGTTGCCGCCGACCAGAACGTCCTGGAGGGCGCACTCACTCGAGCTGCCAAACAGGAAACCCCCGCCGATGAAACCAACCCCTACTACAGCACCGGGAGCGCCTATCTGGACAAGGTCTTCCAATACCAACTCAGCCTGCCGCCGCTGCTGACGCAAAGCGTCAGCAAGTACGCAACGACCCTTGTCGAGGGCCGGAAGGGCTTGTGGGCAGAGATCAACCGCGAGTACGTGCTCTCAGTCCTCATCCCCACGCACGTCACCAGTCCCCGGCGTGTGAAGCACCTGCTCAACACGTTCGCACTGACGTATCGACTTGCCCAGGAGCGCCACAAGGCTGACCTCCTGGCCGACGACCCACGCAAGAATGCAGCTGCCATCGCGCGGCTCGTGTGCCTCCGTGTGGAGTTCCCACTGTTCGCTCGGCACCTCGAAGTCGATGCCAACCTTCCCGCACTGGTGCTTCAACTCAAGCGGGACCGGAACGCCGAACTGCCCGCAGGCACTCCCGATCGCGCCGTAGAACTTGCCGAGTCTTACGCGCTCGAAAGTGCCGCCCCAAGCACGGTTCTTGTTGGGGACGAAGCAGACGGTGGCGATGAAGCGGAAGACCGCGCCACGCAGATCGGCAACGCGCACAACAAGCAACTGCTCAACTACCTGAGCCGGACCCGCCAGGTACGGGGGCCGTCCCGAGACCTCATCTACATGCAGAGCACTGGAACAGTCTTCGGGCTGGACGGTGAACTTGCGCTCGCGATCGAGCGCGCCGCAGAAGACGCGGATATCGATATGCTGCAGCGCCGCATCGACGGGCTCGAAGACGCGGAGCGAGAGGGTGTCCTGCAGGTCCTAACCAACCAGATCCGAACAGGCATTGGACTTGCCGGGCCCAACGCCGCACGGTCCTTCCTGCTACTGGCGGAAGCCGAACCGAGCCTTCCCCTCGCGACCGTGGCGGACACCGTCGCAGAAGCAATCTGCGTTCTCGAAGACGACACCAACGACTTTCTCGACGAAGACACCGCCACAAGTGCGTGGACACTCGCCAAAGTTGGCTCCGAGGCCAGCGCATCAGCACTGCGTCGCCGCGTTGTTGCGGCGATCACGCGCCCAGGTTTCACGACCCCAGGCTTCTTCTTCAAAGATGCCGCGCTAGCGCTCGATGCCGCGCCAGAGGTCGTAGCCGAGTTTCTTTCCGCCCGAGTGGTATCCACGACCGGTCCCGCGACCATCAGTCGGCTCTTCGAACTCCCCGATGACGACCTCATTAAGGTCATCACCGCAACTCAGGACCGGACATCCGCCCTCGCGCGAGAAGCCGCGCGCAGCCACGCCGCGTGGGTCACGAAACAGAAGGCCACCACGACCGCAGCGGCGGCGACGGGAACCGAGGATCCCGAACCTGAGCCGTTCAACCCTAAGGCCGTGCTGGATGCGCTCGCCGACGAGGCCGGGGCACGGGAAACACCCGTCCAGCACCATGTGCTGCACGTCTTGTTGGAGTCTGACTCACGAGACGCTCGTCACGCAGCACTCCGACTGCTCGGCAGGACAGAACCCACCAGCGACCCGGACCTCGCCTCCCGCATCCTCAATGCGACGCGAAACCGGGGCCTGAGCGACTGGCCCGGCTGGCTTGGCAGCATCGTCCCCTCAACGATGACCGCCGCCCACATCGAGCCTCTGACGATGCTCGTGGCAAAGGCCTGGAACGAGAAGGCCGCGCTGGACGCCACGAGGTCCGCGCTCGATGCGCTCAGCCCGTTCGTTGCGGCCCTCCCCGACGGCAAGGCCCCCACCCTGAACCCCGACGTGTTCGAACTCGTCGAGCCCTACGTCACGAGCAGTGAGGAGGCAACCGAGCGCCGAGACATCCTCGACCGCGCCCGACTGTTCGCTGATGCCGGAGTCCTCAGCTACGGCCAAATTCTGTCGGCTGTCGCACACACACTCCAGGACACCCTCGCGGAATCGGTCTCGCCGGTCGACACCGACGACGCGCTCTACCTCTACCTGGTCGAGAACGGTGTCGAGGCAGTGCGAACCTGCGACGACCAACTGGAGGACCACGAGGTACAAGGACTGCTCGCCGAAGCAGCAGCCAGTCCATGGCTCAACGACCTCGGCCATGTCACCGTTCCCCTCGAACTCGCCAAGGCGGCGGGGCCAGCCCACGTTAGCACCGCAGATCTGCCGAACGCCGAGACCATGGCAGACATCACCTACAACTACGAGCACCGAGCGATCCACGCCACCGCTCTCTGGTTCGAACTCACCCAGCCGAATCCAGAAGACTTCGCAGCCGTCTACGACCCCCTGTGGCGTGCTGACGCCCACGCGGCAGAACTCGTGACCGCCGCCCACACCGTGCAGAAACAATGGACACACGAGCAGCACCGCGCGCTGCTCGACAAGTACCTCGCAGCAGCCGACGTGGACCTTCCCAACGACTCGGCACTGAGGACGCTCGGACTCGCCACCGCCGACGATGACCAAGTTGCAGACCTCCTCATCTCCCGCTCCTCAGGCGCGACCAACAACACCCAACGCCAAGCGATCATCACCCTCTGGAGCAAAGCGAACATTCAAGACAACGCCTCACGCCGCAGGCTCGTTGAGAGCGTGATCTATGGCCTCCTTGACCTGCAAGCCAACGGCGGAAACAACGGTGCTGCAGAGATCGCGCTCAACGCACTCGCAAGCGTTGGCAAGCCGCTACCGCCGAGGATCAAGGGCGCACTCGGTGAGCGCGTGAAGGCAGCGGTCACAGGCAGCAAGAGCCTCGAGCAGAAGGCGCTCAGCGTATTGCCCAGCTTGGGCTACACCACCTCCAGTAACTTCTTCGGAAAGGCCAAACGAGTCAACTACGACGCGTGAAACGCGGGATCTTCCACAGACGTGCATCTTTTCGCCGCGATCGCCGAGCAGAGTATGACCGAGAGCTGGGATGCGGCCAGCGCGCGCAGCTCGAGGGCGAGCTTCTCCCAACGTTGGCGGATGCGGTTCGGACATCCACTGACGCGCCGTCGGATGCCCGCCAGCACGATCCAGACAGTCTTCAAGAACCTCAAATTGGACGTCACCCAACCGTGACAGTGACGGCGTCAGCCCGCGACGACGGCGAGATCACCCTACGATCGGGCCGAGATCGCGGGCAGTGGCGCCGGCCTTCGGATGCCACACCAGGCGTGCCCGTGTAAGCGCAGATTGTTCGCTGGGCGGAATCAACTTGCGAACGCGATCAGCGATGATGCCCTCCTCGTCTGGACCGAACATCAAGAGCACGCCCAGCGCATAGGAACGATCACCAGCTGTGAGGAACGCTGCGAGGGTCTGAAGGTCCTTCTTCACACCGGCGTGGTTCCACCTGGAGGTGGTCTTCACCTCAGCGACCACGGCGTTGTGGTTCGTGCCTGGAACGTGCCAAACGAGGTCGGGCTTGTGCTTGCCGTTAATGACGACTGTGTGCAGTCCCGCCTTGTCCATCTCCCCCGAGGACACACTCCGACGAACCCGCAAGGGCGTGGCCTTCTGTTCGGACACGAAGCTGGTGATAAAGCTCGTAGCAGTACACGCGCTCGCGATACGCGGGAGCACGGCCCTTCCCCTCGACAGGCACAACAAACCAGGGGGCCTCGACTGCGCTGCAGGTCTCCAAGAGGAGCTTCAGGAACTGCTCAGCGGCAGCATCCCGAGGAAGTTTGTCACGCCACCAAAGAATACCGCATCAGGGCCGTAGCCGCCTGGGAATGCGTCATTCCGCAATTGTCTTCGTCCCACGCCAGCGGTATCACCGTCGTTCTTCTGTTCCCCGTTCGCTCCGCCGCGCGAAAACTATCTCCGAGACTTGCCCCAGGCGGTTGCTGCCGCACGGGACGAGGTCTGTGACGAACTCGCCGCCTCACTCCCCAAGGTCTGTCCGCTGATGGGCGAGGCGAATGGAGTGATTGTTGCGTTCACCGGCTTCACCACGAGCTGATCGCCCTAGCATGGTAGTCATGTCCATCCCGGAGTTCTCACGGCTCGACGAGGTTCGCATCCGCGTTGCATACGGCGCCTACCCCCAGCAGCCGCCGGAGGTCGTCTTCCTACTGGTTTTGGGCGAGCCTGACCTGGGTGGCAAGCCGCTGGCTGACGACGAGGTCGTTGGCCAACTCGAGGCTCTGACTTGGGCCGAGGAACGTGGGACGCGATATCAGGTGCCCTACGACCTCGACGTGCGAAAGGCGCACTTCTCGTGGGGCGCTGACGGAGCAAGCGCCAGCGTTCTCTTGTACCTGGCGGACCAACTCGCTTCCGGTGCTATCGGGGCGCTGGTGGGTGCCGCAGCCATGAAGGCACTGGGGGGTATTCGCACAGCGCTCCAGTCAGCCTCGCCCAGTGGTCAGTTCTTGAACACTCGAGAAGAACTGACCGAGTACGGTGAGTGGTGCGTCCGAGCGGCCTACGACAACTGGATACCTGAGGACGTCAGCCTCACATTGGTTGAGGAGTCAGCGGCCGACGACGAGTGGACGGGACGGTTTCGCGATGGTTCAGGAGCCACGTACGGCGTGACTCTGCGCCCGGCGGACGGATATCCGTACCGCGTGCGGGTGACCCGGCGAGCCACACAGACTGACGAGATCCCGTGATCGTTGGGCTCATACCGCATAATGGCGCGTTTCTGCACCTGACAACGTGACCACACGTGCTGTCATCGATGGGGATCTAGGGTCTCCACCGCTGCGGCTTGTCTCTATACCGCTATACCGCGCGCCTGCGTCCGTGCCATCGCTTACCGCCGAACGCTGCGGGCCACCGAGTGCTCCACCTGATCGGCAAGGGCGACAAACCCGCAACCCATGCCGCTGGCCGTCCCGGTCCTCCGCGTTCTGGAGGCCCTCCTCGAACGGACCACCGGTCCGTTGATCCAGCGCCCGGTTTCGGAAAAGCCGATCGACCGTCGCGATGCCTGCCGGATGGTCACGCGGATCGCGAGGCCGCAGGGCTACCGCGGCACATCAGCCCCCACTCATTACGGCACGAACAACGATGAACGCGGGGTATTCACCCTAAGATCTGTTTGGTGCCCACCTACATGAGCATCGCCGTCGCACTCATAGATGACCAACCAACGCTTATGGTCGAGTGGGAGGGGCAGGACGTTGAACGCCACCCGATCCCGGCGGTCAAGAAAGACCGCGCGCTGCGGTTCGCTGCAGGCGAGCCTGGTCATCGCTCTACAATTTGGCGTCTCTGGGGTGCGAAGAACGCGGACGACGTTTACCTGGCAAGCCGGGCATCGGCAGGCGAGTTCAAGGTGAGCCTGCACCAGTCGGGGGACTGGAGATTTCAAGCGATCGACCTGCGCAAGGAGAACGACACCCACTTCGGCGGCCTTGATCCCGTGCAGGGAAGGCTCTTGCACCAGTGGACGAGGCCCACGGCCGACGCGGCGGGTTGGACACGCGCCGTCACGATCCAAATCCCCTTCGAACATCTATCCGTCGTCCCCAATGACGGCGTTAAGTATTCCGACGTGCGCTGGATTAGGGCACTGCGGCCCGGGCACACCCTGATGTTCGAAGTAGTGCTGGTTCCACTTGACGCCGAACAGGTAGTCGTGCGGTCATTCGACCTCGATTCCGAAGACTTCGCGGCTTTGGTCGATGCGATCCGTCTTCCCGGAGGCGAGGTCGTACTCGTTCTTGCCTTTACCGAGCCGACCCCAGCAGGAACTCTCGAGGCAATCGACGCACGGCTGCACAAGTATGCCGCTGACGGTTTCGCGGCCCCCGAGTCCTGGGACCGGTCCCCAGAGTCCGCGCCGAGAACCCTCACGTTCCAGGACGATGGAGGTGTCTTGGTGCTCTTCGATCTGGCGCTGGGGCCACTCGGGAACCATGGCTAGTTCGCCGCACGCGCGCGGCTAACACGGTCCGTGGCCGGCCACCAGGATGTGATCCGGCATCACCCTGGCGGCAACGGCCAGACACGAGCGAAACCTGGGCTGCACATTGAGACGGTCGTACGCGCTCAGCTCAGGTGAGTCACACCGCCGCCAGTGGGGCGCACCAACTGTGTCGAGGCTTGAGGCGGTGATGGACGGAAGTGCGAGTGGCCGATGCCGCAACGATCGGCTGGAGCGCTGAGGACACCGGACAGCGACCGGCTGTGGACACGACGGGCCTGAGACACATGACCCCTTCAGCATTGCTCCCCACATCCACCAGTCCCAGATCGTCACCTCCGATGCGATGCCTCGGACGATGGGGATCGTCTGCTCGGGCGCCGCCGTGGTGACAGCCCTCGGCGCCGACGCGACACCGGCCGAGGGACGTCAGGCACACTGCAGGAGTGTCCGACCCTCTGCGCAGTCTGCTTGCCGCGCCGCCCGATCTCCCGGTCACCGCCGGCTTGGCCACTCTCGACCAAGCGCTTCGTGCCCGCAGAGTCGCAGTGGTCCAGGCGCCACCCGGCACCGGCAAGACGACCTTGGTCCCGCCCGCGGTCGCCGAGGTGGTCGCCGGACGGGTCGTCGTCACGCAGCCCAGCCGCATCGCAGCCCGTTCTGCTGCCCGTCGGCTGGCGCACCTCCTGGGCGAACCGGTTGGCGAGACGGTCGGATACTCCGTGCGCGGAGACCGACGCACCAGTCGACGTACACGTGTCGAGATCGTCACGACCGGGCTGCTGCTCCGGCGGATCCAACACGATCCCGAGCTGCCCGGCGTCGGCGCCGTCGTACTCGACGAAGTGCACGAACGCCACCTCGACGCGGATATGACCCTGGCGCTGCTCATCGACATCAGGGCCAACCTGCGTGAGGGCCTGGCGCTGGTGGCGATGTCGGCCACCATCGAGGCCGAGCGGACGGCCGAGCTGCTCGGTGGGGGCGGCACTCCGGTGATCCGGGTCCCGGGTGCGCTCCACCCGGTCGAGGCGATCTGGTGCCCGCCACCTGCGGGGGTACGCCGCACCGACGACCGGGGCATCACCCCGGCCTTCCACGACCATGTCGCATCGACCGTACGTCGTGCGCTCGTCGAGCACGAGGGTGACGTCCTGGTCTTCGTGCCGGGTGTCGCGGAGGTCGAGGCGACCGTACGACGCCTTGCCGGCGTGGACGCGAACGTGCACGCCCTGCACGGGCGGCTGTCCGGCGCCGAGCAGGATCGTGCGCTCAGCGAGGGCCCGCGTCGACGAGTGATCGTCTCGACCGCGGTCGCCGAGTCGTCGCTGACCGTACCTGGGGTACGTGTCGTGGTGGATGCCGGATTCTCGCGCGAGCCGCGCACCGACCACCGTCGCGGACTGGCTTCTCTGGTCACCGTCGCGGTGAGCCGGGCAGCGGCCGAGCAGCGGGCAGGTCGGGCCGGACGGCTGGGGCCGGGCTCCGTGCTGCGTTGTTGGTCCGAGACGGAGCACGCGCACCTGGCCGCTCACCCGGAGCCCGAGATCGCCACCGCCGATCTGACGGCCTTCGCCTTGGAGGTGGCGTGCTGGGGCAGTCACGACCTGCACGACCTGGCGCTGCTCGACCAGCCACCGGCGCACGCACTGTCGGCAGCCAAGGAGGTGCTGGTGGATCTGGGGGCGATGACCGAGGACGGGAGAGCCACCCCGCGAGGACGGCTGATCGCTGGCGTACCGGCCGACCCCAGGCTGGCGCGTGCCCTCATCGACGGGGCCGGTCTCGTCGGAGCCAAGCGCGCCTCAGAGGTGGTCGCGATGCTGAGCGAGGACGTAGGCGCTCCCGGCGGAGACCTGGTTGCGGCGCTCCGGTCGCTGCGCGCTGACCAGCGGGCCAGCGCGTGGCGCAGCCAGGTCACCCGGCTGGCGAAGATCGTGGAGAAGGACGGCACCGCCGACGGCCGGAGCGGTGTGTCGGACCACGCCCGGGCGATCACCGATGACGTGGCCGTGGGCCTGGTGGTGGCCCTGGCGCATCCGGACCGGATTGCACGCAAGCGCTCCGGTAACTCGAGCTACTTGATGGCGTCCGGGACGGGCGCGGCGCTCGATCCGCGTGCCCCGGGCCCCTTGGCCGGTCTGGAGTGGCTCGCGGTCGGCGACGCGGAGCGGCGGGCGGGGCAGCGTGAAGCCCGGATCCGATCGGCGGCCCCGCTGACCGAGGACCTCGCACTGGAGGCGGCCGGGTCCCTGTGGACCGAGGTGGACGAGGTCACCTGGACCGAAGGGCGGGTGCTGGCCCGCCGACGTACGCTGCTGGGCGCGATCGAGCTCCGCTCCGTCCCGCTCAGCGATCCACCCGCGCAGGCCGTGGCCGACGCGATCCGGGAGGCCGTGGCGAAGGAGGGAATCGCTCTCTTCACCTGGTCGGAGGCGGCCACGGCGCTGCGCGCCCGCCTCGACTTCCTGCACCGTGCGCTCGGTGACCCGTGGCCCGATGTGAGCGACGCGGCACTGACGCAGAACCTCCAGTCGTGGCTCGGGCCCCAGCTGGCGCGGGTTCGCTCGGCCCAGGATCTTCGTCGCGTCGACGTGGCTGCCGCGCTGCGCGCGATGGTGCCGTGGCCGCAGGCAGGCAGGCTCGACGATCTGGCTCCCGAGCGAGTGCAGGTCCCCAGCGGGTCGAGCGTGCGGATCGACTACTCCGCCGAACAACCGGTGCTCGCTGTGCGCATCCAAGAGGTCTTCGGCTGGATCGCAGCGCCGGCCCTCGCGGACGGCCGGGTCCCGCTCCTGCTGCATCTGCTCTCCCCCGCGCGACGTCCGGCAGCCGTCACTGCAGACCTGGAGTCCTTCTGGGACAACGGCTACCCCGGCGTTCGTGCTGATCTGCGCGGGCGCTATCCCAAGCACGCCTGGCCGGAGGATCCCCGCAGCGCACCGGCCACCGCGCGTACGAACAATCCCCGCCGCCGAGGATGAGCGGCGGGTCGACTCGCCTGGAGGATAGCGTCTGGGTGTGGCCAGTCCTCGCCGATCCAGTGCTCGTCGCCGCGGCGGGCGTACGCGCCGTAGCGGGACGCGGCAACCGGACCGGCCGCTGCCCGCCGTCGGTCCCGGCGAGCGGCTGTGGGTGCTCGACGTTCCGTACGGCACCCAGGTCGAAGGCGCCGCGTGGCACCCGGGAGTCAAGACCCACCTCTACGTCGGGCGCGCGCTGCCGGCGCACCTCGCGCCCTACGCGCCGCGTCCGTACACGCTCGGTCGGTTCATCGAGAGCACCCTCAGTCCCGACATGCCGACACCGAGCCTCGAGCCGACCGACGCGCTCGAGCCGCGGCAGATCCAGTACGAGGCTGCTGACGCCATCGCGGCGCGTGCTGCGGCAGGCGGACGGCAGTTCCTGCTGGCCGACGAGCCCGGCGTGGGCAAGACGATCTCCGCGGTCCTCGGAGCGACAGCGGTGGGCGACCTCCGCGGTGCGCGACGGGTGCTGGTCGTGGCCGACCGCCCTGCCGCGATCACGATCGGCCACTGGTGCCGCACGATCGCCGCGCTTGGCGACGGCGGTCTCGAATGGGTCGTGATCACGTGGGACCGCCTGGAGAAGGTCAAGGATCACGCGTGGGACGTGATCATCGCGGACGAGGCGCACGCGCTGCGACGTACGACGACGAAGCGGTGGAAGCTCTGGGCGCGGATCTCGGGCCACGGGCGGCCGCACGACAAAGCCCCCTTCGTCATCGCGACGACCGCGACGCCCGGGCACACGCCGCTCGACCTGCCCTACCTCGCCCCGGCCTATGCGCAGGTCCTCGGCGAGCCGATGCAGGAGTGGACCTCGGCGACCCAGCCCGGCGCCACGTTCGCCACCGCGCTCGAGCGCAACGGGATCGGGGTCGAGCGGGGACGCTACGGCGCAACCTGGACCGCCGATCCGGCGCGGCGCGCCGCCGACCTCAAGCTGGTACGCGGCTGGCTCGAGGACGAGCGACCGCCCGCGATGCTGCACCGCGCGGCACCATGGGGACCGGTGCCGATCTCCGGCATGCCGGTGGCACTCACGCCGTCGGAGCGGACGGCGTACGAGGCCGAATGGGGAGAGTTCTGCCGCGAGATGGACATCGCCCGGCGTGGCCGCAATGTCGCAAAGGGGCGGGCAGCGCTGCTGCGCTTCCGACAGAAGGCCGGGCTGATACGCGTCGACTCCACGGTCGCCTGGATCGTCCAGCAGGTCGAGGCCGAGCGACAGGTGGCGTGCTCGGTCGAGTTCGTCGCGACCGCCGCCGACCCGATCGCCGACCGACTGCGTGACTCCGGCCTCGAAGTCGCCACGATCTACGGCCGCGACCGGTTCGACGCAGAGGCCGAGCGGCTCCGGTTCCAGACCGGACAGGCGAAGGTCTGCGTCTTCACCACTGTCGCCTCGATCAGCCTGCACGCCGGCGAAACCCTCGCCGACGGTCGCCGGGCCAGCAGCGAGCCGCGGGTCGGCGTCTTCCACCAAGCCCGCTTCTCAGGCATCGCGGGGCGGCAGGTGACCGGCCGCACCCACCGCGACCACCAGCTCTCGCCCTGGCACATCGCCTACGCCGAGGACACCGTCGAAGAGCAGGTCGGCAGGGTGATGGTCGAGCGGATCGCTGCCGCCTCTGACACGGTGGGAGGCGACACCACCGGCCTCACCGGCGTCGCCCAGCTCCTCGGCGCCGACTGGCTCCCCTCCAACACCCTGACCGACGACGGCGACTGACCTCTCGGCTCCTGCAAGTCACACCGTCACCGTGGAGCCCGACGGGGGCTGGAAGTGCATAGCTTGGGTATGGCGTCCCCGCGCCCGGAGGAGTAGACAGGGAAGAACCGGCGGTGCCGGTCCGGGCACTGCCCTGTCCCAGAAAGGAGCGGGCTGTGTACGCACGTTCCACTACGTTCCGCGGGAGTCCCGGCAACATCGACGCGGGCATCGCATTCGTCAAGAACGAGGTCGGGCCCATGCTCGACAGCGTCGAGGGCTGTCGCGGCCTCTCGATGCTGGTCGACCGTGAGACTGGTCAGTGCATCGCAACAAGTTCGTGGGAGGACGAGGCGGCCATGCGCGCCAGCGATGAGCAGCTTCGTCCGCTTCGCGATCGGGGGAAGGACATCCTCGGCGGCTCCATGCAGGTCGACGAGTGGGAGATCCTCGTCATGCACCGTAGCCAGCACGGCGAGTGCGCCCGAGTCAGCTGGCTGCAGGGTGACCTCGACGCCATGGCGGAGACCTTCCGGGTCGGGATCCTTCCCGAGCTCGAGCAGACCGCTGGGTTCTGCAGCGCCAGCCTGCTGGTGAACCGGTCCTCCGGCCTGGGTTGCGCCACCACGGCCTGGGAGTCCCGCGCCGCGATGGAGGCCAGCCGCTCGGCGGCCGACGACATGCGCAGCCGGGCCGCGAGCGATGCCGGCGGCGAGATCGTCGACGTGCACGAGTTCGACCTCGCGTACGCGCACCTGCACGTCCCCGAGATGGCCTGACGTCACGTCTCTGCGCCGAGCCCGCCTCTGACCGGGCTCGGCCAGCCATCCGTCATCTGAGGCCGCCTCTCATCCGCACCCATTCGTCATACGGCACCGGGTCGGCGTCGCTCTCCGCCTGGTCGACGATGCTCTCGGTGAACCAGGTCCGCAGCGAGACCATCTCCGGCGTGGAGCGCAGGGTGAGCAGCTGGTGGGTCTCGCTGATCTCGTCGGCCAGGTTGTCCGCGGCCAGCAGCTCACGGAGCAGGGGCGCCATCTCGCGGGGAAGGGTCATCTCGATGTCGACGTACTCCAGCCCCGCGGCGGCTGCGTCCAAAGCCGTTCGACGACCCAGGTGTCGGGCGAAGGCCGGTCGGGTCACGAGCCGTTCGATGAGCTCGCCGAGCTCGCGCGGCGGGGTGGGGCCGTCCTCGGAGTCGATGAGCTGGAGCTCACGGACCAGGTCGTCGAGGCGCTGGTCGATCTGGAGCCCGAGCTGCACCGGGCAGGCGGGCAGCCGGACGGTGACCCAGTCCGCGGGCAGGGCCGTCGGCTGAGGAGGCATCGCCTGATCGCCGTACGCCACCATCGGCGGTCGTACGTCGTGCTCGACCCCGTCGCCGGCGAGCTCGGCCCAGATGCGCCGCCCGTCGGCACGCTCCTCGATCCCCCACGACTTCGCCAGCACCGACACGATCGCCAGCCCGCGCCCGGTGGTGCCCTGACTCTCGACCGGAGGCGGGGCGACGGCAGGGAGCGGGATCAGTGCGCCGTCGTCCTCGACGCTGAGCCGTACGCCCGGCTCGAGGTCGCGCAGCCGGACCTGCATGTAGGGGCTGCCGCTGTGCAGGGCGGCGTTCGCCGCCATCTCGGTGACGCACAGGGCGGCATCGTCGACGAGGTGCCCATGGCCCCACTCGGCGAGCCCGTCGGTGACGAATCTGCGCGCACCGGGCACACTCGCGGTCTCGGCGGCAAGGCGCACCCGCAGCTCACGGCCCCCGTCCGGCACGGACTTCATGGGGTCAGTGTGCCCCGGGTCCGCCCTGTCCGTCAGCGAACTCCCCAGGCCGATCAGCCGGCGGAGACGGAGCGTCGGGCACGGTGCCGGCGCACGGCCGCGCGGTTAGCGCAGCGGACCGAGCAGTAGCGCTGGCGTCCGTTGCGGGTGACGTCCACGACCACCGCGGAGCACGGGTCGCCCTCGACGCTCCCCGCGGCGCACCGGCTCAAGCGGTGGATGCCCCGGGTGGTCAGGTGCAGCGCCGTGCCCACGCTGATCACCGCTCGCAGCACGTCAGGAAGCGAGTCGTTGGTGTCGTCGCGGTAGTGCAGGTGCCACCCCTCCCGGTCATGGTCGGTCAGCCGCGGATACGCCGTCGCCTGCGCCATCAGGTCGTTGAGCAGCCGCGCCCTTGCACCCGGCTCGGGCGCATCGACGACGCGGAGCCACTCGTCGATCACCTGCCTAGTACGCCCGTGGTCATCCGGGGACGCGGCGAAGCCCATCGTCATCCCGAACTCCCGGGTCCGCGCCTCGATGCCGGCCCGGTCCTCGGGCCAGTCGTCGGCGAGCGAGGCGGCCAGGAGCACGGCGTACTCCCCGTAAGGGTTGAGATGCATAAGACCATTACAGCAGAGTGGCGACCATGACCGACAGCGCAATCGAGCAGTCACGGCACGCGGACGCCCTCCACGAGCACGGCTGGCTCACCGAGTCCAGCCACCAGACCTCAGAGGGCCTCGTCGTCTATGTGCGCTGCGCGCAGTGCGGCGTACGTCGCGTCGACCTCCTGCCTCATCCGTTCCTACCGCCGCGGGCGCTGAGCCGCGTGCAGGGACGGTAGGGGCCGCGTCAGGCGGGCTGGAGACAAGGTCTCGCCGGTGTCCCGGTCGGCCATCGCGGTGACTCGGTCTCTGCGGGGCGCTGCTCATTCGCGGGCGCCCAGACGGGCGGCGATGCTGGATCGGACCAGCCAGGCGGCGACGCACGCGAACACGGCCGCCGGCAGCGCATCGGCGCCCTCCTTCCCGACCAGCAGCATCGCGAAGAGCATGCCGCAGAACAGCAGGCCCGTCCCCGCCGTCATGCCTGCTGCGGCGCCGACCGCAACCGCCCAGGTCGGGGAGCAGTCGAACATCGCGACGCACAGGCTCGCGATCCCGACCCCGAGGAAGACGGCGGGGAAGACCGCTCCGCCGCGGAAGCCGACACCCATGCAGACCGCGAAGCCGAGCGCCTTGGCGAGCAGGACCACCACGATCACCCCCGCGGACTGGTTGACCACCTCGCCGATCGCGCTCTGGCCGGAGAAGAGGACGTCGTCCAGCTCACCGCCCAATGCCTCGGTGAGGAGGGTCAGCAGCCCGATCGCGAGACCGCCCAGCACCAACGGAACCAGCAGCCGGCGGCTGTTCGTGACAACGGTGTGCACCCGCTCGGCGCCCCTGCGGGCCACCCCCATCAGGATCGCAGCGACGATCCCCACCACGATCGCGAGCGCGACGTCGACGAGGCGTGTGCCGTCGTACGCCGGCAGGTCAGGCACCTGGAGACCGGCCGAGCTGATCCCACCCCAGTCGCCGAGTCCGACGAACAGCAGGTATCCGGTGGCGGCGGCCACCAGACCCGGGACCAGGACCGGCACGAGCTGGGCGCCGGTGGCCAGTCCGGCCTCGAGCAGCAGCAGTCCACCGACCAGCGGGCCGCCGAACAGGGCCGAGACGGCCGAGAACGAACCTGCCGAGGCGAGCACACCCTGGGTCTCGGGACTCATCGTTCGGCGGCCGGCGAACACCATCCCGACCGCCGAACCGATCGCAATCACCGGAGCCTCCGGTCCGAGGATGACACCGAACGGCAGCGACCCCAGCGCCGCCAGGACGATCGATGGCGCGTATCGGACCGGTGTCGGCGCCAGGGAGAGCCCGTCCACCGGCGAGTGCCCACCGTCACCGGGCAGGAAGCGACGTGCCAGCCAGACGATCAGCGCACCGGTGATCGGCAGGCCGATCACCAGGAACCAGGGCGCCGAGTCGTAGCCCAGGTCCGCGGGAAGGTCGTGCCACAGCCAGTCCTCGGCCCAGTGGACCACCGCGAGGAAGAGTGCTGCAGCGAGCGCGGCAGGGATGCCGATCGCCATGCCGAGCGCGACCAGGCCGAGGTATCCACGAACGATCGGCGTTGGTGTCGACACACACCGATTCAACCAGTCCGGCACCGTTTCCGGGTGCCGGTTGCGGGATATCCGTCCCCGCCCCGGGTTGGTCGGCGGGAAGCAGCGATCAGGCCGGCTGGGCGTCGCGCAGCCGCTGCGAGATGACGGTGGTGACACCATCGCCGCGCATGGTCACGCCGTAGAGGGCGTCGCCGACCTCCATGGTGCGCTTCTGGTGGGTGATCACCATCAGCTGGGAGTTCTCGCGCAGCTCCTCGTAGATCTCCAGGAGCCGGCCGAGGTTGGTGTCGTCCAGCGCCGCCTCGACCTCGTCGAGGATGTAGAAGGGCGACGGACGGGCCTTGAACAGGGACACCAGGAAGGCGACCGCGACCAGCGACCGCTCGCCGCCGGAGAGCAGCGAGAGCCGCTTGACCTTCTTGCCCGGCGGCCGGGCCTCGACCTCGATGCCGGTGGTGAGCATGTTCTCGGGATCGGTGAGGACCAGGCGACCCTCACCGCCCGGGAAGAGCCGCGCGAAGACGTGGTCGAAGGCGACGCGTACGTCCTCCCAGGCCTCGGTGAAGACCTGCTCGACGCGGTTGTCGACCTCCTTGACGATGTCCATGAGGTCCTTGCGGGTCTGCTTGAGGTCCTCGAGCTGCTCGGTGAGGAACTTGTTGCGCTCCTCCATGGCCGCGAACTCCTCCAGGGCGAGCGGGTTGACCTTGCCCAGCGCGCGCAGGTTCTTCTCGGCGATCTTGAGCCGCTTGGCCTGCTCGGCGCGTACGTAGGGGATCGGCTCGCGCTCGTTGCCGTCCTCGTCGGGGTGTTGCGGGACCAGCTGGTCGGGGCCGTAGTCCTTGACGATCGCCTCGGCGTCGAGGCCGAGCTCCTCGAGGATCCGCTCCTCGAGCTGCTCGATCCGCATCCGCTGCTGGGCGCGGGCCATCTCGTCGCGGTGGACGGAGTTGACCAGCTCCTCGAGCTCCTTGCCGAGGTTGCGCAGCAGCGAGCGGCACTCGCGCAGCGCCTGCTCCCGCCCGGCGCGGGACTCCTCGATCTCCGTGCGGGCACGGGCGGCCTGCTGCACCGAGACCTCGAGCCGGTCCAGCGCGTACGCCACCGCGGTCCCGACCGCTCGCGCGGCCTCACCCTCGCGGCGCATCTGCTCACGGCGGGCCGCGGCCTTGGCGCGCTGCTCCCGCTCCTGACGAGCCGCACGGAGCAGCCCTTCGGCACGGCCGGCCAGCGCACGGGCGCGCTCCTCGGAGGTACGCAGCGCCAACCGCGCGTCCATCTCGCGCTGTCGCGCGTCGCGGGCCGCCTGGGCCAGCTCCTCCCGGGCGCTGACGTCCGGCTCGTCCTCGGGGTCCTCCTCGGCCATCGCCAGGCGCTCCTCGAGCTCGGCGAGCCCGGCGACGGCGTTCTCGCGCGCCTCCTGGGCCTGCTCGACGGCCGCCAGGAGCCGCTCGGCCTCACCGCGAGCCGCGCGCGACTGCGCACCGAACTGGCCGAGCTCCTCGGCCACCGCGGCCAGGGTCGCGTCGGACTCGTGCAGCTTGGCCAGCGCCACGTCGACCCGCTTCTGCGCGGCCAGCCGCTCGGCCTCCAGCCGGGAGGTCTCGAAGGTGGCCCGCTCGGAGACCGCGTGGGCCTCGGCGAGCTGGGCGGTGGCCTCGTCGACCGCGGCCTGCACCTCGATCAGGCTGGGCACGCTGGAGGAGCCGCCGGAGGCGAAGTGGGCACCGATCAGGTCACCCTCGCGGGTCACCGCGGTGATCTCGCGGTTCGCCGCGACGAGCGCCTGGGCGGCGTCGAGATCCTCGACGACCGCGACCTTGTCGAGCAGCCGGGCCACCGCGGGCCGCAGCACCGGCTGACACTCGACCACGTCCAGGGCGTACGCAGCACCGGCAGGCAGCGAAGGCCAGCCACCGGTCTCCTCGGGCGAGCCGCCCAGGAGCAGGCCGGCCTGGCCGAGGTCCTCGGTCTTGAGGTGCTCGATCGCACCGACTGCCCGCTCGGCGGACTCGACGACGACCGCGTCGGAGGCGGTGCCGAGCGCCGCGGCCACCGCGGCCTCGTAGCCCGAGCGCACCGCCAGCAGCGACGCGACCGAACCCAGCACGCCGGGAAGGTCGGAGCCGAGCAGGGCCCCGGCGCCGTCCTTGCGGTTCAGCCCCATCTCCAGCGCGTCCTTGCGGGCGGCGAGGGTGGAGCGGTCCCGGTCGGCCTGCTGAGCCTCGGCCTGCAGCTTGCCCAGTCGCTCCTCGATGTCCTCGAGCGCAGCGGCGGCGGCCTCGTGCTCGGCGTCGAGGCCCTCCTCCCCCGCGTCCAGCCCGGCGACCTTGGTCTCCAGGGCGGTGAAGTCGCGCTGGGCCCGCTCGGCGCGAGCCAGCGCCTCCTCGCGTGCGGCGGTCAGGCGCCCGACCTCGTCATCGGCGGCAGCGGCCCGCGATTTGAGCGCGTTGACCTGACCGGCGAGCCGGGCCAGCCCCTCGCGGCGGTCGGCGGCGGCGCGCTCGAGCCCCTTGACCCGGCGCTCCTCCTCGGCGGCAGCGTCCTCAGCCTCCTTGCGGGACTCGACCGCCTCCTCGAGGGAGTAGCGCAGCTCCTCGACCTCGGCGTCGGCGGTCTCCTCCTGCTCGCGGGCCACCTCGGCCTGGGCCTCGAGCTCCTCGGGGTCACGCCCCTGGCGCACCTCCAGGTCCTCGGAGCCGGCCGCGTTGCGCACCCGCTCGGAGGCCAGCGACTGGGTGCCTCGCAGCCGCTCGCGCAGCGAGTTCAGCGCAAACCAGGTCTCCTGCGCGGCGGCCAGCGCCGGCAGGTCCTCACGCAGGGCGGCCTCGAGCACGGCCTCCTGCTCGCGCCCCTCCGCGATGGTCTCCTCGACCTCGGCACGCCGGGCCAGCAGGGCACCCTCGTCGGCCAGCTCCTTGTCGAGCTCGGTCTTGGCGGTGACCAGGTCGTCGGCGTAGATGCGCGACTTCGCATCGCGTACGTCCATCTGCACCGTCTGGGCCTGCCGGGCGACCTCCGCCTGGCGGCCGAGCGGCTTGAGCTGGCGGCGGATCTCGACGAGCAGGTCCTGGAGCCGGTCCAGGTTGACCTGCGTGGAGTCGAGCTTGCGCAGCGCCTTCTCCTTGCGCTTGCGGTGCTTGAGGACGCCGGCGGCCTCCTCGATGAAGCCGCGGCGGTCCTCGGGGGTCGCGCGCAGGATCGTGTCGAGCTGACCCTGGCCGACGATGACGTGCATCTCGCGGCCGATGCCGGAGTCGGAGAGCAGGTCCTGGACGTCGAGCAGCCGGCACGGGCTGCCGTTGATGGCGTACTCCGAGCCGCCGTTGCGGAACATCGTGCGCGAGATCGTGACCTCGGCGTACTCGATCGGCAGGGCGCCGTCGGTGTTGTCGATCGTGAGCGAGACCTCGGCGCGGCCCAGCGGCGCGCGCCCGGAGGTGCCGGCGAAGATGACGTCCTCCATCTTGCCGCCGCGCAGGCTCTTGGCGCCCTGCTCACCCATGACCCAGGCGAGCGCGTCGACGACGTTGGACTTGCCCGAGCCGTTGGGGCCGACGATGCAGGTGATGCCCGGTTCGAGCTCGAGGGTCGTCGCGGAGGCGAACGACTTGAAACCCTTCAGCGTCAGACGCTTGAGGTACATCGGCTTCTCCCCCGGCTCAGGACCACGTGGTCGTACACAGTTCGCAACACATCAGCGTGGCTGAGGTGAGCCAGCAAATCTAATCGCCGCTGCTCAGGGGAACCCCAGCGGGTCGAGGATAACCTGCCGGGTCGGTCGATCTGGGGACCTCGGCCCCACGACAGTCGGAGTCAGAGCCCCAGCGTCTGCTTCACCTCGGCCCGCAGCTCCCGCAGGTGGGCGTCCGCGGCCGTACGCAGACCGGCGACCGCCTCGGGGTCGGGGACGACCCGCTCGGTGAACCTCTCGGCCAGGTCGGCGGCATCGAAGGCGGAGACGTTGGCCTCCAGCCCGATGCGCTTCATGAAGTTGCGGTTCTTGTTGGTCGCGATCATCACGATCGACGGCACGCCGTACATCGTGGCCACCACCGAGCCGTGGAACTTCATGCTCGCGAACGCGGTGCACTCCCCGATCGCCCGGGTGAGCTCGTCGAGGTCCTCGGTGTAGACGACCTCCTTGCCCGGGATGTCGAGGTCGTCGGCGTTGGCCACGTCGCGGCGACCGACCTCCATCGTGCCGAGGATGAGATGACGTACGCGCCAGCCGTCCGCGATCGCCTTGCCGGCCATCTCCTCGACGCGCGAGTAGTCGTCGGGCTCCTCCAGGTTGGGGCGGTAGCGGGTGACCACGCCGAGGATCGGCGCCCCCTCCGGCTTGGTCGCCGGAGGAAGGTCGAGCGCGCAGACCATGTCGGGGGAGACCTTGATGTCCAGCTCGGCGGAGATGTTCGCGAGGATCCAGTCGGCGGTCGGCTGGTCGCGGACGCCGATGAACTTCACGTTCGGGTGCTCGAGGAACGCCTTGTGCCTCTCGATGATGTGGGGCTTGATCTCGGTGTTGCGGTAGATCGGCACACCGATCCCGACCACGAAGACGGGCTTGGCCAGCATCTTGTGGTTGAAGTAGCGCGGGTCCGCCTGCCACGACTGCAGGATGTCTCCGCCGCCGATGAGAACGGCGTCGACCTCGTCGACGATCTGGGCCAGCGGCCGGTCGTAGTAAGGCTTGGTCATGTTGTCGGCGAGCACCCGCAGCTCGAACTCGTCGCCGAAGTACTGCTCGTAGACCGACAGGAACAGCTCGTCGCCGTAGTTGCCCGCCCCGAAGAACCCGGCGAGCCCGATGACCGGCTTGCGGCCGCGTCGCTCACGGCGGGCCAGCGCCGCCCTGATCTGCTCCTTGAGCGGGTCGGGAAGGCGGCGAGCCGCGGACCGCAGGACCGGGTGGTGGCGCAACGAGGACAACGGAGAGCTCCTGGGGGATCACGAGACGGGCCACCGGCGGTGGCGAACCGCGCGAGCCTAGCGACGCCGGGTTGCCACCGGCGCCCATCGGCCGAACCCGAGGTGAACGCTCGGCGACCATCTACGTCCGGCGGTCGAGCAGGCCGAGTCTGTCGAGACCCCCGAAAAGGTCGAAACCGACCCTGGGTACAGAGTCGGTTCCCCCTGAGCGAGGCCAGCCTTGAAAATAGCGCTCGCTCGTGGTGTTGCAGAGTTGCCCGCAGGTCAGGCGGGCTGCATCTCCTGCATCGAGGTGTCCAGATCTGCGGTGTGAGCCGCGACCAGAGCGTCGTTCTCCGTCTTCAGAGTGAGAACGAGTTCCTCGAGCTCACGCACACGTGCACGCAGCCGAGCGTTCTCGGCTGTGAGGTGGGCGGGAGTCCGCAGGTCGCTGCTCATGTAACCGATCAGCGCCTTCGCCATGAATACGTTTCCTTCGTTGGAATCACTAGAAGTTCCCGCGATACCGGGCCGTCTACAAGGGTGACACCGTTATCGACAAGCGTCAACGTCACGCGTCCAAAGCCGGGACCTACGTCCGTGCATTCCCCGCGAATACGGCCGAAACCTGAGTGGATCACACTCAACTTCGGCTCATTTCCGCCTCAGCCGCGGCGCCGGCGCTCCCGCAGCTGCATGAGTTCCTTCTTCTCCTTGCTCGTCAGCGAGTCGGCACCCTCGGCGTGGATCTTGTCGAGGAGCTCGTCCATCCGCTGGTCGTCCTTGGAGACGGTCGAGGACTCCCAGGGACCGGTGACCACGGTCGGACCCGACCTGCGCTTCTTGGCCTTGGCGGGCTTGGCCGGCTTCGGCTGCCCGGGCGAGCCGGCCACCTGCGGGATCCAGGGGAACCGGTCGAGCAGCCCGAACTGGCGCGCCACGAAGGCGTTGATGCCGAGCCCGACGACGAAGACGAGCAGCATCACCCAGCTGCGGTAGCCGAGGTACTGGATCAGCTGGATGCCGACCAGGATCACGCCGAAGAGCCAGGCCGGGATGTTGAACATGAACATCCGGTCGGGCCACTGCGCGATCCACAGCAGCACGACCATCATCTCGAGCATGCCGAGACCGAAGAGGGCGTACGAGGGATCCAGCAGCGCGCCGAAGAACACCGCCAGGACCGAGAGCACCGCGGTGAACACCACCAGCAGCCAGGCGAACCGGACCCGGCCGAGCTCGTTGCGCTCGAGGTCGGAGCCGAAGTACCAGAAGAAGAAGATCGCCAGGACATCGAAGATGCCGAACTGCGGGTAGGCGAACGGCCACGTCAGCAGCGTCCACAGCTTGAGCTCGGCGATGTTGGGCTGGACCAGAGCCAACCCGGCGACGCCCGCGCCGCCCAGCACCGCGAAGAGCACCAGCCCGACGATGCTCGCGAAGACGACGAGCCACGTCGTGGTCACCCCCAAGGACCCGATGTGGAACCAAGGCTCGTGGGGGTAACGGCCGCCTGGGGTCAACCGGAAACGTTCTCGCACGGGGCCGAGCCTATCCACGCATTGGTTGCCGCGTCAGCAGGGCACTCCCACCGACTTTCTCGATGTTGCCCAGATCCGGCGGCAGCGCCGGATCGTTGCGCCACGGATGCTGCCGAAAGGCCGCCCGGGGTCCGTACCTGTCGATCATCGCGATCAGCGCGACGAGGTCCTCGGCCCGGTCCTGGGCGACCAGCCACGCCATCAGCCGTTGAGCACGCGGAACCGTCGTGTGCTCGAACGGCACCCCCGCGTCGTACCAGAACTCGAGGACGGCGGCGCGCAGCAGCTGCCAGTAGCGGCTCGGCTCCTCGGTGTCGGGGTGAACGGCCGCGCGGAAGTGCTCCCACATGTCGATCGGCAGCACCTCGACGAGCAGGGTCTCCATGAGCCTGGCCGAGCCGGCCGCGCGGACGAGCTCGACGGTCTGGCGCTTGGTGTCGATCCGCTCGACGAGGTTCGCGATCTGCGCCCGCCGCTGCGTCGCCGAGGACCGGTCGGCGCGGACCTGCCAGTCGTAGACGATCTCCGTCATGACGTCGAAGGAGTCCGCGGCGAGGAACACCTGCGTGAGCGCGACCTGGTCCTGGTAGCGGGTGCGCTCGGGGAAGGCGATCGCGTTCTCGGTCCAGAACGAGCGGCGGAAGATCTTGTTCCACACGAAGATGTCGGCAAGCATCAACGGCGCGTCCTCGATCCGGCACCTGAGCCGCTCCTCCGCGTGGTTGCGGCGCATCAGCGGTGTCATGAACCTGCGCTCCACCCCGCTCTCGACGCTGACCCGCTCGGCCGCGCCGACCGCGAAGTCCGAGCCCGTACGCCGCAGCGACCGCACCATCGCCGACCAGGCGTCGTGCGGAAGCGTGTCGTCGGGATCGACGAACGTCAGCAGCTCTCCGGTCGCCGCATCGATCCCGGTGTGACGCGCGGTCGACACCCCCGAGTTCGGCTGGGTGATGACGGTGACGCAGGCTTCCTCAGCGGCGAGGCGCCGCAGGATCTGCGCCGACCCGTCGGTCGAGCCGTCGTCGACGACGATCACCTCGAGCTTCGCGATCTCGCTCCGCGGCTGGTCCAGGATGCTGCGCAGGCTCTTCTCGACGTACTCCGCCACGTTGTAGACCGGCACGACCACACTGAGCGTCGGCCTGCCACGCAGCAGCCCTCGCGCCCGACGGGCTCCGGCTTCGGTCAGCTGGCGCCAGTCGCTCACGGCGCACCGTCCCCCGCGGGAGAAGTCCCACCCAGCCGCTTCTCGTACTCGCCGATCCGGTCGCGGAGCGACCGCTTCAACGAGTTGAGGCTGTAGATCTCCTCGGTCGCCGCCACCAGCGCCGTCACCACCTCTGCCTCCTCCGGCGTTCCCGTGGCCGGACGGAAGGCATGGGTCGGAGTGAGGTTGAAGGTGCCCGTCTGGGCGTAGCCCATCCGGATCATCCATGGGGAGACCTTCTGGTATCCCGCCAGCGTTCCGCACTCGACGTACACGAGCGGCCGGTCCCTGTCGATGAGTGCAGCTGCGCCCTCCAGCACGTCGATCTCGGCCCCTTCGACGTCGATCTTGAGCGCCGCCACGCGGGCCGGAAACTGCTCGTCATCGAGTGCGACGACCGCGAAGTCGCCCTCCTCGGCGACCGCGACCGACTGCGCGCCCAGGTTCGCCGCGTCCAGGTCCGCCATCGTGCCGCGCGCAGACTTCGAGTGCACGCCGACGTCACGGACGACGACACGCTCGCCGAGGTCGTTCGCCTCGACGCTGGCCCTGATCCCCGCGACCAGCTCGGGGTTCGGCTCGTACGCGACGACGCGGAGCCCGCCGACCACCGCCAGGTACAGCGTGTGGTTGCCGATGTTCGCCCCGACGTCGACGACGAGATCTCCGGGCTCGAGCGCCGTCACCATCGCCTCGAGCATCTGCTCCTCGTAGGGGCGACCGGTGCGCACCAGGTTCGACTGGATGTAGTCGGTCTCGGCGTAGGGAACGCAGACCGCGTAGCTACGTCCCCCGACCTCGATCGTGGTCAGGTGGGCCGGGGATGTCGTGCTGTCAGTCATCGTGATCACCTTCGCAGCGCCAGATTAGGGCGGAGTCCGGTCATGGCGCATCCGCATTCGCTTCGTCCGGACCGGGAACGGCGTCGCCGGACTTCGTTGCAAGACTTCCGAGACGGGCGGCGAAGTCGTCGTGCACGAATCGGGCCCAGGTGGCAGAGACGTGTCCCGCGTCCTGGTAGACGGCCCTGTCGCCGACCACCAAGGGGCAGCGTCGGGCACAGACAAGGTCGACCGTGGCCACGAATGTTGCCTCGGATCCCTTGATCGCACGGCGCACCAGCGCGTTCCGTCGAGTCGCCTCGCTCGCAGCGTTCGTCACGCAATCGCTCAGGGCATCGGCCTCTCCCAGGCAGTCCGCCGGATTGGAGCCGCGGTCGGGGATGTCGGCAAGGATCCTCACATCCGGCGAGATGGACGTCAGCCGGTCGATGGATCGGGCCACACCGGCCTCCCACTGTTCGTCCAAGGACCTGCTGTCGCCGGAGCGCGGCCTCAAGCCGGAGCGCGCCCCGACGATGATGGTCTCGGGGCGGATCGATGCCAGTCGTCGGATCGTCCATCGACGGAAGTCCTCACACTCCTCGTCGGAGAAGCGATCGGTATCCACCGCGACGTCGTAGGGCCCGCAGGAGTACTTGATGAAGGCGACCAGGCGTACGCCCTCTTCAGCGGCGATCCTGTCCAGGACAGGTAGCCACATGCCGACGTGCGAGTCACCGACGACAGCAACGATCCGGGAGCTAGCGGTGTCGCCGTAAGCACACGAACTGCGGTGCTCGGCCCGCGGGATGGACCGTTCACCCGTGGCGGCTGCGCATCCGTACCCCTGCTTCTCCCAGACGTCCTCGGGATCGATCGCCATTCCCGCGGGGACGGGCGCACCCTGGTCCGCCAGCCTCAGCGCCGAGCGGATCTGCGTCTCGAGAGGGGCTCGCTCATCGATCCCGGCCATCTGGCCATTGCTCTGGAACCATGCCTCGGCCGCATCAGCACGTTGGTCGGCACGAACCCCGGCGTACGCCTGGGCACCGAGGCCCGCGACCAGCGCGATCACCAGGGCCGCCGGCCACAGAACCAGCGTGCGGGGTCCACCCCGGAAGACCGGGAGTCGTCGCTGCTGGAACGGCTGCTCGATCCAGTGGTAGCTCGCCGTCGAGAGCACGAGCACGGCAGCGATCTCGGCCAGCGCGACCTGCCAACCGCCGCCGGGCAGGACCTCGGGCGCCAGGATGAGCACCGGCCAGTGCCACAGGTACAGGGAGTAGGAGAGATCTCCGAGGTACCTCAGCGGCGCGACGGAGAGGATCTTGCCGGTCGGGGTATCCGGACCCGCGGCCAACAGGGCGACGGTTCCGAGCACCGGCACCAGAGCCAGCGCGCCCGGGAACCGAAGATGCTCGCTGAAGGTGGCAGCGGCGAACACCAACGCGCAGGCGCCCAGGACACCGAGGACCGCACCGACACGTCGATCCCATGGCCCGTATCGCCTGAACAGGCAGGCGAGGAGCGCGCCCAGAGCGAGCTCGTGGGCACGGGCGAAGGTCGAGAAGTACGACGTCGCGGGGCTGATGGCTGTGGCGTGGATCGACCAACCGAGCGACACGACGACAACAGTCGCCGCCATCGCGGCGATCACGGTGTCGGCCGACGCCTTGGCCGATCTCCGCACCAGCAGGGCGGCGGCCAGCACCACCAGTGGCCACACGAGGTAGAACTGCTCCTCCACCGACAGCGACCAGTAGTGCTGGAGCGGTGATGGCGCCTCGGTGTTGAAGTAGTCGACCGCATCCAGCGCGAAGTGGACATTCGCCATGAACGCGGCCGACCACACCGAGTCGCCGGCGATCGACTCGGTCCGGTGTTCCGGAAGCAGGAGCGCGCTGGCCACCAAGACCGAGACCATGGTCACCGTCGCGGCCGGGAGGATCCTGAGCGCGCGCCGGACATAGAACCTGGAGATGCTGACCCGACCGTCGCGATCGATCTCGCGCACGAGCAGACCCATGATCAGGAACCCCGAGATCACGAAGAAGACATCGACTCCGATGAATCCGCCGGGGATACCCGGCACTCCGGCGTGACCGGCGATGACAAGACCAACGGCCAGTGCGCGCAGCCCCTGGATATCGAGCCGTCTGAACGAAGACATGACTGTGTACGGTCCCGCTAGATCAGCGGCGCCGTGTCGATGTCGTCCGGGCCGATCATCCGACCGTCCTCGGCGACGCCTCGGATGCGCTGCAGCAAGGCATCCCGGGAAACGCCCAGGGAGTCCTGGACATGGTCGAGAACACGGTTGAGCGCCGCATCGTTGCCGCCTTGGAAGCTGTTCGCTCGCCACAGCCCCACCGACTGCACTTCCTCGATCGTCTCGTAGCCGACCTCCTTGCGCGGCATCCACACCGGATAGCCGTTCAGGGTCGCCATGACCTTGAGCCACAAGTCGTCCGCACGCAAGGACGTGCTCTGGATCGCATCGAGGTCGAAGGCAGCCTCGGGCAGGGCACCAGGCGGGTACAGCACGCCCGCGATGCCGGTCGGCAACAGCTGGTAGGACGGCGTTCCGCGCAGGAACTGGCAGTTGTAGATCCAGCCGTCGTACTCGCGCAGGCTCCCGTCGGGACGGAACATGACGAGATTGGCGCGCTCGCTGATGACGGCGTGGGGGTTCTCCAGATGTCCCTTGTAGAGACTCTCGATCAGGTTCTCGCTGTAGATGACGTCGTCGTCGACGGTGATGACGAGGTCGTCGGGATACTCCTGAATCGCGTAGAAGTACTTCTTGTGGGGCGCGATGTCGCCGTCGACCCAGGTGATGCGGAACTGGTCGCTGACCCTGGCCAGCAGATCCCGGGGCAGATCTTCGTCCTTGCGGGGAAAGTTCTGAGTCGAGAGCCAGAGCACCACCTGGTCGGCCGGCATCGTCTGCTGCAGCAGCGAGTCGATGCAGCGGCCCAGCATCTCGGTGCGCGTCGGGATGGAGGTCAGCGAGACGATCACCCGCGGGCGGCGCATCCTGGCCACCGCCTTGGACTGCTTCGAGGGCGCCTCCGGCCTCGTCCAGTCACGTCGCCTGCTGCCGACGCCGGCCTCGATCCTGCGGTTGAACATCGCTCCCAGGTCGCGGTGATACACGTCCATGCTCGCGCGCTCGTCGTACGAGCGGCGCGACGCCGCACCCATGGCGCGGACGCTCTGCTCGTCCTTGTCCATCATGGCGATGAAGGCGTCGCGGAGCGCCTCGACGCTGCCCGACTCGATCACCAGACCGTTGTCGTCATCGACCACGTACTTCGCGCCGACGTTCTCGGTCACGATCAGGGGCTTCGAGAGCATGGCACCCTCGAGTGCCACCAACGAGAACGACTCGTCGCGCGACGCGACCACCACCGTGTCCATCCGCGAGAGCAGCTCGATCTTGCGGCGCTCGTCGGCGACGAGTCCGTGGAAGTGGATTCCCTCCTCGCCCTCGATCTGGCCGAACAGGTACGAGCTGAAGCTCGAACCACTGTTGATGAATCCACCGGCGAAGTGCAGCTCGGCCCGCTCGCGATAGGCCGCAGGAAGCGACTTGTACGCCGCCACGAACAGGTCGTAGCCCTTGCGATGCTCGATGGTGCCGAGCTGGATGAACCTGTGCTTGCCGCCGGCCTCGAACTCGTAGGGGCCGGCGAGATCGGCGACATCCTCGACGCTGTTGTGAACGACCTCGATGGGGCCCTCGGCGTACTTGGCGACGGCGGCCGCGGCGTACTCGCTGACGACGCACACGCTCTTGCTGTGCCGCAGGGTCTCGCGACGTTCCGGGTTCGACCTGAAGAAGTCCGGGAGGTTCGAGGCCTCACGCACGTACCAGACGACCGGGACCCTACCTTCGAGTGCGCGGACGTAGTCGTCGGTGACGACGGTGTTGCACACCACCAGCTCGACGCCATCGGGAAGGCGGTTGAACACCTTGTTCGGTCGAGCGGGGTTCGTACGGACGACCTCGACCCGGAAGCCGTATGCCTCGAACTCCTTCGCGAACGGGCCGGGCTTCGCCGTCCAGACGACCGGCTCGAAGCCCCGGGCCGCTGCCACCTTGCACATCCGGAGGAGGCTGCGTGGCGCACCGGCATAGATCATCTCCGGCGAGATGAAGACGATGCGGCGCGGTGTGGCGGACGCTGCCGGCTCCAGCGCTCCGGCTTCCCCAGCGGCTCGGATCGCCAGTGGGTTCGACGTCGTCGCGCCGGGGAGGGAGAAGAGATCGCCGAAACGCTCCGTGTGTGTCTCCTCGCCGAACAGCGCCGGTGTGGCGTCGTAGATGAAGTCCTTGTAGACCTCGTACAGGTACGCCTCGTTCTCGATCGCGGCCCGAAGCGGATTGAACGCGACGTACGGTGAGACCGGCCGGATGTCGGCGTGAGCACCGGAGTAGTCGCGGTAGGCGGTCACGAAGTCCTCGATGCCGCGCTGCATCTCAGAGATCTGTTCGACATTGCGGGGCGCGTTGTTGCCGCGCAGCGCGATCGGGTTGCCGTCCTCGTCGAAGCCGTAGCCGACGACGCTGGACGCCACCTCGGTGAAGAGATATTCCAGCGGGTGGTGGAGGAGGTCGGTGCGGCGAACCGCGTTCCGGCCACCCGGCATCATGAACCGGGTCAGGTCCATGTTCGCGAACGGCGAGTAGACATAGGGGCTGATGAACCCGTCCGCGACGGCGTCGGTGAGCTGCTCGGAGCGGCTCGTGCACATCAGTGCGCCGAACACCTCCAGCGAGCGATCGGCCATCGCCGTACGGAAGAAGTGCCGCAATGCGGTCAGGCACGTGCCGCTCCAGCCGATGTCGACGATCAGCACGCGCTGAGCATCGCCGACAGCGTTCTCGAAGTAGCGCTTGGCCGCCTCCGCACTCGTGCGGTTGTGCTCCTCGATGACCGCCTTGTGGTCCCAGAAGAACTGCTCGAGCTTCCGGCGGTTGGCGCTGGCCGGGAACAGGAACCGTTCGATGTCTGCCTGTTCCAGGTAGGGCACCAGGTAGTCGAACCCGGTGTCGCACATGAGCTGCTCGATGGTCTTGGAGTTGCGCGACTCGCCGAACCAGCGGAAGAAGGATCGGCCGATGTAGTCGTCGAAGTTCAGGTCCAGCGTGATCCCGGAGACGGCGTAGCGCGAGATGTCGATGTAGGCGCTGTCCACGCTGCCGTAGTCACGCTCGTAGACCCGGGAGAGGACGTCGCAGTCACGACCGCAGAACAGGACCTTGTCCACCGACTTCTCGCGGACGACCTGCTCGATGAACTCACAGAAGCCCAGGGCGAGGATCCCGCCGACGCGGTAGCCGTGCGTGTAGTGGAGACCCTCGGTCCAGGTACCAGCGGCGAGAGTGTTGTCGACCAGCGCACCGTAGAAGCTCCCGGCGAGGTTGCCCATGTCCGGCTCCCGCACGAGCTGGTGCTGGTCGGGGTTGTAGACCGCCGCGAGCCCGGCCTTCACGGACTTCTCGACGTCCGCGTCGTATACGTCGCCGACGTGCACGATCGACATCTCGCTGCCGTAGTTGTCGATGAGCACCTGTTGCAGGGTCCCGTCGCCCTTGCGGCGCAGATACTCGTTGGAGACGTAGACCTTCTCGTAGCCGGTGTATCCGTTGCGTACGAGCATCTGTTCCAGGACGTCCCGCGGGAGGTACATGTCGGACATGAACACGATGGTCTTGTCCATCGCGACGAGCCGGTCGAAGACCGCCTTGATGTACGGGTTCGCGCGGGAGACCTCGACCTCGAGGGCTTGCTCCATCTCCTCCCATGCCGGGGATGCGCCGTAGCGCTGCTCCATCACCGCGTAGATCTCCCGGAGGGTGACCTCCCGCGTGCCGTGGAGGCGGCCCTTCTCCATCCGCGCGTGACCTTCGGCGTTCTTGCGGATGCGCGCGAACCTGTCGATGCCCAGCCGGGAACCCATGATCCGAAAGACGTCGTTGGGACGCTCGACGGTTCGGTGAAGGGCGGTGTCGAAGATGTCGAAGGAGATCACGTCGTGCTCGGCCAGGGTGGCGACCATCTCGTCGATGCCGAGCCGCTCCTCGCTGTCGGGGTTCACGTAGTAGGGCCGATCGAGGGCCAGGTCGTCCGCGAGAGTCTCCCCCAGCCGGCCACGCAGGCGTTCCACCTTCGTCTGCAGCCGCGTCTGCTGGTCGAGCAGCCGGGTGTAGCGGGACACGACAGGACCGCCGTTGGTCGGACGACCGAACAGCACCAGCTTGTGCTCGCCGTCCACCTCTGCGACGCGCACCATCCGATGACGCAGCCCGAGCTTGTTGGTCGGCTGCTCGCCCATACCGACAGGCATGGTTCCTCCTTGTGTTTCTGGGGTGACGACAGTGCGGGCGGACCCGCGGTTGGTCTGGTTCCGATCGAACCGGCGCATGAGCCGCCGCAGCATCGGGCTACTTCTCGATGACGCGGGCCCGCTGCTGTGGAGGGCGGACATCTCGCTTGAGCGAGTTGCGGATGACGCGGGGTCCGGACGTCATCAGGGACCCGATCCTGAAGGAGACCGAGCCGCGGGTGTCGGCGAGCTCCTGATCACGGCCCTGGAGCTCCTGCTCGAGGGTGACGACCCGGCTCCTCAGCCGCGTGCGTACGGCCGAGGCGGTCCCGGCCGCCGCGGCGACCGCGTCGGCGAGATAGGTGGCCACGATCTCGGCGCACATCGGGCTCATCGCCGCGTACTGCCACCATCGGTCGGCGAAGTCGGCAGAGACATCCATCCACGGCTTGCGCTTGTCGGCGAAGTGGATGATGACCGGCGAGCTCATCGCCTCGTCGTACTCGTCTCGGGACCAGACCCGCTGAACGGCCGGCCTGCTCCAGAACTCCTCGACGTTCTTGGGGCCGTACTTCGTCATCAGGTTGAACCGGAGCGGCAGATGGCGGATGCCGTCGTAGCAGACGATGTTGATGATGTCCTGGTCATCGGAGTCGAACTCCTTGGCGGAGAGCTCCAGGAACTCCTCGACCAGGCCGTGCTCACGCATCTTCTCCAGGTTCATCACCATGACGCCGGAGTTGATGTAGCGGTGGAAGGACGGCAGGCCCATCGCCTGGGCGGCCTCCGTCGAGCGCAGGTGGTAGACGGCAGCCGGCACCGCGGCGACGTAGACGTCGTGCACGTCCTGCTCGTAGAGCGCCCACAGATCGCTCTCGACGACCGTGTCGACGTCGAGGTAGATGATCTTGTCGACGTCCGGGAAGAGGTCGGGCAGCTTGAGCCGGAAGTACGCAGGCGCCGTCAGGTGCGAGGTGCTGACCTTGACGTCGGCGAAGTCGTCGACGACGACGAACGTGATCGTGTTGCCCGGATAGCGAGTCTCGAAGCTGAGGATCTGGTCGCGTACGTCCGCGGGGTAGTCCTCGGCCACGAGGATCTTGAGGTCGTACCTGGTGTCGGTCCCTGCGTTCTCCAGCAGTGACGTGATCGTCACCGACATCGGCTTGGCGTAGTTGAGATCTGCCGCCATCGCGACCGGGATGGTTCGGGTCCGCTCGGCCTGAGCGTCGGCTACACGGGGTTGCGGTAAGTCCAGATCCTGCGAGCGCTTCGTGGGCGCTTGATCGGATACGGCGAGCTTGTGGGGAGCCACCTGTTGTCCTGTCGAGCTGTTGACCAACCGAGGGCAGGGAGTGGTGGTTCACGCCTGTGCCGGTAGGGGTGGGCCGTGGTTTGTCTTTCCCGAGATCCGGGTGACCACGTCGCCACCCGGCTGGACCGCCGGCCCGAACACAGCGGTATGTCGTCTGCCCCCCGGCAGGTGCAGCGCGCTGCTCCCAGGACGAACGGCAAAGAGATTAACCCACCCGAATCCGGATTTCTTAACCAACGCTGAGAATCGTGGGAACTGTCATCGGCCCGCAATATTCGGATGACCCGAAGGGGCCCCGAGGCATAGCCCAGATGGGCTACGTCGCCTGGATTCGCCTGACTCGAGGGGCCGGCTGGCAGGTGGGACAGAAGTAGGAGGAGCGGTTCATGAAGGCGATCCTGCGCATCGGCGAACCACACCGGTCGCAGGCCTCGCCCTCACGTCCGTACGCAGCCAGGGACCGATCGAAGTAGCCGGACTCGCCGTTGACGTTGACGTAGAGCGCGTCGAAGGAGGTGCCGCCCTGGCCCAGGGCCTCGGTCATCACGTCGCGTACGTGGCCGAGCAGCTCGCGCACCTTCGGGCCGGTCAGCCGGTCCCCCGGCCGCTCGCCGTGCAGCTTCGCGCGCCACAGAGCCTCGTCGGCGTAGATGTTGCCGACGCCGCTGATCACCGTCTGGTTGAGCAGGATGCGCTTGATGCCACTGGACGATCGCCGGATCCGCCGGACGACCGCCTCCTCATCGAAGGCGGCCTCGAGCGGGTCGGGGGCGATGTGGGCGATCTCGGGCGGGAGGTCGGCTCCCCCGGGGCTGATCGAGAGGCCCCCGAACATGCGCTGGTCGACGAAGCGGAGCTCGCGGCCCTCCGCGGCGCCGTCGAGACGGAGGCGGACGCGCAGGTGCCGCTCGTCGGGCGAGGCGGGCGGCTGGACGAGCATCTGGCCGCTCATGCCCAGATGGGCCATCAGGGCGTCGCCCGAGTCCAGCGGCAGCCACAGATACTTGCCGCGGCGGCGGGCGCCGATGAGGACGCGGCCCCTCAGCTCCTCGGCGAAGGCCGAGGCACCGGCGAGGTGGCGGCGTACGGGTCTGGGGTGCAGGACCTCGACGGCGACGATCCTGGCGCCGAGGACGTGGCGCTCGAGGCCGGCGCGTACGACCTCGACCTCGGGGAGCTCAGGCACAGGTCAGGCCCTCAGGCGGACGAGGCGGCGGAGGCCTGGATCTCGCCGTAGGCCGTCTCCGCGGCGGCCTGCTCGGCCTCCTTCTTGGAGCGGCCGACGCCGTTGCCGTAGAGCTGGTCGCCGACGCGGACCTTCGCGGTGAAGGTCTTCATGTGGTCGGGGCCCTCGTCGGTGATGACGTACTCAGGCACACCGAGGGCACGCTCGGCGGCGAGCTCCTGCAGGGAGGTCTTCCAGTCGAGCCCGGCACCGAGATCGGAAGCCGCCTCGATGAGCGGGTCGAAGAGACGGTGGACGAGGACCGTGGAGACCTCGATGCCACCGGAGAGGTGGACCGCTCCGATCACCGCTTCGACGGTGTCGGAGACGATCGACGCCTTCTCGCGCCCACCGGTGGCCTCCTCGCCACGGCCCAGCTTGATGTGCTGGCCGAGGCCGATGGCCTGTCCGACCTCGGCCAGGGCGCGGGCGTTCACAACTGCCGCCCGCAACTTGGCCAGCTTGCCCTCGGGCAGGTCGGGGTGGATGCGATAGAGGGTCTCGGTGACCACGACGCCGAGCACCGAGTCGCCCAGGAACTCCAGGCGCTCGTTGGTGGGCAGGCCACCGTTCTCGTAGGCGTAGGACCGATGGGTCAGCGAACGCTCAAGCAGCTCGGGGTCCAGAATCGGATCCCCGAGCGCTTTGCGAAGCTCGGCGTAGTTGGTCAGGAGACTAACCGCGTGTCAGATCAGAGGACCTGGCGACGCTCGGCGCGAGCGCCGTACTGGCCGCACTCGCCGCACGCACGGTGCGGGATGTGCTTGGCGCCGCAGGCGGGGTTCGCGCACGTCACCAGGGTCGGCGCAACGGCCTTCCAGGCCGAGCGGCGGTGGCGGGTGTTGCTGCGCGACATCTTCCGCTTCGGAACAGCCACTGTTATCTCCTCATAATTCGACCGGCCGGATCTCGACCGGCTACTGAAGCCTGTTGTGCTGGATTACCTTAGTTGCTGGAGTCGTCTTTCAACGAAGCCAGCCCCGCCCAGCGCGGGTCGACCTTGTCGCCGTGGTCGTGCCCGGGGTCGTCCGCGAGCCGCGCCCCACACTCGGGGCACAGTCCCGGACAGTCGTCCTGGCACATCGGCTGGAACGGCAGCGCGAGCACCACCGCATCCCTGAGCACCGGCTCGAGGTCGATCAGGTCGCCCTCGGTCCGGCTGGTCTCGTCGTCCTCATCAGGGTCCTGGCCGTCACGAGAGTCGTTGTAGACGTACAGCTCCTGGATGTCGACCTCGGCTTCGTCCTCGATCGGCTCCAGGCACCGCACGCACTCGCCCTCGAGGACCGCAGAAGCAGTCCCCGTGACCAGCACACCCTCCATGACCGCCTCGAGCCGCAGGTCGAACTCGACCGGCGAACCCTCGGGGACAGAGAGGACTTCGATACCAAGATCCGCCGGCGCCGGCGCCGTCAGCTCGACGTGACGCTCGGACCCCGGGCGGCGGCCGAGCTCGCGTGTATCGAGCACGAGCGGCGCTCTCGGGTCCAGGGCAGTCATGTTTCACTTCCGGAGAGGGCACGACAGATCAGATGAGATCTTACCGGGACCGGGCGACGGCGACCAAAAGGACGCTCGCCACCGCGACCACGCACGCGACCCCGGCGACGCCCGCCGCGGCCCAGGCCGCCGGCTGGAAGACCGGCGCCGTCGCCAGGTCGCCCCCGGAGGGGTTCGGCGGGGCGATGTGGGCGACGAAGACGGCGTACGTGGCCGCCGCCCAGACGCCGACCAACGGCCCCGCCAGGCGGGGCGTGACGGCGAGCCCGAGCGCGGTGAGCAGGCTGGTCACGACGGTGAGCGGGATCAGATAGCGCCAGTACGCTCCCCCGCCACCCGCCGCATAGTTGAGCTGGATCCCGACGATGACCACGGTCAGGGCGAGCAGCAGCAGCGCCGTCGCCACCCGGACGGGCTCCCGGCGCGTCCGGGCGAACGCGCGGAGGCCGACCACCAGGCCGAGCACGAGCGGGGCGATGGTGAGCACCGCGCCGATGGTGACGTGCTCTTGGAGCGCCGGCGGGATCAGGAGCTGGCGCCAGATGTCCGGGTCGGCGGCCACGTCGAGCACGGGACGTACCTCCCGGTCGTGCAGCGGGCCGCCGGGCTTGCCGACGAGGTCGGTCTGCATGCCGGACCAGCTGCCGGTGGCGCGGAAGTTGCGGAGGTAGAACCACGCGTTGGCGCCGACGGCGAGGAGCACCGCGAACCCCAGCCGCACGATGCCCGCCAGGTCGCGGCGCGGGCCGAAGAGCCAGACCAGGCCGAGGGTCGTCGCGCACAGGCCGATGAAGACGACACCGGGGAGCCGGGTGCCGAGGGCGGCCGCGGCGTACAGACCGAAGAGGACCAGCCCGCGGGTCCGGGGCCCGTGACGGAGAAGCCAGACGGTCTGCCCCACCAGGAGGGTGGCCCACAGCACGAACAGGTTGTCGTTGAAGACGACGCCGCCGAGCCTGGTCAGCGCCGGGCTGAGCGCGGTGACGAGGCCGGCCGCGATGGAGACCTCCGGACGGCTGGGGACGATCAGGCGCGTCGTCCACATCACCGCGGCCACGACCAGGCAGGTGATCACGAGGGAGATGCCGCGGGCGGCCATCCCGGCGGCGAGCAGGTGGCCGGCGTCGGTGAGCGGTCCGACCACGGGGGCGAGCAGCAGGTAGAAGAGCGGTGGATGCTGTCCGGTCCAGTCGAAGGGCAGCGTGTAGCCCCAGACCTGCGGCATCCGCATCGGGTCGCCGACGCTGATCAGGGTGCCGTGCCAGAGCTGGTAGGCGTGGTCGACGTGGGCCACCTCGTCCTTGGTGCCGTAGAGCGGCGAGGAGAGCGCGTAGCCGGCGCACACGCCGGCGCAGGTGATGAGGTTGGCGATCAGGCCGGCGGTCCAGAGCTGCGGTGCGGTGGGCCGTGCGGTGGGCACAGGGATCTCCCGAGTGGTTCGGTGGCTTCTGACAGGGCTGAGGCAGGGGCGGGTGGGGGAAGGTCGCCGGCGCGACGGGTCAGGAAGGCGGCGACCAGGGCGACGACGACATCGGTCAGGACGGCGATGCCCCGGGCCAGCAGGGCGACCAGCAGCGCCCGCCCGGGCGAGAGGACGCCGGAGAGGGCGACCACCAGCACGGCCTCGCGCAGCCCGGCGCCGGCCGGGAGCCCGATCGCGGCCATGCCCAGGCTGAACCCGAGCGCGTAGCCGCCGACGCCGGCCAGCAGCGAGGGCAGCGGGTCGCCGCCCAGGCCGACCACGACCACCCAGATCTGGAGGCCCAGCAGGAGCCAGACCAGGCTCTGCAGCGCGAGCGCCGTGCCGATCCCCCGCCAGGTCGGCAGCACCTCGAGCGGCTCACGTCGCAGCATCCCCAGCACGGTGTCGACGGCCTTCGCGAAGACCGGCGGATGCAGCGCGACCAGGATCAGCGGCAGGAGCAGGACCGCCCACCAGTAGCGCGCGAACGTCTCCTGCCCCAGGAACGGCATCAGCAGCACCGAGACCATCACCCCGGCACCGACGGCGATCGCCAGCACGAGCACACCCTGGGTCAGGGACGTACGCCGCGGCACCCGCTCGGCACGGGCGAGCTCCATCTGCCCGACGATCGTCCACACCGAGCCGGGCAGGTACTTCCCCAGCTGGCTGACGTAGAAGATCCTGGCCGCGGGCACCAGCGGCAGCGGCGCGCCGAGATCGGCGAGCACCACCCGCCACATGAGCAGCGCCACGCCCTGGGCGAGCACGGTCAGCACGAAGGCGACGCCGAGCACCCACAGGGGCAGCTCCTCGAAGCCGCGCACGAGCGCGTGCCAGTTGCGGTGGACCGCGTACGCCGCCACCAGGACGACGATCCCGACGACCACCGCCTCGAGCGGCACCGCCTTCGTCCAGCCTCGGCCCACAGGTCCTCCCTGGCAGCACTTTTCGGTGCCGACATCTCGGATGCGGGGTGTGCTGCTCGATCTCTCCTTGCCCTCGACCCTAACGTTGAGGTGATGCACATCGTCGCCTTCGGCACCTACGACGTGGCCTCCCATCCGCGGGTCGCGGTACTCATCGAGGGCTTACGCGCCTGTGGCGCGGAGGTCACCGAGGTCAACCGGCCGCTCGGTCTCGACACCGCCGCGAGGGTGGCGATCCTGCGACAACCGTGGCGGCTGCCGCTGCTCGTGCTGCGCCTGCTGACCTGCTGGGGCGGCCTGGTCATGGAGTCGCTGCGCCGGCGCCGGGACGGGCGTCCTGACGCCGTCCTGGTCGGCTATCTGGGCCACTTCGACGTGCACCTGGCCCGCCTCCTCCACCCCCGCTCGACCATCCTGCTCGACCACATGGTCTCGGCGGCCGGGGTCGCCACCAACCGGCGGCTGGCCGGCTCCGGCGGCCTCAAGCTGCGCCTGCTGAAGGCGATCGACGCGCTGGCGCTGAAGCGGGCCGACGTGGTCATCGTGGACACGGTCGAGCAGCAGCAGGCACTGCCCGAGGACGTACGCCGGCACTCGGTGGTGTGCCCGGTGGGTGCCACCACGGAGTGGTTCGACGCGGGCGCCCGGGCGCTCGCGCGGCCGACCGAGGCACCGCTGCAGGCCGTCTTCGTCGGCCTCTTCTCCCCCACCCACGGCGCCCCCGTGATCGCCGACGCGCTCGACCTCCTCGCCGACGACGAGCGGATCGAGGTGACGATGGTGGGCCAGGGCCAGCAGTACGCCGAGGCCCGGCGCCTCGCCGCCGGCAACCCGCGCGTCTCCTGGGTCGACTGGGTCGACGCCGAGGACCTGCCCGACTTCGTCGCCGGGTTCGACGTGAGCCTCGGCATATTCGGCACCGTCCCGCAGGCACGCCGGGTGGTGCCCAACAAGGCGTTCCAGGGCGCCGCCGCCGGCGCGGTCGTCGTCACCTCCGACACCGCGCCCCAGCGGCGGATGCTGGAGAGCTCGGCCCTGCTCGTCTCCCCGGGCAGCCCGGAGGAGCTCGCCGCGGCCCTGGCCAAGCTCGCCGACGACCCCGACGAGGCCCAGCGCCTGCGCGAGGCGGCCTACGAGCAGGCGCGGGAGCACTACACGCCGCAGGCCGTCGCCTCCCCCATCCTCGAATGTCTCCACTGACCCGACCCCGACCCCGATCTCGCCCCAGGAACCAGATGCCGCTCACCGCCACCGACCGCCCGCTACCCCCGCTCGCACCGCGCGCCTGGCTCCGCTACGACGTCGTCAGCCGCATCGTCGACCGGCTGGCTCCGTCCACGGCGTTGGAGATCGGCTGCGGCCAGGGCGCTTTCGGCGCCCGTCTGGCCACCCGCGCCGACTACCTAGGGATCGAGCCCGACGCGGACTCGTTCGCGGTGGCGTACGAGCGGATCACGTGCCTGGGCGGCAGCGTGCTCAACGCGATGTCCTCGGAGCTGGAGACCGGGGTGGCGTACGACATGGTCTGTGCCTTCGAGGTGCTCGAGCACATCGAGGACGACAAGGGGGCGCTGGCCGAGTGGGTCAGCCATGTCCGCCCCGGCGGGCACCTGGTGCTCTCGGTGCCCGCCTTCCAGGAGCGGTTCGGGCCGATGGACCGGCATGCCGGGCACTTCCGTCGCTACAGCCCCGAGGAGCTCACCCACCGGCTGGAGGAGGCCGGTCTGGACGAGGTCGACGTCACCGTCTACGGCTGGCCGCTCGGCTACGCGCTGGAGGCGGTCCGCAACCGGATCGACGCCAGGAAGCTGGAGCAGGTGGGCGACCTCACGCCCGAGGAGCTCACCCGGGCGACCGGGCGTACGTTCCAGCCCAGCGGCCGGCTCAAGGGGGCCGTCATCGCGCTCGCGACCAGCCCGTTCATGGCCCTGCAGCGGCTCCGCCCCGACACCGGCACCGGTCTGGTGGCCGTCGCGACCCGGCGTGACTGACCCGGCCGGCGTCGAAGACTTGACCGAACTGCCGCGTGCGCTACCGGCGCCCGGTACTGACTACTCATAGATTTTCGGCTTGTGTTCTCATCAGATCGGTGGCGCGCGGGCGTCGTCCTGGCGCTTCTCGTCCTCCTCGTCGCGGTGACCTTCGGTCCCGCGCTGGTGGGTCACGGGATGCTGCTGGACACCGGATGGCTGCACGCGATGATGCCGTACGCCGCCGACGGCCCGATCCCGCAGGGGACGCTCTGGTGTCGCGGCGACACCTGGGACTACTACCTGCCCGGCGTGGAGAACATCGTCGAGGGCGTACGCCACGGCAACTGGCAGACGTGGGCGCCCTACGAGGTGGGCGGCGCACCGCTGGCCTCGCTGCCGAACCACGCCGTGCTGAGCCCGGTCTCGTGGCCCTACTGGGTGATGCCGATGTGGCTGGCACCGGCCTGGGTGAAGCTGACCGAGCTGGTCCTGGTGCTGGCCGGGATGGTGCTGTTCCTCGGCCGTCTCGGGGTGCGGCGCAGCATCGCGCTGGTCGCCGGGACGGTCTTCTTCACCTCCGGCTTCATGATGATGTGGACCAACTGGCCGCACACCAAGGTCGCCTGCCTGGTCCCGTTGCTGCTGTGGGCCCTCGACCGTGCGGTGCGGGAGCGAGGCGCTCGCGACCTCGCCGCCGTCGGCCTGGTCGTCGCCGCGATGCTGCTCGGCGGGTTCCCGGCGGTGACGATGTTCGCGCTGACCCTGGGCGGCATCTACGTGGTCGTGCGTGCGCTCGCGCTCCGCGACGTGCGCCGCACGCTCCTCGCGGGCGGCATCGCCGCCGGCGGCGTCGGGCTCGGGGTCGCGCTCTCCGCGGTCCAGGTGCTCCCCTTCGCGCTCAACATGAGCGCTCTCGGGCTCGACGAGCGGGTCCCCAACCAGGTCAAGCCCGCCAGCCTCGCGCTGACGGCCGTCGCCCCCGACGTCTACGGCACCTGTGTCGACGGGCTGTGGGCCGGCGAGGACAACCCGATCGAGTCGATCTCGTTCGTCGGTGTCGCGGCGCTGATCCTGGTCCTGTGCGCCCTGGTCCTCAGGCTCCCCGGCGGTCGCCGCCCCTCGACGCCCACCCTGCTCGCGGTCGTGCTGGCCGCGATCGTCTGGCTGCTGTGGATCGGCGGGCTGCCGCTCGAGCTGCTGCAGAAGCTGCCCGGCTACAGCTCCAACAGCTTCGGGCGGGCGAACTCGATCTTCGGGTTCCTGTGTGCGGTCCTGGCCGGGATCGGGCTGGAGCGCCTCCTCCAGCGGGCCGAGAGCTCGCCGTCCGCCGATGGGGAGGGTCGGTCGTGGCGTCCGCGGGTGATGGTGGCGCTGGTCGTGCTGGTGGCGGCCGTCGGGGTGGCGGCGTACTTCCTGTACGCGGCCTACGCCTTCATCGACGGCGCCCCGCGGCCGATACCGGACGTCGCCGAGAAGCTGCGGGTGCCGGCGCTGCTGGGCGTGGTCTCGGTCCTCGCGGTGGCCGCGACGCTGCTGCTGCGGGGCCGGCTGCGGCTGCTGGGCCCGCTGGTGCTCGTGCTGGCGGTGCTCGCGCAGAGCACCATGTTCGCGCGCGAGGTGCTGCCGCTCACCGATCGCGACGACTTCTACCCGGTCACGCCGGCCCACGAGTTCTTGCAGAAGAACCTCGGCGAGGAGCGCTACGGCGCCTCGGGCTGGGAGCACTCGGGCGTCGCCGACCACTACCGGCTGCGTACGCCGACGGGCCATGAGTTCACCGCGCCGGAGTGGAAGGCGCTGATCGCGGCGGTCAGCCCGGACGCGCAGCTGTCCCGGACCTACAGCGACTTCCCCGCCAACATCCCCACGCCGGGACGTCAGCCGGTGCTCGACCAGCTCTCGGTCCGCTACTGGGCGACCCAGCCGCTCGAGGTCATCGGCACCTCGGAGCCGACGCCGGTGCCCGTCGACCAGCGGCAGCCGCTGACCGTGCCGCCCGGCGGGCAAGCGACGTGCCTGGTCCCGAAGGGCGACCTGCGCGGGATCGAGGTCACGGTGCCCGACGGCCTGAAGCCGCGGGCGCAGACGCCGACGGTCGTCCGGGTCAGCGTCGGGGCCGGCGCCGAGAAGGCCACCTCCGAACGGGCCATCGCCGTCAACCGGCCGCTCGGGCGCGGGGAGAAGCTGCGCGTCGCGGTGCCCGACCATCGCTTCACCACCGGGCCGGTGCCGGTCACCATCTCGTTCTCGGGGAAGCGGAAGCCTGTCCGTCTCGCCGGCCGCACCGACGGGTCCGCCGTCTGCGCCGCGGTCCGGCCGGAGCCGGGAGACGGCCTCCGGGTGGTGCACACCTCGGCCGGCGCGGTCGTCTACGAGCGCGCGAGCGCGCTGCCGCGGATCCGCTGGGCGGGCACCAGCGAGGTCGTCACCGACGGCCCGACCCGGGTTCGCCGGCTGACCGACGGCGTCGCGCCCGGCACGGTGCTGCTCGACGACGACTCGACACCGGCCGCGTCCGGCTCGACCGCCCGGGTCGACGTACGCCGCGACGAGGCCGAGACGATCTCGGCCGAGGTCACCGCGGACGGGGCCGGCTACCTCGTCGTCGCCGACTCGATCGCCCGCCCGGGCTGGTCGGCGACGGTCGACGGCCGCTCGGTGGACCTGGTCGCCGGCAACCACGCCTTCGCCGCCGTGCCCGTCCCCGAGGGAACCCACACGGTCACGCTGCGCTACGAGGCCCCGGGGCTGCGTACGGGGGCCGTGGTCTCGCTCCTCGGCGCCCTGGTGACGCTGGGTCTGCTGCTCGTCCCCCGGGTCCTGGACCGACGTCGTGGCAGACGCGGCGTGGCCCCGTCCTGAACGCCAGGTTTCCTTAGCACATACGCCGGATGACACCCGCGAGGGGGCGTGGGGCCGCGGATTCCACGCGGTAATGTGGCGGCTCAGAAGCCCTTCACCAAACCCCCGAAACCTGTGTTCGGTCCCACTACTTGCCCTGAGGTCCCTGTGAAGCTTGTCGTTCAAGTCCCCTGCCTCAACGAGGAGGAGACGCTCCCGTCCGTCCTGGAGTCGATCCCGAAGCAGATCCCCGGCATCGACGAGATCGTCATCCTGATCGTCGATGACGGGTGCACCGACCGGACGGTCGAGGTCGCCAAGGAGCACGGCGTGCGCGAGTTCGTGCACCACTCCCGCAACCAGGGTCTCGGCCGCAGCTTCCACGACGGTGTGGTCCGCGCGCTCGAGCTGGGCGCCGACATCGTGGTCAACACCGACGGCGACAACCAATACCCGCAGGATCGGATCACCGACCTGGTCCAGCCGATCATCAACGGTCAGGCCGACATCGTCATCGGCGACCGGCAGGTCGACCGGATCGAGCACTTCTCCGGGCTGAAGAAGAAGCTGCAGAAGGTCGGCTCCAAGGTGGTCAACATGGCCGCCGAGACCGACCTGCCCGACGCGGCCAGCGGCTTCCGTGCCTACTCGCGCGAGTCGCTGATGCTGCTCAACACGGTGACCCGCTTCTCCTACTGCATGGAGACGATCATCCAGGCGGGCAACAAGCGGATGAAGATCGCCTCGGTGCCGATCGAGACCAACGCCAAGACCCGTGAGTCGCGGCTGTTCAAGTCGATGCCGGAGCACATCATGAAGTCGGGCGCGGCGATCGTGCGCTCCTACATGATGTACAAGCCCTACGCCATCTTCGTCTGGCTCACCGCCGCCTTCTTCGTGCTCGGCGCCATCCCGTTCGTGCGCTACCTGGTCCTGTGGCTGAGCGGCGACAACGGCAACCACATCCAGTCGCTGCTGCTCGGCGGCGTGCTGATCAACCTGGCCTTCATGTCCGCGATGCTCGGCGTGATCTCCGACCTGATCCGCACCAACCGGGTGCTCATCGAGGACGACCTGGAGCACACCAAGAAGGCTCGCTTCGGCAAGTCCGGCACCGAGATGCTGCGCGACCAGACCTCGGTCGCCGAGTTCGACCTGCCGCACACCCAGACACGTGCCACCGGCGAGACGTGGACGACCAGCCTGTGACGACGACCCACTCCGACCCGGTCTCCGCCACGGAGGCCGGGTCGTCGGCTACGCCCAGCCCTGCCAAGCGGCTGCTGAAGATCGGTCTCGCGCTCGTCGTCGTGCTCGGCGGCGCCTACCTGGTCTGGCGCCAGCGCGCCGACCTGGCCACCGCGGTCCAGGAGCTGAGCCTGGGCCGCGTCGCGATCGCCGGCGTCCTGGCGATCGTCGGCACCATGCTGATCGGCCAGATCTGGGTCGCGCTCCTGCACGGCATGGGCATCCGGCCCTCGCTGCGCGAGTCCCACTCGGTCTTCTACGTCTCCCAGCTGGGCAAGTACCTGCCCGGCTCGGTGTGGCCGGTCGTCGCGCAGATGCAGTTCGGGCTGCGCTGGGGCGTCGCGCGCCGGACCATGCTCGGCGTCAACATCCTCTTCATGGGGATCGTCGTCGCCAGCGGCATCGGCGTCGGCGCGCTCCTGCTCCCCTGGTCCTCGTCCGAGGGGCTCAGCCGCTACTGGTGGCTGCTGCTCCTGCTGGTGCCGCTGGCCGTCTGCCTGCACCCGCGCGTCGTCCCGGGCGTGCTCGACTGGCTCTTCGCCCGGCTCGGGAAGGAACCCCTCGGCGTACGCCTCACCGCGCGGGGGCTCTTCACTGCCATCGGCTGGGCGGTGCTCGCCTGGGTCGCCTTCGGCCTCCACCTGGCCGTGATGATGCAGTCGTACGCCTCGGTGGGGCTGCTCGAGGTCGCGGCCGCGACCGGTGGGATGGCCCTGGCCTGGGCCGCGGGGATCGCGTTCATCCCCGCCCCGGCCGGCGCCGGGATCCGGGAGGCGCTGCTCGCCCTCACCCTCGGCCCGATCATCGGGGTCCCCGAGGCGCTCACCGTCGCGCTCGCCTCGCGCGTCCTCCTGCTCCTTGCCGATGTGGTGCTGGCCGGTCTCGGAGCGCTCCTCGGGCGGCGTACGTCCTGACCGGCCAGGCCGCGAGGCAGACGGCGAGCACGCCGCACACCACACCCGCGGCGACGACGAGCTCGGCGCCGCGCGACTCGGAGTTGGGCAGCCGGCCGGCGTAGATCGCCGAACTGACGAACCAGTCGAAGATCAGCAACGCGTACGCACCCAGCATGAGGGTGATTGAAGCCGCGACCAGCTGCGCCCGCGGCTCACGGGAGCCGACCGGGATCAGGTCGACGAGCGCCATGAGACCGACGGCGAGCGCGGTTGCCAGCAGGGGCATCAGCGGCATCAGGTAGCGGTCGTTCGGGTTCCCGCCACCCGCGACGAACCCGACCAGGTTCGCCAGGACGAGCGCCGCGTGGACGGTGAGCAGCAGCCATCCCGCCCCCGAGGAGGGCTCATCCGCCGGCCCGGCGATCCTCCGACGGACGACCAGCACGAGAAGTCCTGCCGCCGCGACGACGGCCAGCACATCGACGACCACGACGTACCCCTCCGCCAGCAGCGGCACCCACAGGCGTTCGTACCAGTCCACCCAGAGCGAGCCGTCCGTCACGATCTGCCACCAGGTCCCGTTCGGCTCCCGGTCGAACTTGTCCAGCAGCGCAGCGGTGGCGGTCGGGTCGTCGTAGAGGACGATGTTGCGGACGTAGAACCAGCCGGTGGCGAGCGCCGGGACACCGGTGGCCACGGCCGAGGCCGCCAGCGCGCGGATCACGCCGCGGCGGGAGTGGTCCTTGAGGAGCAGAGCCAGCGCGATGGCCGCACCGCACAGGACGACGGTCAGAACCCCTGGCGCCTTCGCCCCTGCCGCGGCGGCCCCGGCCAGCGCGACCAGCGTCAGTCGCCCCGGGGACGGGCCACGGTTCAGGATCCGGATCGTGGCCAGCAGGGTCAGCGACGACGCCGCGACCGCGACCCCGTCGTTGGCGATGTGCCCACCCGCGCTCACCAGCACGGCGCACGACGCGCTGATGCCCGTGGCCAGGAACCCGACCGCGGCCCGCTTCGTCACCTCGAAGGCGATCAGGCCCACCAGCAGCACGCACAGCGCGGAGCCGACGGCATTGATGAGCCGCATCCCGACGATCATCACCTGCGGCGCGTCGAGCGCCCCCGCCGCGGCCACGAACGGCAGCGACATCAGGTAGTAGAGCGGAGGATGGTTCGCGGTCCAGATGTGGCGGTGCGGCTCATCGACCATGGTCCCCAGCCCCTCGACGACCTGGGGATAACGGCCGGCGTCCGTCGTCACGGGCGTGTCGATCGTCGGCAGCCGCCCCGAGGCAAGCTCCACCGCGTAGCCGGCGTTCGGCCCCTCGTCCCGGGTCTGGTACTGCAGCGCCCGGGTCAGCGCCACGTAGCTGCTCAAGCTCATCGCGAAGAACGCGATCAGCACCATCGCCGCCAGCAGCCGCCTCGGGGGTCGTACGTCGACGCGGTCCTCGTGGGTGGAGCGGAGCATTCAGGACCTTCGGGTGGGCTTGCGGGCTGATGGCGACCCTATGCCAGGTTCTCCCGTGCTCTCGTGCTCTGGTTGCGTGTCCCTCGATTTGACTCCGACTAGGTCAGTTTGCTGAAGGTTCTGGTGCCGTCGGGGTGAACCTCGACCGCCCGCTTCTCGAACGGCTCGAGCGATCGGTGCACCCAGATGCGGAAGCGCCGGTGCTCCTCCGCGATCCAGACCTCGGCGCAGGGCTCGTAGTCCTTCTCGATCGCGGCCTCCACCCAGCCGCCGCGGGCCATCGCGGCCGTCTGCAGCACCACCGGCACCTCGCCGCCAGCCATCATCGCCCTCAGCTGCTTCTCGTTGCGACCGAAGTCGTAGTGGAACAGGTAGAACGGCGTCGGGTTCTCGACATCGAGGGCGTCGTACAACGACAGCTGGTTGCCCAACACGAAAGCGGTACGGCCTCCCTTCAAGCACCGTGTCATCTCGGGTCGTATCGCGTCTCCCCAGACATCGGCGGCCTCGAGCTGACGACTGTCCCGGCTCAGGTCGTCGACGTGCTCGACCGCTGAGGCCAGGGGAATCACCCCCAGGACGAGGCAGGCACCCGCGGAGACCGCGACCAGCCTCGCCCGCAGCCTCGTGCCGATCATCATGACGCTCACCACCAGCACGAGGATCACCGGGCCGACAAGGCTGTGGGCACCGAAGCCGAACGCCAGAGCTGCTCCCACCCACGCCGCCCCGGTTGCGAACCCCACGACCGCCGTCACCCACTGCTGCCCGGACATGGACCTCGTCCGACTCGGCACCGAGATCTGGTCCCGGCGGTCATACACGTCGCAGAGGGCGAAGATCAGCGCTGCGAAAACCAGCGCACTCACGGTCTCGGCGTGTCCAGGCCCGGGGCGTCGGATGGGGACGGTCGCGAGAAGCAGCGCACACAAAGCGAGGAATCGCGTCGGGTCGCTCGCCAGACGCCAGATGACCGGTACGAACATCAGCAGCAGCAGGAAGGGATAGACAGCGACGATGAGGTAGCCCTCCCCGTCGGACGGCACATCGAAGAAGGGCCAGCCGAAGTGGTTCGGAAACTGCTGAGCCTGACCGAAGACGACCTGGCGGTTGAGCTCGGCGAGGCTCATTCCGTAGCCGATGCGGTAGAACAGCACCTCCGACACGAACCCTGCCAGGATCCCGGCGGCGAGGGCGGCACAGCGTGTCAGTCTCTCCCGCGCCGTTGCCTCGCGCCGCCCGATGAGCTCGTACAGTCCCGCCGCACCGGTCAGCAGGATCGCCAGCTCGACATGTTGCCAGAAGAGGGCCGCCGGCACCAGCAACCGCACGACCAGTAACCAGCGTCCGGCGTCGAGCCGACCTCCGGGCAGAAGGATGAACGCGAAGAGGACAGGCAGGACGTACTTCACCTGCGCGGGCGATGCGAGTGTCAGGACGGCCAGCGCCATGGCGACCATGGCAGCCGGATGCAGGCGTCTGCGCAGTCCCATCGCGGCCACGAGGATCGCAGACAGCGTGACGGCAAAGAAGCGGCCCAGCAAGAACTCCCACCACAGCGGATCGCCACCGGCGAGGCGATAGACCAGGGCGTTCACCCACCATGAGCCGGCGTTCCAGCCGTGCTGGAAGTCGATCAGCGGGACCGCACCCTCGGCCGTGAGCTTACCGAGGTAGTACTGCGCGCCTCTGTCCCCGGTCAACGGCTCCATCTGTGCGGTGAGGGTGTAGGCGGCGCAGACGACGGCGACCACGACGATCACAGCGAAGGTCGCCCATCGGACCCGGCCGATGGGTTCCCGCACTCGGCGTGCGGGCGAGGGGGTCGCCGGCGTGGCCGCCGCATCGAGCATGCTCCGAAAGTACGCGCTGCGGCAGGCAACCGGGGGCGGAACGCTGCGACCTACGTCATGAGGCAATGCTCAGGCAGGGGCCATCGACGGCGTGAACAAGAGCACCCAACAAGCACTTCTCGCGCCCAGACATCCGAGGAACCATCCCCGTCGGATCTGGGTCGGCGTCAGATCCGCTCGGCGCGATGCTTGATCAGCCGCGAGGCGTCCTCTGCCCCGAGCCTGATCTCCCGATCCACGTCGTTGCCGTCCACGATGAACTCGAGCGCGCCCTCATCGGTGTAGAAGCGGCGTACGAGTGCCTCCAGCTCCTCCGCCTCGCTCAGGCCCAGCCTGACCGCCAGCGCAACGATGTCGTCGGCATCCTTTGAGCGCTGAGCGACGAGCTTCGTCGCGAGCAAGAGGTCATCCGAGGCATAGGTGACTCGGAGCCCAGGAGCATCTGGAGGCTCGAACATCGCCGGCGGGAGCGGCGGCATCCACATGTTGGCGTTCGAGTTCAGCCAGTTCATCGGTAGCCCACGTTCAGCCGCCAGCGCGCGGGCAGCCTCGATCACCACCGGCTGGCGGGTGATCCCGTCGACGTCGACGGTCACCCGGTCCACGCGGATCCCGGTCGCGGCGATGGCGGCGCCCCCAACGACGAAGACAGAGGCAGCGACGCCTTGTTCCCGAAGCCGCCCATCGAGCACCGACAGCAGCTCCTCGATCTCGGTTGCGGTGAACTCGTGCCGCCGATCAACACTCATGCCGTGGCCAGGTCACGCTCTGGGACGTAGATGTGGAGGCGGCGAAGCCACGGTGGGGTTCGTGCGACAACCCGCTCAGGACTGAGGAAGGGGTGGGCTGGCTGCCAGTGCTCTTCGAGAGGTTCGATCCGGGTCCACTCAGGCGCAGAAACACCCACATCGTCGAACTCGTGGAACGCGAGCGCGGCCAGCAGGGCGTCGAACCCGACGTCACCGGTCGATCCAGGGCCGGCCTCCCAGGAACCCGTCATGTCGAGGTCACCGTAGCCAGGGTCGGTCAACATGAGACGCAGGTGGTCTCGGCCCTGGAGCAGCATCCGCCAGGCCCAGGCTCTCTCCCCGGTCCTGAGAGCGCGACGAATCTCCGCCGCGGTCTCGGGAGCGGACATCAACCTACGCTCACGCGCCTCCGCGAGGGCGTTCGCCAATCGGCGCGCCCGGACACAGAACCAGGCGGAGGGCCGCGTCGATCCGCTCAGGTAGGTGGACATCCGCGGCGCCGACGTCCCGACCGCACGGGCGAACGCGGCCTGCGAGAGCCCGCTGATCGCGACCGACCGCCCCAGGTCGTCGATGACCTCCTGGGTGTCACGATCCAGATTCTGTGGCTGCACAGGACCATCGTATCACTGGCGCATTATCAAATCCGATAACAAGTTGGCCAGGCCCTAGGGGGTCGCCATCGCCTGGCCCTGGCGAATGGTGAGATCGCGCTGAGCGACCTCGCCGCGAGACTTGTGGGTCCAGACAGTGACGGTGGTGGCCTGCTTCTCGATCCTCACGACCGAGCACGGCACATAGTTCGCGCGGATCGCGTCGGTGAGCCAGGGCTGCGGCGTGTGCAGGGGCATGGTCTCGATGATGACCGGGATCGAGCCGTCCTCGAGCTGAGGCACCAGCACGTCCTCGTACTGCGCGAAGTCGTAGTGGAACAGGTAGTAGGGCGTCGGGTTGGTGATGTCGAGGGCGTCGTAGAGCTCGAGATAGTTGGGCATCACCAGGGCCTCGCGGCTGCCGCCGCTGCAGCGCTCGTACTCGGGGCCTGCCCAGCGGGCGATGGCGTCGCTGACGACGAAGGACTTCGCGTCGCGGCGCATGTCGTCGAGGTGGTCGACGGAGGCGAGAGCGGGTACGCAGCCGAGCACCACCAGAGCACCGGCCGAGACCGCCGCGACAGCCCCGCGGAGGAAGGCCGCGCCGAGGACCGCTCCGGCGACCGCCAGAGTCACGAGGAGCACGGCGCCGGCCATGCTCTGGAGGCCGAAGCCGATCCAGAGGGTGACGGCTGCCCAGGCAGCTCCGGCTGCGGCGAGCGGTAGCGCGGCAACGGACTGTGTTGGTTTCGACACGCTCGCTGACGCTCGCGGCTCAACCGACGAGGACGTACGGCGCTCGTAGAGCTCGGCGACCGCGAGGACGACGGCGAGGAGGACGAGGGCGGAGACGGTGGTGGTGTGCGGGTTGTCGACGCGCCGGATCGGGACGACGACGAGGACGAGCCCGGCCAGCGCGATCAACCGGGTGGAGTCCGAGATCCGCTGCCACACCAGCGGCACGAAGGGAATCAGCAGCGCGAACGGGTAGAGCGCCAGGATGAAGAAGCGTCCCGACTCGGTCGGCAGGTCGAAGAAGTTCCAGACGGCGTACTGCGCACCTTCGTGCGTCTCGGTCTGCCCGAGGATCACCTGGCGGTTGAAGTCGGCGAAGGAGAGCCCCCACAGGACCTTGTACGCCACCGCCTCGACGACCAGCCCGAGCACGAACCCACCGGCCAGCTGCACACAGTGGAGGATCCGGGTGCGCCACGGCACCGACCTCCGCGCGAACAGCTCGAAGAGCCCCGAAGCACCGGTGAGAAGCACCGCCAGCTCGACGTACTGCCAGAAGACGACGGCCGGGAGGAGCACGCGTGCGGCCGCGGCCAGGCGCGGACGTGACTCCAGCGGCCCCACCGGGAGGAGGACGAAGACCCACAGCAGGCAGATCGTGTACTTGATGTGCAGCGGGGTCGCGAGCAGGAGCACCCCGAGTGCGACCGCGATCATCACGGCCGGGTGCAGCCGCAGCCGGAGCCCGATGGCGGCGGCGAGCACCGCGCCGAGGCCGGCGCCGAGGAGACGGCCCCAGAGGAAGTACCAGATCGTCGGGCTGCCGCTCGCGATCGCGTAGAGCGCCGCGTTGACCCAGAACGAGCCTGCGTTCCAGCCGTGCTCGAAGTCGACCAGCGGGATCGCGCCATGGGCGGTGATCTCGGCCAGGTGGTACTGCGCACCGAAGTCCTGGGTCAGGAACGAGCCGTTCTGGGCACCGACCGAGTAGGCCGCCCAGACCAGCGCCGCGACGCAGACGCCGGCGAACGTCGCCCACCTGATCACCCCGACCGGCTCCGTGTGATCAGTTCTCGAGTCCCCAGGTGACGCCATGACGGCGACCCTATGAGAGCGGGCGCCCGGCGTGGATGATCCACGCCGGGCGCCCGGGATGACCTGGGTCTCAGCCCTTCGTCAGGACCGAGGTGCGCTCGGGGTAGGGCAGGGTCGGGGTGAGACCGGCGTGGATGGTCTCCTTCATCCCCGAGGCGGCGATGGCCTCGACGTAGCGCTTGCGGCGGCTGTTGTCGAAGACGATGATCCCGCCGGGAGCGAGCCGGTCCTTGGCCTTCTCCAGGCATGCCTCACGGGCACGCCCGTCGATCACCACGAGGTCGAACTCGCCGTCGACGTCGTCGATGGAGTTGACGTACGCCTCGAAGTCGAGGCCGGCGTGGCCCTCCTTCTGCGAGGGAACGACCGGGTTCGAGGACTCGACCGGCTCGATGATCCGCAGCGAGACCCTCTCCTCGCCGGCGAGCTCGGCCTGCATCATCTCGCCGAAGCCCCGGTGGTGCTCGACGGAGTGGATCTCGTCGACGCGACGCGAGAGCCAGATGGTGGAGGCACCGGAGCCGTACTCATAGACCCGGATCGGGCGCTCACGCTCGCTCAGCCAGGCGTCGACGGCGGTGATCGCGTCGTAGGTCCACCACGGTACGTCGAGCTTCGCCATCGCCAGGGAGTCGTAGACCTTGGTGAGCGAGTGGGCCCAGTGGCGCCAGCGCTGCTCGACCGGCGGTGCGGTCTCCTTCGCGAGTCCGGTCTTCGTCAGCCCGCGACCGACGGCCTTGAGGGAGGCGGCGTAGGACTGCTTGGCCAAGGAAAGCGGCGAACGGCCTGAGGTGGACATTGATCTCCAGAGAAGGGATTGTCGGGGAGCCCTGGGAAGGACTGCCCAGTGAACGATACCGGCGAACGGTGCCCCTTACTCGGAACGTTCTGCCAAACGCTTGGTGAGTCGTGCAAGAACATCCGGCGGCAGGAAAGCCGACACATCCCCACCGAAATGGGCCATCTCCTTGACCAGCGAGGAGGAGACCGCCGCCCAGCGCGGGTCGTTGAGCAGGAAGACGGTCTCGACGCCGGTCATGTGGGCGTTCATCTGCGCCATCGGCGCCTCGTACTCCAGGTCGGGTGCGCCACGCAGCCCCTTCACGATCGCCTGGGCGTCGATCTCGACACAGAAGTCGGTGACCAGCCCGGTGAACCCCTGGACCCGTACGTTGCCCAGCGGAGCGGTCACCTCGGCGATCATCTCCATCCGCTCCTCGGCGGTGAACAGGCGCTTCGACTTCGACGGGTTGACCCCGACGGCGACGACGACCTCGTCGAAGATCGCCGAGGCACGGGTGAAGATGTCGAGGTGGCCCAACGTGGGCGGGTCGAACGACCCGGGGCACACCGCACGACGCGTCATTGTCATTCTCTCTCTTTCGGTCGGTCCGTCCCTGGGATCAATCCGGCGCGATGCCGTACCAGAGCGTGGTCTCGCCGTACTTCTTCGACCTCTGGTCGGTGAACCCGTCGGGCCAGACCGGCTCGGGGCTCCGCGCCGACCGCTCGACGACGACCAGGGCGCCCGGCACCAGCCAGCCGTGCTTGACCAGCAGCGCGATGTCCTCGGCGACGGCGTCGTCGGAGAGCGGGTAGGGCGGGTCTAGGAAGACCATGTCGTAGGGAGCCGTCGGCGGCGTCACCAAGGTGCTCGCCACGGTGGCCGCGACCACGTTGGCCCGCGGGAAGCCGAGCTCCTTCGCGTTCGAACGGATCACCCCGGCCGTACGCCGGTCCGACTCGACCAGGGTCACCACCCCGGCCCCGCGGGACCATGCCTCCAGCCCGACCGCGCCGGTGCCGGCGTAGAGGTCGAGGAAGCGCAGGCCGGCCAGGGAGCCGTAGGAGGACTCGATCGCCGAGAAGAGCGCCTCACGGACCCGATCGGTGGTCGGACGGGTCCGCACCCCCTTGGGAGCGAGTAGGCGTCGCCCTCCTGCGACGCCACCGATGATCCGAGTCATTGGGACACCTTAGGACTTTTCCAAGTAGTCAGCGGAAGCGGACTCCTCGATCTCGGTGACCCGCTCGGCCAGGAGCGGTGCGGTCGTGAGATCAGGGTCGGCCTCGAGCAGTGCCTCGGCCGCCTCGCGCGCCTCCAGGATGGTCTCCTCGTCACGGAGCACACGCAGGCTCTCCAGGCTCGAGCGCCGGCCCGACTGGGAGGCGCCGAGCACGTCGCCCTCGCGGCGCTGGTCGAGGTCGACCCGGGACAGCTCGAAGCCGTCGGTGGTCTGGGCGACCGCGTCGAGGCGGGTCCTGGCCGGGGTGCCGGCCTCGGCGTGGGAGACCAGCAGGCACAGCCCGTGCAGCCCGCCACGGCCGACCCGGCCGCGCAGCTGGTGGAGCTGGGAGACCCCGAAGCGGTCGGCGTCGAGGATGACCATGGTGGTGGCGTTGGGTACGTCCACGCCGACCTCGATCACGGTGGTGGCGATCAGCACATCGATGTCACCGGCGGCGAAGGCGCTCATCGTGCGCTCCTTCTCCTCGGCGGGGAGCTTGCCGTGGAGCTTGGCGACGCTCAGCCCCTGCAGCGGACCGGTGGTCAGCTCCTCGGTGACCTCGTCGACGGCGGAGAGCCGACCCGGCGCGGAGGCGACCTCGTTGCCGTCGGCATCGAAGTCGCGCTGGTCGCTCTCCCCCTGCTCGGACTCGTCGCCGCTGATCCGCGGGGCGACGACGTAGACCTGGTGGCCCTTCTCGACCTCTTCCTTGACGCGCTCCCACACCCGTTGGATCCAGGCCGGGTGGTCGACGAGCGAGACCAGGTTGGTCTGGATCTCGGCGCGGCCGGCCGGGAGCTCGGTGAGCGTGGAGACCTCGAGGTCGCCGAAGACCGTCATCGCGACCGTGCGCGGGATCGGCGTCGCGGTCATCACCAGCAGGTGCGGCGGGGTGCCGGCCTTGTCGGTCAGGGCGGCGCGCTGCTCGACGCCGAAGCGGTGCTGCTCGTCGACGACGACCAGGCCGAGGTCGTCGAACATCACCTGGTCCTGCAGCAGGGCGTGGGTGCCGACGACGATCCCGGCCTCGCCGGTGGCGATCCGGCTCAGCGGCCCCTTGCGCTGGGTCTTGGTCATCGAGCCGGTCAGCAGCTCGACATGGGTCTGCTCCTGGTCGCCGGCGAAGAGCCCGCCGGCCAAGCCGCTCGCGGCCAGGTCGCCGAGCATCGTGGTGATCGAGCGGTAGTGCTGCTGGGCGAGCACCTCGGTCGGCGCCAGCAGCGCGGCCTGTCCCCCGGAGTCGACGACCCGCAGCATCGCGCGCAGCGCGACCAGCGTCTTGCCGGAGCCGACCTCACCCTGGAGCAGCCGGTTCATCGGGTGGGGCTGGGCCAGCGCGGCCTCGAGCTCCTCCCCGATCGTCTCCTGCCCCTTGGTGAGGGTGAACGGCAGCCGCTCGTCGAAGGCCTCGAGCAGGTGATGGACCCCGCCGGTGCGGGCGGTGGTGCCCAGCGCCTGCAGAGCCCTTCGCCGGCGGCCGAGGACCAGCTGCAGCCCGAGCGCCTCCTCGAACCGGAACCGGCGCTGGGCACGCTGGACGTCCTTGAGCTCATGGGGCGCGTGGATGAGGTCCAGCGCGTCGCGCAGCCCCGGGACGGCGTACGTCTCCCGGAGCTGCTCGGGGAGCACGTCGGTCACGTCCTCGACGACCTGCCGGGCGAACCGCACGGCGCGCATCACGTCCCAGTGCTGGAGACCGGCGGTGAGCGGGTAGATCGGGAAGAGCTCGGTCAGCTCCTCGACCGCCATCTGGTTGTCGGCGGCCTCGGCGGCGTTCTCGGCGTCGTCGTCGCCGAAGACGACCATCTGCGGGTTGGCCAGCTGCCACTCGCCACGGAAGGACCCGGCCTTGCCGACGAAGACGCCGCGGACGCCCGGGGCGAGCACGCCGCGGCGCCACTCGGCGATCCGCTGGGACTTGGAGAAGAAGGTGAGCTGCAGGTCGGCGGTGCCGGCCTTGAGCTGGGTCTCGACGCGGTAGGCGGGCCGGCCGGTACGGCGGTCGGTGTGCTGGCGGACCACGCTGCGGACCACCTCGCCGAGCACGGTGAGCATCTCGCCCTCGTGCAGCTGCGGCGTCTGGCTGAGATCGGCGGTGCGCAGGTAGCGCCGCGGGAAGTGGTGGAGCAGGTCGCCCACGGTGCGCAGCCCGAGACCCTTGGTGAACTTCGTGGCGTGCTTGCTGTTGCCCAGCACGGCCTCGATCGGGGACTCGAGGGTGATCGGCACCGTCTCTTCTCCTCTACTCGACCGACATCAGGAGGGGGTAGCGCTCCTGGCCTCCGTCGTACACCATCACATCAACGGCCGGATGGTTGGCAGCCAGCCACGCCGCGACCCCTCGGGCGAGCTCGCCGTTGGGGTCCTCGAGGCCGGAGACCAGCGTCACCAGCTCGCCACCACCCCCGATGAGCCGGGCGAGCACGTAGGTCGCACATCTCTCCAGGTCCTGGCCGACCTTGACGAAGTCTCCGTCGAGCACCCCGAGCGCGTCACCCGGCATGCACGGCCCAGCCATCGTAATCGCTCGGGTGTTCGAGATCGTGACCGCACCGTGCCGCGCGTGTCGCGCGGTGGCGGTCATCTCCAGCACGTCCTTGTCGAACTTCCGGCCGGGCTCGTGGACCGCGATCGCCGCCAGTCCCTGCACCTGGCTGCGGGTCGAGATCACCGCGACGCTGATGTCGAGGTCGTCCTCCGCGGTGCGGGCAGCGGCCTCGGCCGACTGCCGGGTCGGGGCGTCGTTGGGCAGCACGATCACCTCGTCGGCACCGGAGGCGGTGATCGCCTCGAGCAGCTCGGAGGTCGTCGGGCGCCGATGTGGCCCGCCCTCGATCACGATCGCACCGGCCCCGCGGAAGAGCTCGGCCAGCCCCGGCCCGGCAGCGAACGCGATCACGGCCCGGCCGCTACGGGTGGCGTGGCGGTGGGCCTGGCCGGCGATCTGCTCGGCGAAGTGGGTCACATGGATCCGGTGGGGGCGCCCGGCGTTGATCCCGGCCTCGATCGCGGCACCGACGTCGTCGACGTGGACGTGCACGTTCCAGATGCCCTCGCCACCGACCACGACCAGCGAGTCGCCCAGCGGCTGGAGCCGCTTGCGGAGGTCGGGGATCGCGGCGTCCTCGGCGTCGAGCAGGTACATCACCTCGTACGCCGGGCCACCCGGCTCCAGCGCATGTCCGTCGGCGCCGCCCAGGTCCGCCGGGATCGGGATCGGGATGTGCGGGGTGGGTGCCTGTGGACTGGGACGGCGCCCGGTGAGGGCGGTCTCGAAGGCGTCGAGGAGCACGCAGATGCCGCGGCCACCGGCATCGACGACCCCGGCGGCGGCGAGCGTGGGCAGCTGCTCCTGCGTACGGGCGAGGGCGGCGCGGGCGGCACTGGCGGCGACCGACATCACGTCGCGGGTGCGCGCGGTCTCGTCGATCTCGACGCATGCCTCAGCCGCGTCCGCAGCGGCCCGGAGCACGCTGAGCATGGTGCCCTCCTGGGGCTCCCCCACCGCGGCGTAGGCGGCGTTGCCGGCGTTGCGCAGCGCGTCGGCGAAGACCGAGGCGGTGCGCTCGTCCTCGGTGGCCTGGATCAGCCGGCGCAGCAGGGCGCCGATCATCTCGGCCAGGATCACGCCCGAGTTGCCGCGGGCGTTCAGCAGCGCGCCCCGCGAGAAGGCGCGCAGGCCCTCGCGCCAGTCGGTGCCGGTGAACTCGCGCAGCCCGTCACGGGCCGCGGCGATCGTGAGATAGAGATTCGTGCCGGTGTCGCTGTCGGGCACCGGGAAGACGTTGAGCGCGTCGATCTCCTCGCGGTGCGACGCGAGCGCATCGGTCGCCAGGTCACCGAACCGGCGGAACAGATCGAGCTTGACCTCGGCCACGCTGCCCTCCCTACTCCTCGACCTTGCACCAGACACCGTGACGCCGGACACACATCCCGGTATCGCGGCACCCAGGGTAGGCGGTGTCCGGGTACGGGGTAAACGACGGGTGAACAAATCCGAGGCTGCAGCAAAGACACGAACGAGTAACAGGTTCTGCCGAGTCATGCCCCGCGCAGTGACGATCCATCCCTAGTGTGGAGACCTCCCTACGCCGAAGGACCTCCGGATGTCGATCCCGACCACGACCCCGCGCGCCCGTCGCGTCGCCGAAATCTTCGACTTCTCCACCGGCCGCGGCCTGGAGATCGGGCCCCTGCACAGACCGCTCGTCCCTCGTGATGCCGCGGACGTCTCCTATCTCGACCTCTACGACCGCGACCGGCTCTACGAGACCAACACCGACAATCCCAACGTGAGCCGCGAGGCCATCCCCGAGATCGACTACCCGATGTGGGACGGCACCCGGATGCGTACGCTCGAGGAGGCCGCGGCGAAGGGGGCTCCGTTCGACTGGGCACTGGCCAGCCACGTCGTCGAGCACGTGCCCGACCTGGTCGGCTGGCTGGCGCAGGTCGAGGCCGTCCTCGCTCCCGACGGGGCCCTGGTCCTGGTCGTCCCCGACCGGCGCTACACCTTCGACGCGCACCGCCCGCCGACCACGATGGGCCAGATCCTGCAGGCCCACGAGGCCGGCGACACCGTCCCGTCCGTGCGAGCCGTCTACGACCACCACCGCTGTGCGGTCAACGGCGACCCCAAGCGCCTCCACCTCCGTGGGCCGAGCGAGGCCGAGACCTGCATCCACGACCTCGGCTACACCCGGGCCCAGGTCGAGCGCGCCCGCCGCGGCGAGTACGTCGACTGCCACGTGTGGACCTACACCGACCGCTCGTTCCCCGAGATCATCGCCGAGCTGCGCCGCCTGGGGCTGACCGGCTGGTCGGTCGAGTCGCTTCTGCCCGTGCCGGAGAACGACATCGAGTTCTACGTCGTGCTGCGCCGCGGCCTCTCCCCCGACCTCCCCGCGGTGCCCGCCATCCCCGACTGGGTCGAGCAGGGCCTCGAGCTGCGCGACGAGCTCGCCCGGCTCCGCGAGGTGGTCGCCGACCAGCGGCGGCGGCTGGAGTCGCAGCGCCGACAGCTCGCGGGCCGGCGCGCCGAGATCGACGATCTGCGCGGGTCGAAGCGGTGGAAGCTGGCCACCGCGCTGGCCGCACCGTTGGACAGGTGGCGGGATCGGCGCTCGGAGGAGTGACGATTTCGCCGGGCACAGCCGGACGGGCTACGCTTGTTCGGTTGTCTCGGCAGGGCAGCCGTTCATCGCGCCCGCCGACACTATCCAATCGACCTCGATCATCTATTCAACCTCAGGAGTTCACGGTGGCTGCCGTCTGCGACATCTGCGACAAGAAGCCGGGCTTCGGCAACAACCGGCCGTGGTCCAAGAAGGCGACCAGGCGCCGCTTCGACCCCAACATCCAGCGCGTCCGCGCCGTCATCAACGGCACCCCGAAGCGCATGAATGTCTGCACGACCTGCATCAAGGCCGGCAAGGTCGCTCGCTGAGCTGATTCTTCGTCGAAGGCCGCTACCCCTCGGGGTGGCGGCCTTTGTCGTCGGCGGGTCGTGGCGTTGGTTCGTCTAGGTATGCAGGGAAGCCGTCACTTCCCTGGTGGAGTTCCACCAGGGAAGTGACGGTTCGGCTGCATACCTAGACGAACCGTCGCGCGATCCTCAGAAGTGCGTCCACCCCGTCGGGCCCTCGTAGACCTCGCCGTCGACCGTGACCGGCTCACCACCGGGTTCGCCGATCGTCCCGATCACGGTCCACCCCGACGGCAGCTCGACATCGGGCGGGAACGCGGCGAGCAGCGAGTGGTCCTCTCCCCCGCCCAGCACGAACGCGAGCGCGTCGGCACCGGTCGCCGAGGCGACCGCGTTGAGCTCGTCGGGGACGGTCAGCGCGGCGGTGTGCACGTCGATGGAGACCTCGGAAGCATCGGCGATGTGCCTGGCCTCGGCGAGGAGACCGTCGGAGACGTCGATCAGGGCCGAGGCACCGGCCGCCGCGGCGGCGGGGCCGGCTGCGTACGGCGGTTGTGGGCGGCGGTAGGCGTCGACCAGCACGCGTGGTGACCGGAAGCCTCGCTTGAGGATCGCCAGGCCGGCAGCGGCCCATCCCTGACGGCCGCACAGCGCGAGTACGTCGCCGGGCTCCGCTCCCGAGCGCAGGACCGGTGCCTGGGCGACCGCACCGATGGCGGTCACGGAGATGACGATCTGGTCGGCGCCGGTGACGTCACCGCCGACGACGGAGGCCCCGACCAGCGCACACTCCGCGGCGAAGCCCTCCGCGAAGTCGACCGCCCACTCCGCCGGGAGATCCGATGGAACGGCGAGACCGAGGGTCATCGAGTGGGCGACGCCACCCATCGCGGCGATGTCGGCGAGGTTCTGGCCCGCCGCCCGGTGGCCGATGTGGGACGCCTCGGCCCAGTCCCGCCGGAAGTGGCGGCCCTCGACGAGCAGATCGGTCGAGACCACCACATGACCCTGCTTGACCCGCACCAGCGCGGCGTCGTCGCCGGGACCGACCAGCACCTGCTCCCCCTGGGCGAAGTGCTTGGTCATCTCGGTGATCAGCCCGAACTCACCGATGTCGGCGAGCGTCGTGTCCCTCGGAAAAGCCATGGCTCCATCCAACCCTCCTCGCGACCCGCGGAGATACCGGGACACGCATCACCGCGTCTTCGCCCTTCGCGCGGTCATCGCGGCGTTCGTCTTATCACCAGGGTCGGTGTAGGTCGATCGATAGATAACGCGATAGGTTACTTGCCTGACGTTGTGCCAAGGAAGGCACGGAGAACAGGAGCAGCACCATGGTCGTACAGGCGTACATCCTCATCCAGACCGACGTCGGCAAGGCCGCGGAGGTCGCCACCGAGATCGGCAAGATCCAGGGCGTGACCCTGGCTGAGGACGTCACCGGTCCGTACGACGTGATCGTCCGCGCCGAGGCGCGCAACGTCGACGAGCTCGGCAAGCTCGTCGTGGCTCGCGTCCAGAGCCTCGAAGGCATCACCCGCACCTTGACCTGCCCGGTCGTCCACATCTGATTCCGAGCCTTGTCCGGAGCTTGCTCCGGACAAACGCGAGGAGGTCGAGCGAGCGCGCGGCTGAGCTTGCGAAGCCGCGACTGCGGGTCGAGACCCGCGTTTCCAGTAACTCTTTCACCGTCTGTTAGAACGAAGTCATGAGCACACCTCCTCTTCCCGGACCTGTCGCCGTCATCGCCGGCGGGTTGAGCCACGAGCGCGACGTGTCGCTGGCCTCTGGCCGCAACCTCGTACGCGAGCTGTCGGCGCTGGGCGTGGAGGTGGCTGCGTACGACTTCGACCGGGCGCTGCTGCACAACCTCGAACGCGACAAGGCGGTCGTGGCGCTGCCGGCTCTGCACGGCCAGTTCGGTGAGGACGGCGAGATCCAGACGCTCCTGGAGCTGATCGGGATCCCGTACGTCGGCACCGTCTCCACCTCCTGCCGCGTCGCGTTCGACAAGACCGCCGCCCGCGAGCTCCTGCGCCGTGGCGGGATCCCCGTGCCGGACTCGGTCTCGCTGTCGTCCACGACGTTCCGCGACGTCGGCGCGCCGGTGCTGATGGAGCACGTCATCTCGCGGCTCGGTGAGCGGGTCGTGGTCAAGCCCTCGCGCGGCGGCTCGGCGCTCGGCGTCACCGGCGTCGATGGCCTCTCCGCCCTCCCCGCCGCCCTGGTCAAGACCTACGCCTACTGCGACGAGGCGCTCATCGAGCGCTTCTACGGCGGCATCGACGTCTCCGTGGTCGTCCACGAGCAGGATGCGGGCCCGTCGTACCTGTCGCCGGTGGCCATCGACTTCAGCAAGGGCCACGAGTTCGACTTCGCGGCGCGCTACACCGCCGAGTTCGTCGGCTTCGGCCGCCCCGACCTCCCCGGCGCGCTGATCGCCGAGCTCGGCGAGACCGCCGTTCGCGCCCATGAGCTGCTCGGCATGCGCGACATCTCCCGCACCGACTTCATGGTCACCCCCGACGGCAGCTTCGTCGTCCTCGAGGTCGCCATCACCCCCGGCGCCACCGAGACCAGCGTCTTCCCCTTCGCCGCCAAGCACGACGGCACCTCGATGGGCGAGGTCACCCTCGCCCTCCTCAAGCGCGCTCTCGCCCGCTGACCCCCTGCCGAGTCGGCTCATCCTGACCGAAAACAACGCCGAGTCGGCGCGTCATGACGCGCCGACTCGGCGTTTTCTTGTCAGCGTGCGCCGACTCGGCCTCAGCTGAGGCCGGTGAGCTTGCCGGCGATACCGCCCGCGGCCTTGAGGGCGACGCCCTCCTCGAAGTTCCGGGTGACCTGGGGGACGTGCTTCTCGGCCTCGGCGATGGCGCTGGTGAGGACCTCGGAGGCCGGGGTGTCGGGCCACAGGTAGAGCGAGAGGGCGCCGGGGATCGAGTTGACCTCGTTGATGTAGACCTCGCCCTTGCCGTCGGAGAGGAAGTCGATGCGGAGGATGCCGGTCAGGCCGGTGAGCTCCACGACGCGTACGGCCAGGTCCTTGATCTGCTTGGTGACCGACTCCTCGACCTGGGCCGGGAACTCACGCGGGGAGGAGGAGAGACCGTCGGTGTGGACGTACTTGGCGGAGTAGTCGTACATCTTCGCCTCCTCCGAGCGCAGCGGGCGCTCGACGTCGCTCACGGCGATCTCGGGCGCGGTGCGCACCGAGGCGTTGAGGTCGAAGAGGTCGGGACGGTACGGCTCGACGACCGCGCCGGCACGCAGGTGCGGCGAGGTGTTGAGGAGCGCCAGGCCGGTCTCGTAGTCGTCGACGACCTCGATGCCGATCGAAGAGCCACCGAAGCGCGGCTTGACGATGTAGGGGCCCTCGAAGGTCGGGGCGGCGTAGCGCGAGAGCAGCTCGCGCTGCAGCGACGGCAGGCCGGCGTTGAGCATGACCGCGCCGAAGGCGAGCTTGTCCATGCCGAGCGCGGCCGCGGCCGGCGTGGCGCCGGTCGCCTTGAGGCCGGCGAGCTCGAAGAGCCACTGGATGCCGCCGGCCTCGCCCGCGCCGCCGTGGAAGGCGGAGAGGATCGGGCCGGTCTCCAGGCGCTTGCCCCCACCGAAGCCGCCGGTGGTGTAGAAGCCGTCGCCCTTCTCGGCACCGAGGCGGAACTCGACGGCCTTGGAACCCTTCGGCTCGCCGCCGAGGAAGTCGCGCGCCTCCTGCTTGGCGGGCACCAGGAACCACTTGTCGGAGCGCGCCCAGTAGAGGCACGTCACCTCGACGCCGGCACCGGAGAGGACCCGCTCGGCCTGCAGGCCGGTGAGGATGCTGATGTCGTGCTCGGCGCTGGGACCGCCGAAGACGATGGTGGCCTTGGTTACGCTCATGGTGAAAGCTCCTGGGGGTCCTACGCGTAGTGGTCGGGGAGGTCGTTCTCGTACAGCACCACGTCGCCCTCCTTGGCCGCGGTCAACGCATGATCCGCTGCCGCCTTACGGCTCTCGAACGCAGTGGTTCGCGCAGGCTCCCCCGCCTGCAGCGCTTTTCGGTTGGTGCGACCGACGATGCACAGGCGCATCTTGTCGGAGGCCGTGGCAGCCTGCGCGAACTCGATGTTGCGCGCGGCCTGCTCGGTGCCCAGCTCGACCATACCGGGCGTGATGGTCCACACCGTGCCCGACTCCCCTGCCAGCCGCTTGGCCTTGGCGAGGGCGGCGGCGGCGCCGGTCGGGTTGGAGTTGAAGGTGTCGTCGATGACCCAGACGCCGCCGGGCGTCTTGTTGGCCTCGGCGCGGTGGGGCGTGCCGGGGATCGAGGCCAGCCGCTGGGTGATCGTCTCGATCGGGACCTCGACCGCGAGGGCGAGGCCGACGGCGATCGCCACGTTGATCGGGTGCCCGACCTCGTCGGGCAGCTGGACGGCGTACGTCTCGCCGTTGATCTGCAGAGCAGAGCCCGCCACCACGACCTCGGCGGTGGTGCCCGGGACCGCGGAGCAGGCGATGACGCGCTTGCTGGCGCGGAGGTTCTCGGCGATGAGGGCGAGCTCGGGTACGTCGATGTTGAGCACCACGGTCGAGGCCTTCGGAAGGATCTCCGACTTGGCCTTCACGATCGTCTCGCGCGACTTCATCCGCTCCAGGTGGGCCTCGCCGATCGTGGTGATGGCGGCGACCTCCGGCGGGAAGATCTCGGTCAGCTCGGCGATCTCGCCGGGGCCGTAGGTGCCCATCTCGGCCACGAAGATGTCGGTGCCGGGCTGGAGGCGGTCGTTGACCGCACGGGAGAGGCCCATCGCGTTGTTGAAGCTCGCCGGCGAGGCCAGCGTCGACCAGCGGCCCTGCATCAGGTGGGTGGCGTAGTTCTTGGTGGAGGTCTTCCCGTAGGAGCCGGTGATCGCGACGATCCGCGGGCTGACCTTCTGGATCGTGGCGGCCGCCTGGACCTGCCACTTCTTCGCCATCGCCTTCTCGACCGGCCACATGATCGCCAGCGCCGCCTCGGCCAGCGGGACCGCGAGGATCGGGAGCAGGCCCGCAGCGGCCGGGACGACCAGCGCGATCACGACGGTGACGATGGCGTGCAGCACGAAGAGCACACCGGCCAGGCGCTTGACCCGGTCGGTCCACACCAGCCGTTTCGCGCCGCTGAACGACATGCCCACGGGCCAGCCGATGAACAGCAGCGCGCCGACGAGCGCGCCGTAGGGCAGCACGAACGCGGCCAGGCAGACCACGACGACCGCGCCGAGCAGGATCGCCTCGACCGGGCGTGCCTTGATCCAGATCCACTCGATCGCGAACAGCCGCGTCGGCTCGTAGTGCTCACGCTGCGCGACCCGCAGCCAGCGGTAGTAGGAGACCAGGGTCAGCGCGGAGGTGACCAGGACGATCCACATGCTTCTTCTTCAGCCCCTCAGATTCAGTTCGTACGAAGTTCGTCGATGGCGCCTCGAAGGCTCTTGACCAGCCCGGCGTCGAGCAGGTGCGCGGAGCCCGGGACGATCTCCAGGGTCGCGTTGTCCCCCAGGATCTCCATGGCCTCGCCGGGCATCCAGACCGGGGCGGCGGTGTCGTTCTCGCCCCAGATCAGGCGGACCGGGAGGTCCTTCGGGATGGCCGCGAGCTGGTCGGCGTAGGACTCGTTGACGACCTTGACGAAGATGTCGCGGATGATGCCCTTGGCGTTGCGGTAGTCGGTCGAGCCGTACTTCTCCCGCAGCGCCTCCATCCTGGCCTCGGGGATCAGCCCCTTGGAGTGGAGCCAGCGGCCGACCCGGTAGGCGAGCTTGGGCTTGCCGCCGGTCTTGGGGCGGAACAGCGGTACGCCGGTGAGGATCACGCCCCGGACGAGCTCCGGGCGGGTCGCGGCGAGCTGGACGGCCACCCGGCCGCCGAAGCTGTGGCCGACGAGCACCGGCCGGTCGAGGCCCTCGAGGATCTGGGCGAGCCAGGCGGCGTAGTCCTCGGACCCCCAGACCTCCTCCGGCGCCGGCGTGGCACCGAATCCGGGCTGGTCGAGCGCGAGCGCGTCCAGGCCCTCGAGCGTCGAGCCCCAGTCGCTGCGGTTGCGTGCCCAGCCGTGCAGGGCCACGACGGTGGCAGCATCTTTGCCGTGCTTCTCACCGAAGGCACGTCCATCCAGCAGGGTCGTCAACACGGCCGCAACCTTATCCGGGACCATGCCCGGACCCGTAACCGCGCGGCGCGTGAGGCGCTGTCGTCGAGTGGGCAATAGGGTCGAATCATGGATCACAAGCCCGCCACGATCGCCGTCCACGCCGGGCGGCCGGCCCACGAGCCCGACCAGCCGCTCAACGTACCGATCACGATGGCCTCGACCTATGTGGCCGGCGGCGACAAGGAGTACGGGCGCTACACCAACGACGCGTGGGTGGCCTTCGAGGAGGCGCTCGGGAGGCTCGAGGGCGGGCGGGCGCTGTCGTTCGCCTCCGGGCTCGCGGCGATCGCGACGCTGCTCGACCTGGTCAACGACTCGGTGGTCGTGGCGACCGAGCAGAGCTATCTGGGGACCATCGGTCAGCTGGCCGACCTCGAGGGGCGCGGCCGGCTGACCGCACGCCTCGCGGACTTCTCCGACACCGCCGCGGTGGTGAAGCTGCTGGAGAAGCTCGACGGCGAGGTCGCGCTCGTCTGGGTCGAGACGCCGACCAACCCGGGGATGCAGCTCGCCGACCTGCCGGCCGTCATCGACGCCGCCCACAAGGCCGGCGCGCGGGTCGTGGTCGACAACACCTTCGCCACTCCCCTGCTCCAGCAGCCGCTCGCGCTCGGCGCGGACATCGTCGTCCACTCGGCCACGAAGTTCATCGCCGGCCACTCCGACGTCGTCATGGGCGCGGTCGTCGTCTCCGACGACACGCTGTGGGACGTGCTCAAGGCCCGTCGCGACCTGCTCGGCGCCATCCCCGGTCCGTTCGAGGCGTGGCTGGCGCTTCGCGGCCTTCGTACGCTGCACCTGCGCGTCGAGCGGTCCGCCGCCAACGCGGCGACCCTGGCCGAGCGCCTGGCCGCGCACCCGGCGGTCGCGGAGGTCCGCTACCCCGGGTTCGGTGGCATGCTGGCGGTCGTCCTCCCCACCGCGGAGCAGGCCGACCTGCTGACCCACTCCACCTCGCTGTGGGTCCACGCGACCTCCCTAGGCGGCGTCGAGTCCACCTTCGAGCGCCGTCGGCGCTGGAAGACCGAGTCGGCGACGGTGCCCGACGGGCTCGTGCGGATGTCGGTCGGGATCGAGGACGTCGATGATCTGTGGGCCGACCTCCTCCAGGGACTGGACCGCATCGAGGGCTAGCGGCCCGAGGCCTAGTGGCCCGAGCGCTAGTGGGTCGGCGACTCCGGGCTCACCACCAGCGCCGACCCGCCACCGCGGCGCCACGGCTCGGCCGTCGAGGTCAGCAGCCCGTCGGGACCGATCTCGATCGCGGTGGCCGCGCCGAGCTCGGCGGTCGAGGCGAAGCTGTGCCCCAGCGACGTCAGCGGCCCTCCGTACGCCTCGATGAACGCCGGCTCGGCACCCGTGCTCGCCGCGTTGCGCTGGGAGACCCGCGGTGCGGCCATCGCCTCGGGCAGGGTGCGGTCGCGCGCGTACCGCTCGACGAGGATCTGGAGCACCGTGGTGATGATCGTCGACCCGCCCGGCGAGCCGACCGCCAGGACCGGCCGGCCCTCGGAGAGGACGATCGTGGGTGACATCGAGCTGCGCGGACGCTTGTGGGGCTCGATCCGGTTGGGGTCGTCGGCGCGGTAGGTGGTCGAGAAGTCGGTCAGCTCGTTGTTGAGGAGGAAGCCGCGACCGGGCACGGTGATGCCGGACCCTCCGGTCTGCTCGATGGTCAGGGTGTATTCGACGACGTCGCCCCAACGGTCGACCACGGTCAGGTTGGTGGTCTCCAGGTTCTCGGTGTCCCGGGCGGTCTCACCGACGCCGGCCGGTTCGTCGCAGACGCCGTCGAAGTCGTACGCGTTCCCGGCTGCCACCGGCTTCGGCTGCGCGGCTGCGGGGTCGATCCCACAGGCCCGTTCGGCGGCGAAGGTGTCGTCGAGGAGCGCCTCGACGGGTACGTCGACGTGGTCGGCGTCGCCCAGGTAGGCGCCCCGGTCGGCGAAGGCGATCGCACTCGCCTCGATCAGATGGTGGTAGGCCTCGGTGACGCTCATCCCGGCCAGCTCGTAGCGCTCCAGGATGTTGAGGGCCTCACCCACCGAGGTGCCGCCCGAGGACGGCGGCGCCATCCCGTAGACGTCCAGGTCCCGGTAGGTCGAGTGGGTCGGCGCGCGGTCGGGGGCGGTGTAGGCGGCGAGGTCCTCGGTGGTCACCCAGCCGGCCGGGACCGGCAGGTCGGTGTCGTCGCTCGTGGGCGGCTCGGCCACCGTCGCGGCGATCTCCGCGGCCAGCTTGCCGCGGTAGAAGGCCCGCACGCCCTGGCGGGCGAGCAGGTCGTAGGTCGCGGCGATGTCGGGGTTGCGGAACCGGCTGCCGACCTCGGGCGCGGATCCTCCCGGAAGAAATAGTTCGGCCGTGGAATCGATCGCTGCGAAACGTTCCGCGTTGTCGACGGTCTGCTGGCGGAAGGTCTGGTCGACGACGAAGCCCCGGCGGGCCAGCCGCGCGGCCGGCTGGAGCGACTGGGCGAGCGAGCGCGTACCCCACTTCCGTAGCGCCTTGTCCCAGGTCAGCGGGGTGCCGGGCACCCCGACCGAGGCGCCGCTGGTGACCATGTCCGGGAAGAACGGATACTCCTTCCCGGTCTCGGGGTCGATGAACGCGTCGTGCGGCATCGCGGCCGGGGCCTTCTCCCGACCGTCGATCGTCTCGACCTCGCCGGTGCGCGCGGAGTAGTGCACGAAGAAGCCGCCCCCGCCGATCCCGGCCGAGTAGGGCTCGGTCACCCCCAGCGCGGCGGCCGTCGCGACGGCCGCGTCGGTGGCGTTGCCACCCTTGCGCAGCACCTCGAGCCCGATCCGGCTCGCGTCGGCGTCGACGCTCGCCACCGCGCCGCCGTAGCCGACCGCGGTGGGCACCTTCGGTGGTGGCGCCGGCCTGTCCTCGGCGGCGGCGGTCGGCCCGGCGTACGGGACCAGGGTGGCCAGCGCGAGCGCGCCTCCGGTCAGCGTGGCGAGAACTGCAGAGCGGCATCCGAGCATGGCGATCTCCCAGAGATTGGCGGCTCGTCGAACGTACTACTTCGGCGCCCACCTCGAATTATGTTCTGAAATTCCTTAATTAGTAAGGGTTGCTTACAAACAAACCGACTGCCACCATCGAATGGCGATTCGGGCGCCTGGTGCCCGAGCCAGCCATCACCTCGGAGGTGTCACCATGCATGTCGCCTTGCCCCCTCGAAGATCACGCCGGATCCTCGCCCCGCTCATCGGCGCCCTCGCCGGAGCGCTCGCCCTCGCCGGCACACTCGCCCTCACCAGCACCCCGTCCAGCGCATCGCTGAAGACGGCCGCCGCGGAGCCGACCGCCATCAACGGCTACCGCAACGTCGGCTACTTCGTGCAGTGGGGCGTGTACGGCCGGGCCTTCAAGCTCAAGCAGCTGGAGACGTCCGGGGTCGCCGACGACCTCACCCACCTCAACTACGCCTTCGGCAACATCCACCACCAGACGCTGACCTGCTTCGAGGCCAACAAGGCCCAGGGCGAGGGACCCAACGGCTCCGACGGCGCCGGCGACGCCTACGCCGACTACGGGATGTCGTACGCAGCCGACGCCTCCGTCTCCGGCACGGCCGACACCTGGGACCAGCCGCTGGCCGGCTCCTTCAACCAGCTCAAGCAGCTCAAGGCGAAGCACCCCGACCTGAAGGTCCTGCTCTCGCTGGGTGGCTGGACCTGGTCGAAGAACTTCTCTCTCGCGGCGGCCACGCCGGAGTCACGGCGGAAGTTCGTCTCCTCCTGCATCGACCTCTACATCAAGGGCAACCTGCCCGTGATCGACGGCCGCGGCGGCGCCGGAGCCGCCGCGGGTGTCTTCGACGGCTTCGACATCGACTGGGAGTGGCCGGGCTCGCCCAACGGCAACACCGGCAACCACGTCGACCCGGTCAACGACCGCGCCAACTTCAAGGCGCTGCTGGCCGAGTTCCGCTCGCAGCTGGACGCCCTGGGTTCGACCAACGGCAAGGACTACCAGCTCTCAGCGTTCCTCCCGGCCAACCCGCAGGACATCGAGGCCGGCGGCTGGAACGACCCGGCGATCTTCGACTCGCTCGACTTCGGCAACATCCAGGGCTATGACCTGTGGGGCGCCTGGGACCCGACGCTGACCGGCCACCAGGGCAACCTCTACGCCGACCCCGCCGACCCGCGCCCCGACGGCAAGCGGTTCAGCGTGGACGAGTCGGTCCGGGAGTACCTCGACGCCGGCGTCTCACCGGCCCAGCTCGGCCTGGGCATGGCGGCGTACGGCCGCGGCTGGCAGGGTGCGACGTCGGCCGACCCGTGGGGCCCGGCGACCGCCGCGGCTCCCGGGACGTACGAGGCCGGCAACGAGGACTACGACAAGCTCAAGACCCGCGGCACCGACCACTACGACGCCGCGACCGGCGCCGCGTGGCGCTACGACGGCAACCAGTGGTGGAGCTACGACAACACGCGCACGATCGCCCAGAAGGCCTCCTACGCCATCTCCAAGCGACTCGGTGGAGGCATGTGGTGGGAGCTGTCCGGCGACCGGCAGGGCGAGCTGATCGGCACCTTCGCCGACGCCATGCGCAACGGCACCGGCGGACCGGTCGAGGAGCCGGACCCGACCGACCCGCCGACCGAGGAGCCCACCGACCCGCCGACGGACCCGCCCACCGACCCGCCGACCGGGGCTCAGGCGTGGTCGGCCACGGCGGTGTACGTCGCCGGTGACCGCGTGACGTACGGCGGTCACCTGTGGGAGGCCAAGTGGTGGACCCAGGGCAACACCCCCGGCACCGAGGAGTGGGGCCCGTGGAAGGACCTCGGCACCGCGTGAGCCGCTGAGCCTTCATCAGGGTATGCAGACCAAGGCCCGCTTCCCGTGCGGAACTCCGCACGGGAAGCGGGCCTTCGGCTGCATACCCTGGCGAAGGGACCTACTCGGTCTCCGCCTTCGTCGGCCGCTCGAGCATCTCGTCCATGATCTCGCTGACGGTCTTGGCGCCGGAGACGACGTCGTCGACGTACTGCGCCAACGGGACGTCCACCCCGACCTTCGCGGCCAGCTCGCGCAGCGAGTGGGACGACTTGGCACCCTCGGCGACCTGGTGGCTGGAGGCGAGGATGTCGGCGGTGGTCATGCCCTTGCCGAGCTTCTCCCCGAACGTACGGTTGCGGGAGAGCGGCGAGGAGCAGGTCGCGGCCAGGTCGCCGAGGCCGGCCAGACCCATGAGGGTCATCGGGTTGGCGCCCAGCTTCATCGCCAGCCGCGCGGTCTCGGCGAGGCCACGGGTGATGAGGGACGCCTGGGTGTTGTCGCCGAAGCCCATCCCGGCGGCCATCCCGGTGGAGATGGCGACCACGTTCTTGTAGGCCCCGCCGATCTCGCAGCCGACCACGTCGGTCGAGGTGTAGGGGCGGAACGCGGGCGAGTGCACCCGCGCCTGGATCGCCTTGGCGACCTCCTCGTCGGCACACGCCACCACACCGGCAGCAGGCTCGCGACGGATGATCTCCTTGGAGAGGTTGGGGCCGCTGACGACCGCGATCCGCTCCGGCCCCGCCCCGGTGACATGGGCGATCACCTCGCTCATCCGCTCGAGGGTGCCGAGCTCGACACCCTTCATCAGCGAGACCAGCGGTACGTCCTGGGGCAGGAACGGTGCCCAGTCGGTGAGATTGCCGCGAAGCGTCTGCGACGGCGCCGCGAGGACGACCAGCTCGGCTCCGTGGGCGGCCTTCTCGATGTCGTGGGTGGCGCTGATGTTGTGCGGCAGCTCGGTGCCCGGGTGGTAGTCGGGGTTCTCGTGGGTGTCGTTGATCGCCGCCGCGACCTCCTCGCGGCGCGCCCACATCGTCACCTCGTTGCCCGCGTCAGCGAGGATGACCGAGAACGCGGTGCCCCATGAGCCCGCTCCGAAGACCGCTACCTTGCCAAGCCCACTCAATTGCTGTCCTTCTTCGTCTTGCGGGGGTCGCCGGTCGCGTTGACGCCGGCCTTCTTCGGGTCGAAGAGCTCGCTGGGCGGCTCCTCCTCCCGGATGTCGGCCACCAGGCCGACGATCGCCTTCATGATCCTGTCGGTCGCCTCGTTGACGACCGCCGGGGTGTGCTCCTTGACCTCGAGATCCTTCAGGTCCACCGGGTCACCGATCTTCATCTGGATCATCTTGCGACCGATCAGATGCGGCTTGAGAGAGTACGCCGGAAGCAGCTCCTGGGCTCCCCACTGCCCCACCGGGTAGACCGGGGCACCGGTCGCGAGCGCGATCCGAGCCGCACCGGACTTGCCGCGCATCGGCCAGCCGGTCGGGTCCTTGGTGATGGAACCCTCGACGTAGACGACCACGATGCTGCCCTCGTTGACCGCCTTGACGGCCGCGTCGAACGCCGACGCGCCGGCGGTCCGGTCGACGGGGATCTGCCGGGCCGCCCGCAGGAACTTGCCCAACGGGCCCTTGAACAAGGCGGCCTTGGCCAGGTAGCTCGGCCTACGCCCGTAGTCCCACACGATGTGCGCGGCGGTGAACGGGTCGATCTCGGAGACATGGTTGAGCGCGAACACCGCTCCCCCGCTCTGCGGGATCTTCTCGCCGCCCTCCCACTGGTGCTTGGTGGTTGCGAGCAGGACGGGCTTCACGATGCCGACGGCCACGACCCACGGCCAGCCGAGCCTGCCCTCCTGGAACTTCCGGTACTTTCCCACGCAGGGCAGGCTACCGGGCCGTCACCTCGAGGTTGTGAGATACCTGTCAGGATCTACCCTGTGCCTGCACCTGCACCCGGTTACGTCGTCCTGCTGCCCGTCAAGCCTCCGGCGCGCGGCAAGTCCCGGCTGGTCGGGATCGAGTCGCACGAGCGGGCCGATCTGGCTCGCTCGTTCGCGCTCGACACCGCCGAGTCGTGCCTGGCCGCTTCCGGCGTCGGTGCCGTGCTGGTGATCACCGACGACTCCTTCTTCGCCGCCGACGTCGCCCGTCTCGGCGCCGCCGTCATCCCCGACGGGGTCAGCGGTGACCTCAACGAGACCCTCGTCCAGGGCGCGCTCGAGGCCCGCCGCCGCTGGCCGGAGCTTCGACCCGCTGCGCTGTGCGGGGACCTGCCCGCGCTCCGCTCCGCCGACCTGGACGCGGCGCTTAGCGCTGCGGGCGGGTTCGAGGCTGCGTACGTCGAGGACGCGGCGGGCGGCGGCACCACCCTCTACACCGCGCGCCACGACCGGTTCCGGCCCGCGTTCGGGCCCGGGTCGGCCGCCGCCCATCGCGACGGCGGCGCCCATCCGCTGGCCGGCGACCTCCACTCGCTGCGCCACGACGTCGACACCCTCGAGGACCTCGAGAACGTACGCAGGCTGGGGCTCGGGCCGCGTACGGCGCTCGCGTCGGTGCGGGTCGGGAGCCTCGGCTAGGAGTCGGCCGACGGCTTCTCGGTCCCGGTCGCCGGGGTCGCCGGGGTCCCGTTCGCGGGAGCCTCCTTCGTCGCCGACGTCTTCTTCGCAGGGCTCTTCTTGGCTGTGGTCGTCTTCTTGGCTGTGGTCGTCTTCTTGGCTGCGGTCGTCTTCTTCGCGGCCGTCGTCTTCTTCGCAGCCGTCGACTTCTTCGCGGCCGTCGACTTCTTCGCGGCCGTCGGCTTCGCAGGGGCCGTCTTCGCCGGCGTCGTCTTGGCCGGGGCCTCCGTCGCGGAGGTCTCCGGCGCGGAGGTCTCTGTCGCAGGGGTCTCCGTCGCAGGGCTTGCCGCGGTGGAGGTCTTCTTCGCCGCGGAGGCCTTCTTGGCGGTCGTCTTCTTGGCAGCGGTCTTCTTGGCGGTGCCGCTCGTCGTGGCTGCCGTGGCCTTCGTGGCCGCCGGGGCCTTCTTGGCCGTCGTCGTCTTCTTCGCCGCCGTCGTCGTCTTCTTCGCAGCGCTCTTCTTGGCCGCGGTGGTCGTGGCAGCGCCCGTCTCGGTCGTCGTCTTCGCCGGCGCGGGCTTCTCGGCCGGGGTGACGGCCGCCGCCGGGGCTGCCTCGACAGGCTCGACGACCGGCTCGACGACCGGCTCGGTGGGCTTGGCCGGAGCCTTGCGGCCGGGCCTCGGCACCTTGACCTTGGGAACGGAGGGGATCTTGACCTTGCCGGTCACCACATCGGCGACCAGCTTGCCCGCCGTCTCCTTCACCACGCCGACTACTCTTCCGGCCTGTTTGCTTGCATCAGCTACTCGTTTTCTCACCACCCGATCGACCTTAGGCCATGCCCGCACGTTCGGGACATACCGATGGCATGTGAAAACGGATTGTTCACCTGATCTCTCCTGATTCCGTCGCCTCGACGTGGTTACCGTGGAGAGACTCGGGGCACGTCGGCAGCACCGCTTCGACATCTCAGCCATCGGGAGACAGGACGAGGAAGGTACGGCCATCACCGACGTGCACATCGACGAGGAGCAGCCCACCGTGGTGCTCGAGGAGCCGCAGACCACGGTGAGGCCCAGCCGCGCCGGGATCCTATTCTCGGTCTGCATCATCCTCGCCCTGATCGCCTCCGTGGCCTGGCTCGCCGTCCACACGACCCGGCTCGCCGAGGGCCGCACCGGCGCCGACGTACCGACACCGGCACCGCCCGCTCCGACGGTCCGCAACAGCGAGCCGGCGATCCCGGCGACGTACGCCGATCTGCCCGTCGGCCCCGCGACGACCCTGCCGTTCGTGGACCGGGCCGGCCGGCTCCAGCTCGGCGCGAAGCCGCAGAAGGTCTACGGCTCCCAGATGAGCGTGGCCGGTTGGACGGTGCTGATGTACGAGCGCGCCGACAAGCCCGGTCCGGTGTGGGTCGCACGGCGAGGGTCGACCATCCAGGTGCCGGGCCTGTGGACCCAGCCGGTCCTGAGCAAGGACGGCACCCTGCTCTTCGCGCTCCAGCAGACCGGCGACGCGGCCTCCGCACTCGTCGCCGTCGACACCACGACGGGCGAGGAGGCCGACCGGCTCGCGCTCGAGGGCACCCCTGCCGCCACCGCGGTGCTCGGCACCGACCGCACCCGCGCCTACTTCCGCACTGGCATCGTGCCGGCGCCGCCGGCGGTGCCCGGCAACTACGGGGAGCTGACCGTCTCTCGCCCGCCGGTGACCGCCTGGGACCCGGGCGGGGCCACACAGCGGATCTCGCTGCCGCTCGGTTACCAGCAGCTGATCCCGCTGCGGCGCGGCGTACTCCTCCACAACCCCAGCGAGTGGGAGGTCCGCTTCGCCGCCATCGAGGCCGACGGCAGCCTCACCCAGCCCGGCGTGCACGCGCCCCTGCCCGGGTCGGTCGCCGACTCCCCCGACGGCTCGATCGTCGCCATCGCCCGCAACCCCAGCGATCCCGGGATGATCAGCTACGGCGCCGAGCGCGGCATCGCGGTCAACATGAGCACCTCCGAGCACATCGACCTGCGCGTACCCGACTCCGTCGAGAAGGTCTACGTCGCCGGCTTCGAGTCCGACCGCAGCGTCGTCCTCTACACCGCGACCGCCACCGATTCCTGGTACCTCCGCTGCTGGGTCGACACCGGCTCCTGCGACCGCATCACCGACTCCCAGCGCGGCCCCGACGGCCACCAGATCCGCCTGCCCACCCTCCCCTGACCCCGAGACGTCAGGTACGTCGGCCCAGACGTCAGCCAGGTCAGCCGAAGCGTCACGTACGCCGGCCGAAACGTCAGCTACGCCGGGCGACGCGTCAGGCAGGGTCGGGCCGAAGCGTCAACGAGGTCGGCCGAGACGTCACGTACGCCGGCCGAGACGCCACCTACGTCGGGCGACACGTCACGTACGTCGGGCGACACGTCACGTACGTCGGGCGACACGTCACGTACGTCGGTCGACACGTCACATCGGTCGAGGCGTCACCTACGCCGGGCGACACGTCACCTACGCCGGGCGAGACGTCACCTACGCCGGCCGACACGTCAGGCAGGGTCCTGCCCGAAGCGTCAACTAGGTCGGCCGAAGCGTCAGGCACGTCGTCCGAGAACGCAAGTGTGGGCGACGAGAATGCACTCTCGTCGCCCACAGTTGACGCCTCGCCCGACCTGGCTGACGCCTCGCCCGACCTAGCCGACGCCTCGCCCGACCTAGCCGACGCCTCGGCCGACCTAGCCGACGCCTCGGCCGACCTGGCTGACGCCTCGGGAGGGTCAGGCGTGCTGGGTGACCGGCTTGAAGGAGGGCCTGGTCGCCTCGTACGTGGCGATGTCGTCGTCGTGGGACAGCGTGATGCCGATGTCGTCGAGGCCCTCGAGGAGGCGCCAGCGGGTGTAGTCGTCGATGTCGAAGGAGTCCTCGATGGCGTCGGGGCCCTCGCCAGCGCGGACGGTGCGCGACTCGAGGTCGACGGTGATCTGGGCGCCGGGGTTGTCGTCGAGGTAGTCCCACAGCTTCTGGACGACCTTCTCGTCGACCTTCGCGGCCAGCAGGCCGGCCTTGCCGGAGTTGCCGCGGAAGATGTCCCCGAAACGAGACGAGATGACGACCCGGAAGCCGTAGTCCATCAGCGCCCAGACGGCGTGCTCACGCGAGGAGCCGGTGCCGAAGTCGGGGCCGGCGACGAGGACGGAGGCCCCGGCGTACGCCTCGTTATTGAGCACGAAGGTCGGGTCGTTGCGCCAGGCGGCGAAGAGGCCGTCCTCGAAACCGGTGCGGGTGACGCGCTTGAGGTAGACCGCGGGGATGATCTGGTCGGTGTCGACGTTGCTGCGGCGCAGCGGCACGCCTACGCCGGTGTGGGTGGTGAACTTGTCCATGTCAGGCGCTCCGAAAATCAGGCTTTGGCGAGAGTCAGGTCGGCGGGCGAGGAGAGGGTGCCGCGTACGGCGGTGGCGGCGGCCACCTCCGGCGAGACCAGGTGGGTGCGACCGCCCTTGCCCTGGCGTCCCTCGAAGTTCCGGTTTGAGGTGGAGGCCGAGCGCTCGCCGGGGGCGAGGGTGTCGGGGTTCATGCCCAGGCACATCGAGCAGCCCGCGCCGCGCCACTCGGCACCGGCGTCGAGGAAGATCTTGTGCAGACCCTCCTCCTCGGCCTGGAGACGCACCTTGGCCGAGCCGGGGACGACCAGGAAACGGGTCCCCTCGGCGACATGGTGGCCCTGGATGATGTCGGCAGCCGTACGCAGGTCCTCCATGCGCCCGTTGGTGCAGGAGCCGAGGAAGACGGTGTCGATGTGCACCTCGCGCATCGGGGTGCCGGCCTCGAGACCCATGTAGGTCAGGGCCTTCTCCGCCGCGATCTTCGCGTCGGCGTCCTCGAAGTCGTCGGGGCTCGGGACGGCCGCGCCCAGCGGGACGCCCTGGCCCGGGTTGGTGCCCCAGGTGACGAACGGGGTGACCTCGGCGGCGTCGAGGACGATCTCCTTGTCGAAGGTCGCGTCCTCGTCGGTGACCAGGGACTTCCAGTGCGCGACGGCCTGGTCCCACTCGGCGCCCTTCGGGGCCTCGGGCTTGTCCTTGATGTAGGCGAAGGTGGTCTCGTCGGGGGCGATCATGCCGGCCTTGGCGCCCCACTCGATCGACATGTTGCAGATCGTCATCCGGGCCTCCATGGAGAGCTCACGGATGGCTTCGCCGCGATACTCCACGATGTAGCCCTGGCCACCGCCGGTGCCGGTCTTGGAGATCAGGGTGAGGATCAGGTCCTTGGCGCTCACGCCATCGGGCAGCGCGCCGTTGACCGTGACGGCCATGGTCTTCGGCTTGTCCTGCATCAGCGTCTGGGTCGCCAGCACGTGCTCGACCTCGGAGGTGCCGATGCCGAACGCGATCGCGCCGAACGCACCGTGCGTGGAGGTGTGCGAGTCACCGCACACGATGGTCATGCCCGGCTGGGTGAGCCCCAGCTGCGGCCCGACCACGTGCACGATCCCCTGCTCGGCGTCGCCGAGCGGGTGGAGACGTACGCCGAACTCCTCGGCGTTCTTGCGCAGCGTCTCGACCTGGGTGCGGCTGACCGGGTCGGCGATCGGCTTGTCCCAGTCGAGGGTCGGGACGTTGTGGTCCTCGGTGGCGATGGTGAGATCGGGGCGGCGCACCTTACGGTTGGCCAGGCGCAGGCCCTCGAAGGCCTGGGGACTGGTCACCTCGTGAATGAGGTGAAGGTCGATGTAGAGAAGATCGGGCTCTCCCGCGGTCGACCGGACGACATGCTCGTCCCACACCTTCTCCGACAAGGTCCTGCCCATGACACGTTCTCCATCTGGCATCTTTGGTCTGTAGTGGCCGGTGGCGGTTCGAGCGTCGATTCGCAATGTCAGATCCGCCACTTCCAGTCTGCTTCTCCGAGCCTAACGTTGCATCTCAGGTTCTGAGAAGTTAGTCTTGCGATATGGACAGTTCCAGCGGTGTGGGCGTGCTCGACAAGGCCGCCCTTGTGCTCACAGCTCTCGAATCCGGCCCGGCGACCCTGGCCGGCCTGGTGGCCGGGACGGGTCTCGCCCGCCCGACCGCACACCGTCTGGCGGTCGCGCTCGAGCACCACCGTCTGGTCGCCCGCGACATGCAGGGCCGCTTCGTCCTCGGCCCGCGTCTGGCCGAGCTCTCCGCCGCTGCCGGCGAGGACCGGCTGCTGGCCACCGCCGGCCCCGTCCTGGCCCGCCTGCGCGACATCACCGGTGAGTCGGCCCAGCTGTGGCGGCGCCAGGGCGACTTCCGCGTCTGCGTGGCAGCCGCCGAGCGTCCCTCCGGCCTGCGCGACACCATCCCTGTCGGCTCGCAGCTGACGATGCGCGCCGGGTCGGCCGCTCAGATACTGATCGCGTGGGAGGACCCCGAGCGCCTCCACCGCGGGCTGCAGAACGCCGCCTTCTCGGCGGCCGCCCTCTCCGGCATCCGCCGCCGCGGCTGGGCGCAGTCGATCGGCGAGCGCGAGGCCGGCGTCGCGTCGGTCTCCGCCCCGGTCCGCTCCCCCGGCGGCAAGGTCATCGCCGCCGTCTCTGTCTCCGGCCCCCTCGAGCGTCTCACCCGCCAGCCGGGCAAGATGCACGCTCCTGCTGTCCTGGCTGCTGCCGACCGGCTCTCGGAGTCGCTGCGGCGCGCGGCTGCTGAGTAGCGGCGCCGGATGCTCACCGAGGTAGCTCGGTGAGCATTCAGCCGCAGATCTCCCGCACCGCCTCGCGCACGGCCTTGAAGTCGTCCGCACGCGTCTGGGCCTCAGAGGACGCGACGATCACCGCCACGCGGTAGTCGTCGAAGAGCCGGGGCCGGGCCTCCTCGAGGTCACCGACGACCAGCACGATCACGCCGGCCGCGGTGCTCTCGGCGAACCGCACCGACCAGGTCGGCTGCTGGAGCCCACCGACGCGTTCGATGGTGTTCTTCGCCTCGTCGCTCGACACGTCCTGATCGCACCTCACGTGGCCGTTGACGAGCAGCTCGCTCTCGATCTCGCCCCGGCTCTCCCTCGTCACCGGCTCGGCAGGCTCGGTGGGTGAGGCGGGGGCCGCGGCCTCCCCGCCGCACCCGGCGAGGGCAGCCGCGAGCACGGCGGCCGCCAGCGGCGTACGCCACCACAGTCTCGGCATCAGAAGAGCGCACCGCTCTCCAGGCCCAGCAGCGTCGTCTTGCGGTCCAGGCCACCGGCGTAGCCGGTCAGGGAGCCGTCGGCGCCGACGACGCGGTGACACGGGATGACGATCGGGATCGGGTTCCGGCCGTTGGCGAGCCCGACGGCGCGCGCGCCGTGGCCGGTCAGCGACAGACGGCCGGCGATCTGGCCGTAGGAGCAGGTCGTGCCGTACTCGATCTGCCGCAGCTGCTCCCAGACCCGCTCCTGGAACGCCGTGCCGGCGGGCGCCAGCGGGAGGTCGAAGGTCGTCCGGTCACCGGCGAAGTACTCGGCGAGCTGTCGGGCACACTCCACCAGCAGCGGATCCGAGTCGGAGCGGTCGCCGAGCACCCGGCCGTTGGCATAGTCGGCCGGCATGAAGTCGATCGCGGTGATCGCGCCGTCGTGCGCGACCAGCCGGAGCTCGCCGACGGGCGAGTCGATGAGAGTCCACATCACAGTTTCTCCAAGGCAGTCAGTGAGGTCCACAGATAGAGCAGGGCGTACGAGCGCCACGGCCGCCACGCGGCGACGTCCGCCGCGGGCGCACCGAGCACTTCCAGCGCTCGTTTGATGCCGACGTCGGTCGGCAGGAAGACATCGGGATGGCCGAGTGCGCGCAGCGCGACGTAGTCGGCGGTCCAGGGGCCGACACCGGGCAGGCCGATCAGCTGCTCGTGCACGACGTCGCGGTCGGTGCCACGGTCCAGCTGGAGCTCGCCGGAGGCGAGCGCCGCGGCCAGACCGATGACCGCACGCCCCCGCGAACGAGGCATCGGCATGCCGGCCGGGTCGGCGGCGGCAAGCGCGTCGGCGGAGGGGAACAGATGCGTGAGGCCGTCGATGTCGGTCGCGATCGGGCGGCCGTGCTCGGCGACGATCCCGGCCAGCACCGTGCGCGCTCCGGCGACGGAGACCTGCTGTCCCACGATGGTACGCAGCGCCAGCTCGCCCCCGTCGACGGTGCCCGGCACCCGCAGCCCCGGTAGCGCCCGAGCCAGCGCACCGATCACCTCGTTCCCGACGAAGACGTCGCCGACCGCACGCGGGTCGCAGTCGGCGTCGAGCAGCCGGCGGGCCCGCTCGACGGCGGCGGTGGTGTCGCGCAGGTCGGCGAGCTTGAAGGTCGCGTGGACGAAGCCGGTCTCGCCCTCGGGGATGTCGGCGAGCTCGAGGCGCAGCGTGCCCGGCCCGTTGGGCAGGTCGAGCGTCCGGGCGAACCAGCGCCGCCCGTCCTCGACCCCGGCGACCTCGACGCCCGGCACCACGTGGTCGCGCAGGAAGGCGTGCAGGGCTCGGCCGGCGAACGGGGTGCGGACGGCGAGCCGCAACGCGATCGTCCCGTCGGCCCGGCGCCGCGAGCCACGGCGGCCGCGGAGCTCGGTCGGCGAGGCCGCATAGACCTCGCGGACGGTGTCGTTGAACTGACGTACGCTCGAGAAGCCGGCCGCGAAGGCGATGTCCGCGAAGCCGAGCTCGGTGGTCTCGACCAGCGTCCGGGCGGTCTGCGCGCGGCGCGCCCTGGCCAGCGCCAGAGGCCCCGCGCCGAGCTCGGTGGTCAGCAGCCGGGTCAGGTGGCGAGGCGAGTAGCCGACTCGGCGAGCCAGCCCCTCGACCCCTTCCCGGTCGACGACGCCATCGGCGATCAGGCGCATCGCGCGCCCGGCCAGCGTGGCGGCCACGTCCCACTCCGGGCTGCCCGGAGTGGCGTCGGGCCGGCAGCGCTTGCAGGCCCGGTAGCCGGCGGCCTGAGCCGCCGCCGCGGTCCGGTGGAAGGAGACGTTGGTCAGCGCCGGGGTCCGGGCCGGGCACGAGGGCCGGCAGTAGATCCCGGTGGAGGCCACCGCCGTGTAGAAGATGCCGTCGAAGCGCCGGTCGCGCGAACGAACGGCGCGATAGCACGATTCGAAGTCGAGTCCGTTCACGCTCGTCGTCCCATCCATGTCCACCATGTTGCCGCGTTCGGAAAGAAATTACGCGCGGTTTTCGGACAGTGCCTTCCTCATGGTTTCACAATGCCGTTACCTGAAGCAGCAACCTCTCGGCTCATTGGCGCGTACAACCTGTGTGGGCTGCGCACGGAGACGGTCTGCTCAGGCAGACGGTGAGGGAGGGTGATGAAGACCGAAGCGAGGTCGGGGACACGTACGGTCGTGCTCACCGTCGTGGTCACGATGCTGTTCCTGGCCGTCGGCACCGGCATCGGCACCTGGGCGTTCTATGACCATCTCAACCGCAACCTCGGCTCCGGCGGCGACATCCGCCACCTCGTCGACGAGCCCGAGAACGAGGACGAGGGCCCCAAGCAGCCGCTCAACATCTTGATCCTGGGCACCGACGGACGCGACTGCGACGGCTGCTCGATCGACGGCGAGGGTGGCTCCGGCGGCTCCGACAGCACGATCCTGCTGCACGTCGCCGCGGACCGTAAGTCGGCCTACGGCGTCTCGATCCCGCGCGACGCGCTCGTCGACCGGCCGGAGTGCACCGCCGCGGACGGCACCACGATCCCCGAGGCGAGTGGCGTGATGTGGAACGAGGCCTACTCCCTGGCCGGCCCGATCTGCACCGCCCGCCAGACCGAGCTGCTCACCGGGATCCCGGTCGACCACTACATCGCGCTCGACTTCGCCGGGTTCCGCGGGATGGTCGACGCCGTCGGCGGGGTCACGATCTGCATCCCCGAGGCGATCGACGACGAGGAGCACAACATCTTCCTGCCCGCCGGCACCCACAACCTGCGCGGCAAGCAGGCCCTCGACTACGTACGCAACCGCTCCTCGACCCCCAACGCCGACCTGGGCCGGATGCGACGGCAGCAGTACTTCCTCACCGCCCTGGCCACCAAGGTCCTCTCCGCCGGCACCCTGACCCGCCCGCGCCGGCTGGCCACCTTCGCCACCGAGCTCTCCCGGTCGATCACCACCGACATCGGCTCCGTCGCCGGGCTGGCCGACCTGGCCGGCGAGATGCGGGAGCTGGATCCCTCGACCATCGAGTTCGAGACCGTGCCCAACCGGGCCTACCCTGCCGGCGACCCCAACTGGGGCCGCCTGCAGATCCTCCCCCAGGCCGAGGAGCTGTGGGAGCGGATGCTCGAGGACCGTCCTCTCCACGGCGCGACGGCCTCGCCCACCCCCTCCCCGACAGCCGCCCCGACGACCTCACCGACGACCTCCGCCACGCCCGGAAATCCTGAGGTCAGCGCCTCACCGGACGAGGTCCCGGCCGACACGGTGACCCCCGAGGACCTGGAGAAGGACGCCGCCGACAACGGCCTGTGCTCGCCCGCCTGAATGTGATGTGATCCACTCACCTCATGACCAACACCACGGTTCCCGTCGGGGTCGGCGCCCTCACCTTCGATCAGGTCGTCGCCGTCGCCCGTCATCATGCCCCCATCACCTTGACCGACGAGTCGCTGGCCGCGATGGCGAAGAGCCGCGAGCTCATCGAGTCGCTGGCTCACGACACCCGGCCCCACTACGGCATCTCGACCGGTTTCGGCGCCCTGGCCAACACCTCGATCCCGCCCGAGCACCGCGCCCAGCTGCAGGCCTCGCTGGTCCGCTCGCACGCGGCCTCCTCCGGCGCGGAGATCGAGACGGAGGTCGTACGCGGCCTCATGCTGCTGCGCCTCTCGACCCTCGCCACGGGGCGGACCGGGGTGCGCCCCGAGGTCGCCCAGACCTACGCCGCCCTCCTGAACGCCCAGATCACCCCGGTGATCGGTGAGTACGGCTCGCTCGGCTGCTCCGGCGACCTGGCCCCGCTGGCCCACTGCGCGCTCGCGGCGATGGGTGAGGGCGAGGTACGCAACGCCGCCGGCGACCTCGTCCCCGCGGCCGACGCCCTGGCAGCCGCCGAAATCACCCCGGTGCGGCTGCGCGAGAAGGAAGGGCTGGCGCTGATCAACGGCACCGACGGGATGCTGGCGATGCTCGTCCTGGCCCTCGCCGATCTCGACGACCTGGTCGCCACCGCCGACGTCGCCGGAGCGCTGAGCATCGAAGGCCTCCAGGGCACCGACAGCGTCTTCGCCGAGGACCTCCAGGCCCTGCGTCCGCACGCCGGCCAGGCGACCTCGGCCGCCAACATCCGCGCGGTTCTCGCGGGCAGCGGCATCGTCGCCGACCACCGCGGCACCGGGTTCACCCGGGTGCAGGACGCCTACTCGCTGCGCTGCGCGCCCCAGGTCCACGGCGCGGTGCGCGACACCATGGCCCACGCCGCCCGGGTCGCCGAGACCGAGCTCGCCAGCGCGGTGGACAACCCGGTGGTCACGCTCGACGGCCGGGTCGAGTCCAACGGCAACTTCCACGGCGCACCGGTCGGCTACGTACTCGACTTCCTGGCGATCGCCACCGCCGACCTCGCCTCCATCTCCGAGCGCCGCACCGACCGCTTCCTCGACAAGGCCCGCAACCACGGGCTGCCGCCGTTCCTGGCTCACGACCCCGGGGTCGACTCGGGGCACATGATCGCGCAGTACACCCAGGCCGGGATCGTCTCCGACCTCAAGCGCCTCGCCGTGCCGGCGAGCGTCGACTCCATCCCCACCTCTGCGATGCAGGAGGACCACGTCTCGATGGGCTGGAACGCCGCCCGCAAGCTCCGTCGCGCGATCTCCGGGGCGCGCCAGGTCGTGGCCATCGAGATCCTCACCGCCGCCCGGGCGATCGACATGCGTGCGCCGGAGCAGCCCAGCCCCGTGGCGGCCGCGGTCGTCGAGCTGATCCGTGGGTTCGTCCCGGCCCCCGGCCCCGACCGCTTCCTCGCTCCCGACATCAAGGCGGTCGTGAACCTGGTCGAGACCGGTGAGCTGCTGGCGACGGCGCGGGACCTGACGCGGATCGTCTGACCGCTGCAGGCCGGCCGGCGGCCGCATTTCCCGTGATGGCGGGAAATGCGGCCGCCAACCCCGCCCAGATGCGGTGAGATGGACCACATGAGCGAACCACGCACTGTCCGCGCGGCCCGCGGCTCCGAGATCACCGCCAAGACCTGGCAGACCGAGGCCGCCAAGCGCATGCTGATGAACAACCTCGACCCGGAGGTGGCCGAGCGCCCCGACGACCTGGTCGTCTACGGCGGCACCGGCCGCGCCGCGCGGTCCTGGGAGGCGTACGACGCCATCGTCCGCGCCCTCGACGAGCTCGAGGCCGACGAGACGCTGCTGGTGCAGTCGGGCAAGCCGGTCGGCGTCTTCCGCACCCACGAGTGGGCGCCCCGGGTCCTGATCGCCAACTCCAACCTCGTCGGCGACTGGGCGACATGGCCGGAGTTCCGGCGGCTGGAGTCGCTGGGCCTGACCATGTACGGCCAGATGACCGCCGGCTCGTGGATCTACATCGGCACCCAGGGCATCCTGCAGGGCACCTACGAGTGCTTCGCTGCCATCGCGCGCAAACGCTTCGGCGGGACCTTGGCCGGCACGCTGACGCTGACCGGCGGCTGCGGCGGCATGGGTGGCGCCCAGCCGCTCGCGGTCACGCTCAATGAGGGCGTCGTGATCGTGGTCGACGTCGACGCGGCCCGCCTCAAGCGCCGGGTCGACCACGGCTACATGGACACGGTCGCGTCCTCCCTCGAGGACGCGCTCGCCCAGGCCGAGGAGGCCAAGAAGGCGCGTACGCCGCGCTCCATCGGTCTCCTCGGCAACTGCGCCGCGGTCTTCCCGGAGGTCCTGGCGCGTGGTGTCGAGGTCGACATCGTCACCGACCAGACCTCGGCGCACGACCCGCTCTCCTACCTCCCGCTGGACTACACGGTCGCGGAGTGGGCTGAGCGCGCCCAGGAGGACCCCGACGACTTCACCGAGAAGGCGCAGGCCTCGATGGCCAAGCACGTCGAGGCGATGGTCGGCTTCCTGGACCACGGCGCCGAGGTCTTCGACTACGGCAACTCGCTACGCGAGGGCGCGCGCCTGGGCGGCTTCGCCAACGCCTTCGCCTTCCCCGGCTTCGTCCCCGCCTACATCCGGCCGCTCTTCGAGGAGGGCCTCGGCCCGTTCCGCTGGGCGGCGCTCTCGGGCGACCCCGAGGACATCGCCAAGACCGACCGAGCCATCGTCGAGCTGTTCCCCGAGAACGAGGGGCTCAAGCGCTGGATCACCCAGGCCGGCGAGAAGGTGCACTTCGAGGGCCTGCCGGCGCGGATCTGCTGGCTGGGCTACCAGGAGCGTCACCTCGCCGGGCTGAAGTTCAACGAGATGGTCGCCTCCGGGGAGCTCTCGGCGCCGGTCGTCATCGGCCGCGACCATCTCGACTCCGGCTCGGTGGCCTCGCCCTACCGTGAGACCGAGGCCATGAAGGACGGCTCCGACGCGATCGCCGACTGGCCGCTGCTCAACGCTCTCCTCAACACCGCCTCGGGCGCCTCGTGGGTCTCCATCCACCACGGCGGCGGCGTCGGCATCGGCCGCTCCATCCACGCCGGCCAGGTCTGTGTCGCCGACGGCACACCTCTGGCTGCGGAGAAGATCGAGCGGGTCCTGACCAACGACCCCGGCTCGGGCGTCATGCGTCATGTGGACGCCGGCTACGAGCACGCGCGCGAGGTCGCCCGCGAGCGCGGCCTCACCATCCCGATGCTGGACTCCTGACCACAACCTTGCCGAGTCGGCTCGTCGGACTCACCCGCGCCGCTTGCCGAGCACCACCAGATAGCGGCACGGCTCGTCGGTCGGGTTGACGAAGACGCAGTCGGCCGGTGGACCCAGCTGCAGGCAGTCCCCCGCGTCGAGCTCGTGGACGAGGTCGCCCTCGACGAACCGCAGGTGCCCCGAGAGCACCCAGATCTGCTGCTCCTTGAAGGCGTACGCCGAGGCCGGCGCGGCCACCGACGCCCCCGCCGGGAACTCCACCTCGACCAGCTCCAGGATCCCGCGCGCGGGCGGCGAGACGGCCCGGCGTACATAGCCGGTCTCGGGGTCCCTCCACTCGGTCTGCTCCGATCTGCGAGCCACCCGAACAGCGTCGCCCTCGGCCCGAGCGATGAGCTCCGACAGGGTCAGCTCCAGCGCCCCGGAGAGCCGGGTGAGCAGGACCGCGGTCGGCTGGGCCTCGCCCCGCTCGATCTTCGAGATCATCGCCCGGGACACCCCGGACGCCTCGGCGAGGCCCGCGACGGTCATCCCGAGCGACTCCCGCGCCGACCTGATGTTGAACGCCAGGGCTTCACCGAACTTGTCACTATCGTCAGCCACGTGACTACTATAGGAGACATGCCTCCTGCCTGGACCATCCGCCACGCCACGCCCGCGGATGCGGCCGCCTGCGCGGCGATCTATGAGCCGTACGTCCGCAGCACCGTCATCTCCTTCGAGACCGAACCGCCGTCCCCCGAGGAGATGGCCGACCGCATCCAGGCGGCCCAGAAGGAGCACGCCTGGCTCGTCCTGGAGATCGAGACCGAGACCGGCCCGCAGGTCCTCGGCTACGCGTACGCCACCCAGCACCGCACCCGCGCCGCCTACCGCTGGGCCTGCGACGTGTCGATCTACCTCGATCGCGACCGGCGCGGCAACGGCGCCGGCAAGGCCCTGTACGCAGCCCTGTTCCCACACCTCAAGGAGCGCGGCTTCCACCGCGCACTGGCCGGGATCGCCATCCCGAACGAGGCCAGCCTCGGGATCCACCGTTCCTTCGGCTTCACCGAGGTGGGGACGTACCGCCGGATCGGCTGGAAGTTCGACGCCTGGCACGACGTCACCTGGATGCAGCTGGACCTGGACCCGGAGAACCAAGAAGCCCCGAGTCGATGACTCGGGGCTTCCCGTGCGTGGTACCCCCGACCGGATTTGAACCGGCGTTACCGCCGTGAGAGGGCGACGTCCTAGGCCGCTAGACGACGGGGGCTTGCACCTCCCGCGATGAACCTTTCGGCCTCGCGGGCAGGAGAAACATTACCGGATGACCCGGCGATCCCCCACATCGGGACCCCTCCACGCGGCGACCACATCCGCACCTGCAGCGGAGACGGAGCGGAAATGGAGAAGAGCCCCGAGTCAGTGACTCGGGGCTCTTCCTGCGTGGTACCCCCGACCGGATTTGAACCGGCGTTACCGCCGTGAGAGGGCGACGTCCTAGGCCGCTAGACGACGGGGGCTTGCAGCGGGTGAAACCTTAGCGAACCGCTTCGGTGACTCCCAAATCCTCCGGAGAGGATCCGCTGGGCTACTAGGACTCGAACCTAGAATAACTGGACCAGAACCAGTCGTGTTGCCAATTACACCATAGCCCATCGCCTTGCTGGACTATGCCTCACAAGAACGATTCGGCCTTCAGGATTTCTCCCTCGAACCGAGAGGAAACATTACCGGCGAGGTCCCCCGGCGACGAAATCGGCACGCCCATCTGCGTCAGCTCAGGGGCTCTTCGTCGTGGTGGAGAGGCCCGCTGATCGCGCGGCCCACACGGTCAGCGCCAGGAAGACGCCCGACTGGACCAGCGTGACCGGAATCCGCCACCACGATCCTTCACTGGTGTTGAGCACCGTCGAGATGTCGCCGAAGGCGACCGCCATGCCGAGGCTGACGAAGTTGTTGAGGACATGCATCGCGATGCCCGCCTCGATGCCACCGGTGGCGATCACACAGATTCCGGCGACGATGCCGAAGGCGAACCGGTCCAGGAACAGCGGCAGGTCCTGGGAGCCGTGGGCGAAGGCGAAGAGCAGCGCGGTGATCGTCACCGAGACGGTGCGCGCCCAGGCCATCCCCCCGAACAAGGACCCGAAGGTCTGGAAGATGTAGCCGCGGAAGAGATACTCCTCCCCCGCTGCCTGCAACGGTGTGAGGAGAACGATCACGAGCACGAAGTCGCGCATCGTGCTCGTGTAGGGGTTGAGCGTGCTGGGCCCGAGGTCGTCGCCCGGGATCGGCAGCCGGGAGGCGATGATGATCGTGACGACCATCGTGATCGCCGCGATCCCGAGGCACTGGAGCAGCCACGGCCAGCGGATCCTCCGCTCGACCGAGGCCAGCCATCCCGGCCGCAGCCCGTGCAGCGCCCAGCACAGCAGCATCGCCGCCGGGATCGCCCCGGCCAGCGAGAGCAGCAGGAAGGCCAGCGACTCCGGGGTGACGTTCTCCACGTCGGCGACATTGGCCATCCCCGTGGCAACGTTGTCACCGGCGAGCATGAAGAAGAGCTCGAACCCGGCCAGCACCACCGCCGGCGAGACGAAGAAGACGCACAGTCCGATCAGGATGAGTCCGATCAGGGGCCGCCCCCAGCCGCTGCGCCCGCTGCGCTGCACCTGGTAGTACGCCAGTCCCGAAGGCGGCTCCATGACCGTGCTCATCCTGTCCGACCTACTTCCCGAGAACCGCCTTCAGACGGCCCAGCGTACGCTCCCGACCGAGCAGCTCCATGGATTCGAACAGTGGCGGGCTGATCCGTTTGCCGGTCACCGCAACCCGCACCGGGCCGTACGCCTTGCGCGGCTTGAGCCCGAGGCCGTCGATCAGGGCCGCGGTCAGCGCGTCCTGGATCTCGGCCGTCGACCACGTGTGGAGACCGGTCAGCGCAGTGTAGGAAGCCTTGACGACACCCAGGCCCTCCTCGTCGAGGAGCTTGGCGGCATCCTCCTCGTCGAGCGCGAAGTCGGCCTCCGGGACGAAGAGGAACCGCAGCATGTCGGAGGCCTCGCCGAGCTTGTTGATCCGCTCGGCGACCAGCGGCATCGCGGCCTCGAGCATCTGCGCGTCGGCATCGTTGACCGGGTCGCTGATGATCCCGTCGGCCTTGAGGTAGGGAATCACCCGGTGGGTGATCTCCTCGACCGGCAGCAGCCGCATGTGGGAGGCGTTGATCGCCTCCGCCTTCTTGATGTCGAAGCGGGCCGGGTTCTTGACCACGTCGGAGATCTCGAAGGCCTCGACCATCTCCTCCATCGTGAAGATGTCGCGGTCGGCGGCGATCGCCCAGCCGAGCAGCGCGACGTAGTTGAGCAGCCCCTCGGGCAGGAAGCCCTCCTCGCGGTACTTCAACGCGTGCGCCTCCGGGTCGCGCTTGGAGAGCTTCTTGTTGCCCTGGCCCATGACGTAGGGCAGGTGACCGAACTCCGGGGCACGCTCGGCCAGGCCGACCTCGACGAACGCGTCGAAGAGCGCGATCTGACGAGGGGTCGAGGAGAGCAGGTCCTCGCCACGGAAGACGTGGGTGATGTTCATGGTGGCGTCGTCGACCGGCGCGGTGAGCGTGTAGAGCGGGTCGCCGTTGGCGCGCGCGAGCGCGTAGTCGGGGACGTGCTTGGTCTCGAACGTCACCTCGCCACGGACGAGGTCGTCGAAGGTGATCGAGCCGTCGGGCATGCGGAACCTCGGCACCGAGGTGCGGCCCTCCGCCTCGTACGCCTTGATCTGGTCCTCGCTCAGGTCGCGACAGTGGTTGTCGTAGCCCTGGGTCGGGGCCTCGCCCTTGATGCCCTCGGCCTTCGCGGCCTTGTAGGCGGCGAGCCGCTCCTCGTAGCGGGCGGTGGTCTCCTCGCCGGTGCAGTAGCACTCATAGACGTAGGAGGAGGCGCGCAGCCGGGCGAGCGCGTCGGCGTAGATCTCCGAGCGCTCCGACTGGCGGTAGGGGCCGTAGGGGCCGCCGACCTCGACGCCCTCGTCCCAGTCGAGGCCGAGCCAGCGCATCAGGTCGATGAGCCCGTCGTAGGACTCCTGGGTGTTGCGTGCCTTGTCGGTGTCCTCGATGCGGAACACGAAGGTGCCGCCGTGGTGTCGCGCGAAGGCCCAGTTGAACAGGGCCGTGCGGACCAGGCCGACGTGGGGCGAGCCGGTCGGCGAGGGTGCCATCCGGACCCGGTAGTCCTTCGGCTCGATTGTCGTGTTCAACGCTGTGCCACCTTGTTGGTCAGAGCTCCGAGCCCCTCGACGAAGATCTCGATCTCGTCGCCGGGCTCCATGGGACCGACACCCTCGGGGGTGCCGGTGAGGATCACATCGCCGGGCAGCAGCGTCATGACGCTGCTGATGTGGGCGATCAGCTTCGGGATGTCGTGGACGAGGTCCTTCGTGGACCCGTCCTGGACGACGTCACCGTTGAGGAAGGTCTGGATGCGTACGCCGGCGGCGAGCTGTTCCGGCTCGACCTCGGTCTCGATCCAGGGACCGAGCGGGCAGAAGGTGTCGTAGCCCTTGGCCTGGGAGAAGTGCTTGAGCCGGCGCTGGATGTCGCGCGCGGTGACGTCGTTGGCGACCGTCATCCCGTAGATGACGTCCTTCACCTTCTCCACCGGGACGTCGCGGCAGATCCGGCCGATCACGATCGCGAGCTCACCCTCGTAGTGGAGGTCTTCGACGCCTGCAGGGCGCTGGATCGCGTCGTCGGGCCCGCAGACCGCGGTGTTGGGCTTGATGAAGAAGAGCGGCTCCTCCGGCACCTCGTTGCCCAGCTCGGCCGCGTGCTTGGCGTAGTTGCGGGCGACCGCGACCACCTTGCTGCGCGGGATCACCGGCGCGAGCAGCTTGACGTCTTCGAACTTGTGGACCTGATCGGTGATGTTGACACCCGAGAACAGCGGGTCGCCCTGGAGCGCGACGACGGTCGCGTCCTCGCTGAGCTGGCCGTAGCCGTCGAGGTCCCCCATGACGACGCCGAACTGGGGCTCGCCACCCTTGGTCGTGAATCTGGCGATACGCACGTGCTGAGCCTATCCGGACCCGTCGCCACGATTCACTTCACTATGCGCCGCCTTCGTAGGCTTGTAGTCGTGGAGGTGCTGTCGCGTTCGGAGTGGACCGCTCGCGCGGACGCCCACCGTGCGCGCCTGGCGCCCTATGTCGAGCCGCATCTCACCCGTCGCGGGGCCCGGGTCAAGCACCCGGTCAACGACTTCCTCTTCACCTACTACTCCTACCGGCCGGCCCAGCTGCTGCGCTGGCACCCGGGGTTCGGGGTGGGGCTGTCGGACGCTGCGGAGTATTCCTCGTTGCGCGGGTATGCCGACGGCACCGTCACCGCGGACTTCCTCGCCGACAAGCGGCTGCTGATCGAGACCCTCCTGAAGCTGCTGCGCGCCACCGCCGGGCGTGAGGGCAACTTCGGCTGCTTCGGCCTCCACGAGTGGGCGATGGTCTACCGCCTGACCCCGGAGCAGGTACGCCACGCCGACTGGTCCTTGCGGTTGGGAGCCGCGGGGACCGACCGTGTGGTGGAGTCGCACCGCATCGCCTGCAGCCACTTCGATGCGTACCGCTTCTTCACTCCCCCGGCGGCGCCGCTCAACACGCTCTCGCCGCGATCCGACGACCGGGCGGCGTACGAGCAGCCGGGGTGCCTGCACGGCAACATGGACCTCTACAAGCACGCCTTCCGGCTCTCCCCGCTGGTCTCCTCCGACCTCGTCGCCGACTGCTTCGAGCTCGCCTGGGACATCCGCACGATGGACATGAAGGCCGCCCCCTACGACCTCGCCGAGCTCGGTCTCGACCCGATCCGCATCGAGACGGCCGCCGGGAAGCAGGAGTACGCCGCCGCCCAGCGCGCCTTCGCCGAGCGCGCCGCCCCGCTCCGGGAGCGGCTGATCGCCGAGTGCGAGCGGCTCGTCTCAGCGCTCGACTGAGCCGCCGAGGATCCCTGCCTGGAGCTCGACGGCGGCGGTGACGCGCTCGACGTCGCCGGTGGCGAGGAGGTCGAGGAGGGCTCCGCGGAGGGTGGCGAGGGCGAGGGTGCGGAGGGTGAGTCCGCGGTCGGTGGTCCGCTCCGGTTCGGGCTGACACGAGGCCAGCACACCCAGCCAGTCGTTGACGGTCGACTCGGCGAAGCCGGCCCAGGGGCCGTCGGGCTCGACCAGGGAGCGGGCGTACGCCTCGGCCCACAGGCGTAGGAGCGGGCGGTGCTCCTCGGCGGCGAGCCAGGTCCAGACGTGGGTGAGCGCCTCGGGCAGGCCCGTGGCCGAGGAGCGCAGGGGGTCGATCAGCGCCAGCTCGTCGACGCGTGCGCGGGCCAGCAGCGCCTTGACCAGCCCGTCCTTGTTGCCGAACAGGAACATCAGCACGCGCGGGCTGGAGCCGATCGCGGCGGCCACCGGACGCAGCGAGAGATCGGCGAGACCGTGCTCGAGGGCATAGGCGTACGCCGCCTCGAGCAGCTCGGTCTTGCGGGCCGAGGGAGTTGGCTCCGGTGTGCTCATGGGCCTAGCATAACTCCTACTGAAACAGTCGTGTCAGTAGGAGGTCAGATGGCAGAGCATGAAGGAGGCGCCCGGGTGAGGATCCGACGTGCCGACAGCCCGGGCGACCTGGGCTGGATGGTGATGACCCACGGCGAGATCTATGCCGAGCAGTTCGGCTGGACCATCGAGTTCGAGGCGCTGGTCGCGCGGATCGTGGCCGACTACGCCGCCGATCACGATCCGGCGAGGGAGGCTGCCTGGATCGCCGAGGTCGACGGCGCTCGCGCCGGCTGCATCCTCCTGGTCGGCGGCGACCAGCCCGGGGTCGCCCAGCTGCGGATCCTGCTGGTCACCGCGCAGGCACGCGGTCTCGGCGTCGGCTCCCGCCTTGTCGAGGAGTGCCTCGACTTCGCCCGAGGCGCGGGATACGACCAGGTGACCCTGTGGACCAACGACATCCTGACCTCGGCGCGGCGGATCTACGAGGCGTACGGCTTCGTCCTCACCGACGAGGAGAAGCACCACAGCTTCGGTCACGACCTCGTCGGCCAGACCTGGACCCTCGACCTGACCGCCCCGGCGGCGAGGTAACGGACGTCACACGCGCTGTGCGCTGCTCCCGCCGTGACCCCGATCGGCGGGATACGTTGATCCCACAATGGCCATCCTTCCCCACCCCCGAAAAGCCGCCGCCTCGATCGCCACCACGGTCGGTGCCGCGGCGGGGAACGTCGCGCACTCGCTGCTCTACGGCGGGCTCGCCGACCTGCGGCCGATGCCGCGGACGTTGATCGACGACGGCAACCGGCGCGAGCTCTACCACTACCGGCCGGCGACGGGGACGACCGCGGAGGGCGATCCGGTGCTGCTGGTGACGCCGCTGGCGGCGCCGGCGATCTGCTACGACCTGCGGCGCGGCTGCTCGGTCGTGGAGCACCTGGTGGAGACCAACCGGCCGACCTATCTGGTCGAGTACGGCGAGGTGAACTTCGCCGACCGCAGCCTCGGCATCGAGCACTGGATCGCGCACGTCGTGCCAGAGGCGATCCGGTCGGTCTCCGAGCACGCGGGCGGGCGCCCGGTGCACGTGGTCGGCTGGTCGCTGGGCGGGATCTTCACGATGCTCGCCGCCGCCGATGCCCCCGACCTCCCGATCGCCTCGCTGGCGGTGCTCGGCGCGCCCTGCGACGTACGTCAGGTGCCGTTGATCGCGCCGCTGCGACCGCTGCTCAACCTGCCGCCGGGCAACCTGGTCACCACGGCCTACCAGGCCTTCGGCGGAGCCCCGAAGCCGCTGGTCAGGTGGGCTTTTCAGATCTCGTCGGTCGACAAGATGTTCACCAAGCCGGTCGCGAAGCTCTCCAACCTGGCCGACCGGGAGTTCCTCGCCCAGCTCGAGGCCGTCGACCGGTTCACCGACAACATCATCGCCTACCCGGGGCGTACGTTCGGGCAGCTCTACCACCACTTCTTCCGCACCAACGCGCTCTTCAGCGGGCAGATCGACCTCGGTGACCACTCCGTCTACCTGCGCGACGTGAAGCAGCCCACCCTCGTCGTCGCCGGCGCCAACGACGGCATCGGTCCCGTCGCCTCCGTCCGGCCGCTGGTCGACCTGCTCACCGGCGCCGAGGAGCTCGGCTTCGAGGTCGTCCCCGGCGGCCATCTCGGCCTGCTCACCGGCCGCGCCGCCCGGGACAGCACCTGGCCGCTCCTCGACGAGTGGTTCAGCCGGCACGACTGATCAGCCAGCACGTCTGAACTGTCGGTGGCTGATGGCAGGGTGTGCGCCATGCCGAACTCACCCGCCGAGGCGACCGACGAGCACTTCCGCAACGAGGACTGGTACGCCGCCGACCTCACCGGAGCCCGGTTCGTCGACTGCGTCTTCACCGACGTCGACCTCACCGAGGCGACGACGTCGGCGGCGCTCTTCGAGAACTGCACGTTCCACGGCGGCCGGTTCAACGCCTCGACCCATGTCGGCTCGGCGTTCGTCGGCTGCGACTTCCGGCGTACGAACTTCTTCGACTCGACGTTCGAGGGCTGCAAGCTCAGCGGGAGCGAGTTCTCCGGGTGCACACTGCGGCCGCTGAAGGTGATCGGCGGCGTCTGGCGCGGGGTCTCGCTGCGCGGCGCGAACCTCGCCCGGCTCGACCTGTCCGGGCTGGACCTGCGCGACGCCGACCTGTCGCTGGCCGACCTCAGCGCCGCGGTCCTGCGAGACGCTCAGCTCGATGGAGCCACGCTGCAGGAGGCGACGCTGCACGGGGCCGACCTGCGCGGGGCCGGGCTCGACCGTGTCGACCTCACCGCCGCATCGCTGCGCGACACGAAGCTCGACCTCGCCGGCGCCGTGATGCTGGCCGAGCTGCACGGGGCGGTGGTCGAGACGACCTGAGCGCAACTCAGCGGTCGACAGAAGCCTCGCGGACGGCCTTGGCCATCGAGATGCCGGCGGCGATCAGGCCCAGACCGGTGACGAAGTCGTCGGTGTCGCGTACGTCGTCCTCGATGGCGCCCGCGGCGGCGGCCTGGAGGTGGGTCTGCTCGTCGACGGCGTGGCCGTAGACGAAGTGGAGCAGGGTGCGGGCGGCGGTCGGGGCAAGGTCGCCGAGGCCGCCGTCGCTCAGCGCCGCGACGAGGTCGTCATAGGGCTGGGTCGCGCCGAGCCCGAAGGCCCAGACGGTGGCGACGACCTCGGCACCGTCGCGGTAGGCCAGCAGCGAGTCGCGCAGGTCGGTGCAGATGCCGGTGACGCGTACGTCCCACGCCCCCGACGGCTCAAGCCGGCCGCGGAGCAGGATCTCGTCGGCCACGGCCGCCAGCAGGGACTGCTTGTTGGCGAAATGGTGGTAGAGCGCGCTGGGACGTACGCCGAGCTCGGTGCCGAGGCGGCGCATGGTCAGGTCGGCGAGACCGTAGTCGTCGAGGACCTGCAGCGCGCGGGCGACGACGTCCTCACGGCGGTATCGCATGTTGCTCCCAGGGGCCGGGTGGTGGGACGAAGTGGACGTGGACGTACGTCGACCTTAACCTGAACACCGTTCACCTGACCAAGGTTCAGGTCTGAGTACGCAGGAGCGAGTATGACCGAGTCCCCCACGACCATCGACGAGACCCCGGCAGCCAAGTCGTCGCGGCTCGACACCACCGACCTCGCACTGATCGCCGCGTTCGCGGCCCTGATCGCGGTCTGCTCCTACCTCGCCGCCATCCCGATCGGCGGCGCCGGGGTCCCGCTCACGCTGCAAGGATTCGCGCTGCTGCTGACCGGCGCCCTGCTCGGCCCGCTGCGCGGCACCGCCGCGGTGGTGCTCTACCTGCTCCTCGGGGTCGCTGGCCTCCCCGTCTTCGCCGGCCACGCCTCCGGACCGGGTGTCTTCGTCGGCGTCACCGGTGGCTACCTGTGGTCGTTCCCCGTCATGGTGCTCGCGGTCGGCCTTCTGGTGAAGTACGTCCTGCGGGCCCGCCGCACCAACCCCGTCCTTGTCTTCGCCGCATGCGTCGTCGGCGTCGTCATCAACCACGTCGGCGGCATCATCGGGATGGCCATCGTGCTCCACGTCGACCTGGCGAAGGCTGCGGTCTTCGACGCGCCCTACTGGCTCGGTGACTTCATCAAGGCCGCCGTCGCCGCGGTCGTCGCCTCCCAGGTCCACCGTGCCTTCCCGAAGCTGCTCGGCCGACGTGCCTGAGATCCGCTTCGAGGCCGCCGAGGTCCGGGTTGAGTCCCCGGACCTCGGCGGCTCACGCACCATCCTGCAGCCGACCACCCTCACCCTGACCGAGCAGCGGATCGGCATCGTCGGGAGCAACGGCTCCGGCAAGTCGACCCTCGCCCGTCTCATCAACGGACTGGTGCTGCCGAGCGCCGGGAGCGTCACCGTCGACGGCCTCGACGTGGCCCGGCGCGGAGCGGCCGTGCGCCGCCGCGTCGGCTTCACCTTCACCGATCCCGCCGCCCAGCTGGTGATGCCGACCTGTGTCGAGGACGTCGAGCTGTCGTTGCGCAGGACCGTGAAGGATCGCGTACGCCGCAGGCAGCTCGCCCTCGAGACGCTGGCCCGATTCGGGCTCGCCGAGCGAGCCGAGGTCAGCGTCCATGCGCTCTCCGGCGGCCAACGTCAGCTGCTCGCCCTCGCCGGAGTGCTCGCCACCGAACCCGAGGTGCTCGTCACCGACGAGCCGACCACTCTGCTCGACCTGCGCAACACCCGGATGGTCGGCGACCTGCTCTTCTCGCTGCCCCAACAGCTGGTCCTCGTCACCCACGACCTCGACCTCGTACGCCGCTGCGACCGCGTCCTCGTCGTCGAGGACGGCCGAGTCTGCTACGACGGCGACGCCGACGCGGCCGTCAAGCACTACATGAAGACGGTGAGCGAGGGATGAGCATGACCGTCGGGCTCTACCGCCCGGGCGACACCGTGCTCCACCGGCTTCCGGTGGGCGCCAAGCTGTTCGGCCTGGCCGTCCTCAGCGTGGCCATCGTGGCGCTGCGCGGGCCGCTGATCGCGGCCGGCTTCCTGGGGCTCGCCGTCGCGCTCGCCCTCGTCGGCCGGCTCGACCTGTCGGCCACCGCCCGGGCGCTGCGAGCGGTGCTGGTCATCGCCGTGCTCGTCGCCCTCCTGCAGTGGTGGTTGTTCACCTTCGACCGGGCGCTGGAGTCCCTCCTCGACCTCATCTCGCTCGCGCTGCTGGCGCTCACCCTGACCGTGACCACGCCGACCACCGAGACCCTCGACGCCGTGGTCCGATGGATCCGCCCGCTCCGCCGCATCGGGATCGACCCCGAGCGGGTCGCGCTCACAATCGCGATGGCCATCCAGGCCCTCCCCGGCACCCTCGCCCTGGGCCTCGAGACCCGCGACGCCGCCCGAGCCCGCGGTCTCGGCCGGTCCCCCAGGGCGTACCTCACGCCCTTCGTCATCCGCGTCGTCGCCCGCGCCCACGAGACCGGCGACGCCCTCAAAGCCCGCGGCCTCGGCGACTGAGCTAGCTTCGCCTCGTCCGCCGGGCCGCGCGCCGTTTGCGCTGCACGTCGCGAACTTGTCGGTCTTTTTGCCGAGGTGTCCTCAAAACCTTCGGCCGCGGTGAAATCTCGGCACTGCTCGCCACCATCCACCAGGCGTAACCTGCGCCCGCAGCGATCGCCAGGCTGCCTCCGAGCGCGTACCCGACCCATCTCAACGAACCCGGCTCATGCACGGTCGCCAGGAACAGCGCCTCACCGCCGAAGAGCACGGGGTGTACGGGCGGCAGCAAGTGGTCCCCCGGCTTCGGCTGATCCGCATCCGGGAACCGGGTGCCGAAGACGACAACGCTCCGGTCGTCGCTGATGAAGGTGCCGTGCCACTGGCACCCACCCTTGCTGCAGTTGAGTTCGGTCGCGGTAAAGGTGCCGACCGTTCCGCCATGGGTGGCGCGGAAGCCGATGATCGCCTCGATGAGCAGCCCAATCCCCAAGAGCCACACAAACGGGGTCACGATTGCCGCAACGAGGATCGCGACTCCGTCGACCTCGTACGTACGCCCCGCCCTCGTCCACCTCATGGCCGAGGATGCTAGCGAGAGACGCGGGAGGCCCGGACCCACTGGGTGGCACCAGGAACGCTCGGTTGCGGTCTACCTACGACCTCGGCGACTACCCCTGCCGAGGCGTCACTGCCGTCGGTCGAGTCGGCACATCGGTGACGCGTCGTCCGAGATAAGCGACGTCTCGACCGACCTAACAGACGCCTCGGCAGGTTCGGCCGCAACTTCTGCGGATTCGGCTCGCCGATTCTGCGGTTTCGGTGCTGGGTCTACCAGCCGGGAGGGAGGCGGTGGTCCCAGAGGGCGGCCTCTTCGATCTGGGCGGAGAGGGAGAGCAGGAGGGACTCCTCGGCGGGGCGGGCGGCGAGCATGACGCCGACGGGAAGGCCGGAGGGGGTCCAGTGGAGGGGCAGGGAGATGGCGGGCATGCCGGTGACGTTCCAGGCGGAGGTCCAGGGGGTGAACTCCTTCTGGGCCTGGAAGTCGCGCGCGGGGTCGGCATCGTCGCGGATCTCGCCGACCTTCGGGGGCGGGGTGGCGAGGGTCGGGGTGAGCACCGCGTCGTAGGGGGCCAGTGCCTCCAGCGCCCCGGCGGCGAAGCGACGCAGCTCCGCGATCGCCAGTCCGAAGGCCGGACCACTGACCGCCTCCCCCTGCTCGGTGAGCCAGCGGGTCAGCGGCCGGATCTGGGCTCGCTGGTCGGGGGACAGATTGACGACCGACATGGCGGTCCCGACGGCCCAGACCGTCTCGAAGACCGCGACCGCCTCGACGGGCAGCGGCCGCGGGATGTCGACGATCTCGTGACCCAGCGACTCCAGCAGCGACGAGGCGTTCTCCCAGGCGGCGACGCACTCGGCGTCGACCGCGGTCGGGGCGATCAGCGGCTCGATGAACCGGGCGATACGCAGCCGCCCCGGCGGCCGCTCGCACGCCTCGAGGAACGGAGAAGGCTCCTCGGGAGCCCAGAAGGGATCACCCGTACGCCGCCCCGCGAGCACGTCGAGGAAGGCCGCCGCGTCGCGCACCGACCGGGCGATCGGCCCGGCGGTGGCGAGCCCGGCGGCGTCGCCGTACATCGGCGACGGGGAGATCCGGCCACGGGTCGGCTTCAGACCGACGAGGCCGCAGCACGAGGCCGGGATCCGGATCGAGCCGCCGCCGTCGGAGCCCTGCGCAACCGGCACGAGCCCGGCGGCGACCGCCGCGGCGGCACCTCCGGAGGAGCCACCGGCGATCCGCGTACGGTCCCAGGGGGTGACGGCGGGCGGCGCCACATCGGGCTCGGTGTAGCAGGGCGAGCCGAACTCGGGGGTGTTGGTCTTCCCGAGCGAGATCATCCCGGCCGCCTCGATGGACAATGTGACGTTGTCGGAGACGTCGGGCACGAAGTCGGCGAAGGCCGCCGACCCGAAGGTCGTGCGCACCCCGCGGGTGAGGTTGAGGTCCTTGATCGCGGTGGGTACGCCCCACAGCGGTGAGGCGCCGACCGGTTTGACCGCGAGCTCACGTGCGCAGGTCGAGATCCGCTCCTCGGCCACGGTGACGAAGGCACCGACGTCGTCGAGCCGGGCGATCCGGTCGAGGTAGTGCTCGGCGAGCTCTCCCGGGGACACCTCGCATCGATGCAGCAGCTCTCCCTGTTCCAGGGCGGTCAGATCATGAAGCTCGGCCACCCCTGCAGGCTAGCCCCACTCGCCCTCGAGCATCGCGTAGTGCACCAATGTCGTCCATTCGCCCTTGAACCACTCGGCCTCACGCTCGACCGCCTCCTTGCGCATCCCGAGCCGCTCGATCACCCGCGCCGAGGCCTCGTTGCGCTCGTCGACCCTGGCAACGACCCGGTGCAGGCCGAGCCCGTCGAAGGCCAGCCCCAGCAGCGCCCGAGCGGTCTCGGTGGCGAACCCCTGACCGTGGAACTCCGGGTTGAAGGCGTACCCGATCTCCCCCGACCGCTGCTCCTTGCTGTGCCAGAAGAGCACGACATCACCGATCAGCCGCCCGCTGTCCCGGTGCTCGACGCCGAGGCAGAGCACCTTACCCTCCCGGCGCAGGACCGACGGCCGCTTCCACGCCGCATAGGACTCGCGCAGCGCATCGCGGTCTTTCGGCACCGGCGGGATGTAACGGCACACATCCTCCCGCGACAGATAGGCGTGCAGGTCCTCCAGGTCGCGCTCGACGTCGATCGGACGAAGCAGGAGCCGCTCGGTGGTGATCGGGTAGTCCGGCGCCAGCACGGGCTCGCCCAGCTCCTGGAAGACGCTCAGGTGCAGGTCGGCGGGGCCGTCGAGGCGCGCGTTGAGCGACTCCCACGGGGTGCGCGTCGGTGGCGCGACCAGCGCGGCGCCACCCTCCACCAGCCGGGACGCGACTCCGGCGGAGTCCTCGACCTCGAACGCCACTCGTACGTGCCCGGCCACCGGGCGCCCGACCTCGACCTCGTCGATGTAGGCGTGCTGGGCGGGGTTGGCGAGCTCGAGGGTCGCCCGGCCGGCGTCGAGGATCGTCACGTGGGCCCCGTCGGGGCCCGAGATCGCGGCCTGCTCACGAAGTCCGAGGGTGTCGCGGTAGAAGGCCACCGCCTGCTCGTAGTCCTTCGCCTCGACCACCAGACGGAGCTGCTTCACGGGTCCACTCATGCGGGCAACGTACGGCCGAATCGCCCGATGCGCACGCGATAAATGACGAAGGTCAGGTCTCCCCCCGCAGAGACCTGACCTCGTGGTGCCGACTGGTTGGGGTTCAGACGGCTGCGGGCTCGAAGCCCGCGAGCTTCTCGACGGCCTCCCGGAAGCGGGCCTGGGCCTCGGCGTCGGTGAAGACGTCGATCTCGTGGACCGGCTGGGAGACGATGGCGTCCTCGACGACGATGGCGCCACCGATGCCGGCCGAGCGGGCGGCGTCGGCGTGGGACCACTTGGCGCCGTAGGGGGTCGGCGCGACGCCGACGACCGAGAGGATCTTGCCCTTGAGCACGCCGGCGGCGTAGGGGCGCGAGAGCCAGTCGATAGCGTTGTTGATCACGGCCGGCATGGTGCCGTTGTACTCGGGGGTCACGATGAGGACGCGGTCGGCCTCGTCGACCACCTTGCGGAGCTGGCTCACGGCCTCGCCCGGGTCGGCCTCGAGGTCCTCGTTGAAGAACGGCACCTCCGCCAGCCCGTCGACGATCTCCAGGACGACACCCTCAGGCGCCTCGGCGACGAGCTTCTCGGCGAGCTTGCGGTTGATGGAGTCGGCGCGCAGGCTGCCAACGAGTACGGCGATACGGGTGTCGGTCACGGTTCTCCTCGTAGGACACGGAAAGTTCAATGTTGAAGTGTTGAACGCCCGTGGCTCGGGGATTCATTCCGTGACGGCGGCCTCCAGGCCTGTGGTCTCGCCCACATGCCGGCGCAGTCCGAAGGTGAGCCCGTCGACGAGCGCCTCCCAGGATGCCTCGATCACGTTGGACCCGACGCCGACGGTCGTCCACGACGTCACGCCGTCGGAGGTCTCGATCAGCACCCGTGTCCGCGCGTCGGTGCCGTGCCCCTGGTCGAAGAGCCGCACCTTGAAGTCGATCAGGTCGAAGTCGGCGACCACCGGGAAGGCTCGGGTGATCGCGGCCCGCAGCGCCTGGTCGAGCGCGTTGACGGGGCCGTTGCCCTCCCCCGTCTCGACGTGACGTACGCCGTCGGCATGGATCTTCACGATCGCCTCGGTGGTCGCGGTGGTCTCCGGGCCGCCACCGCGGGCCTCGGAGATGACCCGCCAGGACTCGACGTCGAAGAAGGAGGGACGTACGCCCTCGACCTCCTCGATCAGGAGCAGCTCGAAGGAGGCGTCGGCCGCCTCGAACGTGTAGCCACGCTGCTCGGCCTCCTTGACCCGCTCGGTCACCCGGGTCACCAGGTCGCGGTCGTCGGAGAGGTCGTAGCCGAGCTCGCGCCCCTTCAGCTCGATCGAGGCCCGTCCGGCCATGTCCGAGACCAGCAGCCTCATGTCGTTGCCGACCCCCGCGGGATCCATGTGCTGGTAGAGGTCGGGATCCACCTTGATCGCCGAGGCGTGCAGCCCGGCCTTGTGGGTGAACGCGGAGGCGCCCACGTACGGCTGCCGGCCGGCGGGCGGCACGTTGGTCACCTCGGCGACCGCGTGGGCGACCCGGGTCGCCTCACCCAGCAGGCCCGTCGGCAGCACCTCGCGGCCCAGCTTCAGCTGCAGGTTGGCGACGACCGAGACGAGGTCGGCATTCCCCGTACGCTCCCCATAGCCGTTGATGCAGCCCTGCACGTGCATCGCGCCGGCGTCCACGGCGGCCAGCGAGTTGGCGACGGCGCACCCGGTGTCGTTGTGGCAGTGGATCCCCACCGCGCCGTGGGTGTGCTCGCGGACGTCGTGGACGACATCGGCCACCCATGTCGGGAGCATCCCGCCGTTGGTGTCGCACAGCGCGACCACCTCGGCGCCCGCCTCGTAGGCGGTCTTGAGGACCTCCAGCGCGTAGTCGCGGTTGGCCCGGTAGCCGTCGAAGAAGTGCTCGGCGTCGAGGAAGACCTGCTGGCCCTCCTGGCGCAGGTGGGAGACGGTGTCGCGGATCATCGCGAGGTTCTCCTCGAGCGTGGTGCGCAGCGCGAGCTCGACGTGACGGTCGTGGGACTTGGCGACGAGGGTGACGACGCCCGCGCCGGAGTCGCGAAGCGCGGCCACCTGGGGGTCGTCGGCTGCTCGCACGCCCGCGCGCCTCGTCGACCCGAAGGCGGCCAGGCGAGCGTGCTTGAGATCGAGCTCCTCGACCGCGCGGCGGAAGAACTCGGTGTCCTTGGGGTTCGCACCGGGCCAGCCGCCCTCGATGAATCCGACGCCCAGACCGTCGAGGTGCCGCGCGATCGCGAGCTTGTCGGCGACGCTGAGGTTGAGGCCCTCCTGCTGCGCACCGTCGCGCAGAGTGGTGTCGTAGACGTGGAATTCCATGGCGCTGTGTCCTCGGGCTGGGTCTGGGGCTGGATCTGGGGCTGGATCTGGGGCTGGATCTGGGGCTGGGCAACAAAAAACCCTCTCGGGAACGAGAGGGTGGCGCGTCGGGCAGGTGCTCGACGCGCTAGCGAATGATGATGACGTGGGTCGTCATGTCCCCGATACTGCCACGAAATCTCCTCCCGTGGGACGAGCGTCTCACCAGCCGAGGAGCTCGACCCACCACGGCTCGTCGCCGCCGGAGAACTGCGAACCCTCCTCGGCGAGGGTCTGGACCGGGAAGAGCGCCAGGGTGAGGACCACGGCGAACCCGAGGATCCACGGCACCCAGCGCGCCGAGATCCGGTGGACCGCCCTGGTCACCGGGTCGCGCAGCCGGTCGCGTCCGGAGCCGGTCCACAGCGCGACGACGAACGCCAGGCCGGCCAGCCCCAGCGCCGCCTCGAGGGAGAGCTGCAGGGCGAAGCCGATCAGCACCGCCGCCACCACGAACCCGAAGCCCCACACCCCGACGACGAACGTCTTCGGGAGCGATCGGACCAGTCGCCAGGGGGCGCCGATCAGGAGCCGGGGCGCGTCATGCCACTTGCGACCGCGATACCACCGCCAGCGACGCAGGTCACCGGCCGCCAGCGTGCCGGCACGGATCAGCCACGCCGCGCCGAGCACGGTCAGGAACCCGACGCTCGGGAACGCGGCGATCACGCCGACGGCGAAGGCGAGCAGCCCGAGCCAGATCGCCGCGCGGCGCAGCTTCTCCAGCCCGCTGTCGCGGCCCTGGCCTGCCGCGATGACCGGGACGACTGGGACGACCGGGGCGACCGGTGTCGTGGCCTTCTCCCGCTCGGCCCGGTCGCTCAGCGAGAGCTGCTCGACCGGCTTGTGCACGAACGGCCGGCGCGGCGTACGCAGCCACTCGCGGATCTCCTCCAGCGTCGGGCGGTCGGCGGGGTCGGGTGAGAGCGCCTGGCCGAGCAGCCCGCGCAGCGGCTGCGGCACCCCCTCCAGGTCGTGCTCACCGCGGCGGGCGCGGTCCATCAGCTTCATCGGGTTGCCCTCGCCGAAGGGCGGGCGGCCGGTCGCTGCGTACGCCACCACGGAGGCCCACGAGTGCACGTCCGAGGCCGGGGTGGCCGGGTCGCCCACCGCGATCTCGGGCGGGAGGTAGCCCGGGGTGCCGATCAGCAGACCGGTCACGGTGATCTTCGGATCGTCGGCGACGCGGGCCAGGCCGAAGTCGATCAGGATCGGGGTGCGGCCCTCCATGATGATGTTGGCGGGCTTGATGTCGCGGTGGAGGACGCCGACGGCGTGGCAGTCGGCGATGCCCTCGGCCAGGTCGCTGGCCAGCTGCTCGACATCGCCGCGCGAGAACACGCCCTCGTTGATGATCTTGTCGTGCAGCGTCGGCCCCGGGACATAGCGGGTCGCCAGCCACGGCACCTCCCCCCACGGGTCGGCACCGACCACGCCGGCCACCCACCTGCTCCGCACCCGCTGCAGCGAGGAGACCTCGCGCGCGAGCCGCTGGCGGCCCTCCTCGTCGCCCACGAACTGGGTGCGCAGCACCTTCAGCGCCACCCGCTCACCACTCGTACGGTGGCTGGCCAGGTGGACCCGCCCCATCCCGCCCTGTCCCAGCAGGGAGAGCAGGTCGTAGTCACCAACGGTCTCCCGTTGGTTCGCCGGGAGACGGCGAGGGGCTGTCGTCACGTGACAAACCTTATCGGCCACAGCCGACACCCAGCCGAGACGTCACCCCCGTCGACCGACACGTCACGTACGTCGACCGACACGTCACCTACGTCGACCGACACGTCACGTACGTCGACCGACACGTCACGTACGTCGACCGAGGTGGCACCACCGTGCCACCTCGGCCGACCGGAGCGACGCCTCGACCTGCGTACCTGACGCCTCGGCCGACGCGAGTGACGCCTCGGCCTCCGGGACGGGGTCAGACGATCTTGCGCATCCAGCCGAAGGTGTCCTCGGCGCGGCCGAACTGGATGTCGACGAGCTGCTTGCGGATGGTCTTCCAGACCTCGCCCTCGCCGGCGGAGGCGATGGAGCCGCCGCTGTGGACGAGCTCACCGACGGGGGTGACGACGGCGGCGGTGCCGCAGGCGAAGACCTCGGTGATCTCGCCGGACTCGACGCCGGCCTTCCACTCGTCGATGGCGAACTTGCGCTCCTCGACGGTGTAGCCGAGCTTGCCGGCGAGCTCGATGATGGAGGCGCGGGTGATCCCCTCGAGGATCGTGCCGGTCTCGGGGGTGACGATCCGGCCGTCGGCGTGGACGAAGTAGAGGTTCATGCCGCCGAGCTCCTCGACGTACTTGCCCTCCTGGGCGTCGAGGAACACCACCTGGTCGCAGCCGTTGGCCGAAGCCTCGGCCTGGGCGACCAGGGAGGAGGCGTAGTTGCCGCCGGTCTTGGCCGCGCCCATGCCGCCGCGGCCGGCGCGGGTGTAGTCCTCGGTGAGCCAGATCCGCACCGGCTTCACGCCACCCTTGAAGTAGGAGCCGGCGGGCGAGGCGATGACCATGTAGGTCACGTGCTGGGCCGGGCGCACGCCGAGGAACGACTCCGAGGCGAACATGAAGGGCCGCAGGTAGAGGCTCTTCTCGTCGGTCTCGGATGCCTCCGGCACCCAGCGCTGGTCGACCTTGACCAGGTCGAAGACGGTCTGAACGAAGTCCTCGATCTCGAGGACGGGCAGCGCGAGCCGCTCGCTGGAGCGGGCCATCCGGGCGGCGTTGGCCTCCGGACGGAACGACCAGATCGAGCCGTCGGCGTGACGATAGGCCTTCATCCCCTCGAAGATCTCCTGGGCGTAGTGCAGCACGGCTGCCGACGGGTCCAGGCTGAGCGGTGCGTACGCCTCGATGCGACCGTTGTGCCAGCCCTGTTCGGGCGTCCACTCGACGGTGAGCATGTGATCGGTGAAATAGTTGCCGAAGCCTGGGTTCGCCAGGACCTCCGCGAGCTGCTTGTCGGTGGCCGGTTGGGTCGACAATGTGGTGCTGATCTCCATGACCATGAGATTAGTCCTGTTCTGCGAGTGCCGTGCTAATGCGGGCGGGTAAGTGATGAGGACAGACGAAGGGCCGGGCGCAGAATCTCTGCGCCCGGCCCCTTCGGGGATGAGCGGCTAGCCGGTTACGCGGGCGGCGATCGCGTCGCCGACCTCGGAGGTCGTACGTGGCTCGGTGCCGCGCTCGGAGAGGTCGGCGAGCACGGCGGCGTCGATGACGGCGGCAGCCTCGGGGTGGCCGAGGTGCTCGAGCAGAAGGGCCCCGGACAGGATGGCCGCGGTGGGGTCCGCCTTCTGCTGGCCGGCGATGTCGGGGGCGGAGCCGTGGACGGGCTCGAACATCGAGGGGAACTCACGGGAGGAGTTGATGTTGCCGGAGGCGGCCAGGCCGATGCCGCCGGTGATGGCAGCGGCGAGGTCGGTGATGATGTCGCCGAAGATGTTGTCGGTGACGATCACGTCGAAACGCGCCGGGTCGGTGGCGAGGAAGATCATCACGGCGTCGATGTGGAGGTAGTCCACGGTGACGTCGGGGAACTCCTCGGCGACCTGCTGGGTGATCCGCCACCACAGCGAGCCGGCGTTGACGAGCACGTTGGTCTTGTGGACCAGCGTCAGCTTCTTGCGCGGACGCGCCTGCGCGCGGGCGAAGGCGTCGCGGACGACCCGCTCCACGCCGTAGGCGGTGTTGACCGAGGTCTCGGTGGCGACCTCGTGCGGGGTTCCGACCCGCATCGCGCCACCGTTGCCGGTGTAGAGACCCTCGGTGCCCTCGCGCACGACGACGAAGTCGATCTCGCCCTTGCCCAGCACGTCGGCCGACAGCGGGGAGGTCGCCCCCGGGAAGAGCCGGCTCGGACGGAGGTTGACGTAGTGGTCGAGCTCGAAACGGAGCTTGAGCAGCAGTCCGCGCTCGAGGATGCCGGGAGGCAGGTTCGGGTCGTTGGGCTTGCCGCCGACCGCGCCGAGCAGGATCGCGTCCTGCTCCTTGATCTCGGCGAGAACGGACTCCGGAAGCACCTCGCCGGTGGCGAGATAGCGCTCGGCGCCGAGGTCGTATCGGGTCTGCTCGAACTTCACCGGGGAAGCGACCTCGAGCACCTTCAGCGCCTCGGCGGTCACCTCCGGCCCGATGCCGTCGCCGGGGATCACTGCGAGGTTGGTCGTAGACATACGGCGAGACTAGTTGTCGTCGGGCAGCTGGCCGCCGTTGTCCCGCAGGTCGAGCGCCTGCTGGACCGCGGCGATGGTGTTCTCGACACTGTGCGGGTTGTCGGGGTCGTGGCTCGCCGGGCCCCACTCACGGCTCCACTTGTTGAACTCGGCGGGGCTCTCGGGGTACATCGCGTACATGGCTTCTTCCTTCACACGTCAGGGAATCAGAGGGTGTGGGAGAGAAGCCGGGGTCTTTGGGAAGACGGAAGCCACCGCGACGAGGTGGCTTCTCCTGCGGTCGTTACCGCCGGGCCCCGTCGCGGCACTCGAGTACGAGAAAAATGCTCCGCATGGTGAACTGACGGTAACCCGAGATGTCCCTCGCGTCATCGAATCTGGACCAAAGGTCCGACATCCGAGACACAGATGCGGGTAAGTCGCCCGGACATCGGGAAGACTGGTCCTGTGAGCGCACCTCCAGAGCTGCCAGACATCGTGACCCGCGCCTTCGACGTCTCCCGTCGCGCGGGCTATGTGTCGTTCTGCCGCAACGAGACCGGACGGCTGCTGGCGACCCTGGCTGCGACCCGAAGCGGCACCATGGCCGAGTTCGGCACCGGATGCGGGGTCGGCACCGCCTGGCTGCGCAGCGGCGTACGCGGCGAGGCCGCGCACATCGTCTCCGCCGAGCTCGACGAGCATCTCGCCAAGGAGGCGGCCGAGATCTTCGCCGACGACGGGCAGGTCGAGGTCATCGCCGCCGACTGGGGCATCCTCCGCGACCGCGGCCCGTTCGCGCTGCTCTTCCTGGACGCCGAGACCCCCGGCGGGGTCTCCCCCGACCAGCTCTCCGACCTCGTCGAGGAGGGCGGCATCGTCGTCATCGACGACCTCATCCCCACCGACCTGTGGCCACCGATCGTCTACGGCCGCGTCGACAGCCTGCGCGAGTCCTGGCTCACCGACGAGCGCTTCACCACCGTCGAGGTCATGGTCGCCCCCGACACCAGCGTCCTGCTCGCCACCAAGCGCTGAGCCTGTCGGGATGTTCGTCTAGGTATGCAGGTCAACCCTCACTTCCCGTGCGGAGCTCCACTACGGAAGTGAGGGTTCGGCTGCATACCTAGACGAACATGCACCCCGTACGTCAGCCGAAGAGCTCCTGAGCCAGGAAGTGGCCCGACTTCGGCGCGCGCGGGACGGCGAAGATCGCCGACCCGACGTGGGCGATGTACTCGTTGAGCAGGTCGACGCGGCCCAGCTTGCGCTGCAGGTCGACGAAGGTCGCCGGGTCCTTCATGAAGGCGATGAAGAAGAGCCCGGCGTCGAGCTGGCCGAGCGCGTTGAGCCCGTCGGTGAAGTTGTAGCCGCGGCGCAGGATCTTGGCGCCCCCGTTGTTCTCCGAGGCCGCCAGCGCGACGTGGGAGGTGGGGTCGATGACCGGCTTGCCGTCGCGTACGGCCTTGAAGTCCGGGGTGTCGAACTCCTTCGTGCCGCCCAGCGGCGCACCCTCGGCCTTGTCGCGGCCGATGGTGACGTGCTGGGTGTCGATGGTCGTGCCGTCCCAGACCTCGATGTCCATGTTGATCTTGCGGGTGACCAGGTAGCTGCCACCCCGCATCCACGCCGGCTCGTCCTCGTCGGTGACCCAGACGAACTCGTCGAGGTCCTCCTCGGACTTGATGTTGCGGGTGCCGTCCTTGAGGCCCATCAGGTTGCGCGGCGTCTTCTGGCCCTTGCCCGCGGAGGCGCGACCGAAGCCGAGCACCGTCCAGCGGGTGGTGACCAGGCCGCGTCCGATCCGGATCAGGTCGCGGACGGCATGGTAGGCCACCTGCGGGTCGTCGGCGCAGGCCTGCAGGGCGAGATCGCCGCCGCACAGCTCGGGCTTGAGCTCGTCGGCGGGCAGCCGCGGGATCTCGGCGAGCAGCTTCGGCCCACGTCCGGCCAGCCCGAAACGGTCGTCGAAGAGCCCGGGTCCGAGACCGAGGGTGACCGTGAGCGAGGCCGGCGAGAGGTCGTACGCCTCCCCCGTGTCCTGAGGTACGCCGTTGCTCCGCGTCGGCTCGACGGAGCCGACCGGGTTGCCCTTCATCATCGTCGCCATCGCCGCCGACCAGCGCGCGAAGAGCACCTTCAGCTCATCGGCGGTGGTGCCCTCGACGACGTCGAGCGACATGAAGACCAGGTGCCGCTGGGGCGGCGTGGCGATGCCGACCTGGTGGTCGCCGGTGTAGAAGTCGTACGCCTGGGAGAGGTCGAGCCCATCGGAGGCCGACGCCTCGGCGGGCGAGACGGCGCGGCCGCCGAGGAAGCCGACCGCAGCCCCGGCCGCGGCTCCTCCCCCGGCGCCGGCGAGGAGCCGGCGGCGGGAGAGACCCTTGCCCTCGGTGGCCATCAGGCCGTCGCTGCCTTCTCCGCGAGCCGGCCGAGCACGTCCTGGAGGGACTGCACGGTCGCCGACAGCTTCTTGCCGTCGGAGGCCTTCAGCTCGGCGGTGTAGGCCTGGTAGCCGCCCAGGGCCTGCGGGTCCTTGTAGCCCTCGAGGTCGTCGGTCACCGCGGTGAACCGCTCGTCGATCGTCTTGACCAGCTCGGCGTCGATCTTCTCCAGCCCCGGGCGGAGCGCGGCGTAGGCCTGCTGGGCGCCCTCGACGTTGTTGGCGAAGTCGACCAGGTCGATGTGGCTGTAGGCCTCCTCCTCGCCGGTGATCTTGCCCGACTGGACCTCCTCGAGCAGCGCGGCGGCGCCGTTGGCGAGGTCCTCGGGCTTGAACTCCAGGCTCTTGCCGACCTCGGCGAGCTTGGTGACGTTGGTGACCAGGTCAGCGGCGTACTTCTTGGTCTGGTCGGTGATCTTCTTCGCCTCGAACAGGTCGCGCTCGACGGCGTGGAAGCCGCTCCAGCCGACCGCCTCGTCGAGGTTGGAGGCGCGCATGTCGATCAGGTAGTCGAGGTTGCCCTTGTTGTCGGTCGGGTCGAAGCCCTCCATCACGAACCCCTCGACGTCGGACTCGATCTTCTCGTAGAAGGGGCGGGCGTCGGCGTAGGCCTTCTGCGCGGCGGCGACGTCGCCGGAGTCGACGGCCTTCTGCAGCTCCTGGACACCGACGACCATCGCGTCGATCTGGGTGCGCACGTAGGTGGTGTAGTCCTCGGCCCCGGAGGCGAGCAGCTCGGCGGCGTCGCCGGTCGGCTCGGCCGCGGCCTCACCGGTGACCTCGAAGGGAACCCGCTCCGCGGAGGCACCCGGGCAGTAGATCTCGTAGTCGCCACCGCCGAGGGTGAGCGTGAAGGAGGTGCCGGGAAGGCCCGGGGCGAGATTCTCCTTCTCGCCGAGGATCTTCTGGCCGTCCATCAGCTCGACCTCGGTGACGCCGGCCGCCGACTCGTTGGTGATCGTGAAGGTCACCGGTCCCGCCGCGGCGGTGTCGGTGTCGAGCTCGCAGACATCACCGTCGGAGCCACTGACCAGGGTCACCGCGACCTGGCTCGCGCCCTTCTTCGTCGGCGCCGCCGAGTCCTCGGAGTCGCTGCCGCAGGCGGCGAGGCCGGTCAGGCACAGCGCGGTGAGTGCGGCAACGGAGATCGCCTTACGCGACATGGGTTGAACCTTTCACTGATGGCTCCTGGCGCTCTTCGCGGCCGGAGTCGTTGACGGCACGCGGCTCTGTGGCGCGGCCGGGCCTGCGCCGGGACTGCCACAGCAGCAGTCCGGCGAGGACGATGAGGGCGATCGGCACCCAGTGCTTCCACAGCAGCCGGTCGTGGGCGGCCCGGTCCGCCTCGGCGATCTCTGCGGAGAGGTCCGTCGCGTAGGTCTCCTCGACCTGCAGCGCGGCGCCGTCGACGGTGAAGGTGCGCGGCGAGGTCAGCCCGCCGCCTTCGATCGTGAGCAGGAGCCGGCCGGTGGTGCGTACGTCGACCAGACCGCCGTCACGGCTCAGCACCGTGTGCCGGGTGGTGTCGGTCCAGCGCGCCTGGTAGGGGCCCGGAGCGGTGGTGAGGTTGAGGCCGACCGGGACCCGGTTGTCGGTGTAGGTCAGCAGATCCTGCGCGGTGAGGGTGGCCGGCAGGTCGCCGGAACCCTTCGCGTGCCAGGCCGTGTCGGCGGTGCCGGTGTGACCGGTGGGGTCGCCGAGCTCGATCTTCTCGCTGTCCGCGGTCAAGGTCGCTCGGTCGCCGGAGACGGCCAGCACTGCCGTACGTCCGTCCGCCAGCGGGGCCTCGCGGGGCACGTCGACGCTCGGCAGCGGGACGAGGACGAAGAGCGCGGCGGCGAGGGCCACGGCTGCGACCGCGCCGCCGATCCGCAGCCGCCGCGCGAGCACGGCGCCCGGACGCAGGCGGGCGGGCAGGAGGAGCATCGCGAGCATCGGCACCAGGTAGGCGAGCCAGCCGAGCACCTCGATCACCCGCGGGTCGGCGGGGACGCCGAGGATCCCGGTGATCACCGCCGAGCGCACCGAGCCGTTGGGGATGAGCCAGGACAGGTCGACGGTGCGGCCCTGGCCGACGGTGACCCAGCCCGCCTCGTGTCCGGTGCGCAGCGCGAACATCACCAGTCCGGCCGCGACGAAGACCAGGAAAACGCCTGTGACCTGGAAGAACATCTTCAGGTTGAGGCGCAGGCCACCGGCGTAGATCCCCCAGCCGAGCCCGATCGCGATCGCCAGCCCGAGCAGGGCACCGACGATCGCGGCGGGCGCGCTGGTGGCGTTCTGGATCGTGGCGAGCAGGAACACCGAGGTCTCGAAGCCCTCACGCAGCACCGCCAGGAAGCCCATCAGCGCCATCGCGGTCATCGTGCCCGCGCCCAGCGCCGCGGCGGCCGCCTGCTCGAGCTCGCCCTTCAGCGTGCGCGCGTGGGAGTGCATCCAGCGGATCATCCCCGTCACGAAGACGATGGCGATCACGCCGATCACGCACTCGAGCATCTCCTGCTGCCGCTGCGGCAGCGCCTGCTCGAGGAGTCGCAGCGCGACCCCGACGGCGATGCTCAGACCGATGCCGGCTCCGACGCCGACCCACAGCCCGCGCAGCGGGGCGCCGTTGCGGCGCAGGAAGGTGGCGATGATCGACACGATCAGCGCGGCCTCGAGTCCCTCGCGCAGGCCGATGACGAACGTTGGAAGCATTACCGCAGCGTAACGTTAGGCAAGCCTCACCTTGTAGCCCGGGACCCAGAACTTTGCCCTGGCGGGCGCCCGGGCCTCCTGCTCAGGAGGAGATCAGATCGCGCAGCCGTCGGGACCGCAGGCGTCGCCGTCGCCGAGGAGCGTGAGCGCCGGCCTGGTCTCGGCGTGCACCTTCTCCAGGAGCTGGCTGAACAGGTCGGTCGGCTGAGCGCCCGAGACGCCGTACTTCCCCTCGACGACGTAGAACGGCACACCGGTCGCGCCGTAGGCGCGCGCCTGGTCGATGTCGGCCTGCACGTCGCCGGCGAACTCGTCGCTCGCGAGCACCTCGTCGACCCGGCCGGCGTCGAGACCGACGTTCACCGCGGCCTGCTTCAGCACGGCGTGGTCGCCCATCGACTCACCGCGGGTGAAGTACGCCGCGAGCAGCTCCTCCTTGAGCGCGGCCTGCTTGCCCTCGGCCTTGGCCAGGTGGAGCAGCCGGTGGGCGTCGATGGTGCGCGCGTGCGGGGTGTCCTCGTGACGGAACTCGAGCCCGGCCGCGGCGGCGGGGACGTTGGCCTGCTTCATCAGCTCGCGGGCCTGGTCGACGGAGGCGCCGAACTTCTTCGCCAGAGCCTCGACCGTGGTCTCGACCGGCACCTGCGGCGCGCTCGGGTCGAGCTCGAAGGAGTGGTAGACGATCTCGACGTCGTCGCTGTGCTCGAAGCGCTCCAGGGCTTCCTCCAGGTGGCGCTTGCCGATGTAGCACCAGGGGCAGACAACGTCGGACCAGACATCAATACGCATGCCGTCAGAACGTTTGGTTCGGTACGAAACATTCCGCAACGGACCGATCTACCCCGAGATGGTCTCAGGGGAGGTCAGGGGAAGCGCCAGGAACCCACCAGGGATCTGCCAGGGGTCTGCCGGACGCGCGCGGGGGCCGTCTCGGGCGAGGCTCGGAGCATGATCCAGATCGATGCCCTCTCCAAGAGGTACGGCAGGTTCACGGCCGTCGACAACGTGACCTTCACCGCCGAGCCCGGCCGGGTGACCGGCTTCCTAGGCCCCAACGGCGCCGGTAAGTCCACGACCATGCGGATCCTGGTCGGACTCACCGATCCGTCCTCCGGCAGCGCGCACCTCCTCGGCCGCCACTTCTCCCAGCTGCCCAACCCCGGCCGCGAGGTCGGCGTGCTGCTGGACGCCTCCGCCCAGCACGGCGGGCGCACCGGCCGCGAGATCCTCACCCTTGCGGCCCGCACCATGGGGCTGTCGAGGTCCAGCGTCGCCGAGACCCTCGACCGGGTAAGCCTGACCGAGGAGGAGGCCGGGCGTCGCGTACGCAACTACTCCCTCGGGATGCGGCAGCGGCTCGGGATCGCGACCGCCCTGATCGGCGACCCCGAGGTGCTGATCCTCGACGAGCCGGCCAACGGCCTCGACCCGGCCGGCATCCGCTGGATGCGCGACCTGCTGCGGGGTTTCGCCGACGACGGCGGCACCGTCCTGCTCTCCTCGCACCTGCTGCACGAGATCGAGGTGATCGCCGACGACATCGTGGTGATCGGCAACGGCCGCATCGTGGCGCAGGGCACCAAACAGGAGCTGCTCGCCAGCGGCGAGACGTACGCCCGTTCCAGCGATCCCACCTCGCTCGGCCGGGCGCTCCAGCGGGCCGGCCACACCGCCGAGATCACCACCGAGGGCGCCGTCCGCAGCGACGCCGACCTCGCCACCGTCGGCCAGATCGCCTTCGACACCGGGCTCGTGCTGAGCGAGCTCCGCGCCGCCGACGGCGCCGGCCTGGAGGAGATGTTCCTCCAGCTCACCGCCGAGACCCAGCGTGACCACCTCCAGACCCCGGAAAGGGAAGCAGCATGACCACCACGACCATCGCCCCGGAGCCGGTCCACCCGGCTGCCGTACGCCGCCACGAACGGGCCGTGCCGGCCCCGATCCCCTTCGGCCGGATCGCCGGCGTCGAGCTGCGCAAGATGTTCGACACCCGCTCGGGGTTCTGGCTGATGGCCAGCCTGGTCGTGCTCTCCCTGGCCGCGACCGCGGTGACGATCATCTTCGTCGACGCCGACAACCTCGACTACGAGGGCTTCGCCAGTGCCTGGGGTATGCCGATGTCGGTGGTCCTGCCGATGATCGCGGTACTCGCGGTCACCAGCGAGTGGAGCGCCCGCAGCGCCCTGACCACCTTCACCCTGGTGCCGGGCCGCGGCCGCGTCATCGCCGCGAAGGCGCTGGTCACTGCCGTCGTGGGCGTCGTCGCCATCGCCGTCGCAGCCGCCGTCGGTGCGCTCGGCTACCTCGGCGTGGCGGCCGTCATGGACCTCGACCCGGTGTGGAACATCTCCTTCACCGAGCTCGCCCAGGTGACCCTGGCCAGCGAGATCGGCATGTTCATGGGCTTCATGCTCGGCACGATCTTCCGCAACTCTCCGGCCGCGATCGTGGCGTACTTCGTCTACGCCCTCGTCCTCCCCGGCGTCTCCTCGGCGCTCGCCTCGACGAACACCTGGTGGGCCGAGCACGCCACCTGGTTCGACCTCAACTGGGCGACCATGAACCTCTACTCCGAGATGACCGACAAGATGTGGGCCCAGCTGGCGGTCGCCGGCCTGATCTGGCTCGTGGTCCCGATGCTGATCGGCCTCCGCCTGGTCCTCAGGTCCGAGGTCAAGTAACCCGCCGAGTCGGCGCAACTGTCCCGCTCAAAACCGCCGAGTCGGCGCGTCTGTCCCAAGACTCTGGGACATACGCGCCGACTCGGGCCCGTTTTCTGGGACAGTCGCGCCGACTCGGCGAACTTCGGGTCAGCGGGCAGCCGAACCCTCGGTGTAGTCGTCGTCGGACTGGCTCCACGAGAAGTGGGCGCGCAGGGCCTTGCCGGTGGCCTCGATCGGGTGACCGGCCTCCTCCTCGCGCAGCTTCTTGAACTCGGCCGCACCGTTGTCCTGGTCGGCGATGAAGCGGGCGGCGAAGGAGCCGTCCTGGATCTCGGCGAGGATCTGCTGCATCGTCTCCTTGACGGCGGGGGCGATGACGCGCGGGCCGGAGACGTAGTCGCCGTACTCAGCGGTGTCGGAGATCGACCAGCGCTGCTTGGCGATGCCGCCCTCCCACATCAGGTCCACGATGAGCTTGAGCTCGTGGAGCACCTCGAAGTAGGCGATCTCGGGCTGGTAGCCGGCCTCGGTCAGCGTCTCGAACCCAGCCTGCACCAGGTGGGAAACGCCGCCGCAGAGCACGGCCTGCTCGCCGAAGAGGTCGGTCTCGGTCTCCTCGGTGAAGGTCGTCTTGATGACACCGGCGCGGGTGCCACCGATGCCCTTGGCGTACGACTTCGCGAGGTCCCACGCGGAGCCGGAGGCGTCCTGCTCGACGGCGATGATGTCCGGGATGCCGCGGCCGGCGACGTACTCACGACGCACCGTGTGGCCCGGGGCCTTCGGGGCGACCAGGATCACGTCGACGCCCTCGGGCGCCTTGATGTAGCCGAAGCGCACGTTGAAGCCGTGGCCGAAGACGAGGGTCTTGCCGGCGGTCACGTGGGGCGCGAGCTGGTCGTTGTAGAGACCGCGCTGGTGCTGGTCGGGGGCGAGGATGACGATCACGTCGGCCTCGGCGGCGGCGTCGGCGGGCGCGAGGACCTTGAAGCCCTCCTCCTCCGCCTTCGGGGTCGACTTCGACCCGGGCTGCAGGCCGATGCGGACGTCCACACCGGAGTCACGCAGGTTGAGCGCGTGGGCGTGGCCCTGGCTGCCGTAGCCGATGACGGCAACCTTCTTCGCCTGGATCAGCGCGAGGTCGGCGTCGTCGTCGTAGAAAATCTCAGCCACGAGGGCTTCTCCTTTAGTTGTGTTTGATAGGGGTTCAGACCGCGGAAGGCGGAGCGGGCACAGCCACGGATCGCAGGCTGCGCTCGGAGATCGACCGGGAACCGCGACCCATGCCGACCATGCCGGACTGGGAGAGCTCACGGATGCCGAAGGGCTCGATGACCCGGAGGAAGTCGTTGAGCTTGCCGGTGTTGCCGGCGAGCTGGACGATGACGGTGTCGGTGGACACGTCGACGACCTTGGCCCGGAAGAGCTGGATGGTGTCGAGCACCTGGCTGCGGGTCTCCGTGGTGGCGGTGATCTTGACCAGCATGAGGGCGCGCTGGACGCGCGACTCAGGCTCGAGCTCGACGATCTTGATCACCTCGACCAGCTTGTTGAGCTGCTTGGTGACCTGCTCGAGGGGGGTGTTCTCGAGATTGACCACGACCGTCATGCGGGAGACCTCGTCGTGCTCGGTCGGTCCCACCGCGAGAGATTCGATGTTGAAGCCACGGCGCGAGAAGAGCGCGGCCACGCGGGCCAGGACGCCGGGCTTGTTCTCGACCAGGACGCTCAGCGTGTGCTTGCCGCCGGTCTTCACGGGCTGGATGCTCATCAGAGGTCGTCCTCGTCGAACTCGGGCGCGAGGTCGCGCGCGTACTGGATGTCATCGTTGGAGGAGCCCGAGGGGACCATCGGCCACACCATGGCGTCCTTGTTGACCCGGAAGTCGACGACGACGGGCATGTCGTTGATCTCCATGGCCTTCTCGATGGTCGCGTCGACGTCGTCGGCGGAGTCACACGCCAGGCCGACGCAGCCCATCGCCTCGGCGAGCTTCGGGAAGTCCGGGATCCGCTTGGGCTGACCGTGGGACTGCAGATTGGTGTTGGAGTAGCGCTCGCCGTAGAAGAGCGTCTGCCACTGGCGCACCATGCCGAGGTTGTCGTTGTTGATGATCGCGACCTTGATCGGGATGCCCTCGATCGCGCAGGTGGCGAGCTCCTGGTTGGTCATCTGGAAGCAGCCGTCGCCGTCGATCGACCACACGGTCGAGTCCGGGCAGCCGACCTTCGCGCCCATCGCCGCCGGGACGGAGTACCCCATCGTGCCGAGGCCACCGGAGTTGATCCAGGTGTTGGGGTGCTCGTAGCCGATGAACTGCGCGGCCCACATCTGGTGCTGGCCCACGCCGGCGGTGAAGATCGTGTCCTCGCCGGAGATCTTGCCGAGCCGCTCGATGACGTACTGCGGCGAGAGGCCCTCGGCAGGAAGGTCGTACCCGAGCGGATACTTCTTCTTGATCCCCGCCACGAAGGCGATCCAGCCCTCGTAGTCGCCCTCCTTGCCAGCCTCCTTCTCCGCGGTGAGCACCGCGATCAGGTCGGTGAGGACCTCACGCACGTCGCCCACGATCGGGACGTCGGCGTAGCGGTTCTTGCCGATCTCGGCCGGGTCGATGTCGGCGTGGATCACCTTGGCCCCCGGGGCGAAGGAGTCCAGGTTGCCGGTGACGCGGTCGTCGAAGCGGGCACCGAGGCTGATGAGCAGGTCGGACTTCTGCAGGCCGGCGTTCGCGGCGACGGTGCCGTGCATGCCCGGCATCCCGAGGTGCTGCGGGTGGGAGTCGGGGAAGGCGCCGCGTGCCATCAGGGTGGTCACGACCGGGATCCCGGTGAGCGTGGCCAGCGCCAGGAGCTCGCGGTGGGCACCGGAGCGGATCGTGCCGCCACCGACGTACAGGACCGGCTTCTTGGCCTCCAGCATCAGGCGCGCCGCCTCGCGGATCTGCTTGGCGTGCGGCCTGGTCACCGGGCGGTAGCCCGGCAGGTGGAGCTCGGTCGGCCACCGGTAGGTGGTGGTGGCCTGCAACGCCGACTTGGTGACGTCGACGAGGACCGGACCCGGACGTCCCGAGGACGCCAGGTGGAAGGCCTCAGCGACCCGCAGCGGGATCTCCGCCGGGTCGGTGATGAGGAAGCTGTGCTTGGTGACCGGCATCGTGATGCCGCGGATGTCCGCCTCCTGGAAGGCGTCGGTGCCGATCATCGCCGCGCCGACCTGGCCGGTGATGGCCACCATCGGCACGGAGTCCATGTTGGCGTCGGCGAGCGGGGTGACCAGGTTGGTCGCGCCCGGGCCGCTGGTGGCCATGCAGACCCCGACCTTGCCGGTCGCGGCGGCGTAGCCCTGGGCGGCGTGGCCGGCGCCCTGCTCGTGACGTACGAGGATGTGGCGGATCTTCGAGTCCATCAGCGGGTCGTACGCCGGGAGGATCGCTCCCCCCGGAATGCCGAAGATGTTCTCGGCCCCCGCTGCTTCCAGCGACTTGATCAGGCTCTGCGCGCCTGTCATCTGCTCGCTCATGTCCGCCGTCCTACTCATCAGAGCTGTCTACTCATGGGCTGTCTCGTACATCTGGTTCGTGCAACAAAAAACCCTCCGGCCCGGCGGGCAACGGAGGGAGACGCGTCGTCTGGGGCCAGTGGCTCCTAGGCGACGCGCCTGATAAGTACGAGAATGCTGTTCAGCATGCCCACACGTTAACCCCATGTGTCGCGCCGTGTCACCTCACCCTATCGCGCGTCCCATGATCTGAGATCACCGTCCCAGTATCTGTCAGTCGTTCGGCTGGGTCGGATCTCAGGGTTCTCACCGAGGCGACCGGCGCCAGCGGATCGCTAGCCTGGACGTACCTGTGGATCTCGGGTCTCTCTGCCCCGTGGAGGCAACGATGTCGACCGACGAGAAGCACGGATCCGCGTGGCTGCCGCCACGCTGGTTCATCCGCGCCGCGTGGTGGTTCCACCGCCGGCTGTACGCCGCGGGCGGAGCGCGCTTCCTGCGCCGCCCGCGCCCGGACCGGGCCGGCATGCTCCGGCTGACCACGGTCGGCCGCCGCACCGGACAGGAACGCTCGGTCATCCTGTCCTACGTCCCCGACGGGTCGGCCTACGTGACCCTGGCGATGAACGGCTGGGCCGACCCACCGCCCGCCTGGTGGCTCAACCTGCAGGCCCGGCCCGAAGCCCTGGCCGAGACCGTCGACGGGCCACGGCAGGTGCGCGCCCACGAGGCCACCGGACCCGAGCGCGAGCGGCTGTGGGCGCTGCTCGCGGCCGCCGACGACGGCTGGGGCGAGCTCGACGACTTCGCCGCCCGGCGCTCGCACCAGACGCCCGTGGTGGTCCTGGAGGTCACCGAGCCGTCGGCGTGACCTCCGCGGGCCGCTCCTGACCGTGGCCGAGCCGCTCGCGCAGGAAGGTCCAGGCGAACGCCGAGAGATGGGCCGACTGGGCGTTGTTGGCAGCACCGCCGTGGCCGCCCTCGATGTTCTCGTAGTAGGTGACGTCCTTGCCGGTGGCGGCCAGGAGCGCGGCCATCTTGCGGGCGTGACCGGGGTGGACGCGGTCGTCCTTGGTGGAGGTGGTGAGCAGGACCGGCGGGTAGGTCCTGGAGCCGTCGAGCAGGTGGTAGGGCGAGAACGTCTTGATGTACTCCCACTCCTCCGGCACGTCCGGGTCGCCGTACTCGGCCATCCAGCTCGCCCCGGCGAGGAGGTGCGAGTAGCGCTTCATGTCCAGCAGCGGCACCTGGATCACGACGGCGCCGAACAGCTCGGGGTAGAGCGTGAGCATGTTGCCGGTCAGCAGCCCGCCGTTGGAGCCGCCCTGGATCCCGAGGTGGCCCGCGTCGGTCACGCCGGTCTCGACGAGGTGGCGGGCGACGGCGGCGAAGTCCTCGTAGGCCTTGTGCCGGTTCTCCTTCAGCGCCGCCTGGTGCCAGGCCGGGCCGTACTCCCCTCCCCCGCGGATGTTGGCGACGACGTAGACGCCGCCCTCGCTGAGCCAGGACCGGCCGACTCCGGCGGAGTAGCCCGGCGTCATCGGGATCTCGAAGCCGCCGTAGCCGTAGAGCAGCGTCGGGGCCGGGCTGCTGCCGTCGAGCGCGGCCTCGGAGCCGACGATGAAGTAGGGGATCCGGGTGCCGTCGGCCGAGGTGGCGAAGCGCTGCTCGGCGCGGAGCCCCGCGGTGTCGAACCACGCCGGCGCCGACTTGAGCGGCTCGATCGTCTCGGCACCGATGGTGGTCAGGCCGTACGTCGTCGGAGTCAGGTAGCCGCTGGTGACGACCCAGACCTCGTCGGACTCGACCGCGTCGACGGCACGGGTGCCGACCGCGGCCACCGGGTCGGTCACGGGGAACTCGGATCGTATCCACTCGCCCGAGGCGGACGGGGTGAGCACATGGAGCTGGTTCTTGACGTCCTCGAACACGTTCACGACGAGATGGTTGCGGGTCCAGGTCGCCCCGGCGAGGGAGGTCCTCGCGGTGGGCTCGAAGAGCACGGTGAGGTCGCGCTCCCCGGCCAGGAACCGGTCTGCCTCGATCGCGAGCAGCGAGCCGGCGGCGTACGTCTCCTGTTTCGGGGTCCACTCGTCGCGGAGCTCGATGACCAGCCACTCGCGGTGGAAGCCGGCCTCGGCGGAGTCGGGGATGTCGAGCTTGGTGAGGGTCTGCTCGGGGGTGCCGGGGTCGGTGGCGACGTAGGTCTCGGACTTGTAGAAGGCGATCGAGCGGCTGACCAGGTCGCGCTCGAAGCCGGGGGTGTGGATGTGGCGGGCGGAGATGTACATGTCCTCGTCGGTGCCCTCGTAGACCACGGCCGCGTCCTCGAACGGGGTGCCGCGGCGCCACAGCTTCACGATGCGCGGGTAGCCGCTCGGGGTCAGCGAACCGGGGCCGAAGTCGGTGTAGACGTAGACCGCGTCGGGGCCGCACCAGGAGAGCGCGCCCTTGGCGCCGCCCTGCTCGACGGCGCGGGTGAAGCCGCCCTCGGCCGGGCTCACGAAGGCCCTGGTGACCAGGTCGAACTCCCGCGTCACATCGGCGTCCGAGCCGCCCGGGGAGAGGTCGACGAGCACCTTGCGCCACGGCTCGCCGGGCTCGGGCCGGAGCACCGAGGCGCCGTGCCAGACCCAGCTCTCGCCCTCGTCGGCGGCGAGCGCATCGAGGTCGAGCAGGATCTCCCACTCGGGGTCGTCGGTGCGGTAGGACTCCGGGGTGGTGCGCCGCCAGATGCCACGCTCGTGGTCGGCGTCGCGCCAGAAGTTGTAGAGGTGCTCACCGAGGCGCGAGACCTCGGGCACCCGGTCGTCGGAGTCGAGCACCTCGAGGATCTGGGCCTCGATCTTCGCGAACACCGGATCGGCGCCGACGCTCGCGTGGGCCTCCTCGTTGCGCGCCCGCACCCAGGCCAGCGCCTCGACCCCTTCGACGTCCTCCAGCCAGCCGAACGGATCCTCTGCGGCGGGGTCGAGCGGGGTCACGATCGTCGGGTCAGAGCTCATGCCGGAAGGCTACTTCGCGGTGTGCAAGTTGCAGCAGACCGGCACAATTGGGACATGAGTGATGCGGAGGGGTCGTCGAAAGGTCTGCCGCGGCGAGCGGCGACACGGACGGCGAAGCTGGCCGCGCTGCCGATGGGGTACGCCGGGCGCAAGGCGCTCGGGCTCGGCAAGCGGATCGGCGGCAAGCCCGCCGAGGCGGTGCTGGCCGACGTCCACCAGCGTACGGCCGACCAGCTGTTCCGCACCCTGGGTGAGCTCAAGGGCGGCGCGATGAAGTTCGGCCAGATGCTCTCGATCATGGAGGCGGCGCTGCCGGAGTCGCAGGCGGCCCACTACCGCGCCCAGCTCACCCGGCTCCAGGACTCCGCTCCCCCGATGCCGACCGGCATCGTCCGCGGCCTGCTGGCCCGCGACCTCGGCCCCGACTGGGCCTCGCAGCTGGTCGAGCTCTCCGAGGAGCCGGCCGCCTCGGCCTCGATCGGGCAGGTCCACCGGGGCCGGTGGGCCGACGGCCGCGAGGTCGCGGTGAAGGTGCAGTACCCGGGCGCCGACGATGCGCTGCGGGCCGACCTGCGCCAGATCGGCCGGGTCGCCGCGATCGGCAACGCGGTCGTGCCCGGGATGGACGTCAAGGCGCTGGTCGCCGAGCTGCAGGAGCGGGTCGTCGAGGAGCTCGACTACCCGAAGGAGGCCGAGGCCCAGCACGTCTTCGCCGAGGCGTACGCGGACCATCCCCTGATCGACGTCCCCGATGTCGTCGCGGTGGGACCGAGCGTGCTCGTCACCGAGTGGGTGGAGTCGGAGGGCTCGATCGCGAAGGTGATCGCCGAGGGCACACCCGAGGAGCGCGACCACTACGGCGAGCTGCTCGTGCGGTTCTGGTTCTCCGCACCGGAGCTGACCGGGATGCTCCACGCCGACCCTCATCCGGGCAACTTCCGCGTCCTTCCCGACGGCCGGCTGGCTGTGCTCGACTTCGGTCTCGCCGCGCGGCTGCCGGAACGGGGCTTCCCCGAGCCGATGGGGCGGCTGATCCGGATCGCCTCGACCGGCGACGCCGACGCGCTGGTCGCGGGCCTGCGCCACGAGGGCTTCATCCGCGAGGGCATCAAGGTCGAGCCGCAGCACGTGCTCGACTACCTCGCGCCGTTCGTGACCCCGGCGCTGGAGGAGCGCTTCCGGTTCACCCGGGAGTGGATGCGGGAGGAGTTCAAGCGGATCAACGATCCCAAGGACCCCGCCTACACGGTCGGGCTCAAGCTCAACCTGCCGCCGTCCTACCTGCTCATCCACCGGGTCTGGCTCGGTGGTCTCGGGGTGCTGGCGCAGCTCAACGCGGAGGCGCCGTTCCGGGAGATCCTCGAGGAGCACCTGCCCGGGTTCGCGGACTGAGGCGTCAGGGCAGCACGGTCTGCCCCACCGGTCCCGGGTTGTAGGCGATCTCCCAGCGCACGCCGTCGGGGTCGGCGAAGTAGCCGGTGTAGCCGCCCCAGACCCGCTCCTCGGCGGCCGAGGCCTCACGCCCCAGCGACCGGGCGAGGTCCAGGACGTCGTCGACCTCCTCGCGGGTGGCGACGTTGTGGGCGAGGGTGAACGGCGCCACGCCGTCGGCGACGGCGATCGTGCCGACCTCCTCCTCGAACTCGCTGCGGTCCCACAGCGAGAGGATCACGTGCTCACCGACGCGGATCATGAGCACGCCGTCGGCCTCCATCTCGGGGGTCCAGCCGAGACCGTCGACGTAGAACGACCGGCTGGCCGCGACGTCGGCGACGGCCACGGTGATGAAGCTGATGCGCTGGTCCATGGCAGCCACCCTGCCATGGACCAGCAGGGGTGTCAGGCCTCTGTCGCCCGGTTCGGCTTCTCGCGCAGGACCTCGCGACGCGCCCGGTACTCGTCCTCCTCGATCTCGCCCGCGGCGTACCTCTCGGCCAGCCTCGCCTCGCCCGCGCGCCGCGGTGCCTCGGCCACCCGCTTGCGGTTGAGGAGGACGATCGCGGTGATGATCGCCGCGATCACCAGGAACCACAGGATCGGGAAGATAGGCCAGAACGCCGGCGGCCCTCCCCCGTCCTGCCACGGTCCGCTCTCGCGCCACGGACCCCAGTGGTCGTCGGCCACCACCGTGGCCACCGTCTCGTTGATGCTCATTGCTCGTGTCCAATCTGTCGGGCTTGCCTATGCCCTCAGACTGATGCGTGTGAGCCATCGGGACATCGGCTCAGGAGCGGGGGCCGCGTACGCAATCGTGCGTACGCAGCCCCTACTCGGTCGGGGGCCGGAGCCGGCTGCGCTGGCGCCCCTGCTCGTCGAAGTTGGCCGGGTCGAGCCAGCGCTCGTGCGCGTCCCGCACGCTCGGCCACTCCTGCGCCGTCACCGAGAACCAGTCGGTGTCCCGGTTGCGGCCCTTCACGACCATGTGGTTGCGGAACCGGCCCTCATAGCTGAACCCGAGCCGCTCCGCGGCCCGCCGGGACGGCTCGTTGAGCGCGTCGAGCTTCCACTCGAAGCGCCGGTAGCCCAGCGTGTCGAAGGCGTGCCGCATGAGCAGGTGGACCGCCTCCGTCGCCGCCCGGGTGCGGGCCAGCGCTGGGCCGAAGAGCACCCCACCGACCTCGATGCTCCCGTTCGCGGGGTTGATCGCGTGGAAGCCCGCGACCCCGCTCGCCCGGCCCTCCCGCTCCCCCTCCTTCGGGACGAAGGCGAACGGCACGACGTCGGCCGCGTCGACGAGGCCCGCCAGATGCATCCACAGGTCCTGCAGCGAGGTCGGCATCGCGATCGGCCGGTAGGTCCACAGGTCGGCGTCGCCGGGGCCGCAGACCGCGGCGTAGAGGTCGGAGTACTGCGCCGAGGAGAGCGGCGCGACCCGGACGTAGCTCCCCTCGAGGGTCACCGTCTCGGGCCACGGCCGCGGCTCCCAGCCCTCGACGACATCACCCACGGGATACAAGAAGTTCGTCACGGTCCTCATTCTCGCCGACCGTCGCGAGCGAGCGCCGGGCGGCGCCGAGGGCGAGCATCCCGACCAGGCAGACCAGGAGGAGCACCCCGGCGAGGACCATCACCGACTCCACCGCGAACCGGTCCGCGAGCGGCCCGAAGACGATCATCGAGACCGGCATCGCCACCGACATCACGATCCCGTAGAACCCGAACACCCGGCCGCGCATCGAGTCCTCGACCTGCTCCTGCAGGACGGTCGCGGCGGGCACCAGCAGCGTCTGGAAGAGGATGCAGATCACCAGGCCGGCGACGGAGAACACCCAGAAGTCGGTCGAGACGCCCAGCCCGACGACGAGCACCCCGACACCGACCGAGGCAGCCACCATCAGCCGCACCCGGCGCTTCACCCGGGGCCCGAAGACGGCCATCAGCGCGCCGCCGAGGACCATCCCGACGCTCCAGAACAGCTCGTTGACGCTCAGCATCCAGACCTCGTCACCGAAGCTGCGGGTGATCATCAGCGGCGTCAGATGCGCCGGGGCGCCGGCCATGAACATCACGACCGCCACGAGCCCCATCACCCAGCGCACCGAGGGGTTCGCCTTGACGTACCTCACCCCGGCGAGGAGATCACCGAAGTAGCTCACGGGCTCCGTCGAGCGGACCGTCCGCGCCACCGGCACCGCCAGCAGCAGGAGTACGCCGGCCACGGCCGTCACCACGTCGATGAAGAAGACCGCGACGATGCCGGTGCTCGCGTAGACCGCGGCGGCCACAGCGGGCGCGAACAGCATCATCCCCGACTGGATGGTCTGCTGGACGCCGTTGACCCGCATCAGGTGCTCGGCCGGGACGATCTGCGGGAGCATGGCGTTGACCGCCGGCCCCTGGACACCGGCCAGCGCCGAGCGGACCGCCATCGCGACGAAGATCATCCACAGGTCGCCGACCCCGCTCAGCATCAGCAGCGCGAGGACCAAGGTGGCGACCGCGATCGTCGAGTCGGCCCCGATGATCAACAGCTTGCGCGAGTGCCGGTCGGCCCACACCCCGCCGAAGACCGAGACCACCGCCTGCGGCAGCATCCCGGCCGCGACGCTCAGGGTCAGCACCGCGGCCGACCCGGTCTCGACGGTGAGGTGCCACATCACCGCGTACCCGACGATCATCGATCCCAAGGACGACACCGTCTGGCCGCCGAGGAAGACCAGCAGGTTCCGCTTCCATCGATCCGACATCGCAACCACTCCCGCATCAAGTGGGCCGCCGTGCCGGCCCCTCACCCATGCCACGAACGGTCGCCGCCGGTTTCGACAGTCGCGCAGACGGCTATTCGGCCACCGGGTCGAAGTCGAACGCCGGGAGCCCGTCGAGACTGGTGAGGTTCTTCCGGTGCCGATACTCGGCCGACCCGTCGACCCCCTTGCGCTCGAAGTACGCCGGGAGCAGGTCGCGCTCGCCGACGTACGACATCAGCGGCACGGCGAAGCCGCAGGAGTCGGAGACCCGCTCGATGTCCACGACGACGACCGCCCGGGCACCGGGAAGGTCCGTGAAGCGGCCGGCGAGCTCGGCGTACTCCTCCTCGTAGCGGGTCACGACCCGGCCACGTCCGTGGAAGCGGACGATGTTCGGCGCCCCGTCGAAGGCGCAGAACATCACGGTGATCCGGCCGTTCTCCCGTAGGTGCGCGATCGTCTCGCTGCCGCTCCCGGTGCCGTCGACCCACGCGAAGGTGAGCTCGTCGAGCATCCCGAAGGTGCCCGGGATGCCCCGCGGCGACAGGTTGACGTGACCCTCACCGGAGAGCGGTGCGGTGGCGACGAAGAAGACGACCTGACGGTCGACGAACTCCCGCAGCCGCCCCTCGACGCGCGCATGAACCTTTCCCATGCGGCAGATGGTGCCAGCACCGACGCCGGGTCCGCCCGCGATATCCAGCGGGCGGACCTCGGGTCCTCCTGGCTACTCCGGCACGTTGCGGTAGGCGCCGTCGGAGGCCGAGGTGGCCATCGAGGCGTACGCCCGCAGGGCCGCGGAGACCTTCCGGTCGCGGTTGGCCGGGGTGTAGGGCTTCTCGCGCTTCTCCTGGGCCACGCGACGCTCGTCGAGGACGATGTCGTCGACGTCGAGGGAGATCGAGCGGTTCGGGATGTCGATGGAGATCTGGTCGCCGTCCTCGATCAGGGCGATCAGGCCGCCGCCGGCCGCCTCCGGGGAGACGTGGCCGATCGAGAGCCCCGAGGTGCCGCCGGAGAAGCGGCCGTCGGTGATCAGCGCGCACTTCTGGCCCAGACCGCGGCCCTTGAGGAATGAGGTCGGGTAGAGCATCTCCTGCATGCCCGGCCCACCCTTCGGGCCCTCGTAGCGGATCACCACGACGTGGCCGGCCTCGACCTTCTTGGCGAGGATGCCGTCGACCGCGTCGTCCTGGGACTCGAAGACGATCGCGGTGCCGGTGAAGGTCAGGCACTCGTCGGGGACTCCGGCGGTCTTCACGACACAGCCGTCGGGGGCGATGTTGCCCGACAGGATCGCCAGCCCGCCGTCCTCGGAGTAGGCGTGCTCGAAGTCGCGGATGCAGCCCTCGGCGGCGTCGGTGTCCAGGCTCGCCCAGAGGTTCTCGGTGGAGAACGCCTCGGTCGTACGCACCCCGCCGGGTGCGGCGAGGAAGAGGTCGAGCGCCTCCTGGCTGGGGTTCTCGGCGCGGATGTCCCAGGCGCCCAGCCACTCCTCGACGGTGTCGGAGTGGATGGTGTGGACGTCGGTGTTGAGCGCGCCGCCGCGGAGCAGCTCGCCGAGCAGGGCGGGGATGCCGCCGGCACGGTGGACGTCCTCCATGTGGTACTTCGGACTGTTGGGGGCGACCTTGCTCAGGCACGGCACCCGACGCGAGATCGCGTCGATGTCGTGGACGTTGAAGTCGAGCTCGGCCTCGCGCGCGGCCGCGAGCAGGTGCAGCACCGTGTTGGTCGAGCCGCCCATGGCGACATCGAGCGCGACCGCGTTCTCGAACGCGCTGCGGCTGGCGATGGAGCGCGGCAGGACCGACTGGTCGCCCTCCTCGTAGTAGCGGCGGCACAGCTCGACGACCGTACGTCCCGCCTCCTCGAAGAGCGCGCGGCGCTTGGCGTGGGTGGCCAGGGTCGACCCGTTGCCGGGCAGGCTGAGACCGATGGCCTCGGTGAGGCAGTTCATCGAGTTGGCGGTGAACATGCCGCTGCAGGAGCCGCAGGTCGGGCAGGCGGCACGCTCGATGACGTCGAGCTGCTCGTCACTGACCGCCTCGTTGACCGAGAGCACCATCGCGTCGACCAGGTCGAGCTTGTCATGCACGATCCCCTCGATGGCGGTCGTCTTGCCGGCCTCCATCGGGCCGCCGGAGACGAAGACGACGGGGATGTTGAGGCGCAGGCTGGCCAGCAGCATGCCGGGGGTGATCTTGTCGCAGTTGGAGATGCACACGATCGCGTCGGCGCGGTGCGCCTCGACCATGTACTCCACCGCGTCCGCGATCAGCTCGCGGCTCGGCAGCGAGTAGAGCATCCCGGCGTGGCCCATCGCGATCCCGTCGTCGACGGCGATCGTGTTGAACTCCTTGGCCACTCCGCCGGCCTCCTGGATCTTCTCGGCGACGATCTTGCCGAGGTCACGGAGGTGGACATGGCCGGGTACGAACTCGGTGAACGAGTTGGCGATCGCGATGATCGGCTTGCCGAAGTCGTCATCGGTCATCCCGGTCGCGCGCCAGAGTGCGCGCGCACCCGCCATGTTGCGGCCCGAGGTCGAGGTTGCGGAGCGAAGAGTGGGCATACCAGAAGGCTAGACCCGGTGGCGTACGTCTTTGCACACAGCGCCACGCGGTGGACGCATGCCGATCGCTCAGGGGCCGGCGGGCGACCACGATCGGCGCACTGACCGACGCTGCGTCGCTGCACGGATCATTCACACCTTCGCGGATACGTCCGCTCCGATCTGGTTGCAGATCGACCACGTGCAGAAAGCGGCATCGCGACGTTGGCGACCGAGATACGCACTGCGTCAACCATTCCTGGGACGTACCATCAATGCATGACCAACCAGCGCATCACCGTCGACCCTGCCCGCATGGGCGGTCTTCCGACGGTTCGGGACACCCGGGTCACCGTCACCGCGGTCCTCGGGCAGCTCGCTGCGGGGCAGTCGGTCGACCAGATCCTCGACGACTACCCCTACCTCGAGCGCGAAGACATCCTGGCCGTGTTGGCGTTCGCAGCCGAGTCGGTCCAGAGCGAGCGACCGTTCGTGGCCGCATGAGGCTCTTGATCGACGCGAATCTCTCCCCGAAGGTAGCGGCCGGCCTTCATGCCGGCGGGCACGATGCGGTGCACGTCTACGACATCGACATGCACTCGGCAACAGATGAGGCCATTTCGCTTGTGGCAGCCGAGGAGCGCCGCACCGTCATCTCCTCGGACAGCGACTTTGCTCAGATCCTCGCTCTGACAGGACGGACGGCGCCATCACTCGTCCTGCTGAGGTCGGCCGACCCCCTGACGCCGAGTGCACAGGTGTCGATCCTTCTCGCCAACCTCCCGACCGTCGCCAAGGACCTCGAGGCCGGCGCCGTCGTCTCGTTGGGCGGCAATCACCTCCGCGTACGTCCCCTGCCTCTGCGCACCTCGAAGCCACCGCCGTCGTCGAAGGGCGAGGAGGTGGTGAACCGAATGCGCGGCACCTCCACCACCGGACGGTCCACGGACGAACTGATGGATCAACTCCGCGGCGATTGACCACCGAACCACCAGCGCATTCACACCTTGGCGGCTCGGACCACCATCACGTCGGGGATGTCGCGGAGGATCTCGCGCCAGGTCTCGCCGGCGTCGGCGGAGGCCCAGACCGAGCCGTTGCGGGCGCCGAAGTAGACGCCGGCCGTCTCATGGTCGTCGGCGCACATCGCGTCGCGCATGACCCCGACGTAGAAGTGGTCGGGCAGGCCCTTGTCGAGCGCCTCCCAGTGGTCGCCGGCGTCGCGCGAGCGCCACACGATCGGCTTGGCCTCCGGTGGGTAGCGGGACTCGCCGGCGCCGATCGGGAAGGTGAAGATCGTGTCGGGCTCCTGCGGGTGGACGACCACCGCGAAGCCGAAGTCGGTGGGGAGCCCGTCGGCGATGGACTTCCACGACCGGCCCTCGTCGTCGGAGCGGTAGACGCCACCGTGGTTCTGCAGGTAGAGCCGCTCGGGGCGGGAGGCGTGGCGGGCGACCTTGTGGACGCACTGGCCGAACTCGGGGTACTGCTGCCCCTCGGGCAGGAAGACCGCGATGATGCCGTTGTTGCGTGCCTCCCACGTCTCCCCACCGTCGGAGGTGTGGTAGACGCCGCCGGTCGAGATCGCCGCGGTCACCGAGTCCGGGTCCGTCGGGTGCGGCAGGATCGTGTGGAACGCCTGACCGCCGAACCCCTCGTTCCACTCGGTGCGGTGCGGGTGGTCCCACAGCCCCCGCACCAGCGAGAAGGAAGCGCCGCCGTCACCCGACCGGAAGATCGCGCCGGGCTCGACGCCGGCCCAGATCGTGCCCTCCGGCAGCCCGGGCTGGAGCTGCCAGACGCGGGCCAGGCTCGCGTCGACGTCCTCGGGGAACGACATCGAGGTCTCGGTCCAGGTCTCGCCGCCGTCGGCGGAGGCGCGCACCAGCGCGCCCAGCCACAGCGAGGAGCATCCGGCAAGGACTCGCCCGGTCCCGGGCTCGATCATGGCGGAGTAGATCTCCTCCATGTCATGGTGCGGACCGGTGAAGTCCCAGTCCTGGCGGGCGTCGTCAGAGCGCCCTATCCACAGACCCTTCCGGGTCCCGACCAGCAGCTGCGTACCCATGCCTTCCAGCATCCACCCGGTCGCCGTTCGTGGCCAGGAGATTTCGGGGACAGAACGCGGAGGGAAAACATCCCGCGCCGGCGACACCGGGAGGGCCGGGTTCTTCGGCCTGGGCGGCCCAGCCCCTAGCCTGAAGTCATGACCAGACCTGTTGCCTGGGAGACGTTCACCGCGATCCTCTTCGATCTCGACGGCGTGATCACGCCGACCGCGGTCGTGCACATGCGTGCGTGGGAGGAGATGTTCAACGCCTACCTGCAGGAGAAGACCCCGGGCGCGCCGGCCTACACCGACCAGGACTACTTCGCGTACGTCGACGGCAAGCCGCGCTACGACGGCGTCCGTGACTTCCTCGCCTCCCGCGGCATCCGGCTTCCCGAGGGCACCCCGGAGGACGCCCCCGAGCTCGAGACCGTCTGCGGTCTCGGCAACCGCAAGAACCTCGCGTTCAACATGGTGCTCGAGCGCGACGGCGTGGAGGCCTACCCCGGCTCGGTGCAGTTCCTGGACTATCTCGCCACCCTCGACGTCCGGCTCGGCGTGGTGTCGTCGTCGGTCAACGCACCGACCGTGCTGAAGGCGGCGGGGCTGCTGGACCGGTTCGAGACGGTCGTCTCGGGAGCCGTCGCAGAAGAGCTGGGCCTGCCCGGCAAGCCTGCACCGGACACGTTTGTCTACGCCGGTAAGGTCCTCGGAGCCACCCCGAGCGAGGCCGTCGTGCTCGAGGACGCCGTCTCCGGGGTGCGCGCCGGCAAGGCAGGAGAGTTCGCGCTCGTCGTCGGGGTGGACCGTGGTGCAGGCCACGACACCCTCACGGCCGCCGGCGCCAGTCTCGTCGTATCCGACCTTGCGGAACTCATCCCCGATCCACTTGCTCGAGGAGCACAGCAGTGAAGACCAACGTCGGCCCGAACCCCCTGGACCGGGCCCGTTACCCCATCGACCCGTGGCGGCTGGTGGAGACCAGCTACTCCCCCGACGACCTCGGCCTGACCGAGACGATCTTCAGCGTCGCCAACGGCTATCTCGGCATGCGCGGCACCCCTGAGGAGGGTCGCCCGACCTACGCGCACGGCACCTTCATCAACGGGTTCCACGAGACCTGGCCGATCCGCCACGCCGAGAACGCCTACGGCTTCGCCAAGACCGGCCAGACCATCGTCAACGCCCCCGACGCCAAGATCATGAAGATCTACGTCGACGACGAGCCGCTGACCTTCGGCACCTCGGACCTGGAGGAGTACGAGCGGGTGCTCGACTTCCGCGAGGGCGTGCTGCGACGGCATCTGGTGTGGCGTACGCCCTCGGGCAAGCGGGTCGCGATCAAGTCGACCCGGATGGTGTCGATGACGCAGCGCCACCTCTCCATCCAGACCCTGGAGATCACGATGCTGAGCGGCGCCGCGCCGATCGTGATCTCCTCCCAGCTGCTCAACCGGCAAGACGGCAAGGACGAGTACCACGTGCCGTCGGCGGCGCTGGGCGAGGGCATGGACCCGCGCAAGGCCTCCGCGTTCGACACCCGCGTCCTGCTCCCGCAGCTCTCGGTCGCCGACGAGGAGCAGATGATGCTCGGCTACCGGTGCGCCAACTCGGGCATGACGATCGCGGTCAGTGCCGCCCACCAGCTCGACACCCCGGACCCGGTCGAGACGGTCGTCCGTGCCGAGGACGACCTGGCCAAGACGGTCTTCCGAGTCGACGCGACCGAGGGCAGCACGCTGCGGATGCAGAAGACGGTGGCGTACCACACCTCCCGCGGGGTGCCGGTGCGCGAGCTGGCCGACCGCTGCGGACGTACGCTCGACCGGGCGATCCGTCTCGGCGTCGGCCACTTCGAGCGCGACCAGCGCAACTGGTACGACGAGTTCTGGTCCGCCGCCGACGTGGAGATCTCCGCGGCCGACGAGGGCGACGCCGAGGACATCGCGGCGGCTCAGCAGGCGATCCGGTTCAACCTGTTCTCGCTGGCCCAGGCGACCGCCCGCACCGACGGGCTCGGCGTCCCGGCGAAGGGGGTCACCGGCTCCGGCTACGAGGGCCACTACTTCTGGGACACGGAGTGCTACGTCGTCCCCTTCCTCTGCTACACCCAGCCCGAGGTCGCCCGCAACGTGATGCACGCCCGCTCGGTGATGCTTCCCGCGGCCCGGCAGCGGGCGCTGGAGATGGCCGCGAAGGGTGCGCTGTTCGCCTGGCGCACCATCAACGGGCAGGAGGCCTCGGCCTACTACGCGGCCGGCACGGCGCAGGTGCACATCGATGCCGACATCGCTTTCGCGCTGATGAAGTACGTCTACGCGACCGGTGACATCGGCTATCTCATCCGCGAGGGCGTCGACATCCTGGTCGAGACCTCGCGGATGTGGGCCGACCTCGGCTTCTGGCGCCACAACGGCGAGCCGTCCTTCCACATCCACGGGGTGACCGGGCCGGACGAGTACACCACGGTGGTCAACAACAACCTGTTCACCAACGTGATGGCCCGCTACAACCTGGAGAAGGCCGTCGAGACCATCGAGATGCTGCGCAGGGACTATCCGCGCGAGTACGCGCAGGTCATGGGCCGCCTCGACATCTCCCCCGACGAGGTCGAGGAGTGGGGTCGCTGCGCCGCCGCGATGCACATCCCCTACGAGGAGGGGCTCGGCATCCACCCGCAGGACGACAACTTCCTCGACCGCGAGGTGTGGGACCTGCCCAACACCCCCGACGACGTACGTCCCCTGCTCCTGCACTACCACCCGCTGGTGATCTACCGGTTCCAGGTGCTCAAGCAGACCGACGTGGTGCTCGCCCTCTTCCAGCAGGGCAACAGGTTCACCCCCGAGGAGAAGCGGGCCGACTTCGAGTACTACGACCCGATCACCACCGGCGACTCGACGCTCTCGGCGGTCGTGCAGTCGATCGTGGCGGCCGAGGTGGGCTACCAGGACGACGCGCTGCGCTACTTCTACGACGCGCTCTACGTCGACCTCCACAACATGCACGGCAACACCGTCGACGGGATGCACATCGCCTCGACCGGCGGCGTGTGGAGCGGGCTGGCGTTCGGCTTCGGCGGGATGCGCGACTACGACGGCAAGCTCTCCTTCGACCCGCGCCTTCCCGTCCAGTGGGACTCGCTGGTCTTCCGGGTCCAGTGGCACTCGACCCGGATGCAGGTCGCGCTGACCCGGGACCAGATCGTCTTCACCGTCGTGGACACGCCGGGCGAGGAGTTCGACATCCCGATCAGCGTCCGCGGGGAGGAGTTCGTGGTCTCGAAGGGATCGCCGGTCATCGTGCCGCTCGCCGACCAGGGACCGCGGATCGGCGCCCACATCGACGAGGAACCGCACCGCGGCATCCGCCCCGACGGATCACGCATCACCGCCACCGTGCCCCCGCCGATCCCGCCGGAGATCTACGAGCAGGACCACATCGAGCACGCCACGATCCCGCACGACTCCGTGCGCGGGTCCGAGCGGCTCGCTGAGGAGGCCAACAAGGCCACCAACCTCTCCAACATCTCGCAGACGGACTCGGCGCAGTAGCGGGTCTTTACGTGGACCTAGACTGACCGGGTGGTCCCACGCTTCTCAACCGGTAGAGCCTCCTCTTTCCGGGCGAAGCTGGCCCACCCGGTCGTCCTGGTCCTGATCGGGATCGCGTCGGTGCAGGTCGGCGCGACCTTCGCGAAGTCGCTCTTCGACGAGGTCTCCCCGACCGCCATGGTGTGGCTGCGGCTGTCGCTGTCCGCGCTGATCCTGCTGGCGATCACCCGGCCCCGGGTCCGCGGCCTCTCGCGGCGGGACTGGCTGGTCGTGGTCGCCTTCGGGGCCTCGCTCGGGCTGATGAACTGGGCCATCTACCAGTCGTTCGCCCGGCTCCCGATCGGCATCGCGGTGACCATCGAGTTCATCGGTCCGCTCACGATCGCGCTGGTCACCTCGCGGCGGGCCCGCGACCTGGTCTGGGTCGCCCTGGCCGCTGCGGGGGTCGTGCTGCTCGGCCTCGAACCCGGCCGGATCTCGATCGTGGGCGTGCTCTTCGCGCTGCTCGCGGGGGTCTGCTGGGCGGCGTACATCCTGCTGTCGAAGGCGACCGGAGCGCGGTGGGAGGGGCTCGACGGGCTCGCCCTGGCCTCCACGGTCGCGGCGTTGGCGCTGACGCCTGCGGCGATGGCGTACGCCGAGGGGCTCGGGTCTCCGCACGTGTGGCTGGTCGGGCTGATGGTGGGGCTGATGTCCTCGGTGATCCCCTACTCCCTCGACCTCGTCGCCCTGCGCTCGATCAAGTCGGGGCTCTACGCGATCCTGATGTCGCTGGAGCCGGCCGCCGGCGCCCTGGCCGCGATCCTGATCCTCCACGAGGGACTCTCGGTCCTGCAGTGGCTGGCGATCGCCTGTGTCGTGGTCGCCTCCGCGGGCGCGACCACGACCGGGAAGCCTGCGCACCACGTGCCGGCCGAGTCGACCCCGGCGTAGTGGGGTGTTTCACACAAGCGACATCGGAACGTCACTGACTCCGAACGTTGAGGTCACTACAGTTCGGTGACAACTCCCCCTCCGCCGCCCGGTCCGCCGCCTGTCCTTGGAGTTGCTCCGTTGTCGACCATCACCGCACCCGTACACACCACCGCCGTCGCCCAGGTCGCCGCCCTCCTCGCCGCGCGCACCGCGGGTCGGATGGTCGGCCCGTTCCTCCGACCGATCCAGCTGCTGCTCGCCTGGCCGGTGGCCTCCCAGCTCGTCGCCCGGCACAACGCCAAGGCCGCCGAGGAGGCGCTCTTGCTGCGGCGTGCCGAGCGTGAGGATGTCCAGCACTATCTCCAACTGCTCGCTTCGGAGAGAATGTCGGCATGAATCCACCGCGGGCGATGGCCGAGTCGACGGTCGCGTTCCGTGACGTGCTCTCCGACGACGGCACCCTGATCCGCGCCTGGACCAACGACCCCGAGGGTGTCATCGAGGGGCCGACGGTGCTGCTGTGCAACGGCCTCGGCACCAGCCCGTGGAACTGGCCGGCGCTGCTGCACACCTCGTGCGGCGTACGCGTGGTCTCCTGGCAGCACCGCGGCACCTCCGGCTCGGCGCGGCCGAAGGACCCGGAGCAGACCACCTCGAGGCACTTCGCCGAGGACGCCCTGTCGGTGATGGACGCCTTCGCGCTCTCCCGGCCGGTGGTGATGGGCTGGTCGATCGGGGTCAACACCGCCTTCGAGCTGGCCGCGGACCACCCCGAGCGGGTCTCCGGCGTCTTCGGTGTCGCCGGGGTGCCCGGGGACACGTTCAAGTCGATGCTGGGGCCGCTGCGGCTGCCCGCCCCGGCCGCCGCGATCATGACCCGCACCGCCTCGCGGGTGCTGTGTCGCACCGGCTCCCTGATCACTCCCCTGGCGGCGCGTCTCGACCTCGGCCCGCGGGCGATCGAGGTGTTCTCCAAGGCGGGCCTGATCGGCAAGGTCCCCGATCCCGAGCTCGCCGCGGCGGCCCTGGCCGAGTTCCTGACCACCCCGGTCGAGTGGTACTTCCACCTCGCGCTGCGCACCTCCCAGCGCCGCTCGGTCTCGCTGCGCCGGATCAAGGTGCCGGTCGTGCTGGTCGCGGGCACCCGCGACCTCATCGCCGGTGCGCGCCACATGTCGCGGGTCGCCGCCGGGGTCAAGGACGGCACCTTCGTCGAGCTCGACGGCACCCACTTCGTGCAGATGGAGCAGCCCGACCGGGTCCACCAGCTGCTGCTGGCCTTTCTCGCCCGGGTCGCCGAGCACCAGCGCGCCTGACCTAGCCGGCGGTCGCGCCTGTCGAGCCTGTCGAGGTCACGACCCCGGTGACGGTGGCCCGACGGGCGACGCGGCGCAGGGTGGCGAGGACGGCGGGGCCGAGCAGGGCGATGGCGACCGCGGTGGTGATCGCGCGCACGGTGTCCCAGCTGCTGGTCGAGGTGACCAGGGTGTAGCGCAGGAACGTCGCCAGGTTCTCGCTGAACTCCGCGCCCGGTTCGTAGGAGAGGTTGCCGCTCGCGCCCGGCACCGTGACGCCGGTGAGCAGCGGCCAGCCCTGCAGGTTGAGGAGGAGACCGTAGGCGTAGGAGGCGAAGATCCCGTACGCCGCCAGCAGCCCGATCTCGCGGCGGCCGCTCGCGCGTGGCAGGAGCCCGGCTCCCATCGCCACCCAGGCGGCGCCGAGCATCTGGTAGGGCAGCCACGGCCCGACGCCGGCCGTCACGAGCGCGGCGACGAACAGGCTGGTGCAGCCGAGGACGAACCCGAAGGCGGGGCCGAAGACCCGGCCGCCGAGGATGAGCATGAAGAAGACCAGCTCCACCCCTCCGGTGCCGGCGGAGACGGCGCGCAGGACGGCCTCGATCGCGCTGAGCACGCCGAGGACCGCGATCATCCGGGTGTCGATCCCGCCCGTGGCGAGCTCGCTCAGCAGCACCACCAGCATCAGCGGCAGCAGCGCCAGGAAGATGAACGGCGGCTGCACCCGCTCGTAACCGTGGAGCAGCAGCGGCCAGCAGAACATCATCAGCCCGGCCACGGAGATGATCGCGAGCAGGATGGCCGTGCGGGGCGAGAACCGGATCATCCCTCGCCCACCGCCGCGACGACCTCGCGCACGTTCAGCCAGCCCGGGCCGAACACCTTGCTCACCTGGGGCGCGAACGCGGGCGACTCGGCCGTGACGCTGCGTACGTCACCGGCGGAGACCACCTCGCCGTCGGCGAGCACCACCACGTCGTCGGCGGCCTCGGCGACGAACTCGACGTCGTGGGTCGCCACCAGGATCGCCTTGCCGGCTTCGGTGAGCTCGCGCAGGATCTCGGACAGTGCCTGCTTGGCGGCGTAGTCGAGGCCGCGGGTGGGCTCGTCGAGGAGCACGACCGGCGGGTCGGCGCTCAGGATCAGCGACAGCGCCAGCGCGAGCCGCTGGCCCTCGGAGAGGTCGCGAGGGTGCTGGCCGTCGGGGATGCCGGGGACGAGGCTGTCCAGGATCTCCCGGGTCCGCGGGCCACCGGCGTCGCACTCCTCGGCGACCGTCTCCAGGTAGAGCAGGTCGGCCGCGGTCTGCGGCAGCAGCCCGACGAGGGCACGGCGTCGGTCGGGGTCGAGGGTCGCCGGGTCCTTGCCGGCCACGTCCACCGAGCCGGCCAGCCGCTTCTGGGTCCCCTGCAGCGTCCACAGCAGCGTCGACTTGCCCGAGCCGTTGCGCCCCATCAGCGCCGTCACCCGCCCCGCGGGCAGCTCGATCGAGACGTCGTGCAGGACCGGCGTACGTCCGCGGGTGACGGTGAGAGAGCGGGTGCTCAAGCCGACTGTGTTGGTCTCGACACGCCTTCGCCCAGCGGCTCCGGCGGCTCGACCAGCGGTTTCGTCGGCCGAGCCGCGAGTGCTGGCGAGCCTGTCGAGATGACCGACACGGTCAACGAGCGCCACACCTCTCGCCTTCCGCTTGGCATCCCGCACGGTCAACGGCAGCGGCGACCACCCCAGCTCGCGGCCGAGCTCGACGAGCGGCGGCACGATGGGCGAGGACGCGAGGATCTCGGCCGGTTCGCCGACGGCGACGGAGCCGTCGCCGACGAGGAGCGCGATCCGGTCGGCGAACGGCACCACGCGCTCGAGGCGGTGCTCGGCGAGCACGACGGAGGTGCCGAGGTCGTGGACCAGCCGGGTGATGGTGGCGAGCACGTCCTCGGCGGCGGTGGGGTCGAGGGCGGAGGTCGGCTCGTCGAGCACGACGACCCGGGGGTGGGTGGTGAGCACCGAGCCGATCGCCACGCGCTGCTGCTGACCGCCGGAGAGCTCCCGCAGCGACCGCTGTCGCAGCTCGGCGATGCCGAGCAGGTCGAGGGTCTCCTCCACCCGGCGCCGCATGGTCGCCGGCGGGAGGCCGAGCTGCTCCATCCCGTAGGCGAGCTCCTCCTCGACCGTGTCGGTGACGAACCCGGCCACCGGGTCCTGCCCGACCCAGCCGATGATCCCGGCGCGCTCGCGCGGCGGCGTACGAACGATCGAGGCCCCGTCCAGCAGCACGTCACCGTCGAGCACACCGCCGGAGAAGCGCGGCACCAGACCCGCGAGCACACCGAGCAACGTCGACTTCCCCGAGCCGGTCGGACCGGAGACGAGGAGCAGCTCGCCCTCCTCGATGGTGAGGTCGACGTCCTTGAGCACGTGCTCGGAGGAGTCGGGCGGGGTGAACGTGATGCCTCGCAGCTCGATCATGCGACTGCCTCCTCGTGAACGAGCGATGATGCCGGTAGTGGGGCGGCGACCGCCGGGACCAGGCCGACGAGCACACCCAGCATGGCGCTCAGCGTGACGTCCGGGACGGTGCTCACCCCGGGAAAGGCGACCGGGACCTGATCACGGGCGACCCACCAGCCCACGATGGCCACCACGATCCCGCTCAGCGCCACCACGACCTCCGGCCAGCGCCACCGGTCGGGTCGGTAGACGGTCCGCGTCACCCGGCGACCGGCGAGTGCCAGCCCTCCGGCCGCGGTGCCGGCGCCGAGGCTCAGCATGGTGGCGGCGAGCCAGCCGGGCGTGGTGCCGTCCAGCACCGCGTAGACGCCGGCGCAGAGCCCGACGAGCGAGACCAGCATGAGCACCGAGGTGATCCGCCGGGTGCCTACGGCGACGCCGGCCGTACGTCCGTAGCCACGCGTGTCCATCCCCGCCGCCAGCGCCATCGACCGCTCCAGGGCGTCCTCGAGCACCGGCACCAGGAAGCGGCGCAGCCGCTTGACGTTGCCGGTCGCGCCGGCGCGCAGCCGTTGCGCGGCCCGCACCCGCTGCACCGACTCGGCCAGCTGCGGCAGCACCGTCACGGCGACCACGACAGCGGTGCCGATCTCGTAGAGCGCCGGCGGCAGCGAGCGCAGCAGCCGCTTCGGGTTCGCCAGCGCGTTGGCCGCGCCGACGCAGATCACGATGACCCCCAGCCGCATCCCGTCGTAGAGGCCGGCCAGCAGCGCCTCCCGGGTGAGCGGCCCGAGCAGCCGGATCCCCAGCACCCACTCTGGGAGCGGGATCTCGGGAAGATCGATGAGCACGTGACCCGGCACCGCACCCAGGAGCACCCGGAAGAGCACCCGGGTCACGACGATGAAGACCGCGAGGCCGACGTAGAGCCGGAACGCCTTCGCCCACGGCTGCTCGCCGCGGCGCGCGGCGACCACGACCGACACCACCCCCACCACGAGCAGGAGCAGCAGCGGGTTGGTGGTGAAGGAGGCGTACGCGGCCAGGCCGATCGCCCACACCCACCAGGCGACGGGGTGCAGGTCGCGGGGCAGGTGCGCGACCACGGCCTCACGGAGCAACGTGGTCATCGTCGGCGCCACCACACGGCACCCGCGACGGTGAAGAGGGCGAGGATCCCTGCCGGCGCGACCCATCCGGGCAGCCGCGCGGGCTCGGAGGAGGGTCGAGAAGCCGAGTCCTGCGGAAATAACTCCGGCGACGGGCTTGAGGGCGCCCCCACAGCATCCCCAAGCTCCGTCGCCGGAGCGGTAACGACATCGTCGTCTATCCACGTGAACGCAACACCCTGCCCGGAGGTCACGCTGATTTCGGTAACATTTCTGGAGGCGTAGCTCCAGGCCCCCGAATCGTCGGTGATCCACAGCGACCAGTAGGCGTCGGCAGGCGGCATCTGGGCGCACCCGGCGGCCTTCGGGCGCTCGTCGATGCGGCACACGACGCTGGGCATCGAGGTCACGTAGGTGAGCGGATGTCCCGCCTTCTCGAAGAGGTCCGCGCCGGTGTCGCCCTCGTCGGGCCGGACACAGGTGACCTCGGGCGCGCCACCCAGCGCGTTGGGCTCGACGACGACGGTGACGCCGTCACACGCCTCGGCCGTCGATGCAGCCGTCGATGCAGCAGGCGATGCGGCTGCCGAGGAGATGGGTGCGGTGGCCCCGGCGAGGAACGCCAGGGCCACCAGGAGATCGCGCAGGATCAGCACGAGCTCTTCGTGGTCGCGTCCTTGGGCAGGAAGACCAGCGACGGCAGCGCCTGCGCGGCGGCGAGGCGGTACATCCCCTCGGACTCCTTGGTCAGGCCCTTGGTGTTGCCCTCGGTCAGCGCGGCGTCGTCGTAGGCGACCGCGCCGGCGTCGTCGCCGCAGGTGACGACGTGGTCGGCGACCCAGGCCGCCGCCTTCTCCGCGGCCTCGGTCTCACCGGCGCGCCCGAACGCCCACCCGGCCAGGCCGGTGGTGTTGGAGTTGGCGATGTTGCCGGTCGCGGCCTTGAACGAGCCGTCCTCGGCCTGGGTCTCCTTCAGCCACTCCACGCCTGCCTTGACGGCCTTCTCCGCCTCCGGAGAGGCCGCCGTGGAGAGGGCGATCAGCGCGAACGCGGTCGCGTCGGCGTCGGGGGTGGCCTTCGGGTCGGCGTCGCAGGTCTGGTCGTCGGCGGCGGGGTCGGCCGTGAAGGTGACCCGGAACCAGCCCTCCTCGCACTGCTGCCCGGCCAGGAACTCCGTCGCGGCCGCGGCCTCCTTGCTCTCGGCGTTGTTGAGCGCCCACACGGCGTACGACTGTCCGATGGTGTTGGAGTAGTCGGCCGCCTTCTTGTCCTTGGGGTCGAGCTCGTCGGCGATGCGGCCGTTCTCGGCGACGGTGCCCTCGAGCTGCTTCAGCAGCCCGGGGTCGGAGGCGTCGACGTTCTGCTGGAGCACGAGCGCCTTGGCGGTGGCGCCGGCCGAGGTGACGGTGCCGAACCCGGGCGAGGTGTACGCCTTCTTGTTCTCCATCACGGCCGCCGCGATCGTGGCGATCTCGTCGTCGTAGCCGCCGACCTCGGCCAGTGCGATCCCGATGTCGGCGCTGAGCCCGAAGTCGTCGGTGCCGTACTGCGCGTTGTGAGCCACGCCCTCCGGCGCCTGGGCGACGAGCCAGTCGGCCACCGACGTCGACACCTTCGCGTCGTAGGTGGGCTTCTCCCCCTCCTCCACGGTCTTCTCGCCGCAGGCGGCGAGGGAAGTGAGGGCGAGGGCGGCGGCGATGCCGCCGAGGACGGTCTTCTTCATGGTTCCTTCCACGCTGTTCGTCGGGAAGGCCCAGGGCCGACCCGCTGCGTTCCACGACAGCGTCAGGTCAGTACGCGTCCGTCGGCAGGTGCTCCGGCTCGCTCAGGACACTCGGGCCTGAGCCTACGGTTGCGGGTCAGCGCCGGGATTCGACCGGCTTCCCCCACCACGGCGTGTGTTGATTGAGGCTCTGCTTGATTCGGGGGCAATCTTATGCCGGGCCGAGGCTGCTTGCGCGATCGCCGCCGAGCAGTCACTCTGTCCCCATGCGCCACAGGATTCTCGGCCTTGTCGCAGCGTCGATCTCGGCCACCCTCCTCGCCCTCTGCCCAGCCACGACGGCGGTCGCGGCGCCGGCTCGGACATCGGTCACCTACGCCGACCTGGTCGCCATGTTCGGCGACAAGGTCGGCAACCGGCAGACCGTCGAGACCGGGCTGCCGACCCTCAACCGCGCCATGTCCGATGCCCGGATCACGACCCCCTACCGGCAGGCGGCCTACCTGGCCACGCTCGCCAACGAGAGCTCCTTCCACCACGACGCCAAGGGCCCCCACGACAAGCGGAAGTACGCCGGCCGCGGCTACATCCAGCTGACCGGCGAGGCCAACTACACCGACGCCGGCGCCTACTTCGACATCGACCTGCGCCGCCGCCCCGAGCTGGCCCGGTCGCTGGACCACAGCGCGCCGATCTCGCGGTGGTACTGGACCGTCGCCCGCGACATCAACCCGCTCGCCGACGCCCTCGACATGGGCAGGGTCAACGCGGCGATCGGCTATCCGTCCAACAAGAAGGAGGACGCCGAGCGCTGCCGCGACTTCAAGGCCGCGCTGAAGCACCTCAACGGGTCGGTGCCCCGGGGGATCACCTGCGCCCGCCCGAAGACGGCCAACGACCAGGACCGCACCGCGGACGCGTCCTAGCCGGCGTACGTCACTTCTTGGTGCGCTTGTCGCTGACCGCGATCGCCGAGGTGCCCTCGTCCTTGAGCTCGAAGAGGTCGATCGCCTTGATGAGCTTGGTCCAGGTGGCGTACCCGTAGTTGCGGGGGTCCTCGGAGGACTGGTTGCGGATGCGGGAGACGACCGTGCCGACCAAGGCCCAGCCGTCGTCGTCGGCGGCCGCGGCGATCGAGTTGCGCAGCAGCTGGATCAGCCGGGCGTTGCGCTTGAGCAGCTGACCCGAGGTCGCCGAGGAGGACGGCTTGCGGGCGGGCGTGGCCCCGGTCTCGGTGTCGGTCTCCTCCTCGGAGTCGCCGAGCTTCTCGACCACGGTGAACCGGGTGCAGGCGCTCTTGAACGGCGCCGGGGTCTTCTCCCGGCCGTAGCCGTAGACCGCGCGCCCCTTCTCCCGCAGGTAGTGCACCAGCGGCGTGAAGTCGGAGTCGGAGGAGACCAGTGCGAACGCGTCCGGGATCGCCGCGTGCAGCAGCTCCACGGCGTCGATGGCGAGCGCCATGTCGGAGGCGTTCTTGTGGGCGGTCAGGTCGAACTGCTGCATCGGCCGGATCGCGGCGTCGTGCAGCTCCTCGATCCACCCCTTGAGCTCGGGCTTGGTCCAGTTGCCGTAGGCCCGCCGGATCGTGACCTCGCCGTACTCGGCCAGGTCGTTGAGGATCGCGTCGATCTTGGTCGCGGGAGCGTTGTCCGCGTCGATGAGCAGGGCAATGCGGAAGGGCTCGGTCACGCCGGACAGTCTGCCAGGCAACCCCACCGCCGAGTCGGCTCATCTTGACCAAAACCGCCGCCGAGTCGGCGCGTCATAACGCGCCGACTCGGCGGATTCTGTTGTCAGGACGAGCCGACTCGGCAGGTCAGGCGAGCTTCTCCAGGATCAGCTCGCGGACACGCTTGGCGTCCGCCTTGCCACCGGTCGACTTCATCACCGCGCCGATGAGCGCACCCGCCGCGGCCTGGTTGCCGCCGCGGATCTTCTCCGCGACCGCGGGCTGGGCGGCGATGGCCTCGTCGACGGCGGCACCGAGGGCGCCGTCGTCGGAGACGACCGCGAGGCCGCGGGCGTCGATGATCTCGGCGACCGTGCCCTCACCGGCGAGGAGCCCCTCGAAGACCTGGCGGGCGAGCTTGTCGGTCAGCGAACCGCCGTCGACCAGCTTCTGCACCTCGGCCACCTGGACAGGCGTCACGCCGACCTCGGCCAGCTCGACACCACGGTCGTTGGCGGCCCGGGAGAGCTCAGCCATCCACCACTTGCGCGCGGCCTGGGCGGAGGCGCCGGCCGCGACCGTCTCCTCGATCAGCACCATCGCACCGGCGGCCCAGACATCACGCATCTCCAGGTCGGAGTAGCCCCACTCGGCCTGCAGTCGCGCCCGCTTCTCGGCCGGCGGCTCGGGCAGCGTGCCGCGCAGCTCCTCGACCCACTCGCGGCTCGGCGCGACCGGGACGAGGTCGGGCTCGGGGAAGTAGCGGTAGTCGTCGGCGTCCGACTTCGGCCGGCCGGCGGAGGTGGTGCCGGTGTCCTCGTGGAAGTGGCGAGTCTCCTGGAAGATCGCCTCACCCGCGTCGAGGATCGCGGCGTGGCGCGACATCTCGAAACGTACGGCCCGCTCGACCGAGCGCAGCGAGTTCACGTTCTTCGTCTCGGTGCGGGTGCCGAGCTTGTCCGACCCCTTCGGGGACAGCGACAGGTTCACGTCGCAGCGCATCGAGCCCTGGTCCATGCGTACGTCGGAGACACCCAGACCCAGCAGGATCTCGCGCAGCGCGGCGACGTAGGCCTTCGCCACCAGCGGCGCCTTGGCACCGGCGCCGAGGATCGGACGGGTGACGATCTCGATCAGGGGGATGCCCGCGCGGTTGTAGTCGACGAGCGAGTAGTCGGCGCCGTGGATGCGGCCGGTCGCGCCACCGATGTGGGTGGTCTTGCCGGTGTCCTCCTCCATGTGGGCGCGCTCGATGTCGACCCGGAAGGTCTCCCCCTCGACCTCGACGTCGAGGTAGCCGTCGTAGACGATCGGCTCGTCGTACTGGCTGGTCTGGAAGTTCTTCGGCATGTCCGGGTAGAAGTAGTTCTTCCGGGCGAACCGGCACCACTCCGCGATCGAGCCGTTGAGCGCGAGCCCGATCCGGATCGCCGACTCCACGGCCTTGGCGTTGACCACCGGCATCGAGCCGGGCAGGCCGAGGCAGGTCGGGCAGACCTGGGAGTTGGGCTCGCCGCCGAAGGTCGCCGGGCAGCCGCAGAACATCTTGGTGTTGGTGTTGAGCTCGACGTGCACCTCGAGCCCGAAGGCCGGGTCGTAGCGCTCCAGCACCTCGTCGAACGGAACCAATGTCTCGGTCATCGGGCCACCTCCAGCTTGTCGATCGAGAGCACCGGACCGATGGCGCCCTCGAGCGCGGCACCGACACGGTAGAGACGGGCGTCCTCCAGGACCGGAGCCAGGAGCTGTACGCCGACGGGCAGCCCGTCCACGTCGGAGACCCCGGCCGGGATGGAGATGCCGGGCGTGCCTGCCAGGTTGGCCGGGATGGTGGCCAGGTCCTGCATGTACATGGCCAGCGGGTCGTCGAGCTTGGCACCCAGCGGGAACGCCGTGGACGGTGAGGTCGGCGAGACCAGCACGTCGACCTGCTCGAAGGCCTTCTTGAAGTCCTCGATGATCAGCGTGCGGATCTTCTGCGCCTGGCCGTAGTAGGCGTCGTAGTAGCCGCTGCTCAGCGCGTAGGTGCCGAGGATGATGCGGCGCTTGACCTCGTCACCGAAGCCGGCGTCGCGCGACGCCTTCATGACGTCCTCGGCGCTCGGGTCGCCGTCGGGGGTGACCCGCAGGCCGTAGCGCATCGCGTCGAACTTGGCCAGGTTGGAGGAGCACTCCGCCGGCAGGATCAGGTAGTAGGCCGCCATCGCGTGCTCGAAGCTCGGCGTGGAGACCTCGACGACGTCGGCACCGAGCTTGGTGAGGATGTCGACCGACTCGTTGAACTTGCGCATCACGTCGGGCGCCCAGCCCTCGCCGGCCAGCTCCTTGATGACACCGACCTTGACGCCCTTGAGGTCGCCGGTCGCGCCCGCGCGGGCGGCGTCGACGAGCCCGGTCACCGGGGTCGTGATGGAGGTCGAGTCGAGCGGGTCGTGACCACCGATGAGCTCGTGCAGCAGAGCGCTGTCGAGGACGGTGCGGGTCACCGGACCGACCTGGTCCAGCGAGTTGGCCAGCGCGACCAGGCCGTAGCGGGAGACCGAGCCGTAGGTCGGCTTCACGCCGACGGTGCCGGTGACCGCACCCGGCTGGCGGATCGAGCCACCGGTGTCGGTGCCGAGCGCGAGCGGCGCCTCGAAGGCGGCGACGGCCGCGGCCGAGCCACCACCGGAGCCGCCGGGGATCCGGTCGAGCTTCCACGGGTTCTTCGTCGGGCCGTAGGCGGAGTGCTCGGTGGAGGAACCCATCGCGAACTCGTCCATGTTGGTCTTGCCCAGGATCGGCAGACCCGCCGCCTTGATCTTCTTGACCACGGTCGCGTCGTAGGGCGGCACCCAGCCTTCGAGGATCTTGGAACCGCAGGTCGTCGGCAGGCCGGTGGTGGTCAGCACGTCCTTGACCGCGATCGGTACGCCGTCGAGAGCATGCAGCGCGTCACCGTTGGCGCGGCGCGCGTCGGAGGCGGCGGCCTGGGACAGCGCACCCTCGGCGTCGATGTGCAGGAAGGCGTGGACGTCGCCGTCGACCGCGGCGATGCGGTCGAGGTGGGCCTGGGTCAGCTCGACCGAGGTGGTCTCGCCCGCGGCCAGGGCATCGGCCAGCTCGGCGGCCGTCTTCAGGATCAGGTCGTTGCTCACTGCTCGTCCCCCAGGATCCTCGGCACGGCGAAGCGCTGCTCCTCGACGCTCGGCGCACCGGAGAGCGCCTGCTCCGGCGTCAGGCCGGGCACGACGACGTCCTCACGGAAGACGTTGGTCATCGGGAGCGGGTGGGAGGTGGCAGGCACGTCATCGCCGGCAAGCCCCTGGATCGAGGCGACGGACTCGAGGATCACCTGCAGCTGCGGGGCAAGGTGATCGAGCTCGGCGTCGCTGAGGTCGATGCGGGCGAGGTCGGCCAGGTGCGCGACCTCGTCGCGGGTGATTTCTGGCATGCCGCACATCCTAGGCGGCACAACGCCCAACTCTCACCTCGGCCGGACCCGTGCCCGAGAGGAGTTCGACGCACATACAACCGATCGGTGGCTCCACCGCGTCCTCAACCCTGACAATCGGCTCGAGAGATCGGATGGATCGATGGCGAGACCCCCCACCCAGGAGCAGTTCGACGAGTTCGCGCAGGTCGCCTGGCCGCGGCTCTATCGTTCTGCCTACCTGCTCGTCGGGGACCACGCCAGCGCGGAGGACCTGGTCCAGACGGCGCTGGCGAAGACCTTCGGCAGCTGGGGCCGGGTGCGCACCCTCGAGGCCGCCCCCGCCTACGCCCGGCAGGTGCTGTTCAACACCGCGATGAGCTGGTTCCGGAAGGCGTCGTGGAACCGCGAGCACCCCACCGAGGTGCTGCCCGACCTCGGGCACGAGAACGACCCGACCACCCGCTCGGTGCTGCTTGACGCGGTCGCCGCGCTGCCGCCACGCCAGCGGGCCGTCGTGGTCCTCCGCTTCTACGAGGACCTCGACGTACGCCGCACCGCGGCCCTCCTCGGCTGCTCGGAGGGCACGGTGAAGAGCCAGACCTCCTTCGCCCTCGACAAGCTCCGCACCATCCTCGGCGACCCGACCCTCACCCTGGAGGTGACCCAGTGACCGACAACGACCTGCGTACCCTGCTCCGCGACGCCGCCGACGAGGTGACCGTTCCTCGCCTGGCCACCGACGAGCTCCACCTCCGCACCCGCACCGTCCGCCGGCGCCGGCGCGCCCGCTGGGTCGCCGGGACGGCGGCCCTGGCGATGGCCTGCGTGCTCGGGACGTACGCCCTGACCGGGACGCTCCGCGGCGACGAGCCGCACCTCGCCGCAGCCGCGGGAGACCCCCGGGGATGGGCGGTCGCCGAGGGCGGCAGCGTCCACTTCGGCGACGGGAGCGTGGTGACGTACGGCGGCACCGTGAACGACCTGCGCTACACCTCGGTCGGCCTGCTGGCCCGGAGCACGCAGTCCAACGCACGCCTCTCGCTGATCACCACCGCCGGCGTACAGCCGCTCGATCTCGGTGACGTGAGCGACCGGCTGATCGGCACCGACCTGGACTCGCCCTACGTCTCCTGGACCGTCGAGGACGGTGACGGCTGGCTGGTGCGCGTCGTCGACCTCGGCACGGGCGAGAAGGTCGCCGACGTACCGATCTCCGGTACGTACACCTGGGCCGGCTGGAAGACGCCGCCGGTCGCCGTCGACGGAGAGCACGCCTACGTGGCCCTCGACGACCGCACCCTCGACGTCGACTGGCGCTCCGGGCAGGTCTCCACCTCGAAGGGGCTCCCGGGCGGCTACACCACCGAGGTGATCAACGGTCGCGCGGTGACCCAGGATGCAACCGGCGAGACCCAACGAGTCGTCGAGGTGGCCACCGGCCAGGTGCTCCTGACCACTCGCTCCACCGACTTCCCCGACGACCTGATCAGGCTCAGGCTCTCGCCCGACGGCAACCATGCGTTGGCGGCTCCGTACGCGATGTGCGACGAGAACGACAACTGCAGCTATGACACCGCCACCGCGCCGATGCACGACCTCGGCGACGGCACCGAGACCGCCGTCGAGCTCGGCGACCACCTCGGCTGGACCCCGGAGGGGCAGCTGATCAGGGCGTCCGGGACACAGGTGGAGACCTGCGACGAGATCGGTCGCGAGTGCGCCGATGCGCCGGTCACCTTGAAGAAGCGCGCCGACACGATCAGCGGCACGATGAACCAGTCCTGACCGTTCGTCTACTGCGTCTTGTTCGGGCCGCCGCCGTTGGACGGCTTGTCGGTGGGCCTGCCCGTCGAGCCGGGCTGGCCCGCCGCCTGCGTCGGACCGGCCCCACGTGTGGGGTCGGCCGACGGAGTCGGTTCGGCGGTCTGGGTCGGCCGGGTGCTGGCCGTGGCGGCGGCCCGGCTGGGCGTGCTCTCCGGAGCCGGGGTCGGGTCGACGGTCGTCTCCGGGGCCGGGCCCTGCTCGGTCGAGGGCTTCTCCTTCTCGGCGCGCGTCTTCTCCTCCAGCGCACCGTGGACGTCCCCGACCTGGGGTACCTCCGGACTGCCCACCGGCGCCGCGAGCGCGACGAGCCCGGCGAGCATCACCGAGGAGAAGGCCAGCACCAGCCCACCGCGCCGGGCAGCCGGAGCGGCCGCGCTCCAGGCCCAGATCCGCTCGCGGCGGCGCCGCAGGTCGGCGGGCAGGTCGCTGCGGATCGCCGCCCAACTGTTGATCGGCGCCAGTGCGTACCCGATCCCCTGGAAGCCGAGCAGCGCCGCGATGGCGACCCCGCTCGCCCCACCGCTCACGCCGACCACGAGCGCCATCACCAGGCAGACCACGGCCGCGACCGTCTCCACCAGGTTGCCCCGCACCACGTCACGCACCCGCGGCTGCCCCTTGATCTTCGGCGTACGCAGGAACGTGCCCTCGCGCGAGACCAGCCCGAGCCAGGAGGCCCGTGCGACGGTGACCCCCAGCGCCAGCCACAGCCCGAAGGCACCGAGCGCGTCCGCCCACGAGGCGCCGCCACGGAGCCGGACCAGCGCGATCGAGCGGGCCGCACCGAAGAGCACCAGCGCGACGGTGGCGAAGAGGAGGAGCCCGGAGAGGCGGCGTACGACCAGTCCCCCACCCAGCATCAGGTCGAGGGCGCCCGTGACCAGGAAGAAGGTGAACAGCGCCCCGGCGAGGTCGCCGAACCACTGCAGACCGCCGACGAGGTAGGCCCAGCGCTGCGCCAGGTTCATCTGGTTGTCCTCGGTGCGACGGCCGGGCAGCAGCGAGCGCCAGTGCATGCGCAGGATCTGGATACCGCCGAAGCACCACCGGAACCGCTGCTTCTTGAGCGTCTCGAAGGTCAGCGGCATGACGCCCTTCCCGTAGGAGCGGTCGACGTGCATGCCGTTGTAGCCCATCTTGAGCAGCCGCAGCGACAGCTCGGCGTCCTCGGTGATGCACCACTCGTCCCAGCCGCCGGACCGGATCAGGGCCGAGGCCCGGATCAGTCCCATGGTGCCGCCGAAGATGGCGCCGTTGCGCTCGTTGCGCGAGACCTGGCTGACGTCGAAGAAGTAGCCGTAGGAGTGATAGAGACGGCGGAAGTAGGGCGAGACGTCCCAGTCCCGGTAGTCCTGGGGCGTCTGCACGAAGGCCACCGACTCGTCGGTGAAGAGCGGGGCGTTGTGGGCCAGGAAGTCGGGGGCGACGTGGTAGTCGGCGTCGACGATCCCCACGACCTCGGTGAGCGGGTTCATCCGGGCCAGCGCGTAGTTGAGCGCCCCGGACTTGAACCCCGGCCAGTTGGCGAGGTGGATGAAGGTGACCCCGTCGTACTGCTCGCAGAAGTCCTGCACCGGCCGCCACAGCGACTGATCGTCGGTGTTGTTGTCGATGACCAGGATCTCGTACGCGTCGTAGTCCAGCTCGAACATCCGCTGGAGGGTCTCGATGACCATCTCCGGCGGCTCGTTGTGGGTCGGGACGTGCAGGCTCACGAACGGACGCCGCCAGCCCGGGTGGTGCTCACCTCTCGTCGGCCACCCACGCCAGCGGCGCCGGGCGAGCACGTCGACCATCTCCCACAGGTAGCCCACGCCGATCAGGAAGACGAAGACCTCCAGCAGCCACAGCACCCCGGACAGCGTCGTCGTCCACGCGCCGGGGTGGACGGTGACCGTCCACAGCCCCACATAGCTCAGGTAGAGCATGCCCACGTCGATGGTGAGCGCCCAGGCGACCAAGCCGCGTACGTCCCAGTCCCGGGCCGCGGGCAGCCAGGCCAGCAGCGAGGCACCGAGGACGGCGCCCCCGATCGCGGCCCGGGTGGCGTCCTGGCCGAGCAGCAGGCCGACCCCGAGGGCGACCACCGCGGTGAGGACCGCCGCCAGGATCGCCGTGACCGCCGAGAGCGAACCCGCACGTGGCGTACGGATCGTGAACAGCAGCACGGTCGCCGGGACCAGCAGGACCGCGGCGACCGTGAGGAGTGGGGGAAGGGCGTCGAGCACGGCCCCACACTATGGGGGGTATTTCCTAGGCGAGTCCAGTCGGGCCCGACTCCAGCAGGACTTTGAACGCCGCCTCGTCGAGAATCGGGAGGCCGAGCTCCTCGGCCTTGGCCGCCTTGGAGCCGGCGCTCTCCCCGACGACCACGTAGTCGGTCTTCTTGGAGACCGACCCCGCGGCCTTGCCGCCACGGCTGATGATCGCCTCCTTGGCGCCGTCACGGGAGAAGTCCTCCAGCGACCCGGTGACCACGATGGTCAGGCCCTCGAGCGTGCGGACCACCGACTCGTCGCGCTCATCGGCGAGCGAGACCCCAGCCGCGCGCCACTTGTCCACGATCTCCTGGTGCCAGTCGACCTGGCGCCACTCGACGATGGCCTCGGCGATGATCCCGCCGACGCCCTCGGTGCCGGCGAGCTCCTCCTGGGATGCGGCCCAGATGGCGTCCAGCGAGCCGAACTCGGTGGCCAGCGCCCGGGCCGCGGAGGGGCCGACGTGGCGGATGGAGAGCGCGACCAGCACCCGCCACAGCGGGACCTGCTTGCGCTCCTCCAGGTTGCGCAGCAGGCCGAGGGCGTTGGCGTTGAGCACCCGGTCGCCGGCACCGGCCTCCTTCTCGGCCTTCTTCGCGGCGCGGGTGAAGAAGGCCGTGGTGGCGAGCTTGGCCTCGTCGAGGGAGAAGATGTCGCCCTCGTTGGTGATCACCTCGGCGGCCAGCAGCGCGTCCGCCGCCTCGTAGCCCATCCCCTCGATGTCGAAGGCACCTCGCCCGGAGGCGAAGAAGACCCGCTCCCGCACCTGTGCCGGACAGCCGCGGTGGTTGGGGCAGCGCAGGTCCTTGTCGCCCTCCTTCTGCTCGGCGAGCGTGGTGCCGCACGCGGGGCACTCGGTCGGCATCACCCACTCCGGCAGCCCCTCGGGTCGCAGCGGCAGCACCGGGCCGAGGATCTCGGGGATGACGTCGCCGGCCTTGCGGAGGATGACGGTGTCGCCGGGGCGTACGTCCTTCCGCTTCACCTCGTGGGCGTTGTGCAGCGTCGCCCGCTCGACGGTCGAGCCGGCGACCTTGGTCGGCTCCATGACCCCGAAGGGCGTGACCCGGCCGGTGCGGCCCACGCCGACGTCGATCGCGAGCAGCTTGGCGTTGACCTCCTCCGGCGGGTATTTGTAGGCGATCGCCCACCGCGGCGCGCGGCTGGTCGAGCCGAGGCGGCGCTGGAGCGAGATGTCGTCGACCTTGATCACCACACCGTCGATCTCGTGCTCGGTGACGTCGTGGCGGTGCTCGCCGAAGTAGCTGATGAACTCCTCGACCTCCTCGAGGGTCTTGAGCACCTTGACCCGCTTGGAGGTGGGCAGCCCCCACGCCTTCAGGGCGTCGTACGCATGCGACTGGGCGACCGGCTGGAAGCCCTCGCGGGCGCCGATGCCGTGGCAGACCATCCCGAGCTCGCGGGTCGCGGTCACCCGCGGGTCCTTCTGGCGCAGCGAGCCGGCGGCGGAGTTGCGCGGGTTGGCGAACATCGGCTTGCCCGCGTCGACCAGGGAGGCGTTGAGCTTGTCGAAGGCCTCGATGGACAGGAAGACCTCGCCGCGCACCTCGACCAGGTCGGGCACCGGGAACTCCTCGGTGCCGGTGAGCCGGTGCGGGATGGACTTGATGGTGCGCACGTTCGGCGTGACGTCCTCACCCGTGCGGCCGTCGCCGCGGGTCAGCGCCCGGACCAGGCGGCCCTTCTCGTAGAGCAGGTTGATCGCCAGGCCGTCGACCTTCAGCTCGCACAGCAGCTCGGCCTGGCCGGCACCGTCCTTGGCGATCCGGGCGTGCCAGCCGGCCAGCTCTTCGAACGAGAAGACGTTGTCGAGCGACTCCATCCGCTGCAGGTGGTCGACCGCGGTGAACTCCGTCGAGAACGTGCCGCCGACCTTCTGGGTCGGCGAGTCGGGCGTGCGCAGCTCGGGGAACTGCTCCTCGAGCTCGTTGATCCGGCGCCACTTCTGGTCGTAGTCGGCGTCGGAGAGCGTCGGGTCGTCGAGCACGAAGTAGCGGTAGCGAGCGTCCTCGATCTGCTCGGCGAGCTCCTGGTGCTCGGTCTTGTGCTCAGGGCTCGCGTCGGCGGTCACGTCATCGTTCACGGGCACCATCTTGCCTGGTCCCGCCGACAATTTCCGACCGCATACCCACCCGGGCGTTTTCGGCGTTTCACCAGCCCGAACGACACTCGACTCCCTCAATATCGACGCAACCGATCAACACCTGGGTGACGGGGGTCACCAGAAGAGGGTAAATCGGGCTACCTTCCTCCCGCGTCGGGCAAGGCGGGGCCGACACCAATCCCCAGATGACCGCCTTGTGAGGTCTGCAGTGGTTTCTCGGCTCGCGGTGACGCTGATGGCGGCGCTCGCCCTCCTGCTGGCCCCGGTCGGCGCTACCCACGCGCTCGGACTGGGGAGCATCTTCTCCGACGCCGAGGTCGAGGTCTCGATCGTCGAGCAGTCCAAGGACGGTGTGGTCCTCAGCGTCCACGGCACCGACTACAGCGGTGAGCGGCCGGGCATCGAGATCGCGCTCAACCCCAACGGCTACATCGGCTCGGGCACGCGGAACACGTTCATCAAGTCGGTGCTGTACGACCCGGAGAACCCCGACGAGTGGACCTATCGGTTCACCCTCGACGCCGCCCAGGTCGCCCAGCTCGACCCCGACACGAGCTACCAGATCATGACGATGCGAGGCGAGGGGCGCGACGTCTACGACTCCTCCGAGACCAGGACCGCGAAGGTCCCCTTCGACTTCGCCGCGCTCGCCGAACCCAGCAGCTCACCGACCCCGGACGGGCCCGCGGACGACACCGGGTCCTCGGACGGTTCCGGCACGGGCTCCGGCACGGACTCGGGCACGGGCTCCTCCGGCGGCGGTACGTCGGGTCGGCCCGCAGGAGGTGACTCCGGCGACGGAGCCGGCGACGGCTCCGGCGAGAAGCCGAAGAAGAAGGCGTCCAAGAAGCCCTGGACCGCACCCGAGGAGCCGCCGACGGCCAAGGGTCTGAGCCTGACCGGGATCGACAACGCCTCCGTCGACGCCGAGGACGTGATCCACGCCCAGGCCTCCGGCTTCAGGCCCCACGAGACGGGCATCAGGGTCGTCGTCTACTCGACCCCGCTGGTCCTCTCGACCAGCGTCAAGGCCAACGGCGAAGGCGTCGCGAAGTGGTCCGGCCGGCTGCCCAAGGACATCGGCCTCGGCAAGCACACCCTCACCTTCCAGGGCTCGGTGAACCGCGGGATCTCCTTCGTCGTGACCGGCACCCCGAGCGACGGCGAGTGTGTCCAGAGCGGCTGCGCCCCGCCGACTACGGCCGTCAAGCGGACGGCGTCGGCCGACGAGGGCGGCGTCGGCCCGCTCACCTGGATCATCATCGCCTCGATGATCGTCCTCGCCCTGGTGGCAGGTGCCGTCGCCGTGCTCTCCGGACGCCGCAAGCACGACCAGGAGTGGGACGAGCCGAGCTACGCCCAGGCGCCGCGCTACCCCTCGGACCCGCGGTATCCCCCGGACCCGCGACAGGCGTCGGGGCCCTATCCGGCCCACCCGCGTCAGCAGTCCCGGCCCGAGCCGCCGCTTCCGCGCCGGCTGCCCGAGGGCCAGGAGCCGGTCCGGCGTCAGCCGGGTCCGCGCCAGCCAGGTCCGCGCCAGCCGGATCTGCGCCAGCCGGTTCCCCGTCAGCCGGTTCCCCGTCAGCCGAGCCACCGTCAGCCGGGTCCCCTGCACGCGGAGCCGCAGCACGCGGCTCCCCCGCAGCCCAGCCACCGCCAGCCGCGCCCGCCCGAGTCGTTCGCACCGCCGAGCCAGCGGGGCCAGGTCTACGAGGGACAGCGGATCGCCGGACGCTGAGCGCGCTCAGCCGACCAGCGACTCACCTCGTCGGGCGGTCTCGGCCGCAACCGTCGGCCAGAGCGTCTCGATCGCCACCTCGAGCCCGGACAGGACCGGGTCGAGGTCGTCGCCGGGGAACGGTGCGGGCGCCTGCTCGCGTACGACCGCGCAGAAGGCGGGGCGGTCGCCCTCCGCCTGATGACAGCGAACGGTCTCGGCGAACCCGTCGGTCCAGCCGTCGTAGCCGTCGGTGTCGCCCTTGGAGCAGGTGAGCGTCGTGGGGCACTTTCGCTTCCCGGCGGGCAGGTTCGGCGCGTGGACCGCGGTCACGGTGCCGCCGCCCGGGGTGGTGCCGACGACGCCGAAGGCACCCTTGCCGTAGCCCGAGACGTCGGCCTTCTCGAAGGAGCCGATGTCGGCGTACGCCTTGGTCTCGAGCAGCCCTGCCGCGATCGCCCCGGCGGTCAGCGCGACCTCGCCGGCGCCGTTGGCACCCGCGGAGGGGAAGCCGCTGACCTGCGCCTTCGTCATCTTGGTGGTCGTCTTCGTGCCGAGGCGCGGGTCGGTGACCAGGGCGACCAGGTCGTCGACGCTCACCTCGAGATCGAGCTCGCGGGGGTCCTCGGTGATCTTCTCGCCGACGTAGGCGGCCCGGCGCTCCTCTCCCCCGGACGTGTGGGAGACCATCACCTGACCGGGGGTGCCGTCGTCGGTGGCGAGGTCCCAGGCGACGGTGGCCGTGCCGGTCTCGGCCTCCACCTCGACACAGCCCGACATCCCGTCGCGGCACCAGGTCGAGAGCAGGTCGTCGTCGACCGCACCGGCCTTGACCTCCAGCGAGTGGTCGGCTCCCCACAGGAGCACGGTGCCGACCTCGTCCTGATCGAAGTAGAGGTCGCCGCCCTCGAACGCCTCCGGCACGACGCGTACGTGCTGCAGCGTGATCGCCGCGAGCGCCTCCGGGGTCGCGGGCTCGTTCCCCGGCTTCAGGTCGGCCGGGTCGATGCTCGCCGACGGTGCGTCCGTGGGCTCCTCGCTGGCCCTGTCGTCCGCCTCGGACGCGCCGCTGCCGCAGCCGGCCAGCGTCGCGGCGAGCAGCAGCGTCGCAGCCGGCAGTGCCATCCCCCGTCGTCCCATGAGGGGAATCTACGCCAGGTGGCGGGCGCTTTCGGTGAGGATGCGCAGCACGGTGCGGGCCCATCGCCCGTCGGCACCGGCGAGACCGCACGCGGGCGTCAGCACGATGTCGTACGCAGCATCGAGCCCGAGCATGTCGAGCCAGCGCTCCACGGTCTCGGTGACCGTCTTGTCGGTGGGCGTGGCACCCGCCGGCGCGACGGACGGGACCACGCCGAGCGCGACCGTGTCGCCGGCCTCCAGGGCGGTGGCCAGCTCGTCGTGATCGGCGGCAGTCAGCTGCGTCAGGTCGACGCCGATCCCCTTCGCCCCGGCCTTGCGCAGCAGGCTCAGCGGCGTCCCGGGCGCACACGAGTGCACCCACGGGATCGCGCCCTCCTCGGCGATCGCGCCGAGCACCCACTCCAGCGACTGGGAGGCCTCGGGGAGGTCGATGCTGCGGTGCTTGCCGAACCCCGAGGCGGTCGGCACCTGGGCGCTGAGCACGGCGCTCAGCGCGGGCTCGTCGACCTGGACGACCAGGGTGTCCGCGCCGGGGAGGCGGCGGCGTACGTCACGGATGTGGGCGCGTACGCCTTCGGCCAGCGCCTGCGCGAGGTCCCGCCGGGCGCCGTGGTCGGCGAGCAGCTTGTCGCCGCGCGGCCGCTCGACGGTGGCGGCGAGGGTCCAGGGCCCGGCCACCTGGATCTTGAAGGCGCCGCCGCCGGAGGTGAGCGGAGAGTCCTGGACCAGCTCCTCGACGGTGTCGAGGTCCTGGGCGAGCAGGCTGCGGGCGCGCCGGTGGTCGACCCCGGCGGAGCCGGAGGTGCCGGTCAGCCGCCAGCCCGCGGGCTGCAGGTCGGCGTCGAGACCGTCAAGGACCGCCAGGGCGCGGCCGGTCATGTTCGCGATCGCGCCGCGCGCGGGGAGCTCGGGCAGGTGCGGGAGATCCTGGAGCTCACCGAGGACGATGCGGCAGGCCTCGGCGTAGTCCTCACCCGGCAGCGACCCGACGCCGGTCGCCTTCACGCGGGAGCCATCCGGCGGGTGGCGGAGATGGTGACCGAGCCGACGACCCGGGTGCCGTCGTAGATGACCGCGGCCTGCCCCGGCGCGATCCCGTAGGCGGGGTCGAGCAGCTCGATCTCGGCGCCCTCGGGGACCACGGTCACCCGCGCCCGGTGCTCGTCGCCGTGCGCACGCAGCTGGACGGTGCCTTCGAGGACGCCCTCGGGCGCGCGCCCGGCCCAGCGCGGCCGGATCCCGGAGAGCCCGTCGACGGCCAGGTGCTCGCGGGGTCCGACGGTGACGGTGCCGGAGACGGGCTCGATGTCGAGCACGAACCGAGGCTTCCCGTCCGGCGCGGGCTTGCCGAGACGGAGGCCCTTGCGCTGCCCGATCGTGTAAGCGTACGTCCCCTGGTGCTCGCCCAGGACCTCACCGGCCTCGTCGACGATCGGACCGGACTCGTTGGGCGCCCGCTCGCCCAGCTTCTCGCGCAGCCAGCCGGCGTTGTCGCCGTCGGCGACGAAGCAGATGTCGTGGGAGTCGGGCTTGTCGGCGACGAGCAGGCCACGGCGAGCGGCCTCCTCGCGCACCAGCGGCTTCGGAGTGTCGCCGAGGGGGAACAGCGAGTGGCGCAGCTGGTCCTGGTCGAGCACCCCGAGCACGTAGGACTGGTCCTTGCCGCCGTCGACGGCGCGGTGCAGCTCGACCAGCCCGTCGGCGTCCTCACGCAGCGTGGCGTAGTGGCCGGTCGCGACGGCGTCGAAGCCGAGCGCGAGGGCTCGGTCCAGCACGGCGGCGAACTTGATCTTCTCGTTGCAGCGCAGGCAGGGGTTGGGGGTGCGCCCCTCGGCGTACTCGGACATGAAATCCTCGACCACGTCCTCGTGGAAGCGGTCGGAGAGGTCCCAGACGTAGAACGGGATCCCGATCACGTCGGCGGCACGGCGGGCGTCGTTGGAGTCCTCGATGGTGCAGCAGCCGCGGGCGCCGGTGCGGTAGGACGCCGGGTTGCGCGAGAGCGCCAGGTGAACGCCGGTGACGTCGTGGCCGGCTTCCTTCGCGCGGGCGGCGGCGACGGCGGAGTCCACTCCGCCGGACATGGCAGCGACGACCCTCATCAGCGCTGCAACCCTGCCGCGCGGCCGCGCTCGACGGCCGGACCGATCGCCGCGACGAGCCGGTCCACATCCTCGGCCGTGGTGGTGTGCCCGAGCGAGAAGCGCAGCGAGGAGCGCGCCTGCTCGTCGGTCTGGCCCATGGCCAGGAGCACGTGAGAGGCCTGAGGTACGCCGGCCGAGCAGGCCGCGCCGGTCGAGCACTCGATCCCGGCGGCGTCGAGCAGCATCAGCAGCGAGTCACCTTCGCACCTGGGGAAGGCGATCTGGGCGTTGTTGGGCAGCCGGTGGCGGCCCAGCGGCTCCAGCGGCGGTCCGTTGAGATGGGTGTCGGGCACCGTCGCCAGCACCTGCTCGACCAGCCGGTCCCGCAGGGCGCCGACCCTGATGGCGTACGCCTCCTGCTCCTTGACCGCGAGCTCGACGGCCGCCGCGAAGCCGGCGATGGCGGCGGTCGCATGGGTGCCGCTGCGTACGTCCCTCTCCTGGCCGCCGCCGTGGACGAGCGCGGTCAGCTCGAGCTCACGGCGCACGACGAGCGCTCCGGCGCCCACCGGGCCGCCGAGCTTGTGACCGGTCAGGGAGAGCGCGTCGACGCCGCTGGCCGCGAAGTCGACCGGCACCGCGCCGACCGCCTGGACGGCGTCGGTGTGGAACGGGATCCCGTGCTCGGAGGCGATCTCGGCGATCTCGGGGACCGGCTGCAGGGTGCCGACCTCGTTGTTGGCCCACATCACCGAGATGAGCGCGACCGAGGCGGGGTCGCGCTCGACGGCCTCCTTCATCGCGGCCAGGTCGATGCGACCGGTCGCGTCGCACGGGATCAGCTCGACCTGGGCGCCCTCGGTCGACTCCAGCCAGTGCAGCGGGTCCAGCACGGCGTGGTGCTCGACGGTGGAGGCCAGGATCCGGGTGCGCGCCGGGTCCTGGCCGCGGCGCGCCCAGAAGGCACCCTTGAGCGCGAGGTTGTCGGCCTCGGTGCCGCCGGAGGTGAAGACGACCTCACCCGGCCGGGACCCGAGCGCGCCTGCGATCCGTTCTCGGGATTCCTCCAGCACTCGGCGGGCACGGCGACCCGATGCGTGCAGCGAGCTCGCGTTGCCGACCAGCGCCAGCTCCGCGGTCATCGCCTCGATCGCCGCCGAGGCCATGGGTGTGGTGGCGGCGTGGTCCAGATAGACGGTCCGGGGGTTCATCGTCTACCAAGGGTACGGCGCATCGGGCGTGCTCCACGAACCGCCGCCGACGGTCCGGACGAGCCGCCGCGCTACCTGACGTTCACCTCAGATGCCTAGGTTCGTGCCATGTCCCAGGGATTCCGCGAATACATCGACAACCTGATCACCGAGGGTCACACGATCGGCGAGGATCACGACGACGATCCCGTGCTCCTGGACCCGGCCGGCAGGGCCGTCGACACCTGGCGCGAGAACTATCCCTACACCGAGCGGATCGCCCGGGAGGTCTACGACGAGCAGAAGTACCTCCTCCAGGTCGAGCTGCTGAAGTTCCAGCGCTGGAACGACCGCGTCGGCGGCAAGCACGTACTGATCTTCGAAGGCCGGGACGCGGCCGGCAAGGGCGGCACGATCAAGCGGTTCATGGAGCACCTCAACCCCCGCTACGCCCGCACCGTCGCGCTGTCCAAGCCGTCCGACCGCGAGTCGCAGCAGTGGTTCTTCCAGCGCTACGTCCAGCACCTCCCGACCGCCGGCGAGATGGTCCTCTTCGACCGTTCCTGGTACAACCGCGCCGGCGTCGAGCGCGTCATGGGCTTCGCCTCCGACGACCAGTACGAGCAGTTCATGCACCAGGTGCCACTCTTCGAGCAGATGCTCGTCGACTCCGGCATCACCCTCACGAAGTTCTGGTTCTCGGTCGGACGCTCGGAGCAGCGGACCCGCTTCATCATCCGCCAGATCGACCCGGTCCGGCAGTGGAAGCTCTCCCCGATCGACGTACAGTCGCTGGACAAGTGGGACTCCTACACCGCCGCCAAGGAGGAGATGTTCCGCCGCACCGACACCGACTGGGCGCCCTGGACCACGATCCGCTCCAACGACAAGAAGCGCGCCCGCCTCAACGCGATGCGCTACTTCCTCGCCAACCACGACTACGACGAGAAGGACCCCGCCGTAGTCGGCACCCCCGACCCCCTCATCGTCCAGCGCGGCATCGAAGCCGTCGGCGACTGACGCCCGCCCGCTTCAGCCCTGCCACGTCAACCCGGCCACGGGATGCGCCTCAGCTGCGCCTCGATGCTGGCGTGGAGGGCGCGGGCAGCGTCCTCCCCCAGCGGAAGAACCGACGCGTACGCCGCGATGAACGCCCCGCGCACATCGGCCGGTGTCGGGCGCCAGTGGTGGTAGCGCGTCCCGAGGAGGACCGCAGCCTGGGCGAGGTCGTCCATCCGGCGACGGTACGTGGTCTCCTCCAGATCCAGGACCGCCGCGATCCTCCCCTCCGCCCAGAGGATGTTGGCCGACCTGAAGTCGTTGCCGACCAGCTGGGTGCCCGGCACCTGCGGTTCCTCGGTGGGGATGGTTCCCGGATAGTCGGCCAGCGCACCGTGCATCCGCGCGAGCATCACGCCCGCGGATCCGACCTGTCGCGGGTCGCCGGTATCCAACAGCTCACCATCGATCACCTGCTGAAGCCCGAGCGAGACCCCGTCGACCTCCACCTGGAGGCTGCCGTCCCGAGTCGCCTGTGGCGCCGAGACAGGTATCCCCCGCTCCCCCAGCCACACCGTCAGCTGTGCGATCGCCGCCAGGCGCGCGAACACGCGAGGCCGCATCGACCACTTCGCGATCATCCGGCAGCCATCGACAGTGATCCACGCCAGACAGTTGGCGTCGCTGATCACGAGCCGCTCGCACGTGGCCATCCGCAGCCCCCAGCGTTCGGCCAGCACCCCGGCCAACCAGCCCGCCGCCTCCACCGCAGACGCAAAGCCGAATCGCTCGGTCAGCGCAGTGTCTGGATCGACCGACTCCCAGAGCATGCTGATCGGCGTAGTCAGGTCTTCTGCTTCGGCCACGGATCGCAGTCAAGCAGGTGAGCGGTGGTCGTCGTGTGTGTTGCGTGCCGGACGTTGCGTCTCGAGGCTGGTGGCCGCCGGTCCGTTCGGGGAGGGTGCTCTGGGCGGTTCCCGGAAACAGGCGATGGCCTGAGGTTGTCGGGGCGCGCCGTTTGGTTCGCTGCTTGCTTCCTGGTGCTGGGCGGCGGGATCCGTGGTGGGTTGTGGCTGGCTGTCGGGGGGGGGGTGGTGGTGAGGGGCGGTTTTCGGGGTCGGGGTTGCTTGTTGGGCTCGTGGCCGCCGACCCGTTACGGAGGGTGTTCTCGCCGGCTCCCGGAGTCAAGGACGGCCTGCGGCCGCCGGCTTCGCCGGCCGCTTCGCGGTCCTGGACACCGGGACCCGTCGAGAATTTTGGCTGGTTATCGGGTCGGCGGCGGGGTTTGGCGCGGATGCCCTTGAGTTGGGCACGGGCCTGGGGATCCTGGTCGATGGGTCCTGGAGGCTGGGGTGTTTGCGGTGCTTTTACAAGACGATGACACCTTGTGACGGCTTCACAAGCAGGGCCCTCGGCCAGGCCGCGATGACCCCGGCACGAGAGCCGACGCTGCCTCCACCCCTGCTGCCCACGCGGCCCCAAACAGGCCGCCGGCACAGGACGAGGGCAGGATCACCAGCCGTCAGTGCAGACCGACCGGGATCACCAGCCGCAGGGGCAGACAGGACGCGGTCAGGTGGCGCAGGATCGCCGGCAGGCCCAACAGTCGACAGCGGCACCCCGCGCGTCGGCACCACACCACCAGCAGGCAGTGCTGACACACCGCGGCACCGGCAAGCAACACCACCACGAGCCCGATCAGCGCCGCCCGCAATACCTACAAGCCACGGGTCGGCCACCCAACTGAACGGCACAACCCGACGGGGCAAGTGGACACAGCCCAGCGATCGTCGCGTGACGGGCTCGGAGGCATGCAGGCGCGACAGCGCCACCCGCTCGGATCAGCCGCTCAACGTGCGGCGGGTGAACCGGATCCGACCGTCGGGGAGCCGCTCATAGGTGTAGTTGGCGGCGTGGATCCGGTGATGATCACTCGGACACAACAACACCATGTTGGCCAGATTGGTTCGGCCGCCTTCGGACCACGGTTTCAGATGGTGAGCCTCGGTCCAGGCCGCCGGGGCGTCACAGTCCTCGGCCTGGCAACCTTGATCTCGTAACCGCAATGCTCGGTGTTGAATCGGGTGCGCGAGGCGGGCGGTGCGGCCCAGATCCAGGATCTCGGAGTCGGTGCCCAACACCACCGGCACCAGGTCAGCGTTGCACGCCATCCGGCGGGCCTCAGCCGCGGTGATCTTCTCCCCGTCGAACCCGAGCGCGGCGGTGGCGAGGTCCTTGCGGAGGTCCTCCACGCTCATCGTGATGAACACCGTCGTCCCGTGGCCACCGTGGCGGGGCAACAGGTCGACGTCGTAGGTCTCGATGACCCGGGCGAAGGCCTGGCCCAGGAGACGATCGTAGGGTGCTTTGCGGCCCTTGTTCTCGGCCGACAGCTTTCGGGGCTGGGCCAGCGAGTCCAAGATGGTGCGCAACCGGATCCCGACGGCGCGGGAGACCCTGGCGTGGAGGTCGATGGTGCCATCACCGTTATCCCGGGCGGTGTAGAAGGTGCGCCGGGCGGCGTGTTCTTCTTCCCTCTGCAGGGCTTTGGCTTCGGCGGCTTCGAACCTCTCGGGGTCGATCTCGGCGAGGATGCGGCGGCCGGCGTTCTTGAGCTCGTTGGCGGTCATCCAGGCGGCGTAGTCGACCAGCAGCTTCTCGGCCGACACCAGGTGCTCACCACTGGCGGCGGGGTCGGCCTCGACGGCGTCAAGCGCCTTCGTGATCACCCAGGCCTTGTCCTGGGACACCACCCCCTCGGCCAGACCGGCAGCCACCAGGTCGTACTTGGCGACACCAGCAGCGAGTTTGATCTGCGAGCGGGCCACCCCTTTATCGACCAACAGCTCGGTCCGCAGCCACCCCGAGACATCCTTCGCCCCGGTCTCCTCCGCAATGTCACCGGCAGACGCGAGGACCCGCAGCTTCAGGGCGGCCTGCATCGCTTGGAGTTTCTCCAACCGCTCGAGCAGGTCCTTCTTCTGGCTCGTGCGCCAGTAGGCAGGATCGGTGGACAGCAACTCTTGGAGGGCGGTCTCGATGGCCTGCAAGGCGGCGTCGATCGCGTCGCCGGGGTTGGTGCCCCAGTGGTTGATGTCGCGGCCGAGATTCATCGTCTGCCCTCCTCTCAGAGGTGTGTTGTGATGGGTCTGATTCTACGCCTCAACCGCTCTCTTTACGATCTCTTTTCCCTGTTCAAACCCGGTTTTCGCGGTGAGCGAACGTCCTCGTTCCTGTGGATGGTAAGTGGCCCGAAGGGCCGCCCCTCCACCCCCATCGACACCAGCCGTCGCAGGAATGAATCCGCTGCGCCACACCCGGGCCGCCGCCCCGATAGCCAGCCAAGTTTTTTCTCGACGGGCCCCGGTGTCCAGGACCGCGAAGCGGCCGGCGAAGCCGGCGGCCGCAGGCCGTCCTTGACTCCGGGGTTCGTCGAGAAGACCCTCGTGATCGGGTCGGCGGCCCAGGCCAGCCCCGAAGAACGGTTACGGGACAGGTGGTCTCGACAAGCTCGACCACCGAGACAACAGCAGAACCCGACGTACGACCAAGATCCCTGACCAGCCCCACAACCTCAGCTACGGTCCAAGGCCATGAAACCCCTCGGTGACGTCCCCTGGCCTCCGGAAGAGATTGTCACCGACCGCCTGATTCTGCGCGAGACGAAGACAGAGGACAGAGACGGCCTGGCTGAGCTGCTCTCGGACGAGACCGTGCAGGCGTTCCTCGGCGGCCCGCAGTACACCCGCGATGAGCTGGAGGAGCTGATCCCGGAGGATCCGAACACCAGGCCCGGAATCTTCGCCGTCGAGCACGCAGGCGAGTTCATCGGGAGGATCACGATCCAGCGGCGCGATCGGGCGCGGGCGCACCACGTACGCGAGGAGGGCGACGAGGTCGAGATCGGCTATGAGTTCCTCCCCACCACCTGGGGTCGAGGTATCGCGACCGAGGCGACCCGGGCGGCGCTCGGCTGGATCGAGAGGACGCTTCCGGGCGAGCCGGTCGTCCTCACCACCCAGGTGGCCAACGAACGGTCCCTGCGCCTGGCCCAGAAGCTGGGGTTCGTCGAGGTCGAGCGGTTCGAGGCCTACGGCGCCGAGCAGTGGTTCGGCGTGCTCAAGACCGGCTAGCGCGGCGGCGCCTCACTCCTCAGGGGTACCGAGGTAGGCGACCAGCGCCAGGTGGTCGGAGCCCGGCACCTCGACCGTCTCGGTCGCGAGCGCGACCAGCGCGTCCCCGATCAGCACGTGGTCGATCGCGGTCGACGGCGGAAGCGGTACGCCGGCGAACCCCTCGGTCGGCCAGGTGGGCTGCCATCCGGCGTTGCTGGCCCGGGCCGCGTCCTGCACCTCTGCCTCGTCGAGCAGGCGTCGAACCGTGTGGTGGTCGAGCGAGGCGTTCAGGTCGCCCAGGACGAGGTCGGGCTTCTCCGCGGCCGCCTCCTCGATCATCAGCTCCTGCTCGGCCGGCCACGATGCGAGCGTGGGCGGCGCCGGATGCGCGACGAGGACCCGCCACTCCCCCACATCGGCCACCCACGACCCCATCGACGTCGCGATCCGGCGGGACCTGGTGATCGGCTGGTCGGCGAAGATCATCGTGCCCTCGGTGCCGGGCGCGGCCTCGCCGATCCGGTAGGGCAGCTGCTCGCGCAGCGTCTTCGACAGCTTCACGAACGCCTCCGGGGTGATCTCCTGGACGGCGAGCACGTCGACCTTGTGCGCGCGCACCGCCTCGACCACGGCGTCGGTGTCGCCCTTGCCCTCGAAGAGATTGGTGGTCATCACGGTCAGCGGCTCACCGGCGCTGGTCGCCCGCGACCCGGCGTAGAGCGGCGCCTGCCAGACCACGTGCACCGCCAGCAACAGCGCGACGACCCCGGCGAGAACCGCGAGCCGCATCCGCCCGGCAGCGCCGGCCAACCAGACCAGCACCAGGACCGCGATCAGGCACAGCGCGTAGAGCCCGACGCCGAACGGCGCGAACGCGGCCAAGCGCACCGCCCGCAGGTCGGTGCTCGCCAGGGCCCGGGAGAGCGTGATCGCGAGCGCCGGCAGGCCGCAGACGACCAGCACTCCCCACGCCAGTGCCAGCGGCACCCATCGAGCTCGGCTCACAGCACCACCAGGTCGTCGCGGTGGATGACCTCGCGGGCGTACGCAGCCCCCAGGTTGGCCTCGAGATAGCCGGAGGAGCGCCCGGCCAGCCGCGGGATCTCGTCGGCGTCGTAGTTCACCAGGCCGCGCGCGACGGCCACGCCCGACGGGTCGAGGACGTCGACCGGGTCACCGGCATGGAACGCCCCGGAGGAGCCGGTGACGCCCGCTGCCAGCAGCGAGGCGCCCCGCTTGCTGATCGCGGTGACGGCACCGGCGTCGACGGTGATCGAGCCGACCGGCTCGGTGGCGTGCTGGAGCCACAGCAGTCGCGCCGGGCGCCGCTTGCCGACGGCATGGAACAGGGTGCCGACCGCCTCGCCCGCCAGCGCCGCCTCTGCCTGAGCAGCCGAGGTCAGCACGACCGGAACACCGTCGTCGACGGCGATCCGGGCGGCCTCCAGCTTGGTCACCATCCCCCCGGTGCCCACTCCGGCGGCCCCGGCTTTGCCGATGGTCACCCCGGCGAGATCGGCCAGCGAGGCGACCTCGTCGATCCGCTGCGAGCCGGGCTGGGACGGCGGTGCGTCGTAGAGCGCGTCGACATCGCTGAGCAGCACCAGCAGATCGGCCTTGACCAGGTGGGCCACCAGCGCCGCGAGCCGGTCGTTGTCGCCGAACCGGATCTCGGAGGTGGCCACCGTGTCGTTCTCGTTGACGATCGGGAGCACACCCAGGTCGAGCAGCTTCGACAGCGTCGCGTCGGCGTTGCGATAGTGCGCACGCCGGTTCAGGTCATCGACGGTGAGCAGCACCTGACCTGCGATGATGCCGTGCCGGGCGAGCTCGTCGGTGTAGCGGTGAACGAGCAGGCCCTGCCCGACGCTCGCCGCCGCCTGCTGCTTGGCCAGCGCCCTGGGACGCTTGGCCAGACCCAACGGCGAGAGCCCGGCCGCGATCGCCCCGGAGGAGACCAGCACGACCTCGGCCCCGGCGGCCCGAGTCTTGGCGAGCACGTCGACCAGCGCGCTGACCCGGTCGGGGTCGATGCCTCCCGCGGCCGTCGTCAGTGACGACGACCCGACCTTGACCACCACCCGGCGTGCCCCGGTCACGACCTCGCGCTGCACCGATCCCCCTCGTACGTCAGCCTGCACTCTCCGCTGCGCCGGATCCTACCGGCGCCCGCGCCGGTCGAGCCGCACGTTTCCGCTGGTCGAGCGGGCGCTACCGCTCCGAGTCCACCGACGGGTCGTCCTCGGCCCAGTCGGCGTCGGGGTCGTCCTCGCCGCCGATCTCGTACGCCACCGGGCCGGCCCCGTCGCGCAGCCGGCGGGCGACGTCGGCGCGGGCCTCGTACTCTTCCTTGGTCTCCATCCCGGCATCGATCTCGCGTCGCCGGGCGGCAGCGGGGCGCTCCTCGTAGAAGCGCTGGTCCTCGCCGCGGCGGCCGAGCATCTCGGCGCCGGTCTCGATCGAGGGGCGGAAGTCGAAGACGACCGCGTTGGCCGGGTCGCCGATGATGACGGTGTCGCCCTCCTGGGCCCCGAGCTCGACCAGGCGCATCTCGACACCGAGCCGGTTGAGACGGTCGGCGAGGTAGCCCACGGCCTCCTCGTTCTCGAAGTCGGTCTGGCGCACCCAGCGCTCGGGCTGCGGGCCGCGGACGAGGTATTCGCCGTTCTTCGACACCTTGACCGTGAAGCCGTTCTTGCCCTCCGCGCCCTCGGGGCGCAGCACGATCCGGGTCGGCGGCGCCACCGGGACGTCCTTGCGGGAGGCGGCGACCAGCTCGGCCATCGCGTAGATCAGCTGCTGGGTGCCCTCACCGGAGGCCGCGGAGATCTCGAAGACCTTCAGCCCGCGCTTCTCGAACTCGCCGATGGTCATCTCGGCGATCTCCCGGCCGTCGGGGACGTCGACCTTGTTGAGCGCGACCAGGCGGGGCCGGTCCTCGAGGCCACCGTGGCGGGCGAGCTCGTTCTCGATGACGTCGAGGTCGTCGATCGGGTTGCGGCCCGGCTCGATGCTCGCGGTGTCGATGACGTGGACCAGCGCGGCGCAGCGCTCGATGTGGCGCAGGAACTCGTGGCCGAGGCCGCGACCGTCGGCCGCGCCCTCGATCAGGCCGGGCACGTCGGCGACGGTGAAGGTGATCTCGCCGCCCTTCACGACGCCGAGGTTCGGCACCAGCGTGGTGAACGGGTAGTCGGCGATCTTCGGCCGGGCGCGCGAGATCGCCGCGATCAGCGACGACTTGCCCGCGCTCGGGAACCCGACCAGGCCGATGTCGGCGACGACCTTGAGCTCGAGGCCGATCTCCCGAGCCTCGCCCGGCTCCCCGAGGAGCGCGAAGCCAGGAGCCTTGCGCTTGGAGGAGGCCAGCGCGGCGTTGCCGAGCCCGCCGCGGCCACCCTCGGCGATGACCAGCTCGGAGCCCGGGCCGACCAGGTCGGCGAGGACGTTGCCGCTCATGTCGGTCACCACGGTGCCGTCGGGGACGGACAGGACCATGTCCTCGCCGTGGGCGCCGTTCTTGTGGTCACCGGCGCCCTGGCCGCCGTTGGCGGCCTTGCGCTTGGGACTGTGGTGATAGTCGATCAGGGTGGTCACGTCGGGGTCGACGCGCAGGATGATGGATCCGCCCGGGCCGCCGTTGCCGCCGTCGGGGCCGCCGAGCGGCTTGAACTTCTCGCGGTGCACCGACGCCACCCCGTGTCCGCCGCGACCGGCCTCGACGTGGAGGGTGACGCGGTCGACGAAGGTGGGTACAGCCATGGCTCCAGCCTACCGACGGCACGCCCCACACCTGCTATCCGCGCGACGTGCCGCGGCCTCGGGTGCAGACTGTGCGCATGCGTGTAGGAACTGTGATGTGGCCGATCGAGGACTGGCCGGCGATGGGCGAGCGCTGGGCGCAGGCCGAGCAGCTCGGGTTCGAGACGGCGTGGGTCTATGACCACCTGGCGTGGCGCGGGCACAGCCCGTGGGAGGAGGCGTTCACCTCGATGGCCGCCGCGGCGGCCCTCACCTCCACGATCAGGCTCGGCACGCTAGTGACCACCCCCAACTTCCGCACCCCGATCCCGACCGCCGCCGCGATCCGCAGCCTCGACCGGATCTCCGGCGGGCGCATCACCATCGGCATCGGCGCGGGCGGCGACGACCACACCTCCGACGGCGACGTGCTCGGTCGGACGTTCACGCCTCGCGAGCGCGCCGACCGGTTCGCGGAGTGGACCCGCACCGTCGACCGGCTGCTGCGCGACTCACCGGTGACGATCGAGGGCGAGCACTGGCAGACCCACGAGGTCACCGTCTCCCCCGGTCAGGTGCAGCAGCCCCGCACGCCGCTGTGGCTGGCCGGCAACGGCCCGCGCGGCATCCGGCTCGCCGCCGAGGTCGGCGACGGGTGGATCGCCAACCCGAAGGCGGAGAACCCGAAGGCGTACGTCGCGGAGCGGCTCGAGATGCTTCGGGAGGCGTGCGAGAAGCGCGGGCGTGACTACGACGCGATGCCGAAGCTGTTCATGTCCGGCTTCACCGAGGAGCCGTGGACCGAGTCGGCCGACGCGTTCGAGGACCTCGTCGGCTCCTACGCCGAGATCGGGATCACCGACATCGCGATCCACTGGCCCCGCGCCGGGACCCGCTGGGAGATCCCGTGGGACACCTTCGAGGCGATCGCTGCTCGTGCGGCGTACGTCTGAATGTTCGTCTAGGTATGCAGCCCAACCGCCACTTCCCGGGTGGAGTTCCACGTGGGAAGTGAGTGTTCGGCTGCATACCTAGACGAACCGCCGCCACCCCCACCCGAAACGCCGAAGGGCCCTCTCCGAATCGGAGAGGGCCCTTCGAAAGCGTTGCTCAGGCGTCGCCCGGGACGATGTTGATCACCCGGCGGCCGCGGCGCTTGCCGAACTCGACCGCGCCCGGCTGCAGGGCGAACAGGGTGTCGTCGCCGCCACGGCCGACGTTGGTGCCGGGGTGGAAGTGGGTCCCACGCTGGCGGACGATGATCTCGCCGGCGTTGACGAGCTGGCCGCCGAAGCGCTTCACGCCGAGGCGCTGGGCGTTGGAGTCGCGACCGTTCTTGGTGCTTGCCGCACCCTTCTTGTGTGCCATCTTCTCAGTCCTTCAAGTATCTCTAGAACGCCGGAATCAGGCGTTGATCGCGGTGACCTTGACCTGGGTGTACTTCTGACGGTGACCCTGGCGCTTCTTGTAGCCGGTCTTGTTCTTGTACTTCTGGATGATGATCTTCGGGCCCTTGGAGGCACCGACGATCTCAGCAGCAACCGAAGCCTTGTCGAGGCCGGTCGAGGTCACGTTCTCGCCGTCGACCAGGAGGACCACGGGCAGCGAGACGGCCGAGCCGTTCTCGCCGTCGAGGCGGTCGATCTCGATGACGTCGCCGACAACGACCTTCTGCTGCTTGCTGCCAGCCTTCACGATCGCGTACACCGCGGTCTCCTTCATTGCTCCGAACTCAAAGTCTTGTGTCGACCCGCGGCAAGGCAGACCGGACCCCGAAGCGATAGGTGCCAGCAGATGCCTGCAGGAACGGCGCACTGCGCACGCCGAGATTCAATCTTACGTACGCGGCGAGGTAGCCGCAAAACGCCGCGGCACCGTCCGCCCGACAGTGTCACCAGAGGGTGCCGGTGACATGGTGCCCCAGAACGCCTCGATCACACCAACCGGGCGCCCGGTTCGGCCGCACCCCCTACGAACCGGGCACAATTCCGGGCATGATGACGCCATGACGTCGACCGAACCGTCGCTCGCGAACGAGTCCCGGCAGGAGCAGATCCTGGCCCGCGCACGGACGACCGGCCGGGTGTCGGTGACCGACCTCGCACCCGAGCTCGGGGTGAGCGTCGAGACGATCCGGCGCGACCTCAAGGTGCTCGCCGACCGCGGCGTCGTCGAGCGGGTCTACGGCGGCGCGGTCGCTCTGGAGAGCGGCAGCTTCGAGACCTCGCTCGAGTTCCGCGCCGGCCGCGACGTCGACGAGAAGCACCGGATCGCCCGAGCCGCGCTCCAGCACCGGCACGGGGCGGAGACGATCTACATCGACGAGGGCACCATGCCGCAGTTCCTGGCCGAGGAGCTCTTCGGCCAGGGGCCGGCGACGGTCATCACGCCCTCGCTCCCGGTGGCCACCCGCCTCTCCGCGGATCCGGAGCTCACCGTGATCGTGCTGGGAGGGCGCGTACGCACCATCACCCGGGGCGTCGTGGACCAGTGGGCGACCCGGATGCTGGCCGACCTGGTCATCGACCTGGCCTACATCGGCGCCAACGGGATCTCCCGCGAACAGGGCCTGACCACCCAGGACCCCTCGGTCGCCGCGGTCAAGAAGGCCGCCATCGAGCGCTCCCGACGGCGTGTCTTCTTCGGCGCCCACACCAAGTTCGGGGCCTCCAGCCTGTGCCGTTTCGCCGGCGTACGCGACTTCGAGCTGCTCATCACCGGCACCGAGCTCCCGGCCAGCGAGGCCCGCCGCTTCTCGGCGCTCGGCCCCCGGGTCATCCGGGCCTGAGAACGGGCCTGAAGACCGGCCCGAGAACCGGCCCGAGAACGGGCAGCAACCGGGCGCTCCGGGCGCATCGACCGGGCTAGGGGGTCCGGGCCGAATTACGCCATCGTGGTCCGTGACGACAGTCACACTGCGAGGAGGCAGATCTATGCGGGCACGGAGACGGACCTCCGCAGCGCTGACAGCGCTATCACTGGCGACGGTGATGTTGACGGCATGCGGGACCGGCGGCCTGGGAGCCGGCGGGACGAGCGCGGGTGAGCACAGCATCACGGTGCTGATGGTCAACAACCCCCAGATGCTCGAGCTCCAGGAGCTCACCGCCGAGCATTTCACCGAGGAGACCGGGATCGAGGTCAACTTCGTGGTCAAGGTCGAGCAGGACATGCGCGACACCGCGAGCACCGAGTTCGCCAACCAGTCCGGGATCTACGACGTGGCGACGCTGTCCAACTTCGAGATCCCCTACTACGCCGAGGCCGGCTGGATCTCGGACATGGAGAGCATCGCGAACGACCCCGAGTTCGACCAGGACGACATCCTGCCGCCGATGACCGAGGCGCTCTCGGCCAACGGCAAGGTCTACGGCCAGCCGTTCTACGGCGAGTCCTCGTTCCTGATGTACCGCAAGGACCTGTTCGAGAAGCACGGCATCGAGATGCCGGCCAACCCGACCTGGGAGCAGGTCGCCGGTTTCGCGGCCCAGATCGACGAGGCCGAGGCCGACATGCGCGGCATCTGCCTGCGTGGCCTGGCCGGCTGGGGTGACAACCTCGCCTCGATCACCACGGTGGTCAACACCATGGGCGGCACCTGGTTCGACGAGGACTGGAACGCCCAGGTCGACAAGGGCGGCTTCAAGAAGGCCGCGAACTTCTACGTCGACCTCGTCCGCGAGCACGGCGAGGCCGGTGCCGCGACCTTCAGCTTCCCGCAGTGCCTCAACGCCATGCAGCAGGGCAAGGTCGCGATGTGGTACGACGCCACCTCCGGTGCCGGGTCGCTCGAGGCCGAGGAGTCGCCGGTCAAGGGCAAGGTCGGCTACGTCGCCGCCCCGCACGACCAGACGGAGAACGCCGGCTGGCTCTACACCTGGGCGTGGGCGATCCAGAAGGCGTCCCGGCACCAGGAGGACGCCAAGGAGTTCGTCGCCTGGGCCTCCAGCAAGGAGTACGAGCAGCTGGTGATGGACGACACCGAGCACGACACCGGCGGGCCGACCAACGTGCCCGCGGGCAAGCGCGCCTCGACCTATGAGAACCCCGAGTACCTCGAGGTCGCCGGCTCCTTCGCGACCCCGACCATGAACGCGATCAAGAACGCCCAGGCCGACAACCCCGGCGTCCAGAAGCGGCCCTACAACGGCATCCAGTTCGTCGGGGTCCCGAGCTTCACCGACTTCGGCACCGAGTGCGCCAAGCAGCTCAGCAGCGCCATCTCGGGCTCGAAGACCACCGACGCGGCACTCGACCGCTGTCAGTCGCTCGCCCAGGCGTACGGCGACGTCCAGAAGGAGAAGCAGTGATGGCTTCCGTGACCGCACCACCGCGCGCGACGATCGAGTCGACGGCGACCCGGCCGCCCGCGGCGTACAAGAAATGGGGCCGGGAGTCGTGGAAGCTGCGTGCGCCGCTGCTGCCCGCGCTGATCTTCCTGATCGTGGTGACACAGCTGCCGTTCGTGGCGACGCTGGTGATGTCGTTCATGAACTGGAGCGCCCAGCCCGACGCACCCGAGCGCAGCTTCGCCGGCCTCGACAACTTCAAGACCGTGTTCACGACGCCGGCCTACCGTACGGCCGTCCTGAACACGATCGAGATGACCGTGGTCGTCGTCGGGGTCAGCGCCGTGCTCGCCCTCGGGATCGCGCTGCTGCTCAACCACGCCTTCATCGGCCGCGGCGTGGTGCGCACGATGATGATCGCGCCGTTCCTGATCGTGCCGATCGCGGCCGCGGTCTTCTGGGGGAACGGCATCCTGATGACCGGGTTCGGCCTGGTCGACGGTGTGCTCGGTCAGCTCGGGGTGCCCGGGGCCCAGGACATCGCCTTCCTCACCGACCATCCCAAGCTCGCCATCGAGATCGAGCTGATCTGGCAGTGGACGCCGTTCATGATGCTGATCCTGCTCGCCGGCCTGCAGTCGCAGGATCCCGAGGTGCTGGAGGCGGCGAGCATCGACGGCTGCAACGGGTGGCAGACGTTCGTGCACATGACGCTCCCCCACGTACGCCGCTATCTCGAGCTCTCCATCGTGCTCGGCACGATCTTCATCGTCCAGAACTTCGACTCGGTCCTGGGCATGACCGGTGGGCTGAACTCCACCAACATCCCCTACGCCGTCTACGAGACGTTCTACTCGGCCAAGGACTACGGGGTCGCCTCCGCGCTGGGCGTCGTCGTGGTCATCGGCTCACTGATCATCGCGACCTTCGCACTCCGCGTGGTGTCGTCCCTGCTGACCGACGAGGAGGCTGCTCGATGAACGCATGGAACAGACAACGGGTGGCGAAGATCGTCATCCCGATCGCAGCGTGGCTGGTCGGCATCATCTTCGTGATCCCGATCCTCTACATGATCCTGACCTCGCTGCACGCGCCGCAGGACGCCCAGACCTACCCGCCCAGCTGGGGCGCGCCGCTGACGCTGGAGAACTACAGCGGCCTGTTCACCTCCGCGAACCCGATCACCCCGGCACTGATCAACTCCGTGATCACCAGCGTGATCTCGACCCTGCTCGTGCTCGCCCTGGCCATCCCGGCGGCGTACGCCCTGGCGATCAAGCCGGTGAAGAAGTGGTCCGACGCGATGTTCTTCTTCCTCTCCACGAAGATGCTGCCGATGGTCGCGGGGATCCTGCCGATCTACCTGTTCACGACCCAGGTGATCAACATGCCCGACAACGTGATCGTCCTGATCCTGCTCTACACCGCGATGAACCTGCCGATCGCGGTGTGGATGATGCGCTCGTTCCTGGCCGAGGTGCCGCCCGCGATCATCGAGGCGGCCTCCATCGACGGCGCTTCCACGCTCAGGATCCTGACCCGCATCGTGGCGCCGATCTCGATGCCCGGCGTCGCGGCCACGTCGCTGATCTGCTTCATCTTCGCGTGGAACGAGCAGCTCTACGCCAAGGTGCTGACGTCGGTCGCCGCGCAGACCGGACCGGTCTTCGTGAACACCCTGATCCAGACCGAGCACGCCTACCTGGCCGAGCTGGCCGCCGGAGCGACGCTGATCTCGCTGCCCGTGCTCATCGCCGGGTTCGCCGCTCAGGACAAGCTGGTGCAGGGACTCTCCCTCGGGGCGGTCAAGTGAGCGAGCGCCGACCGATGACCTACCCACGACTCACCACGGCCCGGCTCGGCGACCTCTCCGCGTCCGTCGCCGTACCCGCCTACGACCGCTCCGCCGTCACCCCCGGGATCGTGCATCTCGGGGTCGGCGGCTTCCACCGTGCCCACCAGGCGCGCTACGTCGACGATCTGCTCGCCACCGGCATCACCGGCTGGGGCATCGTCGGGGTGGGACTGATGCCCCAGGACGTACGCATGCGGGATGCTCTCGCCGCGCAGGACCATCTCTACACGCTCCTCGAGCGGGCCCCGGACGGGAGCGTGCAGGGGCGGGTGATCGGCTCCATCATCGACTACCTCTTCGCCCCCGACTCCCCCACCGACGTGCTGGACCTGCTCACCGACCCGCGGATCCGGATCGTGTCGCTGACCATCACCGAGGGCGGCTACCACGTCAACCAGGCGACCGGCGGCTTCGACGCCTCCGACCCCGCGATCCAGGAGGACCTGCGGCCGGATGCGGTGCCCTCGACGGCGTTCGGCTACGTCGTGGAGGCACTGGCTCGCCGTCGAGCCGCCGGGGTGGCACCGTTCACGGTCATGTCGTGCGACAACATCGCCGGCAACGGGGAGGTCGCCCGCGCGATGCTGTCTTCCTTCGCGTCTTTGCGCGACCCCACCCTGGGCGACTGGATCGGTTCCGAGGTGGCCTTCCCGAGCTCGATGGTCGACCGGATCACCCCGGCCACCACCGACGCCGATGTCGAGGAGGTCGGCTGGCGGTTCGGGATCGGCGATGCCTGGCCGGTGGTCAGCGAGCCGTTCTCCCAGTGGGTGCTCGAGGACCGCTTCCCTCAGGGTCGGCCACCGTTCGAGCAGGCCGGGGTCGAGATGGTGCCCGACGTCGAGCCGTACGAGCTGATGAAGCTTCGGCTCCTCAACGCCAGCCACCAGGCGCTGTGCTACCTCGGCTACCTCTCCGGCTACCGCTACGCCCACGAGGTCTGCACGGACCCGCTGTTCGTCGACTTCCTGCTCGGCTACATGTCGCAGGAGGGCGCCCCGACCCTGCCGCAGGTCCCCGGCGTGGATCTGCCGCGCTACCAGCGGGAGCTGATCTCCCGGTTCGCCAACCCCTACATCCGCGACACCCTCGCCCGGCTGTGCGCGGAGAGCTCCGACCGGATCCCCAAGTGGCTGGTGCCGGTGATCACCGCCCAGCTGGGTCGTGGGGGCTCGGTACGCCGATCGGCGCTCGTCGTCGCCTCCTGGGCCCGCTACGCCGAGGGCGTCGACGAGCAGGGCGCGCCGATCGACATCGTCGACCGGCGCCGGGCCGACGTGACGGCACGCGCTCTCGCGCAGCGCGAGGACCCGCTCGCCTTCCTCCGCGACCCTGACCTCTTCGGCGACCTCGTCGACTCTGCTGAGTTCACCGAGCCGTACGCCGAGGCGCTGGCGTCGCTGCACGCGGTCGGGGCGCGGAAGACTCTCGAGTCCTGGAAGGCCTGACACACAGTTGGTGCGGCCTGGGCGGGTCGGCGCCGAATTGAGATTGAACCGTGTGCATCGATGCACCAGGTTGATCCCAATCCGGCAGCCGACCTGCCCAGACGTCGATCCTCGAGGTGAACTGTGTGCGCCGCACCCGCTCTGACAGCCGTCCTCCGCGCACACGGCGGGGCGGCTACCCGCAAAGAGCTGCTCGACCTGGGGCTCCGCGACGAACTCGACGCGGCTCTGTCTAGCGGGAAAGCTGTCGGGCTCACCGGCGCTCGCGTGGCACTTCCCGGTCTTCCCGATGACAAGTCGGCGGCCCTCGCAATCGGCGGCGTGGTCTCCGGGCTCAGCGCCGCGCGCGTGTGGGGCTGGTCGCTGAAGCACGAGCCCACGTCGATCGAGGTGACCGTACCGCGCAACAGCTCGCGCAAGGCCCGACCAGGTGTGGTCGTACGCCGTCGGGATCTACCGGGCGGCGCGGACCCGACCGGCGTCATCACCTCGCGGGCGCAGACCGTGGTCGACTGCGCCCGCGACCTTCCGTTCGACGAGGCGCTGTGCATCGCCGACTCAGCGCTTCGCGACGGGCTGGTCACCGGGCTGGCCCGTGAGGATCTGGTCGCCGCAGCCGAGGCCTCACCGCGCACCGGGCGTCGGCGCGCCCTCGATGTGCTCGCCGTCGCCGACCGACGAGCAGCGAACGCGTTCGAATCGACGACCAGGGCCATCGTGCTCCCGATCGCGGGTCTCTCCGTCGAACCCCAAGGCGACCTGGGATTCAGCGAAGCGGGCGCGGAGCAGTACGGCGACCTGGTCGATACGCGCCTGAAGCTTCTCATCGAGTGCGAATCCTGGGCTTACCACTCCGGCGAGGAGCCGTTCCGGCGTGACATCCGCCGCTACACCGATCTGGTCGCGCTGGGCTGGACCGTCCTCCGTTTCGTCTGGGAGGACGTGATGCAGAGGCCTGACTACGTACGTCGCCAGGTCGAGCGAGTCGTCCAACGCCTCGGTCGTCAGACCATCCAGCGCGGATAGCCGCTGGGCACCTGCCAAGGTGCAGCACCGAGGCCAAGCAATGATGATCGGCCAGGCCATGGGCGCCGTGGAAACGCCGAAGCCTCGGCTACCGCTGGTGCGGTAGCCGAGGCTTCGTGGCGTCGGTCAGTTGTCGCCCGACGGCGTGGTGTCGCGGCTGGCGCCACCACGGGTGCGGGTCACGACCTTCGGTGCCGGGGTCGAGGCGGTGCCGTTGCTGACGGTCGGCGCCTCGGACTTGGTCGCAGTCATCACCGCGCCCTCGCCGGTGCTCACGACCTCGCGGCGGGCGCCGCGGCGCTGCCGGGTGACCACCTTGGGCTTGGAGTCGACCGGCTCGGCCGCAACCGGCTCGGCCACGATCGGCTCGGCCACGGTCGGCTCGGTCGCCTGCGGCACCTCGGGCTCGGTCACCTCGGGCTCGACGGCCGGGGCCACGGGAGCGGGCTCCTCCGCGACGGCCGGCTCGGTCGCGGCCGGCTCGGTCGCGGCCGGCGCCGGCTTCGACTCGGTCGAGCTGCCGACGACGGCGGCCAGGACCGGGCGGCCGGTGGTGCCGGACCGACGGGTGCGCGTACGCGTGGTGACCTTCGGAGCCTCCGGCTCGGCCGGGGGCTGGACGGCCGGGGTCTCGGCGACCGGCGCTTCGGCGGCCGGGGCCGGGGTCTCGGCGGGCGTCTCGACCGGCTCCGTGGCCGGGCTCGATGCCTTGGACCGACGCGAGCGGGTGCGGGTCGTGACCTTCGGAGCCTCGACCGGCGCCGCCTCGGAGGCGGACTCGACGGGCTCAGCGACCGTGGGCTCGGTGACCGTGGGCTCGGTGACCGTGGGCTCGGCGGGGGTCTCGACCGGCTCGGCCACCGGTGCCGACGCCTTGGAGCGACGCGAACGCGTGCGGGTGGTGACCTTCGGAGCCTCGGCGGGCTCGGCGGGCGTCTCGACGGGCTCGACGACCTGGGCAGCCTGCTCGTCGGCCTGGTCCGCGCCGCGGACGGCCCCTGCCTCGCTCGTCTCGCTCTGTCCGGCCATGGCGGCGAACTCGGCGGGCGTGGGGGTCTTGGCGGACTCCTCGACGGGCTCGGCGCGGTGCTCGGTGCCGACCTCGTCCTTGCCCTTGCCCTTGCCACCGCGACCACCACGACGGCGCGAACGCGGCTCGTCGGGGGCGACGCCGGAGGACTTGCCGGCCTCGACCGGGTGGTCGTGGATCACGAGACCACGGCCGCCACAGGCGTCGCAGGTCTCGGAGAAGGCCTCGAGCAGGCCGGTGCCGATCCGCTTACGGGTCATCTGCACCAGGCCGAGCGAGGTGACCTCGGCGACCTGGTGACGCGTCCGGTCGCGGCCCAGGCACTCGACCAGGCGACGGAGCACCAGGTCACGGTTGGACTCGAGGACCATGTCGATGAAGTCGACCACGATGATGCCGCCGATGTCGCGCAGCCGGAGCTGGCGCACGATCTCCTCGGCCGCCTCGAGGTTGTTCTTGGTGACCGTCTCCTCCAGGTTGCCCCCGGAGCCGGTGAACTTGCCGGTGTTGACGTCGACGACGGTCATCGCCTCGGTGCGGTCGATGATCAGCGAGCCACCGGAGGGCAGCCAGACCTTGCGGTCCAGGCCCTTCGCGATCTGCTCGTCGATGCGGTAGGCGGCGAAGGCGTCGGCCTCGCCGTCGTACTTCTCCACCCGCTCCTCCAGGTCGGGGGCCACCGACTGGACGTAGTCCTTGACGGTCTCCCACGACGAGTCGCCGGAGATGACCAGCTTGGCGAAGTCCTCGGTGAACAGGTCGCGGACGACCTTGAGGGTCAGGTCGGGCTCGCCGTAGAGCAGCTGCGGGGCGTTGCCGTTGGCCTTCTTCTCGATGTCCTCCCAGCGCGCCTTGAGCCGCTCGACGTCACGCGTGAGCTCGTCCTCTGCGGCACCCTCGGCAGCGGTGCGTACGATCACACCGGCCGTGTCGGGGACGATCTCCTTCAGGAGGGTCTTGAGGCGGTTGCGCTCGGTGTCGGGCAGCTTGCGGGAGATGCCGGAGGTGGTGCCGTCGGGCACGTAGACCAGGAAGCGGCCGGCCAGCGAGATCTGCGAGGTCAGGCGGGCGCCCTTGTGGCCGATCGGGTCCTTCGTCACCTGGACGAGCACCTTCTGGCCGGAGGTCAGCACCGACTCGATCTTGCGGGGCTGGCCCTCCTTCCAGCCGAGCGAGGCCCAGTTGACCTCACCGGCGTAGAGGACCGCGTTGCGGCCCTTGCCGATGTCGATGAACGCGGCCTCCATGCTCGGCAGCACGTTCTGGACGCGGCCCAGGTAGACGTTGCCGATCAGGCTGGTCTGGCTCTCCCGGGCGACGTAGTGCTCGACGAGGACCTTGTCCTCGAGCACGGCGATCTGGGTGAGGTCCTCACGCTCGCGGATGACCATGACGCGCTCGACCGACTCGCGGCGGGCCAGGAACTCGGCCTCGCTCACGATCGGGGCCCGGCGACGGCCCGCCTCGCGGCCCTCGCGGCGGCGCTGCTTCTTGGCCTCCAGGCGGGTCGAGCCCGACAGCGCGGTGATCTGGTCGTCGCCGGTGCGGCTCTGGCGGACCTTGGTGACGGTGTTCTCCGGGTCGTCCCCGGCGTCGCCGGAGGCCTCGCCCGCCCGGCGGCGGCGACGGCGGCGGCGCGAGGAGCTGCCGCCCTCGCCCTGCTCGGCGTCGGCGTCCTTGCCGGCGTCGTCGCTCTCGGTCTCGCTGTCCTCCGACTTGTCGTCGGCGTCGGACGCCTCGGAGCCGTCGGCCTCGCCGTTGGCACCCTTGCGCCGGCGACGGCCGCCACGGCGGCGACGGCGACGGCCGTTGCCGCCGCCCTCACCGTCGTCGGCCGAGCTGTCGTCGGACTCGTTGCCGGACTCGGTCTCGGACTCGGACTCGGACTCGGTGGTGGTGTCCTCGGGCTGCTCCTCGTCGGCGGCCTTCTCCTCGACCGGGGCGGCGCTGCGCGCGTTGCGCCTGCGGGTCCGGGTCGGGGCCTCCTCCTTCGCCACCTCGACGGCGGGCTCATCGGTGGGCTCGGCGGTCGGCTCGACGGTGGGCTCGGCGGCCTGCGGCTCGTCCTGGGCAGGCGTCTCGACAGCGGCCTCGACGGGCTTCGGCTCGGCCGTCTTGCGCGTACGCCGGCGGGTGGTGGTCTTGGTCGGCGCCTGGAACAGCACCGCGGGAGCCACCGGACCGGCCTGCTCGGCCTCGGTCTCCTCGTCGGTCTCGTCGGTGACCTCCTCGGCGGGGGTCTCGACGGGCTCCACCGGAGCGGCTGCCTTCTTGGCCGCTGCCTTCTTCGCGGTGGTCCTCTTGGCGGCGGTCTTCTTCGCCGCCGTCTTCTTGGCCGGGGCCTCGACGGTCTCGGCGGGAGTCTCGGGGGTCTCGCCCTCAGGTGCGGCCGCCTCGGCAGCCGCGGGGACCTCGGCGCCCTCGACCTCGGCCGGCGCCGCGGCGGCAGCCTTCTTGGTCGTACGCTTCCGGGTCGTCTTCTTCGCCGCCGTCTTCTTGGCGGGGGCCTCGGCGGTCTCAGCAGCCTCGGCGGTCTCGTCGGCGGGGGCCTCGACGGCCTCGGCCGGGGCCGCGGCGGCGGCCTTCTTGGTGGTGCGCTTGCGCGTGGTCTTCTTCGCCGCGGTCTTCTTCGCGGGAGTGCTCTCGACGGTCGCTTCCGCATCGGTCGCGGGGGCGTCGGTGGTGGGGGCGTCGGTCACCGGAGCCTGCGCTGTTTCAGCGCCGTTCTCGGTGTTCTCGACAGTGGTCTCGTCGGCCATGCCGTTCTCCTCATCCAGGACCTTCACAGGTGCCGGATAGTCAGGTGCCGGGAAACGGGCGCTGCGCAGTATCGAACTTTTTCCACGTAGCAGCCGCGTCGCGGCGCAAAGCTTGTCAGGGCGGCGGCATCCTCCGCAGCGGTGCGTCACAGGCAGCGGTTCGTCACCTGCCGCGGTCGCTCGGCCGTCCGGGACCTTCCCGGGCGAGTCGCTCTCACTGACCTGCTAGGCCTGCGTCGCGGTCTGGTGACGCCCTACCTCCTGTGTGCCGGAGTGCGGCCCCGAAGGACCCACGCCGGCGAGGCGTCGTCGGACTGTCCATTCCTCGGGCCGGGCCCGATTGTTTGAGCAGTCGTCTCGGAGTATCGCATACACCCTGTCAACAGACCGATATCCGGACACCAACGAGATTCAGGGAAGCGTGGCTTCCTTCATCTGGCGCGACTTGTAGACGTTCACGATCACCACTCCGTCGAGCCAGTCGGTGAGCCGATCGGCCTCCTCCGCCAGGGCCTTCCGCCCGGCGTCACCGATGTCATGGCGCACGATCGGGTGCACCCGGCCCTCGTCGTCCTGCGCCCAGGCCCCCACGATCCGGCCGTCCCACCAGGCGGTGTTGCCGGCGTTGCCGTTGGAGTCGAAGAGGTACGCCACGTCCTCGGCGTCCAGGTAGAACCCGCGTTCCTTCCAGCCCATCACGGTGGGGTCGAGGGTGGGCAGCAGCGCGGCCCAGGGATCGATCTCGGGCTCCGGCGAGGTGGTGATCGGGTCGTCGGGGAGCACCCAGCCGGTGCCACCGCTCTCGAGCCCGACCTCCACGGCACCGACCGTGGCGAGCGCGGCGCGCACCGCCGACTTGGTGGATCCGAGCCACCAGACCAGGTCGGCCTCGGTGCCCGGACCGAAGGTGCCCAGCCAGCGGCGGACGAGGGCGGCGTACCCCTCCGCAGCAGGGAGCGGAGTCGGCATCTCGCCGAGCCACGACTCGGTGAGCGTCCAGGTCGGCTTGTTCAGCCGCCAGTGCCCGAGGTTGGTCGCCCGCATCAGGCGTCCCTGCGCGGCGAGGGTGCCGATCACCCAGCGGCCGATCGCGAACTCACCGCCCCACTTCTTGTCCGGCGCGCCCATCCGGAACCGGACGTCGAGCTCCGGCACCAGCTCCCGCAGCTGCGTCGTCGTCCGAGGCTCGCCGTCGGTGAGCGCCGCCAGCGTCGCCGTGAACGCCTTCTCGATCCAGCCGTCCTGGTCCTCGTCGATGCCACCCGCGGTCAGCCACTTGTGAAGGTTCTTCTCCTCCCCCGCCGCCACCCGGGCCGAGGCACTGCCCCAGGCCGCCGGGACCAGCTCGCGCGGGAAGGCGAAGAGCGTGCGCCGCATCGCCAGCTGCTTGACCAGCGAGCGCTCCTCGTAGAGCGCCCGTTCGACGTCCTCGACCCGGAGGTCGTGGACCCGCGCGTGCAGCGCGAGGTGGACGGTCGCGGCCTCGGTCGCATGCCAGGCGGTCATCGCCTGCGTCGCGGCGGCCACGTCGGCGTACCTGTGGGCGGAGGCGAGCCCATGCCTGCGGGCCAGCCTGGCCCGACGCTCGCGATCGGTGACCGTTCTCATCGGCAGAGCCTCATCCCTCGCACGCTAGTGGAGCGGGTCGCCGATCGTGCCGGAATCCTCGTCGAAGATGCCCTGGCTGAGCCGGGTCAGCAGCGGCAGCCCGCCGTGCTCGGGGCCCACCTTCAGGCCGCCGGTGCGCTCCAGACCGGTGACGACGTCGTCGGGACGTACGGTCGGGGTGCCGTGCTTGAGCAGGAGCTCCAGCCGGGAGCCACCCTCGCGGGGCGCCGAGGCGAGGCGTACGACCGCGCCCCGGGCATCGAACTCACGCAGGCCCTTCTTGGTCATCCGGGACACGATGACCTCCTCGGCGCCGAGGAACGCCTCGACCGCCGCGGCGGCCTCCTCCGGCGCCGTCGGGAGGTCGATGATCCACTCGCTGCCGGTGAGCAGGTCGGCCAGCGCACCCTTGGGCGAGGTGGCGGTGTCCACCACATCGATCAGGTCGAGGCCGTCGGGCATGACCTCGTCCAGGGCAGCCTTGGTCGCGGCCGGGTCGACCGTCTCGCGCAGCCCCAGCTCGACGTACTCGGCCTCGCTCGCCGCGCCGGTCGGCGCCGCACCGGCGTACGAGATCCGCGGGTGCGGGTTGAAGCCCGAGGAGTAGGCCACCGGGATCCGGGCGCGCGCGACCGCGCGCTCGAAGGCGCGGCTGAAGTCGCGGTGGCTGGTGAACCGGAGCCGGCCGCGCTTCGCATAACGGATGCGAAGACGCTGGACCGGAGGGGCCTGCTGTTCGGGCTGTTGACGCACGAGGTCGATTATGTCGGTCCGGGGGCACGATGACCCATCCGGCGAAGGGGAAGCCAACGGAATGTAACGACCTGCCAACGAAAAATGGGAGACTCGCGCGGTGAGCCACCACAGAAGCAGGAAGTTCTCGGTACGCCTCCAAGAGCTGCTGCCGATCTTCGCGGTGGTCCTCACGGTCGGCGTCATCGCCGCCCTGAGCGTCCTCGCGCCCCGGCTGAGCGACTCCAGGCAGGCCTCCGCGGACGCCTCCTCCTCGCCGAGCCCCGAACCCGGCGCGACCAGCCCGTCGGCCTCCGCCTCCGCCTCGGCGCCGTCGGAGCCGCTGCCGAAGTTCAAGACGCTCGAGGCGCCACCGGCGATCGACAAGGCCACGAAGAAGCCGAAGATCGACCCGTGCGCGGTCCCGCGCAACCTCACCGTGATGACCTTCAACATCAAGGGCGGCCGGGTCTCCCCCGGCGAGCTCGGCGGCATCGCGAGCGTGATCAGGGCCTCCGGCGCGGACGTCGTACTCCTCCAGGAGGTCGACCAGAACCGCCGCCGCTCCGGCAACGTGGACCAGGCGGCGATCATCGCCTCGCACCTGGGGATGCAGTCCGTCTTCGCGGCCAACGACTACATCACCGACCGCGGTGGCTACGGCACCGCGATCCTGTCGCGCTTCCCGATCGACGGCTACGACAACACCCACCTGCCCAACCGTGACGGCAAGGAGCAGCGCGGCGTGCTGCGGGCCAACATCATCGTCGAGGGCCAGCGGCTGGTCGTCTTCAACACCCACCTCGACCACACCTCCGACTCGCTGCGGCAGGCCCAGATCGGCGCGGTCATGGCCAAGGTCGACGCCTACGACGGCGCCAAGCTCCTCGGCGGCGACCTCAACGCCGGTGACGGCTCCGGGGTCCTCGGCACCGCCCTGGCCACGTTGTCCGACGCCGGTGCCGCGCTGGGCGCCAGCCACGACGGCGGCGGTCGCGTCGACTACCTGCTCCCCAACTCCTGGCTCGCCGCCGGCGACGGCCACGTCACCCCGACCGGCCTCTCCGACCACCACGCGGTCAGCATCGACTTCGCCATGCGTGGCGCCGCGGACTGCTGAGTCAGTAGCGCTCGACCGGCACGGCGCGCTCCGGCGGTTCGTACGCCTCCGGCCAGAAGTCGGTCACCCGGGTGATCCGCCCGTCCGCGATCTCGAGGAACGCCTGCGACTCTCCCGACTCCTCCCCCATGCGCCAGTCGAACCAGACCACTGCGCGCTCGTCGTCGGCGATGACCACCTTCGGGGTGAGGTGCCACTCCCCGGGGTAGGTCTGGTTGAACTCGAGGAATGACGCGCGGCCGATGAGCAGCTCGCGCGTCTGTGGCATGTCGTAGACGACGTCCTTGTCCAGCAGCGTCACCCAGGTGTTCCAGTCCCTGGCCTCGAGGAGCTCGAGATATCTACGTCCCAACGCACTGTTGTCCGTCATGGCCGCAACCTATCGGGGGCCGGTGGACCGCGTGGGACACTTCCGGTCGTGATCGAGTTGCGCCCTGCCGTTCTTGCTGACGTCCCTACGCTGATGGAGCTGTGGGAGGTGGCCGCGGAGAACGACTCACGGCCGACGGACTCGGCAGCGAAGGTCGAGGCGCTGATCGCGCGCGACCCTGAGGCCTGCACCGTCGCGGTCACTACCGAGGGCCGGGTCGTCGGCTCCCTGATCTCCGGCTGGGACGGCTGGCGCGCCCACCTCTACCGCCTGGCGGTCCACCCCGACGTACGCCGCCAGGGGCTCGCTCGCCGCCTGCTGTCCCACGCCGAGACCCGCCTCGTGGCCCTGGGCGCCGGCCGGATCGACGCGATGGTCCTGGAGGGCAACGACCTGGGGCAGTCGCTGTGGACGAGCTCGGGCTACGAGTCGCAGGCCGAGTGGCGACGCTGGGTCCGCCCCGTCGGCTGAGGCCGGATCATGAGGTCGTACGCCTCCCGGAACCCGCCGCGCTCGTAGAACGGGATCGACCTGTCACTGGGGCTGAGCACGACGCGTACGAATCCTTCGGCATCGGCGTGATTAGTGAGGGCGGTCAGCATCGCGGTGCCGAGGCCGCTGCTGCGGTGCTCGCGCCTGACGTAGAAGTTGGCCAGGTAGCCCCACCGCGACGGTTCGGCCCCGGGCTTCGGCATCCGGGTGAAGACCAGCATGTTCACCATGCCGGCAGGCTCACCGTCGACGTGGCCCAGCCAGGTCACCCGCTGCTCGTGCTCCTTCAGCATCCACTCGTCGAAACGCTCCTCGAACCCTGGATCGTCGATCGGATGCTCCGCCATCTCCTCGACCCAGGCCCGCCGAAGGTGGGCCAGCACCTGCGTGTCATGAGGGCCGGCCAGGCGTACGTCGGATGCGTCATTCACGGTCGTGAACCTAGCCCAGCAGCGGCGACGTCGCCCCGAATCGCGCCCGCAGCCCGCCTGCGGGTTTTACTCTGTGCGCCATGAAGGTCCCACCGGCAGCCGTCGGACGAGAAGCAGAGAAGTCGTCGACCTTGGCCTGGATCGCGCTTCTGCTCGCGTTCGTGTGGGTCCTTCCGCTCGGTCTGTTCGTGGGCATCGTGGATGCCGTCCTGGGCGCGGTGTGCTCGGTCGCCGGAGCGGTCCTCGCGGTCGTCGTGCTCCTACGCTCACGCCGCGGCATCGACCACGGTCGGGTGCTGGCGTGGATCGCGCTGGCAGGCACCGCGGCACATCTGGCCGTCAGTCTCGCCCTCGGCCTGGTCATCGCGCTGACCACCGAGGCCGTCGATGACCCCGCCGCGATCGATGCCCTCGAAGCGATGGAGGACCCCGGGTGGCCCGTTCCTCCGCAAGATTCCGTCACGGGTGACTGTCTGCTCAGCGTCGAGCGACCATCCCTCACCTCCTGCGACGAGCCCCATCAGGTGGAGGTCGCCGGCACGTACACCCTCCCCGACCACGGCTGGTTCGACGACGCTGAAGCCGCCGCCGACTCGCTCTGCACCAGCGCCGTAGCGCGATACCTCGACATCCCCGAGGACGAGGCCGCCTGGCGCTACAGCATGTCGATCTCCGCGGACGAGCCCCACAGGGTCGCCTGCTGGGCCGTCTCCGACGACTCCATCACCGGCACGATGCGCACCACTCGACCCTGACCGGGATGACTCGGTAATCGTTCGCGCATCCGGGCGGTCGGGTCTACCTTCAGCGCGTGGAGTTCCTGACCCCCGAAGACCTTCCCGCACCGGCCGGCTACAGCCACGCGGTGATCACCGACCCCGGCGCCCGACTCGTCGTGACCTCCGGCCAGATCGGCATCAGCGCCGACGGCACCGTCGCCGACGGCTGGGAGGCGCAGACCCGACAGACCTTCGTCAACCTCGGGATCGCCCTGACCGCGGCCGGCGCGACCTGGGCGGACGTCGTGAAGCTGACCTACTTCGTCGTCTCCACCACCGAGCTGCCGCTGATCCGGTCGGTGCGCGACAAGTTCGTCGACGTCACGCAGCCGCCCGCCAGCTCGCTGGTGCAGGTCGCCGGCCTCTTCCGCCCCGACCTGCTCATCGAGATCGAGGCCACCGCCGCCATCGAGCCATCATGACGGGCGATCCGGCGGGATAGCAGTCGCCGACAACCCGTCGAGGTGCCAACCGTTCCGGCTTGGCATTCACAAGCCCACATGTGCAGGGAAATGGCAGCTGACATCGTGCCTGCGGGTGCCACTTCCGCGCACTTGCAGGCTTATGACGGTGACCCGCCGATCCCCTGCCCCGATGGACATGGGGCGGCACCGGGGATGGTGCGGCAGGGCACCCTGCACATGCCCTGACGGGCATGTCATCATCCGCCCATGTCGAACGACGCGCACCCCACGGCGCCTGGCCCAGACCCAGCGATGCCATCATCATCGGGAACCGAGAGGCCCTCTCAGGCGATGGCGATCGTCGCCCTCATCCTGTGCTGCTTCATCTTCTTCCCGCTGGCTCCGATCGTCGGGATCGGCCTCGCGATCGCGGTGCTCGTCATGTCCCGCCGGGGCCGCAACCACGGCACCAAGAAGGCGATCACCGCAATCGCGATCGGAACATCCGGCCTTGCCCTCATCGTCGGGCTCGTGAGCAGTGCCTGGTGGTTCACGTCCGGCGCCAACATCGAACGCGACAGCATCGGAGCGGTGACGTCGAACGGAACCGGTTGGGTCACGGATCTACAGGTCGGGGACTGCTACAACGACCCGGGGCCGGACGGCGTCAAAGGCGCGCTCGGCATCGTCGACGTCCTCCCGTGTGCCCAGGAGCACCAATGGGAGGTCTACCAGCTCGCCCCGATCCCGGGAACGAGCTGGCCCGGGTACAGCGACATCGAAGACCGCACCTACGCGTCGTGCCGCGCGGCATTCATCCGCCTCACGGCCGACAACGACGATGGCCTCTCGTTGTCCACCTACAGCTTCGCGCCCACGAAGGATGAATGGATCGCCGGCGACCACTACGCGACCTGCATAGCGGGCAACGTCTTCCCCTCCAGCGGTTCGATCAGCGACTGATCCGACAGGAGGCCGCCTACACGACCGAGAGCGGCAGCAGCTTCTGACCGGTCGGGCCGATCTGGATCTCGGTGTTCATCTCGGGACACACGCCACAGTCGTAGCAGGGGGTCCAGCGGCAGTCCTCGACCTCGATGTCCTCCCCGTTCGCGGCGGCGAGGGCGTCCTCCCAGTCGGCCCAGAGCCAGTCCTTGTCGAGGCCGGAGTCGAGGTGGTCCCAGGGGAGGATCTCGTCGTACTCACGCTCGCGGGTGGTGTACCAGTCGAGGTCGACGCCGGTGCCGGCGAGACCGGTCTCGGCGGCGGTCAGCCAGCGGTCGTAGGAGAAGTGCTCGCTCCAGCCGTCGAAGCGGCCGCCGTCGCGCCAGACCTGCTCGATGATCGCGCCGACGCGGCGGTCGCCGCGAGAGAGCAGGCCCTCGACGATGCCGGGCTTGCCGTCGTGGTAGCGGAAGCCGATCGCGCGGCCGAACTTCTTGTCGGAGCGGACCACGTCGCGCAGCTTCTGCAGCCGCTCGTCGGTGGTCTCGTGGTCGAGCTGGGAGGCCCACTGGAAGGGGGTGTGCGGCTTGGGTACGAAGCCACCGATCGAGACGGTGCAGCGGATGTCGTTGCGGCCCGAGACCTCGCGGCCCTTGGCGATGACCTTCTTGGCCAGCTCGGCGATCTGGAGGACGTCCTCGTCGGTCTCGGTCGGCAGACCGCACATGAAGTAGAGCTTCACCTGGCGCCAGCCGTGGGAGTAGGCGGCACCGACGGTGCGGATCAGGTCCTCCTCGGTCACCATCTTGTTGATGACCTTGCGCATCCGCTCGGAGCCGCCCTCGGGAGCGAAGGTCAGCCCGGAGCGACGGCCGTTGCGGGAGAACTCGTTGGCCAGGGTGATGTTGAAGGCGTCCACGCGCGTCGACGGCAGGGACAAGGACACGTTGGTGCCCTCGTAGCGGTCGGCCAGGCCGGTCGCGACGTCGCCGATCTCGGTGTGGTCGGCGGAGGACAGCGAGAGCAGCCCGACCTCCTCGAAACCGGACTTCCGGATGCCGTTCTCGACCATGTCGCCGATGGTGGTGATGGAGCGCTCGCGCACCGGGCGGGTGATCATCCCCGCCTGGCAGAAGCGGCAGCCGCGGGTGCAGCCCCGGAAGATCTCCACCGAGAACCGCTCGTGGACGGTCTCGGCCAGGGGCACCAGGGGATTGCGCGGGTAGGGCCAGGCGTCGAGGTCCATCAGGGTGTGCTTGCGCACCCGCCACGGGATGTCGGGACGGTTGGGGACGACGGCCTCGATCTGGCCGTCGGCGGCGTAGTTGACGTCGTAGAACTTCGGGACGTAGACGGCCCCGGAGACAGCCAGGCGGCGCAGCAGCTCGTCGCGGCCGCCGGGGCGACCGTCCTGCTTCCACTCGCGCACGACCTCGGAGATCTTGAGCACGACCTCCTCACCGTCGCCGAGCACGGCGGCGTCGAGGAAGTCGGCGATCGGCTCGGGGTTGAACGCGGCGTGGCCGCCGGCGAGCACGATCGGGTCGTCGTCGCCACGGTCGACCGCGTGCAGCGGGATCTGCGCGAGCGACAGCGCGTTGAGCATGTTGGTGTAGCCGAGCTCGGTGGAGAACGAGAGCCCAAAGACGTCGAACGCCTTCACCGGACGGTGGGCATCGACGGTGAACTGCGGGATCGGCCCGTGCTCGTCGCCCTCGCGCATGATCTTCTCGAGGTCGGGCCAGACTGCGTAGGTGCGCTCGGCGGCGATCCAGTCACGCTCGTTGAGCACCTCGTAGAGGATCTGCACACCCTGGTTGGGCAGGCCGACCTCGTAGGCGTCGGGGTACATCAGCGCCCACCGCACCTCGACCTCGTCCCACTTCTTGACGGTCGAGTTGAGCTCCCCACCGACGTACTGGATCGGCTTGGACACCAGCGCCAGGCGCGGCTCCAGCCGAGGGAAGACAGAATCAGGAACGAGGTCGCTCTGGGCGACGGTCACGATGGGCACCTCAAAGCTCGGGAACGATCAACCCCAAGCGTACGCCGCCCCGCGACTCCCCGACCAAACCTCGCGCCGTCGAGGCAGCAGGACCGAGCCGGCGTAGCGGGGTGGCGACAGGCGTTGGGGCCGCCCCTCCCGGACGGCCCCAACGACATCAGCTCAGAGCGTCAGCTCAGAACACCGTGGTGAGCAGCAGGTTCGGGGAACCGGTGCCCGGGTTGGTGACCACGTCGGGGGTGGCGGCGCCGGTCAGGCCCGTGGCGACGTCGGCCGGGGTGGCCGTCGGGTTCGCCTCGAGGAAGAGCGCGGCGGCACCGGCGACGTGAGGAGTCGCCATCGACGTACCGGAGATGGTGTTGGTCGAGCCGTCGTTCCAGGCCGAGGTGATGTCGACGCCCGGAGCGAAGATGTCGAGGCACTCACCGGTGTTGGAGAAGTCCGCGGCGGCGTCGGTGTCGTCGGTGGCACCGACGGTGATCGCCTCCGGAACAGCCGCCGGCGAGGAACCGCAGGCGTCGGAGCTCTCGTTGCCGGCCGCGACGGCGTAGGTCACGCCGTCGGCGATCGAGGCCTGGACGGCCGCGTCGAGAGCGGCGTCGTTGCCGCCACCGAGCGACATGTTGGCGACGGCCGGGCCGTCGGTGTGGTTCTCGGTGACCCACTCGATGCCGGCGACGACACCCTCGGTGGTGCCGGAGCCCTGGTCGTCGAGGACACGGACCGGAACGATCGTGGCCTCCTTGGCCAGACCGTAGGTGGTGCCCGCGACGGTGCCCGCGACGTGGGTGCCGTGGCCGTTGCCGTCGGTCGGGTCGGTGTCGCCGTCGACCGCGTCGAAGCCCTCACCGATCCGGCCGCTGAACTCCGAGTGGTCGGTCGCGACGCCGGTGTCGATGATGTAGGCGGTCACGCCCTTACCGGTCTGCTCGTAGTGGTAGTTCTTGTCGAGCGGCAGCGCTGCCTGGTCGACCCGGTCCAGGCCCCAGGTCGGGTCGGCCTGGTCGCCCTGGGTGGTGTAGCGGTGGTTGGCCTGCACGTAGGCGACGTCCGGGTTGTTGCGGACCTCGGCGAGCGCGTCCTTGTCGAGCGAGGCCGAGAAGCCGTTGAACGCCGTGTTGAAGACCTCGCGTACGTCACCACCGGCGTCGCGGGCGTCGCTGCGGACCGACTTGGCCTCGGACCTGGCCACGTCGCTGCCGCCCTGCTTCTCCATCACGACGATGTACTGACCCTCGATCGCGGTCGAGGCGTCGGCGCCGCGCAGCGGTGCCGGACTGTCCGCGGCTCCCGCCGGGACGGTGAAGGCGATCGCCGATGCTGCTGCTCCGACAGCGACGGCGGAGATGACCGCCGGCGCCTTGATGGCACGGTTCTTCATGGTTCGGTTCACGAACTGACTCCCGTCATCGTACGGCCCTGTAGGACCGCGACGAACGCCCTGCGCCCTCCCTGTGGCCGCAGCCCGAAGCGTTCGGCCAACCACGTAATCACGTTACGTAGGTCGCGTAACGACCCAACTCTTCGCATTGCAGCAACGTGCAGACAGCGAAGGTGAACACCTGTAAACAGTCCATAAACAGGGCGGGAAAGGTGGCCCTTCAACAGCACACCGGGCCGCCCGCGTTACGCGAGCGGCCCGGTGGAGCCGATGACGGTCGGATCAGGCGATGGAGGTGTCGTCGATCAGGAAGCTGGTCCCGAGCGAGGAGTCCTCGGTGCCGGTGAACGTCAGCGTGACGGTGCTGCCGGCGAAGGACCCGAGCGAGAACGACTTCAACGAGTACGACGAGCTCGCGTTCAGGTTGGAGTACGTCGCCAGGGTCGTCGAGCCGACCTTGACGGTCAGCTTGTCGTAGGCCGTCGAGGTGGTCGTCTCATTGGTGATCACCCGGAGGTAGAACGACAGCGTCTTGCCGGTCGTCGGCAGGGTCACCGACTGGGAGAGCGTGTCGGTGTGGGTCGAGCCGTAGCCGTTCAGCCACGCCTTGTAGGAGCCCGATCGGGCCGGGGCGCTGCTCGAGCTGTCGATCACGCCGGAGGAGGCGCTCCAGCCGGTCGCGCCCGACTCGAAGCCCGGGTTGGTCAGCAGGTTGCCCGTGGTCGGCGGGTCCGTGGGGTCGGTGCCACCGCTCCACAGCGAGTAGAGGAGGCGGTTGGGCGAGCCGGTTCCCGGCGAGGTGACCACGCCGGTGGTGGCGTTGGAGTTGATCGCCGAGGCGACGGCGGAGGCCGAGGCCGTCGGGTTCGCCTGCAGGTAGAGCGCGGCCACTCCGGCGACGTGCGGGGTCGCCATCGACGTACCGGAGATCGTGTTGGTCGCTGTGTTGGAGGTGTACCACGCCGAGGTGATCGAGGAGCCCGGGGCGAACAGGTCGACGCACGAGCCGATGTTGGAGAAGCTCGACCGGGCGTCGGTGTTGGTCGTCGACCCGACGGTCAGGGCCCCGGCCACCCGGGCGGGCGAGCCGTTGCACGCGTCGGCCCCGGAGTCGTTGCCCGCGGCGACGGCGTAGGTGATGCCGTCCGCGATCGAGCTGGAGACCGCGGAGTCGAGGGTCGAGGAGACCCCGCCACCGAGCGACATGTTGGCGACCGCCGGACCGGAGGTGTGGTTGGAGGTCACCCAGTTCACCCCCGCGATCACGCCGGCGGTCGTGCCGGACCCGGAGGCGTCGAGCACGCGGACGGGCACGAGCGTGACGCTCTTGGCGACACCGTACGTCGTCCCGCCGACGGTGCCGGCGACGTGGGTGCCGTGGCCGTTCTCGTCCTCGGTGCTGGACCCGATGGCGGTGTAGCCGGAGGTCACCCGGCCACCGAACTCCGAGTGTGCGGAGCGGATGCCGGTGTCGATGATGTACGCCTTCACACCCGAGCCGGTGTAGTCGTAGTGGTAGTTCGAGTTGAGCGGGAGGTTGCGCTGGTCGATCCGGTTGAGCCCCCAGGTGGGGTTGGCCTGGTCGCCGCTGGCCTTCACGACCTGGTTGGCCTCGATGTAGTCGACATCGGGGTCGCTGCGGAGCGCGTCGAGCGCGTCGGCGTCGAGCGTGGCGGAGAAGCCGGTGACCGCCTTGTCGTAGGCGTACTTCACCGAGCCGCCCTTCTCCTTGGCGAGCGCCCGGGCCTCGGCGGCGTTGGCCTTGGCCGCCGCACCGTTGCCCTTCATCACGACGATGTAGGAGTTGTCGATGGCCGTCGACTTCTCGACACCGATCAGCGGTGCCGGAGAGTCGACCGCACCGGCGGGACCGGACATGGCCAGGATGGTGCCGGCGGCGCCGACGGCGGTGACCGTCGCTGCTGCCAGTGCGCCGAGGCGCTGGATTCTGTGGGGTCGGTTCACGATTACTGCTCCCGTCGTCAAGCAGCCTCGGGATGAGGGCTGCAAGGGGTCACAGATGCCCTGTAGGGCAACCGGGACGGAACGTAATCGAGTTTACTGACGATGAAACGCGACATCTTTTCGCACTGCAGCAACCTGCAGGCGGTCGCGCGAGCGGAGGTCCTGAAGTGGTCCGGACCGGTCCAGACCGGTGCGCCGCGAGCGGGCCGAGATGCCGAGCAACAGACCCACCGCCAGCAGCGCCGCGATCATCGAGGAACCGCCGTAGGAGATCAGCGGGAGCGGCACCCCGGTGACCGGCATGATGCCCAGGCACATCCCGATGTTCTGGAAGCTCTGGATGCCGAGCCAGCACACGATCCCGGCCGCCGCCACCCGCCCGAAGAGGTCGTCGGTGCGCGCCGCGATCCGCAGTCCGCGCCACAGCACGACACCGATCAGCCCGATCACCACCAGCGAGCCGACCAGCCCGAGCTCCTCCCCCACGACCGTGAAGATGAAGTCGGTGTGCTGCTCGGGGACGAAGCCCGCGCGGGCCTGCGAGCCCTGGAAGAGCCCCTGCCCGAAGATGCCGCCGTCGCCGATCGCGATCCGCGCCTGCTGGACGTTGTAGCCGGCCCCGCGAGGATCCAGCGACGGGTCCGTGAAAGCCATGAACCGGTTGATCTGGTACTGCTTCAGCACCCCGGTCGCGACCACCGTGGTGGCACCCGCCAGACCGGTCAGCGCCAGCAGCGCCAGCCATCGCCTCGGCGTCCCCGCCGCCGCGAGCACGCAGAAGACCGTCACGCCGAGCACCAGCGTGGTGCCGAGGTCGGGCTGGAGCAGGACCAGGACGATCGGCACCGCTGCGACCAGGATCATCGCGACCACGTCGCCCAGCGACACGCGGGCCCGCCAGCGGCCTTCGCTGCGCTCGGCCAGGACCAGCGCCATGGCGATGACCACGGCCAGCTTGGCCAGCTCCGAGGGCTGGACCTGCACCGGGCCGAGGTTGACCCACGACTTGGACCCGTTGACCGTCGAGCCCATCACGAGCACCAGCACCAGCCCGACCACCGCAGCCAGGTAGACCACGGGCGTCAGGAGCCGGACCCAGCGGTGGTTGGTCGCGACCACGCCCACCATCAGCACCAGGCCGGCGGCGACGTTGATCGCCTGTTTGCGCAGGTAGGCGGTGGTGTCACCACCCGTGATCGCGTCCCGGTGGATGGTCGCGGACCAGACCAGGAGCACCGACAGCGACACCAGGACCAGCACCGCGCCCAGGAGGACCAGATCGATGCGGCGTACGAAGGCCATCACGTCGTTCTTCATGCTCTGCCCCTCACCCTCAGTCCTTCGGAGCGACGATCGAGCCGTCGGCGCCGAACGCCGGCAGGTTGCGGGGCGGGTCGATGCCCTTGATCGCGGCCTTGTCGGGCCGCACCTCGGCGCCGCCCTCCTCGATCCCGTAGAGCGTCTCCCACAGCTTGCGGACGGCGTCGCCCACGGCCCCGGAGCCGGTGCCGCCCTGGGAGATGGTCATGATCACGACGTACTTCTTGTTGTACGTCGCGACCCAGCCGGTCGTCTGCTTGCCGGTGACCTCGGCGGTGCCGGTCTTGCCGCGCACCTTCACCTCGTCGAGCGGGAACCCGCCGAACTTCCAGGCCAGGGAGCCCGACTGGGGAGTGCCGAGCAGCGCCTCGTTGACGTAGTCGATGCTCTTGGCCGACATCTTCACCTTGCTGGCGACCTTGGGATCGATCTTCTCGACCACCGTCCCGTCGCCGCTGACGACCGCCTTCCCGATCCTGGGCTCGTAGAGGGTGCCGCCGTTGGCCAGGGACGCGTAGGCCCGAGCGAGCTGGATCGGGGTGACCATCGTGTCGCCCTGGCCGATCGAGAAGTTCACCGCGTCGCCGGTGCGGTAGTAGTTGCCCTCGATGCAGAACTCGTGGGCGAAGAGCTGCAGGAAGTCGGTGGGGGCGTTCTTCTTCTCGTCCATCCGGCAGTAGTAGCCCTTCATGGCCTGGTAGTACTCGGCCTTCCACTTCCGGTCCGCGATCCGGCCCGCCGACTCCCCCGGCAGGTCGATGCCGGTGCGCTTGCCGAAACCGAAGGCCTTGGCGGTCTCCACCAGCGGGTCCTTGGCGTTGACGTCGGCGGGGTTCGCGCCGTACTTCTGCCAGTAGTGGACCCCGACCTGGTAGAAGAACGTGTTGCAGGAGACCTGGAGCGCCTTGGCGAAGTCGATGAACCCGTAGGCGCCCGACTCGTAGTTCTTGAACACCCGGTTGCCCACCTGGAGCCCGCTGGAACAGTTGAGCAGGGTGTCACGGCTGTAGCCGTTGTTGAGCGCGCCGACCGTCATGAACGGCTTCCACGTCGAACCCGGCGCGAACTGACCCTGCGTCGCCCGCGGCAGCAGCGGGTAGCCCGCCTTCTCGGAGTAGAGCCGGTCGAGCTGCTTCTGGGTGATCCCGCCGACCCACTCCTCGGGGTCGTACGTCGGCTGGTTGGCCATCGCGACCAGCCGGCCGGTCTGCGCCTCCATCACCACGACCGAGCCGGAGTCGGCCTCGAAGTTGCGGCCGGAGATCTTGTCGAAGGTGTTGCGCGCGGTCTCGATCGACTCGGCGAGCAGCTTCTCGGCACGGCCCTGCACCTTGGCGTCGATGCTGGTCACCAGCGTGTCGCCGGGCTGGGAGGCGACCGAGTCGCCGCGCCCGATCTCTCGGCCGATCGAGTCGACGGTGACGGTGTCGTAGCCGGGCATCCCGCGCAGCCACTGGTCGTACTCCTTCTCGACGCCGGAGCGACCGACCATCGAGGTGATGTTGAGCGACTCGTCGCCGCGCTCCTTGGCGTTGTCGTTCTCGTCCTCGGTGATCGGGGAGAGATAGCCGAGGACACCGGCGGCATTGATGCCGTAGGGGCTCGGGTAGGAGCGCAGCGTCTGCTTCTCCGCGACCACGCCCGGGAAGTCCTCGGGCTGCTCGAGGATCCGCAGCGCCGTCGACTCGGAGACGTCGGTCGCGATCGGCACCGGCTGGTAGCGGGTGCCGGACCAGTTGGCGATCGCCTCGTTCTGCTTCTTCGGGGACACGTCGACGGCCTTGGCGACGCGCTTCATCAGCGTCACCTTGTCCTCGTCGTCGAGCCCGTCGAGCACACCCTGGTCGAGACTGACCACCCAGGCCGACCGGTTGGTCACCAGCGGACGGCCCTGGGCGTCGACGATGATGCCGCGCACCGGCTGGCGCACGATCTCGCGCTTGGACTGCGAGGCCGCGGCCGCCTGATAGGCGTCGCCGTGGCGTACCTGGAGGTAGAAGAGCCTGACCCCGAGCGTGGCCAGCAGCGAGAAGACCAGAGCCTGGATCACGATCAGCCGCAGCCGGCTGACCTGCGCGGTGGAGAGTCGGCTCGGCACTAGAGGTCCCCTTTGCCGATCAGCCACAGCAGCGCCGGGATCAGCAACGGCGCGAGCAGGAGGTCGTAGCCCACACTGATCGCCACGGTCGGCAGCAGCGTCAGCGGCGCCTCACCGAGGATCAGGCCGCTGACCGCGAAGATGCTGACCCCGATGAAGGCGCAGGTGGCCACCGTGGCCATCACGGTCAGCGCGTTGGGGCGACCCTGGCCACCGTGGCTGCGGCCCTCGTCGATGCTGCCCTCGCGCACGCGTCCGGCGACGTAGCCCACGATCAGCAGCGCGAGCGCCCACCGGCCCGCGGTGTGGTCGGCGGGAGGAGCCAGGTCGAGGAGTACGCCGGCGGCGAACCCGGTCACCAGACCGGCCTGCCCGCCGCGGGTGAGCGCGACCGCGATCACGACCAGGAGCGCCAGGTCGGGGGTGATCCCGCGGATGGCGAACGCAGGCGCGACGCTCAGCTGGAGGACGACGGCGATGATGATCAGCATGCCGACCAGGACGTTGCGCAGCACCGGAGCGGCGCTCGAGGCACGGCCATCCATCTCGCTCATCGCAGATCCCCTTCCGGCGTGACGACGGCGCGGTCGCTCATGGTGTCGCCCGGCACGACCACACCGACGACGTCGAGCGACCCGAAGTCGACGTACGGCTTGATCCGCACCGTGCGCGAGGAGTCACGCACGCTCGCGAAGGTGTCGGTCACCTCGCCGATCGGCAGCCCGGAGACGTAGGGCGCGGCCCGGCCGTCACCCCAGGTGATGACCGTGTCGCCCTTGAGCGGGGCGGCGGTCTGGTCGACGAGGTCGAGGGTCAGCAGACCTGAGTCGGCGCCTCCGGCGACCACGCCGGAGCCCCGGACCATGCCGACCTGACCCGACTTCTTGCCGCTGCGGTCGGCACCGCCGACGCGGCCGCCGACGACCGAGGCGGCGTCGACGATCAGCAGGACGGTGGCGCTGGTCTTGGTCACGCGCAGCACCCGGCCGACCAGGCCGTCGCCGGTCACGACCGACATGTCGGACCTGATCCCGGCAGCGCTGCCGGCGTCGATGGTGACGGTGCGGTTGAAGGTCTGGGCGGGGCCGAAGGCGGTGACCCGCGCCGGCACCAGGGCGTAGCCGAGGTCCTCGGCGGCGCGGGTGATCGACTCGTACTCGGCCAGCTTGGCCCGGCCGTAGTCGGTGACCTCGACCTGGCGGCGCAGCGTGGAGTTCTCGGCCTCGAGCTTCGCGACCCGGTCGCGCAGGTCGTCGCGGGTGTCGAACCACTCCGGGATGCCGGTGAACGGACGAGCCACCAGGGCCGCGCCGGTCTCGAGCGGGGAGATCACCTCGCCGACCGCGGCACGCGCCGGCTCCAGGACGGGCGTCTGGTCGAGCGTGGCCAGCGTCGCGCAGCACAGGATGAGCGCGATCAGCCAGGAGCGCTTCGGACCGCCGCCGCCGGCCTTGGTCTCGAGGCTGCCGCGGCGGTTGAGCCTCTCCCGCGGCGTACGGACCACCGGTTTGGAGCCTTTGCGTTGTTCCAGCCCTTTGCGCAGACGTTCGCTGGGGCGGGGGCTCAGCAACGACACGTCACCATCTCCTGTTCTCGTTCACCAGGACGGGGCGGAGCACGTCGTAGTCCTCGACGCAGCGGCCGGCGCCCATCGCGACCGAGGTCAGCGGGGACTCGGCGACGTGGACGGGCATACCGGTCTCGTGGCGCAGGCGCTCGTCGAGCCCGCGCAGGAGCGCACCGCCGCCGGTGAGCACGATGCCGCGGTCCATGATGTCTCCGGCCAGCTCGGGCGGCGTCTGGTCGAGCGTGGAGCGGACCGCGTCGAAGATGTCGTGCAGCGGCTCCTCGATCGCCTTGCGCACCTCGGCGCTCGAGACGGTCACGGTGCGCGGCAGGCCGCTGACCAGGTCGCGTCCCCTGATCTCGGCCTCGGGCTCGTTGGGGAGTGGCCAGACCGAGCCGAGGGTCATCTTGACCTCCTCGGCGGTGCGCTCGCCCAGGAGCAGCGCGTGCTCCTTCTTCAGCCAGGTCATGATCGCGTTGTCGAGCTGGTGGCCGGCGGTCCGGATCGACTGGCTCGTCACGATCCCGCCGAGGCTGATCACCGCGACCTCGGTGGTGCCGCCGCCGATGTCGACGACCATGTTGCCCGTCGGCAGGTGGACCGGGAGCCCGGAGCCGATCGCGGCCGCCATCGGCTCCTCGATGATGTTCACCATCCGGGCACCGGACTGGTAGCCGGCCTCCTTCACCGCACGGATCTCGACCGCGGTGATCCCGGAGGGGACGCAGATGACCATCCGCGGCTTGGCGAAGTAGCGGCGGCGGTGGACCTGCTGGATGAAGTAGCGAAGCATCTGCTCGGTCGCCTCGAAGTCGGCGATCACGCCGTCCTTCAGGGGCCGCAGCGCGACGATGTCGTCGGGCGTACGTCCCAGCATCTTCTTGGCCTCATGGCCGACGGCGACCATCTCGCCGGTGTTCTTGTTGAGCGCGACCACACTCGGCTCATCGACAAGGACACCCTTGCCGCGGACGTAGACGAGTGTGTTTGCGGTGCCGAGGTCCACCGCCATGTCACGTCCAATGATGCTCGCCATACGTCCTCGCGTTCCCGGGGCGCCGCGTCGGGGATCCGTGGTGCAGGATGCGGGCCCTGCCGACGAGGCTACGAAGGTACGAGCCCCATTCCCAAGAGGCTCGCCGAAACCGCAACGATACGGGGTATGTCCGCGGCGAGTGAGCGCGGGATGCCCGTGTCCCCCGGGGTTTGCCGAACGGCTTCCGAAGGCCGGAAAAGTCGCCGTAGCAACCTTCGTGGCCAGGCGCCGCGACGTCGCGTCCGCGGGTCTCGGCATCGGTCGCGAACGCCTCGGTCAGATCTCCTGCCGGCCCGAAATGAGAGATCGCGCCGGCAGCAGCGGCTACCGGCGCGATCAGGAGGAGCAGGTGGATCAGGCGCCGAACCAGAGCTTGATCTCACGGTCGGCCGACTCGGACGAGTCGGAGCCGTGCACGAGGTTCTCCCGGTTGGAGAGGGAGAAGTCGCCGCGGATGGTGCCCGGGGCGGCCTTGCGGCCGTCGGTGGCGCCGTTGAGCGCGCGGACGACCTCGATCGCCTCGTCGCCCTCGAGGACGGCGGCGACGAGCGGGCCGGAGGTGACGAAGTCACGCAGCGGCGGATACCACGGCTGCTCGACGTGCTCGGCGTAGTGCTCGTCGGCCATGGCCGCGTCGATGGTGCGGTGCTCCAGTTTCACGATCGAGAGGCCCTTGGCCTCGTAGCGGGACAGGATCTCTCCCACCAGGCCCCGGCGGACGGCGTCGGGCTTCAGGATCACGAACGTGCGCTGCGTCATGGGGCCGAGCGTATCGGGGAGGGCCGGTCCCGGCACGTTCGGGCCGGTCACGGCTGTGCCTTGTCGGCCTTGTTGAAACCATGTCGGTGGGATGCGGCAGGATGGCGCTCCGTGACGACAACCCCATCAGCTCCGACGCTCGCAGACTCGATGGCCGCCATCCCGGCCCGCATCGCCGAAGATCTCGGGGTGCGCCCGGCGCAGGTGACCGCCGCGGTCGCCCTGCTCGACGAGGGCTCGACGGTGCCGTTCATCGCGCGCTACCGCAAGGAGGTGACCGGCGGCCTCGACGACGCCCAGCTGCGTACGCTGGAGGAGCGCCTCGGCTACCTGCGCGACCTGGAGGAGCGGCGTGCCGCCGTGCTCGCCGAGATCGCCAAGCAGGACAAGCTCACCCCCGAGCTGCAGGCCTCGATCCTCGCCGCCGACACCAAGGCGCGGCTGGAGGACATCTACCTGCCGTTCAAGCCGAAGCGGCGCACCAAGGCGATGATCGCCCGCGAGAACGGGCTCGAGCCGCTGGCCGACGGGCTGCTGGCCGACCCGTCGCTGGACCCGGCCGTGGAGGCGTCGAAGTACCTCGGGGAGCAGGTCCCCGATGCCAAGGCCGCGCTGGACGGTGCCCGGGCGATCCTGGTCGAGCGGTTCGGCGAGGACGCCGACCTGATCGGCACGCTGCGCGAGCGGATGTGGAAGCAGGGCCGCCTGGTGACGCGGGTCCGCGAGGGTCGCGAGAACGACCCGGCCGCGGCGAAGTTCTCCGACTACTTCGAGTTCTCGGAGGCGTACGCGTCGCTCCCCTCGCACCGCACCCTGGCCGTCCTGCGTGCGGAGAAGGAGGAGGTGCTCGACGTCACCCTGTCGCCCTACGCCGAGGAGCCGGAGCCGGGCGAGGTGACCGACTACGAGCGCTCGATCGCGGCGCGTTTCGGGATCGTCGACTCCGGCCGTCCCGCCGACAAGTGGCTGGCCGAGACGGTGCGGTGGGCGTGGCGTACGCGGATCCTCTTCCGCCTCGAGCTCGACATGCGCACCCGGATCCGCACCGCTGCCGAGGAGGCCGCGATCGCGGTCTTCGCCGACAACCTGCGCGACCTGCTGCTGGCCGCACCGGCCGGCACGCGGGCGACCATGGGCCTCGACCCGGGCATCCGGACGGGCGTGAAGGTGGCCGTCGTGGACGCGACCGGGAAGGTGGTCGACACCTCGACGGTCTACCCGCACGAGCCGCGGCGCGACTGGGACGGCTCGCTGGCCACGCTGGCGAAGCTGGCGAAGAAGCACTCGGTCGACCTGATCGCGATCGGCAACGGCACCGCCTCGCGCGAGACCGACAAGCTCGCCGCCGACCTGCTCAAGCTGCTGCCGGACCTGAAGATGACCAAGGTGATGGTCTCCGAAGCGGGCGCCTCGGTCTACTCCGCCTCGGCCTACGCCTCCTCCGAGCTCCCCGAGCTCGACGTGTCGCTGCGTGGCGCCGTCTCGATCGCGCGCCGCCTTCAGGACCCGCTGGCCGAGCTGGTCAAGATCGAGCCGAAGTCGATCGGCGTCGGGCAGTACCAGCACGACCTGCCCGAGTACGGGCTCTCCAAGTCCTTGGATGCGGTCGTCGAGGACTGCGTGAACGGCGTCGGCGTCGACCTCAACACCGCCTCGGCCCCGCTGCTGCGCCGGGTCTCGGGGATCACCGAGTCGCTCGCCTCGGCGATCGTCGCGCACCGCGACGCCAACGGCCCCTTCCGGACCCGCCGCGAGCTCACCAAGGTGGCGCGCCTCGGCCCGAAGGCGTTCGAGCAGGCTGCCGGGTTCCTCCGGATCCGCGGCGGCGACGACCCGCTCGACCTCTCCGGCGTGCACCCGGAGTCCTACCCGGTCGTCAACCGGATCCTGGAGTCGACCTCGACCGACATCGGGTCGCTGATCGGCAACTCGGGCGTGCTCAAGTCGCTCAAGGCGTCCACGTTCGTCGATGAGCAGTTCGGTCTGCCGACGGTCACCGACATCCTCGCCGAGCTCGAGAAGCCCGGCCGCGACCCGCGTCCTGAGTTCCGCACGGCGACCTTCTCCGAGTCGGTGCACGTGATCGCCGACCTGCGCCCCGGCATGGTTCTGGAGGGCACCGTCACCAACGTGGCCGCCTTCGGCGCCTTCGTCGACATCGGCGTCCACCAGGACGGCCTGGTCCACATCTCCGCGATGTCGGACAAGTTCGTCGAGGACCCGCGCGACGTGGTCCGCTCCGGTGACGTCGTGCGCGTCAAGGTCCTGGAGGTCGACGACGCCCGCAAGCGGATCTCGCTCACGCTCCGGCTCAACGACGACGCGCCCTCCGGGCCGGCGAAGGGCGAGTCCGGCGACCGCTCGGGTCGCCCCGGCGGCGGCCAGCGCGGCCAGGGCAAGGGCGGCCCCAAGGGCGGCGGCAACGGTGGCGGCAATGGTGGCGGCAAGAGCGGTGGGCGACCGGGCGGCAACCGTGGCGGCCAGGGCGGCGGCCGCGGCTCCTCCGCCCCGGCCAACAGCGCCATGGCCGACGCGCTGCGGCGCGCCGGGCTCAGCTGAGCGTCTGCTGGTTCCTTCGTCAAGGGATGCAGGCCAAGTCTCACATCCCCGGCGGACCTCCGCACGGGATGTGAGGCTTCGGCTCCCCACCCTTCGACAGGCTCAGGACACCTCCTTGGCGAAGGCTCACCGGCGCCGAGGTCCGCTGAGCCCGTTCGTTCACCGAGCTACCTCGGCGGAGTGACGCCTCCTTCGTGGAACTCCACGAAGGAGGCGTGCGCCCACCGAGTTACCTCGGTGAGCATTCCGCGGCCCCGAGCCCGGCGGCGCGACGTACGACGTCCTCGGGAACCGGCGCGGTCGTGTCGTCGGCGGTGACCGGGGCGCCGGCGACACGATGGATCGGGATCACGCCCGCCCACGTCCCGGACTCGATGTCGTCGGGGTCGTCGACCGGGCCCTCGGCGCGTGCCTTCATCGACGCCTCGGCGAGCGGTAGGGCGAGGACGGCGGTCGCGGCGAGCTCCTTGCGGGTCGCCGGGCGCAGGGTCGCCCAGCGACCCGGGATCATCTGGTCGACAACCAGCGCGAGCGCGCGTTCGCGCTCGTCAGGATCCTCGACCAGACGGGCGCGGCCGATGACGACCGCCGAGCGGTAGTTCATCGAGTGGTGGAACCCGCTGCGCGCGGCGACCAGGCCGTCGAGCTCGGTGATCGTGACGCACACGTCGCGCTCAAGCGCTCGCGCGAGCCACCCGGCGGCCACCGAGCCGTGCAGGTAGAGCGACCCGCCTGCGTCCGGACCGTCGAGATCGAAGCCGTACGCCGTGGGTAGGACGACCGGGTGGGCGTCCTCGCCCGATCCGACGGTGACGCCCAGGTGGGCGACGAGTGCCTCGGCGAGGAAGGTGTTCAGTCGTTCGCGATCGGGGACGGCGCGGTTCTTCCCGCGGCTGACCCGGGTGCGTGGGGTGGGTGACAACGTCGTGCTCATGGCACCATCTTGGGAGTAAAGTGGCCTGCCTGCACGGGCCAATTCTGACCCACTCTGACAGGCCATTCGATCGATGCTCCCGCTGACCCTCGACCGCAGCTCCGGCGAGCCGCTACCCGCCCAGCTCGCCGGCCAGGTCCGCGCCCTGGTGCTCTCCGGCACCCTCGGGACCGGCGACCGGCTGCCCTCGAGCCGCGCGCTCGCGGCAGACCTGGGCATCTCGCGCGCGGTGACCGAGCAGGCCTACGACCAGCTCGCCGCCGAGGGCTGGCTCGAGGCGCGGCGCGGGTCCGGGACGTACGTCACCACGACACACCCGACAGGAGCGACGTCTCGGCCGACGAAGTCGACGTCTCGGCCGACGCAGGCGCCGTCTCGACCGACGCAGCCGACGTCTCGACTGGACACGGGCACGCCGTTCTTCGACCCACGGCTGGAGCCGGGATGGCGGCGGGCGTGGCGGGAGGTCTCGGTGGCCGCTCCCCCACGCGGCTACGACGACCCGCGGGGCCTGGCGGAGCTGCGCGAGGCACTGGCGGCGCGACTCGGACGTACTCGCGGCCTGGACCTCCACCCGGACGAGATCATCGTGACCGCGGGCACCACCGACGGGCTCCGCGCGCTCCTTCCCGAGCTGCGCCCCGGGCCGGTCGCGGTAGAGGATCCGGGATATCGGGCCGCGGCCGAGACGGTCCTCAGCTACGGACGCGAGGTCATCGACCTTCCCGCCGTGGAGCAGGTCGCCGACCTGGGGCCGGCGGTGGCCGCGTACGTCACCCCGGCCCACCAGCACCCCCTGGGCCGGGTCATGCCGGCCGCCGACCGGCTGAGCCTCCTCGAGGCGGCCCGGAGGGCCGACGCGGTGGTGATCGAGGACGACTACGACTCCGAGTTCCGCTACGACGTCGCGCCGGTGCCCGCGATGGCGACGCTGGACCGCGGCCGGGTGGTCTATCTCGGCACCGCGGCGAAGTCGGTGGTCCCGACGCTGCGTCTGGGCTGGCTGGTCGCGCCGCCCGACCTGCACGAGCTGATCCTGCACCGCCGCACCATCACCCACGCCGGCGCCGCCTGGCCCTCCCAGCGCGCGCTCCTGACGCTGCTCCGCGACGGCTGGCTGGACAGGGCGGTGCGATCAGCGCGTCGGGTCTATGCCGAGCGCGCCCCGAGGGTGGCCGAGGCGATGGCGCCGCACGCGACGCTGGCCGGTCCGCTGGCCGGCATGTACTCGACCTGGCTGCTGCCCGAACCGGAGGCACGCAGAGCCCGCGACGCCGGCAGGGCCGCCGGCTTCGAGATCAACCTGCTCTCCACCTACGCCCGCACGAGCGGACTGACCGGCCTGGTGATCGGTTTCGGCGGAGTGAGCGACGCAGAGCTCGACCGGGCGCTCGCCGCGATCAACGGCGCGCTCGGGACCTAGCGACCCGGCGCGTCGTCCTCGATCAGGTCGAAGAGGTTCTCCAGGCTGTCCGGGTCGTCCTCGCCACCGCCGACGGCCCACCCGGAGCTGGTACGCCGCAGCTGCGCGCCCACGAGCCGGCACGACTCACCGGCCTTGTGCGCGTAGTGAGCCGTGCGCGTCCGCGGCCGTCGCAGGACCAGCGCGTTCCCGCACGCCGGGCACAGCGCCCAGTCGGTCGGCGTCTCGTCCGTCGCCATCTGCAGCTCGTCGCGCTCCTCCACGGCAGCCAACCTACCTGGGCTCGGCCTCTTCCCCGGCCACTTCCACGGCGTCGTCCTCAGCGTCTTCGGCGGCACCCTCCTCGGCGGCGATCCGGTCGAACGCCTCGAAGGCCGCGGCCCGCTCGCTCTCGATCTTGCGACCGAGGATGTCGGCCATGCCCCACAGGACCGCGAAGATCACGCCGACGACGAACATGATCGGGATCAGGAACCCCATCGCGATGGCGACGACCTGCAGCGCCCAGCCGAGCCAGTAGGCCCAGGGGCGGCGCAGCAGCCCGGCCACCACGATGCAGGCCACGAAGAACCCGAGGCCCAGCGGCAGGGCCAGCCCGGCGGAGACCCCGCCGATCGAGATCATCACGGGCGTGGCCAGCGCGACCGCGAGCCCTTCCATCGACACGATCGCGGCGCACATGCCGCGCCGCGGCGACTTCTCGCGCTCACTCGCCATCGGCGTCCGCCTCCAGGTAGGCCTCGAGCTCGGGGTCGGAGGTCGGCACGACCCGCGCGGTCGCGGCCGACCCGGCGGCCGGGCCACGGGAGCCCAGCAGCGTACGCGCCTCCCCGGCGGTCACCACCGAGCCGGTCACGAGCACCGCACCCTCGGAGATCGAACCGCTGCCGGCGGACTCCGAGAGGCCGATCGCGGCGTCGATGGCGTCGGCCAGACGCGGGACCACCGAGACCCGGTCCTCGCCGTAGAGGTCGACGGCGACCTTCGCGAGCTCGATGGCCGGAAGGGCGCGCTCGGTGGAGTTCTGGGTGACGACGAGATGCTCCAGGTGGGGCTCGAAGGCGGCGACCAGGCCCTCGACGTCCTTGTCCCCCATCACCCCGATGACACCGACGACACCGGAGAACGAGAAGGAGTCCTCGAGCGCCGCGACCGTCGCCTCGGCACCGGCCGGGTTGTGGGCGGCGTCGATCAGGACCGTCGGCGAGGACCGCACGATCTCCAGCCGCGCCGGCGAGTCGACCTTGGCGAACGCGTCACGCACGAGCTCGTCAGCCAGCACGGTGTCGCCGAGGAACGCCTCGACCGCGGCCAGGGCCGCCGCCGCGTTCTGCGCCTGGTGGGCGCCGTAGAGGGGCAGGAAGAGATCCTCGTACGTCCCGCGCAGCCCGCGCAGGGTGAGGATCTGTCCACCCACGGCCGGGGTGCGGGACACCACCGCGAAGTCGGTGCCCTCCCACAGCAGCCGCGCGCCGACCTCCGCGGCACGCTCGTCGAGCACGGCGGCGACCTCGACGGACTGCTCGGCGATCACGGCGACCGCACCGGGCTTGATGATCCCGGCCTTCTCGCGGGCGATCGCGACCGGCGTGTCACCGAGGTACTTGGCGTGGTCGACCGCGATCGGGGTCACCACAGCGACGTCGGCATCCGCGACGTTGGTCGCGTCCCAGCCACCGCCCAGCCCGACCTCGACCACGGCCACGTCGACCGGGGCCTCGGCGAACTTGGCGTAGGCCATCGCGACCATGGACTCGAAGAACGAGAGCGGGTGCGGCTGGTCGTCGTCGACCATGCCGAGGTAGTGGGCCACGTCGTTGAACGCGGCCACGAACTCGTCGTCGGTCAGGGGCTCGCCATCGATCGAGATCCGCTCGTTGATCCGCTCCACGTGCGGCGAGGTGAACCGCCCCACGCGCAGGTCGAGGGACCGCAGCAGCGTGTCGATCATCCGGGAGGTGGAGGTCTTGCCGTTGGTGCCGGTCAGCTGGATGATCCGGAACGCGTTCTGCGGATCACCGAGGATCTCGAGCAGGGCACGGATCCGGTCCAGGGAGGGCTCGAGCCGGGTCTCGGGCCAGCGCGACTGCAGCGCTTCCCAGACCTCCTCGATCGTGGCCGCCAGACGCGGCGCGGGAGTCTCACTCATCGGGTCGAGTCTAAGGTGTGGTCGCTTCCCAGCGAATCGCCGGACCGGCTACCCTCCCACTGATCTCGGACTGAACCCCATCCCCCCACAAGGTCCACCATTCATGCGTACGCTCCGGGCCGCTCTCGCGGTCGCGTTCCTGGCCGTTGCCTACCTCCTGGCCGCCTTCGTGCTGGTCGGCCGGCAGATGGCCCCACGGCAGCGTCCCCGGAACTCGAGCGACCCCGGCGGGCTCGTCCTCACCGAGCACGACCAGCCCGGGCTGTGGGCGGAGGTCCGCGCGCTGGCCGCGACGGCCGGGACGCGCGCCCCCGACGAGATCCGCCTGGTGCCCGAGGTCAACGCGGCGGTCAGCGAGGAGACCAGTCTGCTCGGCCTGCGGACCGGGACCCGGCGCATGTTCCTCGGCGTACCTCTCCTCCAGGGCCTCTCCCGCAACCAGCTCCACGCGGTGCTCGCCCACGAGCTCGGCCACCACAGCACCACCCGCAACCGGCTCGGCGCGCTCGTCCACCGGAGCCGGCTTGCGATCGCCGAGGTGGCCGCCGGCCTCTCCAACCCGCTGGTGAAGCGGCCGTTCCGGACGTACGCCCGGCTCTTCTTCTCCCTCACCCGCCCGCTCGCGCACGCCCACGAGATCGAGGCCGACCGGCTCAGCGCGAGGGTCGCCGGGCCGCACACCGCGGCCATCGCGCTGCGCACCCTCCCCGCGCTCGACGCCGCCTGGCACATCTACCTGGAGCAGTACGTCGAGGCCGGCACCCATTACGGCCTGCGGCCCACGCGCTTCTTCGACAACTTCACCAACCTGATGAGCGACCCCAGCCGGCTCGAGGAGCTCGCCCGGATCAGCGCGGCACCACCTGAGGTGAAGGCGTCGGCGTACGACTCGCACCCGCCGCTGTCCGAGCGGATCGAGCGGCTGGAGGCGATGGGCTCGGCCGACGAGGCCGACGACCACTCCGACAAGTCCGGCAACGCCGCCAGCATCCTGCGCTACCCGTCTCAGAACTTCCTCGCCCTCGAGGACAAGACGTTCGCCGGCTCCGGTCTGACCCCGGCCCCGATGGCTGAGATCGTCACCGTCGCCGGCGCCCGCGCCGCGGCGATCAACGCCGAGACGCTCCTGAACGCGATGCAGGAGAACCAGATCGTGCCCGCCACCGTCCGTGGCGCTCTCGACCTGATCGCCTCCGGCAACCTCGACGCGCTCCTGGACCTGGTCGAGGTCGAGACCACCGAGGCGAAGCGGAAGGTCATCGCCCGGCTCCTCGGCGCGGCCATCGCCCACGAGCTGGTCGGCGAGGACAAGGCACGCTACGAGCTCAGCTGGGCCGGCCCGTGGCGACTGGTCGACATCGCCGGCCAGGAGGTCGACCCCGAGGACCTCGCCTACGAGGCCCTCGGCTCCCCCGGCTACGCCGCCGCGCTACGCGCCTGGGTGCACCAGCTCGACGCGCAGGTCGATACCGAGGCACAGGCCCACCCCGCCACCGAGACGCCGGCGACACCCGACGGCTACATCGGCGCCTTGGCCCCGATCTCCGGCGACGGGTTCCGTACGCTCCTGGTGACCGGCACCGGCCTGATGCTGCTCAAACCCTCCGGCACCGACCGCCTCGCCACCGGCCTGGCCTCCGTGACCTCCGGCTCCCCCGGCCGCAAGCTGATCCAGCGCGCCCTGGACAGGCCGCCCGCCGAGCTGGCGGCCGCGCCCAACGCCGTCTACGTCCCCTGGGACCAGATCCGCGCCCTCCACCTCAAGCAGAGCAGCAACGGCCGCCGCTCCGCCGACATCACCACCGCCACCGGCACCGGCTGGTCCCTGCACTGGACCACTGCTGCCGAGTCGGAAGGCCAGATCTGGCCGGCCGTCGACCACTACCTCGGTCGCCGCTTCACCGTCGACTGACCCGCCGAGTCGGCTCATCTTGACCAAAACCCCCGCCGAGTCGGCTCATCTTGACCAAGAACCGCGTCAAGACGGCTCGTCATAACGAGCCGACTCGACGCCGAACCCCGTCAAGACGAGCCGACTCGGCGTGGGATCTCGTCAAGACGAGCCGAGTCGGGGGGGGTCAGGGGACGAGCGTGTGGTTGGCCATGTCGACGACGGGGCGGTAGCCGATCTTGGCGTAGACGTGGTTGGAGACGGGGTTGTCGGCGTCGGTGAACAGGCACAGGCGGGTGCCGTCGGCGCCGAGGAGGCGCGAGGCCTCGGCGGTGACGGCGGTGCCGTAGCCGTGACCCCGCTGCTCCTTGGGCGTGTAGACCGGCGCGATCCGGACGACGCCGTGCGCGGGCAGGGTCGCGCCGAGGAGGGAGACGACCTCGCCGTCGACCTCCCACAGCAGCAGGAACTCCTCGATCCGGCGCCGCACCTCGTCCTCGCCGACGGCGGCGTGCTCGTGGGCGTAGGCCTTGTTGGTGGACTGCTCCCGGGCCGCATGCCCGAAGTCGGCCAGCCACTCCCGGCACAGCTCGAGGTCGTCGTACGTCGCCGGGCGGGCGCGCCCAGGCACACCGGAGGGCATCACGAGCGTGCCGAGCTCGTGCAGCCGCGACGCCATCGCGACGCTCACCCGCCCGCCCGCGAGCCGGGCGGTCTCCTCGGCCACCGTCCGGGCTGCCGGGAGCGCGCCGTTGGCCCCACCGGCGTACTCGCCCTTGGCATGCAGCGCCCGCGCGAGCTCGAGCGCCGCCGGCTCGGGCATCGGGCAGACGTAGAGCGGGTACGGCTCGAAGTCGGCCGTCCGCATCGCCGCCCCCACGACCCGGTCACCCTCACGGGCGACGGCGAACCAGCGATACGGCCCCTGCTGCACCGTCCGGGTCGCCTTCTCCGCGTTGGTGGCGACCACGTTGGCGATCACCGGCTCCCCCGCGAGATAGTCCTTGGCGACGGCGAGGAACTCGGCCGGGTCGGTGAAGAAGTCGATGGTGCCCATGACGGAAGCATGACGAGTGCGCAACGCGGGTCTCAACCGGGTTTCGCGCCAGCAACCGCGCGCCCATAGGATTTGGTCCCATGACTGAGACCACGCCCACGCAGACCGCACCGGAGACGACGACGCCCGCTGAGCAGCGCGTAGTCGCCGTACCGGACAAGCCGGTCCTCGAGGGCCTGGAGGCCAAGTGGGCCGAGCAGTGGAAGAACGAGAAGACCTACGCCTTCGACCGCACCCAGCCGCGCGAGAACGTCTACTCGATCGACACCCCGCCGCCGACCGTCTCCGGCAGCCTGCACGTCGGCCACGTCTTCTCCTACACCCACCCCGACCTGATCGCCCGCTTCCAGCGGATGAACGGCAAGTCGGTCTTCTACCCGATCGGCTGGGACGACAACGGTCTGCCGACCGAGCGCCGCGTCCAGAACTACTTCGGCGTCCGCTGCGACCCGAGCCTGCCGTACGACCCCGACTTCACGCCGCCGGAGAAGCCGGACCCGAAGCGCCAGATCTCCATCAGCCGGCCCAACTTCGTCGAGCTGTGCAACCAGCTGGTCGTCGAGGACGAGAAGGTCTTCGAGGACCTGTGGCGCACCCTGGGTCTCTCCTTCGACTGGGACCAGCAGTACACGACCATCGGCAAGGTCTCCCAGACCGCCTCGCAGAAGGCGTTCCTGCGCAACCTGGCCCGCGGCGAGGCCTACCTCCAGGAGGCGCCGACCCTGTGGGACGTCACCTTCCAGACCGCGGTCGCCCAGGCCGAGCTCGAGGCCAAGGACTACCCCGGCTTCTTCCACCGCGTCGCCTTCCACCGCCCTGACGGCACCCCGGTCCACATCGAGACCACCCGCCCCGAGCTGATCCCGAGCGTCGTCGCGCTGATCGCGCACCCCGACGACGACCGCTACAAGGACCTGTTCGGCAGCACCGTCACCAGCCCGATCTTCGGTGTCGAGATCCCCGTCCTGCCTCACGAGGCCGCCGAGATGGACAAGGGCGCCGGCATCGCGATGTGCTGCACCTGGGGTGACCTCACCGACGTCCAGTGGTGGCGTGAGCTCAACCTTCCCGCCCGCGCCCTGATCGGCCGCGACGGCCGCTTCGCCCGCGAGACCCCGGAGTGGATCACCACCGAGGCGGGGGTCGCGGCGTACGAGGACCTGAAGGGCAAGACCGTCCACTCGGCCCGCGAGGCCGTCGTCGCGATGATCCGCGAGTCCGGCGACCTCGAGGGCGAGCCGAAGAAGACCCAGCGGATGGCCAACTTCTACGAGCGTGGCGACAAGCCGCTCGAGATCGTCGCCAGCCGGCAGTGGTACATCACCAACGGTGGCCGCAACCCCGAGCTGCGTCAGCAGCTGCTGGCGCGCGGCGGCGACGTGACCTGGCTGCCCGAGCACATGCGCCACCGCTACGACAACTGGGTCGGCGGTCTCAACGGCGACTGGCTGATCTCCCGCCAGCGCTTCTTCGGCATCCCGTTCCCGGTCTGGTACGCACTCGACGCCGAGGGCAACCCCGACTACGACAAGCCGCTGCTGCCGAGCGAGGACCAGCTCCCGATCGACCCGTCCACCGATGTTCCGGCCGGCTACGAGGAGGCGCAGCGCGGCAAGCCCGGCGGCTTCCAGGGCGACCCGGACGTCATGGACACCTGGGCGACCTCGTCGCTGACCCCGCAGATCGCCGGCGGCTGGGAGTCCGACCCCGACCTGTTCAGCCGGGTCTACCCGATGGACCTGTGCACCCAGAGCCACGAGATCATCCGCACCTGGCTCTTCGGCCGTATCGTCCGCGCCCACCTCGAGGACGGCACCGTCCCGTGGAGCCACGCGATGATCGCCGGCTGGATCCTCGACCCCGACCGCAAGAAGATGTCGAAGTCGAAGGGCAACGTCGTCGTCCCGACCGAGATCCTCGAGAAGTTCGGCGCCGACGCGGTCCGCTGGCGTGCGGCGCTGACCCGCCCGGGCATGGACTCGCCGTTCGACGAGACCCAGATGAAGGTCGGTCGCCGCCTGGCGATGAAGATCCTCAACGCCTCCAAGTTCGTCCTCGGCAACGTCGGCGCGACCACGCTGAACCCGGTCGCGATCACCCAGCCGGTCGACTGCGCGCTGATGGCCCGCCTCAAGGAGACGATCACCAAGTCGACCGACGCCTTCGCGGCCTACGACTACTCCACGGCGCTGGAGACCTCGGAGAAGTTCTTCTGGGAGTTCTGCGACGACTACCTCGAGCTGGTCAAGGAGCGCGCCTACGACGAGGACGGCGGTCTTGCGACCGAGTCCGCGCGCGCGACGCTGGCCACGGCTCTCCACGTCCAGCTGCGCCTGCTGGCCCCGTTCCTGCCGTACGTCACCGAAGAGGTCTGGTCGTGGTGGCAGGCCGGATCCATCCACACCTCCTCGTGGCCGCGTGAGCTCGAGCTCGGCACCGCTGCCGCCGCCGACCCCGCGGCGCTCGACGCCGTCGCGGCGACCCTGACCGGGATCCGCGGCGCGAAGTCGACCGCGAAGGTGAAGATGCGTCACCCGCTGGCCAAGGCCGAGGTCACCGGCCCGGCCAAGCTCGTCAAGGACGCCGAGGCTGCCGCGCCGGACCTCAAGCGGGTCGGCAACATCGTGGGCGATCTCTTCTTCACCGTCGACGAGAACGCCACGGAGATCACCGTCACCGCCGAGCTGGCAGAGGTCTCCGACGAGGCCTGAGCCTCGCTCGACCGAACCCCGAACGACGGAGCAGGCCCCGGACCGCGATGCGGTCCGGGGCCTGCTTCGTCCCTCACTCCGGCCAAGCGTCCGGGGGGACTCGCTCGGCCGGTCACTCTGGCGTGGTGCGGGTCGCCATCGGAGTGATCCCTACTGCACCGACTTCTCGGCACACGTCTGGTCGTCCTTGCTGCCGTCCTTCGGCTCCTCCGGCTCCGGTGCCTCCGTCGTCTCTTCGTCGGACGGCTCAGCGGATTCGGTGGCGGCCTCGGGTTCGGCTGCGGGCGACGACCCTACCGGGGTCTTCGACTCAGCGCACGCCTCACCACACTCGGGCGTGCCCTTCTGATCGGGATCGTTGTGCGCTCCCGGCAGTGTCTTCACGTCCTCGGCGATCGCGGCGGTGAGCTCACAGGCGTCCTCGATGACCTGCTCGGCCTCGGAACCCTGCTTGGTCGGCTCCGCGTCGGGCTCCTTCGCCCCCTCGCGCGCCTGGTCCTTCTCCTGGTCCTTCTTCGGCTCTTCGAGCGGAAGATCCTCGACCGGGACGCCGGCGTCTGCGGCGATCAGCTCCCGCAGGAACATCGGCACGGCCTCGTCGACGGGACGGGCGTCCTCCTCGGCCACGAACGGCCACAGCAGGGGCGCCATGATGCCCGGGATCGGTCCGACGGACGGGACCAGCGTCGGCGGTTTCTCGTGGCCCTCGTCCTCACCGGGGTCGGCGGGCGCCGGCGGCTGTTCGGAGGGCTGCGGCGCCTCGGGCTGCTCGGCGGGTGCGGACGGCGCCGTGTCCGGCTTCTCGTCCTCCCGGCCCTCGGGTTCGGAGGACTCGTCCCGGTCGCTCCCCCGGTCGGCGTCGGGCGTGGCGCTGGGAATCGTCGACACCCCGGAGACGTCGGGAGAAGGCGCCGGAGGGATCACGGTGAAGTCTGCCTGGCCCGAGAGCGTACGCGGCACCCGGTGCAGCGCGGAGACGTCCGGGCTGAGGGTCTGGATGACCACGAGCAGGCCGATGAGCACTACGGCGGCGTAGGCCATCACCGGGCCCCTCTGGAACCTCACGTGCCCACTTCCCTACCGAGTGACGGAGCTGGAAAGGTACAGATGATCATCAGTGCGTATTGTGTCGGACCGCCCGGGTCGATACGGACCCGGGCGGCGAAAATGACCCAAAGGGACTACGCGGATTTCTTCTTGGTTTCCTTCTCGCGAGGAACGAGGGTCGGCATCTCGCCGTCGTCGACCACCTCGCGGGTCACGATCACCTTGCCGACGTCGCCACGGGAGGGCACGTCGTACATCACGTAGAGGAGGACCTCCTCGATGATCGCCCGGAGGCCACGGGCACCGGTGCCCCGCTCGAGAGCCTTGTCGGCGATGGCGGTGACGGCGTCCTCGGTGAACTCGAGGTCGACGCCGTCGAGGTCGAAGAGCTTCTGGTACTGCTTCACCAGTGCGTTGCGCGGCTCGGTCAGGATCTTGACCAGTGCGGCCTGGTCGAGCTTCTCGACGCTCGCGATCAGCGGCAGCCGGCCGATGAACTCCGGGATCAGCCCGAACTTGGTGAGGTCCTCGGGGCGGACCAGCTTGAGCAGGTCCTCGGACTCCTTCTCGGCCTTGCCGCGCACCTCGGCGGTGAACCCAAGGGTCTTCTTGCCGACCCGCTGCTCGATGATGTGCTCCAGACCGGCGAACGCGCCACCCACCACGAAGAGGATGTTGGTGGTGTCGATCTGGATGAACTCCTGGTGCGGGTGCTTGCGGCCACCCTGCGGCGGCACCGAGGCGGTGGTGCCCTCGATGATCTTCAGCAGCGCCTGCTGCACACCCTCGCCGGAGACGTCGCGCGTGATCGAGGGGTTCTCCGCCTTGCGGGCCACCTTGTCGATCTCGTCGATGTAGATGATGCCGGTCTCGGCCTTCTTGACGTCGTAGTCGGCGGCCTGGATCAGCTTGAGGAGGATGTTCTCGACGTCCTCACCGACGTAGCCCGCCTCGGTCAGCGCGGTGGCGTCCGCGATCGCGAACGGCACGTTGAGCATCCGCGCCAGCGTCTGCGCCAGGTAGGTCTTGCCGCAGCCGGTCGGGCCGATCACCAAGATGTTGGACTTGGCGACCTCGACCTGCTCCTCCTTGGCGTGCTTGCCGGGGCCCTGCGGGCCGCCGGGCTGCAGGCCAGCCTGGACGCGCTTGTAGTGGTTGTAGACCGCCACCGCGAGCGACTTCTTCGCCTGCTCCTGGCCGATGACGTAGGAGTTGAGGAAGTCGAAGATCTCCTTCGGCTTGGGGAGGTCGGCGATCTCCACCTCGGAGCCCTCGTTGAGCTCCTCCTCGATGATCTCGTTGCAGAGGTCGATGCACTCGTCGCAGATGTAGACGCCGGGACCCGCGATGAGCTTCTTGACCTGCTTCTGGCTCTTCCCGCAGAAGGAGCACTTCAGCAGGTCACCTCCGTCGCCGATGCGTGCCACGAGTGGCCTTCCTTCCCCGACTTGTGCTGCTAGGTCCGAATAGTTACTGACGGTACCCCGCGCCGCGCCTTCGATGTGGGAGCGGCGCGGGGTCCGAGGGTCAAACGAGCTGCGGCGTCTTGAGCGACTCGAGCACCGAGTCGATCAGGCCGTACTCGACCGCCTGGGCGGCGGTGAGGATCTTGTCGCGCTCGATGTCGTGGCTGACCTCGTCCATCGACTTGCCGCTGTGGTCGGCGATCATCTTCTCGAGCAGCTCACGCATCCGCAGGATCTCGTTGGCCTGGATCTCGATGTCGGAGGTCTGGCCGAAGGTGCCCTCGGTGTAGGGCTGGTGGATCAGGATGCGGCTGTTCGGCAGCGCCATCCGCTTGCCGTGCGCACCCGCGCCGAGCAGGATCGCGGCGGCCGAGGCAGCCTGACCGATGCAGACGGTCTGGACGTCCGGCTTGATGAACTGCATCGTGTCGTAGATCGCGGTGCAGGCCGTGAACGAGCCACCGGGGCTGTTGATGTAGATCGAGATGTCCTGGTCCGGGTTCATCGACTGCAGGCAGAGCAGCTGAGCGATGACCGCGTTGGCGACATCGTCGCTGATCGGGGTGCCGAGGTAGATGATCCGGTCCTCGAACAGCTTGGCGTAGGGGTCGATCCGGCGGACGCCGTAAGACGTACGCTCCTCCCACTGCGGGATGTAGTAGTTCATGTCCTCAGTCCTTCTTGTGGGCGGGGCGGCCCTCGTCGGAGGCTTCCTTGGCGCTCTTGATGACCTGGTCGACCAGGCCGTAGTCGAGGGCCTCGGCAGCGGTGAACCAGCGGTCGCGGTCGGCGTCGACCGTCACCTGGTCGACGGTCTGGCCGGTGTGCTCGCTGATCAGCTCCAGCAGCACCTTCTTGATGTGCAGGGACTGCTGGGCCTGGATCTTGATGTCGGAGGCCGAGCCGCCCATGCCCGAGGAGGGCTGGTGCATCATGATCCGCGCGTGCGGCAGCGCGTAGCGCTTGCCCTTCGCACCGGCGCAGAGCAGGAACTGGCCCATCGAGGCGGCCAGGCCCATGCCGACGGTCGCCACGTCGTTGGGGATGTAGTTCATCGTGTCGTAGATGGCCATACCGGCATCCACCGAGCCACCGGGCGAGTTGATGTGAAGGAAGATGTCGGCCTCGGGGTCCTCCGCGGAGAGCAGCAGGAGCTGCGCGCAGATCGCGTTGGCGTTCTGGTCGCGGACCTCGGAGCCGAGGAAGACGATGCGCTCCCGCAGCAGTCGGTTGTAGATGTTGTCGTCGAGAAGGCTCAGACCGCCGCCGTTGCCGCCCAGGCTCGGGGAGAGCCCTGGGGCACCGGCATGAGCGTCAGCCGCGCTGGAGTCGATGTTCACAGGATCGACACTAGCCGCCACATCCAGTTGTTCCACGGCTGGTGTGCCATTGTTCGCCGACGGCAGAACTATTGGCGATGGCGACGCAATCCGGGCGGCACCACGATTTCTGCGGCTACGCCAGCCAGCGCAGCAGGGCGTCGTGCACCGCCGGATGGTTCGACAGCGGCGTCTCGGCGGTCGAGAGCGTGAAGCGCTCCGCCGTCGGGAACAGGTCGCGCACCCGTCGCGAGCGCAGCGGCGTCTTGTGCCGCCACCACAGCATCTCCCCGAAGAGCCGCCCGACCCGGTTGGGGCGCGAGGTCGCCTTGTCGGTGACCAGCAGATAGTCCACGTCCGGCCGCGGCGGGAGCATCGCCTCGTCGGCCCCGACGACCGCGATCCCGGCGAGGTGCTCGTCGAGCTGCTTGCCGACCCCACCCGACATCGGGGCGGAGGTGACCGCATAGGGCGTCGTGCCGAGGGCGATCAGCTCGGAGACGTACGTCGTCCACGGCCGTGCCCCCGAGGTGGCCACCCCGAGCGCGTTGCGGGCGATCAGACCACCACCGGCGTAGCCGACCAGGACGATGCGGGGCGATCCGGAAGCGTCGATGTCCGACTCCGCGGCGAGGGCGTCGACGCACTCCTGGATCCGGCTGCTGAGCGCCACCGCGGCAGGCACCGACCTGCTGCCGGCCGAGACGTGCATGTGCAGCGGCATCCAGCCGAGAAGCTCGGCAAGCCGGTCGGCGTACGTCGCGCCGGTCGCCTGGGAGCCCTCGTCCCAGACGGTCTCGTCCTTGCCCGCAGGCGGGATCAGGACCAGGATCCGCGGGCTCGTCCCGGTCTGTCGCTGAACGGTGGCCCACTCCTTCGGCGCGACCGTGCGGCCCTGGTGCCGGACCGCGACGGCGGGTCCGGAGTCGGTGTTGACGACACCGCGGATGATCGGCGTCGCGAGGGCGAACGGGGCCGCGAACGGCCGGCGCGCGAAGGCGGTGATGCGCCAGGCGAGCTTCGCCAGACCGACGAGGCCGGCCACCTTGCCCTGACCGCGGTCGAGCTGCTCCTCGGCGTCGGGGTCCACCGGGACGTCCTCGACGTTGAGGACCACGGCGCGGACGGTCTCAGGACTGGGGGTCACGCTGGCAGCGTAGGGCCTACGCCGCGCCGACCGGATCACCCGCGACCACTGTCCGGCCCGTCTGTGTCTCAGATCACACCGCGACGACCACATTCGGCACGTTTGCGTTCACTCACACTTATGGTGTCCGTGATGCTGTTGTTACTGATGTTGCGTGACGACAGCGCCCGTCACGGGTTACCGTCGGATGGGGAAGGGGGTGTTCACGCGTGAGCGACGAGAAGGAATCACACTGTCTGTCGTGCGGCGATGCGCTGCTGCCCGGGGCCATCTACTGCATCGGCTGCGGCACCCCGCTCCTGGCTCCCCCGGAGCGACACCGGCCGCTCTTCGTGGACGAGCTCGGCGACGAGGCGGCCACCCCACGCGCTACGCGCGGGTACTTCTTCGACGACGCCGCTGCGCCAACTCAGGCGCGCCGGAAGGGCCGCACCGCCCCGATCCTGGTGATGATCGTGGTGCTGGTCCTCATCGCCGGCGTGCTCGGGTTCATCTTCGGCAAGGACGGGACCCGTCCCCTGCAGTCCGAGGCGGAGCCGGAGCCCTCGGCCAGCCCCGGTGCGAACGCATCCTCGAGCGAGCCCTCCATCGACCCGGACGCCCCGCCGGAGAACCAGCTGCTCCGCATCTCCCGCCTCGACACCGAGGCGGCCACCAAGCTCATCGGCACCTGGATCCCGCAGCTGGCGGCGGTCGGCGCCGGGGATGGCGGTGACGCCGACTGGCACCAGGCGCTGACCCGCTACCAGAAGATCAAGACCGACCACCCCGACGCGCTGCTCCTCGACACCGGCGAGTGGCCGAGCTCGTACGTGAAGCCGGGGATGTACGCCGTCGTGGTGCCCTATCCCGGCGACACCTCCACACCCGCGCTGGAGTGGTGCGTCGAGCAGGGCCTGTCGAAGACCGACTGTGCGGCCAAGCACCTGGAGGTCTCGGGCGACCCGACGGACAACTTCGACGCCCAGTAGCGCCGACTCACCCGACAACGACAGCGCCCCCGCCGCGAGGCAGGGGCGCTGTGACGTACGTCAGAGGGTGATCAGGCCTCAGCCTTCTCGCTCTCCTCGGGGGCCTCGACCTCGGCCTCGTCCTCACCGATGGTGCCGTCGGGGCGGAGGTTCTTCAACTCGACGTGGTTGCCGGACTCGTCGGTGACCTTGGCGGCCTCGACGAGCTGGGCGAGCGCCTTGCCGCGCAGGATCTCCTGGACCAGCTCCGGCACGTGGTTGTGCTCGAGCATGTGGTTGACGAACTCCTGCGGGTCCTGACCGGACTGCTGCGCACGGCGCATCATGTGCTCGGTCAGCTCCTGCTGCTCGACCCCGATCTCCTTCTCCTTGGCGATCTGGTCGAGGATCAGCTGGGCGGCGACGGCGTCACGAACGCGGCGCTCGAGGTCGGCCTCGAACTCCTCGATCGTCTGCTCCTCGTCCTCGAGGTACTTCTCGAAGGTGAGACCGGCGAAGCCGAGCTGCTGCTCGATGCCCTCGCGGCGCGCGTTGAGCTCGTCGGTGACGATGCTCTCCGGCAGCGGGATCTCGACCTGCTCCAGGAGCGCCTCGAGGACGGCGTCACGGGCGGCGGCGGCCTGCTCGAGGCGCTTGCCGTTGCCGAGGCGGCCGCGGACGTCCTCCTCGAGCTCCTTGACGGTGTCGAACTCGCTGGCGAGCTGGGCGAAGTCGTCGTCGTAAGCCGGGAGCTCCTGCTCCTGCACCTGGTTGACGGTGACGTTGACGTCGACCTCCTGGCCGATCAGCTCACCGCCGACGAGGGTGCTCTTGAAGTCGGCGGACTCGCCGGCCGACAGACCGGTGATGGCCTCGTCCAGACCGTCGAGCATGCCGCCCTTGCCGACCTGATAGCTCATCCCGACGGCCTCGGCGCCCTCGACGTCCTCGCCGTCCTTGGTCGCCTTCAGGTCGATGACGACGAAGTCACCGTCGGCGGCGGGGCGCTCGACGTCCTTGAGGGTGCCGAAGCGCTCGCGCATCGCCTGGATCTGCTCCTCGACGTCAGCGTCGGTGAGCTCGATGTCGTCGACCTTGGCCTCGATGCCCTCGTAGTCGGGCAGCGTGATCTCGGGCTTGACGTCGACCTCGGCGGTGAACTCCAGCGTCTCGTTGTCCTCGAGCTTGGTGACCTCGATCTCGGGCTGCGCGAGCGGCTCGAGCGAGTTCTCCTGGAGGGCGTCGAAGTACATCTGCGGGAGGACGTTGTTGACCGCCTCGGAGAGCACCGCACCGCGGCCGACCTGCTTGTCGATCACCTGGGGCGGGACCTTGCCCCGGCGGAAGCCGGGGACGTTGATCTGCTTGGCGATCTGCTTGTACGCCGCGTCGAGGCTCGGCTTGAGCTCCTCGAAGGGCACCTCGACGGTCAGCTTGGCCCGGGTCGGGCTCAACGTCTCGACGGCGCTCTTCACAGGGTGTCTCCTGTCGTTTGTTTCTGAGAATGATGTCGCGTGCAGGGCTTTGGAACTACGGGGGAGATGTCGGGGCGACAGGACTCGAACCTGCGGTCTCCTGCTCCCAAAGCAGGCGCGCTAGCCACTACGCTACGCCCCGTCAAGGGCCCCTCCCCAATCAGCGGGAATGGCACTTGGAGCGGATGACGGGAATCGAACCCGCGTAATCAGTTTGGAAGACTGAGGCTCTACCATTGAGCTACATCCGCGCACGCGAGAGCCAGCGCCCTCGTGCGACCTGCGAAATCCTGCCATAGATCTGGCTCACACCTGTAACCGGCTCCCCTACCGACCGGTTCGACCGGTGGTCAGCGTCTCCCGACGGCGACGAGCGCGCGATCGTCGGAGCTGGCGCTCAGCCCCTCGAGCAGGCGGCGCGCTCCCCCACCTCGTCCGGTGACGGCGAGATGGTCGGCGGTGGCGACCAGGTTGCCGATGCCGTGCTCGAGGTCGACGCCTCGCGCCTCCACGACGCCGTCGGTGTAGAGCATCACCATGTCGCCCACCCCGAGCACTCCCTCGCAGGCGTCGAACTCGACGTCATCGATGAGCCCCAGCACCGGGCCGTTGCTCTCGGCCTCCTCCCAGCGGCCGGTCGCGGCCCGGCGCAGCAGCGCGGGCGGGTGGCCGGCCGTACGGATCTCGTACGCACCGTTGGTGAGGTCGATCGAGAGGTAGACGGCCGTCGCGAAGCCCTCCGCCCAGTCCTGGCGGAGCAGGTAACGGTTGGCGGCGGGCAGGAACTCGGCCGGCGACACCGCGCCGAGGAGGCCGCCGAACGCACCGGACAGCTGGAGCGCTCTGGTGCCCGCGCGCTCCCCCTTGCCGGAGACGTCGACGACGACGATCTCGAGCCGGTCGTCCGCGCGCGCGGCCACCACGAAGTCGCCGGCGAACCGGGTGCCGCCGGCCGGCAGGACCGCCGAGTCGGCGAGCCAGCCGTGAGGCATCGGGGGGATCGCACCCTGGTCGAGCTTGTGGGTCAGGTCGAGCAGCATCAGCTCGTCGCTCAGCCCACCCACCCCGAGGTAGGTGCGGCGCATCGCGACGAACAGCACGATCGCGCCGAGCAGGAAGTGCACACCGATGGCGGCGGCATCCCGGTCGGAGAGCGTGAGCCGGCTGGCCGCGACCACGATCATCACCATCACGAAGACGACGAACCAGCTGAGCGTACGCGGCCCCAGCAGCACCGCGCCCAGCAGCAGCGGCACGGTCAGCACCGCCACCGGGACCACCTGCAGCCAGCCCGTCTGAGCCGCTGCGAGGACCGTCAGGACGATGGTGAGCAGCCCGAGCCACAGCACCGCTCGCAGCTCCGGGTCACGGAACCTGCGGCGGATCGCGTTGCTCCGCAAGCGGTCTGCGAAGGCATGGCTCGACATGGCCTCACTCTAGGTCTCGAGGTGGGGGCTGCGTGGTCGTTCTCGCAGGCCGGAGAGTAGTGCGGGCTACTTCTTTACGGTCGTCCGGGGCCGGTAGGTGCGCTGGCACTTCGGGCACCAGAACAGGTTGCGCTGCTGCAGCTCGGTGGTGCGTACGCTCGTGCCGCACACCAGGCACGGCTGCCCGTTGCGGCGGTAGACGTAGACCTCGCCGCCGTGGTCGTCCTTGCGCGGCGGGCGACCCATCGCCTCGGGGGTGTGCTCGTCGCGGACGGTGTCGATGCGGTTTCGCTGGACGCCGAGCTTCATGAGCTCGACCAGGTCGTCCCAGATGGCGTCCCACTGCTGTCTGCGCAGGGTGTTGCCCGGGCGCATCGGGTCGATCCGGTGCCGGAAGAGCACCTCGGCCCGGTAGACGTTCCCCACGCCCGCCAGGACGGTCTGGTCCATCAGCAGCGCGCCGATGCTCGTACGGCTCCGGCTGATCCGCAGCCAGGCCCGGCTCGGGTCGGCGTCGTCCCGCAGCGGGTCCGGGCCGAGCTTCGCGACCACCGCATCCCGCTGGGCCGCGGTGACGAGGTTGCAGGTGTTGGCGCCGCGCAGGTCGGCGTAGGTGTCGATGCCGGTGAGCCGGAGCCGGACCTGCCCGACAGGGAGCGGCGGCTCTGCCGTGTACGGCCGCAGGTCGAGCTTGCCGTAGAGGCCGAGGTGGATGTGGACGTACTGCTCCCCCGGGAACTCGAGGAACAGCTGCTTGCCCCACGCCTCGGCGCCGGTGAGGACATGGCCGTCGAGCAGCGCGGCCGAGTCGGCGAAGCGGCCCTGCGGGCTGCTGACCCGGACCTGCTGGCCGGCGAAGGCGTCGCTCAGGTCGAGCGCGAGACGGTGGAGGGTGTGCCCCTCGGGCATCCCCGGATCAGTCCTGGTCCTCGGCGGGCCCCAGGCCCTTCGCCGAGTCGGGAAGCGGCGGACGTACGCCCTCCGCGTCGTAGGCGTGGAGCTGGTCGATGCGGCGTACGTGCCGCTCGTCCCCGCTGAACGGCTCGGCCAGGAAGATCTCGACGAACTTCGTCATGTCCTCGAGGCTGTGCATCCGGCCACCCACCGCGACCACCTGGGCATCATTGTGGTCACGGGCGAGCTTGGCGGTCTCCTCGCTCCACGCGAGCGCACAGCGGATGCCGGTCACCTTGTTGGCCGCGATCTGCTCACCGTTGCCCGACCCGCCGATCACGACACCCAGGCTGTCCAGCCCCTGCTCCCGCTCCCGGGCCACCCCCTCGGCCGCCCGGATGCAGAAGACCGGGTAGTCATCGAGTGCGTCGTAGACGAACGGGCCATGGTCGACAGGCTCGTAGCCGAGCTCCGTCAGACGGTTGATCAGGTGGGACTTCAGTTCGAGACCGGCGTGGTCACAGCCGATGTGGACGCGCATGCCTCCATCCTCTCTCACCCTGGACTCATCTTCGGATTCGGTGGGTTGATGCCTCGTGGGTCGGTGGCCGCCGACCGGTTGGGGAGGGTGTTCTCGCGGGCATTCGGGAGAGTCGGTTCGCTGGGTTGGTGACGTGCGTTTTTCGGAGTCGGGGTGTCTCATGGGCTGGCGGCCGCCGACCCGTTACGGAGGGTGTTCTCGCCGGCCCCCGGAGTCAAGGACGGCCTGCGGTCGCCGGCTTCGCCGGCCGCTTCGCGGTCCTGGACACCGGGACCCGTCGAGAATTTTGGCTGGTGATCGGGTCGGCGGCGGGGTTTGGCGCAGAGTCCCTTGGGTTGGGCACGGGCCTGGGGATCCTGGGTTGATGGGTCCTGGAGGCTGGCGTGTTTGCGGTGCTTTTACAAGACGATGACACCTTGTGACGGCTTCACAAGCAGGGCCGTCGGGAAGGGGCCGCGACGACGTGGGCGTACCTGACGATGCGGCCTCCGGCGCTGGCCAGAGTGATCGCTGATCAGAGGCTGTCTCAGGCGAGTCGAGTGGACGGAAGGGGGCCAGCCGTCAACTGGGGGCCAGAAGGCCGAGGGCGGCCGTGTTCCGGCCCAGAGGCACGGACCCAGCCGCGGGCGACACTGATCGGGGGCACAGCACAGCAAGTATTGCGCCTCGGCCCGGGGCCGTTGCAGGTGCGCGGCAGCAAGCCGGATCAGCGCAGCCGGATCAGCACGCCCCGATCAGCCGGTTTGGGCGCGCCGAGTGAACCGGATCCGACCGTCGGGGAGCCGGTCGTAGGTGTAGTTGGCGTCGTGGATCCGATGATGATCACTTGGACACAACAACACCATGTTGGCCAGGCTGGTTCGGCCACCTTCGGACCACGGTTTCAGATGATGAGCCTCGGTCCACGCCGCCGGGGCGTCACAGTCCTCGGCCCGGCAACCTTGATCTCGTAACCGCAATGCTCGGTGTTGAATCGGGTGCGCCAGGCGGGCCGTCCTGCCCAGGTCCAGGACCTCGGAGTCAGTGCCCAACACCACCGGCACCAGGTCGGCGTTGCACGCCATCCGCCGGGCCTCAGCCGCGGTGATCTTCTCGCCGTCGAACCCCAACGCAGCGGTGCCGAGGTCCTTGCGGAGGTCCTCCACGCTCATCGTGATGAACACCGTGGTCCCGTGGCCACCATGACGCGGCAGCAGGTCGACGTCGTAGGTCTCGATCACCCGGGCGAACGCCTGCCCCAGGAGCCGGTCATACGGTGCCTTGCGGCCGCGGTTCTCCGCCGACAGCTTCCTCGGCTGCGCCAACGAGTCCAGGATCGTGCGCAGCCTCATCCCGACGGCGCGGGAGACTCTCGCGTGGAGGTCGATGGTGCCATCACCGTTGTCGCGGGCGGTGTAGAAGGTGCGTCGGGCGGCGTGTTCTTCTTCCCGCTGCAGGGCTTTGGCCTCAGCGGCTTCGAACCATGCGGGGTCGATCTCGGCCAGGATCCGTCGGCCGGCGTTCTTGAGCTCGTTGGCGGTCATCCAGGCGGCATAGTCGACCAGCATCTTCTCCGCCGACACCAGGTGCTCACCACTGGCGGCAGGGTCGGCCTCGACGGCATCAAGCGCCTTCGTGATCACCCAGGCCTTGTCTTGGGACACCACACCCTCGGCCAGACCGGCAGCCACCAGGTCGTACTTCGCGACACCAGCAGCGAGTTTGATCTGCGAGCGGGCCACCCCGTTGTCGACCAGGAGTTCGGTCCGCAGCCACCCCGAGACGTCTTTCGCACCGGTCTCCTCCGCAATGTCACCCGCAGATGCCAGGACCCGTAGTTTCAGTGCGGCCTGTTGGGCCTGGAGTTTCTCCAGGCGTTCGAGCAGGTCCTTCTTCTGACTGGTGCGCCAATAGGCAGGGTCGGTGGCCAGGAGCTCTTGGAGGGCGGTCTCGATGGCCTGCAAGGCAGCGTCGATCGCGTCGCCAGGGTTGGTTCCCCAGTGGTCGATGTCGCGCCCGAGACTCATCGCCATTCCTTCCCTTTAAGGGGTGTTGTGATGGCTCTGATTCTACGCCTGAACCGCTCTTTTTACCATCTATTTTCCCTGTTCAAACCAGGTTTTCGCGGTGAGTGAAAGGCGTCGTTCCTGTGGATGGTAAGTGGCCTGAAGGGCCGCCCCTTCACTCCCATCGACACCATCCGTCGCAGGAATGAATGCGCTGCGCCACACCCGGGCCGCCGCCCCGATAGCCAGCCAAATCTTTTCTCGATCTGGTCCGGAGTCCAGGACCGCCGCAGGCGGCCGGCGAAGCCGGCGCCCGAAGGGCGTCCTTGACGCCGGACCAGATCGAGAAGACCCTCAAGAACGGGTCGGCGGCCCAGACCAGCCACGAAGAACGGTCACGCACAGGGTGGTCTCGACAAGCTCGACCACCGGGCATCACCGGTCCCCGACACAGACCCGCGAAGCGGCCGGCGAAGCCGGCGCCCGCAGGGCGTCATCTCGAAAAGCTCGATACATCGCCTTGACTCCGGGGTCCGTCGAGAAGACCGTCCAGAACGGGTCGGCGGCCCACCTAAGCCACGAAGAACGGTCACGCGACAGGGTGGTCTCGACAAGCTCGACCACCGAAACACCCCGAGCCGAAAACCACTCCCGAGAACACCATCCCCACCGATAGATTCCCCCACCGTGGACCAGTGGAAGACGATGGACGAGATCCTCGCGGCACGATCAAGGTTCGAAGCAGCCATCGACGGCTGGACTCCCCCACAGGCCCACGGCGTAGGTCTGCGGCCGTCGACGGCGACCGCCTACGAACCAGAACATTTTCCCCTGGTCAACGCGTACGGCCACCGCCTCCCGGCGGTAGTGATCGCGACGGTCGTAGGACACACGAGCGGCACTGCGGCCTACAGGCTCTCCCGAGAGGACCTCGAGCGGGCGATCGAGATGCTCTCCCCGGCGGAGGCTTACCTCGAGTATGACCATCCCAACGTGCGGAGCTGGCGCGAGCGGCTGCTGCCGGCGCTGACCGAGGATCCCAAGGCCGAGGTGGTGGCGGTCTTCATCGGCGACGAGCCGGAGACAAGACCAGACCCCGCGATCGACGCGTTCCGGGCAGCGTTCCCGGACCATGCGGTCGCGATCGCGGCGGCGACGGCGGGGGCGGTGGTCGTGCGTGAGATGTACGGCACCGATCTGAGCCACTTCGACAAGTCCCCGACCGACTTCGCGACCGAGGCGGACCTCGCCTCGGAGAAGGCGATCCGGGAGACGATCGCGACGTACCGGCCCGAGGACGCCTTCGAGGGCGAGGAGTCCGGGCGCAGCGGCGACAGCGAGCGGAGATGGCTGGTCGACCCGCTCTGCGGGACCCTCAACTACGCCGCGCGGACGCCGCTCGCCGCGGTGAACGTCGCGCTGGTGACGCCCGAGGGCGTCCAGGCGGCGGTCTCGGCGGACCCGATCAGCGAGGAGATCTTCTGGACCGACGGCACCGTCGCCCGGCTGCGCCAGGGCGGCGGCGACACGGTCCTCACCCCGAGCCCGCGGACCCGGCTCGTCGACATCCAGTGCGACGGCCCGCTCGACCGGCCGTTCGTCGGCGGGCAGCTCGTCGCCGACCCGCGCCTACGCGCCCACTTCGGCCCACGCGTGATGTCCTCGACCCTCGCGGTCGCCTGGCTCGCGGCCGGCCGGCGGGCGGCGTACGTCACCGACGGCCATCTCGAGGGAAGCGTCCACTTCACCGCCGGCATCGCGCTGTGCCAGGCGGCCGGCTGCGTCGTCACCGACCTCGACGGCAACCCGGTCCACACCGGCCGCGGCATGATCGCCGCGGCCGACGAGGCCACCCACCGCAAGCTGCTCGACCTGGTCCGCCCGCACCTCGAAGCCGCCGACGGACCCTGAGCCGAGACCTCTCAGCGCTGCATCAGCGCGTCCATCGCCACCGCGAGGGCAGCGGCGACCCGGAAGTCGACGCGCGGGTCGTGGACGGTGACCGTGTACTTGTCCCGGAAGGCGAAGCGGCGCTCGATCGAGATCAGCGGCCGGCCCTCGGAGGACACGTAGTCGAAGTGGATCGGGAGGAAGTCGAGCTCGGTGAAGCGGCGCAGGATGGCCACCACCTGGTTGCGCTCCTGGCCGGTGCCGGTGTAACCGGGGCCCTCGACCTGGAAGGTCGAGCGCAGCAGGCTCTTACCGAAGTCCTTACGGAAGAAGCCCAGCGCCGCACCGGCGGCGTCGGTGACGTCGTAGCCGGCGTTGAGGTCCATCACCGCCCGCGCCTTGAACGCGAAGACGGCCTGCGACTTCGACTCGTCGGCGTAGAACGTCACCTGCTCCTTGAACGCCAGCCGCTTCTGTTGCGCGAAGGCGAGCACCTGGCCCTCCGAGCCGTCGGTGTTGGCGGCCTGGGCGACGTACTTGTTGGTGAAGGGCGTCACCTTCTGGCGAAGGAAGAAGCGGGGGACGTGGTAGGGCTGCTGCGTCATGCGCGCAACCTATCGGCCTCACCGCCGGCGCGCGACGAGATACGCCTGCGGTGTCCGCTCCCAGTTCTCCGCGGAGCGCACCACGGTCGCGGTGACCTCGAAACCCGCCTCCTCGAGCAGTGCGCTGGTCGCCTCGACCGGGAGCCGATAACCGTCGAAGGTGACGTCGTGGCCGTAGGCGCCGATGTGGCGTACGTGCTCGTCCCCGACCTGGAACGCGGTCACGAACCGGCCGCCGCGGCGGGTCACGCGGGCGAGCTCGGCGACGACCTCCGGACGGCGCGAGGGCGGGGTGTGGATGAGGGAGTACCAGGCGAGCACCCCCGCGAGCTCCCCGTCGCGGAGCGGAAGACGGGCCATGTCGCCGACCTCGAACCGGAGCGTCGGATGCCGGTGCTTGGCCTGCTCGATCATGCCGGTCGACAGGTCGACCCCGAAGACGTCGAGACCTCGTTCGGCCAGGTAGGCCGTCACCCGCCCGGGCCCGCAGCCGATGTCGCCGACGAGCCCGCCGCCGTCCTTGCGTACGTAGGTGACGAACGTGTCCAGGACGCCGGCGTCGAACGAGGTCTCGGTGATCGTCGGGTCGACGATCTCGGCGTAGGCCTTGGAGACCGTGTCGTAGGCAGCCCGGGTCTCGGTGACGTCGTAGGGCTCCGTCACGAACGCCCGCTCAAGAAGGCACCCGTCATCGCCATCACCGACTCCGCGGCCGGGAAGGTCTGGCCGTGGCGCCAGAAGCCGTGGATCTGGCCGACGGCTCGGAAGGCGACCACCTCGACGCCGAGGTCGGCCAGCCGGAGCGCGAAGTCCTCGTTCTCGTCGGTGAGGATGTCGCCCTCGGCGCTGACGATCAGCGTCGGCGGCAGGCTGCGCAGCTCCTCGTCCGAGGCGAGATAGGGGCCGAGGTCAGGTTTGCGGAGGTCGGCCTCGGTCGCGGCGTACTGCCTCCAGTACCACGCCGCCTCCTCCTTCCAGCCGTCCTCCATCGTGTAGCCCGGGGTGCTCATCGAGGGGTCGAGGAACGGGTAGACGAGCACCATCGCGCCGAAGACCCCCGGGTTGCGCAGCGCCGCGACAAGGGCGAGGTTGCCACCGGCGCTGTCGCCGTGGACGTACGCCGGCAGCGCACCCAGCAGCGGGTCGTTGCCCAGCCACTTGAGCACCGTGTCGACGTCGTCGGGGGCCGCGGGATAGGGGTGCTCAGGCGGGCGCCGGTAGTCGACCGACAGCACCCGCAGCCTGCTCCGGTTGGCCAGCTTCCGGCACGCGCCGTCGTGGACCTCGACGTCGTTGAAGACGAAGCCCCCGCCGTGGAGGTGGACGATCAGCCCCTCGCGTACGTCCTCGGGGGTGTAGAGCCGGCACGGCACCCCGTCGGCGTCGATGCCGGTGACCTCCGCGACCTCCTCCTTCGCCTCGGCCGCGGCCAGCTTGCGGGCCTCGTCGCGCTGGGCCGCGACGTCGACCTCCCAGACCGGCGGCGAGGCCTCCTCGGCAGCGATGGCTCGGCGGGCGGCAGGGAAGAGACGGACCATGTCAGAAGATTCCCACACGAGTGGCGGTGGTGCATGCTGATGCGCATGACAGCGGCTGGGGTCGTGGGGACCTCGATCTACATCATCGACCTGCTCGTCAAGGTCATCGCGCTCGGCGTCGTGCCGAAGAACCGGCGCCCGGGCAGCGCGATGGCGTGGCTGCTGGCGATCTTCCTGATCCCGGGAGTCGGTCTCATCGGCTACCTGCTGCTCGGCCAGACGCGGCTCGACCGGCGCCGTCACGAGCGACAGCGGACGCTCAACGAGGAGGTCACCCGCTATGTCAGCGGGCTGCCGAGACCAGCGCACCCGAAGTCGATCTCGGCGGTGGACGCGACCACGATCGAGCTCAACGAGCGGCTCGGCTCGCTGCCGGCCACGCCGGGAAACCGGATCGACCTGATCGCCGACTACCACGGCTCGGTCGAGGCGATGACCGCAGCGGTGGACCAGGCCGAGCACCACGTGCACGTGCAGTTCTACATCACCGCGTGCGACCACGTGACCGAGCCGTTCTTCGACGCCCTCGACCGGGCTGCGGCGCGCGGCGTGAGCGTCCGGCTCCTCCTCGACCACCTCGGCTCGCGGGGCATCCCGATCTGGCGCCAGCTCGTCAAGCGGCTCGACGCCTCCGACATCGAGTGGCACCCCCTGCTGCCGATCAACCCTCTGCGTGGCCAGATCCGCCGCCCCGACCTGCGCAACCACCGCAAGCTCCTCGTCGTCGACGGCAAGGTCGCCTTCACCGGCTCGCAGAACCTCATCGAGCCCGGCTACGACAAGCCGAAGAACCACCGGGCCGGCCGCGAGTGGGTCGAGCTCAACGCCCGCATCGAGGGGCCGCTGGTCTCGGCACTCAACGTCGTGTTCGCCAGCGACTGGAACACCGAGACCGGTGAGCTGCTCAGGTCCGAGCTCGCCGTCTCCTCGTCGGTCTGGCGCGCCGGGGCGGCGGCCGGCGACGTCACCGGCCAGATCGTGCCGAGCGGACCGGGCGTCGACGCCGAGAACAATTTGCGCGCCTTCACCTCGCTGATCTACGCGGCCAAGGAACGGATCTCGATCACCAGCCCCTACTTCGTGCCCGACGAGTCGCTCCTCTACGCGGTGACGACCGCCGCCCGGCGCGGAGTGAGCGTGGAGCTGTTCGTCAGCGAGGGCAAGGACCAGTTCATGGTCTACCACGCCCAGCGCTCCTACTACGAGGCGCTGCTGGAGGCCGGGGTCCGCATCTACCTCTACCCCAAGCCCGCTGTCCTGCACTCCAAGCACTTCAGCATCGACGACGAGGTCGCCGTGCTCGGCTCGAGCAACATGGACATGCGCTCCTTCGCCCTCAACTACGAGATCTCGCTGATGCTCTTCGACGGCGACCCGGTCGCACAGCTGCGGAAGGTCGAGGACAGCTACCGGGCCATCTCGCGCGAGCTGCTGCTCGAGGAGTGGCTCGCGCGGCCGAAGGTCGCGGCGTACGTCGACAACGTGCTGCGCCTCACCGCCGCCCTCCAGTGATCACCGCGAGCGCAGCGGAGCTCGCGAGGAGGTCGGGGCGGGTTCGTCGGCGGTCTGATCGTGGCGGAGGATCAGCTCAGTGCGGGGTGACCGCTCGGAACGACCGGTCGCGCAGGAGCGGCACCACCGACGAGCCGTCCATCTCGGCGGCCAGGACCACGTCGGCGGCATAGCCCCGCGCGGTCAGCTCCCGACCACCGGCGCAGGCATGGAGTACGTCCGGAAGATCCGCCGCACCGAACGCGTCGCGCGCCATCGCGGCCTCGGGCGAGAGATCGCCGGGGCGGCCCAGAGCATCCAGGACCGCGCCGGCGCCCCAGAGGTCCTCGACCGCGGGGCGCAGCGTGCCGTCCGGCCAGCGCTCCCCCGACGCGATGAGCGCGACGCTCGCGCCGTCGGCGCAGCGAGGAGCGAGCCATTCGGCGACCGCGGTGCGGTTGCGGAGCGAGGCACCGACGACCGTGGCACCGCCCTCCGCGAGCAGGGTGCTGATCGTCGAGCCGTTGGGCGAGGGCAGGACCAGGCGCCGGACGCCGTCGGCCTCGCGCAGGGACGCGGGCGAGAGGGAGGGCCGGCCCGGGACCGCGTCCTGACGCTGGACCGCGAGAACCGCGTCGTGCTCGCGTGCGTACGCCTCCGCGCGCTCGTCGCGCCACCGGAACGGAAACACCTCGATCCCGCGCTCGACGGCGACCGTCAGCGTCGTGGTGAAGGAGAGCACGTCCACCACGACGGCGATGTCCACCGGCCCGACCGCCTCGGCGCCCACCGGACCCCACTCGAACCGAACCCGATGAGCGCGCTGGCGGTGCTGTTCATCGAAGGTGGCCACGCGCAGAGGTTAATGAACAGCGGTGCGAGGGCGTGCGGATGCTGACCGAGTCACCTCGGTGAGCATCCACCCACCCGACCGAGCTCCCTCGGTCGAGCGCCCACGATCAGCCGAGCAGCTTGGCCATCTGCGGAGCGATCTCGCGCAGCGCACGGCCGCGGTGCGAGATCGCGTCCTTCTCCTCGATCGACAGCTCGGCCGACGTACGTCCGTCCTCGGTGTCGGCCGCGACGAACAGGACGTCGTAGCCGAACCCGCCGTCGCCGCGGACCTCGCGGATGATCCGGCCGTCCATGCGGCCCTCCACCACCAGCTCGCCGCCGGACCAGACGAAGGCGATGGCGCAGGCGAAGTGGGCACCGCGGCGCTCGTCGGGGACGTCGGAGAGCTGAGCGAGCAACAGCTCGTTGTTGCGGGAGTCCGACTTGGGGGGTCCGCCCCAGCGAGCCGAGAGCACCCCGGGCATGCCGTTGAGCGCGTCGACGCAGAGGCCCGAGTCGTCGGCGACGGTCGGCAGGCCGGTGGCCTTGAAGCCGGTCCTGGCCTTGATCAGCGCGTTGCCCTCGAAGTCGGGCGCGTCCTCGACCGGCTCGTCGTAGTGGGTGACGTCATCGAGCCCGACGACCGAGATCCCCGGCACCAGCGGAGAGAGGATCCGGAACATCTCCCCCAGCTTCTTGGCGTTGCGCGAGGCGACGTGGACCTTCGGCTCAGCCGGCAAGTGCGGCCTCCTGCAGCTTGGTCAGGTCGGCGCAGCCCTTCTCGCCCAGCGCCAGCAGGGCGTCGAGCTCGGCGCGGTCGAAGGCGACGCCCTCGGCGGTGCCCTGCACCTCGACGAACTTGCCCTCGCCGGTCATCACGATGTTCATGTCGGTCTCGGCGCGGACGTCCTCCTCGTAGGGCAGGTCGAGACGCGGCACGCCGTCGATGATGCCGACCGAGATCGCGGCGACGGAGCCCGTGAGCGCCTTCGAGACACCCAGCGAGGCGACCGCGTCGGCCAGCGCGACGTAGGCGCCGGTGATCGCCGCCGTGCGCGTCCCACCGTCGGCCTGCAGCACGTCGCAGTCGATGTTGATGGTGTTCTCGCCGAGCGCCTTGTAGTCGATGACGGCGCGCAGCGAGCGCCCGACCAGGCGGGAGATCTCGTGCGTACGTCCGCCGATCCTGCCCTTCACCGACTCGCGCGAGGAGCGCTCGTGGGTGGCGGCGGGGAGCATGGCGTACTCCGCCGTCACCCAACCCAGCCCGGAGCCCTTGCGCCAGCGCGGCACGCCCTCGGAGGCCGAGGCGGCGCACAGGACACGGGTCTTGCCGAACTCGATGAGGACGGAACCGGCCGCGTGGTCGAGCCAGTTGCGGGTGATCTTGATGGGGCGCAGCTCGTCGTCGGCGCGCCCGTCAGCTCGTGTGGTCACGAGACCACCCTATGCAACGGTCTCCCACGCCCGGCGTACCACCCACGGCCCCAGATCCCGTGCCCGCCGCCCCATCCACGGCACTCCCTCGCCCGCCATCCAGGCCAGATCCTGCCGCCAGCCGGTCGGCAGCCCGCCGGACGGCTCCAGCGAGGGCGGCTCGAAGGAGAAGCCGTACGCCACCAGCTGCTCGCCGAACGCCCGAGCCATCCGCCGGTGGCCGAGCTCGGAGGGATGGAGCCGGTCGGCGGCCCAGAACCTCCGCTCCGCCAGGTCCGGAACCGCGCCGAGATCGAGCCGCAGACCCCCGTAGGTGGCATGCACCTCGTCCCAGATCGCGTTGAGATCGGCCGTCCGCCGCTGGATCGACCGCTTCATCCAACCCGGCATCGGCCACATCACCGAGTGGTCGTGGAAACGCGCGGTCATCAGCAGCGCGCCCTGGCCCGCGAGCGCGTCGGCGCAGGTCATCAGATCGTCCCGGAGCCTGGCGACGTCCCAGACGGAGCGCATCACGTCGTTGACCCCGACGATCAGCGAGGCCACGTCAGGCCGGTGCGCCACCGCGTCGGCGAGCTGCTGCTCGACCACCACGGTCGAGGTCGCACCGATCACCGCGGTGTTGCAGCAGGAGATGTCGTACGTCTGTCCCAGAGCCTCGGCCAGCAGCCGGGCCCATCCTCGCCAACCCCCGATGACCGGGTCGCCGAGCCCAACGGTGGCGCTGTCGCCCAGCGCCGCGTAACGCAGGTAGGTGCCCACGTCCGACAACGGTGACGGGGGTGGGTGCCGAAGCACCCACCCCCGCGTGTCGTGTCGCGAACAGTCCGATGAACTACTGCAGCGAGCTACTTCAGCTCGGACTTGAGGACCCGCATGGTGCCGAGCACCAGCGGCAGGCCGACCCACAGCGCGATCGAGGTGGCCAGGCGGGCGATCCCGAGCGCCCCGTCCTCGACGGCGACTCCGGCTGCCTGCATCTCGTTCCCCGCGACGAACGGCATCATCGCGACCTGCATCGAGATCCACGGGAAGACGTTCTGCGCCCAGTCGAAGATGAAGTAGAGCGCACTGAAGACGGACGCCTCCAGGATCAGCGTGTAGCCGTAGTAGATGACCAGCGCCGCCGGGGTGTTGAGCAGTAGCATCGCGAAGCCGAAGCCCATGAGCAGGTAGAGGATCTGCGTCGCCAGGGTCCACGCGAGCGCCTCACCGGTCACGTTCCAGTTCGGGTCCGAGCCCGCGATCGCGGCGCCGAGCACCGTGCCGAGCGCACCGATGCCGACCGCGATCGCCATCGTCACGATGCCGAGGACGAAGACGGCGAGGAGCTTGGCGAAGACGACCTTGAGCCGGCTGGGCTCGAGGGTGAAGGTGACCATGTGGGTGCGCTGACCCCACTCCTGCGTCACGATCATGATCGCCAGCACGGGCACCAGCAGCGACACCGGGAACGAGAGGGCGCTCATCCAGGTCGATGCGGGCAGCGCGGACATGTCGGACAGCGCCGTGACGAGCAGGATGATGCCGGCGACCAGGGCGATCAGCCCGCCGGTGATCACCAGCATGACCCGACCCGCGCGGGTGTCGGTCATCTTGCGCCACTCGACCAGCACGAGACGGCTGAAAGGAACCTTGGTGGCCGTCGGCAACGGGGTCGACGGCGCTACGGATACGGCGCTCATGCGGAGGCTCCTTCGGCGTGGATCTGGGCGACGTTCTCGCGCTGCGTCTCGGCGGTGAGCTGGAGGAAGATATCCTCGAGACCGGCGCCGCCGTCACGCAGGTCGGTGAGCACGACGTTGGACTCCAGAGCGGCCTTGCCCACCTCGGCGGGTGCGGCGGAGACCCGCATGCCGGTGCCGATCGGCTCGACGCTGTAGCCCTTGGCCTTGAGCGCGACGGTGAGTGCCTCGTTGTCCAGGGAGGTGACCAGCGACTGCCCGACGGTGCCCTGGCTGGAGAGGATCTCGTCCTTGGTGCCCTCGGCCACGATGCGGCCGTTCCCGATGAGGATCAGCTCGTCGGCGATCTGCTCGACCTCGTGCAGCAGGTGGGAGGAGAGCAGGACGGTGCCGCCGCGGTCGGCGTACTCCTTCAGCAGGCCACGCATCCAGCGGATACCCGCCGGGTCCAGGCCGTTGGCCGGCTCGTCCAGGATCAGCACCTTCGGGTCACCGATCAGCGCGTGCGCGATGCCGAGACGCTGCTTCATGCCCAGGGAGTAGTTCTTGATCCGGCGCTTCGCCTCCGACGGCGTCAGCGAGACCAGCTCGAGCATCTCGTCGACGCGCGACTTGGGCAGGCCCATCGTCATCGCGGCGAGCGTCAGCACCTCGCGGCCGGTGCGGCCGTCGTGCTGGGCGCTGGCGTCGAGCAGCACGCCGACGTGGCGGCCCGGGTTGGGGAGGTCGGCATAGAGGCTGCCGTTGATCGTTGCCCGACCCTTGCTGGGGTTGGTCAGTCCGACCATGATGCGCATGGTGGTCGACTTGCCCGCGCCGTTCGGGCCGAGGAAGCCGGTGACTTTGCCGGCCTCGGCGGTGAACGACACGTCGTCGACCGCGGTGAAGGTCCCATAGACCCTCGTCAGTCCTTCGACTTTGATCATGGCGTACATCCTGCCGTGCCTCCGGCTCGGACTGCATCGGACATACGGATGACCCGCAACCCGACAAAAGTATGGGGCCGGGCACGACCGCGGGATCCTGTGTCCCCGACCCCGGTTGACTAGCGTGTACGCCGTGCAGCAACCGTCGCCCGAGGACTATCAGCCACGCCTGAGCCTGTGGGGGCACGTGTGGCGGTACCTCCTTGCGCTGGCGATCAGCGCGGTCGGGTTGATCTCCAGCACCGACGGATGGCCGCAGTGGCGCTTCGCGCTCGATCTCGGCCTCGGCGTCCTCTCCTTGGTCCTGGTCTTCTGGCGCCGCCGCTGGCCGGTGGCGATCGCCACCTTCACCACCGCCGCCGGAGGGCTCTCGATCCTCTCCGCCGGGGCCTCCAGCCTCGCCCTGGTCTCGCTGGCGACCCGGCGCCGCTGGCGCGAGATCATCCCGATCTCCCTGCTCAGCTGTGCCGCGGGCATGTTCTGGTTCGCGGTGATGGAGACCACCACGGCCGAGGAGATCCCCGGCATCCCGCTGTGGGGCTTCAACCTCGGCGTCAACGTGGTGATCGTCGCCGCGATGGTCGCCTGGGGCATGTACATCGGCTCCCGGCGCGAGCTGATCGCCACGCTCCGGCTCCGCGCCGAGACCGCCGAGGCGGAGCAGGCGCTGCGCGTCTCCCAGGCCCGCGAGACCGAGCGCCGGCGGATCGCCCGCGAGATGCACGACGTGCTCGCCCACCGCATCTCCCACATCTCCATGCAGGCCGGCGCGCTCGCCTACCGTGAGGACCTCTCCGCCGACCAGGTCCGGGGCGAGGTCGGCACCATCCGCGACGGCGCCCACCGAGCGCTCGACGACCTCCGCACCGTCCTCGGCGTGCTGCGCGGCAACGGCGAGGATCCCGAGACCGCTCCCCAGCCGACGTACGCCGACATCGGGCGCCTCATCGAGGAGGCCCGCTCGGGCGGCATGAACATCACCTTCGCCGACGACGTCGAGGGCTCGCCGCCGGAGGCCGTGGGACGGTCGATCTACCGGGTCGTGCAGGAGGGCATCACCAACGCCCGCAAGCACGCGCCCGGGGCGGCCCTTCAGGTCGCCCTGCAGGGCTCCGAGGAGCACGGGATCGACGTGGTCCTGCGCAACCGGCTCGGCTTCGACTCCAACACGCCCGGCGCCGGGCTGGGCCTCATCGGGCTCACCGAGCGCGTCGACCTCGCGGGCGGACGCCTCGCTCACCGCACGGAAAAGGATGTCTTCATCCTCGAAGCATGGCTACCGTGGGGCCAGTGAGCAGCCCAGGGACCAGCCCAGAGACTCCGATCAAGATCAAGGTCGGGATCGTCGACGACGACCCGCTGGTGCGTTCTGCCCTCGGGCTGATGCTCGGCGGTCAGGCCGACATCGAGGTCGTCGGCGAGGCGACCGACGGCCAGGAGGCGCTGGCTCTGGTGCGTACCTCCGCCCCCGATGTGGTGCTGATGGACATCCGGATGCCCAAGATCAACGGCCTCGAAGCCACCCGCCGGGTGCTGGCGGAGGCCCAGCCGTCCGCATCCTCTCGCGCTCCGCAGCGACCACCGCGAGTGATCGTGCTGACCACCTTCGGTGCCGATGAGTACGTCGTCGACGCCCTCGCCGCCGGGGCCGACGGATTCCTGCTCAAGGACACGCCGCCGCCCGAGATCGTCGCGGCGATCCGCGCGGTCGCCTCCGGCGAGCCGATCCTCTCCCCCAAGGCCACCCGCACCCTGATCACCCGGCTCCGCGCCGAGCCGACCGGCGACCGCGCCGCCGCCGCCAACCGCCGCCTCCAGGCCCTCACCGAGCGTGAGCACGAGGTCGCCCTCGCGGTCGGGCGCGGGCTGAGCAACGCCGAGATCGCCAAGGAGCTCTACCTCTCGATCCCGACCGTCAAGGCGCACGTCTCGCGCCTCTTCGACAAGCTCGGCGCCACCAACCGCGTCCAGATCGCGATCACCGTCCACGACGCCGGCCTGGTCTGACCTCTCCCGTCGGTCGAGCCGCCGGAGCCGCTAGGCGGAGGCGTGTCGAGACCAACACAGTCCCCTCGACGCTCGACTGTTACGCATCACGACTGGGTCTCGACCCGCTTCGCGGCTTCGCCGGCTCAGCCGCTGCGCTCGCTCGACCTCTTCGCGTTGGGACCGCGCTCGTTCCTCGCGCGGTCCCAGGCTCAGACGTCGTAGACAGCGCCCGTGGTCGCCAGCTCGGTCGGGCCGTCGTAGGTCGAGCGCGCCTCGCGGAGCGCGTCGGCGGAGTCGTGCCACGGCGGGACGTGGGTGACGACCAGCTTCTTCACATGCGCCTTGGTGGCGTACTCCCCCGCGTGGACGCCGGTGATGTGGACCCCGGGCGGGTTGTCGACGCCGTCGCGGAAGGCGGCCTCGCACACGAACAGGTCCGCGTTGGTGGCGATGTCGAGCAGCGCCTCGGTCTCGGCGGTGTCGCCGCTGTAGGCGATGACCTTGCCGTGCGCCTCGATCCGGAGCCCGTACGCATCGACCGGATGCTCCACGGCCGTCGGGGTGATCACGAACGGGCCGAGATGGATCGGCCCGGTGTAGGTCGAGAACGCGAACTCCTCGCGCATCCCGGGACGCTTGGGCAGGTCGTAGGCCTTCGCCAGGCGGCGGCCGGTGCCCTTGGGGCCGTAGACGGGGATGGGCGGCTGCGGGCCGGTCGGGTGCCACTTGCGGAGCACGTAGTAGGAGGTCATGTCGACGCAGTGGTCGGCGTGCAGGTGCGAGAGCAGGACGGCGTCGATCAGCAGCGGGTCGATGTAGCGCTGCAGGACCCCGAGCGCCCCGTTGCCCATGTCGAGCACGATCCGCCACGTACGTCCGGCCTCGTCGTCGGCCTCGACGAGGTAGCAGGAGGCGGGGCTGTCGGGCCCGGGGTAGGAGCCCGAGCACCCGATGACGGTCAGCCGCATCCCGGAGGTCATCCGAGCCCTCCGGCGAACTGCTGGGCGGCCGCGAGCTCGGGTCCGAGGAACCGGGCGCCGATCGCCTTGAACTCGGCGGGGTTGCCGGTGGTCAGGAAGGTGTAGGTCGGCTCGCCGCTCTCGCGCATCAGGTCGTGCTCGGCAAGGACGCGGTAGACGTCCTTCGCCGACTCCTCGGCACTGCTGACCAGCGTCACGTTGTCGCCCATCACATAGGAGATCACACCAGTCAGGAGCGGGTAGTGGGTGCACCCGAGGATCAGCGTGTCGACCCCGGCGCTGGTCAGCGGGTCCAGATACTCGTGGGCGGCGGCCAGGAGCTCATCGCCGCCGGTGATGCCGGCCTCGACGAACGGGACGAACCGGGGGCACGCGCGGGTGTGCAGCGAGACGTGCGGAGCTGCGGCGAAGGCGTCGTCGTAGGCCATCGACTCGGCCGTCGCATGGGTGCAGATGACTCCGATCCGGCCGGTGCGGGACGCCGCGACGGCGCGCCGGGTCGCCGGCAGGATGACCTCGACGACGGGAAGCGGCTTGTAGCGTTCCCGGGCGTCGCGCAGCATCGCGGCCGAGGCCGAGTTGCAGGCGATGACCAGCGCCTTCACACCCTGCGCGACGAGATGGTCGAGGCACTCCAGGGCATACTCGCGCACCTCGGCGATCGGCTTGGGCCCGTAGGGTGCGCGGGCGGTGTCGCCGACGTACAGGATCGACTCGTGGGCGAGCTGGTCGATCACCGACCGCGCCACGGTGAGACCGCCGAAACCGGAGTCGAAGATCCCGATCGGGGCGTCGCGGTCGGGCCGGGCTGCACCGACGGGCGAGGTCGAGCCGAGGGATGAGACGGACTGCACGATCGTCAAGGCTAGGCCCAAACAGCGCACGTTCGCAGTGCTGGGGGTCACTCGAGACATACCCGAGATCCATCTCACGTTCATGAGCGGGTCGGATCAGTGTTGTTAACGTCTGGTCATGACGATTTCTCGGCGGTCGCTGGTGCTGACGGTCCTGATCGCCCTGATGGTCGTCATCCTCGCGGTCGTCGAGCTGCCCGGCCGGCCCGCGCAGGCGGCGAGCGCGAAGCGGGTCCTGGCGATCTCGGTCGACGGTCTCGGCGTGACCGCGATCGAGAAGCTCGGCCCCGGCAACCTGCCCAACATCTACCGGCTGATGCGCGGCGGCGCCTCGACCCGCGAGGCCCGCAGCGAGTACGAGCAGAACGTCACCCTGCCCAACCACACCTCGATGGTCACCAGCCGCCGGATCGCCCGGTCCGCCCACGGCCACGGGGTCATCTGGAACGAGGACCGGTCGTGGATGACGGTGCAGGAGGCTGCCGGGCACCCGGTCTCGTCGGTCTTCAGCCAGGTCGAGCGGGCCGGCCGGAGCAGCGCCCTGTTCGCCTCGAAGTCGAAGTTCGGCCTCTTCGACCGTTCCTGGCCCTCGATCGACCGGTTCGTGGTCGACGGCGACGCCGACCTGGTCGGCCGAGCGGCCCGCGACCTGGCGGACAAGAAGCGCGCCTTCACCTTCGTCCACCTGGGCTCCCCCGACCACTACGGCCACCGCGACGGCGGGATGAGCGCGGCCTACCGTGCCTCGGTGATCCGCACCGACGCCCGCATCGGCAGGCTGTTGAAGGTGATCGACTCCTCGGCGACGCTCAAGCGGTCGACGTACGTCATCCTCACCGCCGACCACGGCTTCAAGGCCGCCGCCAGGGACCACAGCGCCCACCTCTACGCCAACTACCGGATCCCGTTCGTCGTGTGGGGCCCGGGGGCCGCCCGCGGTGCCTCGCTCTACCGGCTCAACCCCGACTACCGCGCGCCGGGGACGACCCGGCCGACGTACGCCGGCAAGCAGCCGATCCGCAACGGCGACCTCGGCAACCTGGCGCTCGACCTGCTCGGCCTGGGCCCGATCCCCGGCAGCACGCTGAACTCCACTCAGTCACTAGACATTCGCTGAGCGTTCGCCCGAGGTGCCATCGGGTTCACTTAGGGTGTGCCGGTGCGTCGCCTCTTCCCTCTCGTCTCCCTCGGCATCTTCGTCGCGGTCGTGCTCGTCGTGGCGTTCACCGCGCTGCCCGACCGGGACGGCGGCGGTGGCGGCGGCGTGGGTCGCGACGCTGCTGAGCGCGAGACCACCCAGGTCGACCGGAAGGTGCTCGCGATCTCGATCGACGGGCTCAACCCGGATGCGCTGACGACGCTCGGGCCGGCGAAGACGCCCCACATCCACCGGCTGATCGACGAGGGCGCCTCGACGCTCAACGCCCGCACGGCCTACGAGAAGAACATCACCCTCCCCAACCACACCGGCATGGTCACCAGCGACCCGATCAACGCCGACGACGGCGGCCACGGGGTCACCTGGAACGTCGGCGACCCGTCGAAGTCGATCGACCCGGACGAGGACTCGGTCTTCACCGTCGCCCACGAGGCCGGGCTCAGCACGGGCGTCTTCGTGACCAAGCAGAAGTTCGAGCTGTGGGAGCGGGCCTGGAAGAACGACATCGACGTCTTCGAAGCCGTGGACGACCACGACGAGCTGGTCCCGGAGGCCGCGAAGGACCTGGCCGACGAGCAGCGCGACCTCACCTTCGTACATCTCTCGCTTCCCGACGTCGCCGGGCACGCCTCCGGCGGGATGTCGCCGGACTACCTCGACGCGGTGGAGGAGTCCGACGCCCAGGTCGGTGAGTTCCTCGACGTCATCGACGCCGATCCCGGGCTGACGAAGGATCTCGACGTCATCCTCACCGCCGACCACGGCTTCAAGCCGGGCATCACCAACCACTCCGAGAAGGTCTACGAGAACTATCGGATCCCGTTCATCGTCTGGGGCCCGGACGCCGGCGCCGGCGCGGACCTCTACGAGCTCAACTCCGACGACTACCGCGACCCCGGAAAGGGCCGCCCCGACTACGAGGGCCCTCAGCCCGTACGCAACGCCGACCTCGGCAACCTGGCCCTGGACCTCCTCGGTCTCGGCCCCATCCAGACCAGCGACATCGGCAAGTCGCAGACGCTCGACGTCAAGTGACGTTGCCGTAACCGTCCACGAGCACACACGACCCTGAGGTACGTTTCGAACGTAACCTCCCCAAGGAGCGTGCGATGTCGGTCAGCCGGATGGCTCGGGCAGCTTTACGCAGGGATCGTCGTGTGCGGCGGGTCGCGATCGTCGGGGCCGGCCTCGGCGGCCTGACCCTCGCCGTCGGGCTGCGCCGCCGGGGCATCGAGGTCGAGGTGTACGAGGCCACGACCGATCCGCTCCCGGCCGGCGACGCCGTGCTGCTTCCCGCCAACGCGACCAGGCTCCTGGAGCGCATCGGGCTCGAGCCGGACCTCGGCGAGGCGGCGGCGACCGTCGACGGCCTGGTCTGGCGCGACGGCCACACCGGCGCCGCGATCGGACGGGTGCTCTCCGCCGCGGCGTACGCGGACCGCGCCGGGGCGCCCTGCTACGGCATCGATCGCGCCGCCCTGCAGGCGCTGCTGAGCCGGGCGTTCGGCACCGACGGTCTCCACCTCGGCCACCGCCTGGTCGGGCTCACCGACCCCGGCGAGGGGCCTGTGAGCCTGGAGTTCGCCGGCGGCGAGACGGTCGAGGCCGACCTGGTCATCGGCGCCGACGGCGCCGCATCGATGCTGCGCGAGCACGTCGTCGGCTACGACGACGCGCAGTTCTCCGGCTGCATCGCCTGGCGCGGGATCGTCCCGCGCTCGCAGCTCACGCTGCTCCCCGACCCCGGTCGCGTGCAGCTGTGGACGGGCGCCGGCGGCCACCTGATGCATCACCCGGTCGGCACCGGCGACCACGCGTTCTGGCTGGTCAAGCGTCAGGCCGGCCCCTGGGCGCCGGACTCGTGGTCCTGGCCGGACGACCCGGACGCGCACGTGCACGCCTGTGCCGGCTGGCATCCGGCCGTGGTCCAGATGGTCTCCGCGGCACCGTGCTCGGAGCACTGGGGTCTCTTCCACCGGCCGCCCCTGGCCACCTGGTCACGCGGCCGCGTCACGCTGCTCGGCGACGCCGCCCACCTGATGCCGCCCCACCACGGCCAAGGGGCCGCCCAGGCGATCGAGGATGCGACCGTCCTCGCCGACTGCCTCGCCACCGACGACGACACGGACCGCGCCCTGGCGACCTACGAGGTACGCCGCCGCGACCGCACCCGCCGGATCCAGATCGCCTCGCTGGCAGCCGCCGACGTGCTCCACCTCCCCGACGGTCCGCGCGCCCAGGCCCGCAACAAGCGGCTCGGGTCACCCGATGCGTACGACCGCCATCTGGCCTGGATCCACGACCACGACGCCGGCCTCCCGTAACCCCGGAGCCCGCTGCGGCGTTGCCCAGGTGTGAGAGCCTTCCTCGGCCGCCAGGGCTTCATGGCGCTCGGCATCTGGGCGATGTACGCATCAGCCATCGCCGTAGCGCTGGCCCAGCTCGGCTCCACCCCCGAGGCCGACCGCCCGCTCGCCCCCGGCAGCCCCGCCGCCCTCATCCAGCAGCACGACTGCTGGAGCACCGAGGCCCCCCGCGACATGACCGGCAGGCTTCCCGCCCACGCCATCGTCGCCACCGGCCCCGCCCCGCGCTACGTCGACGCCCACCTCACCGGCAAGGCCCTCGACCAGGTCTTCTCCGGCGAGGACCACGGCCTCGTCGTCTACGCCTTCTGCCGCTGACCGACCCTCACGCCCAGAGCTGGCCCTCGAGACCTTCCTCGGCCTCGTCGATGGTGCCTTCGTACGCCCCGGTGGAGAGGTACTTCCAGCCGCCGTCGGCGACGACGAAGGCGATGTCGGCCTTCTCCCCGGCCTGGAGGGACTTGGCGGCCTGGGCGAGGGCGGCGTGGAGGATCGCGCCGGTGGAGATGCCGGCGAAGATGCCCTCCAGCTCGAGGAGCTCGCGGACGCGGCGTACGGCGTCACGGGGGCCGACCGAGAAGCGGGCGTCGATGAACGAGGCGTCGTAGAGCTCGGGGACGAAGCCCTCGTCGAGGTTACGCAGGCCGTAGACGAGCTCGCCGTAGCGCGGCTCGGCGGCCACGATGCGTACGTCCGGCTTGGCGGAGCGGAAGAAGCGACCGACGCCCATCAGCGTCCCGGTCGTGCCGAGCCCAGCGACGAAGTGGGTGATCGAGGGCAGGTCGGCGAGGAGCTCGGGGCCGGTGCCCTCCTCGTGGGCGAGCGCGTTGGCGGAGTTGCCGTACTGGTAGAGCATCTCCCAGTCGGGGTGCTCGGCGGCGAGACGCTTGGCGACCCGGACGGCCTCGTTGGAGCCGCCGGCGGCGGGCGAGGAGACGATCTCGGCGCCCCACATCCGCAGCAGCTGGCGCCGCTCCTCGGAGGTGTTCTCGGGCATCACGCACACGATCCGGTAGCCCTTGAGCTTGGCCGCCATGGCCAGCGAGATCCCGGTGTTGCCGGAGGTCGGCTCCAGGATCGTGCAGCCCGGGCGGAGCCTGCCGTCCTTCTCGGCCTCCTCGACCATGCGAAGAGCCGGGCGGTCCTTGATCGAGCCGGTGGGGTTCCGGTCCTCGAGCTTGGCCCACAGACGTACGTCGGGAGAGGGCGAGAGGCGGGGCAGCCCCACCAACGGGGTGCCCCCGACCGACGCCAGCAGGTTGTCGTAGCGCATGGGGTCCATCGTCGCATCAACCGATCGTCTGATGCCCACTCGCGCCGATCGCCCGATCCGTGAGACCGCGTCACCGACCAGGCTGGAGATATGCATCAGGAGCGAGAACCAGCGGTCGTCGTGGACGGCCTGCGCAAGACCTATGGCGAGAAGGTGGCGGTCGACGAGATCAGCCTGATCGTCCACGAGGGCGAGATCTTCGGCATCCTCGGGCCCAACGGGGCCGGCAAGAGCACGACCGTCGAGTCGATCGCCGGGCTCCGGGTCGGCGACCGGGGCCGGATCCGGGTTCACGGCATCGATCCCTGGACGGACCGGGCGGCGGTGACGGAGGTGCTCGGCGTACAGCTCCAGGAGGCGAAGCTGCAGCCGAAGATCACGGTCCGGGAGGCGCTGGAGCTGTGGAGCGCGTTCTATGACGACCCGGAGCCGTGGGAGCCGCTTGCCGAACGGCTCGGACTCGGGACCCACCTGCGGCAGCGGTTCGAGAACCTCTCCGGCGGCCAGCAGCAGCGGCTCTCGATCGCGCTGGCGCTGATCGGCCGGCCGCGGGTCGTCGTGCTCGACGAGCTCACCACCGGCCTGGACCCGCGGGCCCGCCGCGAGGTGTGGGACCTGGTGCGCGACGTACGCGACCGGGGCGTGACCGTCCTGCTGGTCACCCACTCGATGAAGGAGGCCCAGACGCTCTGCGACCGGATCGCCATCGTCGACGCCGGCCGGATCCGGGCGCTGGACACCCCGGCCGGGCTCATCGACTCCGCCTCCGCGGCCACCATCACCACCTTCGAGACCACGGTCGCGATCGACCTGGCCTCGCTGCGCGACCTCGACGGCGTCACCGCCGCGCGCAGCGAGAGCGGCACCGTCACGGTCGAGGGCGCCGACGGGGTCGCCCTCGCAGTCATCGAGGCGCTGCGTACGCAGGGGGTGGCGCCGCTGCGGCTCCGGGTCGCCGCCGGGAGCCTCGACGCCGCCTACCTCGACCTCACCCAGACCATCACCGCCGTGGAGGAACTGCGATGACAAGCCCGACCGTTGCCATGATCCGTACGGAGACACGGCTCTTCGCCCGTGAGCGACTCTCGCTCTTCTGGATCCTCGCGTTCCCGACCTTGCTGCTTGTGGTGCTCGGGGTCGTGCCCGCCTTCCGCGAGTACAACGAGGACTTCGGCGGCCGCCGGCTGATCGACCTCTACGTCCCGACCACGGTGCTGCTCTCGATGATCATGGCGGCGATCATGACGATGCCGCCGACGCTGACCGGATACCGCGAGAGCGGGGTGCTGCGGCGGCTCGGGACCACCCCGGCGCGGCCGTCCTCGATCCTGCTCGGCCAGGTGCTGGTGCACGCGGTCGCGGTCGCGGCATCGTCGGTGATCGTGCTCGTGGTCGGCCGGGTGGTGTTCGAGACGCCGCTGCCGGGATCACTCCTGGGATACGCGGCGGCCTACCTGCTGGCGCTGGCCGTCTCGCTCGGGATCGGGACCGCGATCACCGCGGTCTCCCCCAACGCCAAGACCGGACAGGTGGTCGCGATGGTGGCCTTCGTCCCCAGCATGTTCACCGCAGGGGTCTACTTCCCCGTCGAGGTCTTCGGCGGCACCGTGCGTGACGTCATCTCGCTCACTCCCTACGGCGCAGCCTCGAACGCCCTCAACGACGCCGGCGCCGGGACCTTCCCGCAGCTGATGGACCTCGCGGTGATGGGCGGCTGGGCGATCGCGCTCTATGTGATTGCCGTGCGCGCGTTCAAGTGGCAGTGAGAGGGTCTGGGCATGGACTCCGTCCTCGAGCACGATCAGCGCTGGGTGCGCAACCTCAAGGTGCTGCCCTTGGCGCTGATCGTGCTCGCCACGACCATCTGCATCGCGACGCTGCCGGAGCTGGGCCCCAGCACTCTCGAGGCCCGAGCGGCGTTCGGCGGGCTGGTGGTGGCGGTCGCGGTGTGGTCCTGGTGGTGGACCTACGTCCACGGGGGCCCGCACCCGGTCGGCTACATCGGACGCACTCTGCTGATCGCCGTCCTCACCCTGATGCACCCGCTGTTCTGCATCGTCGCGTGGGTCGGGTTCCTGGATGCCTTCGACTCCTTCCGCGGCCGCTGGCGCTGGGGGGCGATGGCGGTCACCTCGCTGATCATGGCCACCGGGCAGACCGGGGGCCCGCCACCGTACGACAACCCGTGGCAAGCAGCCCTGCTGCCGCTGCTGTTCGTGGTGAACTTCGGGCTCGCCTCGCTGATGGGCCGCTACAGCGAGCACCTCGAGGCGGTGAGCCAGGAACGGGCCGACACCATCGGCCGCCTCGAGGAGGCCCTCGCCGAGAACGCCCGGCTCCAGGAGGAGCTCCTGGCCCAGTCCCGCTCCGCCGGCGTGCGCGACGAGCGCGAGCGCCTCGCCCGCGAGATCCACGACACCATCGCCCAGTCCCTCGCCGGTGTCGTCGCGCAGCTCCAGGCCGCCCAGGGGTCCGACGACGCCGAGGACGTACGCGGCCGGGTGGCCCGGGCCACCGAGATGGCCCGCACCGCACTGGTGGAGGCCCGGCGCTCCGTGCAGGACCTGACCCCCGCCGAGCTGGCCGACGCGGGCCTCGCCGACGCCCTCTCGACGTTGGTCGCCGGCTGGCGCGACGACCACGGGGTCGAGGCCTCCTTCGTCGTCGTCGGCGAGGCCACGGCACTGCACTCCGAGGTCGAGGCGACCCTGCTGCGGATCGCCCAGGAGGCCCTCGCCAACGTCGCCAAGCACGCCGGCGCGTCCCGGGTCGGCGTCACCCTCACCTTCGACGAGGCCGAGGTCATCCTCGACGTGCGCGACGACGGCTCCGGGTTCGATCCCGCCGCTCCCCGCCGTTCGTCCTCGTTCGGGCTGGGCGTGATGCGGGAGCGGGCCCAGCGCCTGGCCGGCACCTTCACGCTCGAGTCCGCCCCCGGCGCCGGCACCGCCGTCTCCACCAGCATTCCCGCACTCACCCGAGGACCCGCATGACGCAGATCAGGATCGTGGTCGCCGACGACCACCCCGTCGTACGCGACGGGGTGGTCGGCGTGCTCCGCGCGCAGGGCTTCGAGGTCGTCGGCCAGGCGGGCGACGGGGCGCAGGCCCTGGCCCTCGTCGAGGAGCTCGACCCCGACGTCCTCGTCCTCGACCTGCGGATGCCGGGCACCGGAGGGGTCGAGGTGATCGAGCGGCTCCGGGCGCGCGAGTCACGGGCCGGCGTACTGGTGCTGACGACGTTCGACACCGACTCCGACGTGGTCGCCGCGATCGAGGCGGGTGCGACGGGCTACCTGCTCAAGGACGCCCCGACGCCCGACCTGGTCCAGGCCGTCCGCGCGACCGCGGCCGGCGAGACCGTCCTCTCCCCCGCTGTCGCGACCCGGCTCGCCTCCCGGCTCCGCTCCCCCGGCCCGACGGCCCAGCTGAGCCCGCGCGAGCGCGAGGTGCTCACCCTGGTCGCCCGCGGGACGACCAACCGCGCGATCGCCGCGCAGCTCTTCGTCAGCGAGGCCACGGTCAAGACCCACCTGGGTCACATCTTCGACAAGCTCGGGGTCACAGACAGAGCAGCCGCGGTCGCACGAGCGTACGACCGCGGCATTCTGGGCTGAGAGAGCGTTGCCCGCAGACCGAGATACCTCGGTCTGGAGTCACTTCCTTCGCGGAACTCCGCGAGGGCAGTGAGCGCTCACCGAGTTACCTCGGTGAGCATCCACACCGCTCAGCAGCCGCCTGCGACGGCGGGGAGGACGACGACCTGGTCGCCGTCCTTGAGCTCGGCGTCGAGACCGCCGATGAAGCGGACGTCCTCGTCGTTGATGTAGACGTTGACGAAGCGGCGCAGGTCACCGTTGTCGATGAGGCGCTCCTTGATGCCGGAGTGTTTCGCCTCGAGGTCGTCGATGAGCGCGCTCAGGGTCTTGCCCTCGGCGCTGACTGCCTTCTCACCGGCGGTGTAGGTGCGGAGGATGGTCGGGATCTTGACCTCGATGGCCATGGGTTGGTTCTCCTAGATGTAGGTGGTGCGCGTCACGACAACGTCGCGACGATGTTGATTTCTTCCTCGGTGACGGTGCCGTCGACGATCCGGTACGACCGGAACTCGACCGGACCCGCGTCATTTCCGTGCTCGCGGGTGCTGACCAGCACGTAGTGAGCGTTCGGCTCCATCGCCAGCCCGATGTCGGTGCGCGAGGGGTAGGCCTCGGTCGCCGTGTGGGAGTGGTAGACGATCACCGGCTCCTCGTCGTTCGCGTCCATCTCCTTGTAGAGCTGGAGCAGATCGGTCGAGTCGAACTCGTAGAAGGTCGGCGAGCCGGCGGCGTTGATCATCTCGATGAACCGCTCCGGCCGGTCGGACCCCTCAGGGCCCGCGACGATCCCGCACGCCTCGTCGGGATGGTCGCGCTTCGCGTGGGCGACGATCGCGTCGTACGTCGCCTGGTCGATGGTCAGCACAGGATCAGCCTAGGCGGACCTGGTCCGGCTCCTGAACGTGACCGGCCCTCGGACTCGCCCCGGCCACGCGCCGTCAACCGTGCTAGGCGGCCACGGACAGACCGCCGCGGACGAGGTCGGCATAGGCACCGCCCCGCAGCAGCAGCTCCTCGTGGGTGCCGACCTCGACGACCCGGCCCTGGTCGAGCACGGCGATCTGGTCGGCGTCGCGGACGGTGGAGAGCCGGTGGGCGATGGTGATCGTCGTACGCCCCTGCGCCAGCCGGTCCAGGGCCGCCTGCACCTCCCGCTCGGTGGTGTTGTCGAGCGCGGAGGTCGCCTCGTCGAGCACGAGCACACGGGGGTCGCGCAGCAGGGTGCGGGCGATCGCCAGCCGCTGCTGCTCGCCGCCCGAGAAGCGGTGGCCGCGGGAGCCGACCAGGGTGTCGTAGCCCTCGGGCAGCTCGACGATCAGGTCGTGGATCCGGGCCGCGCGGGCGGCCGCCTCGATCTCGGCGTCGCTCGCCTCGGGTCGGGCGTGGCGCAGGTTGTCGCGGACGCTCGCATGGAGCAGATAGGTCTCCTGGGTGACCATGCCGACGTTGGCGGCCAGGTCGGCCAGGTCCAGGTCGCGCAGGTCGATCCCGTCGATCATCACCCGGCCGGAGGTCGGGTCGTGCAGCCTCGCGACCATCCCCGCCAGGGTCGACTTGCCCGATCCGGTCGCCCCGACCAGCGCCAGCGAGCCGCCCGCAGGCACCCGCAGCGAGATGTCCTCGAGGACAGGGCGCGAGCCGTCATAGGTGAACCCGACGGCATCGAAGACGACATCGCCACGAGCCTCACCCAGAGGCACCGGGGAGGCCGGGTCGTCGATCTCGACCGGCAGGTCGAGGTACTCGAAGATCCGGGAGAAGAGCGCCAGCGAGGAGGTGACGTCGACCCCGACGTTGAGCAGCCCCATCAGCGGCCGGAAGAGCGAGCCCTGCAGCGAGACGAAGGCGACCAGCGTCCCGATCGTCAGCGCGCCCGAGGTCGCCGGGAACCCGGCCGCGAGGTAGAGCGCGGCGGGAACCGCGGCGAAGACCACCTGCATGGTCGCCATCCGCCACCGGCCGGCGAGCTGGCTGCGTACCTCGAGACCGACGAGGTCGTCGGAGGTCTGCTCGAAGCGGGAGGCCAGTGCCGGCGCGGCCCCGAGGGTCTTGGTCAGCAGGATGCCGCTGACCGAGAGCCCCTCCTCGACCTGCACGTGCAGGTCGGCCATCCTGGCCTGCCTCTGGGTGGTCACGGCGTAGCGCATCTGCGCCACCTTGCGGGTGGTCCACACCGCGGGCGGCAGCACCACCAGGGAGATCAGCGCGAGGCGCCAGTTGAGCGCCATCATCGCGACCACGGTGCCGGCCACGACGGTGACGTTGGCCGCGATCGAGGTCGCGGTGGAGGTGACCACCGACTGCATCGAGCCGATGTCGTTGACCATCCGCGACTGGACCTCCCCACCGCGCGTCCGGGTGAAGAAGTCGAGCGACTGGCGCTGCAGGTGCCCGAAGAGGTCCGTACGCAGCCGGTGCATGACCCGCTGGCCGACCTCGGTGGAGATCAGCGTCTGGGCGACCCCGAGGGCGGCCGAGGCGATCGCGACGAGCACCATCGCGGCGACGCAGAGCATCAGCAGCGAGGTGTCACCCTCGGGCAGGGCGGTGTCGATGACGTGCTTGACGAGGAACGGCTGCGCCAGCCCGATCACCGAGCTGATCACGATCAGCGCCACGACGAGAAGCAGGCGCCCTCGGTAGGGCGCGAAGAGACGCGCGATCCGGCGCAGCGAGACCGGCTGGGCCTCCAGCTGGGCGCGGTCGGCGCGCTTGTTGCGGGGGTCGCGGCCGGAGCGGCCGGGCTCGCCCGAAGACTTGTACGGGTGCGGGTCACTCATCCGAACACCTCGATCCTGATTACTGAGGTTGACTCACAATGAGGCTAACCCATGATGGGTTAGAGTTATTCCCGTGGACGAGACCGCCGACCTGCTGATGGCGGCAGCACGCACCCTCCGACGACACTTCGGCGCCGCCACCGCCCGCTGGGGGATCACCCCCTCGCAGGGCCGAGCGCTGCGCATCGTGCTCGCCGCCGACGAGCCCATCCGGCTCTCGGCACTGGCCGAGCGGCTCCACATCGTGCCCAGGTCGGCCACCGAGGTCGTCGACGGCCTCGAGGGCCACGGCCTGGTCGCGCGGCAGCCCGACCCGGCCGACCGCCGGGCGGTCTGCGTGGTGGCGACCGAGGAGGGCGTACGTCTGGGCCGGACGATCGACAGGGCCCGTCAGGAGGCGGCCGACGAGTTCCTGGCAGTCCTTCCCGACAGCGACCGGGAGAGCCTGCGCACGATCCTGGTCAGGCTGACCGACGACTCACTCCGCTGACCACAGCGCCTCGACGATGGTCTCCTGCAGGATCCCGACCCACTGGTAGATCCCGTAGACCTGGCCGGCGGGGTCGTCGTCGGGCAGCGAGTCCCAGAAGTCCTCGTCGCCCTCCTCGACCCCGAGCCGGGTCGCGAGCGCGAGCCGGATGTCGGTGAAGGAGCGCATCCAGGCCTCGGCGTCGGGGATCGGGAGCTCGACGTCGATGACCAGCCCGTCCTCGTCGAGCTCGGGCGGGAGCCCGGCCTCCTCGAGCGAGTCGATGATCGTGGAGGCGGCCCGCGCCTTGCCGTCGCGCAGCCCGCCCTCGGTGAACCGCCGGAACTCCCCGGCGGCCTCGGCGTCGTCACCGTAGGCCGAGGGGAAGAGCCGCTTCAGGACCGGGTCCTCGGGCTCCGTGGTCGGCCCCGAGAAGTCGAGCAGCGCCTCGAGCGGGTCGTCGCTCTCGGCCGGGGCGGCGACCTCGTTGCGCAACAGCTCGACGAGCTGGGAGGCCAGCGAGCGGAGCAGGTCGGCCTCGAACCCGGAGAAGGTGGCGATGATCTGCTTGCCGCGGCGGTGGTAGCTGAACCCGCCCATCAATCCTGCTTCTCCAGCGTCGCCCACAGGCCGTACTCGTGCATCGCCTGCACGTCGCGCTCCATCTCCTCGCGCGACCCGGTGGAGACGGCCGACTTGCCGTCGTTGTGCACCTCCATCATCAGCTTCTCCGACTTCTTCTTGGAGTAGCCGAAGTACTTCTGGAAGACGAAGGTGACGTACGACATCAGGTTGACCGGGTCGTTCCAGACGATGGTGACCCACGGGGTCGCGGGCGCGACGAGATCATCGATCTCGGGCTCGTCGAGCTCCACAGGGCTTGGCGCGCTCATGGCATCCATCGTGCCACGATGTGCTCGTGGACTCGACAGCGGACTCGACCGCGCTCCTGACAGATCACTACGAGCTGACCATGCTCCAGGCCGCCCTGAAGGCGGGCACCGCGGAGCGCCGTGCCGTCTTCGAGCTGTTCCCCCGGCGCCTGGCCGGCGGGCGTCGCTACGGCGTGGTGGCGGGGGTCGGGCGAGCCCTCGACGCCCTGGAGGCGTTCCGCTTCGGCTCCGAGCAGCTGGCGATCCTGGAGGGCGTCGTCGACGGCCCGACCCTGGAATGGCTGGCCGGCTACCGCTTCACCGGCGACATCTGGGGGTACGCCGAGGGCGAGACCTTCTTCCCGCAGTCGCCGCTGCTCGTGGTCGAGGCCAGCTTCGCCGAGGCGGTCGTCCTGGAGACGGTGCTCCTCTCGATCTACAACCACGACTCGGCCATCGCCACCGCGGCCTCCCGGATGACGATGGCGGCCGGCGAGCGCCCGTGCATCGAGATGGGCTCGCGCCGCACCCACGAGGCGGCCGCGATCGCCGCCGCCCGCGCGGCCTACGTCGCCGGCTTCACCGCCACCTCCAACCTGGCCGCCCGCGCCCGCTTCGGCGTCCCCACGACCGGCACCTCCGCGCACGCCTTCACCCTCCTGCACGACACCGAGGAGCAGGCCTTCCAGGCCCAGGTCGCCTCCCTCGGCAAGGGCACCACGCTGCTGGTGGACACCTACGACATCGCCGAGGCGGTGGCCACGGCGGTCGAGATCGCCGGTCCCGAGCTCGGTGCGGTGCGGATCGACTCCGGCGACCTGGGGCTGCTCGCCCATGACGTACGCCGTCAGCTCGACGACCTCGGCGCCACCGAGACGAAGATCATCGTCACCAGCGACCTGGACGAGTACGCCATCGCCGGCCTGGCGGCCGCCCCCGTCGACGGCTACGGCGTCGGCACCCAGCTGGTCACCGGCTCCGGCCACCCGACGGCCGGCTTCGTCTACAAGCTGGTCGCCCGCGAAGGTGCCTCCGGCGACCTCGAGCCGGTCGCCAAGAAGAGTGCCGCCAAGACCTCGATCGGCGGCCGGAAGTACGCCCTGCGCCGCCGCAACCGCAAAGACGTCGCCGACGCCGAGGTGATCGGCATCGGCACCGCTCCTCAGGGCGACAACAACGACCGGCCGCTGCTCACCCAGCTGGTCAAGGGCGGCGAGATCGTCGGCCGCGAGCCCCTCGACGCGGCTCGCGACCGCCACCACGCCTCCGTCGCCGAGCTCCCCGTCATCGCCCACTCGCTCCTGAAGGGCGATCCGGCGATCCCCACCCAGTTCATCTGATCGCACGCCGTCCGGCCGGATGTTCGTCTAGGTATGCAGACCAACCCTCACAGCCCACGTGGAACTCCGCTAGGGATGTGACGGTTCAGCTGCATACCTAGACGAACCGTCACCGTCTACTCTGGCGAGCATGACGCGTGCACTGATCGTGGTCGACGTACAGAACGACTTCTGCGAGGGCGGGTCCCTGCCGGTCGACGGCGGGGCCCGGGTGGCCTACGACATCGGTCAGCTGCTGCGGGAGCGGGCGGCGAGCAAGGAGCCGGAGCAGACGTACGGGCTGGTCGTGGCGACCAAGGACCACCACATCGACCCGGGCGACCACTTCGGCAACCCGCCGGACTACGTCAGCTCCTGGCCGGCGCACTGCGTGGTCGGCACCGACGGCGAGGCCTTCCACCCCAACCTCGACCCGGTCACCTTCGACGAGATCTTCCGCAAGGGTGAGTACGCAGCGGCCTACTCCGGCTTCGAGGGCGCGGCGACAAGCGGCACCACCCTGACCGACTGGCTCCGGGCGCACGGCGTCGAGGAGGTCGACGTGTGCGGGCTCGCCACGGACTACTGCGTGCGGGCCACCGCGCTCGACGCCCGCGCCTCCGGTTTCCACACCACGCTTCTCGCCGATCTGGCCGCAGGCGTGGCTGCGGAGTCCACCTCGGCCGCCATCGCGGAGATGCGCTCGGCCGGGATAACGGTCTCGTGACAGAATTGGGAATTTTCAGCAGATAGAAATCAGCTGACGGTCTATTCTCTCTCGAATGGCTCGGATCTCGGCGACAGCCCCACTTCGCGAACCCCACTTCCGCTGGTTCTTCGCGTCCCGATCGGTCAACCTGGTCGGCAACTTCATGGCGCCCGTCGCGCTGGCCTTCGCGGTCCTGGAGGTGAGTGACGCTCCGATCGCGATCGGTGCCGTCCTCGCGGCCCGCACCATCCCGATGATCATCTTCATGCTCATCGGCGGCGTGCTCGCCGACCGGATGGGCCGAGCCCGGATCCTGTTCGCCTCCAACCTGGTCTCGGGGCTGAGCCAGGCGGTCGTCGCCGTCCTCGTCATCACCGGTGTCGCCGAGCTGTGGCACCTGATCGCGCTCGCCGCGCTCAACGGCATCGTCTCCGCCGCCGGCCTGCCCGCCCAGCAGGGGATCATCCCGCTCGTGGTGCCTCGCACCATGCTGCAGGAGGCCAACGTGCTGATGTCGCTGACCCGGGCGGTCGTCGCGGTCGCCGGTCCCGGCACCGCCGGCCTGCTCGTCCTCAGCGTCGGCGCGGGCTGGGCGCTCGCGCTCGACGCCGTCACCTGGATCGTCGCGGCGCTGCTGTTGCTGCCGGTCAAGCTCAGCGGTACGGTCGCCAAGGCCTCGGTCATCGGCGATCTGCGCACCGGATGGGACTACTTCCGCTCGACGACCTGGCTGTGGATCTGCGTCGGCGCCGCCACCATGCTCAACGCCCTCTACGAGGGCGGGCTGCTCACCCTCGGCCCGCAGCGGGCCGAGGGCTCGGAGCTGGGCGCGGGCGGCTGGGGCCTGATCCTGACCTTCCAGGGGATCGGCGTGCTCGCCGCGACGCTCGTGCTGATGAAGGTCCGGCTCGAGCGGCCCCTGTTCTACGGCATGATCGGCATGGCCCTGTTCGGACTGCCGATCGCCGCTCTCGGCTTCTCCACCGACCTCGCCGTGCTGCTGCCCGCGGCCGCCCTCTCCGGTGCCGGCATCCAGGTCTTCAGCCTCGGCTGGCAGCTCTCGATGCAGGAGAACGTCCCCAGCGACCTGCTCTCCCGCGCGTCCTCCTACGACCAGCTCGGCACCTACGTCGCCATCCCCGTCGGGCAGCTGGCGATGGGGCCGCTGGCCGCTGCGTACGGGATCGAGAACATGCTCGCCATCGCCGGCATCGCCTATGTGGTGATCTCCCTCGCCACGCTGCTGAGCCCGGCGGTACGCCGCCTGAACCGGGTCACCTTCCCGGCCCCCGAGCGCAACGGCGCACCGGCGCACTAGGGCTCTAGGACGCCGGCGTCGCGCTCTCCAGCAGTGAGCGCAGCAGGTCGACCAGGCTGGTGACCGAGAGATCGGGGTCGAACGCGCGCTGGACGCCGAGCCCGATGCCGAGCGAGAGCAGCTGGACGGCGGCGTCCTCGGCCGGTGAGGCCAGGGTGAGACCGAGGTCGGCGGCCTGCTGCTCGATGAGGCCGGCGACGGCCGCGGTGAGCTCGCGGCGCCGGCCGGCGAGCTGTTCGCTCACCCCGGGGACGCGGCGGGTGCTGGTCGCGAACTCGACCTCGAGCGCGGTCCAGCCGACGTCGCCGATGTTGGCCTCGGCCCAGGCCGCGAAGGCGTCGATGCGGCCCTCGACCGTGTCGACGCCGCTGACGGCGTCCGCCAGGGACAGCGCCCGCTCCCGGTGGATCACGTCGAGCACGGCGAGACCGAGCTCGTGCTTGGTGGCGAAGTTCGAGTAGACCGCGCCCTTCGAGAAGCCCGCCGTGGCGGCGACCTTGTCGAGGGAGGTCGCGTTGTAGCCGTCCGAGAGGAACAGCTGGTGCGCGGTCGCGACGAGACGCTCCCGCGTCTGTGCGTGCGACTCCTTGCGGGTGATCCGGCTCACGAGCCAGATCTTACCAGTTCGGGGTACCACTGGTATTCAAATACCGTTAGTATCCGGAATATGACTCCACGACGTGCACTCGCCATCGGCTGCGGTGGCACCCTCGGCTTCGCCTGGACGGCCGTCGCCCTCCGCGTCCTCGAGGAGGCGCTGGACTGGGACGTCCGCACGGCCGATGTCCTCGTCGGCACCTCGGCGGGCGCAGAGATCGTCGCGGCCCTCGGGTCCGGCCGTACGCCGCAGGACCTGCTCGACGCTCTCGACGGCGCACCGGGCGCAGACCCCGTCCTGGCGGCCCACGTCGCCACCCACCCCGGCACGATGCCGCCGCTGCCGGCGCCCGCGCTGCCCGCGCTCGGCCTGGTCCGGCCCGGGCTCGCGCGCCGCTCGCCCTACAGCGCGCTGGCCGGGCTGCTCCCCCGCGGCCGCGGGGACGCGAGCTGGCTGAAGGCGTACGGCGATGCCCTGGCCGGACCCGACGGCTGGGTCGGCCACCCGGCGACCTGGCTGGTCGCGGCGGACGCGACCACGGGCGAGAGGGTGGCGTTCGGCTCCGAGAACGCCCCCGCGACCACCCTCGGCGCGGCGATCGCAGCCTCCTGGGCCATCCCCGGCTGGTTCCCGCCGGTCGAGATCGCCGGCCGTCGCCACGTCGACGGAGGTGCGGTCTCCTCCGTCTCGGCCGACCTCCTCCCCCGGGCGGTCGACGAGGTCGTCGTGGTCGCCCCGATGACCACGAAGGGCGGCGTTCCCGCGCGTGGCCTCGACCGGCTCGAACGCCTGCTGCGCTCCCAGATGACCGCGGTGCTCGACCGCGAGGTCGCGCGGCTCGAGGAGGCCGGGACGCGGGTGATCCGGGTCGAGCCCGGCGCCGAGGAACTGGCCGCGATGGGCCCCAACTTCATGGACCTCGGCCGCCGCGAGGCCACCCTCGCCGCGGCCCGCCGACACGTCCCCGGCCGCGTCGCGGCCGCACTCGAAGGAGCAGCTGCATGAGCACCCACCACGAGGTCGTCGTCATCGGCGCCGGCATCTCCGGCATCGCGGCCGCGATCAAGCTGCGCGAGGCGGGCGTCGAGGACGTCGTCATCCTCGAGAAGGCCGACACCTACGGCGGCACCTGGCGGGCCAACACCTATCCGGGCTGCGCGTGCGACGTACCGTCCAACCTCTACTCGTTCTCGTTCGCGCCCAACAGCGACTGGTCACGGGTCTACGGCAACCAGCCGGAGATCCTCGCCTACATCGACAGCGTCGCGCGAGATCGCGGCCTCGAGGACATCACCCGGTTCGGGGTCGAGGTCCGCGGAGCGGCCTGGAACGCGGAGACCGCCGGCTGGCGCCTGGACACCAGCGACGGTCAGATCACCAGCCGCTTCCTGGTCGCCGCCGCCGGGCCGTGGAACGAGCCGAAGATCCCGGACCTGCCCGGCCTGGCCGACTTCCCCGGTGAGGTCTGGCACTCGGCCCGGTGGAACCACGACGTCGACCTCGACGGCAAGCGGGTCGCCGTGATCGGCACCGGGGCCTCGGCGGTCCAGTTCGTTCCCGAGGTCCAGAAAGTGGTCTCCGACCTGCACCTCTTCCAGCGCACCGCGCACTGGGTGCTGCCCAAGGTCGACCATCCCGTGCCGGACGCCGAGAAGTGGGTCAAGCACCACGTGCCCTTCTTCGAGAAGGCGCTCGGAGCGGTCGAGTACGCCGCCATGGAGGCCGTCGGTGTCGCCTTCCGCCGCCCGAAGCCGCTGATGCAGGGCCTGCAGCAGGTCGGCCGGGCCTACCTTCGCGCCGTGGTCCGGGACAAGGAGCTACGCGCGAAGCTGACGCCCGGCTACCTTCTCGGCTGCAAGCGGATCCTCTTCTCCAACAGCTACCTCCAGTCGCTGACGAAGCCCAACGTGGAGGTGCACGCGACCGGCGTCGAGCGGGTCGAGGGTGCGACCGTGATCGGCTCCGACGGCAGCACGGCGGAGGTCGACGCGATCATCCTCGGCACCGGCTTCCACATCCTCGACATGCCGGTCGCCGACCTGATCCGTGGCGCCGACGGCCGCACCCTCGCCGAGCACTGGGCCGGCTCCCCCGAGGCCTACCAGGGCACCTCGGTCGCCGGCTTCCCCAACGCGTTCGTGGTGCTCGGCCCGAGCCTCGGCACCGGTCACGGCTCGGCCTTCGCCGTCGCCGAGTCGCAGGTGGCGATGATCACCGAGGCCATCACGACCGCCCGCGCGCGCGGCTGGGCCTCGCTCGACGTCAGCCCGCACGCCCAGGCCGCGTACGTCGAGGACGTGCAGGCCGCACTCGCCGGCACCGCCTACAGCGGCGCGTCCTGCCACAGCTACTTCGTCGACGCCAACGGTCGCAACAGCTTCTCGTGGCCATGGTCCACCGGTGAGCTGGTCCGCCGGATCAGCCACTTCGAGCCCGCCGACTTCCAGATCACATCAGACGAGACCGTGGAGGTTTCCGCATGACCAGCTACCCCGAGATCGACCTCGACGGCACCCTCGTCGTCATCACCGGCGCCGCCCGCGGCATCGGCCTCGCCACAGCGAAGGAGTTCGTCGCCGCCGGAGCGCGGGTCGCCCTCGGCGACCTCGACGGCGCGCTGGCACTTGAGGCGGCGAAAGGCCTCGGCGAGGGCGCCAGCGGCCACCGGCTCGACGTCACCGACAAGCAGTCCTACGCCGACTTCCTCGCCGCCGCGCAGGAGGCGCACGGCAGAGACGTCGATGTCCTGGTCAACAACGCCGGTGTGATGCCCAACGGCCCCTTCCTCGACCAGGAGGACCGGATCGACCGGCTGACCATGGACGTCAACGTCTACGGCGTCATCCACGGCATGCGGCTCGCGCTGCCCGCGATGATCGCGCGCGGCCACGGCCACGTCGTCAACGTCGCCTCGCTGGCAGGCAAGTTCCCGCTCAAGGGCCTGGCGGTCTACAACGCCAGCAAGTACGCCGTCGTCGGTCTCGGCGCCGCCACCCGGCTCGAGCTCGAGGGCACCGGCGTCTCGCTCACCACCGTGCTGTCGAGTGCCGTACGCACCGAGCTCTCCTCCGGCATCGACCTCGGAATCCTCCCGGCCGTGGACCCCGAGGACATCGCGGCCGCGGTGGTGAGATCGGTGCGCAGCCGGGCGGCCGAGATCGCCGTCCCGTCCTACGTCGGCCTCGCCGCCAAGGGCGCCCCGCTCGTCCCCGAGCGGGTGATGCGGCTGATCCGCCGCGCAGTCCACGACGATGCCGCGATCACCCGCGTCGACCCGGACGTACGCCGGACCTACCTCGACCGCATCGAGGCGCAGTAGGTCTCATCCCCACCTGTCGGCGAGCGTGCGGATCACGTTGAGGTTGCGGTTGGTGCTCGTGGCGATGTGGCGCTCGACGACGGCGTTGGTGATCTTCGTCTGCTGGAAGCCCTCCTCGGTGAGCAGGTGCACGGCGCGACCGATGACATAGACCCGCTCGCCCTCCCCCGCCCGAGCCACCAGCGCCTCCCGGGAACCGGAGTCGCTGAGCTCCTTGCACAGGAACACGTACTGCTTGCCCTCGTGCCCCATCCCGACCGCCGCGGCGTCGTTGGCGATCACCTTCAGCTCCGCGGGTGTCACACAGATCGTCGGCACCTCGAAGAAGCGGTCGGCCGCGAAGGCCTCCTCCAGGATCGCCTCCATCTCGGCCCGGTCGCCGACCGGGTGGTCGAAGCGTACGTTGCCGGTGTTGATGTAGGTCTCGACGTCGGTTCCGCCCGCCCTCACCACGGCGGCGGAGATAGCCTGCTTCGGGAACTTCCGGTTCGCGCCGAGGTTGATGGCGCGCAGGAACGCGATCCAGGTGTGCCGTTCCGTAGTCATTCTCAGATAGTCTCCACCCGTTCACCGCGCCGCAACCCCCAACTCTGGATTCCGATCGATGCCTTCACAGCAGCTGCTTCCCTCGGAAGCCCCGACCGCGTCGGGCTCCGCCTCGGCGACCTCGACCGCTTCGGCCGAGACCCTGGACCTCTCCAGCGACCTCGTCGTCTACGCGGCGCGGCTCATGCGCCTGGTCCGCCGCGCGCTCGACCTTCCGGCCAGCGTCCGGGTCCTCACGATCCTCGACGCCATCGGCCCGCTCGGCATCACCGACCTTGCCCGGGCCGACGGCTGCTCGCAGCCGACCATGTCGGCCCAGATCGCCCAGCTGGTGGAGACCGGCCTGGTCAGCAAGGAGCCCAACCCCGCCGACGCGCGGGCGAGCCTGGTGACCCTCACCGACGCCGGCCGTGCCGACCTGGCCGACGTACGTGAGCGCATCTCCCACCTCATCGCCGAGCGGCTGGAGTCGCGTCAACGCACCCAGGCCGATCTGGAGGCCGCCGTCGCTGTGCTCCGCGACCTGGTCGAGGGCGACTCCCCCGCCTAGGCCAAGGCGGCGGCCGCTGCCGCGACCAGGTCGGGATCGGTCACCCAGTGCCCACCGTCGTCGGCGACTCCCAGCGCAACGCGGCCGTCCGTGACGACCCATCGCTTGGCGGAGAGATGCACGCCCTCGACGCCGAGCGCCGCGAGCGCCCCGATCGCCTCGACGCTCACGCCACCGCCGGCCAGCACGTCCGGCCCGCCGACCGCGACCATCTCGGCGATCGTCGCAGACCCTGCCGCGGCGGCCGGCGCGCCGCCTGAGGTCAGCACCCGGTCGACCACGCCGTCCAGCGCCCGGATCGTCGCGACCGGGTCCGCACTGAGGTCGATGGCCCGGTGGAACGTCACCGTCGCCTCGTACGCAGCGGCAGCATCCGCCAGCGCCCGGACCAGCTCCACGTCGGGCTCCCCGTGCGGGGTGAGCGCGCCGATCACGATCCCGTCGGCTCCGGCCTCCAGGACCGTCTCGGCCTCGCGCCGCAGGAGGCGGCGCTCCTCGAGGGAGTACTCGAACCCGCCCGGCCGCGGCCGGACCAGCACGTGGACACCCTGCCAGCCGTCGGCGGCATCGACGCCGCCGACTTCGTCGAGGACTCCCTCGACCAGTCCCTGCGACGGAGTGACGCCGCCGACCTCGAGGGCGGAGCAGAGCTCGACCCGCGTCGCCCCGCCCGCACGCGCCGCGAGCGCGCCGGCCACCGACGTCACCGCGATCTCGAGTGCTGTCATCGCGTCCTCACGGCAGACAGTCTGCCCGAATCCCTCCCGCCGAGTCGGCTCGTCTTGACGAGCCGACTCGACAGGAATTTCGGTCAGGGCGGGCCGACTCGACAGGAATCAGGCGGAGCCTCGCGCCGCCCAGTCACGCAGGGTGTCGATGCGGGCCTTGAGCTGGTCGGCGTTGGCGACCGCGGCGGGCGGGCCGCCGCACTCCTTGCGGAGCCGGTTGTGGGTGACGCCGTGGGGTGTCTTGGTGCGGTGGTGCCAGGCGGCGACCAGGCCGTTGAGCTCGCGGCGGAGCACGGCGAGCTGCTCGTGGGCGGCGACCGCGGCGGCGGGCTCGTCGGCAGCGACCGGCGCCGAGGCCGACTTCTGCTTGCGCGCCCGGTCGCTCTGCCGCTGCTGGAGCAGGGTCTTCATCTGGTCGGCGTCGAGGAGCCCGGGGATGCCGAGGAAGTCCATCTCCTCCTCCGAGCCGACGTGCACCTCGCCCGAGTGGCCGAACTCGCCACCGTCGAAGAGCACCCGGTCGAAGCGGGCCTCCGAGCCCATGGCCTCCCAGGCACCGAGCTCCTCCTCGGAGGCGCCCTCCTCGGCGTTGGCCGCGGCCATCAGGGCGTCCTCGGCGGCGAAGATGTCGTCCTCGCTGGTGACCTTCTTGCCCAGCACGTGGTCGCGCTGCAGCTCCAGCTCGGAGGCGAAGCCGAGCAGGTTCGGGACGGAGGGCAGGAAGACCGAGGCGGTCTCACCCCTCGTCCGTGCACGTACGAAACGCCCCACCGCCTGCGCGAAGAAGAGCGGCGTCGAGGTGGTGGTCGCGTAGACCCCGACCGCGAGCCGGGGTACGTCGACGCCCTCGGAGACCATCCGGACCGCGACCATCCAGCGGTCGTCGGACTCGGAGAACTTGGCGATCTTCTTCGAGCCGGCCTTCTCGTCGGAGAGGACGACGGTGGCCGACTCCCCGGTGATCGACTTGATCGTCTTGGCGTAGGAGCGTGCCGAGTCCTGGTCGGTCGCGATGACCAGCCCACCCGCGTCGGGGACGTGGCGGCGTACCTCGGTCAGGCGCTTGTCGGCGGCCGCGAGCACCGACGGGATCCACGATCCGCTCGGGTCCAGCGCGGTGCGCAGCGCCTGCGAGGTCAGGTCCTTGGTCAGCGGCTCACCGAGGTGGGCGGCGATCTCGTCGCCGGCGCGGGTGCGCCACTGCATCTGCCCGGAGTAGGCCATGAACAGCACCGGCCGGACGACGTGGTCGCGCAGCGCCTCGGCGTAGCCGTAGGTGTAGTCGGCCGCCGAGCGCGGGATCCCGTCCTCGCCGGGGGCGTAGGTGACGAAGGGGATCGGGTTGGTGTCGGAGCGGAACGGGGTGCCGGTCAGCGCCAGCCGCCGCGCGGCCGGCTCGAAGGCCTCCCGGACGCCCTCGCCCCACGAGAGCGCGTCGCCGGCGTGGTGCACCTCGTCGAGGATCACCAGCGTCTTGAACCGCTCGGTGCGGATCCGCATCGCGAGCGGGTTGACCGCCACCCCGGCGTACGTCACCGCGATCCCGACGTAGTCGGCCGAGGTCTTGCCCTGCCCGGCCGAGTAGGTCGGGTCGATCGCGATCCCGGCCCGCGCGGCCGCCTCGGCCCACTGGACCTTGAGGTGCTCGGTGGGCGCGACGATGGTGACCCGGTCGATCAGCCTGCGGCCTAGGAGCTCGGCGGCGACGGTCAGCGCGAAGGTCGTCTTCCCGGCGCCGGGCGTCGCGACGGCCAGATAGTCACGAGGCTGTTCGGCCAGATATTTGGACAGCGCCTCCTGCTGCCAAGCGCGCAGCTTGGGCGCAGTGCCCCACGCGGCCTTGTTGGGCCACGCAGGTGTGAGGGCGCCGGGAAGGTCGGCGCTACTCACTCGTCGTCGCCCTCGCCACCGCTCGGCGGCATCCCCTCGAAGATCTCCTTGCAGTCGGGGCAGACCGGGAACTTGGACCCGTCGCGGCTCGGCACCCACACCTTGCCGCACAGCGCGACCACGGGCGTGCCCATGACCATCGCCTCGGTCAGCTTGTCCTTCTCCACGTAGTGGGAGTAGCGGTCGTGGTCACCCTCCTCGGTGGGGACGTCCTGCTCGCGAACGTCCTCCCGTTCCTTGAGGGCTTCTTTCGTGCCGAATCCCAGGATGCCCATGCCGACCAGTCTACTGGTCTTCTAGTTGAGTTCCGGATCGGGCGGTCGCGTGGCGTGGAAGGCCAGCTCTCCGGGCTGGCGACGGAGCACCGCGGCCCACATCGAGCTCACCTCGTCGAGGAACGAGTCGTAGGGCTCGCTGTCGACGACATACCAGGACCCCTCCTCCACCTCACCCTGGAGCTGGGCGGCGCCCCAGCCGGCGTACCCGGCGAAGATGCGCAGCCGCGACAAGGTGCCGTCGACCAGCTCGACGGGCGTGTCGAGGTCGAGCAGGCCGAGGCGCCCGACCACGGGGCGGAAGCCCAGCGGCGGGTCGTCGGAGTCGACCAGGAGCGCGACCGCGATCGCGGAGTCCGTGCTCACCGGGCCGCCCTGGAAGAGGACGTCGGGATCGGCGACGGAGGTCGCCCACGGATGCAGCACCTCGGCGACCGGCACGGGCGAGGGACGGTTCAGCACCACGCCCAGCGCACCGTCGTCGTTGACCTCGATCAGGAGCACCACGGTGTCGACGAAGTTGGGGTCGCGAAGCTCAGGGGTGGCTACCAGCAGCCGCCCGGCGCGTACGTCCCTCTCCTCCGTCATGACGCCATGATCGCACCACCTGGGGTATGTCGGACGTAACAAGCAACCAACAAATGGAACGGCTCCGGGGCCGGCGCTCAGGGAGATGCGGAGGGAGTCCGCGGGAGGGAGCGCGCCGGCACCCGGAGCCTGGCTTGATGGCCCGTACGCCTTCTCAGGCCGCCGAGCGGACCGCCCGGAACATGTCGACGAGGCCGGCGAAGGGGCCGCGCTCGACGACCTCGACGGCCGGGACGTACTCAGCCCGGGCGCGCGCCTCGATCATCGAGCCGAGACGGACGCACTCGGCGTCGGCGAACGCGCCGCGGCCGGCCATGACCGCGAGGGTCAGGTGCTCCTTGGTCTGCGACTTGGCCAGTGCGTTGGCCATCGCCTCGTCGACGGGGAGCGCGTGGTAGCGGTCGAGGACCGTGCGGATGCCGGGCAGGTCGTCGGCAGCCCCGTGCCAGGCCCGGACGACGGCGTCCTCGAGGTCCATCGGCTGGTTGGCGAGCTCGGTCTCGATGCGGCCGGACAGGCGGGTGTGCCAGCGCAGCTGCAGGGCGGCGAGCAGGTCGAGCTCGTCGGTGAAGGTTTCGGTGACGCCGGGAAGATCCATGGGCAGCAGGCCGTCTCGACGCTCGTCGATGACGGCGACCACGCCGCGGAGGATCTCCCCGCGCTTGTGATGGCTGGTCCAGCTCATTGTCGGCTCCTTGCGGAAGGTGGGCACTCACATACCGTGAGTACGTACCTATAGTATTGGACATACCGACGGTATGGCCAATACCTGGGACGGTGATTCCGAACACGGCCGTTAGAGTGGGTGAGTGGCAAAGTCGTCCGTGAGCAAGCTCGTCCCCAAGGTCCCCCCGCTTCCGTCGGTGCCGGGGATGTCACGGAGGCAGCAGTTCTCCGCCTCGACCAAGAAGACGCTCGTCGAGGTCGCCGAGAGACTCTTCACCGAGCACGGCTACGCGAGCACCTCCCTGGACGCCATCGTCGCCGGGGCCGAGGTCACCAAGGGCGCGCTCTACCACCACTTCAGCGGCAAGCAGGCGCTCTACGAGGTCGTCTTCGAGAAGGTCGAGGCCGCCACCGCGCAGAGCATCGACGCCGCCATGCGCGAGACGAAGGACCCTTGGGAGCAGGCCCGAGCCGGACTGCGTACGTTCCTGGAGGCCGTCCAGCAGCCCACCTACCGCCGAATCGTCGTGCAGGAGGGGCCCGCGGTCCTCGGCTACCAGCGCTACCGCGAGCAGGAGGAGCGCTCCACCTTCACCGTCGTCGAGGACATCGTCGCCGCCGTCCTGCGGGCCGGTGACCGGACCGTCGACGACGAGATGGTCGCGACCTTCGCCCGGCTCTTCTTCGGAGCGATGTCGGCGGCCGGCGAGTCCGTCACCGAGGCCAGCGACCCCGAGGACGCGGCCGAGCGCATCGAGCTGGCCGTGACCTACCTGCTGACCGGGGTGCAGACCCTGGCGAAGCAGGGCGTCAAGGTCGAGGACATGCGCTGAGCCCTCCGGCTACCTGACGCTGACTCCACCGGGGTCGACCTGGCCGTTGCCCTCCGGGATCAGGTCCAGCCAGACCTTGCCCGGCGGGATCTCGATCGCGGCGCCGCTGGCGTCGGTGAATTTCACCGCACCCTTCTCGCCCTTCTTCACCCAGGTCGCCTCGACGATCTGGCCGGCGCGCATGATCCACGCCTTGCCACGGCCGGTGAAGTGGGAGACCGGCACGATCGCGCCGCCCGGGTCCTTGTAGGGGGCGATGGTGGTCTTGGTCTGGGCGACCACGACGGTGTCGGCGAGGAACTGGCCGCTCTTGGCCATGTAGTTGTTCTGCAGGCGGTACTTTCCACCCTTGAAGATCCAGTTGTCCGTGCGCGCCGGGGAGAACTTCACGTCGACGGCCTTGGCGGGCTTGCCACCGGCCAGCTGGGTGCTCGCGTCACCCCAGGGCATGAAGTCGCCGGGCCGCTTGGCCTTGCCGTCCTTCGCAGCGGCCTTGCCGGCCTTCGCGACCTTGCCGACCACGCTGTGCAGGAAGTCGTGGGGCTTGCTGGTGTCGCGTACGACGTAGGGGGTGGACATGTCGAGCCAGGAGATGTCGTGCTTCTTCAGCTGGGCGAAGGTGTACGGGGCCGCGCCGCTGGTCATGATCTTGGCATCGATCGGCGCGGCGATCCCAGCGTCGGTCGCTCGCATCGAACGGACCGGTCCGGCCTCCTTCGGAAGCTGGGAGTAGTACGCGACGGCCAGCCGGGTCACGCCACCCTCGACCAGCTCCTGGACGACCATGTCCGCCTTGGCGACGCCGTACTGCGGGTCGCTGGCCGAGGTGTTGTCGATCTTGACGATGTAGGCGGGGTGCTTGCGCGCGGCGGTCTGCCCCTCGGGGAGCTCGACGCCGGTCAGCGGCTCGTGGTCGGGCTCAGCCGGCGCGGACGGCGACGGCTTCGTCTCCTTGGGCTCCTCGGAGGAGCCACAGCCGGTCAGCACCAGACCCGCGGCGGCCAGCGTTGCTGCTGCTCGCAGGAGGAACCCCGGGCGGGACGTACGCATCATCGATCTCCATCTGCTTCGGCTCAGTACCAAGACGAGTGTCAGACGGTAATCGTTGCACCCAACCCGGGCGCGCCCGGGGTTCCCTGCTCGGCTGGATCAGGCGACGGTGGCGCCGCCGTCGACGTACAGGGTCTGGCCGGTGATGTAGGAGGACTCGTCGCTGGCCAGGAAGGCAGCGGCGGCGGCGATGTCGGCAGGCTCGCCGACACGCTTGACCGGGTTGGCGTCGGCCGAGAGCTTGCGGAACTCGTCCACGTCGAGCCCGAGGCGGGCCGCGGTCTGGTCGGTCATCTCGGTGGCGATGAACCCCGGCGCGATGGCGTTGACGTTGACGCCGAACGGGCCGAGCTCGAGCGCGAGGGTGCGGGTGAAGCCCTGCACGCCGGCCTTGGCGGCGGAGTAGTTGGCCTGGCCGCGGTTGCCGGTGGCCGAGGTGGAGGAGACGTTGATGATCTTGCCGTACTTCTGCTTCACGAAGACCGCCTGAGCCGCCTTCGACATCAGGAAGTGGCCCTTGAGGTGCACGTTCATGACCAGGTCCCAGTCGTCCTCGGTCATCTTGAAGAGCAGGTTGTCCCGGGTGATGCCGGCGTTGTTCATCAGGATGTGCAGGCCGCCGAGCTCCTCGACGACGCGCGCGACCGCGGCCTCGGTGTCCTCCGCCTTGGCGACGTTGGCGCCGATGCCGATCGCCTTGGCACCCTCGGCCAGCGGAAGCTTGGCGGCGGCCTCAGCGGCGGCGGCCTCGTCGAGGTCGATGATCGCGACCGAGGCGCCCTCCTCGGCAAAACGCGTGGCGACTCCGAAACCGATCCCGCGCGCTGCACCGGTGATGACTGCGACGCGTCCGTCGAAACGACCCATGACTCAAACTCCTTTGGTTGTGACCGGCCCCACGAACACGTACGGCCCCCGCCGACTGTAGCGAGGGCCGTACGTGCTGTCGCGAGGTGTCTACTGATTGGTAGGTTCTATCGATTTTCCAGCCAGGCGTCGCGCGCGGCGACGCCCAGGTCGGGCTGGTCGGTGAAGAACGCGTCGACACCGGCGTCGAGGTAGGCGCCGACCTCGCAGGCCAGATCGCCGATCGCGATCGGGTCGGTGCCCTTGCGGCACTCGACCGGGAGGTTCTTGTTCTCGGCGCGCATGGTCCAGATGACGGTCGGGAGCCCGGCGCGTTCGGCCCGGCGGGCGAGGTCGGTGGGCTCGCCGAGCGTGTTGTCGGTGGTGCGCGGGATGAAGTAGTACTTGTAGGGCGCCACCTGGTCGGCGTACTTCTTGATGCTGCGCAGGCCCTTGTCGGTGACCAGGTAGTCGTTGGTCACGCCGGTCCCGGCGACCACCTGGTCGTAGGGAGCGCCGCCGAAGTCGATCAGCTGCACCAGCTTGGTGTCGACCATGCGGTTGAGGTCCTTGAGGTTGCTGACCTCGAAGGACTGGATCACCGCCGCGGCGCGCTTGCCGCCGAGGCCGTGGCGCTTGAGGATCTTCGCGAGCGGCTCCTCCAGGGAGAGACCGATGGAGTCGAAGTACGTCGGGTGCTTCGTCTCCGGGGCGACGCCGATCGTACGGCCGGTCTCGGCCTCCTTGGCCTCGACCAGGTCGAGCACCTCCTCGAGCGTCGGCACCTCGAAGAGGCCGTCGTAGACGGTGTTGGCCGGACGGTCGCCCGGGATGCGCTCCTTGGCGCGCAGCGTCTTCAGCTCGGCGAGGGTGAAGTCCTCGGTGAACCAGCCGGTCAGCGCCTTGCCGTCGATGGTCTTGGTCGCCTTCCGACCGGCGAACTCGGGGTGGTCGGCGACGTCGGTGGTGCCGGAGATCTCGTTCTCGTGGCGGGCGACGAGCACGCCGTCCTTGGTCGAGACCACGTCGGGCTCGATGAAGTCGGCGCCCTGCTGGATGGCCAGGTCGTACGCCGCCAGGGTGTGCTCGGGCCGGTAGCCGGAGGCACCACGGTGACCGAAGACGATCGGTCCCGCGTGCTTGTGCTTGGCCGCCTGGACGGCGGTCTCGGTGGTGGCTGCCGCAGAGGCGAGGTGCGGGACCAGAACGGTCCCGGCGGCGAGTGCCGCGGCGGCGGCAAGCGCGAGAGTACGCATGCGAGTGGGGTTCAGCGTGGTCATGCCCCGATCACACCGGCCCCGGGAGTCCCTGGGGCCGGTGTGCGGTGAACGTGGCATGACGATCTGTCGAAACGCCTCAGGCCGCATCGCTCGAGTCTACGGACGGCGTACGCCGCTCGCCGATCACTTCGCGGAGCACGTCGGGGTTGTTGGTGATGATGCCGTCGACACCACGGTCGAGGACGGCGCTCATGGTCTCGGCGTCGTTGACCGTCCAGGAGTGGATGTGCATCCCGAGCGCATGCACCCGGGTGACGTAGCCCGCGTCGAAGGAGCCGAAGTGGGGGTTGATCTGGTCGGCCCAGGTGTAGCTGTCCAGGTCGGCGTAGGCCGGGGTGCCGAGCAGGCCGACGGGCATCTCGGGCTGGACCGACTTGTAGGTCTTCATCGACTCGAAGTCGAAGCTCTGCACCCCGAGCCTCCCGGCGCGGACCGCGGAGCGTACGTAGCCCGGGAACGAGTCGAACTCGGCTGCGACCTGCTTCTCGATGCCGGGGTAGAGCTCGGGCGACTTGAGCTCCATCAGGATCCCGGACCTCGTCGGACGCACCAGCCGGACCATCTCCTTCAGCGTCGGCACCGGCTCCCCCGCGTACTCCTCGCCGAACCAGGAGCCGGCGTCGAGCGTCTTGATCTCGGCGAGGGTGAAGTCCCTGACGTTCCACGGCGAGCGGCCAGGAAAGCGCTGCTCGACGTCGGTGGTGCGCGACAGGGTGGTGTCGTGCACCAGCACGAGCTCGCCGTCCTTGGTCGCCTGCACGTCCGACTCGATCCAGTCGGCGCGCTGCTCGATGCCGACGGCGAAGGCAGCGAGGGTGTTCTCCGGGGCGTACGCGCTCGCCCCTCGGTGTGCGGTGACGGTGATGTCCGCGGCCCGGTGGGCCTCGACGGCGTTGACCGCCACCGGAACGAGCATCGTGCCTGCGGCCAGCGCCACGCCGGCCAGCGTTGAGGTGAAGGTCTTGGACGCGACGGACGACAGCGACATTGCGCACTCCCGGGATCAGTGGACAACAACTGATCTCGAGTGAATCGGTCGCCGCCGACCGCGCCCCGACCTGTCGATGGCCGAAGCCGTACGCCTCGGTGAACTCAGCCAGCTGGTTCAGCCCAGCACGGCGCGCAGCCGGTCGGCGTACTCCTTCTGCTCGCCGTCGCCGTACTTGTGGCGCGGCCAGAAGAAGCCCTTGAGCCCGTCGCCGCGGGTGCGCGGGACGACGTGCAGGTGAAGGTGCGGGACCGACTGGCTGACCACGTTGTTGACCGCCACGAAGCTGCCCTGGGCGCCCAGTCCGTCGACGACCGCGGCAGCGAGGCGCTGAGCGTTCGCGACGAAGCGTCCGTGCAGGTCAGGAGGGAGATCGAGGAGCGTGGCGAGATGCTGTCTGGGCACCATCAACATGTGGCCCTTCTGCACCGGCCGGTGGTCGAGGAAGGCCAGGAAGCCGTCGTCCTCGAAGACGATCTCGGCCGCCAGGTCGCCGGCGACCACGTCGCAGAAGACGCAGCTCACGACTCATCCCCCCACGCCAGCGTGGCGACCACGAGGTCGACGGTCGGCAGGGCGAGGTCGGCGAGGTCGGGGTGGGGGAAGGAGTAGATCAACCGGGACTCGTAGAGCCGGTCGGGCGAGGCCACCCACCGCTCCCCCACGGTCGTGGTCTCCGCCTGCAGCGGGTGCCGGACCATGCCGAACGGTGCCGGCCGGCTCAGTGCGACCGCCAGCCCGGCCGGACGCCGCCCGACCCGCTGCAGCCAGTAGGCCAGGAACGCCGCGCCCTGCTCGGCGGCCGCGTCCTTGGCGGCCGCCATCCACCGCGCCCAGTCGGGCTGCTCGATCCTGGACCGCTGCACCTTCGGGAGGACCTTGTCGGCCAGGTCGGCGAGCTGGTAGTCGCGCACGTCCTCATCGGACATGTCCACGACGTACCACTCCTGCGCCTTCGGCAGCCGCAGGTCGACGTGCGGCTTGGGGCCGAGCGCCTTGAGCACGTCCCTGATGCCCGCCCGGAACCGGTTCGGCCCGGCCGGGTCGAAGGTGACGTACGCGATCTCCTCGATGTTGGCGATGAGGAACTCCCGCAGCCCGTCGGCGTTGCGCAGCTGCGCGCGCCGGCGGGTGTCCTCGGCCAGGAACGTCTCCAGCGCCTCCTGGGAGGAGAAGAGCATCGCCTCGTACGGCGGCCGGTTGCCGCGGTCCCCGGGAAAGACCCTGATCCGGGCCTCATCGAGCTGGGGAACGACAACCTGCCCCGTACGCAGCGCAGCACCGACCGCGTCGGCGTCGGCGGCAGCGAGCGCCGCCTCCAACGCACGGTTGCGGTAGCTGTCGATCATCATCCGAGGCTAACGCCTCGGATGTCGTCGAATCGGCCTAGACGGCGCCGAGACGCTGCGGCGTGTCGTCGTCGCAGGTCGCGAAGAAGTTGCCGACCTCATCGACCATGTGACTGAACGACTCCGCGGCGAAGAGCACCGGCTGGTAGTGAGTGATGTCGTAGTCGACGGTCGCCATCTGAGCGAAGTCGATCGGACGCACCTCCACCTCGTGCATCTCCTCGATCTCGCCGTAGGAGGAGAGCAACCCGGCCCCGTAAGCCTTGATGTCACCGTCCTCGTGGAGCACCCCGAACTCGATGGTGAACCAGAAGACGTCGGCGACGACCTGGAGCGCCTCCCTGGTCTCTACACGGCGCGCGGCGGCGCCGGCGAGGCGCTTGACCTCCGCGACCTGCGGGTCGGCGAGAAGGTTCCCGTGGCCGATCACCTCGTGGATGATGTCGGGCTCCGGGGTGTAGAGCGGCACGGCGTGGTGACGCAGATACTGCGTCGAGTGGAACTGCCCGTCGGCCAGGCTGCCGTAGAACTCCTCCAGCGGGACGATCCCCGCGGCCGGGACGTACTCGAAGCCGGTCAGCGGCTTCAGGCCCGCGCTCACCTCGTCGAGCTGCGGCACCCGGTCCTGGGGGAGGTTGAGAGCCTCGACCGCCGCGATGTAGTTGCGGCAGGCGTACTTGTGGTGCAGCGGTGCGATCTCTCGGCAGACCGTCCGCCAGATCTCGTTCTCCGTCTCGGTGTAGTCGATCCGGGGCACTGGCTGCCCCGGCTTCCAACCGAGCGCCGCGCCAGCGATCTCGCTGCGTCGAGCCCGGTAGTCCTGGTCTGCGAACCCGGGGTGGTTGTCCCCCAGATGCACCTCGACCTGCCCATCCTCACCCACGGTGACGGGTGAGTAGAGCTGTCCTTCCTCGAACATCCTTACCTCCATGTGACGTACGCCTCACAACCCTATCGCGCATGCCAGGAAAGGCCTCCTGTCAGGGAGATGAACAGCAGGAAGTCTTACGTTCTCAAGAGGCCGTACGAGGAAACACCGAGCACGCGCAACCAACCGACCACGCGCAACCAACCGACCACACGGACCCAACGGGAGCGGGGACATCCCCGCCGCGACGCTCCAGCAACGCGCCGCACGAGATGGGGGTGCGGGTGGCGAAGCCCCCGCCTCCGCGCGAAGCGCGGACAAATGACGAGAGCGACGTGGCTCGCGTTTTCCGCGAGCACACGCCGCCCTCGATCGAGTGGAGCTGCGGGGAATCGAACCCCGGTCCTCGAGCGCCGTGCCAGGTCTTCTCCGGGTGCAGTCTGTGGGTGGCGTTCTCTCATCCCCGGGGCTCGACGCAGACACGTCCCCGACAGGATCAGCCGACTAGATGTCCCTCATGCCCCGTCGGCATGTGCATGAGGTGGAGTCTCCTAGATGACGCCTGGATCCGAGCCGGAGACGGATACTCGGTCAGACGCTTCGATCACCGCTCAGGCGGCGAGAGCGAAGGAACTGCGCTTAGCGTTGGCAGTTATTGGTTTCCAGCGATCGTTTACGAGATGACGCTGGCTCCTCGACCCGCTTCCCCTGGGAGCAACGTCCCAAGTCGAAACCGATCAGCCCCTTTTGAGTTTTCAATGCCCGTTGTCCAGGCAGTAAGAGAACACTACAGGCCCCTGCCCGCATTCCCCACTCGGTTATTGCCGCCGCAGGCGACCGCTACCCCTTCATCCCCTTGAGCTTGCGCCCGACCTCGACCTCGGCCTCCCGCTTGGCCGTACGCTCGGCGATCGTGTTGCGCTTGTCCCACGACTTCTTGCCCTTGGCGACGCCGATCTCGACCTTGGCGCGGCCGTTGAGGAAGTAGAGCGCGAGGGGGACGACGGTGAGGCCCTTCTCGGCGACCTTGCGCTCGATCTTGTCGATCTCGGCACGGTGCAGGAGGAGCTTGCGCTTGCGCCGGGCGGCGTGGTTGGTCCAGGTGCCGTTGAGGTATTCGGGGATGTGGATCCCGTGGATCCAGGCCTCGCCGCGGTCGATGTCGACGAAGCCGTCGACCAGGGAGGCGCGACCCTCACGCAGCGACTTCACCTCGGTGCCCTGCAGGACCATGCCGGCCTCGTAGGTGTCCTCGATGTGGTAGTCGTGTCGCGCCTTCTTGTTCTGCGCGATCATCTTGCGCCCCTGCTCCTTCGCCATTCGTCCATTCTCTCAGGAGGACGGTCACGACCGCGAAACGTTTAGCCGGCCCAACGATCAGCCGATGAGCGGCATCGGGTCGACCGGGGTCCCGTCGCGCAGGATCGTGAAGTGCAGGTGGCAGCCCGTGGACCAGCCGGTGGTGCCGGCGTACGCCACGGTGTCACCGCGCCCGACGGTCCCCGAGCGCGCGGCGTAGCTGGAGATGTGGTTGTAGACGGCGGTGTAGGAGTGGCCGTTGACCTGGCCGAGATAGAGGTGCAGGCGGTTGCCCCACACGCTCGAGTAGGAGGTCGAGATGATCTGCCCGGAGTCGACAGCGCGCAGCGGGACACCGCACGGCGCGTGGAAGTCGGTGCCGTTGTGCAGGGAGACGTAGCCGTAGATCGGGTGCTTGCGGATGCCGTAGGGCGAGGTGACGTAGGTGTCGCTCACCGGCATCGTGAAGAGACCGCCGACCGAGCCGACGTTGCGGTCGGCCCCGGACCCGGCGGAGGCGAGCGAGCGGATCTTCGTACGCAGCGCCGACTCCTCGGCCTCGAGCTTGCGCAGCTCGGCGGCGTCCGCCGCCCTGGCCGCCTCGGCCGACCGCTTCGCGGTGGCTGCCTGGTCGGCGAGCGTGGACATCTCGGCGTGCGCCGCGGCGGCCTGGTCCCGGAGCGAGTCGACCTCGGCGACGAGCTCCCGGGCCTTCTTCTCCTTGGCCGCGATCGCGTCGGTCGCCTCCTGCACCTCGCCCTCGCGGACCACGAGCATCGTCTCGGTCGCCTCCATCCGCTGGAGGGTGGCGTCCTGGCCCGCGGAAGCCGCCTCGACGTACGTCTGCTGGCGCATCAGGTCCTCGAGCGAGCCTCCGGAGAGCAGGGCCGCCGCCTGGGCGAGCCGCGGGTCTCCCCCGGTGAACCGGGTCAGGATCTCGTCACGCATCTCCTCGCGCTGCACCTTGACCTCGGCCTGGCCCTCGGCGAGCTCCCGCTTCGCCTCGGCGAGCAGCCGCTTCTGCTCGGCGAGCTCGGCCTCGAGCTCGGCATGGGCGGCCTGTGCCTCCGCGAGCCTGGCGTTGAGCTCGTCGAGACGGCTCTGGGCCCGGTCGAGCTTCTTCCGGGCAGCGTCGTACGTCGCCGATGCCTCGCGCAGCCCCTTGCTGGAGTGCTCCAGGTCCTCGGCAGCGGCCTTCTGGTCCCGCTGGACCTCCCGCTGCTCCTGCTCGAGCCGGTCCTTCTCGTCCGCTGAGGACGGCAAGGACGGCGAGAGCAGGACGGTAGCCACCACTGCGCAGCTGAGCGCAGCAGCCAGCCGACCGGCACGGGGGAAGGCGCGCACGGATCAACCTCGGTCTGTGGGAAGTGTTACCGAACGACGGTAGGGGATCCGGATCAGACCTTGATGTATTTCCTCGTGAGCAAGAGTGTCGGGACGAGCGTCAGCAGGATGCCGAGGATCGCGACGATCGCGAAGGAGCTGAAGAACTCCTCCCAGCCGACCCACTGGGTCACCGCGGTGGCGGAGAGCCGCTGCTCGACGCCGAAGTACATCACCGCGGCCAGCGCGATCCCGGACAGCCCGATCCCGACCAGGGCCACCACGAGCGACTCCAGGAGGAACGGCAGCGCGATGTAGAGGGTCGAGGCGCCGACCAGCCGCATGATCCCGATCTCGCGGCGGCGGGCGAAGGCGGCCAGCCGGATGGTGTTGGCGACCAGCAGCAGCGCCGCGATGACCAGCACGATCGCGCCGACCAGGGCCGCGCTCTGCAGCCCGTCGACCGCGGCCAGGATAGGCCCGGTGACCTCGTGGACGTCGCCGACGTGGTCGATGCCGTCCAGGCCGGCGACCGCCTCGATGATCTCGGCGGAGTGGTGCGGGTCGGTCATCGTGACCCAGTAGGACTCCCACATGTCGCTGGACTTCACCACCGGGTCCGGACCGCTGACGCCTTCGACGTCGAGAGCCTGCAGCCGCTTGTAGGCCTGCTCCTGGCTCTCCTCCTCGATCTTGTCGACGTAGCGGTTGTCGTCGAGGGCGTCGGTGATGACCTTCTTCTGGCTGTCGTCGACGGCGCCGGCGCACTGCGGGTTGCGGTCGTTGGCGCCGTTGCACATGTAGAAGGTGATCTGCAGCTCGTCACCCCAGACCTCCTCGGTCAGCTGGGCCTGCTCACGAAGCAGCAGGCCGACGCCGGCGAGGGTGAGCGAGACGAGCAGCGTCAGGGCCACCGCGACGTGCATCGACAGGTTGCGGCGTAGCCCCTGGCGGAGCTCGGTGAATACATAGCGCAGCTGCATGACGGGTCGAGAAACCTTTTCTGGGCGTTGAGCCTGGTCGGGGTGAGGGGGCGGGCTCAGAACTGAGCGCCGTACCCGCCCTGCACCTGGTCGCGTACGAGGTGGCCGTGCTCGAGCTCGATGACGCGCTTGCGCATCTGGTCGACCATCTGGACGTCGTGGGTCGCCATCACGATGGTGGTGCCGGACCGGTTGATCCGGTCGAGCAGACGCATGATGCCGACGGTGTTGCCGGGGTCGAGGTTTCCGGTGGGCTCGTCGGCGATCAGGATCATCGGCCGGTTGATGAACGCGCGGGCGACGGCGACGCGCTGCTGCTCGCCACCGGAGAGCTCGTCGGGCATCCGGTCGCCCTTGCCGTCGAGACCGACCAGCTCGAGCGTCTCCGGGACGCGCTGCTGGATCTCGCGGTTGGAGTGACCGGTCACCTGCATCGCGAAGGCGACGTTCTCGGCGACGTTCTTGTTGGCCAGCAGGCGGAAGTCCTGGAAGATCGTGCCGACCTGGCGGCGCAGCCGCGGCACCTTCCAGCCGGCGAGCCGGTTGATCTCCTTGCCGGCGACGTAGACCCGGCCGGTGGTCGGTCGCTGCTCGCGCAGCATCAGCTTGAGCGCCGTCGACTTCCCCGAGCCGGACTGGCCCACGAGGAAGACGAACTCCCCCTTCTGGATGTCGATCGAAAGGCTGTTGAGGGCGGGGCGCGCCTGCCCTGGGTAGGCCTTGCTGACCTTCTCGAAGCGGATCACCGCACCGAGGGTAGTGCAACGGTGGGTGGGCTCAACACTTCGGCTCTGAGATACCTGCCCCTGTACTCTGACGGCGTGCGCTCTGCAGTCCGGATTCTCATCGGTGCCGTGGTCCTCACCGCGATCGCGGTCGGGGTCGGCGTGCTCACCCTGAAAGACGACGAGCCCGAGGTCCCCGAGGTGAAGGGCGACCTCAGCACCGCTGACACCACCACGATGCACGTACGCCGCGGCGCGTTCTGCGACCGGGTCCCGACCGAGGACGCGACCGAGGCCCTCGGCGGCGCGGCCACCGAGAAGAAGGCCTACGGCGACGGCGACCAGACCGCCATCTCGAGCCAGGTCAGCGACGTCGCCCAGGAGTACGGCTGCATCTGGACCGGCCCGGAGGGCTCGGCCACCTCGGCGCGAGCCTGGGTCTTCGCCCCGCCGGTGACCCTGGACTGGGCCACGCAGATGACCAAGAGCGTGCCCAAGGGCTGCAAGGCCGCCTCCACACCGGCGTACGGAAAGCCGTCGGTGACCCTCACCTGCACCGACGCGAAGAAGCAGCCGAAGGTGGTCTACCGCGGCCTCTTCGGCGACGCCTGGCTCTCCTGCGAGCTCACCGGCAAGGCCGGCGAGCCGACCGCGACGCTGCAGAAGCGCGCCTCCCGCTGGTGCCTGGTCACCCTCACCGCGGCCGCCGCCTGACTCCTGCCCGCGCCGATCGGGCCTGCGAAACCGGCGCGTCGTTTGCATCGACCCAAAGTCGAGTGCTTTAATCGACTTAGTCGCTCGGGCCGGGTAGGCACCTCACCGGGCGGCGTGCGCCGCCGCGGGCACTGAGTCAGAGCAGAGCCGGCTGGCGAGAGCGGGTGGGGTCCTTAGGGATGGGGACCCCACCCGCGACGCGGGGCTCGTCGCCTCCAGCCCGCGACGCGAGCCAGGCCAGGACGGTGTCGGCGAACTCGGCAGGCTGGTTGCGATGCACGAAGTGACCCACGTCGAAGTGGACGAGATCGGCCTTCGGGATCCGCCGGGCGACCTTCTCGAGGTCCGCGAGCGGGATGTGGCTGTTGCCGCCACCGGCCACGATCAGCGTCGGCATGGGCAGCAGCTCGAGCTGCGCCCACATCCAGGCGTCATACGTCGTCGCCTCGACCAGCAGGGACGCGATGCACTCCCAGTCGTGGGGCGTCGGCCTGGCCGCGCGCCCGGGCGACCGGCGCTCGCGCGGCGCGGGCGGCACGACGTCCTCGATGACGAGCCGGGAGACCAGGTCGGGTCGGTGCATCGCGACCAGGAGGGCGACGTTGCCGCCGGTCGAGTGGCCGACGACCACGGCACCCGAGATCCCGAGCGCGTCCATCGCGACGATGACGTCGTCGGCGATGAGCCGGTGGGAGTACTCCGAGGCCCAGTCCGAGTCCCCGTGACCACGCAGGTCGAAGGCATGGACCCGGTGCCCGACCGCGAACGGCGGCACCACCCCCTGCCACCTCTTCGCACTGCCTCCGAGCTCGTGCAACAGCACCATCGGCACCCCGTCCTCGGGGCCGCAGGCGTCATAGACGTACGCCGCCCCGCGGCCCGGGAGTGGAAGCCTGGTGCGCGTCAGCGCAACCATCAGGTCAGTTCTGGTCGGCCTTCTCGGCGCCGCGGCGCCACCGGATGCCGGCCTCGAGGAACCCGTCGATGTCCCCGTCGAAGACCGCCTGGGGGTTGCCGGTCTCGTAGGACGTACGCAGATCCTTGACGATCTGGTAGGGGTTGAGGACGTAGTTGCGCATCTGGTCGCCCCAGGATGCGGCGACGTCGCCCTTGAGCTCCTTGAGGTGCGCCTCCTCCTCGGCCTTCTTCAGCGCGAGCAGCTTGGCCTTGAGGACGATCATCGCGGCGGCCTTGTTCTGCAGCTGCGACTTCTCGTTCTGGCAGGAGACCACGGTGCCGGTGGGGATGTGGGTCAGCCGCACCGCCGAGTCGGTGGTGTTGACCGACTGGCCGCCGGGGCCCGAGGAGCGGTAGACGTCGACCTTGATGTCGTTCTCGTCGAGCTCGATCTCGTCGGTCTGCTCCAGCACGGGCACGACCTCGACCGCGGCGAAGGAGGTCTGCCGACGACCCTGGTTGTCGAAGGGGCTGATCCGCACCAGGCGGTGGGTGCCGGCCTCGACGGAGAGGGTGCCGTAGGCGTAGGGGGCGTGGATCGCGAAGGTGGCGGACTTGAGCCCGGCCTCCTCGGCGTAGGAGGTGTCGAAGACCTCCACGGGGTACTTGTTGCGCTCGGCCCAGCGGACGTACATCCGCATCAGCATCTCGGCGAAGTCGGCGGCGTCGACGCCACCGGCGCCGGAGCGGATCGTGACCAGGGCCTCGCGGGAGTCGTACTCCCCCGAGAGCAGGGTGCGGATCTCCAGGCTCTCGACGGCCTTCTTGACCCGGCCGAGCTCGGCCTCGGACTCGGCGAGCGTGTCGGCGTCGCCCTCCTCCTGAGCCATCTCGACCATCAGGCCGAGGTCCTCGATGCGGGTGGCGAGCTCGGTGAACTTGTTGAGCTCTCCCTGCAGCAGGGAGAGACGTCCGGTGACGCGGGTGGCGTTGTCCTGATCGTCCCAGAGGTCGGGCGCGGCGACCTGCTCGCCGAGGTCGGCGATCTCCTTGCGCATCGCGTCCAGGTCCAGCACCTGGCCGATGGTCTGCATCGTTGCCTGGAGCTGCTTGATCTCGGTGTCGAATTCGGGGCCTGCCACGTCTTACAGGTTACTTGACGCCTGGTGCCGCACCCGATTCGCCGACCCACTCCTCCTCCCCGAGTTATGCGCTCGCCCTCCGGTACGGGGACCGGAGGGCGAGCGCCAGGGGGATATGTGGGGTGAGGACCCCGAGAACCTCAGGCCTGGTGGGTCGAACCGGCGAACCAGCCGTCCCAGGCGGCCTCTTCACGAACGGACGCGCCCGGCTTGGGGGCGTGCAGCATGATCGCCTGACCATTCTCCCACCGCAGGAAGATGCCGACGTGGTAGACGGGGCTCCCCCAGAACATCAGGTCGCCGCGCTGGATCTGGTCGTTCGGGACCGTCGGCAGGGCAGCGGCCTGGTCCCGGGAGACCCGGGGAAGCTCGATGCCGGCGGCGCTGAAGGCGTACTGCGTCAGGCCGGAGCAGTCGAACGAGCTGGGACCGGTGGCACCCCAGACGTACGGGTCGCCGATCTGCTCCGAGGCGACGCTGATCGCGCGCTCGATCTTGCCCTCCCGGCTCGCGGCGAAGGCCTTCGCCTCGGCCTCGGCCTTCTTCTTCGCCTCGGCGGCCTTCTTGGCGGCGATCGCCGCCTTGCGCTTCGCCTCGGCCGCCTTGCGGGCTGCCTCGGCCTTGCGCTCCTGCACCTCGACAGCCCTCTCGAGCTGCTTGATGTCGGTGAGCATCGCCGTGGGGGTGGCCGAGGCCTCCAGGGTCGGAGCCTCCACCACCTTGGCCGCCTCGACGGTGGACTCGACGGTGGTCGTGTCGTGGGAGACGGGGGCTGCTGCGTTGGCGGCGGGCACCGCCACCAGGGCGCCGGCGGCGATGCCGCTGGCAAGGGTGATGCGGCCGATGAGCTTGCTGTGGCCGCTGATGGATCCTGCGATCGTCCGGGCGATCGAGGCGTTCGGCGACCGGAGCGGGCGCGGCGTGCCTCGATGGGCAGGAGGAGATACGGACTTGGACATGCGTGAGTTCCTTCCCACGCCTGCGAGGTGAGCTGTCGGGTTCGGGCTAGAAGGTTGCCCGGCCATCGTGCGATGGCTTCACCCCAAGCGACCGTCCGAGTTAGTCGCGTGGAACTTGGGTCCCCCGCTCCTGTCCCATACGTACTGCTGAATGTGAGGGTGATGGGGGTTCAGTCGTAGGGGCCGGCTTCCGGAGGGACAGGATTCGGCGTGTACCGGGGCCGGTCGTGCGTTCTGCACGGCTCAACCAAGGTGACACGCGATCTGGGACGGATCCAATCCCGCATGCTCGCTCCTCGAGCACATTCCGCGTGGTTACGCGTGTTTTTGCCGTCGTTTGTGAGTCATCTCACGCGTTGAACCCGCATATGACGCCGTGTCGGACTTGCGTTTACTCCGCTGCTTCGAGACGGAAACCGACGCCGCGGACCGCGACGACCTTCTCCTGGACACCGGCCGCCTCGAGCTTCTGGCGCAGGCGTCCGACGGTGACGTCGAGCGTCTTGGTCGAGCCGTACCAGTTCTCGTCCCAGACCTCGGCCATCAGCCGGTCACGGGAGACGACCTTGTCGCGGGAGGCGGCCAGGACGGCCAGGAGCGCGAACTCCTTGCCGGTCAGGGTCACCTCGCGCTCGCCGGCGTAGACCCGGTGGGCAGCCACGTCGATGCGCAGAGCGTCGTCGTCGGCGCCGGGCTCGACCGGACCCGAGCGGCGCAGGAGGGCGCGGACCCGCGCCTGGAGGACGGCCAGCGCGAACGGCTTGGCCAGGTAGTCGTCGGCACCGGCGTCGAGACCGACCACCAGGTCGATCTCGGCGTCACGGGCGGTGAGGATCATGATCCCGCCCTCGTAGCCGTTGTCACGGGCGGCCTTGCAGACCTCGAGGCCGTCCATGTCCGGAAGGCCGAGGTCGAGCAGCACCAGCTCGGCGTCGTAGGGAGGCGCCAGCAGCTCCAGCGCCTTCTTGCCGGAGTCGACCCAGGTGACGTCATAGCCCTCACGCTGGAGCGTGCGCACCAGGGGAGCAGCGATGTCCTCTTGGTCTTCTACGACAAGCACGGAGTTCGACATGAAGAGAACAATAGTTACAGCCCCGTAGGGCTTGTGAAGAGATCCCCCCTTTCAGATAAGCGCGTGATCACATTGTTAGGTCCCAGCTGATCGATGCCGAGCGGATCCTCGGCCCCTTCGGTGACCTCGTCCCAGGTGACCGGGGCCGCGACCGTCGGGATCTCCTTGCCCCGCAGCGAGTACGGGCAGATCGTCGTCTTCGACCCCGAGTTCTGCGACCAGTCCAGGAAAACCTTGCCTGACCTGCGACTTTTGGTCATCGTCGCGGTGACCTTGCGCGGGTGGGCCTTCTGGAGCTCCTCGGCGACCTCCTTGGCCAGCGCCGTGGCGACGTCCGGCTCGACGGGCTCCGGCAGGGCGGCGTACAGGTGCAGGCCCTTGCTTCCGCTCAGCACCGGGGTCGCGGAGAGATCTCGGGCGCCGAGCGCCTCGCGCACGAGCAGCGCCACCTCGCAGCACTCCTGCAGACCGGCCGGCTCGCCCGGGTCGAGGTCGATCACGATCCGGTCGGCCCCGGCCGGAGTGCCGTCGGCGCCGACCGTCCACTGGTGGACGTGCAGCTCCAGCGCGGAGAGGTTCGCGGCCCAGGTGAGAGCGGCGAGGCTGTCGAGGATCGGAAAGGTGAGTGTTCCCTCTTTGTGGTCGGCGGTTCGCGAACCCGTTGTCGGGACGGTGACGGTGCGGACCCAGCTCGGGGTGCCGGCCGGGGCGTTCTTCTCAAAGAACGACATGTCGCCGACGCCGTGCGGCCAACGGATCCTCGTCACCGCACGGTCCGCGAGCTGGGGAAGGAGCGCCGAGGCGACCTGGGCGTAGTAGTTGAGCACCTCCCCCTTCGTCATGCCGGTGCGTGGATAGAGCACCTTGCTGAGACTGGTCAGGGTCAGGACGCGCCCGTCGACCTCGACGCGTACCTCTTCTCGTTCGACCATCACAGATCCTCCGGTGAGACGTCGTCCCTGATCCCGATGAAGCTCGGCTGCCGCAGCCGGCCCTTGTAGCTCGACGCCGCGACGGCGCTGCCGTGGGTCTCCACCTCGACGACGAGGAGCGGCTCGACCCAGTGGGTGCCCCGGGCGTCGATCGACGGCACTCCGCCGTCGGGGTCGACGTCGGGGCCGGCGAAGGGGCTGTGGCCGGTCTCGCGGAGCAGCTCCCCGAGCCGCTGGGCGCGCTTGCCGGTGATGCCGCTGCCGACCCGCCCGCGGTAGATCAGACCCTCGGGCGTCGGCTGCCCGACGAGCAGGGCGCCGAGACGTTCGGTGCCGCCCTCGGTGCCCACCTCGGGCCGCCAGCCGCCGACCACCAGGGAGGCCCGGTAGCGGTGGGCCAGCTTCACCCAGTCCTTGCTGCGTTCGCCGGGCCGGTAGCGGCTGCTCCGCCGCTTGGACACGATCCCCTCCAGCCCCTGCGCCCGCGTCACCTCGTGGAGCATCCGGCCGTCGTCGTACGTCGGCGGCACCTGCCAGCTCGACAGCTCCCCGCTCTCGAAGAGGTCCTCGAGGAGCTGGCGGCGCGCGGTCCACGGCTCCTCGATGAGCAGCCGGCCGTCGAGACGGAGGAGATCGAAGACCATGTACGTCGCCGGGATCCGCTCCGCGAACCGTGCCGCCCGGCGGGCGTCGCGGTTGTGCATCCGGTCCATGAGCACCCGGAAGTCGGGCAGCCCGGCGTCGTTGAGCGCGATCACCTCGCCGTCCACGACGATGTCGCGTTCCGGGCCCGTCGCGATCTCAGGCCAGGCCGGGGTGGCGTCGTTGCCGTTGCGCGTGGCGAGCCGGGTCTGCGTACGTCCTGGCTCGGACTCTCCGACGAGCCGGATCCCGTCCCACTTGACCTCGTGCACCCACTCCTCCCCCGGTGGCACGTGGGCGCCGGGGGTGGCCAGCATGGGACGCATGCCTCCATCTTGCCCCGGCGGAGGCCTCACGCCGCGCAGATCCGGCCCGATCGCGCCGCCGTCTCATCGAGGTCGTGCGGGGGAATGATCTTCCCCAAATTCGGATACCGGCAGATACTGGCTTATCAGATGCCATTTTGATGAGGGGATTCACGATGCGTGCGATCTGGAAGGGCGCGGTCTCGTTCGGGCTGGTCAGCGTGCCTGTGAAGCTCTACTCGGCGACGGAGTCGCACGACGTCTCGTTCCGTCAGGTGCACCAGGCCGACGGGGGCCGGATCCGCTACCAGCGGATCTGCTCGATCGACGGCGAGGAGGTGCCCTACTCCGAGATCGCGAAGGGCTATGAGACCGAGGACGGCGAGATGGTCGTGCTCACCGACGACGACTTCGCCAACCTGCCGACCACCTCCTCCCGCGAGATCGCGGTGGAGAAGTTCGTGCCGAGCGACCAGATCGACCCGATGCTCTTCGAGAAGAGCTACTACCTGGAGCCGGAGAACACCGGGGTCAAGCCGTACGCGCTGCTGCGCCAGGCCCTGCTCGACGCCGACCGGGTCGCACTGGTGACCGTCGCGCTGCGCCAGCGCACCACGATCGCGGCGCTGCGGGTGCGGCCGACCGACAACGGTGACGTGATCGTGCTGCAGACGATGATGTGGCCCGACGAGATCCGGGTGCCCGACTTCAAGGTCGAGGCCGGCGAGATCAAGGACTCCGAGATCAAGATGGCCAACATGCTCGTCGAGACGCTCGCGGGCGACTTCCACCCCGAGGAGTTCTCCGACGACTACGCCAGTGCCGTCGAGGAGATGGTGAAGGCCAAGATCGAGGGTGGCGAGGTCGAGCGGACCCCCACCTCCACCAAGACCTCCGGCGAGGTCGTCGACCTGCTCGCCGCCCTGCAGCGCTCGGTCGCCGCGGCCAAGAAGTCGCGCGGCGAGGAGGTCCCCGAGGAGGCCGAGGAGAAGAAGACGAAGAAGTCGAAGGCGTCCTAGGGAGTAGCTGGCCGACGGCGCTTCGGACGCCGAGTCGGCTCGTTATGACGAGCCGACTCGGCGTGGGTTCAGCGGTCTTCCGGAAAAGTTTCTGGCCGGGTGATGTCGAAACCGGCAGGATCAGTGCGACGCGTACGTGTGAGCGCGCTGCACCAGGCGGCGCGACAGCACCTCAGAGGAGAGACGCGATGCGCTACATGATGTTCGTGAAGATGGACCCGAACGCCGGGCCGCCCCCGGCCGCGCTGATCGAGGCGGTGGAGTCCGAGATCAAGCAGCAGTACGCCGACGGCATCCTGCTCGACGCCGACGGGCTCGGTCCCGCGGTGGAGATCCGGCTGACCGCCGGCGAGGTCACCCACGTCGACGGGCCCTTCGCCGAGGCCAAGGAGGTCGCGGGCGGGTTCTCGCTCTTCGAGGTCCGCTCGCAGGACGAGGCGATCGAGCTCGGCCGCCGGATGATCCAGCTCCACGAGGAGCTCTGGCCCGGCCAGGACGTGGCCGTGGAGATGCGGCCGCTGTTCGGTCCGCCGACCCCGGCTGAATGAGCTCGCCCACCGAAGACGCGATCGTCGCGGTCTGGCGCAACGAGTCCGTACGTCTCCTCGCCGGTCTGGCGCGGATGACGCACGACCTCGACCTGGCCGAGGACCTCGCTCAAGATGCCCTCGTCGCGGCCCTGGAGCAGTGGCCGCGCGAGGGTATCCCTCGCAACCCCGGGGCATGGCTGATGTCGATCGCGAAGCGGCGCGCGATCGACGGGTTCCGCCGTGACGAGGTGCTGCGCCGCAAGGTCGCCCTGCTGGGCCACGAACTGGAGGAGGGTGAGATGCCTGACCTGGCTGCCGAGGTCGAGGCCACTGCGTTCAGACCTATCGAGGACGACGTGCTGCGGCTGATGTTCCTCTCCTGTCACCCGGTCCTGGCGCCCGACTCCCGCACGGTGCTGACGCTGCGGCTCGTCGGTGGGCTGACGACCGCGGAGATCGCCCGGGCCTACTTCGCCAAGGAGTCGGCTGTCGGGCAGCGGATATCCCGGGCCAAGCGCACCCTCGCGGAGGTGGGGGCCTCCTTCGAACTGCCGACCGGCGAGGAGCGGGCGGCTCGCCTGCGCGAGGTGATGCAGACGATCTACCTGGTCTTCAACGAGGGCTATGCGGCGACGTCGGGACCGTCGTGGACCCGGCCCGAGCTGTGCCTGGAGGCGATGCGGCTGGCCCGGATGCTGGCCGCGCTGGCCCCCGGCGACCCGGAGGCCCAGGCGCTGCAGGGGCTGCTGGAGATCCAGGGCTCGCGGCTGGCGGCCCGGGCCGACGCGGACGGGCACCCGGTGCTGCTCGAGGACCAGGACCGGACCCGCTGGGACCAGCTGCTGCTGCGACGTGGGCTGGCCGCGGTCGACCGGGCGACGGCGCTCGCCTCCTCCGGCACCCCCGGCGGGAGCTATCTGGTGCAGGCGATGATCGCCGCCTGTCACGGCCGGGCCCGGCGGGCCGAGGAGACCGACTGGGCGGAGATCGCACGCCTCTACGACCTGCTCGCCACGGGGGCCCCGGGCGCGGTCATCGAGGTCAACCGTGCGGTGGCGCACGGACGTGCCTTCGGTCCCGACGCCGGGCTGTCGATCCTGGCGGCCCTCCCCGAGGGAGCGCTCGCGGGGTCGCATCTGCCTGCCGGCGTACGCGGGGACCTGCTGGAGCGTGCCGGGCGGCACCTCGAGGCGGCGGAGGCTTTCGACGAGGCGGCCTCGCTGACCGGCAACGACGGGGAACGAGAGCTTCTGGAAAGACGTGCGGCCGCGTGTCGAAGCGACGAGGTCTCGTCCGACGCGCCAGTATCAACCGAGTCTTTCGAGGAGCACCCATCATGACCACAACCACCACCTCCGCCGACGGCACCACGATCGCCTACGACGTCACCGGCACCGGCCCGGCGCTCGTCCTGGTCGACGGCGCGATGTGCTACCGCGACTTCGGGCCGTCGAAGGAGCTCGCCGCCGCGCTCTCGGACCGCTTCACCGTCTACCGCTACGACCGCCGCGGCCGTGGCGAGAGCAACATCGCCAAACCCGCTGCCGCCGGCACCATGGAGGCGGTCGAGCAGGAGGTCGCCGACCTGGGAGCGGTGATCGAGGCCGCCGGCGGGCACGCCCACCTGCTGGGTCAGAGCTCGGGTGCGTTCCTCGCCCTGGAGGCCGCGCGGGCCGGGCTGTCGATCGACAAGATCGTGGCCTACGAGGCTCCGCTCATCCTCGACGACTCCCACCGGCCCAACGACGCCGACCTCGCGCAGCAGGTCGAGAAGCTGGTGGAGAAGGGCAAGCGGGCCGCCGCGGTCGAGCTCTTCATGCGCACCGTCGGGATGCCGCTGGTCGCGGTCAAGATCATGCGGCTGACCCCGGCCTTCAAGAAGCTCACTCCGATCGCGCACACGCTGGTCTACGACCTGGGGATGTGCGTGCCGTTCCAGCAGGGCGTGCCGCTGCCGGGCGGCTACTTCAAGAACGTGTCGGTGCCCGTGCTGTCGGTGGCGGGCAGCAAGAGCCCGACCTACATGACCAACGCCCAGCAGGCCATCGCCAAGGCGGTGCCGGACGGCCGCTACGTCGTCCTCGACGGGCAGAACCACATGGTCAAGGCGTCGGCCCTGGCTCCGGTGGCGGCGGAGTTCTTCACCGACTGAAACGTCGAGTCGGCTCGTCATGACGCGCCGACTCGGCGGGATGATCGGTCACGATGCGCCGACTCGACGGGATGTCCTGTCAAGACGCGCCGACTCGACGGGAAATCGGGTCATCTAGGCTGCGGAGCATGGCGCAACTGTGGGACATCTCACCACCCGTTCACGCGGACTCGCCGGTCTTCCCCGGCGACCACGCGACCGAGGTCGGCTGGACGTTCCGGATCGGCCCCGGCTGCCCGGTCAACGTCGCCGAGATCTCGGTCTCGGCGCACGTCGGGGCGCATGCGGACGCGCCGCTGCACTTCGCCGAGGCCGGGGCGACCGCGGGTGAGATGTCGCTCGAGCCGTTCCTCGGCCCGTGCCGGGTGATCGACGTCTCCGGGGTGCGCCCGCTGGTCACCGTCGATCACCTCGGCCACATCGATGTCACCGACCTGCCGCCGCGCGTGCTGTTCCGGACGTACGCCACCCAGCCGGCGACCTGGGACGACGACTTCTGTGCCATCGACCCTGAGCTGATCGAGCTCCTGGCCTCGAACGGGGTCCGGCTGGTCGGAACCGACGCGGCCAGCCTGGACCCGGCCACGTCGAAGGATCTGCCGGCGCACTTCGCGACCCACCGTCATGACGTACGCATCCTGGAGAACCTGCTGCTCGACGAGGTGCCCGCGGGCGACTACGAGCTGATCGCGCTCCCCCTCAAGCTCACCACCGCCGACGCCGCCCCGGTACGGGCCGTGCTCAGGCCCCTCAAGGAGATCAACGCATGAACCGCGACGACGCCGTCGCTCTCGACCGGACCGACCCGCTGGCCCCGCTGCGGGATCTCTTCGAGCTGCCCCAGGGGACGATCTACCTCGACGGCAACTCGCTCGGGGCGCTCCCCCGCGCGACCGCCGCACGGGTGGCCGAGGTGGTCACCCAAGAGTGGGGGCAGGGGCTGATCGAGTCCTGGAACACCGCCTCCTGGATCACCCTGCCCCAGCGCGTCGGCGACAAGATCGCTCGGCTCGTCGGCGCAGGTCAGGGCGAGGTCGTGGTCGCCGACTCGACCTCGCTCAACGTCTACAAGGTGCTCGCCTCGGCGCTCTCGATCGCCGCTGCCGAATCCCCCGATCGCACGATCGTGGTCAGCGAGCGCAGCAACTTCCCGACCGACCTCTACATCGCCTCCTCGCTGTGCCGCGACCGCGGCTACGAGCTGGTGCTGATCGACTCCCCCGACGAGATCGAGGGGCTGCTCGACCGGACCGCGGTGCTGATGCTGACCGAGGTCAACTACCGCACCGGCTACCTGCACTCGATGGCTGCGGTGACCGCGCTCGCGCACGAGCACGGCGTGCTCACCGTCTGGGACCTGTGCCACTCGGCGGGCGCGGTGCCGGTCGACCTTCGGGGCGCCGACGCCGACTTCGCGATCGGCTGCGGCTACAAGTTCCTCAACGGCGGGCCCGGCTCGCCGGCGTTCCTGTGGGTCAACCCGCGCCACGTCGACCGCTTCGAGCAGCCGCTGTCGGGCTGGATGGGGCACGCGGCGCCGTTCGAGATGTCGCCGGGCTATCGGCCGGCGGAGGGAGTCTCGCGCTACCTGTCCGGCACTCCCGCCGTCATCGGCATCTCCGCGCTGGAGTGCGGCGTCGACACGCTGCTCGCCGCCGAGCCCCACGGCGGGTTGCCGGCTCTGCGGGAGAAGTCGCTGGCGCTGACCCGGCTCTTCGCCGACCTGGTCACCTCCCGGCTTCCCGGGTTCACGATCGAGTCCCCGCTCGACGACGCGCGACGAGGGAGCCAGCTGTCGCTGAGCATCGCCGACGACGGGGCGTACGCGATCGTGCAGGCGCTCATCGAACGCGGTGTGGTCGGCGACTTCCGCGCAGGATCGCCGGACATCCTGCGCTTCGGCGTCACCCCGCTCTACACCCGCTACGTCGACGTCTGGGACGCCGTCGACCACCTGGTCTCGGTGATGGACAACGACGAATGGCGCGCGGAGCGCTTCTGGACCCGAGGAGCAGTGACATGAGCAGCACGCAGGACCTTCCGATGGACTACTCCGACTACCTCCACCTGCCGGAGGTGCTCGGCGCCCAGCACCCGCTCTCGGGCGACCACAACGAGATGCTCTTCATCGTCCAGCACCAGGCGATGGAGCTGTGGATGCGGCTGGCGCTGCACGAGCTCGTCGAGGCGCAGCGGCTGATCTCGGTCGACGAGGTGCGTCCGGCGTTCAAGGGGCTGGCCCGGGTCTCGCGGATCATGGAGCAGCTCGTGCACGCCTGGGACGTCCTCTCGACGCTGACCCCGACCGAGTACGACAAGTTCCGCCCCTACCTGGCCACCGGCTCGGGGTTCCAGTCGTGGCAGTACCGCTGCATCGAGTTCGCGCTCGGCAACAAGGCCGCCTACACCGTCCGCGTCCACCAGGGACGGCCGCACGAGCAGGATGTGCTGGCTGCGTACGGTCGGCCCTCGCTCTACGACGAGTCGCTGCGGCTGCTGGCCCGGCGTGGCTTCGACATCCCGGCCGACCATCTCGACCGGGACTGGAAGCAGGAGTACGCAGCCTCCGACGCTGTCGAGGCCGCCTGGGGCGAGGTCTACCGCGACCCCGAGAAGCACTGGGACCTCTACGAGCTCGGCGAGGAGCTCACCGACCTGGAGACCGCCTTCCGGGTCTGGCGGTTCCGGCACGTGACCACGGTGGAGCGGATCATCGGGTTCAAGCCCGGCACCGGCGGCACCTCCGGGGTCTCCTACCTGCGCAAGCAGCTCGACATCATCCTGTTCCCCGAGCTGTGGGCGATGCGTACGGGGCTGTGAGTCTGTTCGTCTAGGTATGCAGGGCAACCGTCACATCCCTGGCGGAACTCCGCACGGGAAGTGACGGTTCGGCTGCATACCTAGACGAACATCCCGGCCGACTCAGCGCTCGAGCTTCCCCCGAAGCCGTTCGGCGAGACGTACGGAGGCCTCGATCTCGACCTTGCGGATCGAGACGGACTCGATGTTGATGCCGAACGGTACGCCGAGCTGGCGGCAGAAGGACATCAGCTCGATCGCCGTCGCCTCGGCCTGCTCGAGCGAGGCGTCGAGGGTGTCGGTGGCATGGCGCAGCTCGTTCTCGATCCAGCGCGGGACGTCGACGCCGAGCCAGCGGAGGAACTCGAGGGTCCTCATCGAGCCGCAGACGGAGAACGTGAACACGATCGGTACCGGCTGGAGGCCGCGGGACTCGCACTCGTAGCGGTAGTCGGAGACGAGGTTCTTGGCGGCGTTGACGTCGTAGACGACCTGGGTGACGAAGTAGGAGCAGCCCGCCTCCTGCTTGGCGATCAGCCGGAGGTGCTCGTCGCCCTTGGCCGTGTGTCGCTCGGGGATCGCGACGGCGCCCAGGAGCAGGTCGGGGTTGGCCTCGTTGCGGATCTGCTGGGCGCGACGCAGGCTGGTGGCGACCCGCTTCTCGCCCGAGGAGGCCCCCACGAAGACCGACAGCGCCTTGGCCGGGTCCTGGGTCTTGACCCAGTCGCGCAGCGCGGGCTCGTCGTACTTCCCGGTGGCCCGGTAGACCACGGCCGGTACGTCGAGGCCGGTGAGGTTGCGCTCGAGGAACTCGGCGGGGTCGAGGGTGCGTACGAACGGGAACGGCCGCTCCTCGGGGTTGCGGTCGGACTCGTCGTCGATGTCGTAGAGGATCAGCCCGTCGACCTCGAGGGGCCGGATCCGCTCGAGCGTGATCTCCGCGATCTGCTGCACCCTCTCGGGCGCCGTCGTCACCCTCGGCGGGGTGACGGCGAACAGAAGAATCTCACCGGCACGGTCATTGATGCGCTGCTGCAGATCCACGACATCAACGCTAGCCGAGCCACGCCCGCTCGGCGCACCTGTCCCATCGGGGCGCCGAGTGATCAGGATCGCAGCCGAGTCGGCTCGTCATGACGAGCCGACTCGGTGTCGGGTCAGTAGACGCTCGGGCCGGAGCCCGGGGCGTCGTACGCCTCGGTGTCCGGCTTGATCTTGAACAGCTCGGCACGGCGCTTGATCGTCTCGGCGCGAGCCAGGCGCGGCTTGTCGCTGCCGTCGCGGATCACGCGGCCGCCCTCCTCGAACTTGTGGAGGAACTCGTAGGCCCAGGTCACGTCGGACGGGGACGGGCTGAACGACTCGTTGATCACCGAGGGCTGCTCGATGTCGAGGCAGAGCTTGCCGGTCATACCCATCGCGACACCGTCGGCCGACTGCTCACGCAGCAGCGGGTGGCTGCTGCCCACCGTCGGGCCGTCGATCGGACCGGACAGGTTGCCGATCCGCGAGGCGAGCACGAGCTTGGTGCGCGGGTAGGCCATCGCGAGCGGGTCGTTCTCCGCACCCGTGTCGCGGCGGTAGTCGCCGGAGCCGAAGGCGAGCCGGTAGGCGCCGCGGGCCCGGGCGATCGTCGCAGCGTCCTCGATCCCCAGCGCCGACTCGAGCAGCGGGATCACCGGGGTCTTGCCGCCCAGTCGCTGGAACGTGTCGGTCACCTGGTCGGGCGACTCGGTCTTGGCGAGCATCACACCGGCGAGCGTCTCGATCCCGGCCAGCGCCGCGATGTCCTCGCTCCAGTCCTCGGTGGTCCAGTCGTTGATGCGTACCCAGGCACGTCCGCCACCCTTGAGCCAGCTGGTCACGTTCTCGCGCGCCTGCGACTTGAGGGAGGTGTCGATCGCGTCCTCCATGTCGAGGATGATCTGGTCGGCTCGGCTCAGCTGCGCGTCGTCGAAGATCTCGGTACGCATCGCGGAGACCAGCAGCCAGGACCTGGCGTTGTGACCCTCGACTCGGTTGGCTTCGCGCGCCTCGCGCTTCTCGGCGATCTGGGTTGTGCTCATCGTTCGCGTATCTCCCTACTGGCGTCCTGGGCTGGGCGCGATTTGGACGGTAAACCAACGCGCCGGTGACTCGCGAGTAGGGAGGCAGCGGGCCGCGGGTGTTGAGACCTAACCCACATCGGGCTCGACCGGGTCGTGCTCGCCGGCCAGGTCCGGCATCGGCTGGATGAGCTGGTAGACCGAGTAGAGGTCCAGGTCGCCGCCGGACCGACGACCGGCCTCCCGGTAGCGGGCGACGACCTCGTTCAGGTCGCGCTGCAGCTGCTCGGCATCGTCCTTGGACAGCCGCAATGACGTCTCCGAGACGATCCGCTTGGCCGGATCGTCCGGCGCGGCGAGCTGGAACGCCTGGTCGACCAGGTGATGGCCCCAGGCGACGGAGCTGCGCTGGAACACGGTGTAGGCGGCCTCGCCCCCGGGCTGTTCGACGATCTCCCTGGGGCTGAGGGTGATGTCGTCGTCGACGAGCTTCCAGACACGGTCGCGCTTGTCGCGACCGGCATCGGGCGCGACCTCCACCAGGCCGTACTTCGCGAGCTGGCGCAGGTGGAAGCTGGCCTGGTTGGCCGGGATGCCGGTGCGCTTGGCGATGTCGGCGGCGCGGAGGGAGCCGGCCGCGGACAGCTCGTGCAGCACCCGGTTGCGCGTCGGGTGGGCGATCGCCCGCAGGATCCGCGGGTCGTCGTAGGTGGCCATGGCGCCACCCTAGTCGAATCTCGCACCATTTGGTGCGCAAGAACTATTGCGCAATATATGTTGCGCATCATACGGTGCGGATATGCCCTCCTATCGCGCTCTCGCCCGCAACCACGACTTCACCGCGCTGTGGGTCGGTGCCACCGTCGCCGAGCTCGGGACCCGGGTGAGCCTCTTCGCGATGCCCTTGGTCGCCTATGCGATGACCGGGTCGGCCTTCTGGGCGGCCACGGCCGAGGCGGCCCACCTCGTCGGCATGGTCGGCATGCTGCTCCCCGCGGGGGTGATCGCCGACCGCCGTCATCGGCTGCGGATCATGCGGCTCGCCCACGGCTCAGGCGCAATGCTGTACGCCTCCCTCGCGATCGCCGGCCTGCTCGGCTCACTCACCCTCCCCCACCTGCTCCTCGTCGCCCTGCTCACCGGCGCGCTCAACGGACTCTTCGTGCCCGCCGAGAACTCGGCGATCCGATCGGTGGTCCCGGCCGAGGACCTGCCCACGGCGCTCTCCCAGCAGCAGGCCCGCCAGCACATCGCCGGCCTGCTCGGCGGACCGCTGGGCGGCGTACTTCTCGGCATCTCCCGATGGGCGCCCTTCGCCGGGAACGCGATCGCGTACGCAGCCGGCTGGTTGCTGCTCGCACGTGTCCGCGCCGACCTCTCGGCGCCGCTGACGACGACACCGGAGGCCCGGAAGCCTCTGGCCGACCTGCTGGCGGGGCTGAGCTACAGCTGGCGGCAGCCGTTCCTGCGTACGCTGCTCCTCTTCAGTCCCGCCATCAACCTCACCATCAACGCGCTCTTCTTCCTCGCGCTGCTGCGGCTGGTCGAGGCAGGCTTCCCTGCCTGGCAGATCGGGCTGGCGGAGGCGGCCATCGGTGCCTGCGGGATCCTCGGGGCCCTGGCCGCGCCCTGGCTGATCGACCGGCTGCCGACCGGGTGGCTGACGATCCTCGTCGCCTGGAGCTTCGTGCCGCTCTCGATCCCGCTGGCGTTCTGGACCCACCCTGCGGTCATGGCTCTGGCCGCCTCGGTCGGGCTCTTCCTGAACCCGGCGGGCAACGCCGGCATCGCCGCCTATCGGATGGCGACCACCCCACCGGAGCTGATCGGGCGGGTGCAGGCCGCCGCGCAGTTCGTCGCGATGCTCTCGATCCCGCTGGCGCCGGCACTGGCCGGGGCCCTGCTCGCCGGCGTCGACGGCGCCGTGGCGGTTCTGGCGGTCGCCGCGCTGACCGCCGCAGCGGCCCTCATCCCGACCCTCGCCCGGTCGGTGCGGTCGATCCCGCGCCCCACGGACTGGCAGTCGGCGCCCTCGAACGGCGACAACCTCGGCCACACACGCGCTTCAGAGCGTAAAAATGCAGTTCCGCAGGGATAACCTTCTGAAGTCCCCCAACGCAACGTTTTGCTCCTCGGAAGCAAAGGATCCCCTCCCATGTTCAAGCGGGCCTGTCTGGCGTTGGCACTTCTGGCCGGAGTGTTCGTCACGGTGCTGTCGCCGGCACCGGCTCACGCAATGACCGACTCGTGGGCCGAGTGGGCGCCCGTCTCGGGGACGTCCAACGACTACTCCACGACGATGACCCAGCGGTCGGCGGGCTTCCCCGCGGCTCAGATGGCCAGCGACTCCCGCGCCAACGTCGCCCTGCCGAGCGGCGCGAGCACGTTCCTCGACGCCGGCACGCCACCGGGTGCGAAGTACGGCTCGAGCCGCGGGTCGGCCTACATCAACCTGCGTCCGAAGGCCGACACCCCCAGCGGCGCCTCGACCACGACGTACGCCTTCGAGAACCCCACGCCCGACACCGGCTGGGCGTTCGTGCTCGGTGACATCGACTCCGACCAGGTCCAGATCCAGGCGACCGACGAGAACGGCGAGGCCGTTTCGGCGACGGAGATCTCCTCGTGGTTCCAGGGTTCGTTCAACTACGCCGGCGGCGCCGACCAGCCGACCTGGAACCCGGTCACCTCGACGCTGACGGGCAACCCGACGGCCACCGACACCAACGGCGCCAGCGGCTGGTACGAGCCGGACATCCGGCTCACCAGCCTGAGCTTCGTCTTCACCCGCCGGGCCGGGTTCCCGGTCTACCAGACCTGGTTCGTGAGCAGGGCGCGACCGATCGGCGGCACGGTCACCGACGTGTCCACCTCCGGGTCGTGCCCGGTCGAGGGCTCGGTGCTCACCCTCGTCTCGCCCTACGGGGAGACGCTGGCCACCACCAGCCCCGCCCCCGACGGCACCTACTCCTTCGGCGAGCTCGCCACCCAGGACGGCTACACCGTCCGGCTGAGCCGGCCCGAGGGGTGCGCGACCGTCGGGCAGACCGAGGCGAGCGTCAGCAACCGCGGCAACGACGACGACCCCGCCTCCCGGGCCGACTTCGAGGTCCGGCAGGTGATCCCGCAGGCCATCAGCGGGACCGTACGCGACGGCGCCGGTACGCCGGTGCCCGGCGCCACCGTGACCCTCACCCGGCCCGACGGATCCACCGCGACCACGACCACCGACACCGAGGGCGGCTATCTCTTCGACGACAACGAGCCCGGCACGGGCTACTCGGTGACCCTGACGGTGCCCGACGGCTACACCGCCGGCCCCGACGGGACGACCCGCTCCGACATCACCGTCGACGACACTCCGGTCACCGACCAGGACTTCGTGGTGGACCAGCTGGCCGGTGTCTCGGGCACGGTGACCGGCGGCGGCGACGGTCTCGGCGGCGTCCAGGTGCGCCTGATCCCCGCCGACGGCGGCGACCCGATCACCACCGTCACCGACGGTGACGGCAACTACACGTTCGACGGCGTACCTCCCGGCGACTACACCGCCGAGATCGACGCGCCCGAGGGCTACACGGGCCCGACCACGCGGCCGGTCACCGTGGCCACCGGCGACGTGACCGGGGTCGACTTCGACCTCACTCGCCCCGGCGCCATCGGCGGGCGGGTCACCGACGCCTCCACCGGCGACCCGGTCGCCGGCGTGACCATCACCGTCGACGGGCCCGACGGTCCGGTGACCGCCACCACCGACGACGCGGGCGCCTACTTCGTCGAGGACCTCCCGCCGGGCGACTACACCATCACGGTCACCGCGCCCGACGGGACGCAGGTGGTGGGTGAGGCCTCGCGTACGGTCACGATCACCTCGGCCGGCGAGATCCGCGGCGGGCAGGACTTCCGGATCGACGAGGTCACCTCTCCGACCCCGACCCCGACGCCCACACCGACTCCGACGCCGACTCCCACGCCGACGCCGACTCCGACGCCCGAGCCCACACCGGAGCCCACGCCGGAGCCCACCGTCGTGCCGACGCCCGGCGGAGACGAGAATCCGCCGACGGCCCCGAACCCGGGACCGCCGACGGACATCTCACCTCAGAGCTCGCTCCCCGACACCGGCGGACCGTCGTGGGTGTTCGCCGCGCTCGGAGTCTCGCTCCTGCTCGCCGGCACCGTGCTCACCGTGACCGCGCGTCGAGCGTCCCGAACTCGCGGTTGACCTCCTCGTTGACCACCGAGGTCGCCCAGATCTCCCACCGCAGCGGGTGATCCAGGATGGCCTCGGGGAACCGCTCGCGGATCGGGGTGGGGAAGTACGCCACCAGGCGCTTCCTCATCTCCGGGTCCGCGGCGGGGTCGGGAACGCCCTCGGCGACCAGCTCGCGCCGGCGCTCGATCTTGGTCCAGGCGAGCACGACGGCGAGCTCGGGGGCGGTCAGACCCTCCCCCGCCTCCAGACGGCGTGCAACCTCGGCCGAGGAGGGCAGGCCCTCCACCTCACGGTCGAGCAGGCCGGCCGTGACCCATTCCGAGATCTGGCGCTCGTGAGCCTCCAGGAGCTGCGGAGCCGAGGCGACCGCCCGGGTCAGCGTCTCGTTGTGGGCCTCGTTGTCGGCCAGCACCAGCGCGGCGACCTCGTCGGTCATCTCCTCGAGGAGCTCGTCACGCGCGGCCAGCGTCAGCGAGCCCGCACGCACCTCCCGAGCCAGCAGGATCTTGAGGTTGACCTCGTGGTCGGAGGTGTCGACGCCGGCGGAGTTGTCGATCGCGTCGGTGTTGATCAGCCCACCCTTGCGGGCGAACTCGACGCGGCCGGCCTGGGTGATGCCCAGGTTGCCGCCCTCACCGACGACCCGCACCCGCAGGTCGGCGGCGTCCACCCGGACCCCGTCGTTGGCGTGGTCACCGGCATCGGCGTCGGTCTCGCTGGACGCCTTGACGTACGTCCCGATCCCGCCGTTCCACAGCAGATCGACCGGCGCGCGCAGGATCGCGCTGATCAGCTCCTGCGGGGTGAGCCGCTTGACGTCGGTCGCCAGACCGAGCGCCTGCCGCACCTCGGGGCTGATCGGCACCCACTTCAGCTGCCGCGACCAGACGCCGCCGCCCGCCGAGATCAGTGAGGTGTCGTAGGACTCCCAGGTCGAACGGGGCATCTCGAAGAGCCGCTTCCGCTCCTGGAAACCCACCGCCGCGTCGGGCGTCGGGTCGATGAAGATGTGCCGGTGGTCGAAGGCGGCGACGAGCCGGATGCGATCCGAGCGCAGCATGCCGTTGCCGAAGACGTCACCGGACATGTCCCCGACGCCGACCGCCGTGATCTCGTCGGTCTGCGGGTCGATGCCCAGCCGCTTGAAGTGGTGCTGCACCGAGACCCAGGCGCCCCGCGAGGTGATGCCCATGGCCTTGTGGTCATAGCCCGCCGAACCACCGGAGGCGAACGCGTCGCCGAGCCAGAAGTCGTACTCCGCCGCGACCGAGTTGGCCAGGTCGGAGAAGGTCGCGGTGCCCTTGTCGGCGGCGACGACGAGGTAGGAGTCGTCGCCGTCGTGGCGCACCACGTCGGCCGGCGGCACGATCTCGCCGTCCACCCGGTTGTCGGTGATGTCGAGGAGGCCACGCAGGAAGGTGACGTACGCGTCCGAACCGGCCACCCCCTTGGGGACGAAGCCGCCCTTCGCGCCACCCGGCACGATCACGGTGTTCTTGACCTGCTGCGCCTTCGCCAGCCCGAGCACCTCGGTGCGGAAGTCGTCGCGCCGGTCGCTCCACCGCAGCCCGCCACGGGCCACGGCGTCGAAGCGCAGGTGCACGCCCTCGACGTCGGGCGAGTAGACGAAGATCTCGTACGCCGGCCGCGGCAGCGGCAGGTCGGGCAGCTGCTGCGGGTCGAACTTGAACGACAGGTAGTCACGCCCGCGGAAGTAGTTGGTCCGGGTCGTCGCCAGGATCGCGGTGACGTAGCTGCGCAGGATCCGGTCCTGGTCCAGGCTCGCCACGTCGTCGAGAGCCTCGATGATCGCCTCGGCCCGCTTCGTCTCGTCACGGGTGGTGAGCGAGGGGTCGAAACGGGTCTCGAACAGCTCCACGATCTGCCGGGCGATGCCCGGGTTGGTGCACAGCGCGTTGCCGATCGAGAAGAACGAGTTCGGGGTGCCGGCCTGGCGAAGGTAGCGGGCGTAGGCACGCAGCATGCTGACCTGACCGTGGTCGAGCCCCTCGAGGACGAGCGCGTTCAGCCCGTCGATCTCGCTGCGGCCGGACCAGGCCTGGTGCAGCGCGGCGACCAGCTGGGTGGGCGTGCCCACCGGGGTGCCGGCGTAGGCGAGGCCGAAGTCGTAGATGAACCACTCCTCCGAACCCGACGCACCGACGCCCTCGAGGTCGTAGGGCCGCTCGTCGGTGACCTCGAAGCCGAACGAGGACAGGATCGGCAGCATCAGGGACAGCGACAGCGGTCCACCGGTGCGGTAGATCTTGATCCGGAACCCGCCGGCGCTCTCCGGGTCCTTGTAGAAGGAGAAGTCGACCGCCTCGCCCTGGTGCGAGAGCATCTCGAGCCGGGTCAGGTCGGCGGCGCCGGTGTCGGCGTCGAAGTCCTCCTTGTAGGCCTCCGGGAACGCGTCCAGCACGTGCGAGAGGCGGGCCGCGCCCTCCTCGCCGGCGTGGGCGATGACCGCGCTGACCAGGTCGTCGCGCCAGCTCCGGGCCGCCTTGCGCAGCCGCGACTCGAGGCTGTCGACCAGCCCCGGGGTGTCCAGGGCCTTCCCCAGCGACTCGGTGGTGCCATGGACGACGAAGTGCACCCGGGCGGTGGTCGACTCGCTGATGCGTACGGTGAACTCCAGGTCGGTGCCGCCGAGCGCGTCGAGAAGCACCTTCGAGAACCGCTCGCGGACCGTTGTGTTGTAGCGGTCACGCGGGAGCGAGACGAGCACCGAGACGTAGCGTCCGTACGTGTCGGGCCGGACGGCCACGCGCAGGATGCGACGCTCGATCGATCCCAGCGCGGCCTCGGCGAGCGCGGTCAGCTCCTCGGTGGAGGCGTGGAAGAGCTCCTCGCGCGGGTAGGACTCCATCGCGTCGAGCATCGCCTTGCCGGTGTGGCTGCGGGTGTCGTAGCCGGTGTGGTCGAGGACCGCGGCGACCTTGCCGCGTACGACCGGGATCCGGGTCACCGACTCCCGGGCCGCCTTCGTGGTGAAGAGCCCGAGGAAACGGTGCTCGCCGATCACCTCACCGGCGCCGTTGAAGATCTTGATGCCGACGTGGTCGAGGTAGGCGGGCTCCCCGACGGTCGAGCGGGAGTTGGCCTTGGCCAGGACGAGCATCACCTTGTCGCGGGCGTGGGCGGCGACCTTGGGCGGCATCTTGCCGTGGTCGGGGGCCTGCGGCGGGTCGGCGCGCAGGATGCCCAGCCCGGTGCCGGAGCGACCGCGCAGGTAGTCGCCATCGAGGCGGTACTCGCGGTAGCCGGTCAGCAGGAAGTGGTCCTCGGCCAGCCAGGCCAGCAGCTCGGCGGCCTCGGCGGCCTCCTCGCGCGGCACGCTGTTGGGCGGGGTGTAGCGCAGGCCGGCCGCGATCTCCGCGAGCCGGCGGTGCAGCCTCGGCTCGTCCTCGACGACCTCGCGTACGTCCTCGAGGACTCCCTCCAGACCCGCGACGATCTCCTTGGCGGCGTCGGGGGCGAGACGGTCGATCTCGATGTGCATCCACGACTCGCGGATGTCGCCTTCGTTCACCCCCTCGAGCGCACCGGTCACGTCACGGGCGACGTCGATCACGGGGTGGACGACGAGGTGGACGTCGAGGCCACGGCGGTAGAGCTCGGTCTTGACCGAGTCCACGAGGTAGGGCATGTCGTCGACGACGATCTCGACGACGCTGCGGCCTCCGGCGGACCAGCCGTCTGCGGCGGTGGTCGGGGTGAGGATGCGCACGGCGGCGGTGCCCTGCGGGCGGCTCGCCGCCAGCGCAAGATGCGATCCCACCGCGCCGGCGAGATCAGCCTCGCTGCGGCCGGTGAGCTCCTCGGGGGCTACGTGGCGGAAGTAGGTGGTGCTCGGCAGGCGGTTCTGCTGGACGTTCTGCTGAGCTTGGACAGGTTTGATATGCGTCTCCGTTGACACGCCTGTCACGGTATCCCGGCAGGGCACCGGATAGGCGGCCCCATCCGAAGGAATCGCCGATGTGAGTCATAGGCCGATCGCCCAGCCGCACGCGCCGCGGTAAAGAGCATACTCAAAGAATGTGTCGGTTCTCTCGGCCGCTTCACTGATGACTCCGGCCCACCTAGGCGTCATGATGTGTGGTCATGAGCAAAAAGCTGTCGGTCGACCTCGCCTACGACGCCCCGATCGCAGCCGTCTCCGGGATGCTCGCCGACGCGGCGTTCCGCGAGCAGGTCTGCGACGCCCAGCACGCGCTGTCCAGGAGCGTGGCGATCACCGGGTCCACGGTGAGCATCCGCTACGCCCAGAAGGTCAACGGGGTGCCCGGGTTCGCGAAGAAGTTCGTCGGCGACACCATCGAGGTGCACCAGGACGAGATCTGGTCGGCCGACTTCACCTCCGGCGACCTCAAGCTCACCCTGCCGGGCAAGCCGGGCTCGCTCTCCGGCATCGCCCGACTGGCCGAGAACGGCACGAAGACCATCGAGACGGTCACCCTGACCGCTACGGTGAATGTGCCCCTGGTCAGCGGAAAGCTGGAGGATCTCATCCTCTCGATCTTCAAGAAGGCACTCGAGAAGGAGCATGAGGTGGGCACCCGCTGGCTCGCCGCCTGAGCCACCTCATCCCCGTCCCAACCCGCAGAAGAGCCCCAAAGGATTCGGCAATGACGACGACCCTTCAGCACGAGCTCGTCTACGACGCCCGCATGGGTGAGGTGTCCGCGATGCTCGCTGATCCGGGCTTCCGCGAGCGCGTCGCCGACGCCCAGGGCGCGCTCCGCCGCCGGGTGACCATCGGCGGTGCACCGCGGGAGGTCCGCATCGACCGGGTGCAGTCGACGGTCGGCGTACCCTCCTTCGCGAAGCGCATCGTCTCCGGCGACCTCACCGTCCACCAGAGCGAGGTCTGGTCCTCCGACACCGTCGCCGTCGTCGACATCACCGTCCCCGGCGGCCTGGCGACCCTGCGCGGCAACATCTCGCTGTCCGAGTCCGACGGACGCACCACCGAGAGCGTGCGGCTGAACATCAAGGTGCCCGTGCCGCTGGTCGGGGCCAAGCTCGAGGCGTACGTCGAGGAGCTGATGCTCAAGGCCTTCGACCTCGAGCAGGCGGTCGGCGCGGCGTACCTTTCTCGCTGATCTTTCTGGTTCGGTGCAACCGAACCGGAGAACCAGCCGTCCCCTATGCGGCGGGCACCACTTTTGCCGGCCACTCGGCGCCTCGGATCGGGAGGGATCCAGGCCGTTCAAAGGGGAACTCGATGGTCAAACCTCGCACTCGCGCCCGGCAGCTGGTCTCGGCCGGCATCGGACTGGTCGCAGCCGCGCTCCTCGTCACCACGACGGTGACGGCGAACTACGGTGCCGCCAGCGGCACCACCGGCAAGGGAACGTTGAAGCTCGTCGCCGCTGCCGACACCGTCGAGGTGGAGGCCTACGAAGGGGTGGCGTACGTCCAGCCCTCGGTCTGGCTGGCCGCCTATGACGCGGCCTTCGAGTTCCGGGCCAGCCACGCGGCCTACGACAAGCCGGTCAAGCTGACCAAGACCGTGATCCGGGGCAAGAAGCGCACCACCACGACCGCGCCCGGCTCGATCGTCGACGGGATGAAGGGCTTCAAGGACGGCCTCCGGGTCACGCTCAAGAACAAGGCCGGCAAGGTGGTCCTCGACGAGCGCCGGCCGCTGTGTCCCGGCGGCTACGACCGGCAGCGGGTGCAGACCGACGGCGCGACCGGCCCCGTCTATCCCGAGTTCTGCGGCGGCAACTGGTTCACCAAGGGCGTCCTGTACGGGATCGAGCGGGGCATGGCGGTCCCGACCGTCTCCGACCTCGAGTTCGAGACCAAGGGCGAGACCGCGCTCACCATGACGATGAGCGTCAGCAAGCCCGTCGCCGACTTCCTCGGCCTGCCCAAGGCGAGCCGCAGCGCCAAGCAGAACCTGGTCATCGTCGACGGGTGCCCGGAGGGCGGCTGCGAGGGTGAGGGCGGGATGGGCGCTCGCTCGGCCCACGGAGCCGAGGAGGACCAGGGTGCCCGCACCGTGGTGCCCCGAGAGTCGCTGGAGGGCGGCGAGAACGGCCGCGGCCGACTCCCCCTGGGCGGCGCTCTCGGCGTGATCAAGCCGGGCAAGCCCACGAAGGACACCCTGCCCGACCTGATCTCGCTGCCCGCCTGGCAGATCACGACCGAGGTCGACGAGGGCGGCACCGACCGTCTCAACTTCGCCGCCAACGAGTGGAACGCCGGCCCCGCACCGATGATCGTCGAGGGCTTCCGCCGCGGCACCACGCCGGTGATGGACGCCTACCAGATGTTCTACCGCGACGGTAAGCAGGTCGGGGTCAAGAAGACCGGCACCATGGAGTTCCACGAGGCGCCCGAGCACAACCATTGGCACTTCCTCGACTTCGCCAAGTACGAGCTGGTCGACGCCAAGGACAAGGTGGTCTCGACCAGCGGCAAGCAGTCGTGGTGCCTCGCGCCCACCGACCCCGTGGACCTGACCGTGCCCGGCGCGACGATGCGGCCCGGCCAGACCGGTCTGGAGTCGGCCTGTGGCGAGAAGTCCGCGCTCTGGCTGCGGGAGAGCATGCCGACGGGCTGGGGCGACACCTACAACCAGTCCCAGACCCAGGCCTTCGACCTGAGCAAGGTCAAGAACGGCACCTACCGGATCAAAGTCACCGTCAACCCCGACGGCAACCTCTACGAGCGGACCCGGTCGAACAACATCAGCTACCGCACCATCACCATCGGCGGCAAGGCCGGCGCCCGCACGGTCAAGGTCCCTCCCTACCAGGGCATCGACACCGAGACCTGGTGGAACGAGGAGTGACCTAGATCAGGTTCGGGATCTCCTGGGTCGCGAACCAGCCCAGATCCTCATCGGGGTCCGCGCCGGCCGGGCGATCCGCCAGGTCGGCGTGGACCGCGGCGACGAGCTTGAGCGGCACGACCTGGTCGCCCAGGGCAGCGGGAGCGTCGACGACGACCACGACCCGTCGCCCGGGGCCGGCCAGGAGTGCCGCCGAGTCGTCGGCGGCACTCATCAGCGCGGCGTACTCGGCCTCCTCGCTGTCGTCGGGGGCCGCGTAGCCGTCGGCGGTGCCGGGCAGCTCGCCCGCGGCGTACCAGTCAGCGAGCAGCTCGAGCGTGGCGGGTACGTAGATGCGGGTCACGGGTTCATTCTCCGGTGTTCTTGACGACACGCAGACCTCGGGGCGCACGGAAGCGGCGTCCCGAGGCGGTGTCGAGCAGCTCGTCGAGGGCCTCGGTGATGCACTGTCCGACCAGCGACGCGTCGGGCACCAGGTCACGGTCGGCAGTGATCGCGAAGAAGACCTGGCCGTCGTAGGAGGTCATCCCGATCGCGAGGGTGTGCCCCTCGGCCAGCGGATGGATGGGGTAGGACGCCACCAGCCGCGAGCCGGCCGCGTAGCGCGGCTCCTGCGGGCCGGGCACGTTGCACACCGAGAGCAGGTAGTCGTGCTCGCTCTCGGCGGCCAGCCGGGAGCCGACCATGTGGAAGGTCGCCGGGGCGAAGCCGCTGATCCCGGCCAGCCGCTGCGCACTGACCGTGCGGGCGTTGGCCTGGTGCTGCTCGAAGGAGTAGGACACCTGGTGGAGACGGACCACCGGCGACGGCTCCGCGACCGGGAGCACCACGAAGTGGGGCGCCACCGCGGAGCCGAGCTGGGTCGGGTCGAGCTCCTCGTCGATCACCGAGACCGGCACCAGCGCCGGCACCTGGCGTACGCCGGACAGCGACTGCTGCCGGGTCATCAGCCAGGCGCGCAGACCGCCGGTGACGGCGGCGAGGATGACGTCGTTGACGGTGCCGCCGTGGGTGTCCCGGATGCGGCGGAAGTCGGCCAGGTCGGCCTGGAGCGTGACCACGAGCCGCTGCTGGGAGAGCGTCCCCTTCAGCGGCGTCGGCCGCTCCGGGGCCCGGCGGGTGAGCGCGCGGGCGATGCCGGCGCCCGCGTTCTGGACGTCCTTGGCCACACCGGTGACCCGCCCCAGGGCGAAGCCGCCCAGGCTGCGTGCCGTGCCGCTCAGGCCGCTGACCGAGGTGACCGCGTCGAAGACCGCGCCCGCGACCAGGCGCGCGCTCGACTGCGGCTCGGGCGGCTCCCACAGGTCGGGCACGACCGGTCCGACCTCGGGCTTGTCGTCGAGCAGCAGCTGGACCAGGTCGACGGTCTCGGCGCCGTCCACCAGCGCCTGGTGGGTCTTGGTGATCAGCGCGACCCGGTCCCCGGCCAGGCCCTCGATGACGTAGAGCTCCCACAACGGCCGGGAGCGGTCCAGGGGCCGGGAGACGATCCTGCCGGCGAGGTCGAGGAGCTGATCCATCGAGCCCGGGCGGGGCAGCGCGGAGCGGCGTACGTGGTAGGTGAGGTCGAACCGGTCGTCGTCGGCCCAGACGGGGTAGGCGATGCGGCCGGGAACGACACGGACCCGCTGGCGGTAGCGCGGCACGAACGCGAGCCGGTCCTCGACGTGCTCGAGGAAGGCGCCGTAGTCGAAGCCCTCCGCCTTCGGATCCGCCGGCTGCCTCGAGCTCCGCTTCGGCTCGAGCAGCTCGATGCTCGCCACCTGGTGCGGCACCGACAGCGTCTCACCGTCCAGGAAGGCCACATCACGCGCCTTCAGCCGATCGCTCATGCCGCCACCTCCGTAGCGCTGGCGCCGAGGTCCGGACGCAGCGCCGTGTCGGTCCCATGATTCGCTCGCTGGCGCTCGCTCATGCCCTCTCAGCCCCCTCTTTGGTTCATGTGCGATTGTGGCAGAAGCCAGCTTGAACTTAGCCCACGAAACGGGGGAGTAATGCGCCTCACGACCCGGATCATCGCGGTCGTGGCAGCAATCTGCGGGATCGCGTCCATCGCGACAGCCTGCGGAAACGACGTCGCCACCGAGCCCAGCAAAGACAGCGACCCGGTGGTCGTCGAGATCAACTTCTCCGGCGACTCGGTCGACCCGCACGGGACCCAGATCGACGTCCCCGTCGGCCACGGGGTCGAGCTCGACGTGACCGCCGACGCCGCCGGCGAGATCCACGTGCACTCCGACCCCGAGCAGTCCGCCGCCTACGGCGTGGGCACCACCCGGATCAGCCTGGGCTCGTTCGAGATCCCTGGTCAGTACGAGGTGGAGTCCCACACCCTCGGCAAGACCATCGTCACCCTCGAGGTGCAGTGAACCATTTCTCGGGGCTCCTCACCCACGGAGTGGGTGGTCGCCAGGACCTCCCCCTGCCACTCGAGTACGTCATCGCGGGCGCGGTCCTCGCCCTCCTCCTCTCCTTCGGGCTGCTGGTGCTGACCACCAAGCGCGCCGCCGAGGGCCAAGTGGTTGGCGTACGCAATCCACGCGGCTGGCCGCTGCCCCGTCTCGGGCGTGTCGTCGACTCCCCCGCCTGGATCGCCCTGTGGCGCGTCGTCGGCCTGCTGATCTTCGCCTATTTCGTGCTGGTCGCCTTCGCCGGCTCGGACAACGCCAACAACCCCATCTTCGGGATGACGTACGTCTGGCTGTGGGTCGGCATCGTCCCGTTCTCCCTGCTCTTCGGGCGGGTCTGGAGGGCGATCAGCCCGGCGCGCACGATCGTGGCCGGACTGACCTGGCTGCGCGGTGCCGGCGACCCGCCGCTGCGCCTGCCCGAGCGCCTCGGCTACTGGCCCGCAGCGTTGGCGCTGCTCGCCTTCGCCTGGCTCGAGCTCGTCTACCCGGAGAACAACTACCTCGGCCCCGTACGCCTGTGGCTGGCGGTCTACCTGGCCGTGATGATCCTCGGCGGCGTGCTCTTCGGCGAGGAGTTCCTGGAGCGCTGCGACCCGTTCGAGGTCTACTCCTCGCTGACCGCGCGCCTGTCGGTGTGGGGACGTACGCCGGCCGGCAACCTGGTCCTGCGGACCCCGCTCGGCAACCTGGACACCCTGCGTCCGACCCCGGGGCTGGTCGCGGTCGTCTCGGTGCTCTTCGGCACCATCGTCTACGACTCGTACCGGGAGTCGCCGACGTGGCTCCAGTTCGTGCAGAACCCGGAGATGTCAGCCGGCACCGCCTACCTGATCAGCAACATCGCCCTGATCGCGTTCCCGCTGCTCGTGGCCGGGTTCTACTGCGCGGGCACGATGCTGACCGGCGTCGGTGACGTGCCCCGCCGGGCGCTGCCCGGGGAGCTGGCGCCCTCGCTGGTGCCGATCATCGTCGGCTACGTCGTGGCCCACTACCTCAGCTACTTCTGGGAGAGCGGGCTTGCGACGCTGCGCAACGCCTCGGATCCGTTCGGAAACGGAAGCGACTGGTTCGGAACCGCCGACCTGCCGGTCTCCTACTTCTTCGCCTTCCACGCCACGCTGCTGGCCGTCATCAAGGTGGCCGCGGTGATCACCGGACACGTGCTGGGAGTCTGGTCGGCGCACATCCGGGCGCTCCAGGTGCTCCCCAAGCAGCACCTCGTGACCGGGCAGATCCCGCTTCTGCTCACGATGGTCGGCTTCACTGTCGGTGGGTTGTACCTGCTCTTCGCCGCCTAGCGCCTCACTGCTTCACGGTTCACCCACCACGCATCCACAAAGCAGCGCAACAGTACCTAATGCGGACTAACAGGTTGGCTCGATGGTTTACGGCCGCTTGCAGAGTCTGGGAGACTGATCCTTATGTCTGGTACCCCCCGCTTCCTGACTCTTGCCGACGTCGCCGAGGTGCTCAACACCTCGAGCGCACAGGTCTATGCCCTTGTCCGCCGTGGTGAGCTCCCTGCCATCAAGATCGGCGGACGCGGCCAGTGGCGCGTTGAGTCCAGCGTCCTCGAGAAGTTCATCGATGACATGTACTCGCAGACCAAGGCCTTCGTGGCCGACCACCCGTTCGTCGAGGCAGAGGCCGCTGCGCCCGCTGCCACGCCGGACGCTTCTTGAGTCACAGCAACCTCAAACCCCCACAACTAAACCTTCCCCACAACAACGCGAAGAGCTGCCAGGCATGGTGCCGAGCAGCTCTTCGCGTCTTTTCCGTGTCTGTCAGGCGAGGTTCTCGGTCTGCGCCTCCAGCTTGATCTTGAGCTGATGACGGGCGCCGTTGCGCATCACCGTGAACTCGACCGTCTCCCCGGGCTGGTGGGCGCGGATGGCGACGATCATGCCGATCCCGTCGGTGACGGTGACATCTCCGACCTTGGTGACCCGGTCGCCGTCCTTGAGCCCACCGGCGGCCGCGGGCGAGCCGGCATCGACCACCGAGATCAGAGCCCCGTTGTGGTCGACGGCCTGCACGTCGACGGAGGCGCCGACGATCGGGTAGGTGGCCTTGCCGGTCTTCAGGATCTGCGCAGCGGTCACCTTGACCTGGTCGATCGGGATCGCGAAGCCGACGCCGATGCTGCCGCTCTCTCCGCCTTCGCCGCCGCCCGCGGTCGCGATGGCCGAGTTGACCCCGATCACCTGGCCGACGAGATTGACCAACGGACCGCCGGAGTTGCCGGGGTTGATCGCCGCGTCGGTCTGGACGGCGTTGATGTAGGAGGTGTCGTCCTCGGTCTGCCCGGTGCTCACCGGACGCTGGAGCGCGCTGACGATGCCCGAGGTCACCGTGGAGCTGAGGCCCAGCGGCGAGCCGATGGCGACGACGCCCTCACCGATCCTCAGCCGTGCTGTGCTGCCGAGCGAGGCCGGCTCGAGCTCCTTGACCTCGGGAACGTCGAGGACCGCGAGGTCGTAGACGGCGCTGCGCCCGATCACGTCGGCCTGGTAGCGGCGACCCTTGTGGTCGACCACCTCGATGCTGCCCTTGGCCTTGGCCGCGTCGGCGACCACGTGGTTGTTGGTCACCACGTGGCCGTTTCGGTCGAAGACGAAACCAGAGCCGGTCGCGGCGTCCTCCACACCCTGGTACTCGGCGAAGATCTGGACCGTCGAGGGCAGCAGCGTCGCGGCCACCTTCACGATGCTGGCGTCGTCGCCCGCCAGGGGCGCGTCGGTCTCGATCGAGCCGGGGTCGAGCCCACCGCCGGCCAGGCTCGACATGTCGTCCTGGTCCTCGAGCACTCCGCCCGCGTAGCCTCCCAGCACTCCGAGCAGGAACGCGACCGCGGCCGCGAGCGCCCAGATCGGGCCGGGGACGCGGCGTCGCTGCGAGGAGTCGGTCCGGGGTGAGGACGGTGGTGGCGCAGGCGGGCCCTCGAACCCGGGCAGGGACCCGCCCGGTGGTGGCGGCACCATGGGCGGCGCCGTGGGCGGCAGTGGGGCGGTGTCGGCGGCCGGAGCCGGCGCGGCGGCAGGCCCGGGCATCCCCGGCAACGGCACCTCGGCCGTGTCCCGCTCGTCCTCGACAAGGTCGTCAGGGGACGACTGTCCGGCCGGGGGCACGTTGGACGGTGGTGCCCAGCGGGAGATCGGCCGCGACTGGTCGTCTTGTGGTTCCTGCGTCACGACACCCATTCTTCCCACTCGCCCCAACAATGGGCAGCCCGGGTCTCGTGTCGCGTCGCCGGGCCGAGGCTCAGCGGCGTACGTGGGCGACGACGGGAGCGCCCGGGGCGCCCGGGAGCTGGGTGACCGCGGTGACCGGAAGGTTCCTGGGCACCGGCGCGTCGGCCGGCGCGGCGGCGAAGGTGAACATGCCGAAGACAGCGGCGCCGACGGCACCACCACCGGCGGCGACCATCACCAACGTACGCCGCATCGACCGGGGGTCGGGGTAGGGCTGGTCGAGGTCGTCGGCCGGCCACCCGTCGACAAGCTCAGGACGTTGCATCGAGGCGGCCAGGGCGCCGCCACGGAGCGAGCCCTTCAGGTCGGCCGGTGCGGTGACCCCGGGGTCGACACCGAGACCCGCGAGGCGTCGCTTGAGCCAGCCCTCGCGCTCCACGGCGCGGCGGCAGGCGCAGCACTCGTGCACGTGCGACCAGGCCCGCTCTTCCTCCGCCGCAGGGAGCTGTCCGTCGAGAAGGGCGCTGGTGCGTGCGCCGAGGTGGTTGCCCAGAAGACTCATGAAGCCCCGCCCCACAACACCTTGGGCCCGGAGTGACGCAGCCGTCCGCCGCGCGGGGCGCGGTGGGCGAGAGCGTCACGGAGCATCGCCCGGCCGCGGTGGATACGCGAGCGGACGGTGCCGAGCTTGGCACCGAGGATCTCGGAGATCTCCTCGTAGGAGAGCCCCTCCACGTCACAGAGCACGACCGCGGCCCGGAAGTCGGGCGGCAGCGTAGCCAGCGCGCGCTCGATGTCGTCGTCGAAGCGCTGGTCGGTGTAGGCCACGTCCGGCGTCGGGCCGCTGCTCGTCAAGCGCGAGGCGCGCTCGTCGGAGAGGGCATCGAAGCGGATCCGCTGCTTACGACGGGCCTGGTCGAGGAAGAGGTTGGTGGTGATCCGGTGCAGCCAGCCCTCGAAGGTGCCGGGGCTGTAGGTGTCGAGAGAGCGGAAGACGCGTACGAAGACCTCTTGGGTGAGGTCCTCCGCGTCGTGGCGGTTGCCGGTGAGACGGTAAGCGAGCCGGTAGACCCGGTCGGAGTGCTTCTCCACGATCTCGTCCCACGTCGGAACACCCGGCTCTACGGTCGGGGCCTGCGTGGGTTCCGCGGTCATGGTGCTCCTGTCGACTGTCTCGCTGATCGCTGACATCTCCTACGGTAGATCGCCTGGGACCGGAAGGGCTGAGAGTTGCCTGTGAGGCTCCTATTTTTCCTCTTCCTGTGCTCTTCCAACGCACAAGTTGGATCAGGCGTTCCCGCACCGTTGCGCGAAACAGGTTAGGTTTTGCGGTGTGACCAGCCCTGTCTCGACCGCAAGTTGGACCTACGCCGACGAGTTCGTCGCGGAGGACGACCTCCTCGCTGCCGCCCGATCCCGGGCCGAGGAGGTCGGCGTCGCGCCGATCGGGTCGGGCGGCGGCGCCGCGCTGCGCTTCCTCGCCTCCGTCCTCGATGCCAAGAACGTCGTCGAGGTCGGCACCGGCACCGGTGTCTCCGGGCTGTGGCTGCTGCGCGGCATGCGTCCCGACGGCGTCCTGACCACCGTCGACATCGAGACCGAGCACCAGCGGCTGGCCCGCCAGAGCTTTACCGAGGCCGGCTTCGGCCAGCGCCAGGCTCGGTGCATCGCCGGCGCCGCCCTCGACGTCCTCCCCCGGTTGACGGACAACCACTACGACATCGTCTTCGTCGACGGCGACAAGACCGAGTACTCCGCCTACCTCAAGGAGGCGCTGCGCCTGCTCCGCCCCGGCGGCGTCGTCGCCTTCGACAACGCGCTGTGGCACGACCGCGTGGCAGACCCGTCCGTACGCGACGAGGAGACCGCCACCATCCGCGAGCTCAACCAGCAGGTCGCCGACCACGACGGCCTGATCCCGCTGCTTCTCCCCGTCGGCGACGGCCTCCTGCTCGCCCGCAAGAGCTAGCCGAGTCGACCGCAGCAGAGTCCACGGTCGCTTGCTCGTCCGTGCGCGTCGAGCACGTGAGTAGCCGCCCGATCCGCCGAGGCGTCACCCGCGTCGACCGAGACGTCAGCCCCGTCGGCCGAGAAGTCGCCCCCGTCGGCCGAGGCGTCAGCCCTGTCGGTCGAGGCGTCAGCCCCGTCGGCCGAGACGTCAACCGCGCCGGCCGATACGTCACCCGCGCTGGCCGAGACGTCGCCCCCGTCAATCGAGACGTCAACCGCGCTGGCCGAGACGTCGCCCCGTCGACCGAGACGTCAACCGCGCTGGCCGAGACGTCACGTACCTGCCAACTCGGCCAGTGCGAGTGACCTCTCGGTCAGCGCAAGTGACGGCTCGGCCGACCTAAGTGACGGCTCGGCCGACCTAAGTGACGGCTCGGCCGACCTAAGTGACGGCTCGACCAACCTAGGCGACCTGTCGGCCAACCCAGGTGACGGCTCGACCGACCCATGCGACGGTTCGACCGATGGGTGACCCCTCGGCCGACCTAGGTGACCCCTCGACCGACCTAGGCGACCCCTCGACCGACCTAGTGACGGCTCGGCCGACCTAGGCGACCCCTCGACCGACCTAGGTGACGGCTCGGCCGACGGGGGTGACGGCTCGTCAGGAGCTGACGCCGGCCAGAGGGTCGGCGTCGGCGAGCCAGGTGAGGAGGACCCGGGCACCGAAGCCGGTGGGGCCGGGGGTGAGGTCGTGGACGTCGGCGTACGCATCACCGCAGGCGACGTCGATGTGGGCCCACGGGATGCCACCGGTGAAGTGGTGCAGGAAGAGCGCGGCGGTGATGGCACCGGGCCCACCGGGGGCATTGTCGGCGTCGGCCACCTTCGAGGCGAGCTTGTCCTCGTAGTCGGCGACCAACGGCATCCGCCACAACGTCTCGCCGGAGACCTCGGAGGCCTCGGCCAGCAGTGTGGCCAGCGCGTCGTCGTCGGCGAAGTAACCCGCCATCGTCTGCCCGAGCGCGACCCGCATCGCACCGGTGAGGGTGGCGATGTCGACCAGGGCGGCCGGTTTGAGCTTGTCCACGGCGTACGCCATCGCGTCGGCCAGCACGAGGCGACCCTCGGCGTCGGTGTTGGTGACCTCGGAGGTGCGGCCGCCGTAGTGGATGACCACGTCGCCGGGGCGCAGCGCCGAGCCGGAGATGGCGTTCTCCGCGGCGGCGATGAGCCCGACCACCTTGACCGGGCAGCCGATCTCGGCCAGCGCCGACATCACCGCGAGCACCACCGCGCCCCCGGTCATGTCGCGCTTCATGTTGAGCATGCCGTCACCGGGCTTGATGTTGAGCCCGCCGGTGTCGAAGGTGATGCCCTTGCCGACCAGCACCACCGTCGGGGTCTTCCGCCCGGACTTGCGCGGGGTGTAGTCGAGCCGGATCAGTCTCGGCGGGGTCGCCGAGCCCTGACCGACCGCGACGATGCCGCCGAAGCCCTCCGCCGCGAGCTCGTTCTCGTCCCAGACGGTGACCTTCAAGGCGCTCTCGGCAGCCAGGGACGTCGCCTGCTCGGCGAGCCAGGCAGGGTTCTTCAGGTTGCTCGGGACCGAGGAGAAGAACCGCGCGCGCCAGCTGGCGCGCGCGATCGCCTGGGCCCGGGCCAACGCTGCCGCCTGGTCATCGCCGAGGTCGGCCAGAGTGATCGTCTCCACCGGTGTCCACGGCGCGCCTTCGGAGCGCCAGTGGAAGAGGAAGGACCCCAGCGTCGCGCCGGCCACGAACGGCTCCAGCCCGACCTCCGGGTCGACCGCCGGAACGGTCGTGACCACCTCGGACCGATCCCTCACGGCGCGTGCCAGCGCCGCCCCCGCCCGCCGGAAGTCGTCGCGCCGTTGCGCGCCGACGCCGATCAGGAGGATCTGTCGCAGGGTGCCGGAGCCGGTGACGGCGTACGTCGTCACCTCACCGGCACTGCCGGTGGCACCTTCGAACTCGAGATGACCCAGGAGGTCGTGGTGGTCGCCGAGGGCGGCGGCCCCGGGGCCGATGACCAACGCGTCCTCGCCGGGGATGACCGGCAGCGCGATGATCTCGGCATCGAGGCTCTCCGGACCGAGCGGGCTGAGCGTGAAGGTGGGCGGCGTGACCTGGGACGGCAGAGCCGGTGACGGCAGCGTTGTGGTCATCTACGCGTTCAGCCCAAGACCTTTGATCTCTTCGCCGAGCGCAGCGGCCTCTTCGGCGTTCAGTTCGACGACCAACCGGCCACCACCCTCGAGCGGGACCCGCATCACGATGCCCCGACCCTCCTTGGTGACCTCCAGCGGACCGTCTCCCGTCCGCGGCTTCATCGCCGCCATGCGGCACCTTCTTCCGTGTCTCGCGTGTCGGCGCTCACCTGCCGGATGGCCTCGGAGCGCGCATTGCACGTCCATTATCCCTCATCAGGTCAGCAGACCTGACGGCAAGGTGGGAGTTTCGGCGGGTTGACCTGCCTTCGAACCTGTCAGATGACCGAGGTCCCGTAGGCCCAGGTCAGCCAGATCGCGAGGATCACCAGCGTGATGTGCACCACGATGGCCGCTCCGGAAGACTCGTGGAACGCGCCGTCGTGGTCGCGATGGCCACCTTCGACGGGCCGATCGTAGGCGTCGTCGTAGCGCTCGTCATAGCCTCGGTCGTACGCCTCGTCGCGATGACCCGAGCCTACCGGAGGGTAGTCATAACCCTGCGGGTACGCCGGGTCGTACCCCTGGTCGTGGCCCTGGTCGTAGCCCGCGTAGGCTGGCTCGTCGTAGCCTGCGTCCCGCTGACGTCGACGCGGCCGCGCCTCGGGCGCGGGCGGGGTCTGGGCAGGGGGCTCGGCCCGGTCCCGGTCCTGCGGGCCGTAGGACTCGAAGGAGTAGGGATCGTACGTCTCGGGCCGCTGCTCCACCCGCCGGCCGGACTCTCGGCTCGGCGCGGGAGCCGGCGCGGGAGCCGGCGCAGGCTGGGGTGCGGGTTGAGGGGCGGGCCGGGGCGCGGGGCGCGGGGCGCGCGGCGGGCTCGGCTGCTGCTGACCCGGGTAGTCCGAGTAGCTGCTGTCACGCCGGAAGCGACGGTCGGCGAACTCGTCGTGGCTCTCGTTGCGACGGTCGTCATAGCGATCGTCGTAGCCCCGTGAGCGGCGCTGCGGCGGCTCCTGGCGGCGGCCCCACGGGTCCTGGCCGCCCTGGCTGCGGCCCGGACCACCCTGACCCGGCTGAGGCTGCTCGGGCGCGGGAGGCTGCGGGGCGGGACGCTGCGGGGCCGGACGCTGGGGAGCCGGACGCTGCGATGCCGGACGCTCGCGCATCGGCTGCTCCGGGGCTCGCCGCTCCTGCGCGGGTCGCGCCGGAGCCGCACGGTCCTGCCTCGGCCGAGCCGGAGGCTCAGGCGCAGGCTCGGGCTGGTGACGTACGGGCTGCTGAGGTGCCGGCGGCTGAGGTGCGGCCGCCCGTCGCGGGGGTCGCTGCGGGGAAGGCTGAGGCTGCGGGGCGGGCGGCGGCGGTGTCTGGCGGCCGGCCACCCGTCGACCGATCTGCCCCTCGCGCCCCGGGGCGGGTGCAGGGGCGGGTGCCGGGGCAGGTGCGGGCGCCGGAGCAGGTGAGGGGTCACGCTCGACCGGCGCCATCACGGCGGTCTCGTCGACACCGGACGCTGCTCGCCGAGGCTCGGGCCGGCGTTCGGCCGGGCGTCCCTGCTGAGCGGCGGGCTGAGCGGCGGGCCGGGCGGCGGGCTGAGCGGGCTGGGCGACGCGCGGGGCCACGGATGGAGCCGCGGGCGGGACGACGGGCTGCTGAACAGGCTGCTGGACCGGTCGGCGCGGGTCGGCGTAGCCCGACCGGCCACCGGGCTCGGGATACTCGGCCGAGTCGGCGTAGCCGGTCTCGTCGTAGCCGTAGCCGTCCTCCGCGTATCCCTGGGCATATCCCTGGGCGTACTCCTCGTCGCCGTAGCCGTAGCCGTCGTCGTAGCTCTCCTCGTAACCCTCGTCGTAGCCGTAGTCGTCATGGGCGCCGGCTGCGGCGCGCTGCTCCTTGAGCCGACGCGCGAGCAGGTAGATGCCCGCGATCGCGGCGAGCCAGATCCCGAAGAGACCGATCACGCCCGGGACGTCGCCGCCGAGGAAGAACGACGACGGCGAGGCGAGGAAGAGGACCCAGACGAGCAGACCGGCCGCGCCGGCGTACAGGTGGATCTTGGGCGGCAGCCCCGGCTCCTGCGGCTGCAGAAGATGTGGCTTGAGGTAGGTGAGCGCGACGATGACCGCGACCAGGGCGGTCACGGCGTAGACGAGTACGGCAGCGAAGCTCACGGCAGCGATTCTGTCCTAGACGTCGGGCGAGCCCGAATCGGGCTCGGGCGTTTGTGATGTGAGTCCCCCGACTCCGACCTCGGCACCGGCATCGCCGGCCGCGGTCGACTCACGCCATTCTGCCTCCTCGGCAAGGCGGGCGATCAGTGCGTCCACCTCGTCCATCCGGTAGCCGCGGAGGGCCACCGAGAAACGTACGCGGCGTAGGTCTGCCGCCTCCAGGACGCGGTCGCGGGGCACCAGAGCGTCGGGCTGGTCGCCGTACTCCTCCCCCATCGGCGCGCCCGCGCCGGCGGCTACGAGCGCGACTCCGCCGAGAGCCAGCACGATGAGTGCCGCGAAGATCCAACCCATCGCCTCAGTCACGCGCCTTCAACATCAGCTCGACCGCCTCGTCCACGTCGTCGGTGAGGGTGATCATGTCCAGATCGCTCTGCTTGATCCGGCCGTCGGCCAGCATCGTCTCGCGCATCCAGTCGAGCAGCCCCTGCCAGTGCTCAACGCCCATGAGCACGATCGGGAACTGGGTGATCTTCTTGGTCTGGGACAGCGTCATCGCCTCGAAGAGCTCGTCCATGGTGCCGAGACCGCCGGGCATGACGACGTAGCCCTGGGAGTACTTCACGAACATCATCTTCCGCACGAAGAAGTAGCGGAAGTTGAGCCCGAAGCTGACGTAGTCGTTGAGCCTGGCCTCGAAGGGCAGCTCGATGCCGAGGCCGATCGACTCGCCACCGGCCTCCAGAGCGCCCTTGTTGGCCGCCTCCATCGTGCCCGGCCCGCCGCCGGTGATCACCACGAAGCCGGCCTCGGCCAGGCCGCGGCCGATCGCCTCGGCCTGGGCGTAGGTCGGGTGGTCCTGGGGCGTGCGCGCCGACCCGAAGACGCTGATCGCCGGGCCGATCTCGGAGAGGTCGTTGAACCCCTCGACGAACTCGGCCTGGATCTTCATGACCCGCCACGGATCGGTGTGGACCCAGTCGCCGTGGCCGGAGCTGTCCAGCAGTCGCTGGTCGGTGGTGCTTCCGGCCGGGCGCCACTTGGTGGGGCGTGGGCCGGAGCCGCTGCGTCGGGTCATGCGGTCAACCAATCACGAAGGGCCTGCTCGCAGGTGGTGATCTCGGAGATCCGCACGTGCTCGTCGGCCTTGTGGGCGAACATCGGGTCCCCTGGACCATAGTTGACCGCCGGTATGCCGAGAACCGTGAACCGCGCCACATCGGTCCAGCCGAACTTGGGCCCGACCTCGCCTCCGACCGCTTCGATGAAGGCCTTGGCCGCCGGCCGGTCCAGGCCCGGCAGCGCCCCGGGCGCGGAGTCGGTCAGGGTCACGTCGTAGCCCTCGAAGAACTCGGTCACGAACGCCAGCGCCTCCTCCTCGCTCCGGTCCGGCGCGAAGCGGTAGTTGACCGTGACGACGCACTCGTCGGGGATCACGTTGCCCGCCACTCCCCCGGCGACGAAGACCGCGTTGAGGCCCTCGTGATACTCCAGCCCGTCGATGACCGGCTTGCGCGGGACGTACGACTCCAGGCGGCGCAGCACCTCGCCGGCCTTGTGGATGGCGTTGACGCCGCGCCAGGAGCGGGCGCTGTGGGAGCGCTCGCCGGTGGTGCGCACCTCGACCCGCAGCGTGCCCTGGCAGCCGGCCTCGACGCCGGCGTTGGAGGGCTCCATCAGGATCGCGAAGTCTCCCGCGAGGAGGTCGGGCTCGCTCGCCGCGAGCTTGCCGAGACCGTTGTGGACGGCCTCGATCTCCTCCGCGTCGTAGAAGACGTACGTCACGTCGCGGTTGGGCGCCTGAAGGGTGGCGGCGAGCTTGAGGATGACCGCGTCGCCGGACTTCATGTCGCAGGCGCCGAGGCCGTGCAGGATGCCGGCGGCCTCGTCGAGGCGGCTCGGGAAGTTGCCGTTCACCGGCACGGTGTCGAGGTGACCCGCGATGACCACCCGCTCGGGGAGGCCGAGGTCGGTGCGCGCCACGATCGAGTTGCCCCGCCGCTCGACGACGAGGTGGTCGTACGCCGTCAGCGCGCGCTCCACCGCGTCGGCCAGTTCCAGCTCGTCGAGGCTCACCGAGTTGATGTCCATCAGCTGCCGGGTCAGCGTTACCACGTCGGTCGTCAGGTCGATCTCGGGAGTGTCAGGACTGGTTGTCACAGGCGTTAGTCAACCAGCCCTCCATGAGAACTCGACGCCTGGATCCCGGACATCCGCCCGGACGCTCGACTCACACGCTAGATTCTGGAGTTAACGACTCGACTTAATGGAGAGAGGGGTTGATGAGCGTGGTGCTGCGTACGCTCCTCTTCGACGAGTCCGACCCGCTGCGTCTCTCCGGTGGCGGCACGCTGGCGCCCGTCGAGGTCGCCTACGCGACCTACGGCGAGCTCGCCCCCGCGCGCGACAACGTCGTCTTCATCGCCCATGCGCTCACCGGCGACGCCGAGGCCGCGCAGTGGTGGCCGACGATGGTGGGGCCGGGCAGGCCGGTCGACACGGACCGGTTCTTCGTCGTCTGCGCCAACCTCCTCGGTGGCTGCCGCGGCACCACCGGACCGGCCTCGGTCGACCCCGCCACCGGCCGGGCTCGGGGTCTCGACTTCCCGATGATCTCGGCCGCCGACCTGGTCACCGTCCACCGCCGGCTGCTGTCCCACCTCGGCATCGAGAAGCTGTACGCCGCCGTCGGCGGGTCGCTCGGCGGCATGCAGGTCCTGCAGTGGGCCGCCGACGCGCCCGGCCAGATCGAGCGAGCGGTTCTGGTCGCCGCCTCCGCCCGGCTGAGCACGCAGAACATCGCGCTCTCGCACATCGCCCGGCAGGCGATCCTGCGCGACCCCGACTTCCGCGGCGGGCGCTACCCGGACGACGGCGTCGTCCCCGTCAACGGGCTCTCGGTGGCACGCATGCTCGGCCATGTCACCTACGTCTCCGAGCCCGGGCTGGAGGCGAAGTTCGGCCGGTCCCGGCGGGAGGGTTCGGCTCCGGGCTTCGGGATCGACTTCGAGATCGAGAGCTACCTCGACCACCAGGCCACCTCGTTCGTCGACCGCTTCGACGCGCTCTCATACCTCTACCTCTCCCGACTCCTCGACTACTTCGATCCCTTCGCCGACCACGGCTTCGCGCAGGCGATCCGGGACACCCGATTCCAGGTGATCTCCTTCGACTCCGACTGGCGCTTCGGCACCTCCCACTCGGTCCTGATCGAGAAGGAGCTGCGTCGCGCCGGTGTCGACGTCGAGCGTCACGAGATCGCCTCGACCTGGGGTCACGACTCCTTCCTGCTCGACCCACCGGGCTACCTCGATCTCGTCCGAACCTTCCTGTCCGATACCGCCTAGGAGATTCATGACCGACCACGCGTACGGCTTCAACACCCGTGCGATCCACGCCGGCAACATCCCCGACGCCGCCCAGGGCGCCCGGGCGCTGCCGATCTACCAGTCGGCGTCGTTCGTCTTCGACGACACCGCCGACGCCGCGGCGCGGTTCGCACTGCAGAAGTACGGCAACATCTACACCCGTGTCGGCAACCCGACCGTGGCCGCGTTCGAGGAGCGTGTGGCCTCCCTGGAAGGCGGCATCGGGGCAGTCGCCACCGCGTCCGGGCTCTCCGCGGAGTTCGTCACCTTCGCCTCCCTGGCCGGCGCGGGCGACCACATCGTCGCCTCGGCCCAGCTCTACGGCGGCTCGGTCACCCAGCTGGACGTGACCCTGCGCCGCTTCGGGGTGTCGACCACGTTCGTGTCCTCCTCCGACCCCGAGGCGTACGCAGCGGCGATCCGGCCCGAGACCAAGCTGGTCTTCGCCGAGACCGTCGCCAACCCGTCCGGCGACATCGCCGACCTGGCCGGGCTGGCCGACGTCGCGCACGCGCACGGGGTGCCGCTGGTCGTCGACTCGACCATCCCGACGCCGTACCTGTCCCGGCCGATCGAGTGGGGCGCCGACATCGTGGTGCACTCGGCGACCAAGTTCCTCGGCGGGCACGGGACCACGCTCGGCGGCGTCGTCGTCGAGTCCGGCCGCTTCGAGTACTCACCCGAGCGGTTCCCGCTCTTCCACGAGCCGGTCGAGCACTACGGCGGGCTGTCGTGGTGGGGCAACTTCGGCGAGTACGCCTTCCTCACCCGGCTCCGCGCCGAGCACCTGCGCAACGTCGGCGCGACGTTGTCACCCCAGTCGGCCTGGCAGCTCGCCCTCGGCGTCGAGACGCTGGCGCTGCGGGTCCAGCGCCACGTCGAGAACGCCCGGATCGTCGCCGAGTGGCTCGATGCCGACCCTCGCGTCGAGCACGTGCGCTGGGCGGGCCTGCCCTCTCACCCGCACCATGCCCGGGCGCAGAAGTATCTGCCCCAGGGCCCCGGCAGCGTCTTCTCCTTCGACATCGCGGGCGGCCGGGCGGCCGGCGAGCGGTTCATCGAGTCGGTCGAGCTGGCCAGTCATCTGGCCAACATCGGCGACGCCAAGACCCTGGTCATCCATCCCGCCTCGACCACCCACCGCCAGCTCAGCGAGTCGCGGCTGGCCGAGGCGGGTGTCTCCCCCGGCCTGGTGCGGATCAGCGTCGGCATCGAGGACGCCGACGACATCATCTTCGATCTCGACCAGGCGCTCACCGCCGCCACGAAGGACGTCTCATGACCATCACGCAGATTCCCCATGAGCCGACCGCACGCGAGCGGCAGGGGCTGCTCCGGGCGGCGAGGTCGATCGCGATCGTCGGCTTCTCGCCCAACACCGCCCGGTCGAGCTACTACGTGGCGACCTATCTCGCCCAGGACACCGACTACCGGCTCTACTTCATCAACCCGAACGCCGCGGGCCGGGAGGTGCTCGGGCATCCGGTCCATGCCAGCCTGGCCGACCTCCCGGAGACCCCCGACATCGTCGACGTCTTCCGCCGAGCGAGCGACCTGCCGGCCGTCGTCGAGGAGGTGATCGCGCTGGGCTCGCCGGTGGTCTGGTTCCAGCTCGGGCTGACCAACGACGAGGCCGCGGCGACAGCGCGCGCCGCCGGGCTGAGCGTCGTCCAGAACCGCTGCCTCAAGATCGAGCACGCCCGGTTCCACGGCGGCCTGCACCTGGCCGGCTTCGACACCGGCGTGATCTCGGCACGCCGGACCGCGCGATGAGACCTCCTGATTAGTCGAGTTAGTTAGTCTAGTATCTCAAGTAAGACAGTCCCTCGACCCCGGAGTGTTTCCATGAGCATCGATTCACAGACACAGCTCAACGACGTCGACCTCGCCGCCGTCGGCAACCTCGTCCAGGCGATCCAGGACGATCCCGCCAAGGCGCGCACCACCTGGGCCGCCCACGTGACCTGGAAGGGCGCCTTCGCGTCCGAGGCGAAGATCCGCACCTTCGAGCCCACGCAGTCCGACGAACCCGCAGGTCTCGGGGGCGGCGACGCCGCGGCCAACCCCGTCGAGCAGCTTCTCGGCGCGCTGGGCAACTGCCTCGCCGTCGGCTACGCGGCGAACGCCTCGGTCGCCGGGATCGAGCTCGACGACCTGCGCATCGATCTCAAGGGCGATGTCGACCTCAAGGTCTTCCTCGGTCTCGCCGAGGGCCACGCCGGCTTCGACGCGATCGACGCCGTGGTCACCATCGCCTCCGAGGCACCCCGCGAGGAGCTGGAGGCGCTCCACACCAAGGTGCTCGCCAGCTCGCCCGTCGGCCACACGCTCAACAGCGCGGTCCCGGTCAACGTCTCGCTGGCCTGACAGTCCCCACCACCCATCCATCCACATCGAAACGAGGAAATCACCATGACAGAGACCACCGTCGACAACGGCGTCAACGTCGAGGCCCTGCTCGGCGCGCGGGCCGCGCTGCAGGAGGCCCCGGAGGCCGCCAAGTTCACCTGGCGCGCCACCAACACCTGGGTCAAGGGCACCCACTCCAAGAGCAAGGTCGAGGGCTTCTTCGGCCTCGGCGAGGAGCAGGAGGCCGGACGCTCCTTCGAGTCCGACGGCGACCACCCGCCGCAGTTCGCCGCCGACAACCAGGGCCCGACGCCGGTCGAGACGGTCCTGGTGGCCCTCGGCGGCTGCCTGACCGCCGGCGTCGCCGCCGTCGCCCAGCAGCGCGGCATCCAGCTCAACTCCGTCACCGCGACCATCGAGGGCGACCACGACATCCGGGGCATCCTCGGCGCCGACGCCGACGTCCGCAACGGCTTCACCGGCGTACGCGTGAACTACTCGATCGACGCCGACGCCTCCCCCGAGGACGTGGAGGCGCTGGTCGCGCAGTCGCAGAAGCGCTCGGCCGTCTTCGACATCCTCACCAACCCGACCGCGGTCAGCGTCTCGGTCTCGTGAGCATGAGTGTCCCGTCTCGCCGCACCACGGTTGCGGTGATCGGGGCGGGGCACAGTGGCCTCGCAGTGAGCCACCGACTCGGTGCCGAGGGGATCGACCATGTCGTCCTCGAGCGCGGGCAGGTCGCTCACTCGTGGCGTACGCAGCGCTGGGACTCGCTCCGCCTGCTCACCCCGGGCTGGATGAACCGGCTCCCCGGCCTCGCCGACCCGCTGCTCGGTCCCGCCGAGGCCGATGAGTTCCTCACCGCGGCCCAGGTCGCCTCGCTGGTCGCCGGCTATGCCGACGTGATCGCGGCACCCGTGCACGAGAACGTCGAGGTCCACCGTGTCTCCCCCGGTCAGGACGGTTTTCTCGTCGAGACCTCCGCAGGCCCCTGGTCGGCCGAGCACGTCGTGCTCGCCACCGGTTCCGTACGCGGCGTGGTGCCCACCCTCGCCGCCGACCTGCCGCCCGGCCTGCCCTCCGTGCACGCCATCGACTACCGCCGCCCCTCCCAGCTCCCGCCCGGCGGCGTGCTGGTGGTCGGGGCGGCCGCCAGCGGCGTACAGATCGCGGCGGAGCTGCAGGCCTCGGGCCGCCAGGTCACCCTTGCCGTCGGCGAGCACGTCCGGGTGCCGCGCCGCTACCGCGGCCGCGACATCTTCGCCTGGATCGAGGAGGCCGGCATCCTCGACGAGCGCTGGGACGAGCTCGAGGACATCACCCGCGCCCGGCGGCTCTCTTCCTTCCAGCTCGTCGGCGGCACCACCACGCTCGACCTCAACACGCTCCAGGAGGCAGGGGTCCGCGTGGTCGGCAAGCTGGCCGGGCTGCGCGACGGTTCCGCGCTCTTCTCCGGCTCGCTGGCCAACGTGGCGGCACTGGCCGACCTCAAGGCCAACCGGCTGCTCAGCGGCATCGACCAGACCTTCGGCGGCTCGGGCGAGCGGCTCGAGCCGACCCGGGTGCCCGAGCCGCTGCTGTCGCTCTCGCTGACCTCCGGCGAGATCGGCTCGGCCGTGTGGGCGACCGGCATCAAGCCCGACCACGGCTTCCTCGACGCCGACGTCTTCGACCACAAGGGCGCGATCCGCCACCACGGCGGCGTCACCGATCTCCCCGGCCTCTACGTCACCGGCCTCCCGGTCCTGCGCCGGCGCCGCTCGACCTACATCGACGGCGCCCGCGACGACTCGGCGGACCTGGTCGCCCACCTCTCCCAGCACCTGGCCACCCGCACCCACCGCACCGCAGGCTGACCACACCCCGAACGCCGAGTCGGCGCAACTGTCCCGGATTCCCACGCCGAGTCGGGGGGGGGGGGGGGGGGGGGCGGGGGCGCCCCGGCCGCCCCCCCCCCCCCCCCCGGGGGGGGCGCGCGCCCCCCCCCCCCCCCGGGGGGGGAACACCACCCCCCCCACCCCCCCCACCCACCCCCCGGGCGGGCCCCCCCCCCCCCCCCCGGGGGGGGGGGGGGGCGGGGCCCCCCCCCCCCCCCCCCCCCCCACTCGACTCCCACACCCGGGACAGACGCGCCGACTCGGCAGCGTTTCCGGTCAGAACGAGCCGAGTCGGCTAGCGGCGTACGTGCGCGAGGACGCCGTCGATGATCCGGGCCAGGCCGTAGTCGAGCTCGCGCGCGGGGTCGGTGGCCGCCTGGTAGGCCTCGCCGGCAGCGGTGCCGACCCGGTTGGCCAGCGGATAGTGGCTGCCCGCCATGACCTCGCTCAGGGTGTCGTAGTTGGCCTCCCACCACTGTGACTCGGTCATCCCGGTGACCTGCTCGGCGCGGCGCTTCATCAGCTCGCTGCGGGCGATGTTGCCGGCGAACCCGATCAGCACGGCGACCGTCTGGTCCATCTCCAGATCGGTGAGCCCGAGACCGTCGACGGCGCGCAGCTGCCACTCGTAGCGGTCGCTCATGTTGGGCCCCAGCCAGGGGCGTACGTCCTGCACCTCGAGCAGCCACGGATGGGCCCGGAGCTCGTCGTGGGCGAGGTTGGCGACCAGCTCGAGGCGCTGGCGCGGATCCTCGGGCAGCTCGGGCAGCTCGGCGCGGCCGGTCACCTGGTCGGCCATGAGCACCAGCAGCGCGTCGCGGTTGGGCACGTAGGAGTAGAGCGTCATCGCCCCCAGGCCGAAGCGCTGGGCGATGGCGCGCATCGTCACCGCAGCCAGGCCCTCGGCGTCGGCGAGGTCGATCGCGGCGTCGACGATCTCGTCGACGCTCACCTTCTGCTTCGGCCCCCGCCTGGCCCTCGGCTCCTCGCGCGCCCCGGCCCGATGGCGCCACAGCAGGCGCAGGGACGGGTCCGACTGGTCTGGCTGATCCGGCACGTCGCTCATCGTAGCCTCCCCCGAAATAATTTCGTACGTCGTACGGAACAAATGCTACAGTCGGTCCGTTGTCATCTTCGTACAGCGTACGAAATTGGAGGAGACCTGGATGCCGAACGACGCGAAACCGGTGCCACCGCGCTGGCTCAAGCCGATGAACAAGGTCTTCGTGACCCTGTCGAGGGCCGGGCTCGGGATGAAGGAGCTGCCCGTGCTCACCGTGCCGGGCCGCACCAGCGGCAAGCCCCGCAGCACACCGCTCTCGGTGCTGGACCTGGACGGACGGCGCTACCTGCTCGAGGGGTTCCCGGGCGCCGACTGGGCCCGCAACGTACGCGCCGCGTCCGGTCGCGCCACGCTGCGGGTCGGCCGGTCCACCGAGGAGGTGAGCCTCGTGGAGGTCGAGGGCGACGAGGCGCTGACCGTGCTCCGGCTGTGGCCAGAGCGGATGACGGACGGGGCGAAGATCATGGCCGATGCCGGAGTGGTCACCGCGGTGACGCCGGAGGCCTTCGAGGCGGTCGCGGGCCGCTGCGCCGTGTTCCGGATCGAGGTGGGCCGATGACTCCCCTGTCCGCCGCAGCCGTGCGCAAGCGCTACCGCGACACCCAGGCGCTCGACGGCCTCGATCTCGAGGTCGCCGCCGGCACCGTGCACGCCCTGCTCGGGCCGAACGGCGCCGGCAAGTCGACCGCGGTGAACGTCTTCGCGACGCTGACCCGGCCCGATGCCGGCGAGGTGCGCGTCGGCGGCCACGATGCCGTACGCCACCCTCCCGGGGTCCGCTCCACGATCGGCCTGGTCGGGCAGAGCGCGGCGCTCGACGAGGCCCTCCACGGCCGGGAGAACCTGGTGATGTTCGGCCGCCTGCACGGCCTCTCGAAGCCCGATGCCGTACGCCGCGCCGGCGACCTCCTCGACGCCTTCGGCCTCACCGAGGCCGGCGACCGGAAGGTCTCGGGCTACTCCGGCGGGATGCGACGACGGCTCGACATCGCCGCCGGCCTGGTCACCCGCCCGCGGATCCTCTTCCTCGACGAGCCGACCACCGGCCTGGACCCGCGCGGTCGGCACGAGGTCTGGGAGATGGTGCGCCAGGTCGTCGCCGACGGGACGACGGTGCTGCTGACCACGCAGTACTTGGACGAGGCCGACCAGCTCGCCGACATGGTCACCGTGCTCGGCGCCGGCCGGGTGATCGCCGAGGGCACACCGTCCGCGCTCAAGAACGATCTCGGCGGCGACCGGGTGATCATCACCGCGACCGGTCCGGACGATCTCGCCCGGATGGCCGGCGCCCTCGGCTCCGCTGCGGTCATCGACCCGGACCGGCTCGAGGTCGCCGTCGAGGCCGGCTCGGCCGGCGGTGGCGCCGCCGTCGTCGAGGTCGTACGCAGCCTCGACTCCGCCGGCATCACGGTCGACGACGTGCTGCTGCGCCGGCCGACCCTCGACGAGGTGTTCCTGCACCTGACCGCACCCGAAGGAGCCGCCCGATGACGACACTTTCCTCCACCCTGCGACAGACAGCGACCCAGACCTGGGTGATCACGCTGCGCGACCTCAAGCACTGGCAGCGTGAGCCGTGGGGGCCCGTGTTCGGGATCCTGTTCGCGATCATGATGCTGCTGATCTTCGGCTACCTGTTCGGCGGCGCGATCGAGATGCCGGGCGGCGGGACGTACCTGCCCTATCTGCTGCCCGGTGTGCTCGCGCTGACGATGATGTTCGGCATCGACGGCACCATGGCTGTGGTCACCGAGGACACCAAGCGCGGTGTCACCAACCGGTTCCGGTCGCTGCCGATGAGCGGGCTCGCGGTGCCGCTGGGGCGTGCGGTCGCCGACCTGGGCAACTCGGCGGTCCAGCTGGGCGTCCTGATGCTCGGCGGGCTGCTGATCGGGTGGCGGATCGAGGGCTCGTTCCTCGAGGCGGCGGCCGCGGTCGGCCTCCTGCTGTGGCTGAGGCTGGCGATGCTGTGGCTGGGCATCTTCCTCGGGCTGACCCTGCGGATGGAGGGTGCTCTGACGATGGTGCAGGTGCTGGTGTGGCCGCTGGGCTTCTGCTCGAGTCTGTTCGTCTCGCCCGAGACGATGCCCGGCTGGCTCGGCTTCCTGGCCGCGTGGAACCCGGTCTCGGCGACCGCCACCGCCTGCCGCGACCTCTTCGGCAACCCGACCGGGATCACCTCCGGCGTCCTCGCCGACCATGCGACGCTCCTGGCGGTGGCCTGGCCCGCGGTCCTGCTGGCGATCTTCGTGCCGCTCTCCGTCCGGGCGTTCCGGCGACTGGGCTGATAACGGGAGAACGGGAGAACGGGCCCGGGAAGGCGATGCCTTCCCGGGCCCGTTGATGAATGGTGAGGGTCAGGCGGTGGCCGGCTCGAGGCCGGTCTCGTCCTTCCCCTTCTCCTTCGCCGGCGCGACCGCTCGGGTCAGCGACCCGAGCGCGAAGGCGACGAACAGCAGCGCCACACCCAGGCCCGCGACCAGCGCCGAGAGACCGAAGGCCGTGACCGCGGTCAGCAGCGAGGCGCGTACGAAGGACGACTCCGCGGCTACCGCCCGGATCGGGTCCTCCTGGTCCAGCTCGGCGTACGTCTTGCCCTTGGTGATCCCCAGCGCGTGCTTCTCGACGGTGGCCGCCTGGGCGTAGGCCGAGAACGGGCCGTCGACGTTGTCTCCGGCGAGGAACGAGGCGTCGTCGGCGACGGTGATCTCCTGCGCCTTCAGCTGGGTGTGTGCCAGGTAGTAGGTGGCAGCGCCACTGGTGATGAACAGGAGGCCGAGCAGCCCGATCAGGGGGCTCAGCAGCTTCGCGATCCGAGGTGTGCGGGTCATGCCGTCAAAGGCTCACCTAACTTACTTACGTTGGAAAGCCCCGGAGGGTGTGATCTTCACCCCTCAGAATTTTTTTCGCGGCAACCTGTCGTATCGGCGTCGAGGCGTTCGTGGAGTGGGTGAGAAGCGGCTGTACGGGCCGCGACATCCACGAGAAGCACGAGACGAGAGGCACCATCATGAGCACCAGCACCTACTCCCCGGCCACGACCACCACCCGCCAGTTCGCCGGGCGGATGCCGGTCTGGCTCGTCAGCATCACCGCCGTCCTCGTCGGCGCCCTGGTCACCGGCGTCTACGAGTTCCTCGCCCGTGCGGTCGGGGTGCCGTTCGACGTCGCACTCCCCGGCACCGGCGTCGCACCCGCCGCGATCCCCGCGACCGGACTCGCCTGGGCCGTCGCCGAGCTCGGCCTGATCGGCATCATCGTCGCCGTCTGTCTCGACCGCTTCGCCAAGCGTCCGCGCTCGACCTGGAAGCGCACCGCCTGGACCCTGACGGCGCTCTCGCTGGTGCCCAGCCTGGTCGCCGTGACCAACTCCTACGCCACCAACATCATGCTGGTGATCTCGCACCTCGTCGCCGCGTTCGTGATCGTCCCCGTCATCGCCGCCCGGCTGGCGGAGCGCAACCCGCGTCGGGTGTGAGACCGGCCCCACCCGGGGGTAGTCCGGGGGCGAACTGTCTATTACTCACTGGTATATGGACAGTTCGCTCCCGGACTACCCCGCTTTTCGCGCCACGATCAGCTCCCCGACACCCGGCATCGGCGACGTCTCGACCGTGAATCCGGCGGCCGCCAGGTCCGCGAGCAGCGCCGGCCGGGGATGGGTGCGGTAGTACATGACGAACTTCGGCCACCACACCGCGTTGCGCACCCGCATCACCAGGTCGAAGCCGGAGAGCAGCCAGTACGCCGGACTGGTACGCCCCGGCGCCCGGCTGACCGGTATCGCGAAGACCCCGCCCGGCCGCAGCGCCCGATGGATGCCCCCGAAGAGCGCCGGCCGCTCCTCCGGCAGGAAGTGCCCCAGCGCACCGAAGCTCACCACCAGGTCGTACGCAGCGTCGAACGGCAGCGCGCGAGCATCGGCCCGCACCAGATCGGCGTCGGGGTGAGCGGCCCTGGCCTGCTCGAGCATCCCGACGCTGAAGTCGACGCCCGTCGGCGGCTCCGCGGTCGCCTCCGCCAGCAGCTCCAGCCCCGCCCCGGTGCCGGTGCACACGTCGAGGCCCCGCTCGAACGGCCCGTACTCCCGCAGCGCCGTGATGGTCGCGGCGAGGAACCAGTCGGGTGTCCGGAACGGGGTCGCGTCGAACTTCGGCGCCAGCAGGTCATAGCCGTGCTCCACCGACGACAGCGCCTGCACGGCGAGCTCCTTCAGCGTGGGCCTCTCCACGTCTCAACGATAGGGGCCACTAGCCGCCCGCGACGTCGTTCTCTCTGCCCTAGGAGGCTGGATCACGGTAAACGTGACGGAGACTCCTAGGATTGCCGTGCGATCGGGCAGGGGTCACCACATGGCACCGGAGACTCGGTCCAGCCGCGCGACGACAAGATGCTGGCGATGCTGTTCGCCGTACGGCACGGCGTGCCGAAGATCTGATGCCAACGCAACCGCGCCGTGACCGAACCAGTAGCGGCGAGGTCGTCGAGCGCTCGGTCTGCGTCGCGAGCCTGGGCGTGCCAGGTGTCGTGGCCCAACGCCCCGTCGAGTTCCACGACCAGCCCGTACGCCGTGTACTCCACATCGCGGAACTGATGGCCCTCAGGTGTCGTCCGCACTGCCTGTCGTTGGGCCCGTGGCAGTCCGTGTGCGCGCTCAACCCTGGTGAGGTAGCCGTGCTCGAGCACGGAGTTCGTTCCTGATTCCAGGTCGTCGATGATCTTCGCGATCCAGGCACGCCGACGCAGCGACGGGAAGCGGCTCAGCGCTCGGCGGAGCGACCCGGCGGTGACATAGGTCTGGCCGGCAACGTCGGCGAGGCCGGCGATCGCGTCGATCTCCGAACGCGCAGCATGCGCCATCGCCAGCGCGTTGTCCTCGAGCTTCAGACGGGGAGGTAGGCCTCCGTGGGCGTGAGTCTCGAGATTGGTGAGACGGTGGATCACGATGCCGGGCTGCGGCACGACCCTGCGCGTCTGATCGATGGCGACATGGATCGGGTCTGGGACCATTCCCGGCTGGAGCGGCCTCTCGGCTCGGGGTGCCACGACGCTCGGACCGCACACGTAGGCGGGCGCGGCGTAGAGCACGGCGGCCCAGGCACGCTGGTGCCAGGTGAGCGGTCCGGTGTGGTCGACGTACACCCGCGGATGCACCCGAACGATCTCCTTGCGCCGCTGCATCCTGATCATGTCGGCGCGCTTCATGCCTCCGGCCACGAGCTGCGCATGGCTCAGCACACCATCCTGCTGGCGCCGCTGCGCTTCCATCAACCGAGCGGCATGCTCCCGCTCACCCTTGGACTCCGAGACATCCACACCTCAGTTATCGCACGCGGCACCGAGAACCAACGGATTTCAGGAGGGTCGCCGCCCGATCCCGAGGAGATGATTCGAGAGCTCTCGGGTACCCGGCTGGCCACCCACGGCACGCGCCAGAGTCAGCGCCGCCTCGCGGACGCCCACCAGCGGGCGCCGATCCGTGCTTGATCAGGTAGCCGATCCTCGCGCTCGACGAGGTGATCGAGCGGCCCGAGCAGCAGCACCACATCGACGCTGCCGTCTTCGAAAGGCAACGCACGCGCCTCGCCGACCAGCGCCTCGAAGGTGCCGTACGCCCGAGCCTGCACGACCTGCTCGGCGACCGAGTCGAGGAGCGTCACCTGCGACCGATTCATCTGCCAGGAGGGAAACCCAAGGAGGGTGAGTCACGCCCGGCGTGACTCACCCTCCTAGGGATCAACGATCCTCAGGCCCTGGCTACTGCGATCTGGGCCTTCTCGCCGTCACCGAGATCGACCGGGTTGCCTTCGAGGGAGTCGACCACGTCGTACGTCGTGGCGAGGGTCTCGCGGGCGATGAGGTCGGCGTGGGTGGTGGCGGCCTGGCGTACGGTCTCGGAGCCGGTCACCGAGAGGGTGATGCGGTCCTCGACGTTGAGGCCGGAGTCCTTGCGGGCCTGCTGGACCGCGCGGATCAGGTCGCGGGCGAGGCCCTCGGCGGCGAGCTCGGGGGTGACGACCGTGTCGAGGACGATGAAACCTCCGGGGAGCATCGAGACCGCGACGTCGTCGGAGGCGGCGCCGGCGACGGTCTCCAGGGTGTATTCGCCCTCGACCAGCGCCAGGCCACCGGCGACGACCTCGCCGGACTCGGACACCGACCAGTCACCGGACTTGGAGCCCTTGATGGCCTTCTGGACGTCCTTGCCCAGGCGCGGGCCGGCGGCGCGGGCGTTGACGGCGAGCTTCTGCTCGATGCCGTACGTCCCGGCCTCCTCCGAGTCGGCCGCGAGCAGCCGGACGGACTTGACGTTGACCTCGTCGGCGACGATCTCCTCGAAGCCGGCGATGTCCGCGCCGACCACCGTCAGACCGCCGAGCGGCAAGCGGTTGCGGAGCTTGCGCGCCTTGCGCAGAGCGGAGGTCGAGGAGCAGACCGCGCGAACCGCGTCCATCCGGGCGACCAGGTCGTCATCGGCAGGAAGGGACTCGACGACCGGGTAGTCGGCCAGGTGCACCGAGCGGCCGCCGGTCAGACCGCGCCAGATCTCCTCGGTGGTCAGCGGCAGCAGCGGGGCGACCAGACGGGTCACCGTCTCCAGCACCGTGTAGAGGGTGTCGAAGGCGGCCTTGTCCTCGTTCCAGAACCGCTCGCGGCTGCGCCGGATGTACCAGTTCGTGAGCACGTCGATGAACCGCTGGGTCGCCTCGCACGCCTCGGCGACGTAGTAGTCGTCCATCGCCGTGGTCATCTCGCCGACGTAGTCGCGCAGCTTGGCCAGGACGTAGCGGTCCAGCGGGTCCGTGGAGGTCGTCGAGCCGGTGGTCTCCACGTTGGCCGCGTTGGCGTAGAGCTGGAAGAAGTACCAGCTGTTCCACAGCGGGATCATCACCTGGCGTACGGAGTCCCGGATGCCCTGCTCGGTGACGACCAGGTTGCCACCGCGCAGGATCGGCGAGGACATCAGGAACCAGCGCATCGCGTCGGCGCCGTCGCGGTCGAAGACCTCGTTGACGTCGGGGTAGTTGCGCAGGCTCTTGGACATCTTCTGGCCGTCCGAGCCCAGCACGATGCCGTGGCTGATGCACGACTGGAACGCCGGCCGGTCGAAGAGCGCGGTCGCCAGGATGTGCAGGGTGTAGAACCAGCCGCGGGTCTGGCCGATGTACTCCACGATGAAGTCGCCCGGGAAGTGATGGGCGAACCACTCCTCGTTCTCGAACGGGACATGGTTCTGGGCGAACGACATCGAGCCCGAGTCGAACCAGACGTCGAGAACGTCGGAGACCCGGCGCATCATCGACTTGCCGGTCGGATCGTCCGGGTTGGGACGGACCAGGTCGTCGACGTACGGACGGTGCAGGTCGGGGTTGCCCTCGGCGTCCTTCGGCAGGGTGCCGAAGTCACGCTCCAGCTCGGCGAACGAGCCGTAGACGTCCAGGCGCGGGTAGGCCGGGTCGTCGGACTTCCACACCGGCACCGGCGAGCCCCAGAAGCGGTTGCGGGTGATCGACCAGTCGCGGGCGTTCTCCAGCCACTTGCCGAACTGGCCGTCCTGGATGTGCTCGGGGACCCAGCGGATCTGCTGGTTGAGCTCGAGCATCCGGTCCTTGATCTTGGTGACCTCGACGAACCAGCTGCTCACACCCTTGTAGATCAGCGGCTGGCGGCAGCGCCAGCAGTGCGGGTAGGAGTGGTTGTAGGACTCGCGGCGCAGCAGGATCGTGCCGGGTGTCACCGATCCGCCCGCCTCGCCGCGGGTGACGGCCTTGAGGTGGTCGATGATCTGCAGGTTGGCGTCGAAGACCTGGACACCGGCGTAGTCGACCACCGGCGCGGTGAAGCGCCCGTCCTTGCCGACCGGCATGACCGCCTCGATGTTCTCGCGGTCGGTCACCTCCTTGTCGACCTCACCGAACGCGCCCGCGGTGTGGACGACCCCGGTGCCGTCGGTGGTCGTGACGGCGTCGTCGGCGGCCACGACACGGAACGCGTTGGTGTGGCCGGCGTAGTAGGAGAACGGCGGGGTGTAGGTGCGGCCGAGCAGCTCGGCACCCTGGTAGCGGCCCAGGACCGTCGCCTCGTCGGCGTCCGGGAAGAGCTCCTTCTTGTACGCCGCGAGCCGAGCCTCCGCCAGGACGTACTTCGCCGTCTCGTCGGTGCCCGGGACCGGCCCCTCGACGACGACGTAGTCGATGTCGGAGCCGACCATCACGGCGAGGTTGGACGGCAGCGTCCACGGCGTGGTCGTCCAGATCAGGATGTGGGCGCCGTCGAGGACCTCGTCCTCACCGGTGGCGTCGAGCGCGTAGCCGACGGTGACCGCCGGGTCCTGGCGGTCCTTGTAGACGTCGTCGTCCATCCGCAGCTCGTGGTTGGACAGCGGCGTCTCGTCCTGCCAGCAGTAGGGCAGGACCCGGAAGCCCTCATAGACCAGGCCCTTGTCGTAGAGCGTCTTGAACGCCCAGATCACCGACTCCATGTAGTCGGGGTTGAGGGTCTTGTAGTCGTGGTCGAAGTCCACCCAGCGCGCCTGGCGGGTGACGTAGTCGCGCCACTCGCCGGTGTACTTCAGCACCGAGGCGCGGCTGGCCGCGTTGAACTTGTCGATGCCCATCTCGACGATCTCGTCGGTCGTCTTCAGGCCGAGCTGGCGCATCGCCTCGAGCTCGGCGGGCAGGCCGTGGGTGTCCCACCCGAAGCGCCGCTCGACGCGCTTGCCGCGCATCGTCTGGTAGCGCGGGACGATGTCCTTGACGTAGCCGGTCAGCAGGTGGCCGTAGTGCGGCAGGCCGTTGGCGAACGGCGGGCCGTCGTAGAAGACGAACTCGTTCTCGCCGTTCTCGCCGGCATCACGGTTGTCGATGCTCGCCTGGAAGGTCCCGTCCTTCTTCCAGTAATCGAGAATCTGCGTCTCGATCTCCGGGAAGCGTGGGCTGGCCGGGACTTTGGCTGAGTTGACCTTCGGATAGGCCATCGACGCATCTCCTGCTGGGTGGTAGTGGGTTGTCTTCACCACAGGGACGATCTTTCGACCGCGGTACCACCCTGCTTGTCCTGCCGGACCACTTCGTTACGGCTGTGACGGGCCACTCCCGCCGGGTTCTACTCGCCTTCGATCCAGCTGGAGGCTTTCTTCCCGGGGCTCGCCGCTGATGACGGCTCGAACGCCTGTAAGGAAGAGAGTACGCCGCTCGGCGCCCGCCACGCGAACCCGATTACACCGCGCGCCACATCCGCACGTGCGGACCGATCTCGGGGTCGTCCCACGGCTCACCGATCTCGACGAACCCGGCCCTCGCGTAGAAGGCTGCCGCCGGCGTACGCGCGTTGCACCAGACCAGCCCACCGCCTCTGGCCGCGACGTGGTCCAGCGCCGCCTGCAGCACCTCGGCCCCGACACCCTTCCCGCGCCATCCGTCCGCCGTCGCCATCCCCCGGATCCGCCACCCCTTCCCGGGGTGTTCGGCCAGGTCAGGACATGCTTCCGGGAAGAGCCCGACGCACCCGATCAGGCTCCCGTCCACATCCAGCGCCGCGTACGTCGCGACCTCGGGACCGTCGTCACCCGGCAACCTCGCCGCCTCCGGCGGCCCGCCGTTGCGCAACACCTTCGCCCGCAACGCGTACGTCTCCCCGACCTCCACCCGTCGTACCGTGATCACGCCGCGACCATAGCCGCGCACCTGGCAGGATGCGCGCATGAGCCTGATTCGCTACGAGTACGCCGACGGTTGCGCGCGCATCACGATGACCAACCCGGGCCGGGGAAACGTCTTCAAGCCCGAGGCGGGCGAGGAGATGCTGGCGGCGATCCTGCGGGCGAAGGCGGACTCGGCGCGGGTGATCGTGCTCGCCGCCGAGGGGAAGTACTTCTCGGTCGGCGGCGATCTGGCGGGGTTCGCGGCGGTCGAGGATCTGAGGCCGTACATCCTCGAGCTCGCCGAGGGCGCCAACCGGATCATCACCGAGCTCGTACGCTGCGACGCGATCGTGGTCAGCGCCGTCCAGGGCACGGCCGCCGGGGTCGGCTTCCCCCTGGCCGCGGCGGGCCGACATCGTGATCGCCGCCGACCGGGCGAAGTTCAGCCTCGCCTACGCCAAGGTCGGGCTGTCGGTCGACGGCGGCGGCTCGCTGCTCGTGCACACCCTGGGCCTGCATCGAGTGCTCCGACTGACCCTGCTGGGCGACCTGCTCTCCGCGACCGAGGCGCTCGAGGCCGGGCTCGTCGCCCGCGTCGTACCGGCCGATGACCTCCCCGCCGCGATCGACGAGGTCGTCGCGACCCTCCTCGCCGGCTCCCCGGAGGCGCTGGCAAGCACCAAGCGCCTGATCCGCGACGTCGCCGACCCCCACCCCGAGTCGGCGCTGCGCCGCGAGGCGCAGTCGATCTCCGCGCTCGGCGGCTCGGCCTCGGGCCGCGAGGGCATCAACGCGTTCCTGGAGAAGCGGCCGCCCAGCTTCACCGGCTGAAATCGCTGGCCGAAAGGCGCTCGTTCCGGGAGGGTGAACCCATGAGCAGCGATCAGCGGCAGGTGGGCTTCGGCGGAATCTGGCTTCCCGAGGGCGAGGATCCACGTCTCCACAAGGAGCAGCCCGTCGGTGAGCTGGCGACCTATCGCGACTACCTGCGCCACTACCGGCTCACCCTCGAGCTCAAGTGCCAGGACCTCGGACCGGAGGACCTGGCCAAGCAGAGCGTGCCGCCGAGCGACCTCAGCCTGATCGGGCTGATCCGGCACATGGCGCGGGTCGAGCACGGCTGGTTCGAGCGGGTGCTGAAGGAGAACCTCGACATCCCCCGCCTCGACGCTGACGATCCCACCGGCGGCTTCCACAAGGTCGAGCCCACCCAGGAGTCGGTCGAGGAGGCGTTCGCGAGCTGGCACGAGCAGGTCACCCTCGCCGACGAGTGGCTCGACTCGATCGACGACAGCGTGCTCGGCGAGCTGCGTGACACCGGCAACGAGCAGACCAGCATCCGAGACATCCTGGTCCACATGATCGAGGAGTACGCCCGCCACGCAGGCCACGCAGACCTGCTGCGCGAGGTCATCGACGGGCGTACCGGGCAGTAGCCCGACCGGCCGTCGAAACGACGGTTTCCTGAGACTAGGCTGAGACAGCGGTCACAACGACCGTACCGCGCTGAATCAGAGGGAGACCATGTCGACGTCGACCGCCAACCCCACCGGCTCGGGCCCACGGTCCGGACCCAACCTGAAGTCCATCGTCATCTGGACCGCCGTCGCTGTCGTCGGCGCCGTCTGCTGGGCCGTGCTCGCCCTGTCCCGAGGCGAGGAGGTCTCGGCGCTGTGGATCCTGTTCGCCGCGCTGGCCTCGTACGCGATCGCCTACCGGTTCTACTCGAAGTTCATCGCCGACAAGGTGCTGAAGGTCGACGACACCCGGGCCACTCCGGCCGAGCGGCTGGAGAACGGGCAGGACTTCGACGTCACCGACCGGCGAGTGCTCTTCGGTCACCACTTCGCCGCGATCGCCGGCGCCGGCCCGCTGGTCGGCCCGGTGCTGGCCGCGCAGATGGGTTACCTGCCGGGCACGATCTGGATCATCGTCGGCGTCATCTTCGCCGGTGCCGTGCAGGACATGGTCGTGATGTTCTTCTCGATGCGCCGCGACGGCAAGAGCCTGGGTCAGATGGTGCGTGAGGAGATCGGCACCGTCGCCGGCGTAGCCGCGCTGATCGCCGTCTTCGCGATCATGATCATCATCCTGGCGGTGCTCGCGCTGGTCGTCGTCAATGCGCTCGCGGAGTCGCCGTGGGGTGTCTTCTCGATCGGCCTCACCATCCCGATCGCGCTCTTCATGGGCTTCTACCTGCGCTACCTGCGCCCCGGCCGCGTCAGCGAGGTGACCGTCATCGGCGTCGCGCTGCTGCTGCTGGCCATCATCGGTGGTGGCTACGTCGAGGAGATGGGCCTGGCCAACGCCCTCACCCTCTCCCACGAGACCCTGGTGATCTGCCTGGTCGTCTACGGCTTCATCGCCTCGATCCTCCCGGTGTGGATGCTGCTCACCCCGCGTGACTACCTCTCCACCTTCATGAAGGTGGGCGTCATCGTGCTGCTGGCCGTCGGCCTGGTCCTCGCGGCCCCGATGCTGCAGAACGAGGCCGTCACCGACTTCGCCACCACCGGTGAAGGTCCGGTCTTCGCCGGCAAGCTGTTCCCGTTCGTCTTCATCACCATCGCCTGCGGCGCCCTCTCCGGCTTCCACGCGCTCATCGCCTCCGGCACCACGCCGAAGATGGTCGCCAAGGAGAGCCAGGTCCGGATGATCGGCTACGGCGGCATGCTGATGGAGTCGTTCGTGGCGATCTCGGCCCTGATCGCGGCCTCGGTCATCGACCAGGGCATCTACTTCTCGATGAACGCCGCCGCCGGCGCGACCGGCGGCACCCCGGAGACCGCGGCCGCCTTCGTCAACGGGCTCGGCTTCTCGATCACCCCGGCCGACCTCGAGGCCGCCGCGGCCAGCGTGGAGGAGACGATCATCTCCCGCACCGGTGGCGCTCCGACCCTGGCGTTCGGGATGTCGCTGATCTTCACCGAGGCGTTCGGTGGCGGCCTGGCCGCCTTCTGGTACCACTTCGCGATCATGTTCGAGGCGCTCTTCATCCTGACCGCCGTCGACGCCGGCACCCGCGTGGGCCGGTTCATGCTCCAGGACACGATCGGCAACGTCTGGAAGCGCTACGCCGACACCTCCTGGCGGCCGGCGGCCTGGTCGGCCTCCGCGCTGGTCGTACTCGCCTGGGGCTACATGCTCTGGATCGGCGTCGGTGACCCACTGGGCGGGATCAACCAGCTGTTCCCGCTCTTCGGCATCGCCAACCAGCTGCTCGCCGCGATCGCCCTGACCCTCGCCACGGTGCTGATGTTCAAGCACGGTCTGGCCAAGTACGCCTGGGTGCCCGGCATCCCGCTGGTCTGGGACCTCATCGTCACCATGACGGCGAGCTGGCAGAAGGTGTTCAGCGACAACCCCACGATCGGCTACTTCGCTCAGGCCTCCGCCGCACGCGAGGCCCGCGACGCCGGTGAGCTCTACGGGGTCGCGAAGACCCCTGCGGACGTCGACCAGATCATCTACAACTCGACCCAGAGCGGCATCCTGCAGGCAGCGTTCGCGCTGCTGGTGATCGTGATCGTCGCCGGTGCCGCGGTGACCGTGGTCAAGGCGATCCGCGCCGGCGGGCTGCCGACCACCGAGGTGCCGAAGGTCGAGTCGAAGATCGTCGCGCCCTCCGACTTCTTCGCCACCAAGGAGGAGAAGGAAGCCGTACGCGAGTGGGAGGCATCCCGGAAGACGCCGGTCTCATGAGTCTGCTCGCCGAGCGTGTCTCCGGCGCCTGGCGGCTGCTCCGCCAGGCGACCGGGGAGGCGAAGTGGGACGAGTATGTCGCTCGGTGCGAGCGCGAGGGCGTCGAGCCGATGAGCCGGCGCGCGTTCGAGCGTCACCGAGCCGACGAGAAGGAGCACAACCCGCAGGCGCGCTGCTGCTAGCGGGGGTTGTCCTCGGCGAAAGCGGCGTCGAGCCAGGCGTAGACCTGCGAGTCACCTCGGGTGACGAGCAGGACCACCTGCTTCTCGGCGTCGCTCACCGGCTTGCCGTTGATCCAGCTCCGGACGATGTCGGCGGCGGCGCGGCGGACGACCTCGACGCCCTTGGCCATCGCCCACTCCGGCGCCGGGTGACCCTTGCTGGTCGCCACGCCGGGGATCTCCAGGGTCCAGGTGCCGTCCTCGGCCTGGAGAAGCTGGGGCATCGGCGGCGCGCTCTTCTTGCTCACCCGGCAATGTTCGCACGTCGAGACCGTCGATAAGGGACCGCTCAGGCTCGGCCACTAGACTGCGCCCCGTGACGAATGCAGCCTGGGGCTTCGGCCTCGTGACGTACGCCGCCGACAACTCTGTGCTCGACGTGTGGTTCCCCGCGCCGCACCTGGGCGAGAAGCCCGCCGACGCGACCGCGCCGGCCGAGCTGACCGCGCTCGAGGGCGCCGACGAGGTGCGTCAGGTCACCCAGCGCGTCACCCTCGTCGAGGTCAAGGATCTCGAGACCGCGCCCGAGACCACCGAGGACGTCTGGCTGCGCCTCCACCTTCTCTCCCACCGCCTCGTGCGGCCGCACGGACAGAACCTCGACGGCATCTTCGGCCTGCTCACCAACGTGGTGTGGACCAGCGCCGGCCCGTGCGCCGTCGAGGGCTTCGAGCTCACCCGCGCCCGGCTGCGCGCCGCGGGTCAGCACGTGACCGTCTACGGCGTGGACAAGTTCCCGCGGATGGTCGACTACGTCGTGCCCTCGGGGATCCGCATCGGCGACGCCGACCGTGTCCGCCTCGGCGCCCACCTGGCCGCCGGCACCACCGTGATGCACGAGGGCTTCGTCAACTTCAACGCCGGCACCCTCGGCGCCTCGATGGTCGAGGGCCGGATCTCTGGCGGTGTGGTCGTCGGTGACGGCTCCGACGTCGGCGGCGGCGCCTCGATCATGGGCACCCTCTCCGGTGGCGGCAAGGCCGTCATCTCCATCGGCCAGCGGTGCCTGCTCGGTGCCAACTCCGGTATCGGCATCTCCCTGGGTGACGATGCGGTCGTCGAGGCCGGGTGCTACGTGACGTACGGGACCAAGGTGACGCTGCCCGACGGCACCGTGACGAAGGCAGGCGAGCTCTCCGGCGCCTCCAACATCCTGTTCCGCCGAAACTCCGTCAGCGGCGCCATCGAGGCCGTTCCGTGGAAGGGCGAGGGCATCGAGCTCAACGCCGCCCTCCACGCCAACTGACTCTCACCGAAGAGCAGAGTGCTGAGTTGAAGAAGCTTCTCACCGCCCTGGTGGTGCTCAGCGTGGTCGCCGGCGGCATCTACTGGGTCGTCCAGGCCGCCACGGACAAGCTGGACTCGATCCTGCCCGACCTGCAGCAGTGCACGGCGGTCGCGGGCGAGTACGAGGCGCGCTTCGACCCCGAGCAGATGGGCAACGCCGCCGTGATCACGGCGCTCGGTCTCAAGCGCGGCCTGCCCGCGCGGGCGGCCACCATCGCAATCGCGACCGCGATCCAGGAGTCGAAGCTCTACAACATCAGCCACGGCGACCGGGACTCGCTCGGCCTCTTCCAGCAGCGCCCGTCGATGGGCTGGGGCACCGAGGAGCAGGTCCAGGACCCCGTCTACGCCACCAACAAGTTCTACGACGCGCTGGTGAAGATCGACGGCTACGAGGACATGGTGGTCACCGAGGCGGCGCAGGAGGTGCAGCGCTCGGCCTACCCCGAGGCGTACGCCGACCACGAGGGCGAGGGCCGCGCGATCGCCTCCGCGATCAGCGGCTACTCCCCCGCCGCGCTGACCTGCCGGATCGACGAGCCCGAGTCCGGCTCCGGCAAGCCCCAGGCGACCAAGTCGGAGATCAACCAGCTGCTCGGTCAGATGGTCGGCCGCGCCCGGGTCGAGGGCACCACCGTGGTGATCCCCGTCGACTCCGGCGAGACCGGCCAGCGCAACGGCTGGGCCGTCGCCCACTACGTACTCGCCCGGGCCAGCGAGTTCGGCGCCGCCTCCATCGCCTACGACGGCCGCACCTGGTCCGCCGGCAAGGACGAGGAGTGGGCCGAGACCCCCGAGGTCACCGCCGACCGCATCCTCGTCACCCTGGCCTGATTCCAGCCCGACCCCGTCGGGCCCGATTTGCTCGATACGTGAAGATTGGTGCCGTGAGCGCTAAGCCGGGGACCCCAGCGGGCCCGCCGACCAGTCCGCCCCCTGGCGCACCGCCGCCCACGAACGGACGGCCGGCGACGCCGAGGCTGCCCGAGCCGGCGCGCGAGGCGCTGCGGAAGTCGGCGCGCGAGGCCAGGAAGCAGCTCCGCCCGGTACGCAAGCACCTCATCGTCCTCGGCATCGTGATCGTCGTCGCCCTGCTCTTCGCCGGGCTGCGGATGCTGGGCGTCGGGGTCAGCGGTATCCCGGTCCTCTCCCGCGAGGCGTGCACGGTCACCGCCGACGGGAAGACCTACGACCTCGCCACCGAGCAGGCCGAGCGCGCCTCGGCGATCGCCGCCCAGGCCGTACGCCGCGAGCTGCCCGCCCGCGCGGCCTCGGTCGTGCTCACGGTCGAGCTCGCCGACCACGACCTCGGCCGGCCGGCCTCGGAGGCCACCGGTCTCTACGACCGGCTCAACGGCGTCGCCGACTACCGCCAGCAGTCCGTCCCCGGCGTCGCCCAGCAGATCGGCGGCGGTCCACGCGACGGCTACCGCGACGCCGAGCCCGAGGCGCGGGCGCTGGCGTCGGCGCTGACCGGCAACACCCCCGAGGCCTTCTCCTGCGTCGTCAAGGGCGGTGCCGCTGAGGCACCGGACACGCTCAGCGCCGCCGGGCTCACCTCGCGGGCCGAGACGGTGCGCGAGGACGTACGCGCTGCCTACGGGAGCATCCCGGACGGCGGCTTCCAGCCCGGCGGGGTGACCACCGGGCACATGGTCGGCTCTGCCCACTACGAGGGCCGCGCGGTCGACTACTTCTTCCGGCCGATCAACGCGCGCACCAACATCAAGGGCTGGTCGCTGGCCCAGTACCTGGTCGCCAACGCCGACCGCCTCGACATCGAGACGGTCATCTTCGACGACCGTATCTGGACCAAGCGCCGCTCCGCCGCCGGCTGGCGCGACTACGACGTCCCGCCCCGCGGCGGCGACCAGGCGATCCTCGAGCACCGCGACCACGTCCACGTCGACGTCGCCGACTGACCAGGCCCCGCCGAGGCGGTGATGCCTCGGCGAGGGCTGGTCAGTCGTCGGTGGCCAGCGAGACCGGCTCGCCGACGACCGAGGAGACGATGGCCTCGATGGCGAACCTGGTGGTCTCCGCCAGGGCCACCTGGTCGGGCGCGAGGAGCCACTGGACCTGGAGGCCGTCCATGACGGCCAGGATGGAGGCGGAGCCGCGCGCCACCTTGTCCGGGTCGGTGACACCACGCTCGGCACACATGACCTCGAACGACTCGGTCAGCTCGGCCCGCAGCGTGGCGTAGCGCTCCTCGAAGTAGGACCGGGCCGGGTGGTCCTGGGTGACGGCCTCGGCGGAGAGCACGACGTAGGCCTGCACGATGGGTGCGCGCTCGGCGTTGAGGAACGCGGTGTGGACGAGGTGGCGGAACATCCCCTCACCGACCGGCGGGCGCCGGCCCTCGAGGTGAGCGACGTCGGTCTGGTCGCGGTGGGTGAGCACCTCGAGGAGCAACTGCTCCTTGGAGCCGAAGTGGTGCAGGATCCCGGCGTGGGTCATGTTGACCTGCTCGGCGATCTCGGTGAGCGGACCGGCCTTGAAACCCTTGTCGCCGAACGTCTTGGTCGCGGCCTTGAGGATCGCGTTGCGCTTGGCGAGGGTCGCCGGCCGGGAGCGCACCTGTCGTGGGACCGAGGTCATCGGAGCTCCTTCGTCGACATCGGAGCAGATTCTATTGCGTCTGCTCTTGAAAAAACTTACTGACAGCACTGTAAGGTGATCGCCGTCACACGCCAAGTGCATCCGTCACCTTGGCGCAGCGTGCCTCCGCCGGGCGGCGACACGCGCCCTCCCCGCACCCCACAGGAGACACAGATGAGGACGAAGGCCCTGGCTGCGGTCGTACTCGCAGCCACCCTCGCGCTGAGCGCATGCTCCGGCGCCGACGACGGCCCGAGCGGATCGAAGGCCGGCTCGGCGCTGGTCATCGCCAAGCCCGACGGCGCCATCCCGCCGCAGAACAACAACCCCTGGGTCGCCGACGACTCCGCGCTCAAGCTTGGTTACGTCAACGCGCTCTACGAGCCGCTCGGCATCGTCAACCTGGTCAACCCGACCGATGAGGTCAAGCCGTGGCTGGCCCAGGAGATCACCTGGAACGAGGACTACACCTCGGTCGCGCTGACCGCGCGCGACGGCGTGAAGTGGAGCGACGGCGAGGCCTTCTCCGCCGAGGACATCGCCTTCACTTTCACCCTGCTGAAGGACAAGCCCGAGCTCGACACCGCGGCGCTGGGCATCAAGGACGTCGCCGCCGAGGGCGAGACCGTCACCATCACCTTCAACACCTCGATGTTCGTCAAGCAGGACAAGGTCCTGCACAAGCTGATCGTCCCCGAGCACGTGTGGTCGAAGGTCTCCGACCCGGCCGCGGAGAAGAACCTCGAGCCGGTCGGCACCGCCCCCTACACGCTGGAGAAGTTCACCAGCCAGGGCGTCACCCTGACCGCCCGCGAGGACTACTGGGGCGGCAAGCCGGCCGCGCCGAGCCTCAACTACGTCTCCTACAACGACAACTCGGCCCTGACCACGGCGCTCGCCAACGGCGAGGCCGACTGGGCACAGGCGGCGCTGCCCAACGTACAGAAGCTGTACGTCGACAAGGACCCCGAGCACAACGTCTACTGGGCCGCCGCCGGGATGGGCATCGACGCGCTCTTCGTGAACACCACGAAGAAGCCGTTCGACGACCCCGCCTTCCGCAAGGCGCTCAACATGGTGATCGACCGCGAGAAGCACGCCACGATCGCCCGCGAGGGTGGCGTCGAGGCCCTGGAGTCGGTCACCGGCCTGCCCTCACCCGCCGGCGACGCCTACATCGCCGAGACCCTGAAGGACCAGAAGCTCGCGGTCGACGTGGAGGGCGCCAAGAAGGTGCTCACCGACGCCGGCTACACCTACTCCGGCGACACCCTGAAGGACCCCTCCGGAGCCGCGGTGAGCTTCACCCTCACCGACCCGGAGGGCTGGAGCGACTACGTCACCGGGATCAGCCTGATCGGTGACTCCGCCAAGGAGATCGGCGTCAAGACCACCTTGAAGACGCCGGACGCCGACACCTGGTTCGCCGACAAGGCGGCCGGCGAGTTCGACGCGATCCTGCACTGGACCGACACCGGCGCGACGCCGTACGACCTCTACTCCGACATCATGGACGGCCGCTGGCTCAAGCCCGTCGGCGAGGCCGCCGACTACAACTTCGGCCGCTACGACAACAAGGACGCGACCGCCGCCCTGGAGGCGTACGCCTCCTCGAAGGACGACGCCTCCCGCGCCGCCGCGCTCGAGAAGATCCAGCAGGCCTTCGTCGAGGACGTGCCGGCGATGCCGATCGCGATGCGGCCGTTCATCGGCGAGTACAACACCCGCGGCTACACCGGCTGGCCCGGCCCGGACGACCCCTACGCCAACCCGGACCCGACCCAGCCCTCCGCGGTGCTCATCCTCACCTCGCTGAAGGCGGCTGGCTGACCCATGGCCGATCAGCTGCTGACGGTGTCGGACTTCAGCGTCGTCTACGACGTCGACCCACCCGTGGAGGCCGTACGCGAGGTCTCGTTCACGCTGGACCGGGGCGAGATCCTCGGGCTCGCGGGCGAGTCGGGCTGCGGCAAGACGACCCTGGCGTACGGCATCCAGCGGCTGCTCCGGCCGCCGGCGGTGATCACGTCCGGATCGGCGGTGCTCCACGACCAGTCCGGACGCGACATCGACATCAACCTGCTCGACGCCGACGAGTTGCGGGCGTTCCGGTGGGAGAAGGCCTCGATGGTCTTCCAGGGCGCCATGAACGCCCTCAACCCGGTCCTCACCGTCGGCGCCCAGCTCGAGGACGTCTTCTCGACCCACCGCCCCCGGATGTCTCGTACGCAGCGGCGCACCGAGTGCGCCGACCTGCTCGACCTGGTGGCGGTGGGCCGGGACCGGCTCCGCTCCTACCCGCACGAGCTCTCCGGCGGCATGCGGCAGCGGGTGATGATCGCGATGGCGCTCGCCCTCAAGCCGCAGCTGATGATCATGGACGAGCCGACCACGGCGCTCGACGTCCTGGTGCAGCGCGAGATCCTGCTGCAGATCTCCGAGCTGCGCCGTCAGCTCGGCTTCTCGGTCGTCTTCATCACCCACGACCTGCCGCTGCTGCTGGAGATCTCCGACCGGATCGCGGTGATGCGCGAAGGCCGGATCGTGGAGATCGACACCGCGGCGAACATCTACCACTCGCCCCAGCACGACTACACCCGCAGGCTGCTCGGCTCGTTCCCGTCGCTCACCGGCGACCGTGGGGCGTTCCTGCGCACCGGCCTTCAGACCGGAGAGGTCTCCGCATGACGACCCTCGCCTTCGAGCAGGTGACCAGGACGTACAAGGTCCGGGGATCGGGGGTGATGAAGGCGCTCGACGACGTCTCCTTCACCCTCGAGTCGGGCCAGACGGTCGCGCTGGTCGGCCAGAGCGGCAGCGGCAAGTCGACGATCGCCAAGATCATCACCGGTCTGGAGACCGCGAGCACCGGCCGGGTGCTCCTCGACGGGACGCCCGTGCCGCGCCGCGGTGGCGCGCTGCGCGCCTACCGGCAGACGGTGCGGATGGTCTTCCAGGACCCGTTCGCCTCACTGAATCCCTACCACCCGATCCGCTACCACCTCGAGCGGCCGCTGCGGCTGGCGAAGGTGCCGACTCCCGACGGGCTGGAGGCGGAGGTACGCCGCCTGCTGGAGCGCGTCCGGCTCGACCCCGGCGCCACCCTGGACCGGCGCCCGCACGAGCTCTCCGGCGGACAGCGGCAACGGGTCGCGATCGCCCGCGCGCTGGCGTCGCGGCCCCGGCTGCTGATCGCCGATGAGCCGGTCTCGATGCTCGACGTCTCGATCCGGCTCGGCGTGCTCAACCTCCTGGCCGACCTGCAACGATCCGAGGACCTGGGACTGCTCTACATCACCCACGACCTGGCCACCGCGCGCCACTTCAGCGACCGGATCATGGTGCTCCACCACGGCCGCGTCGTCGAGCAGGGACCCGCCGACGACGTGATCCTCGACCCGCAGCACGACTACACCCGGGCGTTGCGCGACGCCTCCCCCGACCCGGACCGGCACTTCGCCGGGGTCTCGACAGGCTCGACCACCGACGAGGGAGGTGAGGCATGAGGTTCCTGCTGCGGCGTACGGCCTTCTATCTCTTCACCGCGTGGGCGGCGATCACGATCAACTTCATGCTGCCGCGGATGCTGAAGGGCGACCCCGTGACGGCCTACCTGATGCGCAACCCCGGACAGATCAGCCCCGAAGGCGTCGAGTCGCTGCGGGTGCTGTTCGGGCTCGAGCAGAACAGTTCGGTGCTCCAGCAGTACCTCGACTACTGGGGGCTGCTGCTGCGCGGTGACCTCGGGCAGTCGTTCTCCAGCGGGCTCGCACCGGTGACCGAGGTGATCGGCGGCGCGCTGCCGTGGACGATCGGCCTGGTCGGGCTCGCCACCGTGATCTCGTTCGTGATCGGCACCGTGGCCGGCGCGCTCATCGGCTGGCGCCGGGGCAGCCGGGCCGACCTGATCGTGCCGCTGGCGACGTTCTTCTCCACGGTGCCCTACTTCTGGATGGGACTGATCGTGATCGCGGTCTTCTCCTCGCAGCTCGGCTGGTTCCCGGCCTCGCACGCCTACGACACCGGCACCTACCCGACGGCGACCCCGGGGTTCGTCGGCGAGGTCGTCCGGCACGGCACCCTGCCTGCGCTGACCATCGTGATCTCCTCGCTCGGCGGCTGGATCCTGGGGATGCGCAACATGATGGTGACCGTCCTCGACGAGGACTACGTGACCGTCGCGCAGGCCAAGGGGCTCTCGCCGCGCCGCATCCTGGCGATGTACGCCGGCCGCAACGCGGTCCTCCCCCAGCTCTCCTCCTTCGCGCTGGCGCTCGGGTTCATCGTCACCGGGACCCTGGTGATGGAGCTGGTCTTCTCCTACCCCGGCATCGGCAAGCTGCTGCTCGACGCCACCAACGCCAAGGACTACCCGCTGATGCAGGGGATCTTCCTGGTCATCACGCTCACCGTGCTGGTGGCCAACATCCTCGCCGACGTCGCGTACGCGATCCTCGACCCGCGCACCCGCCACCAGGAGGCCTGAGATGGCATTCACCACCGTCGACGAGACGGCCGTCGCTCCCGCACCACCCGCCCGGACGCGTACGGTGCCGGGCAAGGTCGCCGCGGCGTTCTCGATGTTCGGCAACACCAAGTCGCTGGTGGGACTGGCGATCCTGATGTTCTTCGTGGTCGTCGCGGTGTTCCGGCACCAGATCGCCCCCTACGACCCCACCGAGAAGGACTATCTGGCGCTGCGCCAGCCGCCGTCGGGCACCCACTGGCTGGGCACGACGCACATGGGCGAGGACGTCTTCAGCCAGCTGGTCTACGGCACCTCGGGCGTGCTGCTGGTCGGGTTCACGGCCGCCGTGCTGGCCACCCTCGTGGCCGTGGTGGTCGGCGTGAGCGCCGGCTACCTCACCGGCTGGCGCTCCGAGACGCTCTCGGCGCTGACCAACGTGTTCCTGGTGATCCCGGGCCTGCCGCTGATCATCATCGTGGCCTCGCAGTACGACCATCCCTCGCTGTGGCTGATCTCCGGAGTGCTGGCGATCACCGGATGGGCCTGGGGCGGCCGAGTGCTGCGGGCGCAGACGCTCTCGCTGCGCAACCGCGACTTCGTCCAGGCGGCGCGGGCCAACGGCGAGCACCTGTGGCGGATCATCGCGGTCGAGATGCTCCCCAACCTCTCCGCCATCCTGGCCTCCTCCTTCGTCGGGACGCTGACCGCGGCGATCCTCGGCCTGACGACGCTCGCGTTCGTCGGGGTCATCCCGATCACGACGCTCAACTGGGGCACGGTGCTCTTCTGGGCGCAGCAGAACGGCGCCTTCCCCGACTACTGGTGGTGGTACGTCCCCGCCGGGCTCTGCATCGCGCTGCTCGGCACCGCGCTCTCGCTGATCAACTTCGGGATCGACGAGTACGTCAACCCGCGGCTGCGCTCCGCCGGCGAGCGGAGCCGGGCACAGCGCAGGTCGAGACGGCGTGGCTCCGCCACGCAGGGCATCACCGAGGTCCGTACCTCACCGATCCGAACCTCAGAGGAGAACCCCACGTGAGCGAGCCGTATCTGGACGCGACCAGGCCGGTCGAGGAGCGGGTCAAGGACCTGCTCAGCCGGATGTCCGTCGAGGAGAAGGTCGGGCAGATGCTGCAGCTCGACGCCCGCGACGACCTGGCCGACCACATCCTGCGGCGACGGGTGGGTTCGATCCTGCACGCCTCGCCGGAGCGGATCGCCGAGGCACACGTCCTGAACGAGCGGACCCGGCTGCGGATCCCGCTGATCGTCGCCGAGGACTGCATCCACGGGCACGCGTTCTGGTGGGGGGCGACGGTCTTCCCGACGCAGCTGGCGATGGCGGCCTCGTGGAACGCGCCGCTGGTCGAGGCGGTCGGGCGCGCCTCGGCGCGCGAGATCTCCGCGACCGGGGTGCACTGGACCTTCTCCCCCGTGCTCTGCATCGCGCGTGACCTGCGCTGGGGACGCGTCGGGGAGACCTTCGGCGAGGACATGCTGCTCATCGGCGACCTCGCCTCGGCGATGGCGCACGGCTATCAGGGCGCGGGCCCATCCGACCCGTCCGGGGTGCTGGCCACGGCCAAGCACTTCGTCGGCTACTCCGAGACGCAGGGCGGCCGGGACGCGTCCGAGGCGGACCTGACCCCGCGCAAGCTCCGGGCCTGGTTCCTGCCTCCGTTCGAGCGGCTCGCGCGCGAAGGGGTCGGGTCCTTCATGCTCGGCTACCAGTCGATCGACGGCGTCCCGATCACCGTCTCGTCGTGGCTGCTCGACGACGTGCTGCGCGGCGAGTGGGGCTACCGCGGCACCTTGGTCACCGACTGGGACAATGTCGGCCGGATGGTCTGGGAGCAGAAGGTACAGCCGACGTACGCCACCGCCGCGGCGGCCGCGGTGAAGGCCGGCAACGACGTCGTGATGACCACGCCGCTCTTCTTCGAGGGGGCGCTCGAGGCGGTCGCGACGGGGCTGCTGACCGAGGCCGACCTGGACCCCGCCGTCGAACGGGTGCTGTCGCGGAAGTTCTCCCTGGGCCTCTTCGAGAACCCGCGCCTGCCCGATCCCGAACGACAGTCGGTGGTGATCGGTGCCCGCGAGCATCGTGAGCTCAACCTCGAGATCGCCCGGGAGTCGCTGGTCCTGCTGCGCAACGACGGCGTCCTGCCGCTGCGGGGCGCCTCTCGCCGGGTCGCTGTCGTCGGACCGCTGGCCGACGACGCCGCGACCCAGCTCGGCGACTGGGCCGGGGCCTCCGGGCAGGCGGGCTGGCTGCCGGCGCCCGGGCAGCCGCGCGAGTCGATCGTCACCGTCCTCGACGGGCTGCGCGAGCTCGTCCCGGACGACTGGCAGGTCACCTACGCCGCGGGAGCCGACATCCTCGAGGTCGCCCCCGATCCCGAGGGGGCGCTCTTCCCCGACGGTCAGCCGCGGCCACAGGTGGTCGTGCCACGCCCGCCGGACCCCGCACAGATCGCCCGGGCCGTCTCGGCCGCTCGCGACGCCGACGTGGTCGTCGCAGTCGTCGGCGACCGGGTCGAGCTCGTCGGCGAGGGCCGGTCGACGGCCACGCTGGAGCTGGTCGGAGGGCAGATCGCTCTGCTCGACGCACTGGTCGCGACCGGCACCCCGGTGGTCGTCGTGCTGATGGCCTCCAAGCCGCTGGTCCTGCCCGCGTCGGTCTCCGCCGCCGCGGCGCTGATCTGGTCGGCCTCCCCCGGCCAGCTCGGCGGCGAGGCACTGGCCGAGCTGATCCTCGGCCGGATCGAGCCGTCGGGGCGGTTGCCGATCACCTTCGCCCGCCACGCCGGCCAGCTGCCGGTCTACTACAACCAGATCCGCGGCCAGCACGGCGACCGCTACGCCGACCTCAGCCAGCGGCCCGCCTACGCCTTCGGCGAGGGGCTCTCCTACACCACGATCGAGTACGCCGACCTGCGGCTGGAGGCCGCCGAGGTCTCCTCTGGCGAGACGGGCGCGGTCGTCTCGGCGACGGTGCGCCTGACCAACACCGGCACCCGCCCGGCGCGCGAGGTGGTGCAGGCCTACGTCTCCGACCTGGTCACCTCGGTCAGCTGGGCGGAGCGGGAGCTCAAGGCGTACGAGCTGGTGCATCTCGACCCCGGCGAGACGAAGACGGTACGCATCGACCTCCCCGTCGCCGACCTCACCATCGTCGACGCCCGCGCCGCGCGCGTGGTCGAGCCCGGCGAGTTCGAGCTCCAGGTCGGTCCCTCCTCGCGTGAGGAGGACCTCCTGCGCGCCAGGTTCACCGTGACCGACTGATCGTCGGTCGCGCCACCACCCGCTGGTCGAGCCGCAGGAGCCGACCAGCGGGGGCTGGGGTCAGGCGCTGAGGCGGGCGACGGCCGCGTCGACGCGTTCGTCGGTGGCGGTGAAGGCGATGCGTACGTGCTGGCTGCCGGCGCGGCCGTAGAAGGTGCCGGGGGCGGCGAGGATGCCGCGCTCGGCGAGCCATTCGACGGTGGTCCAGCAGTCCTCGTCACGGGTCGACCACAGATAGAGGGAGGCCTCGGAGTGGTCGATGCGGAAGCCGGCCGACTCCAGCGCCGTCTTGAGCTTGGCGCGACGCGCGGCGTAGCGGGCGTGCTGCTCCTTGGCGTGCTGGTCGTCGGCGAGCGCCGTCACCATGGCAGCCTGCTGCGGGCCGGGCATCATCAGGCCGAGGTTCTTGCGGACCTCGAGGAGCTCGCCCAGGATCGAGGCGTCACCAGCGACGAAGGCCTCACGGTAGCCGGCGAGGTTGGAGCGCTTCGAGAGCGAGTGGACGGCAAGAAGACCGTCGAACGAACCACCACACACGTCCGGGTGCAGGATCGAGACCGGAGAGGCCTCCCAGGCGCACTCGATGTAGCACTCGTCGGAGATCAGCAGCGTGCCGCGCTCGCGCGCCCACTCGACCGTCTTGCGCAGGTGCTCGACCGGGAGCACCCGGCCGCTCGGGTTGGACGGCGAGTTGATCCACAGGATGCGCGGCGCCTTCGGGCCCAGTGCGACCAGCGAGTCGGTGGCGACGGTGTCGGCGCCGACGAGAGCCGCGGAGACCTCGTAGGTCGGGTAGGCCAGCTCCGGGTAGGCGATCAGGTCACCCTGGCCGACACCGAGATGCAGCGGCAGCGACCCGATCAGCTCCTTGGAGCCGATCACGGGGAGCACGTTCTCGAGCCCGAGACCCGTGACGCCGTGGTTGCGCGCGAGCCAGTCGATCGCGGCCTGACGCACCGCGGGAGTGCCGATCGTGGTCGGGTAGCCCGGCGAGTCGGCAGCCTCGGCGAGGGCCTTCTGCACCACCGCCGGGGTCGGGTCGACCGGCGTCCCGACCGAGAGGTCGACCAGCCCGTCGGCGTGCGCCGAGGCCTTCGCCTTGATCGGAACGAGCTTGTCCCAGGGGAAGTCAGGCAGACGCTGCGAGACCGGGATCGAGGTCGGCATCAGTCCTGGTTCTGCGGGGGCAGGGCGGCGACGAACGGGTGGTCCTTGTCGATCTCACCCATGCGGGCGGCACCACCGGGCGAACCGAGGTCGTCGAAGAACTTGACGTTGGCGTCGTAGTACTCCTTCCACTCCTCCGGGGTGTCGTCCTCGTAGAAGATCGCCTCGGGCGGGCACACCGGCTCGCAGGCGCCGCAGTCGACACACTCGTCGGGGTGGATGTAGAGCATCCGCTTGCCCTCGTAGATGCAGTCCACCGGACATTCGTCGACGCAAGCCTTGTCCTTCACGTCAACACAGGGCTGGGCGATGACGTACGTCATTCGGGGCTCCTCCAAGCGGGGTATCACGAAAGTCAGAGGGGCACGACTGGCCCTTCAGAGGACAGCCTAGTATCCCCACGTGCCTGCTCATCTCCTGGGACCACATGTCGTCGGCCAGCGGATCGTCATCCGCCGCCTCGTCCCGGGCGAGACCGGCCCCACCGGCGGCCCCGCCTTCACCGACATCCTCGGAGTCTGTACGTCCTGGGCCGACGGCACCGCCGTCATCGAGCGTGAGTCCGGAGAGCGGGTGAGCGTGCCCGTCGCCGAGATCGTCTCCGGCAAACCGGTGCCGCCGCGGCCCAACGTACGTCTGCGGATCGGGGTACGCGAGGCCGAGCTGCTCAGCGCCGCGATCTTCCCCGGCACCACCTCGGAGCCGTTGGGCGAGTGGGTGCTCTTCGACCACGAGGTCTCGGTGCGCCGGCGGCCCAACTCGGCGCTGGCGGTCGGTGATCCGGGGGTCGGGCTCGAGGAGGCGATCGACCGGGTCAAGGCCTTCTACCGGACCCGCCACAAGCGCCCCCGGGCGAAGATCGAGGTCGGCTCCGCCGCCGAGGAGGCCCTGGTCGCGCGCGGCTGGGTCGAGGACGTGACCGTCGAGTTCCGGCTCGCCGGGATCGCCGCCACCCGCCGCATCCTGCCGCCGCCCGTCGAGGACGCCCAGGTCTCGGTCCAGCCGAACGACGCCCAGGTGCTGATCAACCTGGGCGACACCGCCCGGATCATGGGCACGATGGAGCGCGACTGGTTGGCCATCCACGACCTCGAGGTCGCCGAGGCGCACCGCCGTCGGGGCCTCGCCACGAAGGCCCTCGCCACCCTGCTCGAGTGGGGCGCCGAGCGCGGCGCCCGCGCCGCCTGGCTGCACGTCGAGACCACCAACGACCCCGGCCTCGCCCTCTACGAGAACCTCGGCTTCACCGAGCACCACCGCTGCCGCTACTACTCCTCGCCGACCCCGTAGGGAATCAGCCCGACAGCAGGTCCCACAGGTTCCCGAAGGGATCGCGGAAGACCTGAAGCGTGCCGTAGGGCTCCTCGCGCACTGGTCCGACGAGCTCGATCCCGGCGCCGACCAGCCTCTCGTACGCAGCACCGAAGTCGTCCACGCGCAGGAAGAACGTCACCCGGCCGCCGGTCTGGTCACCGACCCGCGCGGCCTGGTCCGGTCCGTCGGCCCGGGCGAGCAGGAACCCGGTGCCACCGCCGGGCGGGCGTACGACCACCCATCGCTTCGGGCGACCGTCGTTCGTGGTCGACGGGGCGTCCTCGGCGACCTCGAAGCCGAGCACGTCGCGGAAGAACGTCACTGCCTCGTCGTAGTCGGGAACGACGAACGTCACCAGATCCAGATGCATGGATGAACCGTAGGACGCCCGACGGTCAGCAGGTCTTCAGTGCCGGCGAGGCGGGGCCTTCGTGGGTGAGCGCGTCGAGGGTGAGCGCGATGGCGGAGGCGCTCGTCGGGATGAGCAGGTGCTCGGAGAGATCGAGGGCGCAGGCGTCCTGGATGCGTACGTTGGTGGTGTTCGGACCCTCGGCGAGGAAGCCCGAGGTGGCCGGGACGACGACCTCGTCGGTCGCGGTGATGATCTGGGTGTAGGAGACGTCGCCCGGGGTCTCGTCGCCCGCGTTCAGGTCGGCGAGGAACTGCGAGCCGGCGGCCTGCTGGGCACAGGACAGGCACAGCCCCGTGGCCTCGGTCGCGCCCTCGTCCACGATGATCGCGGTGCCGTGGTTGGACGGCGCGAGGCCGACGAGATCCTCGACGTGGGCGGCGCCACCGAGGTTCTTGATGTAGTAGCGCGGCATCATGCCGCCCTGGGAGTGACCGACGAGCGAGACCTTGTCGGCGTCGGTGACCTCGCGTACGCGCTCGATGAACTCGCCCAGGAGAGCCGCCGAGTCCCGGATGTCGCCGGTCGCGCGGTTGCCGTAGTCGAGCGAGTAGACGCAGAACCCGGCTCGCTTCATGGCCACCGAGATCGGGTCCAGCAGCGAGCGGCGGTCGCCGAAGGTGCCGTGCACCAGGATCACCGGCGTCGGGCGCTGTGCCGACGGCACGCACGCCCAGTCGTTGGAGCCGGCAGGGTCGCCGTAGGGCGATCCCGGCAGCGGGATCCCGGTCCGGCTCGAGCCCTCCGCGGCAGGGGCAGAGATCGGGGCCAGGACGAGTGCGACAGCGGCGAGGAGACTCAGCAGAAACGGGCGCATGACCGCTTCAACGAACGGTTGTGATCCGCGTCACGGTCCACCACGCCGAGTCGGCGCGTCATGACGCGCCGACTCGGCGAAGGGCTGGGTCAGAACCGGCCGGCTCGACTCAGTTGGGGTCGGCCGGGGGCGGCGGCTTCTCGGACTCGTCGGTGCACTCGACCTCGTCCTGCGGGATGTAGGTGGTCTTGAAGGTCTGGGTGTCGACCTTCGAGCCCGATCCGGCGTTGTAGAAGTCGCGCCAGACGTTGATCGAGAAGCCCTGCGCGCCGACGGTGTTCTCGCAGTTGCCGTCGGTGATCTTCTGCTTGCCGGGCGCCTTGAAGTCGTAGCGCTCGCCGGTGCGGGCCTTGATGTCCCAGATCTTGGTGGACCACATCTCGACGGTCACCGAACCCTGGCTGCTGCCGCTGGCGGGGTTCACCCAGGAGCGGATCAGGACGCCGTACTTGGTGTTGTTCTTGAACCTCAGGTCCAGCGAGGGCCAGGCGACGGTCGCCTCACGGCCGATCGGGTAGCGGTCGATGTAGAGCGAGTGCGCCTTGTGCTCGACGTCCTGGAGCCCCGCGAAGAACATCGCGTTGAACGTGGTCGTCGCCATCTGCGAGACACCGCCGCCGTAGTCCTCACGGAAGACGCCGTTCTGGATCATCCAGCCCTTGGTGAACCCGTTGGCGGCAGTACGCTCCCCGACGATGCCGTTCATCGAGAAGGTGTCCCCCGGCGCGAGCACGGTGCCGTTGACCAGCTCGGCCGCGCGACCGATGTTGACGTTGCGGTATTCGGCGTAGGGGAAGTTGGTGGTGAAGGTGGAGACCTTCTCCTTGATGCCCCAGGCCTTGGCCTCCTCGGTGGTGACCTTCGGCTTGGCGACCTTCGACTTCACCTCGACGGTGCGGTCGCCCGAGGGCGCCGTGACGACGTCGAGGAAGACCGCCTCCAGGTCCTTCTGGTTGAAGGTGACACCCGGCTTGGCGGGGATGACCTTCGGAGCGCCGTTGACCATCTTGACGGTCGCGTCCACCGGCTTCGCGGCGTCGTCGGCGAGGGCCTTCTTGAGCACCTTCTTGAGCTTGGCGGGCGCGACCGAGGCCTGCAGCTCGCCGTCCTTCGGGTCGAACCGGATCGCGTCGCCGAACTCCTTCGGGGACAGCTCCACCGGGGTCTTCTCGAACTTCAGCGTGATCGGCCCGGAGACCGCCGGGGTGGCGACCTTGTCGACCGCCTCCTGGACGTCGGCCTCGTCGACGTCCGGGGTGAGCTCCGCGAGCGGTACGTCGGCCTTGCGCTCGCCCTCGGCCAGCAGCTGACCGGCGAGCGCGGTGCGGAGCGCGTCGTTGCTGACACCCTCGCCCGCGACCGGCTGGGTGGTCTTGATCTTGCCCTTCTTGATGACGACGTCGCCGTCCTTGAAGGGGGTGCCGGCACGCTTGTTCACCTTGGCCGCGACCTTGGCGATCAGCTTGTCGTCGGCCTTGATGACGGGCTCGATCTCACCACCGCCGGTGAAGTGCCGCCACAGCTTGAGCGGGCTCCAGCTGCGGACGGCGTTGGCCCTCTCGATCGTCGCCTCGGCGTCGAAGCTCAGGCCGGCGTCGGCCGGGTTGACCTCGGTCGTGCTGTCGCCGGCGGTCACGTGGATCGGCTGGCTGTGGGCCGGGGCGAACTTCTCGTCGAGCAGCGGGGTCGCCTCGGCGGCCGTCATCCCGCCGATGTCGACGCCCGCGACCGTGGTGCCCTCGGCGATCTTCTCCCCGGCCACCGCGTAGGCAGCGGCCCAGCCGGCGAAGGCCAGGATGGCGACGCCGCCCACGAGCGCGGCGGCGATCTTGGTGCCGGTGCCGAGCGGCTTGCTCTCGGCCGCGACCGGCTGGGCGTAGTCAGGCTGCTCGAAGGCGGGCTGGAACGCGGGCTGCTCGAAGTGGGGCTGCTCGAAGGCGGAGTGGTCGGCAGGGGCCGGCTCGTGCACGACGAACGGCCCGACACCCACGACGGTCTCCTCGAGAGGCTCGTCGTCGAAGTCGGGGGCGTCGTGGACCCGGCCGTCGAGCGCCACCTCGGTGGCCGCTTCGCTCGCCAGGTCGGGGGCGGCGTCGACCGCATCCGGCTCCGGGGCGAACTTCCGGTTCTTCGAGACGAAGAGGAAGTTCTCGTCCTTCGGCAGCTCCGCGCGCTTGGGCAGCTCCGAGCGCAGCATCGTGCTGCGCAGCAGGGTCTCCTCGGCGGCGTCGTCGCCGAAGTCGCCCCCGCCGGGGACGATCCTGGTCGCACCGTCCGGCTCGTCGTCGGGTACGTTCGCGACCGGCGTGGCACCCGCGGACTCGGCAACACGGGCGTCGATCTCGATCTGCGGGATCATGATCGTCTCGATGGCAGCATCGTCCGCGCCAGCTCGGCTGGCGTTGGACCCGGCCGCGTGAGTTTGCTTCGCGGGCTCGGGGGCCTTGAAGGCCTCGGGCTCAGTGGACATGCGGGAGAGCCTAGGACCTATACCCCCCTAGGCCGAACCCGTAGCCCATCTTGGGACGTTCGTCACTTCCCGGGGAGGTCCTGATCAGCCCGTGGCGTGACCCTCGACACGGTCGCGGTGGCCACCACGATCATCAGCACGGCCCAGAAGATCATCAGGTATCCCTCCACATCGCCCGCGACGGCATACCCGCCCGTCGGCCTCGGCGTCGCGGCCAGCGCGACCACGATCGCCCAGGCCGCGGCGTACGCGATCCTCGAGGCCCCGCGCGGCAGCACGAGCAGCAGCGCCGAGGACGCGGCCACGGCGAGCAGCAGACCCCACCACCACGGGTGCACGGCGACCGCCGAGACCCCGACGAGGAGGCCGAGGAGAAGACCGGCCCCGCACCGGGCAACGCCGCCGAGCAGCCTCACAACCCGGCGAAGAGGTCGGTCAGGGTGGTCCCGTCGGTCGCGTCGAGGTCTCCCATGGCGATCCGGAAGTGCTCATGGGACCACGCGGTCGTGCCGAGGCTGTTGGTCATCGCGAACATGCCCTGCTCCATGTCCATCTGGGTGGGGTAGGCGCGCATCGCCGCGACCTTCTGGTCGGCGTAGGCGGTGCCGTCGATGGCGGCAGCGATGTCGACGTCGGGCGTGGCCATCGGCAGCGGACCCTCGGGGTCCATCCCGCCGAGCGCGTCCACGTCGCCGGCCGCGCGGGCCGCCCGCAACCCCTCGCGGATCCAGCTCTCCGCGATCGCGGTCCAGAAGATCCGGTCGATCTCGTGGGGCTCGCCGAGCTCCTTCTTGTAGGTCGGCACGGCCGCGAGATGGGCGGCGTACGTCGCGACCCGGTGGGCCTGGATGTGGTCGGGGTGGCCGTAGTTGCCGAACTCGTCGTAGGTGACCAGCACCTGCGGGCGCACCTCCCGGATGATCGTGACGAGGTGGTCGGCGGCCTCGTTGAGGTCGGCGTACCAGAAGGCGTTCTCGCGGGCGTCGGGGTCGGGGAGCGCGTGGGTGCGGTCCTCGCTCCAGGTCATCCCGGAGTCGCGGTAGGTGCCGAACCCGCCGAGCCAGCGGTGGTCGACCTCGCGGCCGTCGGGCGCCTTCAGCGCCGTCATCGCGTCCGCGATCTCGCCCCGGCGGTGCTCGCCGAGGGCGTCGTCCTGGTCGGCGGCGAGATGAGCCAGCTCGGGCACCAGGATCTCGCCCATCTCCCCCGCCGTGCAGGTCACCAGGGTCACGTGGGCGCCCTCGGCGAGATACCTCGCCATCGTCGCCCCCGTCGCGATCGTCTCGTCGTCGGGATGGGCGTGGACGAGCAGCAGGCTCTTCTCAGAAGTCACGAGCTCGATCCTAGGTCGGGGCCAAGGTCGGGCCGCTTTATCCGCTTGGGGTTGTCGGGGAGGTCGACGGGTTCGGGGGCGATCGAGTCGTCCGGGGCCTCCTCGGGGACGTCGAGCCAGCCGTCGTACTGGTCCACCAGCAGCTCCAGGACCATCTCCGGGGCGTCGGTCTCCACCGACCAGGGGTGGTCCTCGTCATCGTCCTCGCCCTGGTAGCGCTCCCGGCCGACCCGGGCCGTCCAGCCCTCACGCTCGAGGATCTCCGCCGCCGAGCGGGCGTCCTCCTCCTCGAAGAAGATGCCGCGCAGGGTCGACCCTTCGGGCACTCCGAGCACGTGGCGGAGTGCATCGAGGAACGGACGGTCGGGCTCCAGCCAGTCGACCGAGTCGAGGTCCTCGGCGGCCAGCCAGAGGACCTGGTCGTGCTCGCGTGGCCGCGGCTCGCCCGCGACCACCCGGGCGGTCGCGGCGACCAGCCGGTGGCTCTCGCCGATGGGCGCCTCGCCCTGCATCCAGTCGAGCACCTCGATCAGACAGCCGAGCTCCTCGCCGATCTCCCGGACGAGGGCCGCCTCGGGCGTCTCCCCCTCCTCGACCTTGCCGCCGGGGAGCTCCCAGCGTCCGGCGGCCTCGGGCGGGGACGTACGTCTCGCGGCGAGCACCTGCTTGCCGTCGGCGCTCAGGATCGCCGCGGCCACTACGGTCTTGGGGCTGTTCACGTGTGAGATTGTTCCCTAGACGCCCGGAAAGTGGTGTCTCTTGGGTACGCTCCAACGCCGTGCCCCGCCGTCTTCTGCTCATCGCCTGCCTGCCCCCGTCCGGGGCCCGATCATGAGCGATCAGCAGTGGCCCCCGCGGCGCCCCGGTGAGCCTCGCCAGCCCTACCGGGGACAGCAGCCCCACCCGGGCCAGCAGCAGCCCCACCCGGGTCAGCAACGGCCTCATCCCGGCCAGCGTCAGCCCTACCCGGGCGGGCAGCGCTACTCCGAGCAGCGGCCCCACCCGGCCCAGCAGCCCTACCCACCGGCGCCGCAGCAGCCCTATCCGCAGGAGCGGCCGCCCTACGGCCGGCAGCCCTACCCGGACCAGCAGCCGTACCGCGGTCAGCCCTACCTCGAGCAGCCCTACCCGGAGCAGCCGCACCCCGACCAGCCGTATCCCGATCAGCCCTACCCGGACCAGCCCTACCCCGAGCAGCCCTACCCCGAGCAGCCCTACGGGGGGCAGCCGCCCGGGGCGTACCCGCCGGGGTTCGGTCCGGGCCGGTTCGGGCCCGAGCCGGCGAAGAAGCGGCGGTGGCCGAAGGTGCTCGCGGGACTGCTGGTGCTCGTCCTGGTCGGGGTCGCCGGCTACGGGGCGTACGACTTCTACGACCAGCGCCAGAAGTGGGAGCAGACCACGACCGACGACCTCGACGGCGTCGGCAGCGACCTGGCGGTGGCGGTCGCGTCTCTGCGCAGCGTCGGCTGGGAGGTCACGGCCACCGACATCGGGACCTGGCTCGAGCAGCCGGGCGCCTACGGCGACGGTCTGAGGCTGCGTACGCTGCAGGCCGACGAGGCGGGGAGCAGCTTCTCGGTCGCCGGCTACCGGACCTGGCAGGACACCTACGCCAAGCGCGACCACACCACGGTCGTGTGCGCGAACATCACGCTCGCGTCCGGCACCCAGAAGCCGCTGAGCGAGTCGGTCACGACCTGCCCCGACGACGTCCCGAAGACGGCACCGGACGCCGGCCAGGCGGATGCCGACACGGAGGCGGGCGGGGTCACCGGTCACCTCGCCGAGCTGGCCGTGGAGGCCTCCGAGCAGCGCGCCGCCGGCGCGACCGAGGGCAAGCTCCTCCAGGTCGCGGCACCGACGAAGCCGGTCGGCAACGTACGCGCCGACTCGACCGCGCTCGTGTGCTCGCCGGGAACGAAGGACCTCGGCGAGGGCGAGGGGTATGACGAGGGCAAGCTGATCCCGGTGCGACTCTGCGCGGTCGAGGGGCTGCCCAACACGGGCACCGAGAGCACCCAGGGCGACCCCTACTACATCGACGGCTCCGACGGCCTGACCGTCGTCAACGCCCGCATCTCCGGGGCCGCGGCGGCGCTGGTCAAGAAGGCCGCCAAGCAGGGCGTCGACCTGGTCGCGGGCAGCTCGTTCCGGACGATGAAGAAGCAGAAGGCGCTGTGCCAGGAGGACGTCACCGGCGGCTGCCCGGCCGGCGACTACACGCTCACCGCCCGGCCCGGCTACTCATCGCACCAGCTCGGCATCGCCATCGACTTCGAGCAGCCCAGCGCGACCGGCGGCAAGACCTGCGCGACGCGAGCCTCGGAGCCGGCCAGCGCGGTGTGGCGATTCCTCAACAAGACGGCGTTGAGCGTCGGGCTGAAGCAGTACGCGCCCGAGGCGTGGCACTGGGACGCGTACGGCGGGAAGGACCGCTGCGCCCCGATGTGATCCGCGGCGCCGTCAGGTCAGGCGCGCGGCAGCCGAGCCAGCTGGCGCGCCTGCGCGACCAGCCTGCCCTCGGAGTCCCAGACCTCGCAGTCCTCCTCGAACATGCCGCCCGAGAGGTTGCGCGAGAAGTGGGTCACCTTGAGCCAGCCCGGTGCCGGCTTGTGGCGGATGTGACAGGTGAGCTCGAGGGTCGGCGCCCAGCCCGGCAGCTCGAGCCCGAAGGTGACCGGCGGGAGGGCGTCGAGCACCTGCAGCAGGGACAGCGGGTCGGGCTCGCGGTCGTGATGGCGGAACCAGCCGGTGAAGACGGCCTCGCCCGTCGGCGCCGCGCCGCCCCAGACGAACTGGTCCTTCGGCACGCAGAGCTCGTAGCGGTCGAGCATCGGCACGAACTGCTTCACCTCCTCGGGCGCCGTGGTCGAGGAGAGGCACTCCTCGAGCGGCGGCAGCTCCGGCTCGGTCGCGGTGACCCGCTCGAAGCCGCTGCTCTTGGCGTGGAGGCCGTCGAGGTCGGCGTACGTCGCGGTGGTGGTGATCCGCAGGTCGTCGCCCTGCCACAGCTCGGCGGTCGCGATGGCCAGCGAGCCCTTGTCGCGCTTGGTCTCGATCCGGACCTCCGCCGGCCCCGGCGTGCTCGCGCCGGCGTAGAACGCGCTGAGCACGATCGGGTCCGGGTGGTTCGGCAGGTGGGCGCGCAGCGCATTGGCGATCACCGCGAGCAGGTAGCCGCCGTTGACGCCGCCGCCGACCACCCAGCCGGGGGCGAGCTCGGCCGCGTACGTCTTCTCGCCGGTCCTGCGGACCGCGATGTCACGGTCGAACTCAGCCTGTTCCCTATTACCCATGGGTAATAATCTAGATCGATACCCGATGTGGTGGACGATGGGGGCATGACTGACCCCCGACACCCGCACTGGGTCTACGGCCACGGCTCGGAGCCGGATCCTCGGTTCACGCTGGCCAACGAGCGCACCTTCCTGGCCTGGGCGCGCACCGTGCTCGGCCTGCTGGCCGGCGCGGTCGCGCTGCACTCGTTCCGCGTGCCCAGCGCCGAGGGCGTACGCGTCGGGGTGATCGGCCTGCTGGTGCTCACCGCCATCCTGTGCACGGTCTTCGCGATGGTCCGTTGGGCACGGGTCGAGCGCGCCATGCGGGAGCGGCGCCCGCTGCCTGCGTTCTCCGCCGGGTTCATCCTCGCCGGCGCGCTCTTGCTCATCGCGGTGCTGCTGGGCATCGCGCTCGTCTTCTGAGCCGTCCGGCTGATCCGGTCGTCACAAGCGTGAAACATCGGTTCCATACGGTGCGGCCATGACCGGCCCCGATCTCGACGACCCGACCATGACGACGCTTCAGCCCGGGACCGGGCCGATCACCTCCGCCACCTACCTCCCGGCCGAGGTCGACAACGTGCTGTGGGGACGCCTGCCGTGCGCGACGGACTCCCCCGTGCTGAGCATCGCGCCGGGGACCTCGGTGACGGTGGACACGATCTCCCACGAGGGCATCCTCGAGGACCAGGGCCGGGACCCGGAGAGATTCTTCTCGGCCCACGGCGTCGCGGAGGTCCTTGCCGACGCGGTCGCGCTCGCGGCGTCGGGCTATGAGCGGACCTTCGGCGTCGACGGGCCGCACGTGGTCTCGCGGCCGATCGAGATCGAGGGTGCCGAGGTCGGCGACCTGCTCGCGATCACGGTGCTGGAGACGCTGCCACGCGTGCCCTACGGCGTCGTGTCGAACCGGCACGGGCGCGGCGCGCTGCCGGGTGAGTTCCCGCGCGGCGGAGAGCCGGTGCACAGCGTCTTCACGCCCGTCGTCGACGGACGCGGGGTGATCGGGCCGGCCTCGTTCGCCCTCGACCCGTTCCTCGGGATCATGGGCGTCGCGGTCCCCGGGTCGGAGCGGCCGCACTCGGTCCCGCCCGGGTCGCACGGCGGCAACATCGACATCCGGCTGCTCACGGCCGGGGCGACCCTCTATCTGCCGGTCCAGGTCGCCGGGGCCCTGGCCTACGTCGGCGACCCGCACTTCGCGCAGGGTGACGGCGAGGTCTCGCTGACCGCGCTGGAGGCCTCGCTCCGGGCGACGCTCCGCTTCGACCTGGTCGCTCGCGAGGAGGCCGCCGAGCGCTTCGGCGAGCTCGCCGGGCCGCTGGCGGAGACCTCGGAATTTCTCATCCCCACCGGTCTCGACGAGTCCCTCGACGTCGCCACGCAGAACTGTGTCCGAGCCGCGATCGCCCTGCTCAGCGCTCGGTTCGGGATGTCGCCCGAGGACGCCTACGCCTATCTCTCGGCGGCCACCGACTTCCGGATCTCTCAGGTGGTCGACGTCGTCAAAGGCGTACACGCCACGATCCGCAAGGCAGACTTCGCCCTATGACCCCTCGACAAGCTCGGGACGGCGCCCAGCTCAAGCCGGTCCCCCACGGGCTGCTGCAGGCCTTCCGGGCGTACGAGAGCGCGCTGATGTCCGACGACATCGCCGCTCTGGACGCGCTCTTCGCCGATTCCCCGACCACCCTGCGCGGCGACGCCGCCGGGCTCCTCGTCGGGCACGAGCAGATCGCGGCCTTCCGCGGGTCGCGCGGCGGCGCGCCCAAGCGGCGCATCGTGCAGACCCATGTGCAGGTGATCGACGAGGACCACGCGCTGATCGTCGCGGTCACCGAGCTCGACCGCGGCGGACGCGGGCTGCAGACGCAGCTGTGGGCCCGGGACCCCGTGCGGATCGAGTACGGCGGCTGGCAGGTCACCGCGGCCCACGTCTCGGCGCCGGCGCCGGCCTTCGACACCCGGATCTGGCGTGTCGTCGGCGACCCGCTGGTCTCCTCGCACACCGCCGACGGCGCGCTCTCGGGAGAGAGCGTCGCGGTCAAGGACCTCTTCGCGGTCGCCGGTTTCGCGGTCGGCGCCGGCAGCCCGGCGTGGCTGGAGCAGGCCCCGCCTGCGCCGGCCCATGCCGCCGCCGTGGCCTCGCTGCTGGACGCGGGCGCGTCGGTCCGCGGGATCGCGCGCACCGAGGAGTTCGCCTACTCCCTCTCGGGTCTCAACGCCCACTACGGGGCGCCGCCGAACCCGAAGGCGCCCGGCCGGATCCCCGGCGGCTCCTCGTCGGGCTCGGCCACCGCGGTCGCGCTCGGTCAGGCCTCGATCGGGCTCGGGACCGACACCGGCGGCTCGATCCGGGTCCCCTCCGCCTATCAGGGCCTCTACGGGATCCGTACGTCGCACGGGGCCGTCTCGCGCGACGGCCTGCTTCCGCTCGCCAAGGCCTTCGACACCGTCGGGTGGATGACGCGCTCGGCGTTCCTGCTGCAGGCGGTGGGTGACGTACTGCTGCCGGATGCTGCGGCGACGTCGGTGGACGAGATCCACCTGGTGCCGTCGCTGGTCGGGCTCGCCTCCGAGGACGTGGCCACCGCGGTGAGCGACGCCCTGCCCGAGGCCAAGCCGCTGGACTGGGAGCCGGCCCGTCTGGACGCGTGGCGGCAGGCGTTCGTCACCGGTCAGGCCTACCAGGCGTGGCAGGCCCACGGAGCCTGGCTCGAGACCCGGCTCGACACGCTCGGCGAGGCGGTACGCGGGCGCTTCGAGATGGCCCGGTCGGTGACCCGCGAGCAGGCCGCCGAGGCGCGTGCGGTGCTCGCGCAGGCGCGTACGGAGATCCTCGACGTCGTCGGCGACCGCGTCCTCGCCTACCCCAGCGCCTCCTCGGTCGCACCGACCGCGGCCGACGCGGCCGGGGTGCGCGACGACACCATGCGCCTCACCTGCATCGCCGGTATCGCCGGCCTCCCCGCCGTCTCGATCCCCGTCCGCACCCCCACGAACCTCCCGGTAGGGTTGTGTCTGGTGGCCGCCCCCGGCCGCGACCGCGACCTCCTCGCCCTCGCCCAACACCTCGCCGAATAGTCAGTTCTCGACGGCGACACGTCAGTTCTCGACGGCGACACGTCAGTTCTCGACGGCGAAACGTCAGTTCTCGACGGCGAAACGTCAGTTCCTGACAACGACACGTCAGTTCCTGACAACGACACGTCAGTTCCTGACAACGACACGTCAGTTCCTGACAACGACACGTCAGTTCCTGACAACGACACGTCAGTTCCTG
>NZ_JBVJKY010000005.1:439332-442632 GCF_055585005.1 Nocardioides sp. NPDC054178
CTGACGACAGCCGAACTTGACGTGTCGCCGTCAGAAACTGACCCCTCGACGCCAAGATTCGACTTCTCGGCGGGCGAGACCGTTACACAGGGGCAACCTGCGTTTCGGATGCCGAAACGGTTGTTTCATACGCTGGCCTGGTGACGATGACGCTCGCCGAGTTCGATGCCCTCCCCGCTGACGAGGCGGAGGCGGTGCTCGCACCCTGCGTGGCCATCCGCTCATGGGCGGCGGGGCTGGTCGCGGGGCGGCCGTATACCGACATTCCGGACCTGCTCGCCGCCGCGAGGCAGCTGGCCGCGGCCTGGACCTACGAGGAGGTCGAGGCAGCACTGGCCGACCATCCCCGGATCGGGGAACGACACTCCGGGGACGGGGAGAGCGCCGCACACTCCGCCCGTGAGCAGGCCGGGGTCGACCCGGCCGATGCCGAGGTGCAGGCCCGGCTGAGGGCGGGCAACGCGGCGTACGAGGAGCGGTTCGGGCGGATCTACCTGGTGCGGGCCGCGGGACGCAGCGCCGAGGAGATGCTGACGCTCCTCGAGGAGCGGCTGGAGAACGACCCGGCTACCGAAATCGCGGTGACCAAGGCTCAGCTCGCCGAGATCGCGCTGCTCCGGCTGCGAGGCTTGGTGCTATGACCACCGTCTCCACGCACGTCCTCGACGCCGCTCTGGGCCGGCCTGCCGCCGGGCTCGCGCTCTACCTCACCCTTCCCGACGACAGCGCGCGCACCGCGACCACCGACGCCGACGGACGGGTGCGGTTCGAAGGTGAGGTGCCGCCCGGGCCGCACACTCTGACCTTCGCGACCGGGCCCTGGTTCGCCGAGCAGGACCGCGAGACCTTCTTCCCCGAGGTGAGCATCGGGTTCACCGTCACCGCCGGCGAGCACCACCACGTCGCCCTCCTGCTCAGCCCGTTCTCCTACACGACCTATCGAGGAAGCTGATGTCGATCACTCTTGGCCCCAACCAGCACGGCAAGGCGGAGGTACGCCTGGTCAAGGTCGACCGGGACGGCACGCGGCACACCATCCACGACCTGAACGTGTCCACCCAGCTCCGCGGCGACTTCGCGACCGCCTTCACCGAGGGCGACAACGTGCACGTGCACGCCACCGACACCCAGAAGAACGTGGTCTACGCGAAGGCCAAGGAGCTCGGCATCAGCTCGCCGGAAGCGTTCCTGCTCGACCTCACCGCCCACTGGGCCGCGCAGCCGTGGGTCACCGGTTCGGTGATGAAGGCCGAGTCCTACGCCTGGGACCGCATCCCGGCGAACGAGTTCTCGTTCGCCCGGCGCGGTCAGGAGACGCGTACGGCCGTGGTCAACCGTCACGGCGAACGAACGTACGTCCTCTCCGGACTCAGCGACCTGGTGGTGCTCAAGTCGACCGGGTCGGAGTTCCACGGCTTCCCGCGCGACCGCTACACCACCCTCGCCGAGACGACCGACCGGATCCTGGCGACCGAGGTCACCGCGTGGTGGCGGTGGGAGACGCATCCGGAGGACTGGAACGCGGCCTACGACCGGATCCGCACGATCATGCTCGACACCTTCGCGCAGGTGCACTCGCTCGCGCTGCAGCAGACCATCTACGAGATGGGCAAAGCCGTCATGGAGGCGTTCGAGGGGGTCGCGGAGTTCAAGATCTCCTGCCCCAACAAGCACCACTTCCTCGTCGACCTCTCCCCCTTCGACCTCGAGAACCCCAACGAGGTCTTCTTCGCCGCCGACCGCCCCTACGGGCTCATCGAGGCGACCCTGCAGCGCGACGGATCGACCGAGCCCGACGCCTGGACCTCCGTGCCTGGCTTCGCGTGAGCACCATGAAGACGACTCGCGCGGATCAGCGGATCGACCGGCGGATCGCCGCGAACTACCAGACGCTCTCACCGCAGGAGCGCAAGGCCGCCGACACGCTGCTGGAGCATCTCGACGACCTGGCGACCTACCGCGCGGCCGAGCTGGCCTCGCTCGCGGAGGTGTCCAAGGCGACGATGAGCCGGCTCTTCCGGTCGCTGGGATTCGACGGGTTCGACGACGTACGCGACCACCTGCGGGCGCTGCGTACGGCCGGCGAGCCGCGACGGGTCGAAGGCGCACCGGACCTGAGCGCGCACGCCGAGGGCGAAGCGGCCGCGATCGCGCGCGCCCTGGACCAGGCAGCCGTCACCGCGGCCGTCGAGGCCATCGCCGGGGCGAGCGACGTGATGGTCGCCGGCTGGCGCAACTCCTACCCGGTCGCCCTCCACCTGCGCCAGCAGCTCACCCAGACCCGCGAGCGGGTCACCCTCGCCCCGGCACCCGGCCAGGTCATCGGCGAGGAGCTGGCCGAGCTCGGCGAGGGGTCGGTGGTGATCGCGGTCGGGCTGCGGCGCCGGCCGCCGGGTTTCGGCGAGTTCGTCGACGCCGCCGCGGCCTCCGGGAGCACGGTGATCGTGATCGCCGACCCGACCGGGACGGTCCACCTCGGACGCGCCGACATCGCGCTGGAGTGCCCGGTCCAGGGCGGCCTCGCCTTCGACTCGCTGGCGGCACCGATGTCGCTGGCGAGCGTGCTCGCCGACGGCGTGCTCCACGAGCGCGGACGGCCCGGACGCGACCGCGTCTCGGCCATCAGCGCGACCTACGATCGACTCCACGAGGTCGAGTGATGTCGGGGAGCAGAATGACAGCAGAAACATCGATTCTCGGGCCAGTGCTAGGGGGAATCGGCATGACGGACACCATGTGGTTGGAGCAGGCGGTTGCGCTGGCCGTCCGCAACGTCAACAACGGCGGCGGCCCGTTCGGCGCCATCATCCTGCGCGACGGCATCCTGCTCGGCACCGGCCAGAACCGGGTCACCCGCGACCTGGATCCCAGCGCCCACGCCGAGATCGTCGCGATCCGCTCCGCGTGCCGGGAGGCCGACAGCTTCTCGCTGGCCGGCTGCACCCTCTACACCTCGTGCGAGCCCTGCCCGATGTGCCTGGCCACCGCACTGTGGGCGCGCCTGGACCGCGTCGTCTATGCGGCCGACCGCGACGACGCGGCCAAGGGCGGGTTCGACGACCGCGCCTTCTACGACCTGTTCGGCACCGGCCGCGCCAACGAGCACCACGACTGGCCGACCCGCGTCGACGAGCTCCGGATCCCGCAGGCGTACGACCCTTTCGACGCCTGGCTGGCCAAGCAGGACCGCACCGACTACTGACCTGCCGAGGCGTCACGTACGTCGGGCGCGGGGGGCCCCCCATTGCCACCACGCCCCAGGGGGGGACGCCACCCGCCAACCGGGGGTCCCCACCGCGC
>NZ_JBVJKY010000005.1:442640-479213 GCF_055585005.1 Nocardioides sp. NPDC054178
ACCCCGCCCCCCCCCCCCCGCCCCCCCCCCCCCCCCCGCCGCCCCCCCCCCCGCCCCCCCCCCCCCCCCCGCCGCGCCCCCCCCCCCCCCCCCCCCCCCCCCCCCCCCCCACGGGGGTGACGCCTCGCGCAACCGGGGTGACGCCTCGGCGCTACCGGGTCGTCATCCCCATCCGCTCCAGCGCGACCGACTCCAGGAGCTGGACGAGGTTGTAGAGCACCAGCGTGACCACGGTGATGATCGCGACGGCTGCCCACAGGTCGTCGAAGCGGGCGGCGGCGGGGAACTTCTGGATGTTGCCGCCGATGCCCTTGCCGGTCGAGAGCCACTCGGCCAGCAGCGCCCCGGTCACGGCACCGGGCACCGAGACCCGGGCGGCCGCGAAGATCGACGGGAGCGCGCCGGGCAGCGAGACCTTCCGGATCGCGGTGAGCCGCGATCCGCCGTAGACGGCGACGAGGTCCAGCGACTGCGGCGAGGCCTGGGAGAGCCCGAACAGGACCGCGGCCAGCGCCGGGAACAGCACCACGATGATGCCGAGCACCACGACCGAGGCGGTCGAGGCGCGGCCGGTGATCAGCATGACCACCGGGGCGATCGCGACCAGCGGGATCGAGCGCAGCAGCAGCGCCAGCGGCATGACGCCGGCCTCGACCGTCCGCGACAGGTTGAACAGCACCGCCGCCACGATCGCCAGAGCCATCCCGGCGAGGAAGCCGAGCGCGGCGTCCTTCAGGGTCACCCACGTGAGTGGCAACAGCTCGGCCCGGTGCGTGGCCGCGTCCGGCCCCGTGAAGAGGTGGTCGAGGACGTCCAGCGGACCCTTCGCGACGAACTCCGAGACGCTGGAGAACGACACGAACGCCTGCCAGAGCACGGCCACGATCGCCAGCGCGGCGACGGTGTGCAGCACCGGGCCGAGAACCGCCCGCGACAGAGATCCAGCACTCGACCTCATCCGGCCCTCCCAGCGACCCATGGCGTCACCAGACGCGAGACCAGCCCCAGCAGCAGATAGCCGGCCAGGGCGACCAGGGCGCAGACCAGGAAGACGGCCCAGAGCCGCTCCGGGTCGGGCTTGCCCTGCAGCACGATCAGCGTGCGTCCGACGCCACGGTCGGTGGAGCCGAGGTACTCGCCGAGGACCGCACCGAGGATCGCGGTCGGCACCGCGATCTGCAGCGCGTTGAGGATCGCCGGCACGGCCGCGACGAGACGTACCTTCACCAGCTGCGTCCACACCGACCCGCCGTAGACCCGTACCACGTCGAGCGAGGCGCGATCGGCCGACTTGAACCCGAGCACCGCGCCGACGACAGTCGTGAAGAAGACCATCAGCGCCGCCAGGAAGATCGACGTCTTCGACGGGTCGCCCGGCTGCTCGGCGCCGCCGAGGACCACGATCGAGATGCCGCCGACGGCGACCACGGGCAGGCAGTACGTCGTCACCGCGATCTGCATGATCACCGGCTCCAACCACGGCACCAGCAGCACCAGCGAGGCCAGCAGCAGGGCGATCAGGTTGCCCCACAGGAAGCCGACCGAGGCCTCCATCAGCGTCTCGCGGAGCACGCCGTCCCAGAACGCCGAGGGACCCGCGGCGGCCATCTCCGAGAGGACCGTCCACGGCGGCGGCACCGGCGTGAACCCGGTGCCCGGGTCGGGCGGGAACCCGAACACCGCCACGACCGCCCACAGCACGAACAGGATGACCACACCGATCAGACCGGCGAGCCAGCCAGGCACCCGGATCAAGACTCCGCCTCGGCGCGCCCGTCGTCGCCGAAGAGCAGCTCGGAGGCCCGGTCGGCCAGGGCGTGGAACTCCGGCGTACGCATCATGTCGGGCGTACGCGGCCGGGGAAGGTCGACCTCGATGATCTCCTTGATCCGGCCCGGTCGCGGCGACATCACCGCGACCCGGTCGGAGAGGAAGATCGCCTCGTTCACCCCGTGGGTGACCAGCAGTGTGGTGGCCGGCTTCTCGGTCCAGATCCGGAGCAGCTCCAGGTTGAGGTTCTGCCGGGTCATGTCGTCCAGCGCGCCGAACGGCTCGTCGAGCAGGAGCACGGAGGGCTTCAGCGCGAGCGCCCGGGCGATCGAGACGCGCTGTCGCATCCCGCCGGAGAGCTGCGCCGGGCGTGCCTTCTCGAAGCCCTCCAGCCCCACGAGCTTGATCAGCTCGTGGATGTAGGACATGTCGGGACGCCGACCGGCGACCTCGAAGACGAGCTTGATGTTGCCGACCACGGAGCGCCACGGCAGCAGCGCGTGGTCCTGGAACGCGATCCCCAGCTCGGAGTCGCGCCGCAGGTCGGCGGGCGCCTTGCCGTCGACGTACGCCTCTCCGCTGGTCGGCGCCTCCAGGCCCGCGAGGATCCGCAGGATCGTCGACTTGCCGCAGCCGGAGGGCCCGAGCAGGGCCAGGAACGAGCCCTGGTCGGTGTGGAGCTCGGTGTCCTTGAGCGCGGTGACGGCCTTCGACCCGGAGCCGAAGACCTTGCTGATTCCGGAGATGTGGATGCCGGTGCCGCCGTCGGTCTCCACCGCGGGAGCACCGGCCTCCATGAGCTTGTCCTGGGCCATGACTACTTCTGGTAGGCCTTCAGCTCGGGGTTCTCCTCGTAGATCTCGTCGATGATCGAGGTGTCGAACAGGTCCTCGGCCGAGACCTCCCAGCCGGCGGCGGCCAGCGAGTCGACGGTCTGCTGCTGGAGCTCCTCGGAGATGGTGAAGAGACCGTTCTTCTCGGTCTCGGGCGTGGAGATCAGCTTCTGCGACTCCTCGAGACCACGCTTGGTCTTGACCGGGTCGAGCTCGCCGAAGCTGGCCTCGAGACCGTCGGAGTCGCTGGCCGCCTGGTTGTAGTGGGTCGTGACGACCTTCACCACCTCGTCGGCGGGGTTCTTGAAGGTCTCGGTCCAGCCCTTGATCTCGGCGGTCAGCAGCGCCTTGAGGAGGTCGCGGTTCTCGGCGAGGTACTGGTCGGTGACGGTGTAGGTCTCGGCGACGTACGGCACACCGTTCTCGGCGTAGGGCAGGTTGGTGACCTCGTGGCCGGCGAGCTCGACGGTGATCGACTCGTTGGTCAGGTAGGCCATGAAGCCGTCGACCTGGCCCTTCATCAGGGGCGTCGGGTCGAACTCGACCGGGACGACGGTGATGTCGTCCTTCTTCTCCTCCAGGCCGTTGGCGGCGAGGATCGCCTTGAAGACGTTGACGTTGGAGTCCTGCACGCCGATCTTCTTGCCCTTGAGGTCGGCCGGCGTCGCGATGTTGCCGCCGTCCTTGAGCGAGAGGATCGTGAACGGGTTCTTCTGGAAGGTCGCGCCGATGATCTTCAGCGGCGCCTCCTGCTCGGCGATCGCGGAGCCGACCGAGGCGGCGTCGTTGATGGCGACCTGGACCTTGCCGGAGAGCAGCTTGGCGACACCGGTGTCGGGGCCGGAGATGCCGTTGACGGCGTCGAAGCCGGCTTCTTCGTAGTAGCCCTTGTCCTCGGCGTAGAACTCGCCGGCGAACTCCTCGTTCTTGATCCAGGAGTACTGCATCGAGATGGTGCCGAAGCCCTCCTCGCTGCTCCCCTCGTCGGAGTCGGAGCCGCAGGCGGCCAGTGTCGTGGCGGCCACGACGGTCAGGAGGGCCGCGCCGGCCCTGAGTTGCAAAGACTTACGTCGCGAGGTCCGAGAGGCGGGGGTAGACATCGAAACGAGTTCCCTTCGAGGAGTTTCACGCACAGGTCCCGGGGACCGTAGCGAGCGGAGGTTTCAGGTGCTGGCACCCGCGTTTCGGCGTTGTAACGACCCTTTCAAACGTGCCCGTCAGGATAAGGGTCGATCCCGAGTCACGGCGTCCGCTGGACAAGAATGCCGTGGTTGTTGTCTAGTTACCCAACGCGCGTACGCCGCACGGGATGTGCCGTCCGACACACCGGATTCACCGTTATCGGTTCGTGACCGGGCCGAGACCATTCGGTGACCGAACGGATGCGCCGGACGACGGCAGGAGGACCTCCGATGCAAGGGCCCCGGCGCCGCTCCGTGTTCGCCTCCCGCCTGGTCAGCTCCGCCGGCGACGGTGAGCAGCCGCACGTCATCGAGGACCTCCGCCTGGCGATCCTGTCCGGCGAGGAGCCGCCGGGGACGCTCATCCCGATCGCGTCGGTGGCGACGTTCTTCGGCGTCAGCCAGATCCCCGTGCGCGAGGCTCTCAAGGTCCTCACCGGGGAAGGCCTGGTCGAGCACCGGCCCCACGTCGGCTACGCGGTGGCGAAGCTGACCTTCGCCGAGTTCCGCGAGCTCTACGAGGTGCGTGCCGCCCTGGAGACCTCCGCCCTGCGTGCCGCCGTCCGGTCGGCCACCGAGGCCGACGACGAGCTCGTACGCAGCGCCCACTCCGCCATGGCGGCGGCCGTCGCCCGGGGCGACGAACGCGGCTATCACGTCGAGTCGCGGCGCTTCCACCGGGCGTTGATCGCGCCGGCCGGGATGCAGCGGCTGCTGCACATGTACGACTCGGCCTGGAACATGACCGAGCCGGCGCGGCCCATGTCGCGCGTCGCCGAGGTCGACCGAGCGCTGCTCCACGGCGACCACGACGCCATGGTCGCCGCCTTCTGCGCCCGCGACGCGGACCGGCTCGTCACCGAGTCGGCGACCCACTACGAGCACCTCAAGACGGCCATCGAGGTCTTCCGGAGCGACCCGGACGTGTTCCGGCAGCCCTGAGCGCCGGCTGCCTGCCGCGTACGTCGTATATCTTTCGCGTCACATGGCTCTGACACGGCATCTGATCAGGTGAAACACCCGGTCTCCACGATGGGGTGACCCCCACCCCAAGGAGACCGTGATGACCGAGGTGACAGCACCACCCGCCTACCATCCCCGACTGTCGAACGAGGACCTCGACCCGCTTCCCGAGCAGAAGTGGGGCTGGTACAACATCTTCGCCTTCTGGATGTCGGACGTGCACAGCGTCGGCGGGTACGTCACCGCCGGAGCCCTCTTCGCGCTCGGCCTGACCGGCTGGCAGGTCTTCGTCTGCCTGATCGCCGGGATCGTGCTGGTGCAGGTCTTCTGCAACCTGGTCGCCAAGCCGAGCCAGCAGACCGGGACGCCCTACCCGGTGGTCTCGCGAGCCTCCTTCGGCGTGCTCGGCGCCAACATCCCCGCGATCATCCGGGGCTCGATCGCGATCGCCTGGTACGGCGTGCAGACCTTCCTCGCCGCGGGGTCGCTCACCATCGTGATCCTCAAGCTCTTCCCGTCGCTGGCGACCTACGCCACCGCCGACCACTCCTTCCTCGGGCTCTCCTACCTCGGCTACGTGAGCTTCGCGATCCTGTGGGTCGCCCAGGCGCTGGTCTTCTGGCGCGGCATGGAGTCGATCCGCAGGTTCATCGACTTCTGCGGCCCGGCGGTCTACGTGGCGATGCTGGCGCTGTGCGTCTACATGCTCTACCGGGCCGACTGGAACGTCTCGTTCTCGCTCTCCGACAAGGAGCTCACGGTCGGCCAGCAGGTCACGGCGATGCTCGGCGCGATCGCCCTGGTGGTCTCCTACTTCTCCGGGCCGATGCTGAACTTCGGCGACTTCGCGCGCTACGGGAAGTCGTTCAAGGCGGTGAAGCGGGGCAACTTCTGGGGGCTCCCGGTCAACTTCGTGCTCTTCTCGCTGCTCACGGTGCTCACCGCCTCGGCGACCATCCCCGTCTTCGGCGAGCTGATCACCGATCCGGTGGCCACGATCGAGCGGATCGACACCTACACCGCCGTCCTGCTCGGCGGGCTGACCTTCGTGATCGCGACCGTCGGGATCAACATCGTGGCCAACTTCATCTCACCGGCCTTCGACTTCTCCAACGTCGCTCCCCAGAAGATCTCCTGGCGGATGGGCGGCATGATCGCGGCCGGCGGATCGGTCCTGCTCACCCCGTGGAACTGGTACGCCAACGACGAGGCGATCTTCTGGACGCTCGGTCTCCTCGGCGCCCTGATCGGGCCGTTGTTCGGCATCTTGATCGCCGACTTCTACCTGGTCAGAGGGCAGAAGATCGTCGTCGACGACCTCTACACCCTCTCCGAGTCGGGCACCTACTACTACAGCCGTGGCACCAACCCCGTCGCCGTGTACGCGCTCCTCGTGGCCGCGGCCTTCTCGTTCGCCTCGGTGCTCGTCCCGAAGCTCGGCGGGGTGCTCACCTGGCTGCCCGACTACTCCTGGTTCATCGGGTGCGGCATCGGGTTCGTGGCCTACTACGTCTTCACCGAAGTCGCCACGGCGGCCACCACGAAGGTCGCCGAGGAGCCGGCCTGATGCGGATCCTGGTCGTCAACCCGAACAGCTCGGCGTCGATGACCACACTGATCGGCGAGTGCGCCCGGGCGAGCGTCGGCCCGGGCGTGGTCGTCGACGCGATCGACCCGGGTGCCGGGCCGGTCTCCCTGGAGTCGCACTACGACGAGGCGATCGCGGTGCCCCATCTGCTGGGTGTCCTGGAGCGGGAGCGCGAGGCGTACGACGGGTTCGTGATCGCCTGCTTCGGCGACCCCGGCCTGCACGCGGCCCGCGAGATCCTCGCCGGCCCCGTGGTCGGGATCGCGGAGGCGGCGATGCGGACGGCGGCGTACCTGTCCCGGAGGTTCTCGGTGGTCACCACGCTGCCCCGGGTCCTCGCGCACACCTGGTCGATCGCCCGCGACTACGGCGTCGCCGACCTGGTCGGCGGCATCCATGCCTGCGAGATCCCGGTGATCGACCTGGAGACCGACCCGGTCGCGTACGCGACGATCCTGGCGGTCTGCCGGCGGGCCCTGGCCGAGGACCGCTCCGAGGCGATCGTGCTGGGCTGCGCCGGGATGGCCGACCTGTGCGCCCGGCTCGCCGAGGAGCTCGGCGTACCCGTCATCGACGGGGTCGGCGCGGCCACCGCGGAGGTGGAGAAGCTGGTACGCCTCGACCTGAGCACCAGCAAGCACAACGAGTACGCCGCGCCCCCGGCGAAGGAGATCAGGGGCCGGAGGTGACGTTCAGCGACGCCGTGCGGCGCAGCAGCGGCGGGTGCAGATGCTCCGCGGAGCCGCGGCGGAAGAGCTGAGCCGGCCGGCCACCGTCCCGGGTCGTCGTGGCCCCCGTGGGCTCGAGGAAGGCCTCGGTCTTGGTGACCTTGCGGTGGAAGTTGCGCGGGTCGAGGCGCTCGCCCCAGACGATCTCGTAGACCCGGCGCAGCTCGGCGACGGTGAACTCCTCGGCACAGAACGCGGCGCCCAGCGGCGAGTACTCCAGCTTGGAGCGGGCGCGCTCGACGCCGTCACGCAGGATCGCCGCGTGGTCGAAGGCGAGACCGCCGCCGGCCAGGAGCGAGTCGACCGGGCGCCACTGCGCGTCGGCCGCGTCCGAGCCCGCCGCGGGCACCGGGAGGTCGGGCGCGAGCGCGAGATAGGCGACCGTCACGACCCGCGTCCGCGGGTCCCGGCCCGGAGATCCGTACGTCGCCAGCTGCTCGACGTGCACGCTCCCCGGCCGCATGCCGGTCTCCTCCGCGAGCTCGCGCGCCGCTGCCTCCTCGAGGCCCTCCTCGTCCAGGACGAACCCGCCCGGAAGCGCCCAGGCGCCTCGATAGGGCTCGACGCCGCGGCGTACGACCAGGGCGCAGAGCGCGTCGTCACGAACGGTGAGCACGACGAGATCCACGCTCACCGCGAACTTGGGGCACTCCACGTGGCAGACCCTAGATGATGCCGCCCTGGATGGTCGCGCTGTGCACCCGCGCGTGCCAGGCGCCGAGGCCGGTGGCGAGCCCGATCAGGACGCCGGCGAGCAGGAGGCCGCCGCCGGTGTGCCACAGCAGCATCCCGGCACCGGCGAAGGCGCCGAGCAGGATCAGCAGGACGGTGATCGCGCGCCGCGCGGTGCCGCCGCCGCGGAAGGACGCCTTGCCGGACCCTAGCGGCGAGTCGGCCGCGAGGCCCGTGATCGTGCTCGTGACGACGACGGTGGTCACGTCCTTGACCGCGATGTGGCGAGCGGCCGCCGCCTGGGTGCCCATCGCGACCGCGGCCAGGGTGGTCGTCGTGATCATCACCGCGGTCGAGGGTTCGTCACCGACGACGAAGAGCAGCCCGGCCAGCGCCAGCATCACCACCGCGACCAGGGAGAACAGCGCGGTGGTGCGCCCGCTCCAGGCCTGCTTGTCCGCCTTCAGCACGCGGCCACCGAGAGCGGCGCCGGCCATGAACCCGACCAGCGCCAGGGCCGGCCCGAGGATCGGGAGGTCGGTGCCGCCGACCAGCGCCATGCCGAGGATGACCACGTTGCCGGTCATGTTTCCGGTGAACACCTTGTCCAGACCGAGGTAGCCGACGGCGTCGTTGATGCCCGTGGTGAAGGTCAGCACGAGCATCAGCCACAGGTGCATACGGTCGGCGGGGATGGTCTTCAGGAGCGAGTTCACCCGGCGCATTGTGCCGGACCCCCGATCACCCCTCGGCGATCGCTCCCGCGGCCGCGGCGAGATCGGCCACCCCGGCGGCGAGCTCGTCGGGCCGGTCGGTGGCGAGGTCCAGGTGGAAGCCGAACAGCGAGGAGTCGACGAGCGTGACGATCCGGCCCGCACGCTCGGGCGGCGCGCCACAGGCGGTGACGTAGTCGCGCAGCGCGGCGTACCACAGCTCGTTGGTCTCCCGGACGACCGAGCGATAGGGCTCCATCCCGATCAGCCCGGTCGCGGCCGCCTGCAGGTAGATCTGCAGGCAGCCGTGCAGCGGCTCGGTACGGTAGGCCCGCCACAGGGCCTCCACCCCGGCGCGTACGTCTTCGGCCGGCTCGAGCGCCGCGACCGCCCCGACGGAGAGCTCGTTGGTGCGCGCGACCACCGCTGCGACGAGCTCGTCGCGACCGCCGAAGTGGTAGATCAGCATCCGGTCGCTGGTGCCGATCGCTGCCGCCAGCGGACGCAGGGTCAGCCCGATCAGCCCGTGCTCGAGCACGTGGTCGACCACCTGCCCGAGGAGCTCCTCCTTGCGGTCCATGGAAAGCATTATGCCCAACCTGTAGCGACTGCTACATTTCTCGGTGATGTAGCAGTCGCTACACGCTCCCCAGGAGGACCCGGAAGATGTACGCCGCCATTCTGCTCGTCGTCGCGATCGCGATCGAGGTCGTCAGCACCGCGCTGCTCCCCCGTACCGAAGGCTTCCGCAACCTGGGCTGGTCGCTCGCCGTCATGGCCGGCTACGGCGCCTCGATCTGGCTGCTGTCGGTGGTCGTGGAGCGGATGCCGGTCTCGGTGGCGTACGCCATCTGGTCAGGCCTCGGCACCGCACTGGTCGCCGGCATCGGCGTGATGTTCCTCGGCGAGCACCTCACCGCCGCCAAGGCCGGCTTCCTGGCGATGATCGTCGTCGGCGTGGTCGGCCTGAACCTCTCCGGCGCCCACTGAGTCGGACAGCCGCGGCGTCAGACGGCCGCGGCCGCGGCCCTGCCCGCCGTACGTCCCGAGAACAGGCAGCCGCCGAGGAAGGTGCCCTCGAGCGCGTTGTAGCCCATCATCCCGCCGCCGCCGAAGCCGGCGACCTCGCCGGCAGCGTAGAGCCCGGGCAGCGGGGTGCCGGCGGCGGTCAGGCAGCGTCCGGACAGGTCCGTCTCGAGCCCACCGAGGGTCTTGCGGGAGAGGATGTGCAGCTTGACGGCGATCAGCGGGCCGGCCTCGGGGTCGAGGATCCGGTGGGGCTTGGCGGTGCGCTGCAGCTTGTCGCCGCGGTAGTGGCGGGCGGCGTACAGCGCGGTGATCTGGGCGTCCTTGGTGAAGTTGTTGGCGATCTCGCGGTCGCGGGCCTCGATGATCCGGCGCAGCTCGCTCTCCTTGATCTGCGGGCCGGACGGGTCCTTGTCGGCGAGACCGTTCATCCCGTGGACGAGCGCGGTGAGGTTGTCGGCGACCACGAAGTCCTCGCCGTGCTCCATGAAGCTCTTCACCGGGCCGGGGCCCTTGCGTGCCCGCTCGGCGAGCAGCTTGATGTCCTTGCCGGTCAGGTCGGGGTTCTGCTCGGACCCGGAGAGCGCGAACTCCTTCTTGATGATCTTCTCGGTCAGCACGAACCAGGAGTAGTCGTAGCCGGTCTGCCGCAGGTGCTTGAGCGTGCCGAGGGTGTCGAAGCCGGGGAAGAACGGCGCCGGGAGACGCTTGCCGGTCGCGTCCAGCCACAGGCTCGAGGGGCCGGGGAGGATCCGGATGCCGTGGTTGGCCCAGATCGAGTCCCAGTTGCGGATGCCCTCGACGTAGTGCCACATCCGGTCGTCGTTGATGATCTTGGCGCCGGTCGCCCCGGTGATGGCGAGCATGCGGCCGTCGACGTGCGCCGGGACCCCGGAGACCATCGACTTCGGCGGGACGCCGAGGCGGGCGGGCCAGTGCTTGCGGACGAGGTCGTGGTCACCGCCGATGCCGCCGGAGGTGACGATCACGGCCTGGCCGCTGAGCTCGAAGTCCTCGACCTCGGTGCGCGAGGAGGCCTGGCCGCGCTCGATGTCACTGGGTTCGAGAACCTTGCCGCGTACGCCGACGACGGTCCCGTCCTCGACCACGAGATGGTCGACGCGGTGCCGGAAGGCGAAGGTGATCCGGCCGGTGTCGGCGTGGGCGCGAACCCGTCGTTCGAACGGCTCGACGACGCCCGGCCCGGTCCCCCAGGTGATGTGGAAGCGCGGCACGGAGTTGCCGTGGCCGTCGGCGCGGCCGTCGCCACGCTCGGCCCAGCCGACGACCGGGAAGATCCGGTGGCCCATCTGGCGCAGCCAGGAGCGCTTCTCGCCCGCCGCGAAGTCGAGGTACGCCTCGGCCCAGCGTCGCGGCCACAGGTCCTCGTCGCGGTCGAACTGGGCCGATCCCATCCAGTCCTGGAGCGCCAGCTCGGAGGAGTCGTTGATGCCCATCCGGCGCTGCTCGGGGCTGTCGACGAGGAAGAGCCCGCCCAGGCTCCAGAACGCCTGGCCACCCAGCGACTGCTCCGGCTCCTGGTCGACCAGGAGAACGCTCTTTCCCGCATCCGCGACCTCGGCCGCTGCTGCCAGGCCGGCAAGGCCGGCTCCCACCACGATCACGTCGGCGTGCTTCGTCATGTCGGCAGATCCTGCCACCATATCTACCCGCGAGTACATGGAACCTGTCGCCCGACCGTTCCGTCAGGTGGACAGTTGTCGGACTCGCGCCCCGAAGCGACCGCCGATCAGTGTCCGAGCGGATAGATTTTTTGATCGTGATCGACCCCAAAGTGATGGCCAAGAGGCAGCAGAAGTGGGTCCAACGCGGCATCGACCGCACCGAGACCTGGCTGAGCCGTAGTGGCAGCAGACTCGGTCCGCTGATCCCGCACATCGCCACCGCAGGGGTGCTCACCGGGGACGAGGACCGCGGCTGGGTCCCGCAGGGCCTGGCGTACTCCGCCGAGGCAGAGCTCCTTCTGCAGGGCTACCACGGCGACAAGCTCGGCTCCGCGCTCGCTCTGGTCGACAGGCCGTCGGGCGAGCTCATCAACGCCGTCTACCTCGGCGGGCCGAAGGGCAGCGTCAGCGGCCCGGTCAACGCCGGGGGCGTCGCGGTCATCGGCGACGAGGTCTACGTGTGCCGCGAGGGCAACCCGCCCCGCCTCTACCGCTACTCCCTGACCCAGATCGTCCACGCCGAACCGCTCTCGACCGTCTCGACCGTCGCTCCGCTGGTCGCGCTCGCGGCCGGCTCCTACCTCGCCGCGGCGAAGGACCTGCTCTACGTGGGGTCGCACGCGAACAACCGCCTCTACAAGTACATCCGCAAGGACGACACCTGGCAGATCAAGACCCCGATCGGCGTCCGCACCCCGGTCGGCACCCAGGGCGTCGTGGTGCGCGAGGAGGAGTACGTCTTCAGCGTCAACCGCGGCCCCGCACGGCGCAGCCAGCTCGTCGTGCAGGACCGGGTCACGATCAGGCCCCGCGCTCTGCAGTCGCTCCCCAACCTGGCCGAGGGCATCGCCGAGGTCGGCGACGAGTTCTACGTGACCTACCAGTCGGGCGCCAGGTCCTACGCCCGCGGCTCCTCGCGCGGCCAGACCTGGCCCTCGGCCCATATGACCCGCACCCCGCTGGCCAAGCTGGGCCTGGAGCCACGAAAGTCGACGGAGACCCTCTGAGCGAACCTCGCGGTCAGGCCGGCCAGTCGGTGATGTCGGCGTACTCCTCGCCGTGGCGCTTCAGCCACCTCGCGACGTACGGGCAATGCGGGATGATCCGCTTCCCCTTCGCCTTCACATCCGCCAGCGCGAACTCCACCAGCTTCGAGGCGAGCCCCTGCCCGTTGTAGGCCTCCTTCACCTCGGTGTGCAGGAAGTCCACATGCTCGTCGTCAGGCAGCCGGTAGGTCGCCAACCCCGCGACAGTCTCCCCGTCTCGGATCTCATAGCGATGCCTGGCCGGGTTGTCTACGTACTCGATCTCGCTCACGTCCCCATTCTCACTCACCTCGCTCGGGCCTGGGGCCGCCGGCCACTTCGCTGGGTTGGTGAGGGGCGTCTTTTCGGGGTTGAGGTGTCTCGTTGGGCTGGTGGCCGCCGACCCGTTATGGAGGGTGTTCTCGCCGGTTCCCGGAGTCAAGGACGGCCTGCGGCCGCCGGCTTCGCCGGCCGCTTCGCGGTCCTGGACACCGGGAGCCGGCGAGAATTTTGGCTGGTTATCGGGTCGGCGGCGGGGTTTGGCGCAGAGTCCCTTGAGTTGGGCACGGGCTTGGGGACCGTGGGTCGAGGGGGTTCTGGCGGCCTGGTGTGTACATGGTGCTTTTACAAGACGATGACACCTTGTGAATGCTTCACAAGCCGGGCCGTCGGTCGGGTGGCGATGACCTCGGCGACGCAGGGCGGGGCGGGGACGGGACGCCGTCAGTTCGAGCAGGATCGTGGGCAGGACCAAAGAATCGGCAGCGGAACGCCGCGCAGTTGCAGCACACAGCCGGACCAGATCCAGAATGCGCCGGGATCGGCCCTGCCCCACTGCGGAAACCAGGGCCACGTGAACCGCTCGGATGGAATGGCACCACACGATGCGCAAGGACACAGATCAACGAGGGTCGTGGGTGGGCTCGAGTGAATACCGGCTTGGCGGCCAGGCCCGCCACGGATCAGCCGGTCGGGATGCGTCGGGTGAACCGGATCCGACCGTCGGGGAGTCGCTCGTAGGTGTAGTCGGCGTCATGGATGCGGTGATGGTCGCTCGGACACAGCAACACCATGTTGGCCAGGTTGGTTCGGCCGCCTTCGGACCACGGTGTCAGATGATGAGCCTCGGTCCAGGCCGCCGGGGCGTCGCAGCCTTCGGCCTGGCAGCACTTGTCCCGTAACCGCAATGCTCGGTGTTGGATCGGGTGCGCCAACCGAGCGGTGCGGCCGAGGTCGAGGATCTCGGAGTCGGTGCCGAGGACGACCGGGACCAGGTCGGCGTTGCAGGCCATCCGGCGGGCTTCGGCGGCGGTGATCTTCTCGCCGTCGAACCCGAGGGCGGCGGTGGCGAGGTCCTTACGGAGGTCGTCCACGCTCATGGTGATGAACACCGTGGTCCCGTGACCGCCATGGCGCGGCAGCAGGTCGACGTCGTAGGTCTCGATGACCCGGGCGAACGCCTGACCCAGGAGCCGGTCGTAGGGGGCTTTGCGGCCCTTGTTCTCCGCGGACATCTTTCGCGGCTGCGCCAACGAGTCGAGAATGGTGCGCAGCCGCATCCCGACGGCGCGGGAGACCCTGGCGTGGAGGTCGATGGTGCCATCACCGTTATCCCGGGCGGTGTAGAAGGTGCGCCGGGCGGCGTGTTCTTCTTCCCTCTGCAGGGCCTTGGCTTCGGCTTCTTCGAACCTCTCGGGGTCGATCTCGGCCAGGATCCGGCGGCCGGCGTTCTTGAGCTCGTTCGCAGTCATCCAGGCGGCATAGTCGACCAGCATCTTCTCCGCCAGGACCAGGTGCTCACCACTGGCGGCGGGATCGGCCTCGACGGCATCAAGCGCCTTCGTGATCACCCAGGCCTTGTCCTGGGACACCACACCTTCGGCCAGGCCGGCAGCGACCAGGTCGTACTTGGCGACACCAGCGGCGAGTTTGATCTGCGAGCGGGCCACCCCTTTATCGACCAACAGCTCGGTCCGCAGCCACCCCGAGACATCCTTCGCCCCGGTCTCCTCCGCGATATCGCCCGCAGCGGCGAGGACTCTCAGTTTCAGGGCGGCCTGCATCGCTTGGAGTTTCTCCAACCGTTCCAGCAGGTCCTTCTTCTGCTCGGTGCGCCAGTAGGCAGGGTCGGTGGCCAGCAACTCTTGGAGGGCGGTTTCGATGGCCTGCAAGGCGGCGTCGATCGCGTCACCGGGGTTGGTGCCCCAGTGGTTGATGTCGCGGCCGAGACTCATCGCATGGTTCCTTCAGAGGTGTGTTGTGATGGGTCTGACTCTACGCCTGAACCTCTCTCTTTACTATCCATTTTCCCTGTTCAAACCCGGTTTTCGCGGTGAGCGAACGGCGTCGTTCCTGTGGATGGTAAGTGGCCCGAAGGGCCACCCCTCACACCCCAGCAACACCATCCGTCGCAGGAGTGAATGCGCTGCGCCACACCCGGGCCGCCGCCCCGATAGCCAGCCAAATCTTTTCTCGATCTGGTCCGGAGTCCAGGACCGCGAAGCGGCCGGCGAAGCCGGCGGCCGTAGGCCGTCCTTGACGCCGGACCAGATCGAGAAGACCCTCGTGATCGGGTCGGCGGCCCACACCAGCCCCGAAGAAACGGGCACGAAACAGATGGTCTCGACAAGCTCGACCACGGGAATGCCGAGTCGGCGCATCTTGACCGGCTCGCTCGCTTCGCTTCGCGAGACACCGGTCAAGATCCGCCGACTCGGCAGGGTTACACGCGGCCCAGCCACTGTTCGTCGCTGCGGCTCGACCACCGAGGCATCCGGCGCAGCACACGTCCTTGAGGCATTGACGGCGGACCAGATCGAGAAGACCCTCCAAAACGGGTCGGCGGCCCACCTAAGCCACGAAGAACGGTCACGCACAGGGTCTCGACAAGCTCGACCACCGGGGCACAGGCGGTCGAGACACCCACGATTCAGCCCACGAAGATGCAGAAGATATGCCCCGCAGGATCGGCGTACGCACGCAGCGGCTCTTCAGTATCGTCAGACCGGTCGAAGCGAAGCGAAGCCCCCAACTGCAGCACCCGAGCATGCTCCGCATCAAGCTCCTCGACAGAGGCTACGACGGTGTCCAGATGCATGTGCTTGACCGCCCCCGGAGCCGGCCAGTCAGACGGTGCCATCTCGGACTCGTCGACCAGGTTGAACGCGAGCGCACGACGCCCGTCGGGCCAGGTGAGAACGAGCCAGTCGTCGTCGCCGGGCACCTCGTCCCCCGGCCGGTAGACCAGACCGAGGAACTGGCGGTAGAACTCGGCGAGGCGGCGTACGTCCGTGGTGTCGAGAACGGTGTGGAAGAGCTCAGCCACGCGCGGCACCCCGGGGCGGCCCGAGCCAGCGGGGCGTGGCGCTGCGGTAGGAGTCGTACGCGTCGCCGAAGCTCCACGACAGAGCGTGCTCCTCCGCGGGGATCTGGGTGCGGTCGACGACGGCGACGAAGGCCGCGACGGGGACGAGCGGGAGCCAACCACCGCGAAGGACGGCATGGGCGGTGAGGAGACCTGCCATGCCGACGTACATCGGGTTGCGGGTGTAGCGGAACGGGCCGTCGGTGACGACCGCCGTCGCCCGCTCCGGCTCGAGCGGGTCGAAGCTGGTGTCCTTGTGCAGGAACGCACGAGCAGCGGTGCCCACGACATAGACCGAGCCGGCGGCGAGGAGACCGGCCGCGACGGACCGTACGGCGGTCGGTCGGCGATGCGGGGCGAGCAGATGCTGGGCGACCAGGCCCACGGCGACATAGACAGGCGGGGGCACCTTCGGCATACCTTCCACCGTAGCCCCGACCCGAGGGCCGCCACCCCCTCTTTCTTGGGTAAAGAACGACTCAGTGCAACAGCGCGCGCACCAGGCGCTCGGCAACGTCCGGACCGGGCTCGGTGCGCTCGAGGGAGTGCAGCACGAACCCACCGACCAGGGCGCGGACGAACTCCATGACCGGCAGGTCGGCGGGCAGCTGGCCGGCCGCGACGGCCGCCTCGATCCGGGTGGAGACGGTGGCGGTGATGCCGAGCGCGTCGTTGAGGCGGGCGCCGATGGCGGGGTTCTCGCAGGCGGCCGCGACGAGCGAACGGACGAGGCTGTCGTTGCCGGGCTGCGCGACGAGGTCGATGAGGCTCTGCATCCAGGCGATGAGGTCGGCGCGGATGTCCCCGGTGTCGGGGACGACCGGGTGGTCCGGCAGCAGCAGATCCTCGATCAGGGCGTCGGCGACGACCGCGCTCTTCGAGGACCACCAGCGGTAGATCGTCTGCTTGGAGACACCGGCCTCGGCCGCGATGCCCTCGATGGTGAGGTGGTCGTACCCCTTCTCGGCGAAGAGCCGCCCGGTCGCGTCGAGGACCGCCATGCGAGCCTCCTCGCTGCGTACGGCACCTCGACGGCGCACTCCTGCTGACGCTGGCATGAACCGCATCCTAGGAGCCCGCGGCATCTCCTGGCCACGGCACAGGTGTGACCCATCACTCGCCCAGCAGCCCTTGTCCGACGGCGTACAGATGATTAACTGGACGCACCGTTGCGAATTACCGGAGGGATGCCGCCATGGCGGAGCTGTTGTACCGATTGGGCAAGTCGGCCGCGCGCCGCGCCTGGCTCGTGATCCTTGCCTGGGTGCTGGCGCTGTCCGGCGCCGCCGGAGCGTACGTCGCCTGGTCCGGCGAGCTCACCACCAGCTTCGACATCCCGGGGCTGCCCTCCTCCGAGGTGGTCGACGAGCTCCAGGAGGGGCTGCCCGACCTGGCCGGCGGCTCCGGCACGATCGCCTTCCAGACCGAGGACGGCACCCCGCTCACCGCCACCCAGAAGCAGGAGATCCGGGCGCTGATCACCAGCGCAGAGGACCTCCCCGACGTCGCCGCGGTCACCGACCCCTTCCAGACCGAGGCCCAGCGCGCGGCACAGGCCGAGAAGGTCACCGCGGGCCAGGCCAGGCTCGAGGCCGGCCGGAGCCAGCTCGACAGCGCTCAGGCCAAGCTCGACAAGGCACAGGCCGACATCGACAGGGCCCGCACCCAGCTGCAGGCCGCCGGGATGCCGACCGACCAGGTCGACGCCCAGCAGGCCGCCATCGACAAGCAGCAGGCGAAGCTCGACGACAGTGCCGCCGACCTCGAGGCCAACGCCGCCAAGGCCGAGAACGGCGCCGAGCTGCTCGAGCTCTCCGAGGAGATCCGGATGGTCTCCGCGGACGGCTCGGCCGCCCTGGTCAACGTCGCCTACTCGGTCGGACGTCTGGAGATGTCCGAGGAGACCAAGAAGGCCACCGTCGACCACTTCACCGACTCGCCCGTGGACGGGGTCGAGGTCGGCGTCTCCTCCGACATCTCCCAGGAGACCCCCAACCCCGTGGGTCCGGGCGAGATCGTCGGTGTCGGCGTCGCCGCCGTCGTCCTGCTGGTCATGCTCGGCACGATCATCGGAGCCGGCGTCCCGCTGGTCACCGCGCTGACCGGCGTCGGCATCGGCGCCCTCGGCGCACTCTCCCTCTCCGGCGTCGTGCAGATGGCCTCGATGACCCCCATCCTGGGCCTGATGCTCGGCCTGGCCGTCGGCATCGACTACTCGCTCTTCATCCTCAACCGGCACCGCAAGCAGCTGCTCCACGGCGCCGACGTCACCGAGTCGATCGCGCTCGCCAACGGCACCGCCGGCACGGCGGTCGTCTTCGCCGGCTCCACCGTGATCGTCGCTCTGGTCGCCCTCAACATGACCGGGATCCCGTTCCTCGGCCTGATGGGCTCGGTCGGCGCCGCCTGCGTCGCGATCGCCGTCCTGGTCGCGATCACCCTGACCCCGGCCATCCTCGGCCTCGTCGGTGGCCGCATCGTCTCCAAGCGCGCCCGCAAGAAGGTCGCGAAGCAGGACGCCGCCGAGGCCCACGCCAAGCCGATGCCCACCTGGCGCGCGCTGGTCACGGTCGTCGCGTCCGTGGTCGCCCTGCTCGCCCTCGCGGTCCCCGCCCTCGACATGCGGCTCGGCCTGCCCGACGGCGGCTCCGAGCCCGAGGGCTCGCTGGCCAAGACCGCCTACACGATCACCGAGGACAGCTTCGGCGCCGGCGCCAACGGCCCGCTGCTCGTCGCCGCCGAGCTGCCCGACGGCCTCAGCGAGGCCGGCGTCCAGCGAGCCCAGCTGACGGTCGCCCAGGCGCTGGCAGACCTCGATGACGTACGCGCCGTGGCTCCGGCCGCGGTCTCCGAGGGCGGTCGCACGGCGGCCTTCCAGGTCATCCCCGAGGAAGGCCCCAACAGCGTCTCGACCAACGAGCTGGTCAACGCGATCCGGGACATGCCGGCGGTCAACGGCGACATCACGCTCGGCGTCGCCGGCGCCACCGCCGTCGCGATCGACGTGTCGCAGGGGCTCAACGACGTGCTCCTCCCCTACCTCGCCGTCGTCGTCGGACTCTCGCTGCTGATCCTGATCCTGGTCTTCCGCTCCCTCCTGGTCCCGCTCATCGCGACCGGTGGCTTCGTGCTCTCGCTGCTGGCGACGTACGGCGTCGTGGTCGCGGTCTTCCAGAAGGGCATCGGGGCCGAGTGGATCGGCATCGACAGCACCGGACCCATCCTGAGCTTCCTGCCGATCCTGCTGGTCGGGATCCTCTTCGGCCTGGCGATGGACTACCAGCTGTTCCTCGCCTCCGGGATGAGGGAGGCGTACGTCCACGGCGCACCCGCCCGCATCGCCGTCGCCCAGGGCTTCCGGGCCGGGCGCTCGGTGGTGATCGCGGCCGGGCTGATCATGGTCTCCGTCTTCGGCGGGTTCGTCTTCGCCGAGTCGGTGATGATCCGCTCGATGGGCTTCGGGCTCGCGCTCGGGGTGCTGCTGGACGCCTTCATCGTCCGGATGCTGCTGATGCCGGCCCTGATGCACCTGCTCGGCCGCTCCGCGTGGTGGCTGCCGAAGTGGCTCGACCGTATCCTCCCGAACGTGGATGTCGAGGGCGCAGCGCTCGAGCGTGCCCACGGCTCGACCGATGCCGGAGAGGCCGCCGTCACCCGGGACAGGATCTCGGTCTGAGGAGAACCGTCGGTGGCGGCCGGTAGGGTCACCGACGTGAGCGAATCGACCCCGGAGCTGGATGTCCTGCGCCGCGTCTTCGGCTACGACGAGTTCCGCGGCGACCAGGCCGAGATCGTCGCGCACGTGGCGTCCGGCGGCGACGCGCTGGTCCTGATGCCGACCGGTGGCGGGAAGTCGCTGTGCTACCAGATCCCGTCCCTGGTGAGGGCCGGGACCGGGGTGGTCGTCTCGCCGCTGATCGCGCTGATGCAGGACCAGGTCGACGCGCTCTCCGCGCTCGGGGTGCGGGCCGGCTTCCTCAACTCCACCCAGATGCCCCACGAGCGGCAGCAGGTGGAGAAGGCGCTGCTCGCCGGTGAGCTCGACATGCTCTATCTGGCCCCGGAGCGACTGCGGGTGCCCGAGACGGGCAGGCTGCTGGACCAGGCCAAGATCTCGCTCTTCGCGATCGACGAGGCCCACTGTGTCTCCCAGTGGGGCCACGACTTCCGGCCCGACTACCTCCAGCTCTCCCACCTGCACGAGCGCTGGCCGGAGGTGCCGCGGATCGCGCTGACCGCGACCGCCACCGCGGAGACCCGCCGCGAGATCGCCCAGCGGCTCGACCTCGAGGACGCCCGCCACTTCGTGGCCTCCTTCGACCGGCCCAACATCCAATACCGGATCGCCCCGAAGGACAAGCCGGCCAAGCAGCTCCTCGACCTGATCCGCACCGAGCATCCCGGCGAGGCCGGCATCGTCTACTGCCTCTCGCGCAACTCGGTCGAGCGCACGGCCGCGACCCTGGTCGGCGCCGGCATCCCCGCGCTGCCCTACCACGCGGGTCTCGACGCCCGCACCCGCGCGCAGAACCAGTCCCGCTTCCTGCGCGAGGACGGCATCGTCATGGTCGCCACCATCGCCTTCGGGATGGGGATCGACAAGCCGGACGTACGCTTCGTGGCCCATCTCGACCTGCCCAAGTCGGTCGAGGGCTACTACCAGGAGACCGGCCGGGCCGGACGTGACGGACAGCCCTCGACCGCGTGGCTGGCCTACGGCTTGGCCGATGTAGTCCAGCAGCGGCAGATGATCGAGACCTCCGAGGGCGACCGGGCCCACAAGCACCGGCTCGGCCAGCACCTCAACGCGATGCTGGCGCTGTGCGAGACCGTCGACTGCCGGCGGGTTCAGCTGCTGCGCTACTTCGGCCAGGCGGCCGAGCCGTGCGGCAACTGCGACACCTGCCTGACGGCGCCGGAGTCGTGGGACGGCACCGTGCCCGCCCAGAAGGTGCTCTCCACCGTCATCCGGCTCGACCGCGAGCGCAACGGACAGCGCTTCGGGGCCGGCCAGATCGTCGACATCCTGCGCGGCAAGGAGACCGAGAAGGTCCGCCAGTTCCGCCACGACGAGCTCTCGGTCTTCGGGATCGGCACCGACCTCGCCGAAAGCGACTGGCACTCCGTCATCCGACAGCTGCTGGCCCGGGAGATGCTCGCGGTCGACACCCGCTACGGCGTCTTCTCGGTCGCCGAGGCGGCCGGCCCCGTGCTGCGCGGAGAGCAGCAGCTGATGCTCCGCAAGGAGCCGCCCCGGCAACCTCGTCGCAGCAGCGGGGAGCGGAAGCCGAAGGTGGCCGCCGCCGACCTCTCGCCGGAGGCCGCCGAGGTCTTCGAGCGGCTGCGTGCCTGGCGCGGCGAGGTCGCCAAGGAGCAGGGCGTGCCGGCCTACGTCGTCTTCCACGACGCCACGCTCCGCGAGATCGCCACCCGGCTGCCGGCCAGCCGCGACGAGCTCGGGACGATCAGCGGGATCGGCGAGGCGAAGCTGGAGAAGTACGCCGACGGCGTGCTCGCCGTCCTCTAGGCTGCGCCGCGATGAGCCCCGAGGTCTGGTACGTCAGCTATGGATCCAACATGTGCCGCGACCGCCTCCGCACCTACCTGCTCGGCGGCCGACCGGTGGGCGCGCGGCGCTCGTGCGTCGGAGCCCGCACACCGGCCATGCCGGTCGACGACGTCGCCGTCGACCTGCCCGGGCGGCTCTACTTCGCGGGTGAGTCGACGACGTGGACGGGTGGGATGGCCTTCTACGACCACGACGCGGCCGGATCGTGGACCGCGGCCCGGGCCTTCCGGATGACCGCCGAGCAGTTCGCCGACGTCGCCGCCCAGGAGATGGACCGGCTCCCCGCTCCCGGAGACCCGATCGAGAAGGTCGTCATCGACGGGCTCGAGGAGGGCCGTCACGAGGCAGGACCGGGGCACTACGAGACCCTGATCGAGGTCGGCCGCCGCGACGGCTTGCCGATGCTCACCTTCACCGCCTCGCACGGCTTCGACGCCGTCCCCCACACCCAGCCGTCGGCTGCGTACGTCGCGATGCTCGTTCGCGGGCTCCACGAGGCGCGCGGCTGGGATCGCCGGCGGGCCGAGGCGTACGTCGGGGAGCGCTGCGCCCCGCACGTCGGGCACCGGCGGACGCCCGGCTAGCCTGCGCGCATGAAGATCGGACAGGCGGACGAGCGCGCGCTTCTCGAAGGAATGGTCGACATCCAGCGGGACGAGATCACCGGCATCCTCGAGGACCTCGACGAGGAGGAGGCGCGACGGCGGCTGGTCCCGTCGCTGACCACACCACTGGCGCTGGTCAAGCACGCGACCTTCGTGGAGAAGGTGTGGTTTCACGCCAGAGTCGCGGGGGTGCCGCGCCAGGAGATCGGGCTGCCCGACACCGTCGAGGAGAGCTTCGTGCTGGACCCCGAGGACACCGTCGAGTCCGTCCGGATGGCTCACCGCGCGGCCTGCGAGCGTTCCCGCGAGGTCGCCGCCGGACATGATCTGGACGAGCAGTTCGACTGGAACGGGAATCCGGTGTCGCTGCGGTTCGTCTACGTTCACCTGATCCAGGAGCTCGCCCGCCACGCCGGGCACGGCGACATCCTCGTCGAGCAGATCAACGCTTCCCGGGCCGGCTAGCCGCGAGCCCTCTTGGTCTGCGCCTGGTAGAAGATCGCGCGCACGAGCCCGGTGACCAGGATCGCGTTGAACGCGAACTGGATACAGGCGATCCCGCGCGCCGCCTGGCCGACCGGATGGATGTCCCCGTAGCCGACCGTCACCGTCGTGCTGAGCGTGAAGTACAGCGAGTCGAGCCGCGTATCCAGTCCCGCCATCTCGCCCGGCTCGGAACGGGCCAGCAGGAAGTAGGCGGCCGAGAAGGCCACGACGACGAGCACGAGCACGGTGAGGAGGCCGGGAAGCCCTTCGGACGAGCTGCCGTCGAGCACCCGAAGGATCCTGCGCGAGACCATGACCGTCAGGACCAGGACCACGCCCACCGAGATGACGATCGCGACGGCCAGCGGCAACGGGTCGTCGTCCTGGCCGAAAGGTGCGACGAAGTAGACCCCGAGCATCCCCACGACGGCACCCAACGTCTGCAACCACTCCGACCTCCGGGCCTGCTGCCGGGCAGCGGGCCGGGACGCGTCGGACTCGTCTGCCGGAGAGGTGCTCATGGCCCGCTCGAGGCGATCGGCTCGGCACCGGGCTGCCTGGTGGGCACCCGGCGGGCGAAGAACAGGGCGACGAGCGAGATCAGCGCGAGCACCGACAGCGCAGCCCGCAGCCCGTCGAGGCGGGCGGCCGAGTTCTCCTCGATGATCGCGGCCGACTCGCTGTCGGGCACGCCGGCATCGGCCAAGGCGTCCTCCAGCGCGTCGTCAGGGACGAAGGGGATTCCCCCGGCCAGGTCGACCGCAGCCGTCGAGGAGAGACTGTCGGGGACGTCGGGGTTGTCCTGGATCCCGGTGAGGAACGACGAGGTCAGGGCGGAAATCAGCACGGCGCCCGCCAGGGCCGTGCCGATCGACGCGCCCAGGTTGGTGACCGTGTTCTGCAGCCCGCCGACCTCCGAGCTCTGCTCGTCCGGGACCGCGGAGACGGTGACGCTGCCCAGCTGCGAGGCCAGCGCGCCCACGCCGAGCCCGGCCAGCAGCATCGGCCACGTGACGACTTCGGGCCCGACACCCACCTCCAGCGAAACCAGCAGGGAGACGTTGCCGGCGAAGAGGGCGGTGAACCCGAGCTTGACCACCCGGCGGGGCGAGGCATCCGGGAAGAGCTTGGGGATACCGACAGCGGCGAGCAGCAGGGTGAGGGACAGCGGAAGGATGCGTACGCCGGTCTCGACCGCCGACAGTCCGAGGGCCACCGACAGGAACAGCGGCACCGAGAAGAACAGGCCGGCCTGCAGGAGGTACTGGAAGAAGAAGGACGTCAGGCCGCCACGCAACACCCTGTTGTCGAGGATCTCCGGGTCGATCAGCGCTGACGTCCCCGCCTGCTGACGCCGTCGCTCCCATCCGAGGAACGCCCGGAGCACGAGTCCACCGGCGATGACGAGCCACAGGACGGGCGAGACGCCGAGCCACGACGGCGCGCCCTCCTTGGGGATCAGGAAGCCCCAGCTCCCCGCGCGCAGGATCCCGAACACGACCAGGCCGAGCCCGAGCGCCGACATCACGGTGCCCACCAGATCGAGGCGTGCGCTCGGATCCGCCGGGGAGTCCGTCATCCTCTTGGTCAGGAGCAGGATGCCCAGCACGATCAGGACCTCCCCGGCGAACACCAGCCGCCAGGAGGCGTACGTGGTGAGCAGTCCACCGATCAGCGGTCCTGCGGCCACGGCGATCGCGCCCGCCGCCGCCACCAGTCCGTACGCACGCGGTCGTTCGGCCCGAGCGAAGTTCGTGGCCACGAGCGAGACGATCGCCGGCATGATCAGCGCGGCCCCGACACCCTCGAGGAACGACCAACCGATGAGGAGCACGGTCAGGTTGGGAGCCAGTGCCGTCGTCGACGAGCCGACCCCGTAGATGACGCAGCCGATCGCGAAGGCCCGCTTGGTGCTCAGCAGCTGACCGACCTTTCCGCCGGTGATCATGAGGCTGGCCATGACCAGCGTGTACAGCGTGATGGCCGTCTGGATCCCCGTGACCGTCGTGTCGAGATCCTCGGCGACCGTTGCGATGGAGACGTTCATGACCGAGCTGTCCAGCGTCATCAGGAACTGCGCCGAGGCGAGCGTGAACAGGACGGCTCCCGATCCGGCGGTCACCGCTGTCTGCGTCATCTTGCTCATGACAGCCATTGGAGACGACCCGCGCGACTTGCGGATCACCCATGGCGCGTGATCCGCGCCAGGACCAGGCCGCCCGCACCGCGTCTCGCCTGCCAGAAATGGTTCGTACGTCGGGCCCGCCGTGGCGCACAATCAAGATCGTGCCGTCCCTGAACCAGTTCGCCGCCTTCGCGCTGGCCTCTTTCGTCTTCATCCTGATCCCGGGCCCGAGCGTTCTCTTCGCCCTCGGCCGGGCGCTGACCGCCGGGCGCCGCGACGCGGTGCTGTCGGTGGGCGGCAACGCGTCCGGCCAGTTCGCCCAGGTCCTGGCGGTGGCCGTCGGGCTCGGCGCGCTCGTGGCCGCGTCCGCGACGGCCTTCACCGTCGTGAAGCTGGTCGGCGCTGCGTACGTCGTCTATCTCGGGATCCAGGCGATCCGTCACCGCGCCGACGCCCGCACCGCCCTGGGCGGTGGCGAGGTCGCCGGAGTGACCGGGTGGGGTGCGGTCCGCACCGGCGTCATCGTCGGCGCGACGAACCCGAAGACGATCGTCTTCCACCTCGCGTTCCTGCCCCAGTTCATCGACACCTCGGCGCCGGCCGTTCCGCAGATCCTGCTGCTCGGTGCGATCTTCTCGGCGATGGCCTTCGCCTGCGACTCCGGCTGGGTCCTCGCCGCCAGCCGCGCCAAGGCCTGGTTCGCCCGCAAACCCAAGCGCCTCGACGGCCTGGGCGCCGGCGGCGGCGTCCTGATGATCGGACTCGGCGCCACCATGGCGACCGCTTCCCACGGCGCCTGACCGAACCGGCCACCGGCCGCCGAATTCCGAAGACAGGAGCGCCTCGGTCACCGAGACTGGGACGCATGCGGACTCCACTCTCGGGCCTCGTCGCGGCCGCCATCGCCTCCATCGCCATCACCTCCGGGGCCCTGGCGGCCCCCGCCCAGGCTTCGGAGGCAGCCCCTACTGAGGAGGGGCGTCCGGACCCGCTCCTGGCCTTCAACCACGCCTGGGCGATGGTGGACCGGGAGACGGCTGACGCGATCGAGCACTCCGACTACCTGGAGCAGTTCGCCGACCGCCGGATCAACACCGGCAACGACGGGAGCTCGACCTGGACCGGTCGCTACCTGCTCGGCAAGGAGACCTACCTGGAGTTCTTCGGGCCGGGCGACGCCCCCGACGCGGTTGCCGGTGACACCGGGATCGCCGTCTCGGCGGACCAGGACGGCGACCTGGCCATCGCGGCCGCCAACCTGCGTGAGCTGGTCGCGGACCCGGTCGAGTTCACCCAGGTGACCGACCTCGGCGACGGCGAGCCGATCCCGTGGTTCGACGCCGCCTACACGACCTCGACCTACGACACCTTCTTCTCCTGGGCGATGGAATACCGCGACGAGTTCCTCGACGACCCGCGGCTCTCCTTCCCGCCGGCCGCCTACGAGGGCGACGTCAGCCGCGATCGCTACAACCGCGACCGCTACCTCGACCACCAGATGCGCGACGTCATCGGCATCCAGATCGCCACGACCGCCGCCGACATCGAGAAGATGGTGCCGCTGTGGCGCGCCGCCGGGATCACCATCCGTGTCCTCAAGGACGGTGGCGTTCTCGCCTTCGACGGCATGACCACGATCCGCCTGCTGCCGGTTCCGGCCGAGGAGGCGGGCGTACGCCACATCATCCTCGCCCTCAACGAGCCGGCCGAGGAGCCCCACACCGAGACCATCGGCAACTCGACGCTGCACGTCGGGCCGGGGACGTACGCGTTGTGGACCTTCGACCCGATCGAGGCCGGCGCGACCACCCGTTCCAAGGGGTCCGGCAGGCCGCTCCACCCCGCCTTCGGCGGCTGACAGCGGGCCGCTGACAAAATTTTGGCACCACTTCCGCGGAGCGGAAGCTGTGTCGATGGTCACAGGACCTTTGGCTCTAGGTTTCATCCCATGAACGTGTCACCAGCTACCTCGTCGACCGCTGTCGGCGGCGAGACCCGAAACCTCTGGCCGGTCGTCCTCTGCTGGCTCGCCGTCGCCCTGGACGGCTACGACCTCGTCGTGCTCGGCGCCGTCATCCCGACCCTGGCCAAGACCGGCGACCTCGGCTTCACCGGGCCCTCCCTGACCACGGCCGCGACGCTCGGTCTGGTCGGTGTCGGCATCGGCGCGGTGGCCATCGGCCCGCTGGCCGACCGGTTCGGCAGGCGCCGGACGCTGATCAGCAGCATCGCCCTGTTCTCGTTGCTGACGCTGGCGGTCGCGTTCGCGCCGAACGCCACGGTCTTCATCGCGCTGCGCTTCCTGGCGGGCCTGGGCCTGGGCGCCTGCCTGCCGACGGCGCTGGCGTTCATGAGCGAACACGCTCGCCAGGGTCGCTCGGGCACCGCCATGACGCGGATGATGACCGGCTACCACGTGGGGGCCGTGCTCACCGCCCTGCTGGCCCTGTGGGTGATCCCGAACCTGGGCTGGGAGGCGATGTTCGTGATCGGCGGCATCGCGGGCCTGCTGACGGTGCCGGTGATGTGGGCGAAGCTCCCGGAGTCGCAGGCCTACCTGGAGACGGTCGAGACCGAGAAGGTACGTCCCTCCGAGGTCGTCCGCGGTCGCCTGCTGTGGGTCAGCCTGGGCCTGTGGGCGGCGTCCTTCTGCGGACTGCTGCTGGTCTACGGCCTCAACACCTGGCTGCCGACGATCATGGGCGAGGCGGGCTACTCCCTCGACGCCGGCCTCGGTCTGCTCCTCACCCTGAACGTCGGGGCGGTCATCGGACTCGTCCTGGCGGGCCTGATCTCCGACGCCAAGGGCAACAAGCCGACGGTCGTGGCCTGGTTCGCCGTCGCCGCGGTGATGCTGGCCCTGCTCTCGATCAAGATGGAGAGCAGCCTGCTGGTGTACGCCGCGGTGCTGGCCGCCGGAGTCTTCGTCTTCAGCGCTCAGGTGCTCGTCTACGCCTTCGTCAGCCACCTCTACCCGGCCCGGATCCGTGGCACCGCGCTGGGCATGTCCGCAGGCATCGGCCGGGTCGGCGCCATCGTCGGGCCGTTCCTGGGCGGCGCGCTCCTCACCGCCGGGATCGCCTATCCCTGGGGCTTCTACGCCTTCGCCGGGGCTGCCGTGATCGCCATGCTGGCCCTGCTGACCGTGCCGGCCCACCCGGAGGAGGTCACCGGCTAGCAGCCGCCCCCGCCGGCCGGGCTACCGGGCCAGCGCCGGGTGGAGGTGCTCGGTCTCGATCGCGACCTGCGCTTGGTCCGCCGCGGCCCGGAGCGCGACGTCGACCGGCTCCCGGCGCAGCCATGCGGCCAGGAAGCCGGCCATGAACGCGTCGCCGGCACCGTTCGTGTCCACGACGGTGGCCGGTGTCGCCGCCACCTCGTGCCGGGTCCCGTCCGCCTCCAGCGCGATCGCGCCCTTCGCGCCGAGCGTGCAGACGGCGAGGCGGGGACCGCGGTCGAGGCACGACGCCATCAGCCCCCAGGGGTCCTCGGTGCCGTCGTCGTTCATGAACACACCCTCGGCCGCGCGCAGGAAGGGCTCGTGGAACGCGGTGGCGCCGTCGTAGTCGTGCAGGTCCATCCACAGCGGGGTCCGCGGCGAGGGGATCGCCTCGAGCACCAGCCGGCCGAGCTCGCTCAGGTCGATCACCGCGAGGTCCGCCGCGGCCACCGCGCTCGCCGCAGCCTCGACCGCGGCGGCCGACGGCGTCGAGGGGGTCGAGACGTACAGCGAGACCCGGCCTCCCCCGTCGGCCATCAGGTTGACGTGCCGCTCGGTCTGCTCGCTCGCGATCGCCTCCACGACGACGCCCGCCCCGGTGAGCCGCTCCCGCAGCCGCGCACCGTCCTCGTCCTCGCCGACCGGAGCCCACAGACGTACGTCGATGCCGAGACCGGCCAGGTGCAGCGCCTTGCCTGCGGACGTGCCACCGATCGTGTGCCACGAGCGGCGGGCGAAATGCATGTGCGGCACCGGCTCGGGCAGGTGGTCCAGGGCGATCAGGTGGTTCCAGGACGCAGGACCGCAGACGACGACGCGATGTGGGGAAGGCATGCGCCTATTCAGCACCATCGGCCGGAGCCACGCACCTGCTTTGCCCGGGCCGCGGCGCGGCGAAGGTCGCCGGCGTCACGCCGAGGATGCGGCGGAAGTGTCGGGTGAGGTGGGCCTGGTCGTGGAAGCCAGCCAGCGCCGCCGCCTCGGCGGGGCGGCGGCCGTCGACGAGCAGACGGCGGGCGAGGTCGACGCGGCGACCGACGAGGTACCGGTGCGGGGCGATGCCGTAGGTCTGCGAGAACACCCGGACCAGATGGCTGGGATGACTGCCGAGCTCATCGGCGGCCGCGGCGATCGTGAACGACTCGGTCAGCCGGTCGTCGAGGAGCTCCCGCAGACGACGGGCCAGGGGTGCGTCGCGAAGCGTCGGCGCGGGGCTGCCGAGATGGTCGAGAACATGGTCGCGGACGGCGAGCAGCCAGTGCTCGGCCGCCATCAGGTCACCCGGGTCCCGAAGGGCCGCATGGACCCGCCGGGCTGCCACGATCGGGGCCGGGGCCGCGAGGGTCGGCCGGCGTACGGCGAGGCCCTGTGCGCCCGACGGCAGCCAGTCCGGCTCGAGGTAGAGCACCCGCTTGCGGTAGCCCTTCCCCTCGATCGCGGAGTGCCCGTCGTGCGGCACCCCGGGCGGCAGCAGCGTCAGCGCTCCGGGCACGGCCTGGTGGTCGCCCCGGTCCAGGCCGTACGCCACCGCCCCGTCGTCGACCAGCATCACCGCCCAGTCGTCGTGGGTGTGCATCGGATACCAGTGGTCGAACCGTGCGTGGTAGACCTCGCGCAACGACGGCACCGCGGGGTGCCAGGCGCGGACGTGATCGACCATGCAAGAAACGTACAAGACCGTGCATCGGCGACTCCGCAGACTTCAGGCATGACAACGGCTCAGACGACCTCCGAGGAAACCACGACCGCACCTCGCTTCGACACGAAGGTCGTGGTTGTCCTCGATGAGGACCTCGCTCCCTGGCAGGAGCTCAACGTGACCGCGTTCCTGATGTCCGGCATCGCGACCAGCGCCCCCGGCCTCGTCGGCGAGGCCTACCGCGACGGCGACGACACCGAGTATCTGCCCATGCTGCGCCAGCCGGTGATGGTGATGAGCGCCGACTCCGTCCTGTTGAGCAGGGCTCGCGAGAAGGCCGCCGCCCGCGACGACGTCTCCCTCGCCGTCTACACCCGCGAGCTGTTCGGCACCGGCCACGACGAGGCCAACCGTGCCGCCGTCGCCGCGGTCCCCGCGGCCGACCTCGATCTCGTCGGCATCGCCCTGCGCGGCCCCCGTAACGCCGTCGACCGGATCGTCAAGGGCGCCCGGTTCCACGACTGAGGACCTCGGCCTCGCCGCCCGGCACCCCGCTCATCCGGGAACGACCGAGCCGGAGGCACCGCGCGAGGTGCGGGCGAAGGCGATCGCGGCCAGTGCGGCCGCCTGGTCACCCAGCAGGGCGTCGTCGAAGACGACGCGCGGGGAGTGGTTCCACTCCACGGTGGCGAGATCGGTGTCGGCGGGCGAGGTGAGCAGGCCGACGAAGGTGCCGGGGACCTCGTCCAGGACGAAGGAGAAGTCCTCCGAGCCCATCATCGGGGTCGGCATGATCATGACCCGCTGCTCGCCGAACGCGCCGCGGAGCACCTCGACCGTCCCGTCGGTCTCGGCAGCATCGTTGACGGTGACGGGATACATCACCTCGAACCGCACCTGCGCCGTCAGCCCGTGGGCCGAGGCGACCCCCTCGATCACGCGCGGCAGGCCCTCCTGGAGGATCGCGAGCGAGGCGGGCGACATGTTGCGTACGGTCGCCGCGAGCTCCACCGTCTCGGGGATCACGTTGATGGCGCCGTCGCCGGTGGACAGGCGGGTCACCGAGAGCACGACCGGGTCGAACGCGTCGAAGCGCCGGGTCACGAAGCTCTGCAGGGCGAGCACGATCTCGGCTGCGGCCGGCACCGGGTCGAGGGTCTGGTGCGGCTGGGAGCCGTGACCGCCACGACCCTTCACCGTCACCGAGAGATGGTTGGAGCCGGCTGCCATCGCGCCCGGTCGCGTGGCGAAGAGACCGCGCGGACCGGGGCCGACGTGGATCGCGTACGCAGCGACCGGCCGCTCGCCGGCGACGTCGAGCAGCCCCTCCTCGATCATGACCTTGGCGCCGCCGTGCCCCTCCTCACCGGGCTGGAACATGAAGATCACCGAGCCGTGGAGCTCTTCCTGACGGGCCGCTAGGAGCCTGGCCGCACCGACGAGCCCGGCGGTGTGCAGGTCGTGGCCGCAGGCGTGCATGGCACCGTTGGTCGAGGCGAAGTCGAGCCCGGTCGCCTCCTCGATCGGCAGCGCGTCCATGTCACCGCGCAGCAGCACCGTCGGCCCGGGCAGCGCGCCGCGCAGGACGGCGACGACCGAGGTCGTGCGGGTCCCGGTGGTGATCTCGAGCGGCAGGCCCTCCAGAGCGGCAAGGACCCGCTGCTGCGTACGCGGCACCTCGAGGCCCAGCTCGGGGTCGGCGTGGATCGCCCGGCGCAGGGCGATGAGGTCGGGCAGGAGGGCTTCGGCGTCGGCGGTGAAGTCGGGAGCGGTCATGGATCAGCCTTCCGGGATGACGGTGGTCGGGGTGGTGATGGGTGCAGCGGCGGCCGCGCTCTCGCGCGGGATCCGCATGACGGCGAGCGCGAGGGCGGAGACGAGGAACGCGCCCGCGCAGACGGCCCAGACCGAGACGTACCCACCGATCGAGGAGCTCAACGAGCCCGAGGCCGTGAACGCGGCGAGCACCACGGCGAAGACGGCTCCGGCGGCCGATCCGCCGAGCGTGCGCAGCGAGTTGTAGACCCCGGCCGCGATGCCGGTCTGGTCGCCGGGCGCGAGCTCGGCGACGAGGGCGGGGAGGGCGCCGAGCAGCAGGCCCATGCCGATGCCGTTGACCGCGGAGATCAGGAAGATCTGCCACAGCTCGGCATGGAACGCGATCTGGAGGAGGAAGCCGCAGGCTGGCAGCACGGCCCCGGTGACCAGCACCGCGCGGATGCCCACCCGGCGAGCGATCGGTGCGAAGACCGCGGCCCCGAGCGTGGCCAGGATCGTGACGACCGCGGTGACCGCGGAGGCTGTGCCCGCCGTGGCGGCGAAGCCGTAGCCGGTCTCGGCGGGGTCGGCGGTGAGGAACGTCGTCGAGGGCGACTGCGCACCGAACATGACCATGCCGAAGAGGAACGCGGTGAGGTAGACCGGGCCCATCCGCCCGGAGACGATGAGACGTACGTCGATCGCCGGCGCCTCCGCGCGCAGCTCCCACACGGTCCAGAGCGCGAAGACGACCAGGGCCACGGCGAGCGTGCCGATCGTCGTGACGGAGGCGAACCCCTCGCTGGAGGCGAGCCGCAGCCCGACTAGCAGCACGACCATCGCGACGCCGATGCCGACGAACCCGACCATGTCGATCCTGGTCCGGGTGCGGGTCGTGGACTCGGGCACCTTGACGAAGACCGCATAGGCGCTGACCAGCACGAACAGCACCGGCACGAGCAGCGTCAGGGTCAGGCTCGGCAGCACCGCGGAGAACACCCCGGCCGAGATCGTGCCGAGGATCGCGCCGCCGGTGAGGCAGGAGACGAGCAGGCCGATCGACGTGCGCGCGGTGTCGCCCTTGATCCGGTTGTGGACCAGCGCGATCTCCAGCGGGAGCCATACGGCGAGCGGCCCGATGAGGATCCGCGCGGCGAGGACGACCGGATAGCTGGGCAGGAACGCCGTGACGATCGTGCCGACGAGCACGGAGACGACGCCGATCCGCAGCATCCGGCGATGCCCGAAGATGTCGCCGAGCTTCGAGAGCAGCGGGACGCAGACGGCCGCGGCGAGCGTCTGCACGGTGAGGAACCAGGTGATGTCCGAGTCCGAGACCTGGAGATGGTCCGCGATCTCACCGAGCAGCGGGGCGTAGAAGCCCTGGACGAAGCCGCTGGCGAGCTCGCAGAAGACGAGGAAGCCGACGATGGCGCGAGCGCTGATCTTCGGCGTGGACGGGGTGGGGGCGTCAGAGGACATGGTGGGCCTGTTCGTCGGCACCGGCTAGCGGCGCGGCGGTCGGGTGACGAGGGCGTCGATGATGTCGACGTAGTGCCGCTCGTCGATCTGGATGCGCTTGACCGACTGCCGATAGAGGGTGAGCCCGGCGATCGTGTCGAGAAGGATGTCGTGGTGGACATCGGCAGGGAGCTCACCTCGGGCGATCGCCCGGTCGATGATCTCGATCCCCTGCTCACGGCGGTGCTGGAAGAACCCTTCCCACAGCGCGGGAAAGACATCGGGCTCGAACATCGCCCGCATGCCGTGCACCCGCTCCGGGGAGAGCTCCTGGTTTCGCTGGTTCTGACGAGCGTGCTCGAGAAGATCGGCGCGTACGTCCCCGGTGTCAGGTGGCGCCCCGAGCTCCACCCGTGACCGGAGCACCGCCGCGACCAGTGCGCCCTTGTCGGCGTAGCGTCGGTAGATCGCGGTCTTGCCGCAACCGACCGCCTTGGCGACCTTCTCCACGCTCAGCCCGGCGTAACCCTTCTCGCCGAGCAGGCCTCCCGCCGCCTCCAGGATGCGACGCGTGAGGTCCTCATCCGTGGGCCGGCCGAGCTTCTCGTCAGATGCCATGCCGCAACGATACGATACGACCTGTTTCGTATGTGTTAAACGCGAAGAAGTCTCGCACTCCCGTGCTCCGCGGCTATCGACGTCGTCCTCGACCACCTCCGCGACCGGACTCTCGGCAGTAGTCTCGAGCAGGCGACGAGCCGACCTCGGCGTCGTCATGGTTCACGGAGGAACCCATGCCACTCACCAGAGTCCACAATCTTTCGATCTCGCTCGACGGCTTCGCGACCGGGGAGCCGCAGTCGGCCGAGGCCCCGTTCGGCCATGCCGGCGAGCGCCTGCACGAGTGGATGTTCGCCACCCGCTTCTGGGACGCGTCGGGCACCGCAGGCGCGGATGACGCCTTCGCGCAGCGACACGGCCAGGGCATCGGGGCCGAGATCATGGGCGCGAACAAGTTCGGGCCGCCGGGATGGCAGGACGACCCCGAGTGGAAGGGCTGGTGGGGTCCCAACCCGCCGTTCCACTCACCGACCTTCGTCCTCACCCATCGGCCGCGGCCACCGCTGGAGATGGAGGGCGGCACCACCTTCCACTTCCTGGATGCGCCGCCGGCCGAGGCCCTGGAGGCCGCGCTCGAGGCGGCCGACGGCCAGGACGTACGCATCGGGGGCGGCGCGACCGTGGTGCGCGACTTCGTCGCAGCCGGGCTCGTCGACCTGATGCACCTGGTCCAGGTGCCGATCGTCCTGGGCCGCGGCGTACGCGTCTGGGACGGCCTGGAGGGCACCGAGAACGACTACGACATCGAGGCCGTCTCGACGCCCAGCGGCGTCACCCACCTGACCTTCACCCGCAAGCCTGCCGACTCCTGACCGTGGCGAAGGGCCCGTCGAGGGCGGCCCACTGCAGGAGCATGATCGTCTTGCCGTCGATGATCCGGCCGTCGCGGGTCATCGCGAGCGCCTCGGCGAAGCCGAGCTCGAGCACCTCGATGTCCTCGCCCTCCTCGGCGACCCCTCCCCCTTCTCCGATGCGGCTGGCCGGGGAGTAGGCGGCCGCGAAGAAGTGGAGCCGTTCGGTCACCGATCCGGGGCTCATGTAGGCGTCGAAGACGTGGTCGACGTCGGTCAGGCTGATGCCGAGCTCCTCGGCGCTCTCCCGGCGGATGGCGGTGACCGGGTCATCGGCATCCAGCAACCCGGCGGCCGCCTCGATGAGGAGCCCGTCGGGATGGTCGTTGACGTAGGCCGGATATCTGAACTGCCGCGTCAGCAGAACCGTGCCGCGCTCGACGTCGTAGGGAAGGAGCACGGCACCGTTCCCCCGGTCGTACGTCTCGCGCTGCTGCGTCTCCCAGCGCCCGTCCTGTCGACGGTAGTCGAACGTCGTGCGCCTGAGCACGTGCCACCCCTGGGAGGTCAGCTCGACGTCTCGGACCACGACGTCCGGGTTGCGGGTCAGGTCCCGCCCGGCACGGTCGAGGCCCGTCCGGCCGCGATGGTCGGGGACCTCGACGCCGGGGCGCGCGTCGGCTTTGGCTGTCGTCATGGCGCGAGCGTACATGCAATAATGTGCAGAAACAGAAAGGAACGTGCATGCTTGTCGGGCAACGCCGCGCTCATCTTCTCCAACTTCTGGACGAAACCGGCAAGATCGTGGCCAAGGACGTCGCGGCAGATTTGGGCATCTCCGAGGACAGCATCCGGCGCGATCTGCGCGACCTGGCCGCGGAGGGACTGTGCCAGCGGGTCTACGGCGGCGCCCTCCCCGTCTCCCCCGCCGTGGCCGACTACACCGCTCGCCGCACCGTCGAGCCCGGCGCCAAGCGTGCGGTCGCGGCCACGGCCGCCGGCCTCGTACGCCCCGGCAGCACGCTCATCCTCGACGGCGGCACCACCGCCCTCGCCGTTGCCCAGGCACTCCCCCCGGACCTGGAGTGCACCGTCATCACCAACAGCCCGCCGGTCGCCTCGGCGCTGCTGCAGCACCCCCGCGCCGACCTCTTCCTCCTCGGCGGCCGGGTCTTCAAGCACTCCGCCGTCGCCTGCGGAGCGGCAGCCGTCGAAGCAGCCCAGAACGTCTCCGCCGACCTCTGCCTCCTCGGCGTCACCGGCGTCCACCCGGAAGCCGGCCTCACCACCGGCGACGCCGAGGACGCCGCGATGAAACGAGCCCTGGCCGCGCGCGCTGCCGAGACGTACGTCCTCGCCTCCTCGGAGAAGATCGGCACCGCCTCCCCCTACCGGGTGCTCCCCTGGGGTCAGATCACCGGGATCATCACCGACGCCGACCCGACCGACGCCGTGATCGAGCAGCTGTCAGCGATCGACGTCGAGATCCTGCACGCCGGCCGCGTGACCTAGGAACCGTTCGACATCACCCAGGTCGGCGCTCGGTCAGAGGGTCTTCCTCATGAGCACGCGACGGTATCCACGCTCGACCGCACACCCGGTCTCCCCATACCCCAGCCGCGCGTAGAGTCGCCGGTTCTCGGTCATGGCCTCATGCGTGTAGAGCTCGACGTGGGTCACGCCGCGAGCCGTCGCCCGAGCCTCGACCTGAGCGACCAGCGCCCGGCCGATGCCCCTCCCCTGATGGCCGGGCGCCACCCCGAGGTTCTCCAACAGCACACCGTCGTCCCCGAGGTCCCGCGTGACCGCGTAGCCGGCGACCTCGTCATCGGCCGTCGCCACCCAGACCTCCGCCGACTCGATCGCCTCCGCGTAGTCCGCGTTCATCGGCGCCGGCTCGAGCCCGATCCGCTCGACGTACTTCGCGTACGCCGCTCGCGCGATCTCCTCGAGCCGCGGCGCATCCGCCGGCTCCGCGAGTCTGATGCCGTTCGGGGTCGGCTCGATCGGGTTGCCCATGGGCACAACCGTACGCCGCGCGGGCACTCACACCCTTGGCTCGCAACCAGGGTCTATCTGCGTCGGGTGAAGCGGATGTCGCCGTTGGGGAGGCGTTCGTGGAGGTACGCCGAATCGTGGGCGCGGTGGTGGTGGCAGGAGCAGAGCAGGGCGGCGTTGTCGAGGTCGGTGCCACCGCCTTGGGCCCAGGCGAGCCAGTGGTGGGCCTCGGCCCAGGTGCCGGGGATGTCGCAGCCCTCGGCCTCACAGGTTGCGGATCGGAGCAGGAGGGCGCGACGTTGCGCGGCGGTGAAGAAGCGTTCCTTGCGCCCGAGGTCGAGGACTTCGGAGTCACTGTCGAGGACGGCGGGGATGATGCCTGCGGCGCAGGCCAGACGACGGGCCTGGGCCGCGGTGATCGGGCTGCCGCCGAGGATCTGGGCGACCCCGGCTTCCTTGCGGAGCTGATCGATATCGATGGTCACGATCACGGTGGTGGCGTCTCCGCCGTGGATGGGCAGGCGCTGTGGGTCGAGGGTCTCGAGCAGCTGGCAGAACGCGAGCCCGAGCCGGCGGTCGTAGGGCAGGTACTCGCCGGTGTCGGTGCGGGTGCCGTCGTCGCGTCGGGGTGAGGCGAAGGCCTCCAGGGTGGTCGCCAGCCGGTCCGCAGTCGCGTCCGGGACCACGGCCGTGATCCGGGTGGTGCCGTCCCCGAGCCGCCGCATGGCCAGCCGGGTCTTCTTGCGGGCGTG
>NZ_JBVJKY010000006.1:0-463 GCF_055585005.1 Nocardioides sp. NPDC054178
CCCGCCCCCCCCCCTCTCGCGGGGGGGCCCCCCCCCCCCCCGCCCCGGGGGGGCCCCCCCCCCCCCCCCCCCCCCCCCCCCCCGACTCGGCAGGGTTACACGCCGCCGTGCCGCTGCTGTTCTCGACAAGCTGTCGATTACCGACCATCACCGGTCCACGACACAGACCCCAAACGAGGCTGGCGAACTGGACACCCGCAGGGCGCCATCTCGACAGGCTCGATACATCGCCTTGACGCCGGTCCAGATCGAAAAGACCCTCGTGATCGGGTCGGCGGCCCAGACCAGCCCCGAAGAACAATCACGCACAAGGTGGTCTCGACAGGCCCGACCACCGGGAGCGCACCGGGGCCGACTGAATGCCGAGTCGGGGGGGGGGGGGGCGGGGGGGGGGGGGGGGGGGGGGGGTGCCGGCATGTTGGTGCGATGGTTGGGGGGTGTTGTATACCCGGCGAAGACAGTG
>NZ_JBVJKY010000006.1:473-362446 GCF_055585005.1 Nocardioides sp. NPDC054178
CACCCCCCCCCCCCCCCCGGCCCCCCCCCGCCGCCCCACAACGCCCCGACTCGGCGCATCTTGACCGGCTCGCTCGCTTCGCTTCGCGAGACACCGGTCAAGATGCGCCGACTCGGCAGGGTTACACGCCGCCCTGCCACTGCTGTTCTCGACAAGCTCTCGACTACCCCCTCACCGGTCCACGACACAGACCCCCAACGCGGCCAGCGAAGCCGGCTCCCGCAGGGCGTCATCTCGACAAGCTCGATACATCGCCTTGACGCCGGACCAGCTTGAGAAGACCTCGTGATCGGGTCGGCGGTCCACGGTCCCCAAGAACCAGTCCCTAAACCATGTCTACGACAGAAGGTCGCCACGCTCGACCGGACCAGACGCGGAAGCGACTGTGTTGGTCTCGACACGCTCGCTGGCGCTCGCGGCTCGACCAGCGAGCGAAGAAGGACTCGTCAGCGGGATGGATGTGCTGGCTCGACCAGCGAGCGAGGGAGGACTTGTCAGCGGGATGGATGTGCCGGCTCGACCAGCGAGCGATGGATGCGCCGACTCGACGAGCTGGTCAGGCCGTGAAGGGCGTGGTGCCGAAGCGGCCGACGACGATGACCACGGCCAGGGCCAGATAGGCGACGTTGACCAGGACGAGCTTCGCCTGGCCGAGACGACCGTGGGTGATCATCGCGCCGATCATCAGCGCGATCCAGCAGGCGGCGGTGACGGGCACCATGACGGGCGCGATGTCGAGCACGGCGGGAAGGACGAGTCCGGTCGCGGCCAGGATCTCGAGGATCCCGAGGGTCCGGACGAAGGCCGGGGTGGCGCCGCGGGTCCAGGCGGCGCCGTCGTGCTGGGCCAGCTTGTCCAGCGGCATGAAGGTCTTGGTGAGGCCTCCTGCCAGGGCGACGAGGGCCAGCAGTCCGGCGATGATCCAAAGGACGACGTTCATCGTTCTCTCCTGTTCTGTGGGGTTCACAGCTGGAGACGAGACGACGCGACGCTCTGTGACATGACCCGATCGGCGTCAGCCGGCCTCGGGAGTGTGGGTGTCGTCGGCGCTGGGCGGGTAGGGGACCAGGGTGCCGGTGGAACGGCCGAGCTCGTCGAGCTTCCAGCCGAGTCGCTTGATCTGACGCAGGACGATCGCGGACTCGGCCACCCTGAGCGGCGCGAGATCGCGCTGGAGGTGCTCGTGGAGGAGCATGGCGCTCTCGGGCGAGCGGGTCCAGGTGCTGATCAGCAGGTTGGTCGGCCCGGGCAGACCCACGACCTGGCGTACGCCGGGGGTGGCCCGCAGACGGTTCACGCACGCGGTCACGTCGTCGACCGGGACCTGGCACCAGGTCTGCACCACGATCGGCAGCGGCGTCAGGCCCTGGGCGACCTCGCAGCGGAAGGTGAGGGCGTCGGAGGCGAGCAGCTGACCGAGCTGGCGACGGGTCGTCGACAGCGGCCGGCCGGTCCGGCGCGCGATGTCGGCCGCGCTGCTGCGGCCGTTCCGGATCAGCGCCTGGGTGAGGGCGGCGTACGGCTCGGCCCAGGGGTTCACCGGGACGGACCTGCCCTCGCCGGAGGTGATGTGGTCCGGGATCCGGGCGACCGCCCGGGCCCGCTCCGGGTCGAGCCCGCCGACCCGCCAGCTGCTCGCGTCGAGGTGGAGCCGGGCGACGTGGTGGGCGCGTACGCCGAGGACGCCCGGCAGGGCGGAGAGGTCGTCGAGAAGCAGCTTGGGCATGTCCCCGGGGCCGAGGCCGACGGCGGTCACGATCAGCCCGTAGTCGCGGGCCGCCTCCTCGATGGTGATGATCATCGGCCACGCGGCCAGCTCCTGGGCGAGGGTGCCGGCGCGCCCGCTGACGCAGGAGATCTCCGCGACCGCGAGGTTGGTCCCGTACTCGCCGCGGACGCGCGGATGGCCCATGACCCAGGCGCTGCCGTCGGCGCGCAACCGCTCCCAGCGACGGCTCAGCGTTGCCGGCGAGGTGCCGAGGGCGGCGGCGAGATCCGTCCAGGAGGCGCGCGGCCTGATCTGCAGCGCGTGGATGAGCGAAAAGTCGTCCTCATCCAGTGTCGCCATGGTCACATCCTGTCCGATCGCCCTTTCCGACGGGCGATTCGGTCCAATTCACCGGTCGCCGAGGTACGCGTCGCCATACTCGTGCCGCTCACCCGAGCGCCGCACCCGAGAGGACTCCCAAAGATGACCCGACGCTGGACGAAGCGACTGCTCCTGGCCGTACTCACCGTTCTCCTCATCGGTGGCGCCGGCTTCTTCGCGCTGGCGCCGGGGATCGTGGAGAACGCCCAGAACAAGCTCCGTCCGGCCAGCCTGCCGGAGGTGACGCCCCAGACGCGACGGCTGCACGACTCGCTGCAGGTCATCGACATGCACAGCGACACCCTGATGTGGGACCGCGACGTGCTGGAGCACTCGGACCGGGGCCATCTGGATCTGCCGCGGCTGGAGGACGGCAACGTCGCGCTGCAGGTCTTCTCCTCGGTGTCGAAGTCGCCCAAGGGGCAGAACTACGACAGCAACACCGGGGACAGCGACAACATCACCCTGCTGACCTTCGCCCAGCTCCAGCCGCCCCGCACCTGGAGCTCGCTGCTCGACCGCTCGCTCTACCACGCCCAGAAGCTCGACAAGGCGGCCGCGGACTCCGACGGCAAGCTGCGCCTGATCCGTACCCGCGGGGACCTCGACGCGCTCATCGCCGACCGCGAGGCCGGCAAGCAGGTCACCGGTGCGCTCTTCTCGGTCGAGGGCCTGCAGAACCTCGAGGGCGACTTCGACAACCTGGACACGCTCTACGACGCCGGCATGCGGATGGCCGGGTTCACCCACTTCTTCGACAACGAGGTGGCGGGCTCCATGCACGGGGTCGAGAAGGGCGGTCTGACCGACCTGGGACGCCAGGTGTTCGCCGAGATGGAGCGCCGCGGCATCATCGTCGACATCGCGCACGCCAGCCACGCCGCGGTCGCCGAGATGCTCGCGATGGCCACCAAGCCGGTGGTGCTCAGCCATGGCGGCGTACAGGCGACCTGCGACGTCAACCGCAACCTGACCGACGAGGAGGTACGCGGGGTCGCCGCGACCGGCGGTGTCGTCGGGGTCGGCTACTGGGACGCCGCGGTGTGCGACCTGACCGTCGAGGCCGTCGTCGACGCCATCGACCACGTCATCGAGGTCGGCGGCGTCGAGACCGCGGCCCTCGGCAGCGACTACGACGGCTCCACCACCGTCGGCTGGGACACCGGCGATCTCGCCGCGATCACCCAGGAGCTCGTCGACCGGGGCTATGACGAGACCGAGGTGGCGGCCATCATGGGCGGCAACACGCTGCGCGTGCTCCGCGCCACCCTGCCCGAGTAGGGGTCAGCGCTGCTTCTGCGAGATGGCGTCCGCCAGCGTCCTCGCACCGGCAGCGATGTCGTCGCCCAGGCGTACGGCGGGTTCGGGAGCGTGGCTCTGCTGTGCTCCGCCGACGGCCACGACGAGATCGGGTCGGTGGTCGTGCAGCGCGGTGATCACCGCGGCGGAGGCGGTGATGTCGGCGGGGGTGGGGATCGCGAGCACGGCTGCGGCGAGGCCTGGATCGTCGATGACGCCGAGCCAGTCGTCGATCGGTAGGTCGGCACCGAGGTAGTCGGTGTCCAGGCCGTGTCGCCGGGCGGCGACGGCGAAGGCGAAGAGGCCGATCTCGTGCCGGGTGTCGGGTGCGGTCCCGAGGGCGATGCGGGGCCCGCGGCCGTGGGCGGCCGCCGCCTCGTAGGCGAGGGCGAGGCGCCGCATCACGGCGTTCGAGGCCAGATGCTCCCCGGCGACGCTGACCCGGCCGTCGGCCCACGCGTCCCCGAGCTTCTCCATGGCGGGGAGGACGTGGTCGGTCATCACCGTCTCGAAGCTGCCGAGGGCGAACACCTGGTCCAGGCTCGCGGCCAGCCTGGTGGTGTCGAGTGCCGCGGCGGCGGTCGTCAGCTGCTCGGCGAGGCCGGGGGAGGGGCCGGCTCCGTTGCCGCGCCCCTCCGCGGTGACGCCGAGGTCAGGCTGAGCTCGATCGATCCGGATCGCCTCGGCCGCCGCCAGGGCGGCCGACCAGCCCTCGTCTACGAGCTGCTTCATCGACCGCAGCACGGCGACGTCGTGGTCGCCGTAGAGGCGGTAGCCGCTCTCGGACCGGTGGGGAGCGATGACGCCGTATCGGCGTTCCCAGGCACGAAGCGTCGCGGTGGTGATGCCGACCCGCTGTGCCGCGTGCTTGATGGTGTACATCTGCTCTGCTACCGGCCCAGTCGGTCCAGGGTCGCGCGCATCTGCTCGGATGCGGAGTCGCCCAAGCGGGTGAACGCGGGGGTCAGCAGTGGGGCCACCATCCTGGCCATGCCTTTCAGCTCGAACTCGGCCACGTAACGCACGGATGTGCCGCCCGTGGCAGTCGGTACGAAGGTCATCGTGTCATGGGCCACGACCGTCTTGTTCTCGCCACGGAGCACGAGACGGGTGCCGGGCTCGAAGACCTCCACCACGTAGGTGAGATCGGTGTTGCGTCCGAGGAACCGGGAGGTGTTCGCGTACGCCGTTCCCACCCCGCCGTCGCCGGAGATGCGGTCGGTGCGCACCGTGCCCGGATCCCACTCCTCGGTGGTCGTGAAGTCGGACAGGAAGTCGAATACCTCGGAGGTCGGTGCGGAGGTCTCCACGGTTCGATCGATCTTCATCATCGGGCCCCTTTCAAACCTTTGACATACCTTGTACAAACATTGTACGTTCGATTTCAGAAACTAGCCAGCGGCGATGCCGTTGCCTGAAGAGGGAGTTCCCCATGAGCCCAGCGGCCGACACCCCACGGCAGACGGTCGCCGTGATCGGCGGCGGAGTCTCGGGGCTGACCGCGGCGTACCTCCTCGCCCGCAGCCACGACGTCACGCTCTTCGAGGCCGAGCAGAGGCTCGGCGGCCATGCGCACACCCACGAGGTCGCGAGCGCGGCCGGAGCCGTCCTCCGGGTGGACAGCGGCTTCATCGTGATGAACGAGCGCACCTATCCGAACCTGCTCCGGCTCTTCGCAGAGCTCGGCGTCGAGACCCGGCCGACCGAGATGAGCATGAGCATCGTCTGCGACGACTGCGGCCTCTCCTACGCCGGCGGCAAGGGTCTGGGCGGCATCCTGGCCGACCCTGGTCGTCTCGGTGACCCGCGCTTCCTGCGCATGCTGGCGCAGGTGCCGCGGTTCCACCGCCGCGCCCGCCGACTGCTCGAGACCGACAGCGACCTGACGTGGGGCCAGTTCCTCGAGGAGGGCGGTTTCAGCGACTACTTCGTCCAGCACTTCGCCGTGCCGCTGGTCTCCTGCGTCTGGTCGTGCGGCGACGAGGACGCTGCCGCCTACCCGGCGCGGCACCTGTTCGCCTTCCTCGACCACCACGGGATGCTCCAGGTGACCGGGTCGCCCACGTGGCGCACGGTCGTGGGTGGATCCCGCGCCTACGTGGACAGGATCGCCGAGCGGGTGGGCGAGCTCCGTGTCGGTGAACCGGTGACCGCCGTGGAGCGGCACGCCGACGGGGTCGAGGTGCGCACCGGGACCGGGTCCAGGCGCTTCGACCGCGTGGTGGTGGCGACCCACGCCGACCAGGCCCTGAAGCTCCTGGTCGACGCGTCCCCGGAGGAGAAGGCCGACCTGGCGGCGATCGGGTATTCGCGGAACGAGACCTGGTTGCACCGCGACGACGCCCTGCTGCCGGCCTCGCCCCGTGCCCGGGCGTCGTGGAACTACCGCCTCGCCTCGTGCGGCGGCGGCGCCGACAAGGTGGTCGTCAGCTACTGGATGAACCGGCTCCAGGGTCTCGAGGACCGCGACGAGCACGTGGTGACCCTCAACGCCACCGAGCATGTCGATCCCGCCAAGGTCACCGCACGGATGAGCTACGAGCACCCGGTCTTCACGACCGAGGCGGTCGCGGCGGCCGCGCGGCTGCGTACGGCCGGCGGGCCTCGCCTCGCCTTCGCCGGCGCTCACCTCGGCTGGGGCTTCCACGAGGACGGATGTCGCTCCGGGGTGGAGGCGGCCGAGTCGTTCGGGGTGTCCTGGTGAGCTCCTCACCGGTCCCACCCGAGCTGCCCGCGCTGGTCGTGGGGCACGTCAGCCACGCCCGGCAGGTGCCGCTGCGGAACTCGTTCCGCCACCGCAGCTACCAGTGGCTCGTCGACCTCGACGACCTGCCTCGCCTCCCGTTCTGGCTGCGGCCCCTCGCCGGGTTCCGGGCCGAGGACCATCTCGACGGCGGCTCCTCGGGACGCGGCATCCGTGGTGATCTCGGTGCGTTCCTCGCCGGCCGCGGCGTCCACCTCGCGCCGGCCGACCGGGTGCTGATGCTGGCCAACGCACGCGTCCTGGGTCATGTCTTCGACCCCCTCACGGTCTTCTGGGTGCTGTCGGAGGACGGTGCGCAACGTGCGGTCGTCTTCGAGGTGCACAACACCTACGGCGGACGCCACGCCTACCTGCTCGACGTCGACCGACGCGGACGAGCCCACACCGGCAAGGCCTTCTACGTCTCACCGTTCAACGACACGTCCGGCACCTACGAGATCCAGCTGCAGCTCGATCCGGGCCAGGTCTGCGTGACCGTCGGCCTGGACCGCGACGGCGCCCGTGTGCTGACGGCGACCACCCGCGGGACACCCGAGCCCGCGACGCGTCGCGCGCTGCTGCGGGTGAGCCTCTCCCATCTGCTGATGCCCCATCGGGTCAGCGCCCTCATCCGGTTCCACGGGATCCGGCTGTGGCTGCGCAGGTTGCCCGTCTTTCCCCGTCCTGCCCCCCAGAAGGAGGCCACATCATGAGTGCAGAGCCGGTGACCCTCGAGAGCGCGGAGCATGCGGCGCTCGAGCTGCCGATGCGCGATACGCCGGTAGCCACCGGGCGTCTGCGAGCAGGCATCGCCAAGCAGGTGCTGCGTCTGGCGACCCGGCGGGTCCCGGTCGACGTGGTGCTTCCCGACGGCAGCCTGCTCGATCAGCGAGGCGGATCGCCTGCCGAAGGATCGCCTGCCACCGGAAGGCCGGCCATCGTGCTGCGGCGCCCGCAGTCCTTCTACGGCCGGCTCGCGGCGAACCCGAAGATCGGCCTCGGCGAGGCCTACACAGCCGGGGACTGGCACACCGCGGAGGGCACCGATCTCGCGGACGCGCTGACTCCCTACGCCGAGCGTCTCGGCGGGCTGCTGCCGGGCTGGATGCTGCGGCTGCGCCGCCTCGTCGACCTGCCGATCCCCGCGGACCAGCGCGGTGCCGTGGAGCACACCCAGGAGAACATCTCCGCCCACTACGACCTGGGGAACGACATGTTCGCCGCGTTCCTCGACCCCAGCCTCAGCTACAGCTCGGCCCTCTTCGACCACACCCGACCGGTCGCGGAGCAAGACCTGCACGAGGCCCAGCTGCGCAAGGTCAACGCGGCCCTCGACCTGGCCGGCGTCGGTGCCGGTGACGAGGTGCTGGAGATCGGCACGGGGTGGGGGACCCTCGCGATCGAGGCGGCTCGGCGCGGCGCCCGGGTCACCACCGTCACGTTGTCGGTCGAGCAGGCGGCGCTGGCCAGGGAGCGGGTCGAGGCCGTCGGTTACAGCGACCGGGTTGAGGTGCTCGTGCTGGACTATCGGCACGTCGTGGGCACCTTCGACGCCGTGGTCAGCATCGAGATGATCGAGGCGGTCGGCGAGCGCTACTGGCCCGACTACTTCGCCGCCCTGTCCCGACTGGTCCGTCCCGGCGGCGCCATCGCCCTGCAGGCGATCCTGATGCCGCACCAGCGCTACCTGGCGACCCGCAACTCCTACGGCTGGATCCAGAAGCACATCTTCCCGGGCGGGCTGATCCCGTCCGCGACGGTGATCTCCCAGCAGGCCGCCCAGGTCGGGCTGAGCGTGACCCGCACCGACAGGTTCGGGGCCGACTACGCCGAGACGCTGCGCCGCTGGCGCTCCGCCTTCCTGGCCGCGTGGCCGACGATCCGGTCGGACTCCTTCGGCGAGGAGTTCCGCCGGACCTGGGAGTTTTACCTGGCCTACTGCGAGGCGGGCTTCCGGGCAGGAGCCATCGACGTCGCGCAGATCCGCCTGGAGGCCGACGGACGGGATCGCTCGTGACGACGTCGGTGATGTGGTTCAGGCGGGACCTGCGTCTGGGCGACCATCCCGCCCTGCAGGCTGCCGCCGCCGACGGGCGCGTGGTGCCGCTGTTCGTGCTCGACCCGCGGCTGGCCGCCGGGTCCGGTCGGAGGTGGGGCCGGCTGCTGGCCTCGCTCGCCGCGCTACGCGAGGAGATGAGCGGTGCCCTGGTGATCCGCCAGGGCGACCCGGTCGAGGTCGTGGCCCAGGTCGCCGCCGAGGCCGGGGCGAGCCAGGTGCACGTCTCGACCGAGACGACCCCCTACGGCCGCCGGCGCGACGCCGAGGTGGAGCAGCGGCTGGCGGCCGACGGTGTCGGGCTGGTCGGCACCGGCAGCTCCTACGCCGTGACCCCTGGGAGGGTCCGGAACGCCACAGGGTCGCCCTACCGTGTCTTCACGCCCTTCCTGCGGGCATGGCGCGAGCACGGGTGGCGGGCACCCGCCGGTGACCCCGGAGTCGAGTGGACGACGAAGCTCGAGTCGGATCCGCTGCCCGACCATCCCGATCAGGAGGCCGGTGAGCGTGCGGCGCTCCACCGCTGGGAGGACTTCTGCGCCGAGGACCTGGCCGGCTATGCCTCGGCCCGCGACCGGCCCGACCTCGATCGGACCAGCCGGATCTCGACGGCCCTGAAGTACGGCGAGATCCACCCGCGTACGCTCCTCGCCGATCTGGGCACGCACCAGACCGGCGCCTCCGGCGAGGACGTCGAGCGCTACGTCGCGGAGCTGGCCTGGCGCGAGTTCTACGCGGACGTGCTCTGGCACGAGCCCCGGTCGGCCTGGCAGGACCTGCGGGGAGCGCTGCACGGCATGCAGTACGACGAGGATCCCGAGCTCGTGGAGGCGTGGAAGTCGGGCAGGACCGGCTTTCCGTTCGTCGATGCCGGCATGCGCCAGCTGCTCGCGGAGGGCTGGATGCACAACCGGGTGCGGATGGTCGTGGCGAGCTTCCTGGTCAAGGATCTGCACATCTGGTGGCCGGTCGGCGCCCGGCACTTCCTCGACCATCTCCTCGACGGCGACCTGGCCTCCAACAGCCACGGCTGGCAGTGGGCTGCCGGGACCGGAACCGACGCCGCGCCGTACTTCCGGGTCTTCAACCCGATCACCCAGGGGCTTCGGTTCGACCCGCAGGGCGACTACGTCCGGCGCTGGGTGCCTGAGCTTCGTCATCTCGCGGGGGCGGCCGCCCACGAGCCGTGGCGCCACCCCGACGGGCTGGCCGACGGCTACCCTGAACGCGTCGTCGACCATGCCGAGGAGCGTCGCGAGGCGCTGGCCCGGCTCGCAGAGCTGAAGGACTCGACCCGATGATTCCATCGCGTGCGGCGACCCACGAGTTCCGGCACACGGTGCCGGATGCGGCCGACGTCGTCTTCGGCTGGCACGGCCGAGCCGGCGCGTTCCAGCGGCTGGTGCCCCCGTGGCAGCCTGTCCGGATCGCCGAGGAGGCCCAGGACCTCGCCACAGGCACGGCGGTGCTCGACCTCCCCGCCGGCCGGCACTGGGTGGCCCGGCACCTGCCCGAGGAGTACGCCGCCGGGCACAGCTTCGCCGACCGCCTGGTCTCGCGCCCGTTCCTGGTGCCGGTCTCGTGGCACCATCGACACGACTTCGAGAGCGCCGGTGACGGCACCACCGTGGTCGACAGGGTCACCACGACGCTGCCGAGGCGGCTGCTCGCGTCGATGTTCGCCTACCGGCAGCGTCAGCTCGCCGACGACCTGGCGGCTCACCGCTCCGCGGCCGACTCACCTCGCCTCACCGTGGCGGTCACCGGCGCCTCCGGCCTGGTGGGGAGCGCGCTCTCGGCCTTCCTCACCACCGGCGGGCACACCGTGGTCCGCCTGGTGCGCCACCGTCCGACCGCACCCGACGAGCGCGCCTGGGACCCGGACGACCCCGACCCGGCCTCGCTGGCCGGGGTCGACGCCGTCGTCCACCTGGCCGGGCACAGCATCGCGGGCCGGTTCACGGACAGACACAAGGAGCTGATCCGCGGCTCACGCATCGGGCCCACCCGACTGCTGGCCCGGGCCAGCGCGTCGGCCGGGGTCGGTGTCTTCGTCTGCGCGTCGGCGATCGGGATCTACGGAGCCGACCGCGGCGAGGAGATCCTCACCGAGGACTCCACGCCCGGGGACGACTTCCTCGCCCACGTGGTCCGCGACTGGGAGGAGGCGGCCCTGGCCTCGGTCGACGCGGAGATGCGGGTCGTCCTGGTGCGCACCGGAATCGTGCAGAGCCCGCGTGGCGGAGCACTACGTCTGCAGCGGCCCCTGTTCGCCACCGGTCTCGGCGGCCCGATGGGGTCGGGGGAGCAGTGGCAGTCATGGATCGCGATCGACGATCTCGTCGACATCTACCACCGGGCTCTGGTGGATCCCGGCCTCCACGGTCCGGTGAACGCCGTCGCGCCCGCCCCGGTGCGACAGCGTGCCTATGCCGCTGCCCTCGGGCGAGCGCTGCACCGCCCGGCGATCCTGCCGACTCCGTCGTTCGGTCCCCGGCTGCTCCTGGGCCGGGAGGGTGCGCAGGAGGTGGCCTTCGCCAACCAGCGGGTGGTCCCGCAACGACTCCTCGGTCTCGACCACCGCTTCCGGTTCGTCGAGGCCGAGCAGGCGCTGCGACATGTCCTCGGGAGCGTGCGCGCATGAACCGGACCACCGCACCAGACCAGGGCCTCGACCGGGTGCTCGACCGCACGGTCGTGCTGGGCTACTCCCGTCTCGGCTACGCGATCCGCCGCCGCCGCTGGGCCGAGGGTGACCCGCGTCCGGGAGCGCTGGCAGGGCGAACCGCGGTGGTCACCGGTGGCGGGAGCGGTCTCGGTGAGGCCACCGTGCTGGGCCTGGCCCGGCTCGGCGCGCGCGTCCATGTGCTGGTGCGCTCGCCCGAACGGGCCGCACCCGCGGTGGCCCGGATCGAGCGGCTGCTCCGCGTCGAGGGCCGCACCGCCGAGCTTCACACCGAGCGGTGCGACGTCTCCGACCCGGCCATGATCGACGCGTTCGCCGAGGACTTCTGCGCGCGTGAGGGCGGGCATGCCGCTCTCGACGTGCTCGTGCACAACGCGGGGGTCATGCCGCCCGAGCGGGCCGAGTCGGTGGAGGGCCACGAGCTGTCGGTCGCCACCCATGTGCTCGGGCCGATCCGGCTGACCGAGCGACTGCTGCCGGCCCTGCGCCGCTCGGAGCGCGGCGCCCGGCAGGTCTTCGTCGCCTCCGGCGGGATGTACACCCAGCCGCTTCCCGTGGACGACCCCGAGTTCGAGCACGGCACCTACCAGGGCGCCGTGGCGTACGCGAGGTCCAAGCGCATGCAGGTGGAGCTGGCCCCGATCCTCGACCGGCGGTGGTCACCGGACCGGATCTCCACCTTCGTCATGCACCCCGGCTGGGCGGACACACCCGGTCTCGCCCGATCGCTCCCCGCCTTCCGTACGTTGAGCCGACCGTTGCTGCGGCCGGCCGAGGCCGGCGCGGACACGGCCGTCTGGCTCGCCGCTACCGAGCCGGTCCCGCCGTCCGGCACCTTCTGGCACGACCGGCGCCAGCGCCCCACGAGCTATCGGTCATCGACCCGCCCCGGTCACGGAGAGACCGAGGCGCTGTGGAGCTGGGCGGCGGCCGCCGCCGGCCTGGACGGGCCCTAGCTCCGATGTCACCCGATGCCCTTGGTCAGCGACCCGCAGTGAGCACGCGGGCCGCCTCCCGGCCGGCGGTGGCGTTGAGCACCCCGGCACGGGAGCCCGCGAGCTTGGCGGCGATGTGCTCGTCGACGGCGACGTCCCGGTAGAGGCGGGGATGCTCGTCGTCGACGAACCCCGGCAGCGGGCCGATCATCGCCTCGGCGTCCCCGTCGAAGAAGTACGCAGCCGACCGGCGCCGCTGGATGGTGCCGTCGACGATCGGCGGCTTGACCCGGTGCAGGGTCGAGAGCCACTGCTCGTTGGTCAGCCGGGTGGTGAGGTCGCCGAGGTTGATCAGGAGCGCCCCCTCGGCCGGGCTGACGTCGTGCCACTCGCCGCCGTGCAGGACCTGGAGGCCCTTGACCCGGTCGGCCCACAGGATCGTGACGATGCCGTAGTCGGTGTGCTCGCCCATGCCGATCATGTCCTCGTCGACCTCGACCCGGGTGCCTTCCGGCAGCGCGTAGTTGTTCATCCGCAGGACCTCGATCGGGTGGGCCGCGAGACTCGCGATCGTGCCGCGCTCCAGGTCGAGCGCGTCCTCGAAGATCGTGACCATGGTGCGCGCGACCCGGGCGGCCTCGGCGCGCCAGGCGTCGATGCGCTCCTGGAAGCCCGGGACCGCCGGCCAGGTGTTCTCGGCGTAGTGCGCCTCGACGAGGTCGGCACCGGGATGGTCGGAGACCGACGAGCCGACGTTGAAGGCCTCGAAGAAGTCCTTCATCCGGGTCTCGGACTGCACGCCGGCGCTGAGCGCGAGCGTCTCGGACTTGGGAGGGGTGTAACCACGGTTCTCGGCGGCCGGGCGGCGCCACCGGGCCTTCTCCGCCGGCGGCAGCGCGAAGAGGTCGTCCATCGCCGCGGCGAGCCCGTCGGCCAGAGCCGGCGCGACGCCGTGGCCGAGGATCTGGATGAAGCCCACCTCACGGCAGGCGGTGTCGATGGCGGCCGCGACGGCCGCCTTCTCCTGGGGCGTCCCGGCCCGGACGTACGCGGCGATGTCGACGGCGGGGACGTGGAAGGTGGTGTTCGGACGGGTCACTCGCTGATGCTCGCTCACGGGTGTTCTCCTAGGTCGGAGCAGACGGATGGTCGTGCCCGGAGGTGTCCGCTTTCCCGGCCAGGAGGCCTTGCTTTCCGTTGAACTCGGGCTCCACCACAGTAGGACGCCGAGGTTTCGGCGCTATTTCGGGTCGAGATGCTCGCCGAAGAAGGCGAGGATGCGCCGCCAGGCGTCCTCCGCCTCCGGCTCGGAGTAGTTGAAGCCGACCACGCGTTCCAGGACGGGGGCCGGGGCGGGGAAGCCCCAGTCGTTCATGAAGCTGTGACCGACGCCCGGGTACTCCTTGACGTCGCGGGGCACGTCGCCCTCGGCGAGCGCCGCCTCGACCTTCGCCGCGGTGCCGCGCAGGAGAACGTCCTTGGCGCCGTAGCTCGCGACCATCGGACACGAGGAGCTCAGCGCGGACAGACCGCCGGGAAGCACCCCGTAGTTGGGAGCGGCGGCGTCGAAGATGCCGCGCGGGGCCAGCAGGAGGGTGAAGCCGCCGCCCATGCAGAAGCCGACGATGCCGACCTTGCCGGTGCAGCGTGGATCCCCGGCGAGGTGGTCACGAGCGGCGATCAGGTCGTCGACCGCGGTGCCCTTGCCGGTCACCAGCGACCTCATCGTGCTGACGACGCACCCGACCTTCGGGCCCCGCTCGTAGAGCGCCGGGGTCAGCGTCAGGTAGCCGTTGGCCGCGAACCGGTCGCCGATCCGCTTGATGTCCGTGGTCATGCCGAGGATGTCCTGCACGACCACCACGCCGGGCCAGGGCCCGGCACCGGCGGGAACCGAGAGGTAGCCACGCGCCGGACCCGCGGGAGCGGCATAGTCGATCATCGACATCTCATCACCTCGGTGCGACATCTTCGCAGGTCCGAGGAGTCTGCGGGCCGAACGACGCCGGACCCGATAGGATTTCGTGGTGATTCGCCAGCCTCGGGGCCCTGACGGAGAGACCGGGGTGCTCCCGGAGGGCATGTTCGGTCCCGGACTCCGCCGGCTGCGTGAGTCGCGTTCGCTGACCCAGGGCGCGCTGGCACGGGCCGCGGGGCTCAGCGTCGCCTCGATCCGCGACCTCGAGCAGGGGAGGACCAGGCGTCCGAGGGCGGCGTCGCTGCGCGCGCTCGCCGACGCCCTGGACCTGAGCGCCGAGGAGACGGCCCGGTTCACCGAGGCCTTCACCCCCACCCGCCAGGTCGACGGCACCGCGGTGAGCATCGCCGTCCTCGGCCCGACCGTCGTGGTCCGTGACGGGGTGCCGGCCGACGTACCCGATCAGGTCGGGCTGCTGCTGCGGCGGCTGGCGCTGGAGCCGGGGGAGAAGGTCGGGCGCGACGAGCTGCTCGACCTGCTGTGGCCCGAGCTCACCTCCGCGGCCTCGAGCCGTCGGCTGGCCCAGCTGCTCCGGCGCCTGCGTGCGCTCGTCGCGCCGATCGCGGTCGTCCAGGACGGCAGCGCGCTCCGCCTCGACGCCTCGGCCGACGAGCTCGACCTGGTCGCTTTCCGCGAGCTGACCAGGACCGACGAGATGGCGCCGCTGACCGAGGCCGTCAGCCTGTGGCGCGGGCGTCCCGACGGGTTCGACCAGGCGCCGTGGCTGTCGAGCACGATCGAGGACGAGTACGTCGCGGTCGTGCTCAGATGGGCGACGCTGGGCGTTGCCGAGGGCCGGGCCAGCGAGGCCCTCCCGGTCGTGGGCGAGCTCGCCCGGTTGCGGCCGCTGGACGAGCCGGTGTGGGCGGCGTACGTGAAGGTGCTCGCGGCGTCCGGTCGGCAGGCCGAGGCGCTCGCCGCCTACGACACGGTCCGTGCCGTCCTCGCCGAGGAGCTCGGGCTGGACCCGAGCCCGGTCCTCGAGGACGTACGCCAGGGGACTCTGGAAGGACGCTGGCACACCCGGCGACCGACGCTGGTCGAGGGCGCCCGCCGGCGCGACCTACCCCGGGAGGTGCCGGCGGCACCGGCACTGATCGGGCGTGACGCCGAGCTCGAGACGCTGGCGGCCGGGCTCGGCGAGGACGGCGGTGCCGCCGTGCTGGTCACCGGGCCGGCCGGATCCGGGAAGAGCGCGCTGGCCCTGACCGCCGCGGCCCGGCTGGCCGGCGACTTCCCCGACGGCCAGCTCTACGCCGACCTCCACGGTGTCTCGGGCGAGGCGGTGGAGCCCGGCTCGGTGCTGCGGCGCTTCCTGCGCTCGCTCGGCCTCTCCGGCCAGCAGATCCCGACCGACGACGCCGACGCCGCGGCCCTGCTCCGCAGCGAGCTCTCCGACCGCCGCATGCTGATCGTGCTGGACAGCGTCGACAGCGCCGGCCAGGTCGTCCCGCTGCTGCCCGGACTCGGTGCGAACCGGACGATCCTCACGAGCCGTCACCGGCTGCCGGCCCTCGCCGGCACGATCGACCTGGGCCGCCAGATCCATCTCGGCGAGCTCAGCACGGAGGCCTCCATCGACCTGATCGGCGCGATCGTCGGTCGGGAGCGCGTCGCCGCGGCACCGCGCGCGGGCGAGTCGCTGGCGCTGGCCTGCGGCCGTCTCCCGCTGGCGCTCAGGATCGCCGCGGCCCGGCTGCTGAGCCGCCCGGAATGGTCGATCGAGACGTACGCCGCCCGGCTGAGCGAGAGCTCCCACCGGCTCGCCGAGCTGGCCGTCGGCGAGGTGAGCGTGGCGGCCAGCCTCGAGATCTCCTACGCCGCGATGCCCGCCGAGGCGCAGCGTGCCTTCCGGCTGTGCTCGCTGATCTCCGCCTACGACTTCGACCCGGCTCCGGCGTCTGCCGTTCTCGACCGCGACCCCGACACCGCGCAGCGGCTGCTCGAGGACCTGGTCGACGCCAACATGCTGCAGACCGTCAGCTCGGACAACGCCGCCGTCGACGGAGCCGGCGACGGGGTCGGGCGCTACCACTACCACGATCTGCTCCGGCTCCACGCGGGCGATCTGGCCGCGGCCGACCCCGAGCAGCCGGAGGCACAGCGCCGGCTCGCCGACTGGCTGCTCGACACCACGGTCAGCGCCGCCGACACCGTCTATCCGGGCCGTCTGCGCGCTCTGGAGATCGAGCCGTCCGAGCGGAATGCCTCGGGCTTCGCTTCGGCCGACGAGGCCCGCACCTGGCTCGACCGTGAGGCGCAGCTGCTGATCGCGTTCGCCCAGCAGGCAGCGGCCGACCCGCACCGGCGTCACTACGCCTGGAAGCTCGTCGACCAGGCGCGGATCCACTACCGGACCCGCCTCGACGTGACCACCTACCTCGACCTGATGACGGTCGGGGCCGAGGCCGCCTCGCTGGAGGGCGAGGCGCGGGCCGAGGCCTTCCTGCGTACGCTGCGAGCCGACGTGCTCGGCGTCCTCGGGCGGATGGACGAGGCCTGGGCGGAGTCGGACCGGGCGTGGAGTCTCCTGGACGCGAGCGGGTGGACGCAGGGACTGGCGTTCGCGGCGATCGTCGACGGCCACCGCCACCGGGTCGCGGACTCCGGACGCGAGGCCGAGGTGGCCTACACGCACGCGTTGAAGATCCTCGGCGACGTCGAGGGCACCGAGGGGTTGCGGGCCTGGGCTCATCAGGCTCTCGGCATCGCCTGCACCGAGCAGGGTCGCTTCGAGGAGGGACGCAGCCACCATCTCCGGGCGGTCGAGCTGAGCGAGGCCCAGGGCAGCGCCACCCCGCTCGAGCTCGCCACCCTGGCCGCGGCCGAGCGCGCCCTCGGCATGCTCGACTCGGCCGGCGCTCGCCTGGAGTCGGCGCTGGCCCAGGCCACCCGCAACCGGAGCCCGTTCGCCGAGGCCAACGCGCTCGAGGAGCTCAGCCTGCTGGCCCTGGTCCGGGGCGACCACGGCTCGGCGCTCGAGCTCGCCGAGCGTGCCCACCTGACCGCGCGGGCCCACGGGGACGTACGTTTCGTCGCGTCGACGGCGTGCAGCTATGCCGCCGCCCTCGATGCGACCGGAAACCACCGCGACGCCGCCGAGACCTATGAGTACGCGGTCCGGCTCAGCCACACGCACGTCGCCTCGTTCACCGAGACCCGCGCCCGGATCGGGCTGGCCCAGGCCCTCCGTGCGGAGGGCGACACGACGGCCGCCCGGGTCCACGCCCGCCGGGGCCGGCAGCTGGCCGCCGAGCACGGCTTCGCGCCGTTGCGTCGCGAAGCCGACCGGGTGCTCGGACAGCTCTAGACGAACCTCAGCTCTGGTCCACCTTGGAGGGGTGCTGGGCCAGCGGGGTGACCTGGACGTCCATGTAGGGGAACAGCGGGAGCCCGGAGAGGATCTGGTGGAGCTCGTCGTGGGACTCGACGTCGAAGACCGAGAAGTTGGCGTACTCCCCGGCGATCCGCCACAGGTGCGGCCATTTCCCGGCGCGCTGGAGCTCCTGGGCGTAGGCCTTCTCGCGGGCGATCGTGTCGTCGCGGACGTCCGGATCCAGGTCGTGCGGGATCCGGACGTCCATGCGTACGTGGTAGAGCATCAGCCGCGAACCGGGTCGAGCACGAAGCCGTAGTCGACGCTGACCGAGCCGTCCCCGTCGGCGACGGGGGCGAGCACCAGCTCGGGCTTGACGGCCGAGGCGATGTCGTCGTCGTTGTGCTCGTCACCGGGGAAGTAGAGCTGGGCGGTGAGGAGCTCGTGACCGGGGGCCGACACCTTGACGTGCAGGTGTGCCGGACGCCAGGCGTGCCAGCCGGCGGCGGCGATGAGCTTGCCGCAGGAGCCGTCGGTCGGGATCTGGTAGGGCGCCGGCTGGATCGTGTGGATCTCGAAGGCGCCGTCGGCCCCGACGGTGAAGCTGCCGCGCAGGTTCCACTCCGGGATGCCCGGGGCGAACTGCGAGTAGAAGCCGTCGGCGTCGGCGTGCCACAGCTCGACCTTGGCGCCGTCGAGCGGGGTGCCGTCGGTGGAGGTGATCGTGCCGGTCCAGGTCAGCGGGGTGCCGGACTCGCCCTCGCGCATCGGGATGGTGCCGTTCGCGCCCTGCTCGGGGGCGTCGGGGACGTAGTAGGGCCCCTCGATGGTGCCCTTGTTGCCCTCGCGGTGCTCGGTGGCGACCTTCTCGACCTCGTGCTCGACCCAGACGTCGAGGAAGAGCGGCCACTCGCCGTCCTTGCCGACCTGGATCAGCCACGCCTTCAGTGCGTTGTACTCGTCGTAGCTGACCTTCTCCTCGCGGATCGTGTCGTAGACGGCGTTGAGCACACGCTTGGCGAGCCGGTCGACGCGCTCGGGCGGGGTGTCCTTGACGGCGTCGAAGGGCGACTTGTCGGCGGCGAACCGCTCGGTGGCGGAGGCGCCGGAGGCGGCCGCGGTGGCGGCCTCGGCGGACTCGAGGGTCTGGTCGGTGGTCATGAGTGTGTCCTCTCGTGTTGCGGTGTGGGGTCTGGTGTTCAGTTGTCGGTGCGGTAGTGATCGAGCTTGTCGGCATCGATCTCGACCCCGAGGCCGGCACCAGGACGTACGGCGAGCTCGCCGTCGCGGATCTCGAGCGGCTCGGTGAGCAGGTCATCGGCCATGTCGAGGAAGTTGGAGAGCTCACCGGCTCGGCGGGAGGTGAGCCGGTGCGCGGCACCGAAGGCGATCGAGCAGGCGCTGCCGAGCTGGCCGTCGATCTGGTTGCCCATCACGACCTCCAGCCCGAGGCCCTCGGCCAGGTGGAGCACCTGCTGCGACCCGGTGAAGCCGGTGCGCGCGGTCTTGATGCTGATCGCGGTGGCGGAGCCGCCGAGCACCTCGCGGGTCACGTCGGCCGCGGTCGGGACCGACTCGTCGGCGATGAACGGCACGTCGACCTGGCTGACCAGCCAGCGGCGCCCGAGCACGTCGTCGGCAGGGTTGAGCTCCTCGGCGAAGAGCAGGTCCAGGTCGGCCATCTGCTTCATCGCCCGGGCGGACTCGGCCGCGGTCCAGCCACGGTTGCCGTCGACGTACAGCTCGATCTCGGTGCCGAACCGCTCGCGCAGCGCACGGACGACGGCGGTGTCGAGCTCGATGGGGGAGCGGCCGACCTTCACCTTGAACGTCGAGATCCCGTACGTCTCCCGCATCCGCTCCGCCTCGGCGACCATCGCCTCCGGGGAGTCGAAGCCGAGCATGTGGGAGACCCGCATCCGGTCGGTGTAGGCCCCGAGCAGGTCGACGACCCGCAGGTCCAGGGTCTTGCCGAGGGCGTCCCACATGGCCATGTCGACGGCGGCCTTCGCGGTCGGGTTGCCGACGGTGCGGTCCATCAGCGCACGGGCGGTCTCCCGCTCGAGCAGCGTGAGGCCGGCGAGCTGAGGGGCGAAGAGCTGGTCGACGACGGCGATGATCCCCGCCTGGGTCTCGCCGTAGGTGAACGGACGCGGCGGTGCCTCGGCGACACCCACGACACCGTCGTCGGTGTGCACCCGCACGAGCACGTGCTGGGCCGTGTGGACCTCGCCGGAGGCGAAGTGCAGCGGCTTGCGGTAGGGGATGGCGAACGGGATCGCCTCGATCTTGGTGATCTTCATGATCGGGGAGCTTCCAGACGGGGTGCGGTGAACAGGTCTGCTGCCTCGAGGATCTCGATGACGGCGTCGACGACGGGGTTGTCGTCGTCGGTGCGGTAGGCGAGGGCGAGCTCGACGCTGCCGGCGTCGAGGAGGTCGCGGAAGACCACGCCCTCCAGCGGGAGGGCCCGCACGGAGGCCGGGACGACCGCGACGCCGAGGCCCGCGGCGACCAGCGCCAGCAGGACCGCGGTGCTGGGCGCCTCGTGCTCCCGGCGCGGCACGAAGCCGGCCTCGCGGCAGCTGCGCAGGACCGCCTCGTTGACCGCGGAGTCGCGGGCGCTGTAGGCGATGAACGGCTCGGTGCGGACGTCGGCCAGGGCCACGACGGGCTCGACGGCGAGCCGGTGGTCGACGGGGATGGCGAGGGCGAGGGGCTCGACCTCGAGGGTGCGCAGGGTCAGCCCCTCGCCGGTGGCCGGCGGCCGCAGTACGCCGAGGTCGAGCGCCCCGCTCTGCAGCCGCTCGCACTGGGCCGGAGTGAGCAGGTCGGCGTGGATCTCGAGCGCCACCTCGGGCAGCTCGCGCTTGACCACCCGGGCGATGCCCGGCAGGTGCGAGAACGAGGCGGTGCCGGTGAGTCCCAGGCGGACCAGGCCGTGGCGGCCGGCGCCGATGCGGCGTACGCCTCGGACGCTGTCGTCGACGGCGGCCAGGACCCGGGCGGCCTCGGTGCGCAGGAACTCGCCGGCCGGGGTGAGGGAGACCTGCCGGGTGGTCCGGGTGAACAGGGTGACGTCGAGCTCGGACTCGAGCTGGCGGATCGCCTGGGAGAGCGCCGGCTGGGCGATGTGCAGCTGCGCCGCGGCCTGCCCGAAGTGGCAGGTCTCGGCGACCGCGGCGAAGTACCGCAGGTGGCGTAGCTCCATGAATCGCTCCTCAAGACGTGGTGACCGTCGCCACACTAGGCCTGGGATAGATAAACAACAAGGACGAAACTGACGCTCATTGATTGATTCGAATGATCAATGGATGCCTAGGTCGGAACTGGGCATTCGCCTGGTGTGACGGCCGCCACTCCTTGCGAAGGTGTGGTGACCGTCACCCGTTGGAGGCATCACCATGACCGCACCGCTCACCGAGAGCCTGGGCCACATCGAGAACGTCCTGTCGGACGCCGTGGTCGAGGACCGCGAGGCCGGGATCTACCGCGCCAACCGCCGGATCTTCACCGACGAGGAGGTCTTCGAGCTGGAGATGAAGCACATCTTCGAGGGCAACTGGATCTACCTCGCCCACGAGAGCCAGGTGCCGAACCCCGGCGACTACTTCACCACCTACATCGGTCGTCAGCCGGTCATGATCACCCGTGACAAGGACGGCGAGCTGCACTGCATGATCAACGCCTGCGCCCACCGTGGCGCGATGCTGTGCCGGCGCAAGACCGACAACCGGATGACCCTGACCTGCCCGTTCCACGGCTGGACGTTCCGCAACGACGGCACCCTGCTCAAGGTCAAGGACCCCGACGGCGCGGGCTACCCGGAGAGCTTCAACACCGAGGGCTCCCACAACCTCACCCACGTGGCCCGCTTCGACAGCTACCGCGGCTTCCTGTTCGGCTCGCTCAACGAGGACGTGCTCCCCCTGGAGGAGCACCTCGGCGACACCGTGAAGGTGATCGACATGCTCGTCGACCAGTCGCCCGACGGGCTCGAGGTGCTGCGTGGCTCCTCCACCTACACCTACGACGGCAACTGGAAGGTCCAGGCGGAGAACGGCGCCGACGGCTACCACGTCACCGCCACCCACTGGAACTACGCGGCCACCACCTCGCGTCGCAACACCGGGGAGTCGAAGAACACGACCAAGACCGTCGACGCCGGCAGCTGGGGCAAGGCGGGTGGCGGCTACTGGTCCTACCCGAACGGGCACCTGTGCCTGTGGACCTGGGCGGCCAACCCCGCCGACCGGCCGCTGTGGGACCAGATGGACACGCTCAAGGAGAAGTTCGGCGACGCCAAGGGCGAGTTCATGGTCAAGGGCTCGCGCAATCTGCTGCTCTACCCGAACGTGTATCTGATGGACCAGTTCTCGACCCAGATCCGGCACTTCCGGCCGATCTCGGTCGACCAGACCGAGGTCACCATCTACTGCATCGCCCCCAAGGGCGAGAGCCCCGAGTCGCGGGCCTGGCGGATCCGGCAGTACGAGGACTTCTTCAACGCCTCCGGCATGGCCACGCCCGACGACCTGGAGGAGTTCCGCTCCTGCTTCCTGACCTACCAGGCCTCGGCCGCGCCGTGGAACGACATGAGCCGCGGCGCCGAGCACTGGCACACCGGCCCCGACGAGGTCGCCGAGGCGCTGGAGATGCCGGGCGTGATCTCCGCCGGTGCGAAGAACGAGGACGAGGGCCTCTACCCGGTCATGCACGCCCAGTGGGCCGAGCAGATCCGCGCGGCCATCGCGAACGAGAAGGGCAACTGACCATGACGCCCACGCAGAACGCCGCGACCGGGTCGAAGCTCATCACCCACACCATGATCGAGCAGTTCCTCTACCGCGAGGCGCGGTTCCTCGACGACCGCGAGTTCGAGAAGTGGCTCGGGTGCTACGCCGACGACGTCGTCTACTGGATGCCCTGCTGGGACGACGCCGACCTCCTCACCGAGGACCCGCAGACCGAGATGTCGCTCATCTACTACCCCAACAAGGGTGGTCTGGAGGACCGCGTCTTCCGGATCCGTACGGAGCGGTCCTCGGCCACTTCGCTGCCGGAGCCGCGTACGTCCCACAACATCAGCAACGTCGAGGTCATCGAGCGCCGCGGCGACCTGGTCGACGTGCGCTTCAACTGGCACACCATGTACTTCCGCTACAAGACCGTCGACCCCTACTACGGCACGTCGTTCTACACGGTCGACTTCTCCGGCGAGCAGCCGCTGATCCGCCGCAAGACCGTGGTGCTGAAGAACGACTACATCCACCACGTCGTCGACATCTACCACGTCTGAGGCGCGCGATGACTGCAACAGAGACCGAGCCGACCACTGGGGTCGCGACCCACCAGGTCGCGCTCTCCTTCGAGGACGGGGTGACCCGGTTCATCACCGTCCGTGAGGACCAGACCGTCGCCGACGCGTCCTACCGGCAGCGGATCAACATCCCGCTGGACTGCCGCGACGGCGCCTGCGGGACCTGCAAGGCGCTGTGCGAGTCGGGGGAGTACGACGGCGGCACCTACATCGAGGACGCGCTGTCGGCGGCGGAGGCCGCCGAGGGGTACGCCCTGCCGTGCTCGATGAAGCCGCGCTCGGACCTCGCGCTGCAGATCGCCACCACCTCCGAGGTCGCCAAGACCGGCGCCGCCAGCTACACCGGCACCGTCGTCGGCCTGGACCGGCTGAGCCCGACCACGGTCGAGCTCTCCATCGACATCCCCAACCGCGGCGAGCTGGCCTTCCTGCCGGGGCAGTACGTCAACATCGCCGTGCCGGGCACCGAGGTGACCCGGTCGTACTCCTTCGCGAACGCCCCGCACGAGGAGCGGCTCGTCTTCCTGGTCAAGCTCACCTCGGGCGGCGCCATGTCGACCTGGCTGACCGAGCGTGCCGCCGTCGGTGACGAGGTCACCTTCACCGGTCCGAACGGCTCCTTCTTCCTGCGCGAGGCGCGTCGGCCGGTGCTGATGCTGGCCGGCGGCACCGGGCTCGCGCCCGTGCTCTCGATGCTGCGCCAGCTCGAGGTCGACGGCTGCGACCGCGGCGGCCGGCTGGTCTACGGCGTCAGCACCGACGACGACCTGGTCAAGCTCGACGAGGTCGGCGAGTTGGTCTCGCGGCTGCCCGGGTTCACCTGGGACCACTGCGTCTCCGACCCCGCCTCGACCGCGGCCAACAAGGGCTACGTGATGAGCCTGATCGGCGCCGACGACCTGCACGACGGGGATGTCGCGATCTACCTGTGCGGCCCGCCGCCGATGGTCGAGGCGGTGCGTACCCACGTCGCCGGTGCCGGCCTCGAGCCCACCGGGTTCTACTACGAGAAGTTCGCCCTCGCCGTCCCCGCCGCTGCCGAGGCGTCGGCCCCGTCGGCCGAGACGTCGCCCGCGTCGGCCGAGGCGTCACCCGTACCTGTCGAGCTGGAGGCCCACCCGGAGGCCCGGGCCCTCGCCGGCCAGGAGATGCTGCCGGCGCTCGACCTCGGGCCCGCCGACTCGGCCGCCGTGGCTCGCGACGACGGTGATGTCGTACGCCGCATCGCCGGCCAGTTGGTCGCGCCGGTCGCGTTCGACGGAATCAGCGCTGTGGTGGCCGAGGACGACGACCTCGCGGTGACCGGTGACGCCCGGAGGATCGGTGGCCAGGAGGTGTTCCCGGCCAGGGATGACCTCTCGGCCGACGCGACTGACGCTTCGGCCGACGTAGCTGACGCCTCGCTCGACGCGGCCGACGCCTCGACGACCGAGGACGGCTACACGATCGGTGAGGAGCACCCGGACATCTCGGCCTCGGACGCGATCTTCGAGGCCCGGGCGGCGCTGGAGGTGGGGGCGCTCGATCTGACCATCGGGCGGCTCGACTCCCGGCAGCTGGCCGGCTACCGGCTGCTCGCCGAGTCGACCGTTCCCTACGTGGAGGGCGACCGATTCCTTGACGCCCACGGCTACACCGAGTCGAACGCGGCCTTCCACGACTACCTGTTCACCCTCACCGGCAACGGCCACCTGCTGGCCGCCTACCAGGCGCTCGGCGTCAGGGGCCGGATGGAGGACGTGCTGCGCAACGCGACCTGGTGCCACCCGCGGTGCACCCAGGACCACCTCGACATCGTCGAGGCCTTCGAGCGCGGTGACCGGATCGCCGCCCGCGACCTGATCAAGGCCCACAGCGAGCGGTCCAAGGAGACGATGCGGCGCGCGATGGCCGAGTCGGCCGCCGCGACCAGGCCGCGGTTCATCACCCCGGGAAGGTTCGCCGGACAGGTCGTGGTCGTCACCGGCGCGGCCCAGGGCATCGGCGCCCAGGTGGCCCGCCGGGTGGCCGCCGAGGGCGGGAAGGTCGTCCTCGCCGACCGCTCCCCGCTGGTCGCCGAGGTCACCGGCGAGCTCACCGGCCAGGGCGCGAGCGCCAGTGCTGTCGAGTGCGACCTCGAGCACTACGAGGGCGCGGCCGCGCTGGTGGAACGGGCGCTGGGGACGTACGGCCGGATCGACGTGCTGATCAACAACGTCGGCGGAGCGATCAACTTCAAGCCGTTCACCGAGTTCACCGCCGAGCAGATCGACGCCGAGATCACCCGCTCGCTGATGACCACGCTCTACGCCTGCCGAGCCGCCCTGCCGGGCATGGTCGCGCGGGGCCGTGGCGTGATCGTCAACGTCTCCTCGGCCGCGACCCGGGGCATCCACCGCATCCCGTACTCCGCGGCGAAGGGTGGGATCAACGCGATCACCGCCTCCCTCGCGCTGGAGTACGCCGGGTCGGGGATCCGGGTCACCGCGACGGCCCCGGGAGGTACGGAGGCTCCGCCGCGCCGGATCTCCCGGGGCACACCAACCCCTGCGACCGATGCCGAGAAGGCGTGGTTCCAGGCCCATATCGACCAGACCCTCGAGACCTCTCTGATGCACCGCTACGGCACGCTCGACGAGCAGGCCGCCGCGATCTGCTTCCTCGCCTCCGAGGAAGCCTCCTACATCACCGGCACGGTCCTGCCCGTCGCCGGCGGTGACCTCGGCTGAGCCACCAGGTCCTCTCTCGGGGCCGTCCCTCCCTTCGCGAGCACGCTCGCGTCACCCATGGAGATCACCCATGTCCGAAATCACGCACGACAAGAACGGGCGCCAGCTCACCTGGGTCGTCGCGCTCTCCGCGCTGGCCCTGATGTTCGACGGCTACGACCTCGTGGTCTACGGCACGGTGCTGCCGACCCTCATGGCAGACCCCTCCCAGATCGGGCAGCTCTCCGCGGGCCAGGCAGGGACGCTGGGCAGCTACGCCCTCGTCGGCGTGCTCGTCGGGGCGCTGAGCGCCGGCGCGGTCAGCGACCGGATCGGCCGCCGCAAGGTCGTGCTCGCCAGCATCACCTGGTTCTCGCTCGGGATGGCCGCGACCGCGTTCGCCCAGTCGATCGCCGTCTTCGGCATGCTCCGGTTCCTCACCGGCATCGGGCTGGGCGCGATCCTGGCGACCGTCGGCGCCCTGGTCGCCGAGTTCGCGCCGCCGGAGCGGAAGAACCGGCTCAACGCGATCGTCTACAGCGGCATCCCGGCCGGTGGCGTGACCGCCTCCGTGATGGCGCTCATCATCGACCCGAGCGGCTCTCACTGGCGGATCCTGATGGCGATCGGCGCCGCTCCGTTGGTGCTCCTGCTGCCCTTCGCCGTCGCCAAGCTGCCCGAGTCGCAGCTGTGGCTCGACTCCCGTGGCCGGGTCGCGTCGACCGGCACCGCCCAGGAGGCGGTCGGCTTCAGCGCCCTGGCCCGCCGCCCGCTCGCGTTCCCGACGCTGGTGCTCGGGCTGATGAGCTTCTCCGGCCTGCTGCTGACCTACGGCCTGAACACCTGGCTGCCGAAGATCATGGAGGACAACGGCTACGGCAAGGCGTACGCGCTCACCTTCCTGCTGGTGCTCAACGGCGGCGCCATCCTCGGTGGCCTCCTCGCCTCCTACGTCGCCGACCGGACCGGGGCCAAGAAGGTGGTCTCGACGACCTTCGTGCTCGCCGGCCTGATGCTGTTGCTGCTGCCCCTCGGGCTGCCGCTCGCCATCCTGTTCCCGGCCGTCGCGATCGCCGGTGTCGGCACCATCGGTACGCAGGTGCTCATCTACGGGCTCGTCGCCAACTTCTACCCGACCCGGGCCCGCGGCGCGGGTGTGGCGTGGTGTGCCGGGTTCGGCCGGCTCGGCGGGATCGTCGGACCGATCATCGGCGGGGCACTGGTCGCCGCCGGGGTCGGCGGCACCACCGCCTTCCAGATCTTCGCGGGCGTCGCCGTGCTCGGTGCCGTGGTCACCGTGGCCGTGCCGCGGTCCCCGGAGGAGACCGTCGTGAGCGTCACGCTCGACGACGGCGTACCGGCGTGAAGGGGGCCTAGGGTGTGACCGTGCTCATCGAGAGAGCTGGGTGTGTCGGTCGCGAGGAGGAGCTCGTCGAGCTCACCTCGCGGCTGGCCCTCACCCGCGCCTCTGGCTCCGCAGCCGTCCTCGTCCTCGGTGACCCGGGGCTGGGGAAGACCGCGCTCCTGCGCGGCCTGGCCGACCGGGTCGCGACGCCGGCGCTGAAGGCGCGTGCGAGCGCCTGGGAGCAGGACGCCCCCGGTGCCGTGCTCCGTCAGCTGCTCGGCGAGGCGACGTATCGAGCGTGTCGAGAGGACCCGCAGCCCGATCCGGCCGCCGCGGCCGACGCCTTGGTCGCGCGGGCCGCCGGGGCGGGGGAGGAGCCTGGTCTGATCCTGGTCGACGACGCCGACCTCGCCGACACGCTCTCGCTGCAGGCGATCGCCTCCGCGCTCCACCGGCACCGCGACGCGCCGGTGCTGGTGGTGCTGGCGGCCACGCGCAGCACCTCGTTCCTCGGCGAGATCGCCGCCGAGACCGTACGCATCGAGGGCCTCGACGCGGCCGCGGTCGGTGAGCTCGCCTCGCTGCGCGGACGGGTCCTGCACCCGTCGATGGCCGAGGTCCTCACCCGCCACACGGCGGGCAGCCCGCGTGACGCGGTCGCCCTGCTCGACGAGCTGCCGCCGACCCGTTGGGCGCGGCCCGACACCCAGCTGCCCGCCCCGGTCCACGTCCGCGAGGAGGTCCAGCTCGCGCTCGCCGGATGCGCTCCGGAGGACCGGGCGCTGGCCGAGGCCCTCGCCGTCCTCGGGGACGACGCGTCCCTGGGGCAGGCCGCCGCCCTGGCCGGCCTGGCGGATCCGCTCTCCGCGGTCGACGCCCTGGCGGCGGCCGGGCTCGTCGAGATCATCCGCGACCACCACCCCCGATGGCGTACGCCGCTGGTCGGTGTCGCCGTGCTGGCGACGATGGGCGCTCGCCGGGCCGCCGACGCGCACCAGCGCGCCGCCGCGATCGTCGACGACGAGGTCCGCCGGGCCCGGCACCTCGTGGCGGCGACCCCGCTGCCCGACCCGGAGCTCGCCGACGAGGTCGCCCGGCTGGCGCAGCGCCGTGGCGACGAGGGCGCCTGGGCGGAGGCCGCCGCCCTCTACCGCGACGCGAGCCGGCTCACCGAGGACCCGGTGCGACGCGACGACCGGCTGATCCGCTCGGTCGACGCCCTGGTCGCGGCGGGCGACGGCATGGGCGCCGCGGCGCTGGTTCCCATCGTCGAGAGCCTGCGCGAGACGCCGCTGCGCGACGCGGTGCTCGCCTATCTGGCGATCCTGCGTGGTCGGGCCACCGAGGCCGAGGTGCGGCTCAAGCGCGCCTGGGACATCGTCAACGCCGACCGGGAGCCGGAGACCGCCGCGCTGATCGCCACCCGGCACGTCCTGCACTCGCTGGCGCTGTGCCGCGGTGACGAGCTGGTCACCTGGGCCGACCGGGCGATCTCGCTGGCGGGCCGCGACTCGGCCGCCGGGGTCGAGGCGGCGGCGATCCGCGGGCTCGGGCTGGCGATGGCCGGCCGGTTCGAGGAGGCCCACGAGGCCTACGCCCTGGCCGCGCGCCGCGTCGGGCACAGCGCCCAGACCCAGCGGGTCACCATGGGCCGCGGCTGGCTCGATGTGCTCGCCGACGAGCCCGACGAGGCCCGCAGCCGCCTGGAGGGGGTCACCGACCCGCGGGTCCTCGGCGGCTCGACCCGGATCTCGATGTGGGCCCTGGCCTGGCTGGCGCGCGTGCAGTTCCTGACCGGCGAGGGCGAGGCCGCCCTGCAGACGGTCGCGGCCGGCCGAGCGCTCGCCGCCGAGTCCGGCATCGCCCTGGTCACCCCGCTGCTGGAGTGGACCGCCACCGAGACCCACCTGCTGCGCGGCAGCTGGGAGGACGCTGCTCGCACCGCCCGTGCCGCCGAGGTCGGGGCGCAGGGCTACGAGATCATGCGCGTCCCCGCACTCCTCGCCCGCGCTCACATCGCCGAGGCGCGCAGCGACTTCCGTGCCGTCCTGCGCATCCTCGAGCCGCTCACCCAGGCCCCCGCCGGCAGCGCGCTGGCCGAGCCGGCCATCTGGCCCTGGGCCGAGACGTACGCCGCCGCGCTGATCGCGGAGGGCCGGCTGGACGAGGCCGACGAGTTCCTCCGCCCGCACGAGACCCGCGCCCGTGAGGAGCAGCACCGCTCCGCCCAGGCCAGGCTGGCCACCGCCCGGGGCCGCTGGCACGGCGCCCGCGGCGATCTCGACGGGGTCCGCGACACCTTCGACCGCGCGCTCGAGCTGCTCGACGGACTGCCGCTGCGCTACGACCGTGCCCGGGTCACCTTCGCATACGGCCAGGCGCTGCGTCGCGCCGGCCGCCGCCGCGACGCCGAGGCGCTGCTCTCCTCCGCGCGCGACCTGTGGGACGGGCTCGGAGCGTCGACGTACGTCGACGCGGCCCAGCGCGAGCTGCGCGCCGGGGGAGTGCGCGCCCCGCGCGGGCAGCGCGGTCCGGTGGATCTGACCCCGCAGGAGGAGACCGTCGCGGAGATGGTCGCCTCGGGCCTCTCCAACCGTGAGGTCGCCGCGCAGCTGTTCGTCTCGCCCAAGACCGTGCAGTACCACCTGACCCGCATCTACGCGAAGCTCGGCGTCCGCAGCCGGACCGAGCTCGCGGCGATGGCGGCCGAGCCGACGGAGGAACCATGAGCACCCTCGTCCGAGAGCCCCGGACCGAGCTGCGGCGAGACCTGGGCCGTCACGAGCTGGTCAACGGCTTCATCGGGTTCCTGTTCTCCTGCACCGGGCCGGTCGCGGTCATCCTCGCCGTCGGCCAGGGTGCCGGCCTCTCCGCCGGAGTGGTCGCCTCCTGGGTGAGCGCGGTCTTCTGCCTCAACGGGGTGCTGACGATCATCGCCTCGCGCTGGACCCGGCAGCCGCTCGTCTACTTCTGGACGATCCCCGGCACCGTGGTCGTGGGCCAGGCGATGGCGGCCGGCACCTCCTGGCCGGAGACGGTGGGCGGCTTCGTCATGGCGGCGCTGCTCCTGGTCGCGCTCGCCCTGACCCGGCAGGTCGACCGCGTCATGCACCTGCTGCCGATGCCGATCGTGATGGCGATGGTGGCCGGTGTCTTCCTCCGCTTCGGCACCGACCTGGTCCTCGCCGTCGACCGCGACCTGGCGGTCGCCGGGCCGATGGTGGCCGCCTTCGTCGCGATCAGCGCGGCCCCACGCCTGGCGCGCTGGCTCCCTCCGGTGCTGGTGGCGCTGGCGGTCGGCGCGGTCGCGGTGAGCCTCGCCGGCCGACCGGCCGTCGAGCTCTCCGGCCGCTGGGTGATCGACCCCGTCTGGACCGCGCCGGTCTTCACCGTGCCCGCTTTCATCGAGCTCACGATCCCGCTGCTGATCACCGTCCTGATCGTCCAGAACGGCCAGGGCATGGCGGTCCTGCGAGCGGCCGGCCACGACCCGCGGATGAACCAGGTGACCGGCTGGTGCGGCGTGACCTCGCTGGTCGCGGCCCCGTTCGGCGGCGTGTCCACCTGCCTGGCCGGGCCGACCAACGCGCTGGTCACCGCCTCGGGCGAGCCACGACGGCACTATGCCGCGGCGATCTGGTGCGGTGTGCTCGCGATCGGGTTCGGCCTCCTCGCCCCCGGCATGGTGCGGGTCATCACCACCATGCCCGAGGCGTACGTCGCGGTGCTGGGCGGCCTCGCGATGCTCAAGCCGCTCCAGGGCGCGTTCCAGACCGCCTTCGGCGGACCCCACGTCACCGGCGCGCTGGTCACCTTCCTGGTGACCGTCGCCGACATCACCGTCCTCAACATCGGCTCGGCCTTCTGGGGGCTCGTGGTCGGTGTCGCGGTCAGCATCCTGCTCGAGCGCAACGGCAAGGAGAAGCCATGACCACAGAGACCACCTACCCCGACGCGACGATGCGCTACGGCGCCACCGGCCGGCAGGTCGCCGACGTCTTCGAGCCGGCGGAGCCGACCGACTCGCTCGTCCTCCTGCTCCACGGTGGGATGTGGCGCGACTCCGACCGGATGCGCACCTGGCCGGCCGGGCGGGCGCTGGCCGAGGCCGGTCATCTGACCGCGACGGTGGAGTACCGCCACGGACCCGGCCAGTGGCGGCAGGCCTTCGAGGACGTCGAGACCGCGATCGAGTCGATCCAGCTCAGCGGCCGGGAGTGGACCGTCCACAACGACGCACCCCGCCGGATCACCCTGGTCGGACACTCCTCCGGCGGCCAGCTCGCGCTCTGGGCGGCCTCGCGCCCGGACACCGTGGTCACCGGGGTCCTCGCCCTGGCCCCCGCAGCCGCGCTGGCCGCGATGAGCCAGGAAGGTCTCGGGCACGGGGCGGTCGAGGAGTTCCTCGGCGGCACCCCGGCCGAGGTCCCGGAGGCGTACGCCGCCGCCGACCCGGTCGGCCTCGCTCCTCGGGTCCCCGTGCGGGTCCTGCACGGCGCCGCCGACACCGTCGTCCCGCTCGCGATCTCCGAGCGCTACGCGGCAGCACACCCCGGCGTACGCCTGGAGGTGGTCGACGGCGCCGACCACGCCGCCTGGGGCGACCCGGCCTCGTCGGCCTGGCCGCACCTGCTCACCGCGGTCAGCGAGGGATGAGGGTCGAGGCGAGCCCGAGCAGCGCGCAGACCCCCAGGGTGCGCAGGGTGCTCCACCGGCGCCAGAAGACGAGCGCGATCGCTACCGCGGTGATCGCGAACGCGACCGGGTCCCACGAGGACAGGACCGGCAGGTCGAGGTCGACCGGCCCCCACGTCACGGTGCGGGAGCGGTCGAACAGCGTGTGCAGCGCGAAGAACAGCGCCAGGTTGGCGATCACGCCGACCACCGCCGCGGTGATCCCGGTGAGCGCCGCGGTGAGGTGGTGGTTGCTGCGGAGCCGCTCGACGTAGGGCGCGCCGAGGAAGATGAACAGGAAGCAGGGGACGAAGGTCACCCACGTCACCAGCAGCGACGCGATCACGGCGGCCACCCACGGGTCGAGGTTTCCCGGGTTGCGGTAGGCACCCACGAAGGCGACGAACTGCACGACCATGATCAACGGTCCCGGGGTGGTCTCGGCGAGCGCGAGACCGCGGACCATCTCGCCGGCCTTCAGCCAGCCGAAGACGTTGACCGCCTGGTGGGCGACGTAGGAGAGCACCGCGTACGCGCCACCGAAGGTGACCACGGCGGCGCCCGAGAAGAACAGGCCCTGGTCCACGAACACGCTGTCCCGGCTGAACACGATCGCCGCCAGCGCCACCGGGGCGAACCAGAGCACCAGGCCGAGGACGAGGATCTTCAGGCCGCGAACCTTCGAGGGTGCGTCGTGGTGCAGGGCGTCGTCGCTGATCAGCGGCGCCGGGCCGTCCTCCGCGCCTCCGTGGCCCTTGCTCCGGGTGAAGGCGGGGACCCGTGTGCCGACCAGCCAGCCGAGCAGGCCGGCTAGGACGATCACGATCGGGAACGGCACCTTGAAGACCGTCAGCGCCAGGAACGAGGCGACCGCCATCGCCACCAGGACCGGATGGTGCAGGGCTCGTCCGCCCACCCGCTGCACGGCCTGGATCACGATCGCGATGACCGCCGGAGCGAGACCGGCGAACAGCCCGGTCACGAGCGCGGTGGATCCGGCGCCGACGTACAGCGCCGAGAGGGCGAGGAGCGCGACGACGCCGGGAAGCACGAACAGGATGCCGGCGATGAGTCCGCCGAGGGTGCCGTTGAGCAGCCAGCCGACGTAGACGGCCAGCTGCTGGGCCTCGGGGCCGGGCAGCAGCATGCAGTAGTTCAGCGCGTGCAGGAAGCGCTGCTGGCCGATCCAGCGCTTCTCGTCCACCAGCTTGTGTTGCATGACCGCGATCTGGCCGGCAGGTCCGCCGAAGGTCTGCAGGGAGATCGCGAACCACGCTCGTGTCGCCTCCCGCAGCGGGATCACGTCGCGGGTGCCGGTCTTCTCGGGCGTCATGGGGTGTCCGTTCCGGTGAGCAGGGTCCGTCGTAGATAGGTGTGGACGGCGTCGAAGATGGGCGCCGTCAGCTCGAGGACGGCGTCGTCGTCGTGGACCATCGACAGCGCCCGGAGGATCACGTCGAAGCCGGGTGCCTCAGGAGCGTCGTACGCCTCGTCCTCGAGATCCGCCTCGTGGACGATCGCCGCGATCCGCCACAGCACCGGGTCGTCGAGGTCGTAGCGGCGCAGGATGGTCTCGAACGTGCAGTCGACGCCGTGGTGGCCCAGGTCGACGCCGCGCATGTCGAACGGCGTCGCGTCCGCCGGTACGTCGTCGGGATCGCTGACGAAGACGAACTCCGCATCCGGGTCGACGTCTCGACGGATCAGCCAGGCGCATGCGGCCCGGTCGATGTGGACACCCGCACGGGTCGCCCATCTCATCGGGCCACCTCCGGTTCGGTGAGGGCCGGGGCGGGGTCGTCCTGGAGCGTGGCGGCCAGCGCTGCGAGCGCCTGGCGGGCCTGCTCCCGCGCGGGTGGGCGGAAGTAGTCACGGCGCCGGACGCGGGTGTTCTCGGCGCGCAGCCGCCGCAGCGCCCTGACGCGATCGCCCTCGTCCGCGTCCATCGCTCCGGCGGCGTCGTCGATGATGACCTGGTACTCCTCGGCGCGGGCGGCGTTCATGGTCTGGGCGAGCTCGCGCTCCTGCGCTCTGGTGGTCGGCCGAGCCAGCCATACGCCCGCCCGGCCGCCCGCGGCGACCGTGTGGTCGGCCGCCCACTCCAGCTGCTCCCGCGTCCGCGCGTCCGCAGGAAGGGCGACCAGTCCGTCAGCCAGCTGGACCACGCCGAGCCGCTTCAGCTTGCGCCATAGGGCCAGCCGGGGCGCCGAAGGGTCACGCGGGAGCGCGTAGGTGAGGAATGCCCACTCGCCGGGTTCGCTGGGCTGTGCCATAGGAACACTGTAACCACGGTTACAGGACTGACGAGATCGGGGCCGTCGCTCAGTGCTGCGCGATGACGACGTCGTCGGCTCGGTCGCCGGCTTCGGGATAGAGAGCCAGGATCAGGAGTACGCCGAGGACCAGGCCGACGAGCTGCGCGAGGACGAACGGCGCGACCGAGCCCGGTGCGATGCCCGCGAAGGTGTCGGAGAAGATCCGGCCGACGGTGACGGCCGGGTTGGCGAACGAGGTGGAGCTGGTGAACCAGTAGGCGGCACCGATGTAGCCGCCGACCGCGGGTGCTGCGAGGGCGCCGCGGTCGGTGCGTACCAGCGCGAAGATCAGTGCGACCAGGCCGGCCGTGGCGACGACCTCGGCCACGAGGTGGCCGCTGCCGGCACGCTCCTTGGTCGAGATCGCCTGGTCGACGTCGAACATGAGGTTGGCGAGCACCGCACCCCCGACCGCGCCGAGGATCTGGGCGACCGAGTAGGCCCCGACCTCGGCGAGCGCGAGCCCGTGGCCCGACCGGCGGCCGAGGAACCAGTCGGCGAGCGAGACGACCGGGTTGAAGTGCGCCCCCGAGACCGGACCGAACATCAGGATCAGCGCGGCCAGCCCGAACACCGTCGCCATCGAGTTCTCCAGGAGCTGCAGGCCGGTGTCGGTGGGCGAGAGCTGCTGCGCGGCGATGCCGGAGCCGACGACCACGGCGACGAGCAGGCCGGTGCCGAGGAGCTCGGCCAGCAGGCGGCGGGGGAGAGAGGGGTGCACGTCGGAATTGTTGACGTGGCACGATTACTCAGTCAATATTGAGTCAATGGAGGTTGAAAGACAGGCCGGGTTGGAACGTCGGGCCAAGGTTCATGCGGCGCTCGGCGATCCGGTGCGGCTGCGCATCGTCGACAGCCTCCAGAGAAGTGATGCCTCCCCCACAGAGCTCGCCGGGATGCTGAACGTCCCGTCGAACTTGTTTGCCCACCACGTCCAGGCGCTGGTGAGCGCAGGCGTCGTGTCCCGTCACCATTCCGAGGGCGACCGGAGGCGTACGTACCTGCACCTCGAGCAGGACACGCTCGAGAGCCTGGGCACCGCGTCCCCCGTGGCGGTGCCCAGGCGTGTCCTGTTCGTCTGCACGGGCAACTCGGCGCGGTCCCATCTGGCCGCCGCGCTGTGGCGCCAGGTCAGCGCGATCCCCGCCGCATCGGCCGGCACCCATCCGGCCGACCGCATCAACCCGGGCACGGTCGACGCCGCCGCCCGTCATCACCTGGACCTCCCGATCGTCGAGCCCGTCCGGATGGACGAGGTGCTCGATCCCGGGGATCTGGTGATCACCGTGTGCGACCGTGCCCACGAGACGCCGAAGGTCCCCGGCGAGCTGCACTGGTCGATCCCCGACCCCGTGGACAAAGGCCCCGAGGCCTTCGATGCCGCCTACCTCGAGCTCGAGCGCCGGGTCCGGGCCCTCGCTTCCTGCTTCGACTCCTGAACCCTGCCTTCCCCCACCACCCCCACCCGCAGGAGTAGCTTCGTTGAACGCTGATCGATCCGCGGCCGAGCACCAGCCGGCCGTCCTCTTCCTCTGTATCGAGAACGCCGGCCGCTCCCAGATGGCACTCGGCTTCTTCCAGCACCACGCCGGCGACCAGGCCATCGGCTGGTCCGGCGGCTCGGCGCCGGCCGCGGCGATCAACCCCGTCGCCATCGAGGTCATGGCCGAGCTCGGGATCGACATCTCCGGCGAGTACCCCAAGCCGTGGACCGACGAGGTCGTACGCAGCGCCGACGTCGTCATCACCATGGGCTGCGGCGACTCCTGCCCGTTCTACCCGGGCAAGCGCTACGAGGACTGGAAGGTCACCGACCCGAAGGGCGGCGACATCGAGCACGTACGCGGCATCCGCGACGAGATCGAGCAGCGGGTGCTCGGCCTGCTCGGTGAGCTCGGCGTGACCCCGGCAGGCTCGGTCACGAGAGAGTGATGGGCGCCCGCCCGATCGTGAACAGCTCCTCGCTCGGAGCCGCCGGCCCGCAGCAGCCGCCGCTCGTCGTGCTGTCCGGATCGTCGAAGACGCCGGCGCCGCCGCAGACCCCGGTGTCGGGGAGCTCCAGCTCCACCCGGGCGGCGGCGTCGTGGTCGCCGGCGAGCTCGGCCACCACGCTTCGTACCTGCTCGTAGCCGGTCATCGCCAGGAACGTCGGCGCGCGCCCGTAGGACTTCATCCCCACCAGATAGAGGTCGGGCTCGGGCTGGGCGAGGTCCTTGGCGCCGGTCGCGCTGACCGAGCCGCAGGAGTGGATGTTGGGGTCGATCTGGACCGCGATGTTGCGCGGCGCCTCCAGGGTCGGGTCGAGGTCGAGTCGCATCTCGCTCAGGAAGCCGAGATCGGGGCGGTAGCCGGTCAGCACCACCACCCGGTCGGCCTCGATCACGCGGCCGTCCTCGGCGATGACCGTGGCACCGTCGCCCCGCCCTGTGATCTGCTCGGTGCGGAACCCGGTCACCAGCTCGACCGATCCGTCCTGGACCGCCTTCTTCGCGCGTACGCCGAGGGCGCCCCGCTCCGGGAGCTCGTCGGCCTCGCCGCCGCCGAAGGTGTTCGTCGACACGGCGCGGCGGATCGCCCACGTGATCCTCGTTCCCGGGTGGTCCCGGGCGATCGCGGTGAGCTCGTTGACGGCGTTGAACGCGGAGTCGCCCGCGCCGATCACGACCGTGTGCCGGCCGGCGTACGCCTCGGGGTGGGCGCGGTCCGGAACGGCGTAGCCGAGCGTGCCCGCGGCGTGCGAGGCCCGCTCCCCGAGGGCCGGGAGCCCGTCGGCGCCGGCCGGGTTGGGCCGGCGCCAGGTGCCGGAGGCGTCGATGACGGCCCGTGCCTCGAGGCGCGCCTCGGCGCCGTCGGCGCCGGTCACGTGGAGGACGAACGGCTGCTCGGCGCGGTCGGCGTCGACCAGTCGGTCACGGCCCTTGCGTGAGACGCCGGTGACCGTGGTGCGGTAGCGGACGTGGTCGCCGAGGAGGGCGGCCAGCGGGACGAGATAGCGCTCGCGCCACTGCGCGCCGGTGGGGTAGCCCTGGTCGGGCGCAGCCCAGCCGGTCGGCTCGAGGAGCCGGGCGGCGGCCTTGTCGACGAGCTCGGGCCAGGCCGAGAAGAGGCGTACGTGACCCCACTCGGCGACGGCCGCGGCGGGTTCGCTCCCGTGCTCGAGCACGAGCGGGGTGAGACCGCGCTCGAGGAGATGGGCGGCGGCAGCGAGACCCTGGGGTCCGGCGCCGATGACAGCAACGGGCAGGTCGGTCATGATGCTCCTCAGATTCAAGAACGTCGATATGTCGGCGACCTTAGGTCACGTATCGACGTTCGTCAATATCATTTGGTAGACTCGTTGTCATGACTGTTCTCCCCGTGCTTCCGTCCGCCGCCGGCGCGTGCTGCTCGCCGGTGACCGCGGGCGTTCTCGACGACGATCAGGCCGAGGCGCTGGCGCGGACGTTCAAGGCGCTCGGCGACCCGAGCCGGGTCAAGCTGCTCTCGATCATCGCGGCGGCCGAGGGCCAGGAGGCATGCGTCTGCGACCTCACCGAGCCGGTCGGACTGTCCCAGCCGACGGTCTCTCACCACATGAAGCTGCTCGTCGAGGCCGGGTTGGTCGCTCGTGAGCAGCGCGGCCGGTGGGCCTACTTCTCCATCGTGCCCGGTGCCCTCGACTCGCTCGCGGGCGCGCTGGCCTCGCCCGCGAGCTGATCGCCGGCGTCAGACGGTGGTGTAGCCGCCGTCGATCTTCCAGTACGCACCGGTGACGAACGAGGCGTCCTCGGAGAGCAGGAAGCGGACGACGGTGGCGATCTCCTCGGGGCGTCCGAGGCGGCCCAGCGGGTGCTTGGCGACCAGGGCCTCGTGGGCGCCCTCGATGGCGGAGACGGCCTGGACGGCCGGGGTCTCGATGTAGCCGGGGCCGACCGCGTTGATCCGCAGTCCGGCCGGGCCGTACTCGGCGGCGGCGTTCTTGGTGAGGCCGATGACCCCGTGCTTCGCGGCGGTGTAGGCCGGGTTGCCGAGGGCGGCGACCTCGCCGTGGATGGAGGCCATGTTCACGATCGCGGACTCGCCGGCGCCGGTCTTGAGCAGCTCGGGGATCTGGTAGCGCAGGCCGTACGCGACGCCGGAGAGGTCGATGCCGATGACGCGGTCCCAGTCGCTGGGCACCAGCTCGCCGACCGGTGCCGGAGGCTCGCCGATCCCGGCGTTGTTGACCGCGTAGTTGAGCTTCCCGTAGGTCTCGACGGCGAAGGCGACCGAGCGCTCCGCGTCCTCGACCTTCGAGGTGTCGGACTGCAGCGGAGTCGCCTCGCCGCCCGCGGCCCTGATCTCGTCGGCGACCCGGGTCGCACCCTCGAGGTTGATGTCGGCGACCACGACCTTGGTGCCCAGTCCGGCGAGCTCCTTCGAGATCGCCTCCCCGAGCCCGCTACCGCCGCCGGTGACCAGTGCGACCTTGTTCTCGAACGTCATTGCTCTCTCCTCGCTCATGTCCGGGCCGGGGTCCGGGCGTCATGTGATCCAACATTCAAGTAACGCTGGCGAGGGGTGATCCGCTTCCGGATGTATAGGTGATCTATGCCTCTCCGGGGTGGTCGCGGGTTGCCGCGGCGATGACCTCCAGCAGCCGGCGATGGAGGTCCATGAGGTCGTCGACGCTCATGTCGAGGCGCTCGACGATCGCGGGCGGGATCTTCTCGGCATCGTCGCGCAGGGCGCGACCGCGGTCGGTGAGCACGACGGCGAGCGAGCGCTCGTCGAGCTTGTTGCGCTCGCGCCGGACGTAGTCCTGGGCCTCGAGGCGCTTGAGCAGCGGGGAGAGGGTGCCGGGGTCGAGCTGGACCTTCCGGGCGAGCTCGGAGACGCGGAGCGACTCCTCCTCCCACAGGGCCAGCATGACCAGGTACTGCGGGTGGGTGAGGCCCAGCGGCTCGAGCAGCGGGCGATAGAGGGCGATGACGCTGCGGGCGGCGACGGCCAGGCCGAAGCAGACTTGTTGATCGAGCGCCAGCGGGTTCTCGATCTCCGCGGGCGGGTCCTTCTTCGTCGGCATGTCAGTTAGCGTACCAATAGTTTGTGCACAAACAGTTCGCCTGGTAGACATGGTGTCGTGAACGAGCAACCGCGACGACCACGACACCTGATGGATCCGGACAACCCGATCCGGCCCGTGAACGACAAGTCGCTCACCCATGTGAAGCAGTGGGTCGCCTCCGTTCTCGTCGTCTTCACCGTCGCCCACCTGGTGGTGGGGCTGATCATCGGAGCGGTGGCGATCGACCCGGTCTACCAGAGCTCGCGAGTCGGGCTGTGCATCATCGCGGCCGGCTTCGGCGTGCTGGGTCTGGCCGGAGGTTTCCTCATCCACCGGCGCAGCCCGTTCACGCCGTGGCTGATCCTCGGCGTCCTGCCCTCGGCGATCGGGCTCTGGCTCGTGCTGCGCTGAGACGGCGCCCCCAGGGGGAGAGGGGCGCCGTCCGATCAGCGGGAGACCGGGTCAGAACAGGTCCGGCACGGTCCAGCCGTCGAGGTCGTACTCGGAGAGGAACTCGTCGGCCAGGCCCTTCATCGCGTCCGCGCCGCCGCGGTTCTGAGCGGCGAAGAGGAGCTCGGCCTTCACGTTCTCGTGGTTGCCGGAGTAGTTGCGCTCGTAGAGCTCGTGACGGCCGCCGAACTCGGAGCCGATCGAGTCCCACAGCGCCTTCATGACCTTGACCCGGTCGACGGCGGTGATGCCGTTGGAGCCACGGACGTACTTGTCCAGGTACGGCCGCACCTCCGGGCTCTTGAAGTCGGCAGCGCCCGAGGGCAGGTAGATCAGTCCGGAGGCGACGTCCTGCTCGATGATCTCCTTGACCCGCGGGTAGCCATGGATCATGAACATCCGGTACGTCAGGCCGTACTCGAGCTTCGGGATGACCGCGTCGCCGACCCACGGCTCGGGGTCCCGCGCCATCGACTCGGTCAGCGACCAGAACAGGTTGCGCCAGCCGATGACCTCACCCACGCGCGTCTGGACGCCGCGGAAGCCGCCGGAGCCGGTGGCGTCGAGCGCCTTCATCAGCAGGCCGGCGATGAAGTCGAGCTTGACCGCCAGGCGCGTGCAGCCCTGGAAGGTGAACCGCGGCAGGAAGCCCGACTGTGGGAAGAACGAGTTGATCCGGTCGACGTCGCCGTACATGAAGACGTTCTCCCAGGGCACCAGCACCTTGTCGAAGATGAAGATGGTGTCGTTCTCGTCCATCCGGCTGGAGAGCGGGTAGTCGAACGGCTCGCCGTTCTTGGCCGCCTGCTCGGTGTAGGAGGAGCGGCAGATCAGCTTGATGCCGGGGGCATCCATCGGGACGGTGCAGATCAGCGCGAACTGCTTCTTGCGGATCGGCAGGCCGTAGTGGGCGATGAAGTTGTAGTTGGTGATCGCGCTGCCGGTCGCCACGACCTTCGCGCCGGAGACGATCAGGCCGGCGTCGGTCTCCTTCTCGACCTTCATATAGACGTCGCCGACCTCGTCGGGAGGCAGCTGGCGGTCGACCGGCGGGTTGATGATCGCGTGGTTCCAGTAGAGGACCTTCTCCTGGGACTCGCGATACCAGCGCTCGGCGTTGTCCTGGAACGGGGCGTACAGCTCCTTGTTGGCGTGCAGGGTGCCGAGGAAGCTGGCCTTGTAGTCGGGGGAGCGGCCCATCCAGCCGTACGTCATCCGGGACCAGCGCGCGATGGCGTCGCGCTCCTTGAGCAGGTCGGCCGAGGACGTCGGCGTCTTGAAGAACGGCATCGTGACGCCGCCGTTGCCGGTGTCGGTCGGCACGGTGAGCTCGTCGACGTGGGGGCCGGTGTGCAGCGCGTCGTAGAGGCGCGCGGTCATCCGGACCGGGTTGCGGAACGCCGGGTGCGTGGTCACGTCCTTGACCCGCTCGCCGTGCAGGTAGATCTCGCGGCCGTCGCGCAGGCTCTCGATGTACTCGTCCCCGGTCATCGGGCGGGAGGCGAAGTTGGTCTGCTGGTTGGCGGGCGAGCCGGCGGCCGGGTTGACGGTCGGCGGGCCGTCGGACTGGGACTCCTGGGCGAGGGTGTCGGTCATGGTTCTCTCCTTGGTCGGATCAGTAGTGGGTGGATCGTGGGATGGCGGGAGCCTCGAAGGCGGTGAACGACGCGGTCGCGTCGAACCAGCCGGTGCTGGGGTCGTCCTGGCAGCCGAGCCAGACCACTTCCGAGGACGGGTTGCCGATGTGGTGGAACGCGCTGTCGTGGAAGAGCAGCGGCTTGCGGTCGGTGGTGATCACCTCGACGACCTCGCCGAGGAACAGCAGGTGGTCCCCGCCGTCGTCGGTACGCCACGGCCGGCACACCAGCGTCGCGGCCGTCCCGCCGAGGCGCGGGGCCGTCGCGCCCTCGCGCCAGGGGAGCGGGTCGCTGCCGGGGCGCCCGGCGAAGTGCATGGCGACATCGCTCTGGTCGGCGGCCAGGACATTGACCGCGAAGGCGGAGCCCTCGAGGTAGGCGGCCGCCTTGGACGTACGCGTCAGGGCGACCTGTACCAGCGGCGGGTCGAGCGAGATCGGGGTGAAGGCCGTGACCGTGGCGCCGTGGTGGGCGCCGTCTGGGGTCCGGCAGGTGATCACGGTGACACCGGTCGCGAAGCGGCCGAAGGTCGACCGCAGGGTGCGTGGGTCCATGGAGCTCCTCCTTCTCGGGGCCGCAGGGTGTGTGGCGGCGGTCACGTCGGAGGACGACGCTAGATCCGGATCACGAGAGCGGCGATCCGCTGGGCGAACGGGCTATCCGGATTGCGCACCGGGTTTCAGGACGTTCTCGGCCACGACTGGATGCGCTGTTACTGTGAAGGACGTCACTAGGGGGTGGCAGATGAGCGTGACCGGCACACTCACCGCATCGTCGTCCGGATCGTCCGGCGACATGGAGACCTTCTCCGGCGAGGTCTCCCGGGCCTACTTCCCGCATGCCCTGACCTTGCGGGGCCGTTCGGCCCGCCCCGCGGAGCTGCGCGCGGTCGACCTCGGTCCGGTCCGGCTGACCCGCATCGGCTGGGGCGCCGAGGTGTCGGTGGAGTCCGACCACCCGGGGGCCTGGGCGGTCAACGTCCCGCGCAGCGGCGTCCTCGAGGCCAATGTCGGTGGTGCCCACGTGCTCTCCCTCGACGGTCAGGCGACCGTGTGTCCTCCTGACCGGCCGACCAAGATGACGCGGTGGTCGGCCGACTGCTCGATCGTCGGGATGCGGGTCGAGCGGGACTACCTGGTCGAGGAGGTCGCCGCCCTCGTCGGTCTCCACACCGACCGGCTGCCCGCCCAGCTCGACCTGCGCGCCGACGGTGCTCGCGCCTGGATCGGCCTGCTGGGCTCGCTCGGCACCGAGGCCATGCGCAACCCGGCTCTGGTCGGTGACGAGCGGGTGCGTCGCCGGCTGGCGGGCACGCTGACCGCGGCCTTCGTCGCGGCCTGCTTCCCCGAGGAGCCCGCCGTCGGCTCCGTCCAGCCCCGCATCGTCTCCCGCGTCGTGGAGGCCATGGAGGCCGACCCGGCCAGGGAGTGGACCGTCTCCGACCTGGCCCGCGAGGCCGACGTCGGCATCCGCCGGCTCCAGCAGGGCTTCCAGCGCTACCTCGGCCGCACCCCGACCCAGCGGCTCCAGGAGATCCGCCTCGAACGCGTACACGCCGACCTCATCGCCAGCCGTGGCGACACCGTCGCCGAGGTCGCCTATCGCTGGGGTTTCACCCACCTCGGCCGCTTCGCCGCCGCCTACCGCCAGACGTACGGCGTCACCCCCTCGCAGACCCTTCGCTGCCGCTGACCCTCCGGATGCCGAGTCGGCTCGTCTTGACCGAGATCCGTGCCGAGTCGGCTCGTTATGACGCGCCGACTCGGCTGGTCGGCTGGTCGGCTAGTCGGCGCTGAGGTTCGCCAGGATGGCGAGCGCGCGGGTGAGCAGCGGGCTCTCGTCGCCGGCGCGGGTGGCGGCGACGAGCTCGACGCCGGGGGTGCCGGCGAGAGGGACGTAGACGACGCCGGGGACGGCGAGGGCGGAGGTCGGCTCCGGGACGATGGCGACCCCGAGGCCGGCGGCCACGAAGGTGACCAGGGTGGAGGTCTCGGCGACCTCGTGGGTGATGTGGGTGCTGATCCCGGCCTCCTCGAAGAGGTGCTGGATCATCGCGTTCATCGCCGAGCGGCCGCTGCCGGCGTGGATGACGAGGCCCTCGCCGTCGAGCTCGGGGACACGTACGCGGCGACGGGCGGCGAACCGGTGGTCCTTCGGCATCGCCACGAGGAGATCCTCCTGGCGCAGGTGGGTGATCGCGAGGCCGGGGCCGGGGGAGGGGGTCGTGGGGAGGGGACGGAGCAGGCCGAGGTCGAGGGTGCCGTCGGCGAGCGCCGCGGCCTGGTCCGGTGAGAGCATCTCGCCGCGGAACCCGAACTCCACCTCCGGCAGCTCGGCCCGCAGGGTGCGGGCGAGCTCGGGGAGCAAGGAGTAGGTGGCCGACCCGACGCACCCGATCAGCAGCCGCCCACGCCGCCCCGAGGCGATGCTGGCGGCCTCGTGGGCCGCGGCATCCACGGCACCGAGGATCTCCCGCGCCCGTTCCAGGTACGCCGCCCCCGCCGGGGTCAGGTCGACCCGTCGCGTCGTCCTGGTGAGCAGGGTCAGCCCGAGCTCGGCCTCGAGCTGGCGGATCTGCTGCGACAGCGGCGGCTGTGCCATGTGGAGCCGCTGCGCCGCCCGCCCGAAGTGACGCTCCTCGGCGACCGCGACGAAGTAGCGAAGATGGCGCAGCTCCATGCACTCATACTCGCAGAGTCTCAGTCCGCCCGTGACCACCCCGCCGAGGCGTCAGGTAAGTCGGCCGAGGCGTCAGGTACGTCGGGCGAGGCGTCAGGTAGGTCGGGCGAGGCGTCGCTTACGTCGGGGGGGGGGGGGGGGGGGGGGCCCCCGCCCCCCCCCGGGGGGGGGGGGGCCCCCCGGGGGGGGGGGGGGGGGGGCGGGGGGGCGGCGGGGGGGGGGGCGCCCCCCCCCCCCCCCCCCCCCCGCGGGGGTTGACGTCTCGCCCGACGGGGTTGACGTCTCGCCCGACCGGGGTGACGCCTCGGCTCAGGTGGGGAGCGAGTCGCCCTGGACGGCCTGGATGTCCAGCTCCACCTTGAGCGTGGTGCCGATGGCGGCGATGCCGGTGGCGATGGCCTGGTTGTAGTTCATCGCGAAGTCGTCGCGGCGCAGCTGGGCGGTGGCGCGGAAGGCGGCGCGGGTGCCGCCCCAGGCGTCAGGGCCGGTGCCGAGGTAGGCGACGTCTAGGTCGACGGGGCGGGTCTGGCCGTGCATGGAGAGCTCGCCGTGGACGGTCCAGCGGTCCGGGCCGGCCGGGGTGAGGCAGGTGGAGCGGTAGGCGATCTCGGGGAACGCCTCGACGTCGAGAAAGTCACCGCTGCGCAGGTGGTCGTCGCGCATGCGGTTGCCGGTGTCGATCGAGGCGGCACGGATGACGGCCTCGACGCGGGACTTCTCCAGATGGTCCGGGGCGATCTCGACGACCCCGGCGAAGTCGGTGAACCGGCCGCGCACGCTGGAGATGCCCAGGTGCTGCGCGACGGCGCCGACGGTGGAGTGGGCCGGGTCGATCGTCCACGGGCCAGGGGCGGGGAGCGAGGTGTCTCCTTGACGGGTCAGCGTGACGGTGCCGAGCGCAGCCGTCCCCGAGGCCGTGACGATCGCGGTCGCCGCGGTGGGGGACCAGCCGATCGCGGTGATGATCGCGACGTACGGCCCGGGGGCGAGGACGGTGTCGTCGGTGACGACACCGTCCTCGTCGGCCTCGGCGCGCAGCACCTGACCGCCGGCCGTGTCGGTGAGGGTGACGACCGCGTGCGCCACGGCCCAGCCGTCGCGGGTGCGGATCTGTGCGGTCAGTGCCATCGCGGATCAGTCCTCGGGGTGGGAGAGGACGATCTCGTGGCCGTCGACGCCGTGGCCGCTCAGGCTCACCGCGCTGGCGGCCGGCGGATAGCTGGTCGCCAGGACCGTGTACTCGCCGCTGTCGAGATCGGCGAAGGCGTACGCCCCGTCCGCACCCGTCGTCGCCGTCCCGGCCACGTTGCCGGCCGCGTCGACCAGCGTCACCCGGGCGTCGGCAAGGGGGCCGAACGAAGCCTTGACGACACCGGTCAGTCGGGCACCGGTGACCATCTCGACCTCGATCCGGGTCAGGCCGGTGGCGCCGATCTCGATCGGCACCGCGCGCGGGCGGTAGCCCTCGGCGTTGACCGCGACCGTCGCCGGTCCCGGGACCAGCTCGTCGATGAAGAACGTGCCGTCCGCGACGGTCGTGCCGGTGGAGAGCAGGTCGCCGCGTACGTCGGTCACGATCACCATCGCGTCCTTGACGGGCGCGCCGTCCTCGCCGCCGCGCACGATGCCCTTGAGGCCCGTGGTGCCGCTGAGCAGGAGGTCGTACGCCACCGGCTCACCGCCCACGACCACCGTGGAGGCCTGCGGCTGGAAGCCGTCGGCGGAGGCGATCAGGACGTACGTCCCCGACCCCGGCGCGTCCACCGCGTAGGAGCCGTCGGCGTGCGCGACCGAGCGGCCGAGCTGGCGCCCCGACAGCGAGATCAGCGTGACCGCGGCGTGCGGGATCGGGATGCTCCCGGAGCCGCGGACGAAGCCGTGCAGCGCGATCCCGTTGGCGACCGGCGCGACGGCGGGGTGCTGCTCCGGCACGCCGGCGACGGCCTCGGCGACCGCGACCGGCCCGTCCAGCTCGGCAGCCTCCTCGGCGGCCTGGGCGAGCCCGCCCTTGGTCTTCAGCGGGACCTCCTTGATGAACAGCACGAACAGCAGCGCGATGACGGCGGCTCCCGCGGCGACCAGGAAGATGTCGGCGATGCCGTGCCCGTAGGCACTCTCCAGCACCGAGCGCAGCGGCTCCGGGATCTTGTCCATGTCCGGGATCTCGCCCGAGGTGCCCTGGGCGAGCGTGGCGTACTTCGGACCGAGGTCGGCGAGGCCGTCCTCGACGTAGTCGACGACCCGGTGGGCCATCAGCGCGCCGAGCGCGGAGACACCCATCGCGCCGCCGAGGCTGCGGAAGAACGTCACCATGGAGCTGGCCGCGCCGAGATCGGCGGGTGCGACCTGGTTCTGCGTGGAGAGGACCAGGTTCTGCATCGTCATGCCGACGCCGAGGCCGAGGATCGCCATGAAGACGGCGACGTGCCAGTACTCGGTGTCGTAGCGGATCGTGCCTAGCAGGCCCAGCCCACCGACGATGAGGGCGGCGCCGACGACCAGCCAGGCCTTCCACTTCCCGGTGCGGGTGATGACCTGGCCCGAGATGGTCGAGGAGAGGAAGAGTCCGGCGATCATCGGGATCGTCATCACGCCGGCCATCGTCGGCGACTTGTCGCGGGCGAGCTGGAAGTACTGGCTGAAGAAGATCGTGCCCGCGAACATCGCGACACCGACGAAGAGCGAGGCGAGCGAGGAGAGCGTGATCGTCCGGTTGGCGAAGAGCCGCAGCGGGATGATCGGCTCCTTGGCCCGGGACTCGACGAGGACGAAGATCAGCAGGAGCAGCACGGAGCCGCCGACCATGGCCGCGGTCTCCCACGAGGCCCAGTCGTACTTGTCGCCGGCGAAGGTGACCCACAGGAGCAGCAGCGAGACACCGGCCGCCATGAAGAACGCCCCGGCCCAGTCGACCTTGACGCCCTCACGCCGGATCACGGGCAGGTGCAGGGTCTTCTGCAGCACGATGAAGGCGATGATCGCGAACGGGATGCCGACGTAGAAGCACCAGCGCCAGCCGAGCGAGTCGGCGTCGGTGATGACCCCGCCGATCAGCGGGCCGCCGACGGTGGCGACCGCGAAGACCGCACCGAGGTAGCCCGAGTAGCGGCCGCGCTCACGCGGCGAGATCATCGCCGCCATGATGACCTGGGCCAGGGCGGTCAGACCGCCCATGCCGATGCCCTGGACCGCGCGGGCGGCGATCAGCTCGCCCGGGTTCTGGGCGAGGCCGGCGACGGCCGAGGCCGCCACGAAGAGGACCAGCGCGATCTGCATGAGCAGCTTCTTGCTGAACAGGTCGGCCATCTTGCCCCACAGCGGGGTGGTGGCCGTCATGGTCAGCAGGGAGGCGGTGACCACCCAGGTGTAGGCCGACTGCCCGCCGCCGATGTCGGCGATGATCTCGGGCAGGGCGTTGGAGACGATCGTGGAGGAGATCATCGCCACGAACATGCCGAGCAGCAGGCCCGAGAGCGCCTCCATGATCTCGCGGTGCGACATCTGGCCCTGGCCGGAGGATTCCGGTGGCCTGGCGTGAGTCCGTTCGGCTGTGGTCGTTGCCATGGACTTCCCTTCTGAGTTGAGCAGAGTCTTAGTTGCGTACGTGGGTGGTGTGCGCGGGGCAGACGAGGCTGTCGTGCAGCTTGGCCATGAGCCGGATCAGCTCATGCACCTCCTCGTCGCTCCAGTCGCTGAGCCGCTCGGCGAGCAGCTCGGTGATGTGGTCGGAGAACCCGGCGAGCAGATCGCGTCCGGAGTCGGTGAGACGCAGCAGACGCGAGCGGCCGTCCGCCGGGTTGGGGGAGCGCTCGAGCCAGGCCTGATCGGCGAGGTACGAGACGTGGCGGCTGGTCACCGAGATGTCGACGGCGAGCAGATCGGTGAGCTCGCTGATGGTCATCTCGCCGTGCTGGCTCAGCAGGCCCAGCACGCCCGCCGAGCCGGCCGGCAGGTCGGGCGGGAGGTTGCGGGCCAGGCCCTTCTTGACGGCCCCGACCTCGATGAGTCGGTGCATCAGCTCGCGGTAGGTCGCCTGCGCCATCATCGCCCCCTCTGATTGGTTGACTTTTACAACCTTATGGAGGATAGGAGAGCGATGCAAATTGCCACGCCGGTCGATCGCGGCGTCGCCGGCGGGTCTAGGCGACCGTGCCGCGAGCCGCCCACGCCGTCGCGGTCACCGTGAACGGCCCGTTGCCGAACCGGCGTCGGGCGACCTCCTCGAGCGCGGCGCGACCGGCGTCGTCGAGGGAGCTCACGTAGTCACCCGCCGGCCCGACACCGAAGGTGTACGGGTCCCACCAGTCCTCGAACGTGGGGTGGGTGACGCGGACGACCAGGCCGCTGGGCTCGACCTTGCGGAGGCCGACCTTCTTGAACAGCTTCTCCAGGTCACCCAGCCGGGAGCCGGCGAGGAGGGCCTCGTCCTCGGCCTCGGGGTCGATCTCGTGCACGCATGCCCAGAACGGCGCGACCGCACCGGTGTCGCCGTCCCAGACGCACGCCGCGACGGTGCCGCCGGGCCGGGTGACCCGGACCATCTCCTTGACCCCGGCCTCGGGGTCGGTCATGAAGTGCACGACGAGCTGGGCCAGCGAGACGTCGAACCAGTTGTCGTCGAAGGGGAGCGCCTCGGCGACCCCGGTGTGCACGTCAACCCGGGCCAGCTGCCGCGCGACCGCCTCGATGAACGGTGGCGAGGGGTCGACGGCGGCCACCAGGTGGGCCTCGGTGAGCGTCACCAGATGACGGGTGAGCGTGCCGGGCCCGCAGCCCACGTCGAGCACCCGCTGGCCCATGCTGACCCGGGCGAAGTTGGCGAAGTGAGGGGCGAGAGGTTCGGCGTAGCGGCCCATGAAACGGGCATACCTCTCCGCGGCGACGTCGAACCCCATGCTTCAGGCTAGGTCTGCCCTCGACGACGCCGACAGCCCCAAGTTCGGTATCTCCAGGTGCCCCGGTGGCCTAGTGCGTCGAGGGCGTCGTCGCGATCTCCGAGCGGTCGTCGGACCACAGCGTGTGGAAGGTGCCGTCCTTGTCGACGCGCTTGTAGGTGTGGGCGCCGAAGAAGTCCCGCTGACCCTGGATGAGCGCGGCCGGGAGCCGGTCGGCGGCGAGCGAGTCGAAGTAGGCGAGCGCCGAGGAGATCCCCGGTGCCGGTACGCCGGAGGCGGCCGCGGTCCCGACGACGCGCCGCCACGCCTCCTCGCCGGACGCGACCGCGTCGGCGAAGTAGGGGTCGACCAGCAGCGTCTCCAGGTCGGGCTTGGTGGCGTAGGCGTCCACGATCCGGTTGAGGAACCGGGCGCGGATGATGCAGCCGGCCCGCCAGATCTTGGCGAGCGCACCGAGGTCGATGTCCCAGCCGTACTCCTTCGCGCCGGCCACGATCAGGTCGAACCCCTGCGCGTAGGCGACCACCTTCGAGGCGTAGAGAGCCGCGCGTACGTCCTCGACGAACGTGTCGGGGACTGCTGGTGCCTTCGGGCGGCTGGTCACCGAGGCCCGCACCGCGCCGCGCTGGGCCGGCTTGGAGGAGACCGCTCGGGCGAAGACGGCCTCGCCGATGCCGGAGACCGGGATGCCCAGGCCGAGCGCGTTCTGCACCGTCCAGACGCCGGTGCCCTTCGAGCCGGCCTCGTCGAGGATGACGTCCACGAGCGGCGAGCCGGTCTCGGCGTCGGTCTGGGCGAGCACCTCCGCGGTGATCTCGATCAGGTAGGACTCCAGGTCGCCGGAGTTCCAGTCCTTGAAGACGTCCACGAGCTGCTCGACCGCGAGCCCGCCCACGCGCCGGAGGAGGTCGTAGGCCTCGGCGATCAGCTGCATGTCGGCGTACTCGATGCCGTTGTGGACCATCTTCACGAAGTGGCCGGCGCCGTCGGTGCCGACATGGGTCACGCACGGCTCGCCCTCGGCCACCGCGGCGATCGACTTGAGGATGGGGCCGAGCGTCTCCCAGGCCTCGGCCGAGCCGCCGGGCATGATCGAGGGGCCGTTGAGCGCACCCTCCTCGCCGCCGGAGATGCCGGTGCCGACGAAGTTGAGGCCGCGCTCGCGCAGGTCCCGCTCGCGGCGGATGGTGTCGTTGAAGTTGGCGTTGCCGCCGTCGACGATGATGTCGCCCGGCTCGAACCGCTCGGCCAGCTGCTCGATCACCGCGTCCGTCCCCGCCCCGGCCTGGACCATGATGATCGCCGTGCGCGGCTTGGCCAGCGTCGCCACGAAGTCGTCGATCGTCTCGGAGGCGAGGAAGCCGGCCTCGGGATGCTCGGTGACGAGCTCCTCGGTGCGGGCGTAGGTGCGGTTGTAGACCGCCACCGTGTTGCCCTCGCGCGAGGCGAGGTTGCGGGCCAGGTTGGACCCCATCACGGCCAGGCCCACCACGCCGATGTTCGCGCGGCCATTGTCGTTGTTCGGCATCGTGCTCCTCGTGTGAGTCGGTGATGCCATTCAACTCTGTCCGTCAAGCAGCTCAGGCAGCGGCGGTGGGTGGCTCGGCGCGGAAGCGCGCGGGTCGTCCGTCGACCCCGAGCACCCGCCAGGACCACCGCGTCAGCGGCGTACGCAGCCCGAGGTTGTCGAAGAGCATCCGGACGTCGGCGAAGAGGTGACGACGGAACGCGGCGGCTTCGGCGCCGGTGCCCCAGACCTCGCGGACGACCGAGTCGGGCAGGCCCATGAGCTCCCGGTCGGCGCGCGAGGGGATGATGATCGCGTCCGAGCCCAGGCGCATCGCGAGCGGGGTGAGGATGCCGAGGGCCAGGCGTGAGACCGGGTTGAGCGAGGGGGCGTGCTCCTCCAGCCAGGCGTGCGCGAAGCCGATGTGACGCGCCTCCTCGGCGATGTGGATGGCCATGATCTGGTCCAGGAGCGGATGGGTCCCGCCGGAGCGCATGGCCTCCTTCTGCACGTGGTCGATCGGCTCCTCGCCGGCCAGGATGATCGCGAAGAAGAGGGCGGGGTAGAGCCCGCCGAGGTGTCCCACCAGCGGGATGGACCGCATCAGCCAGCCGGGTGCGCCCGCGACGTCGGGGCACACCCGGTTGGTGAACTCCTGGAACATCTGGATGTGGTGGGTCTCCTCGGTGAGCTCGTGCATGAAGTAGCGGAACTCGGGGTCGCCGTTGTCGACGCCCATCAGGAACTGGGTGCCGCCGAGGAGGAGCAGCTGCTCGAACTGGGAGCCGGTCTTCACCATCGCGGTGAGGCGGTGCCGACCGACCTCGATCTGCCGTGCCCTGGGCAGCGACTGGTACCACGGATGGGCGCCGAGCAGGTCGAGCGTCGGCAGGATCCAGCGCTCGTCGTCCTCGGGCAGGGCCATCTCGGGTGCGTCCCAGTCGACGTCCTTGAAGGCGTTGAAGTACATCTCGACCGACGCCTCCGACAACGTACGCAGCGTCTCGTCGTACTCCCGGCGCGGCACGGGCCTGGTCGGCGTGATCATCCGGACCGGGGTGCCGGCGACGGCACCCACGTAGCCACCGATCGAGCGAAGTGTCTGCACAACCATCCGAGCCTCCTTGCACGACGTTGATACGTCACCAAGGTACATGGGATTTGTGTACCAGGAAACAGGTTCGGCGCGTGTGTCCGGTTCAGCAGATCTCGGCGGCGAGGGCCTTCCGGACGCCGGCGACGAGGTCCTCCGGCGTCCGGGCCGGGCGGTCGAACAGGGTGCGAGCGCTGTGCGCCCCGGCCTCGTCGACCCACTGGAACTCGAATCCCTCGGCGCACAGCCCGGTGATCTGGGCGGCGAGGATGGTGTCGACCGGGAGGTAGGAGCGGGTCGCGACCGCCTCGCGCAGCTCGTCGCCGTGGTGGTTGTTGAGGTGGTCCTGGTTGCGGTGGAGCACGCCGTCGTTGAGGTCGAGGTCGCGGTCGGTGAACGCGTCCAGGGCGATCGGGATCGCCTCGCCGCTGCGGCGGACCAGCATGACGTGGGAGACGTCCATGACGACCTCCTCCCACTCGGTCTCGCAGCAGGTGCAGGCATCCGTACGCAGCCACCGCAGCGTCCCGGTCAGGCGGACCGCCTCGCCCTCGCCGACCGTGCCCTGGAGGACCAGCACGACGTGGCTGCCGCGACGCCCGGCGTACGCCATCCGCTGCTCGGGCGGGCACAGGAAGGTCGGGCGTCCGCCGTCGTCGGCGAAGCCCTGCATCTCGAGCTCCTCCATCGAGTAGGGGATGCCGTCGATCACCACGCTGCCCCCGCGGGGGCAGGACAGGATGCTGCGGGCGATGCGGGGGTTCGACTTCATGACACCTCCATGTTTAGGTAAGGCTTACCTAAACATGGATCCGGCGACGGGACAAGTGGCGGGAAGCACGCCTGCTGGTCGACGCGCTCACCGCCACCGCGGCGATCATCGCCACCGAGCTCGACGACGCCTTCCGGACGTCCCTACCAGGCACTGGGGCTCGGTAGCAGCCGGTCTTCTGGGCACCGCGTTCAGAAGCCGATCGGCAGACCGGCGTAGTTCTCCGCGAGACCAGCGGCGGCGTGCTCGCTGGAGGTCACCCAGCGCAGCTGGGAGAGCTGGAGCTGAGTGTCGAAGGGGTCCTCGGCGGTGTGCAGCATCGTCGTCATCCACCAGGAGAAGTGGGTGCAGCGCCAGACGCGGCGCAGCGCCGTCTCGGAGTAGCCGTCGGCCAGTCGCGGGTCGCCCTTGAGCAGGGCGGTGAGGGCGGGGGCCAGCAGCGCGACGTCCGCGACCGCGAGGTTGAGCCCCTTGGCGCCGGTCGGCGGGACGATGTGCGCGGCGTCGCCGGCGAGGAAGAGCCGGCCGTGGCGCATGGGGGTGGAGACATGGGACCGCATCGGCAGCACCGACCGATCGGTGATCCGGCCCGGTTGCAGGCTCCAGCCGTTCTGGCCGTGGCCGAGCCGGGCGGCGAGCGCGTCCCAGATCTGGTCGTCGGACCAGGTCGCCGGGTCGGTGCCGTTGGGCACCTGGAGGTAGAACCGGGAGACGCTCTCCGAGCGCATCGAGTGCAGCGCGAAGCCGTCGGGGTGCCAGGCGTAGATCAGCTCGTCGGTCGAGGGGGCGACGTCGGCGAGGATGCCGAACCAGCTGTAGGGATAGGTGCGGTCCCAGCTCTCCCGGGCCGGGATCGCGGCGCGGCTGGGGCCGAAGGAGCCGTCACAGCCGACGATGACATCCGCCCGGATCCGCTGGGGGATCCCGGCGGCGTCGGTGAACGTCACCGAGGGCCGGTCGGAGTCGATGTCGTGCAGCGCGGTGTCGCTGACCTCGTAGTGGACGACCTGTCCCGCCGCCTTGCGGGCGTCGATCAGGTCCCTCTGCACCTCGGTCTGCCCGTAGACGTAGACCGCCCGGCCGATCAGGTCGACGAAGTCGAGGTGGTGGCGCTCCTCGGGCCACTGCAGATAGATCCCGCGGTGCTTGTCGGCGTCGCGGGCCAGCCGGTCGCCGAGACCCACCTCGGTGAGCAGATCGACGCTCGACTGCTCCAGGATCCCGGCGCGGATGCGGGCGGCGACGTACTCCTCCGACCGGGTCTCGACCACGACCGAGTCGACCCCGTCGGCGGCGAGGAGATGGCTCAGCAGCATCCCTGCGGGGCCGGCGCCGACGATCACAACCTGCGTACGTTCTTCTGCCATGAGGTGAGTCAACTCCTGTTCGGGCCGCTGCGGCCAGAGCATTCTTCCGCTGAGTGAAATCCGCGGCGGTGGGGGATCTTCAAATGGCGCGGACGGGCTCTTGTGCCCGCGCCCACTCGTCCCTACGGTCGAGGCACCCCGATTGTGACCCGAGTCACAAACCACAGAAGGAGCGCCCCGATGCCCGACGTCCTCGCCGACCGCGCCGCCCTCGAGTCCCAGATCGGCGACCAGACCATGGTCGACGTCCTCGCCGAGGTGGTGGCCGAACGCGGCGCCGAGCCGGCCTTCTCCGACCGGCACACCCCCGACGGCACGGGCTGGCGCACGCTGACGTGGGCCGAGCTGCACCAGCGGGCCCGCGAGCTGGCCGCCGCCTACATCGCGGCCGGCCTCCAGCCGGGGGAGTCGGTCGCGATCATGGCCGCCAACCGCATCGAGCACATCGTCGCCGACCTGGCCGCGGTGCTGGCCGGCGGTGTCCCGATCAGCATCTACAACACCCTCGCCCCCGACCAGGTGGGCTACGTCGCCGAGCACGCGGACCCGCGGATCGTGGTGCTCGAGACCGACGACCACGTGGCCCGCTGGGCGCTCGGACGCAAGCGCGAGGAGATCCTCCGCATCGTCACCATCGACACGGCCGTCGAGGACGACCCGCGAGCGATCGGCTGGGACGACTTCGTGGCCTCGGGCGCGGCGGCGCTGGCCGAGGTCGGCGAGGAGCTGGCTGCACGCAGCGCCGCGGTGACCCCGGACGACACGGTCACGATGCTCTACACCTCGGGCACGACCGGGCAGCCCAAGGGAGTGGTGCTCACCCACCGCAACATCGTCTTCGAGACCACCAGCTCGCTCTCGACCTCCGGGGTCGAGGAGCCCGGCGTGCTGGTCTCCTACCTGCCGTTCGCCCACATCGCCGAGCGGGTGCTCAGCCTCTACATCCCGCAGTTCAACGGCGGCCACGTCTACCTGATCCAGGACCCGTCGCTCCTGCTCGGCACGCTCCAGGAGGTCCACCCGACCAGCTTCTTCGGAGTGCCACGGGTGTGGGAGAAGATCCGCACCGGCGTCACCGCGCTGCTCGCCGCCGAGACCGACGACGCCAAGCGGGAGGCCGTCGAGAAGGCGATGGCGGTCGGGCTGGCCTACGTCGAGTCGCAGCAGACCGGACAGACCACCTCGCCCGAGCTGCAGGCGCAGTACGAGCAGGCCGACGCGGCCGTGCTGTCCACGATGCGCGCCCTGCTCGGGCTCGACAAGGTCGAGTGGGCGGCCAGCGCCGCCGCGCCCATGCCGATCGAGGTGGCTCGCTTCTTCGCCGGGCTCGGGATCAAGGTCTACGACGTCTACGGGATGACCGAGACCACCGGCGCCGCGACCGCCAACGGGCCCGACGGCTTCCGGCTCGGCACGGTGGGCCGCGCGCACCCCGGGATCGAGGTGCGCATCGCCGAGGACGGCGAGATCCTGTTCCGCGGTCCGATCACCACGCCCGGCTACGTGGGCCGGGGGGACGCCACCGCCGCGCTCCTCGACGCCGAGGGCTGGCTCCACACCGGAGACATCGGCTCGCTCGACGAGGACGGCTTCCTCAGCGTCGTCGACCGCAAGAAGGAGATGATCATCAACTCAGCGGGCAAGAACATCGCCCCCTCCAACATCGAGAACCTCCTCAAGGAGAGCCCGCTCGTCGGCCACGCGATGGTGGTCGGCGACGGCCGCTCCTACGTCGTCGCCGTCCTCACCCTCGACGGCGAGATCGCTCCCGTGGTCGCGCAGAAGCTCGGCGTCGAGGCCGGCTCGCTCGCCGAGCTGGCCCAGCACCCGGTGATCCGCGGTGCGGTGGGTCAGGCCGTCGAGGCCGCCAACGCCCGGCTGTCCCGGCCCGAGCAGGTCAAGGCCTTCGAGCTGCTCGGCGAGGAGTGGACCGCCGAGTCCGAGGAGCTCACCCCGACCCTGAAGCTCAAGCGGCGCGTGGTGAGCAAGAAGTACGCCGACATCATCGACGGGCTCTACACCCAGGAGTGAGCTGAGCGGCCTCCTCGTCGGCGAGCGGAGGACGCCGGCGGCACCGATGGGTCGAGGCGCACGAATGCGACCCCGTGCTCGTCTGATCGTTCCGGTCAGTCGTGTCCGGATCCTGACGCCGTGGTCTCTTTCTCAGGGGCGGCCCGGTAACGTCGAGAGCGACTTGTTCGGGCGGGTCAGGAGGTCTGTGATGCGTTGCTTCATCGTCGTCAAGGAGCGCAGCGACGCCGAGAGCTGGGACTGGGTGCTGGCCGGTCCGGGGCTGCACGCGGCGGGATCGCTGGGCGCCCGGGGGACCGAGGACGCGATCATCGCGGCCGTCGGCGCGGCGTACGACTCGCTGGGGTCGCTCGCGCCGGTGCAGGTCGTGGTCGCGTTGCCGTCCAACTCGCGGTTCTGGATGCTGACCGACGAGATCGCGGATGCCTATCCCGGCGTCACCGTGGTGCCGTTCACCGACGACGACGCGGACATCCGCGCGGAGGCGGTGGAGGCGCTGGCGATCCATCGGGCCGGTCCGCTGCCGCCGCTGGTGGTGGCGACGGACGGCTCGGCCCACCGCGGGTTCATCGGCTGGGGATGGCTCGCCGGCGACGGTCAGCACGGCTTCGGCAGGCAGGTGCCCAACGCCCGGATCCGCGACCCGCAGTCGCTGGTCGTCCTGGCCGAGCTGCAGGCGATCGCCGAGGCGGTGCGGGCGCTGCCCCGCCGCACCCTGACCATCCGGACCGACTCGCGGGTCGCGCTCGCGATGATCGAGGACTGGCTCCGCGGTGAGCTGACCATGCCGAAGGGCTATGAGACCGAGCACCGCGCCGAGCTCGCCGGCCTGACCCGGATGCACGACGACCTGTGTCGCGAGTCCGAGCGGCTCTCCTTCGAGTGGGTGCGCGGCCACGTCGGCGAAGCGCTCAACGAGGGCGCCGACTCCCTCGCGAAGCTCGCCCGGCGCTTCGCCGAGGGCACCTGGGGACTGACCGCCGACGAGGTGCCCGGGAGGGCACGGGCGATCGCCGAGACGTTCGCTGCGCCCATGACTTCGGGTGCCGCTTCCGCTGGGTAGATTCGCGTCTCGTGAATTCTCCTACGGTCACCATCGCCCCCGACGAGCCCGCGCAGCTCCGCGCGCGGCTCGATGCGCTGGGGCTGGACGGCATCTTCGACGTACACACGCACTTCCTGCCCCAGCGGATGCTCGACAAGGTGTGGGCCTACTTCGACTCGGCCGGGCCGCTGACCGGCCGGCCGTGGCCGATCGCCTATCGGCACTCCGAGGAGGAACGGCTCCGGGTGCTGCGGGCTCTCGGCGTACGTCACTTCTCCGCGCTCACCTATCCGCACAAGCCGGGCATGGCGGCGTGGCTGAACCAGTGGGGTGCCGAGTTCGCGGCCGACAAGCCGGACTGCCTGCAGTCGGCGACGTTCTACCCGGAGCCGGGGGCGGGCGCCTATGTGCGCGAGGCCGTCGAGGCGGGTGCGCGGATCTTCAAGGCGCACGTCCAGGTCGGTGACTACGACCCCAACTCACCGCTGCTCGACCCGGTCTGGGAAGTCCTCTCGCAGTCGCGTACGCCGCTGGTGATCCACTCCGGGCACGGTCCTGCTCCGGGTCGGTTCACCGGGCCGGCCGGTATGGAGGCGCTGCTCGGGCGCTACCCGGACCTGGTGCTGATCGTCGCCCACATGGGGCTGCCGGACTACGCGCGGTTCCTCGACCTGGTGGAGAAGTACGACAGCGTCCACCTGGACACCACGATGGCCTTCACCGCCTTCACCGAGGCGTCGACGCCCTTCCCCGCCGAGGAACTGCCGCGGCTGAGGGCGCTGGGCGAGCGGGTGCTGTTCGGGAGCGACTTCCCGAACATCCCCTATCCCTATCTCGAGGCGGTCGACGGGGTCCTGGGGCTCGGGCTCGGCGACGAGTGGGCGCGCGGGGTGCTCTACGAGAACGCTGCGCGGCTCTTCGGGATGCCCTCGGACAGCTAGGCCACCGCGGTCTCGTCGTAGCTGTCGGTGAGGAGCTGGACGATGTCGGGGACCCCGAGCGCGAGCCGGTTGAACCGGGGCGACTCGGCGGCGACGACCAGGTGCTTGGCGAGCTCGATCTCGTCGCGGGCCCACGGGATCAGCCCGGCGCGGTCCAGGTTGGCCGAGTTGGCGGCGCCGTGGCCGGAGATCGAGCGGTAGGTGATCACCGGCGTGCCCGAGGCCAGGGCCTCGAGCGAGGTGAAGCCGCCGGCGTTCTGGACGACGCAGTCGCTGGTCGCCATCAGCGCGCGTACGTCGGTGCGCCAGCCCAGCGCCACCACGCCGGGGATCCGTTCCAGGCGGCGCTTGAGACAGGGGTCGGTCGCACACAGGACCACCGGGGTCATGTCGCTGTGCTCGAGGATGTCGCGGGCCGTCTGCTCGAGCGCGCCGGCGCCCAGGGAGCCGCCGGTGACCAGTGCCCGCGGGCCCTTCAGGGCGAGGTCCGCGAGGGGGTCGGGGAAGACCCGCCCCGGGACGTACGCCGCCCCCGGCGGGACCAACGGCTGGACCACGGCCGCGTTGCCGCCGAGCATGCGCGCCTCGCGTGCGGCGACCTCGTGGATGGCGAGGTTGAGGTCCATGCCGGGGTTGATCCACATCGCCGGGACTGCGGCGTCGGTGAGGTAGGTGACCGCGGGCACGGTGAGCTGTCCGCTGGAGCGCAGGTGGCCGATGACCTGGGAGCAGAACGGGTGGGTGGAGATGACCAGATCGGCACCGCGCATGGCTTCGGTGAGGTTGCGCGTGGAGAGACGGAGGAGCTGGTTGAACGGCTTGTGGAGGGGGCGTCCCGGCATGACCAGACTCATCGTGGTGCCCCACGAGTCGGGGCTGACCTGGAGCTGCATCTTGTAGCCGGCCTTCAGTACGTGCCCGAGCCGCCAGGGCATCAGGTCGACGAAGTCGAAGATCTCGACATCGCACCCGGCCTCGCTGAGTGCTCGCGAGATCTCTCGGGAAGCCGAGTGGTGGCCCGCGCCGTAGCTCGCGGAGATGATCGCCACGCGGGGGGTCGTGCCGGGCCGGATGTGGAGGAGGGGCCCGAGCCGCTCCGAGTCGATGGACATGCGCCGGATTCTGTCCGCGCGGTGTGACGTCGTGGTGAACGGAGACACCCCGGCGCATCACTCTTCACCGTCGGTTCGTCTCCCCGAATCTGTGGGCGTTCTATGGTTCATCCTGTGATCACGCCCCGGGCACTGCGCACTCGAGCGCGGTCGGCGGTTGCCGAGCTGGGCGGTGGCCCTTCGGCGGTCGCAGCGGTGATGCGCCGGGTGGTGATGGACTTCGCCGAGGCGCGGGGGATGAGGGTCACTGATGCCGCGCTGGGCGCGGCGGGGCTGCTGCCGTGCGCGGCAGACGCTCCCGTATCGGATCGTCTGTTGTCGAACTATCTGTTCCCGGACGGGACCGGCGCGGACGATCTGGTTCTGGAGGAGATCGGTTACGTCTACGAGGCGCTGCTCGAGGTCTCCTCGCGCCGCGACAACGGCGCCCACTACACCCCGCCCGAGCTCGCCGACGAGGTCGTCGCCCACGCCCTGGCGCCGATCGCCTCCGCCGATGCGGCCGTGGTCGACATCGCCGCCGGGACCGGTGTCTTCCTCCTCGCCTCCGCCCGCTATCTGGCCTCCTCGTGCCAGGTGCCCGTTGCCGAGGTCGTCACCCGTTGCCTCTACGGGGCCGACATCGACCCAGTCGCGGTCGACATCGCCAAGCTGTCCCTCTGGCTGCTCTGCGAGGACCCCTCGCTCCCGCTGACCTTCCTCGACGACCGGATCCTGTGCGGCAACTCGCTGGTCGGGCTCGTCGACGCCGAGGAGCTTCCTGGCGGCCTCGGCGACCCGAAGGCCTACGCCGATGCCATGGTCGCGGTCGCGCTGCCGCTGGGCGGTCGGCCGGGGAGGCGGCTGACCGAGGCGTACGCATCGCTGGGTCGCTGCCGGCGACTGCCCGTCCCCGCCGTCCGGCCGATCCACTGGGCGCTCGTCGCGCCCGAGGTGATGGCCCGCGGCGGCTTCGACGCGGTGGTCGGCAACCCGCCCTACCTCGGGGTGAAGCGGGTGCGGGACGCGATCGGCCAGGAACTGCGGGACTACCTCGCGCACACGCTCGCCGCCGGCACGACGAGGCGGGCCGACTACGTCATCTACTTCCTGCTCCGGGCCGCTGCCCTCAGTCGCGGCGAGATCGGGCTGATCACGACCGACTCGATCAGCGAGGGAGACACCGCTCGCTTCGGCCTCGGCACGCTCCTGGACCGGGGCTGGCAGGTCGCTCGGGCGGAGCGATCGGCTCCGTGGCCGACGGCGGGCGTGCGGTTCGCGAAGATCTGGCTCACCACCCGGCCGCTCGAGAGCGCGTGGCTCGACGGACGCTCGGTCCCGGCGATCACCGGGACGCTCGAGGACGGCTTCTCGCTCCCGGAGCCGGCGCGGCTGGACCTCGCGGTCCCGCTGCCGCACGGCTACCAGGGCACGATCGTGCTGGGCCGCTCGCTCGTGCTCACCCCCTCCGAGGCGGAGGCGCTCGCACGCGGTCCGCTCGGGCGCACCGTACGGCCCTATCTGAGCGGCGAGGACCTGGTGACCCCCTGCGGCTCGGCCGCGTCCCGCTTCGTGCTCGACCTCGGCAAGCTGGGCCTCGAGGAGCTCGCCGAGGACCGCGCGCTCGCGCGTCGGGTGCGGTCGAAGGTACGCGCCGAGCGCCGCCGCCAGTTCGTGAAGTACCCCCAGCTCAAGGAGCGCTGGTGGGGCTTCCTCAGTCCTGTCGACGAGCTCTACCGCGACGCCGCCGGGCTCTCGCACGTCATCGCGTTCAGCAAGCACAGCAAGCACCTGTGGCCCGTCTTGGTCGGGGCCGACCACGTCTTCTCCAACGGACTGGTCGTCTACCCGACGCAGGACCCGGCAGCGTACGCGTTCCTGGCCTCCGACCTCCACCGCGTGTGGGCGGTACGCGCCGGCGGCACCATGCTCAACACCGCCTACCGCTACAACCCCTCGCGCCTGCGTGCCACCTACCCGTTCCCCGCGGACCTCGGACCGCTCCGCGCGGCGGGCGAAGCGCTCCTCGCGGCCCTGGACCGGGTCGGCGAGGAGCGCCGGATCGGCATCACCGGCGTACTCAATCTCGTCGGTGACCCCGCCACCCACGACCCCGCCACCACCGACCTCCGGCAGGCCATCGCCGACGTCAACCACGCCACCGCCCGACTCCACGGCATCGACGAGTCCCTGGCCACCCCCGACCTCACCCCCTCCGGCTTCGGCCTCACCCCGACCCGCCAGCGTGCCCTCATGGCCGCTCTCGTCGACCAGAACCTGGCCCTCGCCGAGAAGGCACAAGCCCCGGCCGACGGGGCCGACGGGGCCGACGCCTCGGCGGGCTAGACGGAGGTGGCGGGACCACCCTCGATGGGAGCGGTGAAGTCGACGGTGCGCTTGGCGTTGGCGAGGGCGGTGACGGTGGCGGTGCCGATGGTGCCCTCGCGGTCGAAGACCTCGGCGGTGCCGACGGAGATGCCCTCGTGGGCGACGTGGTCGATGGTGGCGAGGCCGACCTCCATGCCGGCGGGTCGCCGGGCGAGAGCGAGGGAGATGTCGGTGTTGATCCACTCGACGCCGTTGCTGCCCCAGTTGGTGACCATCGAGGTGGCGTCGGCGATGGAGGCGACGGTCTGGAACGGGGTCATCGGCTCGCCGGCCACGGTGGGCACCGCGACCTGCCAGGTGATGTGACGCCCCGCGTTCTGGTGGCGGCCGAAGTCGTCGGACCAGGGGCTCTCGGAGACGAAGAACGGCACGTGCGGCTCGGAGGTCGGCGGCGCGACCTCGAGCGGCGGGGGAGTGGCACGACCGGTCGCGGACCAGACCTCGCCGGCCGGGTTCTCGCCGGTGCGCAGGTAGGTGCAGGTCGCCCGCGCCACGACCTGTTCCGAGCCGTCCTTGGACGACTGGACCATCTCGGCGTCGAGCAGCGCGATGCGCGGCCCGTTGCGGACGACCCTCGTGCGGATCCGCGTCGGCACCATCCGCGGCGGTCGGAACAGGTCGACGTGGTAGCGCGCGGGCACCAGCTCGGCGGCGCGTCCGAGCTCCTCGATCTGGTCTTCGAGGCCACGGGCGATCAGGCCGCTGGCGGCCACTCCGTGCATCTGGTCGTCGGCCCACATGCTGCAGGCCATCGGCGTAGGCTCGAAACCGTCATCGGTACGCCGGAAGAATGCGAGATCCATGCGGACATTCTAGAACGTGTCCTAACTTCGGATTCAGTTGCGAAAACCGGTAAAGAGTAACGGTTCCGTCATCAAAAGCGCTCCAAAACCACGTACCATCACACCAAAAGCAGCCCCGATCGAAGAGGATGACGATGAGCACCACGCCTCCCTACCAGGTGACCGACCCCGCAACCGGCGAGGTGATCGAGACCTTCCCGTTCGCCACCGACGCCGAGGTGGAGGAGGCGCTGGAGCGGTCCCAGAAGGCGTACGCTGCCTGGCGTTCGACCCCGATCGAGGAGCGTTCCGCGATCGTGAAGCGCGCCGCGGACCTCTTCACCGAGCGCGCCGCGGAGTTGGGCAGGATCATCCGCACCGAGATGGGCAAGAAGGCCTCCTCGGGTGCCGGCGAGGCGGAGTTCTCCGGCGAGATCACCGCCTACTACGCCGACCACGGCCCCGAGCTCCTCAAGGAGACCGACCTGCCGGGCCACGAGGGCAAGGCCGTCATCCAGCGCCTCCCGCTCGGCCCCGTGCTCGGCGTGATGCCGTGGAACTACCCCTACTACCAGGTGGCCCGCTTCGCCGCGCCCAACCTGGTCGCGGGCAACACCGTCATCCTCAAGCACGCCGAGAACTGCCCGCGCTCCTCGGCCGCGATCGCCAAGATCTTCGAGGACGCCGGCCTGCCCGAGGGCGTCTACCAGAACCTCTACGCCACCCACGAGCAGATCGCCACCATGATCGCCGACCCGCGGGTCCGCGCGGTCTCCCTGACCGGCTCCGAGCGCGCCGGCACGGCGGTCGCGGAGGCCGCCGGCCGCCACCTGAAGAAGGTCGTCCTCGAGCTCGGTGGCTCCGACCCCTACATCATCCTCGACTCCGACGACATCGACGAGGCCGCCGAGACCGCCTGGGCGACCCGGATGGAGAACGTCGGCCAGGTCTGCAACGGCAACAAGCGGATGATCGTGAACGAGGGCGTCTACGACGACTTCGTCGCGGCTCTCACCAAGCGCGCCGCCGCGATGAAGCCGCTCGAGGGCGAGGACGGCGACGACACCGTCTACTCCCCGCTGGTGGCCCGCAAGGCCGCGGAGGCGCTGCGCGCGCAGATCCAGGACGCCGTCGACAAGGGCGCCACGCTCCACGCCGGCGGCGAGATCTCCGACGGCGCCGACGCCTTCTTCGCGCCTGCCGTCCTCACCGGTGTCACGCCGCAGATGCGCGCCTACACCGAGGAGCTCTTCGGCCCGGTCGCCGTCGTCTACAAGGTGAGCACCGACGAGGAGGCCGTCGAGCTGGCCAACGCCGTGGAGTACGGCCTCGGCGGCGCCGTCTTCTCGACCGACGAGGCGCGTGCGATCGCCGTCGCCCAGCAGCTCGAGGTCGGCATGGCCAACGTCAACACGCCGGCCGGCGAGGGCGCCGACGTCCCCTTCGGCGGCACCAAGCGCTCCGGCTTCGGCCGCGAGCTCGGCCCGCTCGGGATCGACGAGTTCCTCAACAAGCGCCTGTTCTACGTCGAGCGCTGACGGTCGTCGGAGCCTGTCGAGACCGGGTGGTCTCGACAGGCTCGACCACTCCGCGTCAGGCGACCTTCGCGTCCCAGTCGATCGCGTAGCGCTGCTCCTCCTCGGTGACCCGAGCCACCGCCGGCGCCCGGAAGACGAGCGGCAGCACCAGCGGCATCACCCGCCGAGCGAGCGGTCCGGGCGCCTTCGCGTGGCTGATCTTCGCCCCGCGCGCCGCGATCTTCTCCACCCGCGTACGCCGCAGGCCCTCGTACGCAGCGAACGCCGACTCCACCGACGGCAGGTCGCGCAGACAGCGAGCCAGCTGGATGCCGCTCTCGATCGCGAGGGAGGCGCCCTGCCCGGTGCTGTTCGACGGTGCGTGCACCGCGTCGCCCACCAGCACCATCCGGCCGCGGTGCCAGTGCGGCACCGGCGGCATGATGTGCAGTGCCCCCATCACCTGGAGCGACTCGGCCGACGTCGAGGCGGCCAGGATCGCACCGGGGTCGTCGTCGGCGTACACCTCGCGGAGCGTGCGCAGCCACTCCTCGGGCGGTGTCCGGCGGGCTTCGGTGAGGCTGAGGTAGGGCGAGGGCAGGTTGGCGCCCCACGCCACCCGGCCGTCGCCGTGGCGCCAGTAGAGGTAGTAGGCGCGCCGCCCGAAGGCGAAGGTCATCGTCGCCGGCTCGAGATCGAGGTCGACGTCGGCGTAACCACCGAAGCCGAGCAGCCCGGTGTAGCCCGCTCCGGGCGCGTCCGGGTCGATGAGCGTACGCACGGTCGAGCGCACCCCGTCGGCGCCGACGAGCACGTCACCGCGGGCCGAGGACCCGTCGTCGAAGTGCGCCACGACGCCGTCGTCCTCCTCGGAGACCGAGACGAGCCGCCGCCCGTGCACGAGACGTACGCCGGCCGCGACCGCCTGCTCGCGCACGACGCGGTGGAGGTCGGCGCGCTCGATCGCCTGCCGTGCCGGCAGTCCGGACGGCGAGACGACCGGAGCGAGGTCGAGCGGCGAGCTTGCTCGTCCGCTCGCGCCGAGCGAGGGAGTAACCGAGCGAAGCTCGGAGGCGACCAGGTCGAACGTACGACTGCCGATCGCCATCCGGGAGCGGGTGATCGGGGTGCCGGCGTCGAGCACGCCGGCGGCGGCGCCGATGGTGTCGAGGGCGACGACGCCGTTCGGCTCGAGTGCGAGCAGGCCGCCGATGCCCTCGGTGGGCTCGGGGTAGGCCTCGTAGACGGTCGCCTCGATGCCGGCCTTCGCCAGTGCGGCCGCGGTCACGGGACCGGCGACGCCGCCGCCGATCACGAGTGCTGATGAGATGGATGCCACGGTTCTTCTCCTTGGTGAGGACCGCGGCGTCGGGCGGATAGTCTGCTCAGTGCCATCCGAGCCGTGTCGCCGTTGCCGCGGTGCCGGTTCTCTTCGGTGGGCCTGGTGGCGGTGTTGCCGCACCGCCGCCAGGTCGTTCTCGGGTCAGTCCTGCTCGGCGCCCCGCTCCGCGAGCTCGGTGAGCTCGTCCGGCATCGCACCGGAGCGGTGCCACTCGCGCCACTCCTCGACGAGCGGGTAGGTGCCCGAGGCGAGGTCGGCCTGCAGCGTACGGACCCAGGCGGCCTCGGCCTCACGCATCGCGATCGCGTACTCCGTCTCGACCAGGAAGAGACGCGGGACCTCCGCCTCCTCGTACGCCGCCCGCAGCTCGCGCACCATCTGCTCCAGCGCGATCAGCCGGTCGTGCAGTGCGTCGGCGACCTGGTCGGGAGTGAGTGCGGCCATCATCGAGAGTCCGGCGACGAAGCCGGACTGCTCGCTCACCGGGGTGGTGAGCAGCTCACGGGTCCATTCGACCAGCTCCGTGCGCCCCGCCTCGGTGATGCGGTAGATCGTGCGCTCGGGGCGCGCGCCCTGGCGGTCGGTGCCGGCGACCTCGAGCAGCCCGTGCTTCTCGAGGTTCGCTACGACCGTGTAGAGCGAGCTCCACTTGATGTCGACGTCATCGCCCTTGCCGCGGGCGCGCATGAGCGAGGCGATCTCGTAGCGGTGCATCGGCCGTTGCACCACGGTGCCGAGCACCGCGAGCCCGGTCAGGTTGCTCCTCTTGCGTCGTGCCATCACGCACCTCCGTATATTCGTATGCGAATATACGGCCACGAGTATACCGATGTCCAGTGAAATTCGGCACGGGTACTCGCACGTAGCGCCCCGGCACGCGACGATGTGGCACGTGGCAACAGAAAAGGTGTGGTTCAAGAGCACGTCCGGGCCGAAGCTGGCCGGCCTGATCGATCTCCCGGAGGGTGAGGTGCGCGGCTGGGGAGTCTTCAGTCACGGCTTCACCCTCGGCAAGGAGTCGCCCGCGGCTGCGCGGATCTGCAAGCAGCTCGCTGCCGAGGGCATCGGCATGCTCCGCTTCGACAACCTCGGCCTCGGCGACTCCGAGGGCGACTGGGGCGACGGCTCCTTCACCCACAAGGTCGCCGACACCGTCGAGGCCACCAAGTTCATGGCCGAGCGCGGCACCCCGGCCGAGCTGCTCGTCGGTCATTCCTTCGGCGGCGCAGCGGTCCTGGCCGCGGCCCACGATTCCGTCGGGGTCGACGCCGTGGCGACCGTCGGGGCACCCTTCCAGCCGGCTCACGTGGAGCACAACTACGACGCCGTGCTCTCGCGCGTGCTGGAGAACGGCGAGGCCCCGTGGATGGCTGGCGGCAAGTCGCTGACCCTGCGCAAGGCCTTCGTCGACGACGTACGCCGCGCCGACCTGCGCCAGAAGATCATGCAGCTCAAGAAGCCGCTCCTGGTCATGCACAGCCCCACCGACACCACGGTCGGCATCGAGAACGCCTCCGACATCTTCAACACCGCCCGCCACCCCAGGTCCTTCGTGGCGCTGGAGGGCTCCGACCACCTCCTGACGAAGAGGGGCCAGGCCCAGCGCGCCGCCCGGATCATCTCGGCCTGGGCTGATCAGTACCTGATCGACTGAGTCGCAGGGCCGTCTGACCCCCTTGTTTGATCAATTGACAGAAAACGCGGAACGAGACTTCCGCTAACCGGTGTGGGTGGGGTTACACTCGCTGCAAGCGCCCGGCTCGTGGACGTTCGTCGTGGGGACCGAACGGGTCACTGGCCCGGTCGATGAGGCGCCGATCGCGCGTATCCGCTGTTTGAACGCGGTCGTCAGTCGTCTGCCATCGATCTGCGTGAGCCCTGGGAGGGCGACCGGCCGATGAGGGTCGGCATTTGGACATGCCACTCACCCGTGCGTGGCCCCAAGGAGGATTCAGTTGGCTCAGGGAGCCGCTACCCGGCGCAACAACCGGTCCGGCCGTTCACGTAGCAACGGCAATGCCGGCAAGTCCGGGCAGAACGGTCGCCGCAAGGGCGTCCACAAGGACAACGAGGGCATCATCCCGGTGCTCGCGCAGGTCGTCCGCGAGGTGGAGTCGGCGGTGCAGCGCCGCTCGGCCATGCCCGACGTACGGACCAAGTTCCAGGTCGTCGCGCTCCTCGCCCGAGACGAGCGCCACCGCGTGCTCGAGGACGAGACCCTCAACGAGGGCCGCCGCGCCGAGCAGCTCAAGCGTCTGGACGGGATCGCCACGATCCTGGCCAAGACCGCGACCATGGACTCGCGGCTGTTCGAGCTCCTCGCCGAGGACGCCGAGATCTCCGAGGCCGCCGTCGACCTCAAGCACGAGCTGATGGCCCGTGGTGGCGTCGACGTGCCGGAGGACGAGGAGGAGGACGAGGACGAGACGCCCGCCGTCGTGGTCCCCGACAAGCGCGTGGTCCCGACGAGCGTCATCCAGCGCCAGCTCTCCAACCCGTTCCTGGTGCCCGACTTCACCAACGCGCGCCCGCCGGTGCACGCCCGCCGACTCTCCGGCTGGGAGCTCCTCGGGCCCCTGTTCCGAAGCTTCGAGTACGCCGACTCCGGGCCCTCCTGCATGCCGCTGCCCGAGCCGCCCGCCTACGGTCCCGGCCACATCGATGCGCCCGGCACCCGCGAGCTCATGCACCACCAGGCGCAGCTGGTCGCCTCGGCGGCCGAGGGCCACCGCACCTACCTGCTGGCCGACGAGCCCGGCCTCGGCAAGACCGCCCAGGCCCTGCTCGCGGCCGAGGCGGCCGACGCCTACCCGCTGCTCGTGGTCGTGCCCAACGTCGTCAAGGCCAACTGGGCGCGCGAGGTCAACCTCTGGACGCCGTCCAAGAAGGCGACCGTGGTGCACGGCAACGGCGAGGACATCGACGGCTTCGCCGACATCATCGTGGTCAACTACGAGATCCTCGACCGTCACGTCGGCTGGCTCGGCGAGTTCGGCTTCAAGGGCATGGTCGTGGACGAGGCCCACTTCATCAAGAACAAGTCCTCCCAGCGCTCCCAGCACGTGCTGGCCCTCTCGGAGAAGATCCGGCAGCGTACGGCCAACCCGCTGCTGATGGCGCTGACCGGCACCCCGCTGATCAACGACATCGAGGACTTCCGGGCGATCTGGCAGTTCCTCGGCTGGATCGACGACGTCAAGCCCCTCAACGGCCTGCTCGAAGGCCTCGAGGAGACCGGGCTGACCCCGCAGGACAACAGCTTCTACGGCGCCGCCCGCCGCGTCGTGGTCAACCAGGGCATCGTGCGCCGCCGCAAGATCGACGTCGCCAGCGACATCCCGGCGCGCCGCGTGGCCGATCTGCCGGTCGAGCTCGACGACGCCGAGGGCCGCTCGATCCGGGCCGCCGAGGCCGAGCTGGCCAAGCGGATGATGCAGCGCTACGACACCGCGATCGAGACCCGGGTGACCGGCGCCAAGCCGGCGCCGGGCGAGCTCGACCTCGAGCTGATCCGTCGCGTCGCCACCTGGGAGCGCGAGGACCAGGACGCCTCCACCGGCGAGAACGTCTTCGGCATGATGCGCCGCATCGGTCGAGCCAAGGCCTCGCTGGCCGCCGACTACGCCGCTCAGCTGGCGCGCAACGTCGGCAAGGTCGTCTTCTTCGCCAAGCACATCGAGGTGATGGACACCGCGCAGAAGCTCTTCGAGGAGCGCGGCATCCGCTACTCCACGATCCGTGGAGACCAGACCTCGAAGGCGCGGGAGAAGGCCATCGACGAGTTCATGAACGACCCCGAGGTCGAGGTCATCGTCTGCTCGCTCACCGCCGCCGGCGTCGGCGTCAACCTGCAGGCCGCCTCCAACCTGATCCTGGCCGAGCTCTCCTGGACCGACGCCGAGCAGACCCAGGCGATCGACCGCGTCCACCGCATCGGCCAGACCGAGCCGGTCACCGCGTGGCGCATCATCGCGAGCCAGACCATCGACACCCGGATCGCCGAGCTGATCGACTCCAAGGCCGGCCTCGCGGCTCGTGCCCTGGACGGCTCCGACGAGGAGGTCACCGACTCCGCCGACGTGCAGCTCGAGGCCCTGGTCTCGCTGCTCACCGACGCCCTCCGCAAGCGCGAGTCCGGCCGCCGCGGCCGCCGCGCCGCCTGACGCCGAACCGGGACTCGTCCGGGCTCCATCCGGGCCTCATCTCAGGGAGAATCCTGAGGTGGGGCTTGGGTGGTGCCGCGTACGCTGGGTCACATGTTCTGGATTATCTTGCTGGTCATCGCAGCGGCTGTCGGTGGATACGTGTTCCGGGTGCCGATCGTCGCCAAGCTGACCGGTCAGCCACGCAGCCGCATCGAGCGGCAGATCGGGCCGAAGGCCAAGCGCCTTCCCTGACCGGACCAGCCCTGATCCCACCAGGGATCCGAGCGGGGAATCCTCCGTGAGGCACGTGCGTTGAGACGTACGTGCCCGCCGATCCGGCGCGCACCCACCCAGACCGGAAGTGAGAGCCCCATGCCCACCGTCGAGCTCGGCGCAGAGAACTTCGAGAGCACCGTCACCGACAACGAGATCGTCCTCGTCGACTTCTGGGCGTCCTGGTGCGGCCCGTGCCGCCAGTTCGCACCCGTCTACGACGCCGCCTCCGAGGAGCACCCCGAGATCGTCTTCGGGAAGGTCGACACCGAGGCCGAGCAGGCGCTCGCGGGTGCCGCCAACATCACCTCGATCCCGACGCTGATGGCCTTCAAGAAGGGCAACCTCGTCTTCTCCCAGCCCGGTGCGCTGCCCGCGCCCGCGCTCAAGCAGGTCATCGACGCGGTCGTCGACCTCGACATCGACAAGGCGCTGGCCGAGCAGGCCTCGAAGGAGTCCGGCGAGTAAGACTCGTTGTGGCTCCCCGGCTCGCATCAGGTTTGATAGCGCTGTGACCGAACCCGACAGCGCAGCCCACGACGAGCTCCTTCGCCTGCGTGGCAGCATCGACAACCTCGACGCCGCCCTTGTCCACCTTCTCGCCGAGCGCTTCAAGTGCACCGAGCAGGTCGGCCGGCTGAAGGCGCGTGCGGGCTTCCCGCCGGCCGATCCCAGCCGCGAGGCGGTCCAGATCGAGCGACTGCGCCGGCTCTCCGACGACGCCGGCCTCGATCCCGAGTTCGCCGAGAAGATCCTCAACGTGATCATCGCCGAGGTGATCCGCAACCATCGTCAGTTCGTCGAGGACTGACGTCGCCGGGTCGGGGTAGTCCGGTAGCGAACTGTCCATTTACTGACCAGTAATAGACAGTTCGCTACCGGACTACCCCGAAGTCTCAGCCGAGCACCCGATCAAGCCAGGGGTTCCAGAAGCGGCGGTCCGGGTCGAAGCGGCGTACGAGGTCCTTGAAGTCGTCCCATCGCGGGAACTGAGCGCCGGGGTTCTCGGCGGCGAAGAGCTTGCCCCAGTGCGGCCGGGTTCCTGCCGGGAGGCGTTGCTCCAGCTCCGGCAGGAGGTCGCGTACGCCGACAGGGTCGGCCTGCCAGGTGAAGTGCAGCGCCAGCGTGTCGGTGCCGTAGGCGGGGGAGAGCCACAGCTCGTCGGCGGCGACGGCGCGGATCTCGCTCACCTGCAGGAGCGGCCGGACCCGGTCGGCGAGCGAACGGACCGCGTCGACCGCCTGCTGGGCGCGATCGAGCGGGACCAGGTATTCGCTCTGCAGCTCCGCGCCGACGCTCGGCTGGAAGTCGAGGCGGAAGTGGGGCAGCCGCTCGTGCCACGGCCCCGGCACGCCGAGCTGCTCGGTGCACGGAGCCGGGTCGAGGCCGGGGATGACGTGCCGCGGCCAGGTTGCGAGCACCGTCCCGGGGAGCTCCGGCGTCGTCGAGCGTGACTTCGCCCAGACCCTGGCGACGGACCCGTCGGGCTCATCGGCCCAACGGGTGAAGATCGACACCGAGTAGGCCGCTCCGAGGATCTCGTCGAGGTGTTCTCGCAGGTCAGCATAGGTAAGGCCCTCGTGGACCGTCTGTGCGACCTGGTAGGTCGGCGAGGTCAGCAGCTCGAGATGGGTCACGATCCCCAGGGCGCCGATACCGACCACGGACCCGGAGAAGTCGGGCGAGCCCGCCTCCAGACGCACCAGGTCGCCGCGACCGTCGACGAGCTCCATGGCCGTCACCGAGGTCGCCAGCGAACCGTTCGAGATCCCAGAGCCGTGAGTGCCGGTCGCGACCGCGCCGGCGACCGAGATGTGGGGGAGTGAGGCGAGGTTCGGCAGCGCCCGCCCGTGCTCCTGCAACCAGGCCGCGAGCTCGCCGTAGCGCATCCCGCCGGGCACCCGGACCACGTCGCCCGCCAGGCTCGGCGAGCTCTCCAGGGCCTCGAGCGAGACCAGCACCCCCGAGGTGTCCGCGAGATCGGTGAAGGAGTGCCGAGATCCCAGCGCGCGCAGCCTCGGCTCGCACAGCACGAGGTTGCGTACGTCCTCCACGGAACGTGGTCGCACGAGCTCGCGCGCGGTGTAGTCGTAGCTGCGGGCCCACGTCGATCCGGGAGCTTCGCCGGCAGGAGTCTCGGTGTGCATGCACCGGATCGTAGCCGGGGAGTGGCTTCGGCGCGCACCTTCAGAAAACGTTATCGACAACGATTGACAAAGCTGCGCGCCTCTCGCCATCCTGATCCCTGTCTGTGATGCCGATCACATCTTGCGCACCTGGAGGCACTGTGAAACTTCGTCACCTCGTCGTGACCGTGGCCGCGGCGGCGACCGTCGCGGCCTCCACGTCATCCATGGCCCAGGCCGAGCCACGTGGCTTCCGACCCCCGGCCGACTCGCTCCGCTCCTACGCCTCCCAGATCGGTCTGCATCTGGGCGTCGCCGCCAACCCCGAGGTGCTCGCGGACGAGGAGCTCGCCGACATCGCGGCCGACGAGTTCTCCAGCATCACTCCCGAGAACGAGATGAAGTGGGAGTCCGTCGAGCCGACGCGCGGCACCTACGACTGGTCCGGCGCCGACGAGGTCGTCGAGTTCGCCCGCGCCCACGGTCAGAAGGTGCGGGGCCACACGCTGCTCTGGCACAACCAGAACCCCGCCTGGCTGACCGAGGGCGTGAACAGCGGCGCCATCAGCAACGACGAGCTTCGCGCGATCCTCGAGAAGCACATCACCGACGAGGTCCGCCACTTCCGCGGCAAGGTCTACCAGTGGGACGTCGCCAACGAGTTCTTCGCCGACTCCTGGAGCCCCGACCCGCTCCCGAACGGCATGAACGGCGACAACTTCTGGATCAAGCACCTCGGCACCGGCATCGTCGCCGACGCCTTCCGCTGGGCCCACGCCGCCGACCCCAAGGCCCAGCTGTTCTACAACGACTACAACATCGCCGGTGAGGACGGGAACAGCGCCAAGTCGACCGCGGTCTACACCTGGGCCAAGGAGCTCATCGCCCAGGGTGTGCCGATCCACGGGATCGGCAACCAGGGCCATCTCGACACCCAGTACGGCTTCTCCGGTCAGCGGTTCCGCGCCGACCTGCAGCGCTATGCCGACCTGGGGCTGAAGGTCGCGGTCACCGAGGCCGACGTACGCACCTTCGTGGACTCCGCCGAGACCCAGGTGCCGACGGACGACCTGGCGCTCTTCGCCCATCCCTACGAGTTCTCGCAGATGCTCCAGGCCTGTCTCGCCGTACGCGCCTGCACCTCGTTCACGGTCTGGGGCATCGATGACGCCCACTCCTGGGTACCGGGCTGGTTCGAAGGCCAGGGCTACGCACTGCTCTGGGACGTGAACCGGCAGCCCAAGGAGGCCTACACCACGTTGAAGCAGGACCTCCGGCTGGCCCTGGGTGCGCCACGCCGACGCTGAGGCCACCGAGCCCTCATCGGGTCGTGGCGGCTCCGGCGCCCCGGTGGTCTACTGGAGACCGAGCAGACGGATCGATCTGAGCGAGGGTAGATGAGCGAGCACGCAGCAGAGGCAGACCTCGAGGAGCAGGCGACCGACGTCGTGACGGAGACCGTCGACGACGAGGCGCCCCTGGACGCCGAGGAGACGGTGACCTCGCCGCCGGACGACGTCGACGAGGCCGACTACGCCGAGCAGAAGCTCGACGCGGGCAGCCTCGACGACGACTACGACTACTGAGCCGGCGGCGAGGACCTAGGAGTTCTGCGGGAACCCCAGGTTGATCCCGCCGTGCGAGGGGTCGAGCCACCGGGTGGTGACTGCCTTCTCCCGGGTGAAGAAGTCCAGCCCCGCGGGGCCGTACGCCTTCGCGTTCCCGAACAGCGACGCCTTCCAGCCGCCGAAGGAGTGGTAGGCGACGGGCACCGGGATCGGCACGTTCACGCCGACCATGCCGACCTGGACCTCACGCTGGAACCGGCGGGCGGCCCCGCCGTCGTTGGTGAAGATCGCGGTGCCGTTGCCGAACTGGCCGGAGTTGATCAGCTCCAGGCCCTCCTCGTAGCCGGAGACGCGGACGACCGAGAGCACCGGGCCGAAGATCTCCTCGGTGTAGACGGCCGACGTGGTCGGCACCCGGTCGACGAGCGTCGGGCCGACCCAGAATCCGTTCGGGTCGCCGTCCACCTCGATGCCTCGGCCGTCGACCACGACCTCTGCTCCGTCGGCGGTGGCCACGTCGACGTAGCCGGCCACCTTGTCGCGGTGGGCGCCGGTGATCAGCGGACCCATGTCGGTGCCCCGGGTGCCGTCGCCGGTCGTGAGGGTGGCCATCCGGGAGGTGATCTTCTCGATCAGGGAGTCGGCCACCGAGTCGACCGCGAGCACCACCGAGATCGCCATGCAGCGCTCGCCGGCCGATCCGAACCCGGCGTTGACCGCGGAGTCCGCGACCAGGTCGAGGTCGGCGTCGGGCAGCACGAGCATGTGGTTCTTGGCGCCCCCGAGCGCCTGGACCCGCTTGCCGGCGGCGGTGCCGCGCTCGTAGACGTAGCGAGCGATCGGGGTGGAGCCGACGAAGGAGATCGAGGCGACGTCGGGGTTGTCGAGGAGCGCGTCGACCGCCTCCTTGTCGCCGTGCACGACGTTGTAGACCCCGTCGGGCAGCCCCGCCTCGGACCACAGCTCCGCGATCCAGCTCGATGCGGTCGGATCCTTCTCCGAGGGCTTGATCACGACCGCGTTGCCGGCGGCGATCGCGATCGGGAAGAACCACATCGGAACCATGGCCGGGAAGTTGAAGGGGCTGATGATGCCCACCACGCCGAGCGGCTGCTTGAGCGTGGTCACGTCCACGCCGGAGGAGACCTGCTCGGAGACCGTGCCCTTGAGCAGGTGAGAGAGGCCGCAGGCGAACTCGACGACCTCGAGCCCGCGGGCGATCTCGCCGGCCGCGTCGGAGAGCACCTTGCCGTGCTCGGCGGTCAGGATCTCGGCGAGGTCGCCCTTGCGGGCGTTGAGCAGCTCGCGGAACTTGAAGAGCACGGCCGTACGTCGGGTGAGCGAGGTCTCGCTCCACTCTTCGAACGCCTTCTTGGCCGCGGAGACGGCGGTGTCGACGTCGGCGGCCGCGGCGAAGCGTACGCGCTTCTGGACGGTGCCGAGCGCGGGGTTGTAGACGTCGCCGAGACGGGTGCCGGTGCCGGGGTTGGTTGCCCCGCCGATCCAGTGGTCGAGGATGGGGAGATCGGTCATGTCATGCGTCCTTAGAGAGCTGTTAGAGCGAGCCGAGCACGTCGTCGTAGATCGAGATCGCCTCGGCGACCTCGTCCGGGGTGACGATGCACGGGGGCACCACGTGGATGCGGTTTTCCATGGTGAACGGGATCAGGTTGCGGGCGATGAGGTCGGACTTGATCCGGCCCATCGTCGCGGCCGGCAGCGGCTCCCGCGTCTCGCGGTCGGCGACGAGCTCGAGGGCCCAGAAGACGCCGGTGCCGCGCACCTCGCCGATCACGTCGTGATTCTCGGCCAGCGCGGCGAGGCCGGGGGCGATGTGGTCGGTGCCGATGGTCGCGGCGTTGTCGACGATGCCCTCCTCGTTCATCGCCTCGATGGTCGCCACGATCGACGCCATCGCGAGCGGGTGGCCGGAGTAGGTGAGGCCGCCGGGGAAGACATGGTCGTCGAAGGTCGCCGCGACCGGGTCGGAGATGATCACCCCGCCGGCCGGTACGTAGCCGGAGTTGACCCCCTTGGCGAAGGTGATCAGGTCGGGGACGACGCCGTAGGCGTCCAGGGCCAGCCATTCGCCGGTGCGGCCGAAGCCGGCCATCACCTCGTCGAGGATGAGCATGATCCCGAACTCGTCGGCCAGCGCCCGGACCCCGGGGAGGTAGCCCGGCGGCGGGATCATGATCCCGGCGGTGCCGGGGATGGTCTCGAGGAGGATCGCCGCGATCGAGGCGGGTCCCTCGGACTCGATGACCCGGCGCAGGTGGTGCAGGGCGCGCTCGGCCTCCTGCTCCGGCGTGGTGGACCAGAACTCCGAGCGGTAGAGGTAGGGGCCGAAGAAGTGGACGTGGCCGCGGGCGTACTCGTTCGGGATCCGCCGCCAGTCGCCCGTCGCGACGATCGCCGCACCGGTGTTGCCGTGGTAGGAGCGGTAGGTCGAGAGCACCTTGTCGCGGCCGGTGTGGATGCGCGCCATCCGGATCGCGTTCTCGACCGCGTCGGCGCCGGCGTTGGTGAAGAAGACCTTGTTGAAGCCCTCCGGCGCGATGTCGGTGATCCGTTCGGCGGCCTCGCCGCGGGCCAGGTTGGCCGTCGTCGGCGCGATCGTGGTCAGCGTCTCGGCCTGCTTCTTGATCGCCTCCACGACCCGGGGGTGCTGGTGGCCGATGTTGGTGTTGACCAGCTGGGAGGAGAAGTCCAGGTAGGTGTGCCCGGAGTCGTCCCACACCCGCGAGCCCTGCCCGCCGGCGATGACGAGCGGTTTCAGCGACCCCTGGGCGGACCAGGAGTGGAAGACGTGGGCTCGGTCGAGGTCGTAGGCGCGGGCGTCGCTGGCGCTGGTCAAGGCTGTCCCCTGGGGTGCGTGGATGGACATGGATCTGGTTGCTCACTCTACGCCGGGAGCGGCGGGGTCGCCGCTGATCCGGGATACTGATTACGACGGTATATCAGGGTGAGGGCTACGTTTTCGTTACATTCTCATGCCTGGATCAACGAAATCGCGTGCTCATGCCTTTGCGGTCACCGGTCGGTTGACCCGCGGGATCACCAGATCTCCGTACGCCGCCAGGGTCTGGTCCATCGCGTCGTGCTGCAGGTAGACGGCGAACTGGTCGACGCCGAGGCTCGCGAGTCGGTCGAGCTTGGCGACCTGCTCCTCGACCGGGCCGAGGAGGCAGAACCGGTCGACGATCTCGTCGGGGACGAACTGGGTGTGGGTGTTGCCCGCGCGCCCGTGCTCGTTGTAGTCGTAGCCCTCGCGGCCCTTGATGTAGTCGGTGAGCGCCTGTGGGACGGCACCGCTGCTGCCGTACTTGGCCACGATGTCGGCGACGTGGTTTCCCACCATCCCGCCGAACCACCGGCACTGCTCGCGGGCATGGTCCAGGGCCGCGGGCGAGCCGTCGGTGACGTACGCCGGTGCGGCCACGCAGAACGTCAGCGACTCGGGGTCGCGGCCGGCGTCGGTAGCCGCCTTCTTGACCGCCCCGATCATCCACTCGGTGATGTCGGGGTCGGCCAGCTGCAGGATGAACCCGTCACCGACCTCGCCGGCCGCCTTCAGCGCGAGCGGACCGTAGGCGGCGATCCACACCTCCAGCTCGGAGCGCTTGGCCCACGGGAACTGCAGCGTGGTGCCGTTGACCTCGACCGGGCGGCGGTTGGCGAGCTCACGGATGACGCGGGTCGCCTCGCGCATCTCGCGGATCGTCGAGGGCTTCCCGTTCAGCACCCGCACCGCGGAGTCGCCGCGACCCATCCCGCACACGGTGCGGTTGCCGTACATCTCGTTCAGGGTCGCGAAGACCGACGCGGTCACCGTCCAGTCGCGGGTCGCCGGGTTGGTGACGAACGGACCGACCTTGATCGTGCGGGTCTCGGCGAGGATCTGGCTGTAGATGACGTACGGCTCCATCCACAGCAGGTGGCTGTCGAACGTCCACACGTAGTCGAAGCCGTACGCCTCGGCCTGCTTCGCCAGCGAGACGACCCGCCAGGCGGGCGGGTTGGTCTGGAGGACGACACCGAAGTCCATGACGTCACACCAGGTATTGGGAGAGGTCGCGCTTGAGGTAGCTGCCGTGGCCCTTGGTGCCCTGGAACTCGCCGTCGGCGACGACGACGGACCCTCGGGAGAGCACCACGTCGACGTGGCCGTCGATCTCGTAGCCCTCCCAGGCGGAGTGGTCCATGTTCATGTGATGGCTCTTGCCTTCCCCGACCCCGATGGACGTGTGGCCGGCGGGGTCGTAGACGACGATGTCGGCGTCGGCTCCCGGCGCGATGACGCCCTTGCGGCCGTAGAGCCCGAACATCCGAGCCGGTGTCGTCGCGATCAGCTCCACCCACCGCTCGAGCGTGATCTGCCCGGTCACCACGCCCTGGTAGAGCAGGTCGACGCGGTGCTCGATAGAACCGATCCCGTTGGGGATGGCCCGGAAGTCGTCCTTGCCGAGCTCCTTCTGCTCCTTCATGCAGAAGGGGCAGTGGTCGGTGGAGACCATCTGCAGGTCGTTGGTGCGCAGCGCCTGCCACATCGCGTCCTGGTGGCCCTCCGCGCGCGAGCGCAGGGGAGTCGAGCACACCCACTTGGCGCCCTCGAAGTCTCCCCACTCCTCCGACCTCGCGCCGAGCTGCTCCTCGAGCGAGAGGTAGAGATACTGCGGGCAGGTCTCGCCGAACACGTTCTTCCCGTGGTCGCGGGCCGCGGCCAGCTGCGCGACCGCCTGCTTGGCGCTGACGTGCACCACGTAGAGCGGAGCCCCGGTCACGTCGGCGAGCATGATCGCCCGGTGGGTGGCCTCCTCCTCCATCTGCCAGGCACGCGCGATGCCGTGGTAGTAGGGGCTTGTCCTTCCCGATTCGGCCAGCTGCGCGGCGAGCACGTCGATCGCCGGCCCGTTCTCGGCGTGCATCATGGTCAGCAGGCCGTGGTCGGTCGCCTTCTGCATCGCCCGCAGAACCTGCGCGTCGTCGGAGTAGAAGACGCCCGGGTAGGCCATGAACAGCTTGTAGGAGGTGATCCCCTCGTCCACCAGGGTGTCCATCGCCTTGAGCGCGTCGTCGTCGACCCCGCCGATGATCTGGTGGAACCCGTAGTCGATCGCACAGTTGCCGGCGGCCAGCTCGTGCCAGTGCGCCAACCCGTCCTGTACGCGTTCGCCGTAGCGCTGCACCGCGAAGTCGATGATCGTCGTGGTGCCGCCCCAGGCCGCCGCCCGGGTGCCGGTCTCGAAGGTGTCGGAGGCGTTGGTGCCGCCGAACGGCAGCTGCATGTGGGTGTGGGCGTCGACGCCGCCGGGGATGACGTACTTCCCGGTCGCGTCGATCCTCCGATCGGCCTGGATCGTGCCGAACGGAGTGGCGCCGGGGGAGATCAGCGCGACGATCCTCTCGCCATCGACGAGCACGTCTGCCTGGCTGCGCCCGGTCGCGGAGACGACCGTGCCGCCCGTGATGAGCGTGGTGGTCATGCGGGCCTCCTCAGGGCCGGGGGATGGCGGTGTACGAATCGGGCCGCCGGTCGCGGTAGAACTGCCAGTCGTCGCGCATCTCCTGGACCATGCTCATGTCCAGGTCGCGGACGAGCAGCTCCTCCTTCTCGCCCGAGCCGAGCTCGCCCACGTAGTTGCCGCGGGGGTCGACGACCTGCGACATCCCGTAGAAGTTGACCGCCTCCGCGCCGTACTCGTTGTCCTCCAGGCCGACCCGGTTCGGCGCGAGCACGAAGTAGCCGTTGGCGACCGCGGCGGCGGGCTGCTCGATCTCCCACAGCCGGTTGGAGAGCCCGGGCTTGGTGGCGTTGGGGTTGAAGACCAGGTGGGCCCCGTTGAGCCCGAGCTCGCGCCAGCCCTCGGGGAAGTGGCGGTCGTAGCAGATGTACATCCCCACCTTCCCGACCGCGGACTCGAAGACCGGGTAGCCGAGGTTGCCGGGGCGGAAGTAGAACTTCTCCCAGAACTTCTCGACGTGGGGCAGATGGTTCTTCCGGTACTTGCCGAGGATCGTGCCGTCGGCGTCGACCAGCACCGCGGTGTTGTAGTAGACCCCGGTGTCGGCCTCCTCGTAGATCGGCAGCACCATCACGATGCCCAGCTCCTTGGCCAGGCTCGCGAAGCGCTGCACGATCGGACCATCGGCAGGCTCGGCGTAGCGGTAGTACTTCTTGTCCTGGGTGATCCCGAAGTAGGGCCCGTAGAAGAGCTCCTGGAAGCACATCACCTGGGCGCCCTGCGCGGCGGCCTCACGCGCGAAGCCCTCGTGCTTGTCCAGCATCGAGGCCTTGTCCCCGGTCCAGGTGGTCTGGCTGATTGCGGCTCTGACGATGGTCATGCAACTACCTCCCTCGTCAATAGAAGCATGCCGCCGCGGCCCATGGGGCCACGACGGCATTTTTGCTTGGAGGGAGGAGGTGCTTGAAAGTCTCTTGCGCTAGGCGGCGGTGGCCGGATGACGTACGACCACGTGCTCGACGGCCCTGGCGAGCTCCTCGCGGAGCTCGGGCGCGAGCTGGGGGCAGTCGACCGAGAGGAACAGCTCCATCGCGGACCGGGTCGCGCGGGCACGCTCGCCCGGTGTCCCCTCGGCGAGGGTCGGCGCGATCTCGGCGAGGTGGGCGCTGGTCTCGACCACGGTGTTGCAGTCGTGCGGGGTGAGTGGGGCGCGGGCCTCCCGGCCGGCGCGGACGAGGACGCTGAGAACCTCCACCTTGGCGGCGGTGGTCAGCGACATAGCGCTCCTCGACGAGTCGAACAGATGCGACCCCACACCGTCCGCGTTGTGCGACGACATGTATCTCCTCGGTGGGACGTGTGCCTCCCCCGAGGCACTCTCTCCGACTCCAACGAGCAGGGGAAGGGATCGGTGACGCCCTTGGGTGCTTTGTAACTCACCTGTGGGCCAACCCGTGAGTAGCCTATAGAAACTAGGGACCTGGTGTTGCAGATCGCCTTGCCTGGGACGACCCGGCACAATTGAGCCCATGAGTTCTCCTGGGGGCGCCGGCATCGGCGGCCTGATGGTCGAGACCGAGGCCGATGTCGTACGCCGCCAGGCACTGCGGCGCATGCGCATCGTCGCCACCGGGCTCCTGGTCGTGGCCGCCATCGTCTATCTCCTGACCCTTCGGCTGGACGGGTTCTGGGGGTTCGTGAACGCCGGTGCCGAGGCGTCCATGGTCGGCGCGATGGCCGACTGGTTCGCGGTCACCGCGCTGTTCCGCCACCCCTTGGGGCTGCCGGTGCCGCACACCGCGCTGATCCCGAAGCGGAAGGACGAGCTCGGCGCCAGCTTGGAGGAGTTCGTCCAGGACAACTTCTTGCAGGAGGAGACCATCCGGGAGCGGCTCGGTGTCGCGATGCCGTCGCTGCGGCTCGCGCTGTGGCTCTCCGAGGAGCCCAACGCCAAGCGCGTCGTCGACGAGGTCTCCACCGTGGTCGCCGACGGCCTGTCCCGGATCAGCAACCGGCACATCGTCGAGATCATCCAGGACGGGTTCGTACCCCGCCTGCGCGAGGAGCAGATCGCCCCGCTCATCGGCGGCACCCTGCAGGCGGCGCTGGACGACGGCGTACATCATGGTCTGGTCGACCTGGCGCTCGTCGAGCTGCACGGCTGGCTCGAGGAGAACGAGGAGACCGTCACCGAGGTGCTCGGCGAGCGGGCGCCGTGGTGGACCCCGCAGGTGCTGCGTGAGCCGGTGACCGCCCGCATCCACGTCGAGCTGGTCCGCTGGATCGCCGACATCCGCGACGACCCCGAGCACCGCGCCCGCAAGGCGATCGACGCCATGCTCGCTGACCTCGCCGACAACCTTCAGCACGACGAGGCGACCATGGAGCGTGCCGAGCGGCTCAAGGAGCGCGTGCTCGACCACCCCGGTGTCATCGACACCGCCATCTCCATCTGGGACGCCCTGCGCCGCGCCCTGACCACCTCCCTGCGCGACCCCGACGGCGTCGTCCGCCGCCGCGCCCTGGACGAGGTCGTCCGCTACGCCCAGAAGGTGGTCCTCGACGAGACCCTCCAGCGCCGGTACGACGCGCTCGCCTCCGACGTGGCCGTCTACGTCGTCAAGCGCTACGGCCGCGAGGCGACCACCGTCATCACCCACACCATCCAGCGCTGGGACGGCAAGCAGGCCGCCCGCCGCATCGAGCTCTTCGTCGGCCGCGACCTGCAGTTCATCCGCATCAACGGCACCATCGTCGGCGGCCTCGTCGGCGTCATCATCCACACCGTCGCCGTCCTGGTCGGCTGACCCGCCCCCGGCCGAGGCGTCACGTACGTCGGCCGAGAGGTCGGGTAGGTCGGCCGAGAGGTCGCTGCGGTCGGTCGAGAGGTCACGTACGTCGGCCGAGGCGTCAGGTAGGTCGGTCGAGAGGTCACGCACGTCGGCCGACACGTCACGCACGTCGGCCGAGACGTCATCCCGTGCCAGGTCGGCCGACCGCAGTGACGTCTCGGCCAACCGCGCTGACGTCTCGGGCGACCGCAGTGACGTCTCGGGCGACCGCAATGACGTCTCGGCCAACCCGCTCGCGCCTCGGCCGACCGAACAGACGCCTCGACCGACGCGGGTGACGCCTCGACCGACGCGGGTGACGCCTCGGCCGACCGCGCTGACGCCTCGGCCGATATTTGTGACGTCTCGGCGGACGGGGAGAGGATGGCGGGGTGAGCGAGCCCTTCGACGTACCCATCACCGACGAGGTCATCCGCCTCGGTCAGTTCATGAAGCTGGCCAACCTGGTGGAGACCGGGTCCGAGGCGCGGCCGGCGATCACGGCCGGTGAGGTGACGGTCAATGGTGAGACCGAGCTGCGCCGGGGCCGGCAGCTGCGGGTGGGTGACGTCGTGGAGTACGCCGGCCAGGCGGCCCGGGTCTCCGACGAGGCCGACTTCGACGTGCCCTGGTGAGATCCGGAGGACGAACGAGAGCGAGGCGGTGACCCCGAAGGGTCACCGCCTCGCTGCGTACGGACTGCTTACTTCTCGACCTTGACCAGGTCGCAGACGAAGATCAGGGTCTCGCCCGGCTTGATCGCGCCGCCGGCGCCGCGGTCGCCGTAGCCCAGGTGGGGCGGGATGACGAGCTGGCGGCGGCCGCCGACCTTCATCCCGAGGATGCCCTGGTCCCAGCCCTGGATGACCTGGCCGATGCCGACGCGGAAGTCGAGCGGCTCGCCGCGGTTGTAGGACGCGTCGAACTCCTCACCGGTGGACAGCGCAACGCCGACGTAGTGGACCGAGACGCGGTCGCGCTCGGTGGCCTCCTCGCCGTCACCGACGGTGATGTCCTTGATGACGAGGTCGGTCGGAGGGGTGGGGTCGACGAAGTCGATCTCAGGCTTCTGGCTCATGAAATCAGTCTACGTATCGAATCTCGCTGGGGCACACCGCCGTCGCGCCGACCTTCGCTGCGTAGACCGGGGTCAGGCCGTCGGCGCGCTCGCGGCCGAGGTTCCACTCCAGCCAGTCGCCCTCGCGGTCGTTGGGTCCGAGCACACAGCTGCGCATGTCCTCGGGAAGCTTCTTCAGGGCCGGCACCGCATCGTCGCTGAGCCCGGAGAGGAACTCGGTGTCGATCTTCCCGGTCTCCTCGTAGCGCGAGACGTTGTGCTCGGCGATCCACGCGTCCGGGTTGATCGCGGCGATCCCGAGCAGCGCGACAGCCCCGCTGACCAGCGCGAACCGGCCGAGCCAGAGCCCCCCGCCGATGGCCCTGCCGGTCACCGCGGCGACCAGCCCGGCGATCACCAGCAGACCCAGCCAGGCCTCGAAGACATCGACGAGCAGGCGAAGCTGGGTGAAGCCGTACGCCTCCTGGTAGAGGTGCATCCGATACAGGGCCGACCCGACGACGACGAGGGCCTCGGCGGCCAGCAGCCCGAGCGCGACCCGCAGCCACAGCCGGTCGGCCACCGTCTCCACCGGCGCCTTGCGCGCGGCCGCCCAGATCACCAGCAGGGTCAGCGCCGTCGCGACGGTCAGCTGGCCGAAGCCCTGGTGGACATATTCGGCGTACGTCAGCCCGGTCGTCTCCCTCAGGTAGTCCTCGCCGCCGAAGACCGCGGCCGCCTGCGCGGCCAGGAAAGCGGCGAAGACGGCGACCACGACCCCGACCGGAGCCAGCCACTCGTAGCGGTTGGCGACAGGCTGCGACGTGGGCTCGTTGCGGTCGATCCGGGGCGGGTTCACCGCCAGGTACGCAGCGGCCAGCACGACCCCGAAGACGAAGACGGTCATGAAGATCCGAGCCGCGAAGGTGTCGGGACGTACGTCGGGCACGAACTGGTCGACCCAGCTGCCCAGCACCGCGTCGGCGGTGGTGAACAGGAGCCCGAAGATCACCAGGCCGAGCAGCGAGAGCAACGTGGTGCGGGCGAGCGCGGCCCCGTGACCCTTGCCGGAGACGCTGGTCAGCGTGCGGCCCAGCCACGGGATCCCGCGCAGCCCGGCCAGCGGCCAGGAGATCCCGGTCAGCACGATCCCGAGCAGCGTCTTCGCCAGGGTGGAGGCGCACAGCAGCACCGCGACCGCAGTGAGCAGGCACAGCGCGACGATCCACTCGGCGTCGCGGATCACGGCGACCGAGGAGAGCATCGCGAACAGGACGTAGCAGACGATCGGGAACCAGCTGCGACGCCTCTGGTTGGCGAACATCACGACCCCGCCGGCGGCGAGCATCACGATGACCGTCCCGAGCCCGGCGTTGCGGTCGGGGATCAGCAGTCCGCCGAGCAGGCCGGCGACCACGGCGCCGATGAAGAGCCCGAACCTCCCCGGGACACCCGAGTCGGGCCAGTAGGTGCCGAAGATGTCGTCGAGGACCGAGGGGGTCGCATCGGCCTCGGGGCCCGCGTCGGGACGCTCGACCGGCTGGGATGGTTCGACCGGCTGGGCCGGTTCGGCGGGCTCGGCCGCCGGGGGAGTGGTGGGCATCTGGCTCTCCTCGTGGGTGGGGGTGAGATGACTGGGCCCGAGCTGATCGGGGACGGGACGCGCGGGTGGGCGCAGCGGAAGGTCGACGCGCACCCGCGCGCCGGCGGCGTCGGGGAGCGGGTCGAGGAAGGCGATGGAGCCGCCGTGCAGGTCGGTGACCCACCGGGCGATGGCGAGCCCGAGCCCGGTCCCGCCGCCGTCGCCGGAAGCGCTGAGCGTGCCGAAGGGCTCGAAGACGCGCCCGCGGTCGGCGACCGGGACTCCGGGTCCGGAGTCGAGGACCTCGAGGTGGTAGCGCTCGCCGTCCAGGCCGGCGCGCAGAGTGACCACGCCGCCGCGAGGACTGTGTCGAGAGGCGTTGTCGAGCAGGTTGACGACGAGCTGGCTGAGCCGATCGGCGTCGGCCTCGACGACGAGAGAGGCCGGCACGTCCAGCTCGTAGGTGACCGGCCGGCCGTTGAACCGCGTCTCCGCGACGCAGGCCTCCAGCAGCGGGCCGAGCTCGACCGAGGCGGTGCTCAGCGGCGCCTTGCCGGCGTCGACCCGCGCCAGGTCGAGCAGGTCCTCGACCAGTCTGCTCAGGCGCTCGGCCTGGCCGAGCGCGGTCTGGAGCGCGGCCGGGTCCGATCTGACGCCGTCCACGAGGTTCTCCAGCACGACGGTGAGAGCCGCCAGTGGCGTACGCAGCTCGTGGGAGACGTTGGCGACGAGGTCGCGGCGCTGGCGGTCGACGGCGCCGAGGTCGCTGGCCATCGTGTTGAACGCACGGCCCAGCTGGCCGACCTCGTCGGCGCCGACGGCGGGCACCGAGACCGAGTAGTCGCCCCGGGCCATCCGTCGTGCTGCGATGGTCATCTGCCGCAACGGCGAGGTCATCCCGGCCGCCAGCAGCTGGGTGACCGCGAGCGCGATCCCGATCGTGACCGGGATCGAGATCCACGGGGAGACCCCGGTGATCCGTCCGGCGGAGGCGACGACCGCGGCCACCAGGGCGCTCGCGGCGACCAGGAGCCCGAGCTTGACCTTGATCGAGGAGACCCGCTCCAGCGGAGTCATGCGCCGGCCTCCAGGGCATAGCCGACGCCGTGCACGGTACGCACCCGCGCCGACCCGATCTTGGCGCGCAACCCCTTCACGTGGCTGTCGACGGTGCGGGTGCCCGAGGCGTCGTTCCAGCCCCAGACCTCGGCGAGCAGCCGCTCGCGGGTGACGACGGCGCCGGGGTCGGCGGCCAGGCAGGCCAGCAGGTCGAACTCGGTGGGCGTCAGCCGGACCTCGGCCCCATCGACCCAGACCCGCCGGGCGGCCGAGTCCATCCGGAGCCCGCCGATCTCAGCCGTACGCCGCGGCGAGCCGGCCAGCTCGGCCGCCCGCTCCACCCGCCGCAGGAGCGCGTTGACCCGGGCCACCAGCTCGCGGGCCCGGAACGGCTTGGTGAGGTAGTCGTCGGCCCCCACCCCGAGGCCGACCAGCACGTCGGCCTCCTCGACACGGGCGGTCAGCATGAGCACCGGGACGGGGCGTACGGCCTGGATCCGGCGGCACACCTCGAGGCCGTCGTAGCCGGGCAGCATCACGTCGAGGACGACCAGGTCGGGCGAGGTCTGCTCGAAGCAGGAGACCGCCCCGGGACCGTCCCACGCCCGGACGACGTCGTACCCCTCCGCCTCGAGCCGGTCGGAGACGGCCTGGTTGATGACCGGCTCGTCCTCGACGACGAGGACCCGGCGTGTCGCGGTCACATGTTCTGGCACATGCTCAGGCTAGAAGCCGGAGCCGCCGGAAAGGCTGCAGAAGTTGTGCAGGTCCTGTGAAGAAGCTCTACGTCTGGTGGACGTACGCCTCGAGCTGGTCGCGCTCGAAGGCGAGCTGGTCGATCCGGTGCTTGACCAGGTCTCCGATGCTGACGATGCCCACCAGGCCGCCGTCGGGGGAGACGACCGGCATGTGCCGGATCCGGCGCTTGGTCATGATGCCGAGGATCTCGTCGATGGTGGCTTCGGGGACACAAGTCTCGACCTCGGCGGTCATGATCGAGGAGACCTCGGCGGCGAGCAGCGCGTCGTTCTCGTGGAGCCGCCGCACCACGTCGCGCTCGGAGACGATGCCGGCGACCTCGGTGCCGTCGCCGCTGACGACACAGGCTCCGATGCCGTGCTCGGCGAGCACCCCGAGCAGGTCACGCACGGTGGCGGTTGATGCGATCGTGACGACTTCTGCGATCGCCTTGCGAGTGAGTACGTCCGCGATCTTCATGCACCAACGGTAGCGGCCGTGACGTACGTCACGCCAGGGTCTGTTCGGGAACGCCTACTCGGTTCCCGGACGGCGGAACGCGGTGACGGATCCGGGCTGCGCGGCCGGCCAGTCGGCGTCGTTGTTGCCGTCGGGCAGACCGCCGAGGAAGGAGAGCACCGCGTCGTGCAGGTGACCGTTGGTGGCCAGCGCGTTGCCGCCCCATGGCCCCGGGTCGCCGGCCAGCGAGGTGAAGGACCCGCCGGCCTCGCGCACGATGATGTCCAGCGCGGCCATGTCGTAGAGCTCCAGCTCCGGCTCGACCGCGATGTCGACCGCGCCCTCGGCCACGAGCATGTAGGACCAGAAGTCGGAGTAGGCACGAGTGCGCCAGCAGCTCCGCATCAGCGCCAGGAAGTCCTCGAGCCGATCGCGCTCCTCCCAGCCGTGCAGCGAGGAGTAGGACATCGAGGCGTCCTCCAGGCGGCGTACGTCCGAGACCTGGCAGCGGGTCGACTTCATCAGCGACTTGCCGGTGTGGGCGCCCTGGCCCTTCGCGGCCCACCAGCGCCGACCGAGCTGGGGCGCGGAGACGACCGACATCACGACCTCGTTGTCGACCGCGAGCGCGATCAGGGTGGCCCAGACCGGCACGCCGCGCACGAAGTTCTTGGTGCCGTCGATCGGGTCGACGATCCAGCGTCGGCTGGAGGACCCCGAGGACCCGGACTCCTCGCCGGTGATCGCGTCCCGCGTACGCGCGCGGGAGAGCGTACGCCGGATCGACTCCTCCACGGCCTTGTCCGCGTCCGAGACCGGGGTGAGGTCGGGCTTGTTCATGACGTGCAGGTCGAGCGCCTTGAACCGCGACGTCGACAGCGAGTCGGCGTCGTCGGCCAGCAGGTGCGCCAGCCGCAGGTCGTCGTTGAAGTCAGGAGTGCTCGCCACGAGGGTTCACTCTAGTGGCTCCGCTCCCGAAGCGGTCCCTCCCCTGGTAACCGGTTCCCCACGAAAACACGGGCCGGGGCATCGAGGGGTCCCCCAGGTCAGAGCGCGTACGTCGGCACCGAACGTGCCTCGAGCAGGCGACGGAACGAGGCGACCCGTTCCTGATCGAGCCGGCCGTCTGCGACCGCGATGTCCAACCCGCACTCCGGTGCGTCAGCGGCGTGGGAACAGCCGCGCGGGCACTCGGTCGTCGCCTCCTGCAGATCGGGGAAGGAGACGATGAGCCGTTCCGGCTCGACGTGAGCCAGCCCGAACGTACGGATCCCCGGGGTGTCGACGATCCACCCGGCCCCCGGAAGCCGCAGCATCAACGCCGAGGTGGAGGTGTGCCGACCCCGCCCGGTGACGGCGTTGACGTGCCCGACCTCGCGCCCGGCGTCGGGGACGATGGCGTTGACCAGCGTCGACTTGCCCACGCCGCTGTGGCCGAGGAGGACCGAGGTGCGTCCGTCGAGCCTGTCCCGCAGCGCACTCATGTCGCCGCCGCGCTGCGTCACCACCCACGGCACCCCCAGGGACCGGTAGGTCGAGACCAGCGACTCCGGATCGGCCAGGTCGGCCTTGGTGATGCACAGCAGCGGATCGATGCCCGCCTCGTAGGCGGCCACCAGCGCGCGGTCGATGAACCCCGTGCGCGGCTCGGGGTCGGCGATCGCGGTGACGATCACCAGCTGGTCGGCGTTGGCGACCACGACCCGCTCGACGGGGTCGTCGTCATCGGCGGTACGCCGCAGCACCGTCTCCCGGGGCTCGAGCTCGACGATCCGCGCCAATGCTCCTTCCGCGCCCGAGGTGTCGCCGACGACCTTGACCCGGTCGCCCACGACCACACCCTTGCGGCCGAGCGGACGGGCCTTGACCGCCCACACCTCGATGTCGGGCGCCTCGTCCATGACCAGCGTGAACCGGCCGCGGTCCACCGTGATCACGCGGCCGAGGTCGGCGTCGTCGTAGCTGGGCCGGTCCTTGGTCCGCGGCCGGGTGCGGCGCCGGGGACGGTCGTAGTGCTCGACGTCCTCGGTCCCGTAGCGCCGCTGTGCCTTCGCCATGTCGTCAGAACAAACCGGCCCAGAAGGGCGCGAAGTCGGTGAAGGTCTTGGAGGTGGTGGTGATGTTCTCGACCAGGACGCCCTCGACGGCAGCCCCGATGATCACACCGGCGTGGGCCATCCGGTGGTCGGCGTAGGTGTGGAACACCCCGCCGTGCAGGGCCGCCGGCCGGATCGTCAGCCCGTCGGGATGCTCGGTGACGTCGGCCCCGAGCGCTCCCAGCTCGCGCGCGAGCGCGGCGAGCCGGTCGGTCTCGTGGCCACGGATGTGGCCGATGCCGGTCAGGTGGGAGGGCGTCGAGGCGAGCGCGCACAGCGCGGCGACGGCGGGGGTGAGCTCGCCGATGTCGTGCATGTCCAGGTCGATCCCGGTGAGCTGCTCGGGGCCGGTCACGGTCAGCCCGTCGTCGCTCACCCGCACCTCGCAGCCCATCAGCGAGAGCACCTCGCGCAGCTGGTCGCCCGGCTGGTCGGTCGCCTGCGGCCAGTCGCGCACCGTCACCGTCCCGCCCGAGACCGCGGCCAGCGCCAGGAAGGGGGCCGCGTTGGACAGGTCCGGCTCGATGGTGCGATCCAGCGCCTTGATCGACCCCGCGGCCACCGTCCAGCGGTTGGCGTCGGAGTCATCGACCGCGACGCCGTGCTCGCGCAGCATCGCGACCGTCATGTCGATGTGGGGCAACGAGGGAACGGGCTTGCCCTCGTGGCGTACGTCCACCCCCTGCTCGTAGCGCGCCCCCGCGAGCAGCAGCGCGCTGATGAACTGGCTCGAGGCCGAGGCGTCGACCACCACGGTTCCGCCGGGCACCGCACCGGCGCCACGGATCGTGAACGGCAGCCCGTCGCCCTCGATGTCCACGCCGAGATCGCGGAGCGCCCGCAGCACCTCGCCGACCGGCCGGTTGCGCATGTGCGGGTCGCCGTCGAAGGCGACCGTGCCGGTGGAGAGCGCGGCCACCGGAGGTACGAACCGCATCACCGTCCCCGCCAGCCCGCAGTCGACGTCGGCATCGGCGCCGAACGCGCCGGGCGTCACGGCCCAGTCGTCTCCCGAGGTGTCCACCGAGGACCCCAACGACGTCAGCGCCGCCGCCATCAGCAGCGTGTCGCGGGACCGGAGCGCACGACGTACGACGCTGGGCCCCTCCGCGATCGAGGCGAGCAGCAGCGCCCGGTTGGTGAGCGACTTGCTCCCGGGCAGCGACACCGTCGCGGTCACCGGACCGTGCGCCCGCGGTGCCGGCCAGGGGTCGGCCGGTCCGTTGGCATGGTCAGCGGCACGGTCGGTCGTCGTAGTCACAGGTCCAACTTTAGAGGTTTCGCGAGCACAGGCCGCCGTCGGTCGCCGGGGATGAAATCACCCGATCCCGATCGCCTTCAGGAAACCCTTCCAGGTCAGACCGCCCGTGGCGGCACCGCGCTCGACCTCGGGCGTCGAGCTCGGGTCGGCGCTGCCGCTCGGCTCGACGGGGCCTTCGGGCAGCGAGGGGCTCCCGCTGGGATCGCCCGGGATGCTGGGAAGGTCCGAGGACGGCGTCGGCACCTGCGGTACGTCCGGGGTCGTCGGCGGCGTGGGCACCTGCGGCACGTCGGGAGTCGTGGGCGGCGTCGGCACCTGCGGTACGTCCGGCGTCTCGGTGGGCGTCGGCGTCGGCGTGGGTGTCGGCGTCGGTGTCGGCTCGGGCGCGGCGGTGCCGCTGGCCGAGTCGGTGTTGTTGGTGGCGTCGCCGTCCTCGTAGCCGATGGGCTCGATGCCGGCCTCGAAGGTCCACGTCGCCCCCGCGACCGGGACGAAGGCGAAGTGGGCGGCTTCGCCGTCACCGGCGAGCGTGCACTCGTAGGTGACCGTGCCGTTCACCGGCATCGTGGTGACGGGAGCGCCGCAGGCGGACCAGGCGAATCCAGGTCCGAAGTAGGGCGAGGCCACGCCGCTCATGGTGATCCGGAGCGTCGTCGAGAGGCCCTCAGCAGCCTCGGGGAGACCCTCGACCGTGACGATCACGTCCTCATACTCGTGCAGGTCGGAGACGCCGGGGATGGTGAAGATGCCGCCCGCACCGGACTCGTGACGGTGGCTAACCTCGACTTTTGGGTCGTTCTTCGGAGCCTGCTCGAAGGTCACCTCCACAGCACCGACGTCCTTGCCGCCGTGGCCGTCCGAGATCCGATAGGTGAAGGTGTCGCTGGCGCCGTCGTAGCCCGGGCTCATCGTGTAGACGACCTTGCCGTCGGCGATCTCGGCGGTGCCGTGCGCCGGCTGCGCGACGATCTCGAGCAGCTCGAGAGCGTCGCCGTTGTCGTCGATGTCGTTGGCGAGCACGTCGATGGTGGTCGTGGCCGAGCTCGGCTGGTTGCCGTTGCCGTTCCCGTTGTTGCCCTGGCCGTTGCCGTTGCCGCCGGTCACCGTTGCGGTGGCGGCGTCGTCGACGGCCTTCGGGTCGGCGTTGGGAGTGGCGACGTCGACGGTGCCGGCGACGTCGCCGCCGTTCCCGTCGGTGAGGACGTACTCGATGGTGTCGGTGCCGCGCCAGCCGATGTCGGCCTGGTAGGTCACCGTGGTGACGGGGTCGCCGGCCATCCGCAGACCCCCGAAGATCGCGCCGCTGACGCTGCCGCCCTTACCGCCCGAGGGAGATGCGCCGCCCAGGGTGACGGTGCCGTGGGCGGGGGAGGCGACGGAGGCCTCCTTGACCGAGAGGGGGTCGCCGTTGGCGTCGGTGGCTCCCTGGGTCAGGTCGATCACGGTCTTGCCGCCGGGCTGCCCGCTGATGGTGGAGAGCGGCGAGGTGATGACCGGCGCCTGCTGCGTCTGGGCGGGAGCGGTGTCGGCGGGCGGGTCGGCCGGCTGGTCGGCAGGAGGCGCCGCTGCCGGCGGCGCCGCGGGGTTGTCGGCGGGAGGTGCGGGCGGGGCGGCGGGGTCGGCGGCGGGAGGTGCGGCCGGGTCGGCCGGGGCCTCGGCGGCGGGCTCCTCAGCGGCGGGCACCTTCGGGGCCGGGTCGCCGCCGGTGAGCGCGAGCCCGGCGGCGACGGCCGCAGCAGCCGCGACACCGGCACCACCCGCGACCGTACGTCCCACGGGGTCGCCCAGCACCCAGTCCTTGACCCGCCCGAAGAAGAGCACCAGGCCACCCTTGGCCGCGACGCCACCACCGACGGCGAGGTAGCCCGCGCCGGCGGAGCCGAGCAGGGCCGGAGCGAGCCAAGCGCCCATCCCGGAGTTGACCTCGGTGAGCTCGAGGTAGATCGCGGTGCACGGACGGCAGTCCTGCAGGTGGTCGTCGACCTTCGTCGAGTCGCGCTTGGACAGGCCGTTGCGGATGTAGGCACCCAGGTTGGCGCGCGTGGTGGCGCAGGCCTCCTCGCCGGCGTCCTGTGCGTGCATCGAGATGAACGCCTGCTTGAGACCCTCGCGGGCACGGTAGGCGAGCGCGGAGACCGAGTTGGCCGACATGCCGAGCATCGGTGCGATCTCGGCCGGCTTCTGGCCTTCGACCTCGGTGTGCCACAGCACCTGCTGCCAGCGCTCCGGAAGCTGCTGGAACGCCTTCGCGGCGGCCTGGTTGTCGAAGCCCGAGACCGCGGTGTCCTCGAACGGCACGCCCGGGTCGAACGGCGTCAGGTCGTCGGTGGTGGTCAGCTTCGAGGCGGCGCGGATCTTGTCCACGTGGAGCCGGCGCAGCGAGGTCAGCAGGTAGGCGCGGAAGGCCAGGTCCGGGCCCCCACCCCGCTGCAGCACGTTGAGCACCTTGGCGAACGCCTCGGAGACGAGGTCGTCGGCGTCGCCCGGCGAGACCAGCTGGCGGGCGAGGCGGCGGGCGGCCTCGACATGGCGCTCGAACAGCGTCCCGTACGCATCCAGGTCACCGCCACGGACAGCGGTGATCAGCTCGGCGTCGCCAGGGGCGTCGAGGGTCGGTAAAGAGGTGGGGGTCGATTCGCTCACAGCACCAGAGACGTTAGAAGGACGGAGGTATGACGCGGGTTGCGCCGACGGGAGACATGCGTTGTGCTAACGACTGCGAGAGCCCGCACGTCACGCCCTTTCCCCGGATCTGACAACAAGTTGCGCGACGCCCAGAAAATGTGGGTCGCTACCGCGTCATGGTTGCTGATTTCGTACGTCACGTCCATGTGCAGCGCGATCGGCCAGCGCGCGCACCACTGTATCCATGACCCAGCGATTTTGGACAAGGAACGACACCAACGCCAGGAAACACGAGGAAAGAGGTGAGTTGTGCGGCTGTTCTCCCGAGGTCGGCGTGCGCCTGCAGCCACCTCGCCTGAGATCACAGAGCTCTCCGACGAGCAGCGCGCGGCGCTCCCGCCGCGGTTCGAGGCCGTCGCCGAGGCGCTCGCCGAGCGCAGCAGCTACGTCGCCGAGGCCTGCTGGGTCGCCGGCCACGATCTCGCCGAGTCGGGCGTCTCCCTCGGGGAGAGCCTCGAGGACCTCCGGATGACCACGCAGGCCGTGGAGGATCGCGACCCCGCCTTCGCAGAGGTGCACGCGCTGTCGGTCGCCTGGAGCGAGGCGACCCTGGGCTATCTGCACACCATCTCCTGCGCCGACCCGCTCACCGGTCTCGCCACCCTCGCGCACCTGCGCGAACGCATCTCGGACCTCTACCGCGAGGCGACGGCACGCAGCCACGCCCTGGTCGTCACCGACGCCCACCTTCCGGGCGCCCCCGGCGGGAAGACCGACAGCATCGCCACCGCCCGCCGGATGTCGCTGCTGGGCCAGACCGCCCGCTCGGTCTTCGCGACCGCGGCCGCGGTCGGACAGGTCGGCCACAGCCGGATGGTCGTGGTCGCCCCACGTGACGAGACGCTGGTCAAACGGCTGGGACTCCTCAAGCGGATGGTCGAGCACAGCGCCGACCGGATCTGGATCGAGGGACTCCCTGAGAACGACACGTCAGCCGGCCACCTGCTCGACGAGCTCGCCCGCGGAGCCTAGAAATACCGCCGAACACCGTCGGCGCCCGGCGCTAAGGTGAACGTATGTGCGGTCGTTACGCGTCCAGCCGCCAACCCGACGAGCTGGCCGAGGAGTTCGAGATCGATGAGCTGCGCCTTCAGGAGCCGCTCACCGAGAGCTACAACGTAGCCCCGACCAACGACGTCTATGCCGTCCTCGAGCGCCCGCCGCGAGAGGAGGACGCGCCCACCGAGCGCCAGCTCCGTTCCGTACGTTGGGGCCTGGTCCCGTCCTGGGCCAAGGACGTCAAGATCGGCAACCGGATGATCAACGCCCGGATGGAGACGGTGGGCGAGAAGCCCGCCTACCGCCGTGCGTTTGCCAAGCGCCGCTGCCTGCTCCCTGCCGACGGCTACTTCGAGTGGTACGCCACCGACGCCAAGGACGCGAAGGGCAAGGCGCGCAAGCAGCCCTACTTCATCACCCCGAAGGACGGGGGAGTGCTGGCGATGGCCGGGCTCTACGAGCTGTGGCCCGACCCCGCCAAGGCCGAGGACGACCCCGGCCGGTGGCTGTGGAGCTGCACGGTGATCACCACCGAGGCGGAGGACTCCCTGGGGCGGATCCACGACCGGATGCCGCTCATGGTGGAACGTGAGCGCTGGGACCAGTGGCTCGACCCGACCCGTCCGGGCGACCTGGATCTGCTGACCCCGGCGGCGCCCGGCCGGCTCGAGGCCTACCCGGTCTCGACGCTGGTGAGCAACGTACGCAACAACGGTCGCGAGCTCGTCGAGCCGCTGCCGCTCGAGGAAGCCTGGGGATGACATGGGTGGAACCACGACGCAGATGATCGACACGCCCTACGGGCAAGGGCGGCTCTACACCCGCCGGGCGCGGCGACCACAGGCGACCCTGCTGCTCTCCCACGGTGCCGGCAACGGCATCGACACCCACGACCTGATGGCGCTCAACGACGCGCTGCCCGCCCAGGGGATCACCGTGGTCCGCTTCGAGCAGCCCTGGCGCGTCAAGGGGAAGCCGGTGGCCACGCCGCCCAAGTCCTTGGACGCGGCGCTGACCCTGGCCGCCAACTGGATGCGGGTGCGCACACCGCTGGTGGTCGGAGGTCGTTCCGCCGGGGCCCGCTCGGCGGTCCGTACGGCACGCGGGTTCGGCGCCGCGGGGGCGCTGTGCCTGGCCTTCCCGCTGCACCCGATCGCCAAGCCGAGCATCTCCCGTGCCCACGAGCTGCTGGAGTCCAGGGTGCCGACGCTGGTGCTCCAGGGCACCCGGGACAGGTTCGGCAGGCCCGAGGAGTTCCCGGAGGGGATCGAGGTCACCCCGATCCCGGGCGCCGACCATTCCCTCGTCGTCGGCAAGCGTGGCCCGATCTCGCAGGCCGACGCCGACGCGATCCTGGTCGAGTCCACCCTGGAGTGGCTGGTCCGCGAGGTCATCGTCTAGTCGGCGGTGCCTGGCGCCGCTAGGGTTTACCACGTGGTAAATCCCCCTCGCCTGCGCAGCCAGGACTGGTTCGACAACCCGTCCAACCCCGCGATGACGGCGCTCTACATCGAGCGCTACATGAACTGGGGTGTGACGCGCGAGGAGCTCCAGTCGGGCAAGCCGGTGATCGGCATCGCCCAGACCGGCTCGGACCTCTCGCCGTGCAACCGGCACCACCTCGGGCTGGCGCAGCGCGTACGCGACGGGATCCGGGAGATGGGTGGGATCGCGTTCGAGTTCCCGGTGCACCCGATCCATGAGATGGGGAAGCGGCCGACGGCGGCGCTGGACCGCAACCTCGCCTACCTCGGTCTGGTGGAGATCCTCTACGGCTATCCCCTCGACGGGGTGGTGTTGACGACCGGGTGCGACAAGACCACGCCGGCGTGCGTGATGGCGGCGGCCACGGTGAACATCCCGGCGATCGTGCTCTCGGGCGGACCGATGCTCAACGGCTGGCTCAAGGGGGAGCGCATCGGCTCGGGCACGATCATCTGGAAGGCCCGCGAGCTGCTCGCGGCAGGCGAGATCGACGAGGCGGAGTTCACCGAGCTGATCGCCTCCTCCGCGCCCTCGCCCGGCCACTGCAACACCATGGGCACCGCCGCCACGATGAACAGCCTGGCCGAGACCCTCGGGATGAGCCTGCCCGGCTCGGCCGCGATCCCGGCGCCGCATCGCGATCGCGGCCGGGTCGCCTACCTGACGGGCCGGCGCATCGTCGAGATGGTGCACGAGGACCTCAAGCCCTCCGACATCCTGACCAGGGACGCGTTCGAGAACGCGATCGTGGTGAACTCGGCGATCGGAGGCTCCACCAACGCTCCGGTCCACATCAACGCGATCGCCCGCCACATCGGGGTCGATCTCGGCATCGAGGAGTGGGAGACCCTCGGACACCGGATCCCGCTCGTGGTCGACATGCAGCCCGCCGGCAGGTTCCTCGGCGAGGAGTTCCACCGCGCCGGCGGGGTGCCGGCCGTCGTCCACGAGCTGATGCGTCACGGGCTGATCCACGAGGATGCGCTCACCGTCAACGGACGGACCATCGGCGAGAACTGCCGCGACACGGTGAGCGAGGACGCCGAGGTGATCCGCGGCTTCGACAACCCGCTCGTGGAGCAGGCCGGCTTCATCGTGCTGAGCGGAAATCTGTTCGACAGCGCGATCATGAAGACCAGCGTGATCTCGGAGGAGTTCCGGGAGCGCTACCTCTGCGACCCCGAGCACCCGAACGTGTTCGAGGGCCGGGCGATCGTCTTCGAGGGGCCCGAGGACTACCACGCCCGCATCGACGATCCCTCGCTCGAGGTCGACGAGGGATGCATCCTGTTCATCCGCGGTGTCGGCCCGATCGGCTATCCCGGCTCGGCCGAGGTCGTCAACATGCAGCCTCCCGCCGCGCTCATCGAGCGTGGTGTGCACTCGCTGCCGTGCGTCGGCGACGGCCGCCAGTCCGGCACCTCGGGGTCGCCCTCGATTCTCAACGCCTCGCCCGAGGCCGCCGCCGGAGGAGGTCTGGCGCTGCTGCGTACCGACGATCGTGTGCGGATCGACCTCACCACGGGAAGGGCGGACATGCTGGTCCCGGACGACGAGCTGGCCGAGCGGCGCGAGGCGCTCGGGGAGTTCCCGGTGCCGGAGTCGCAGACCCCGTGGCAGGAGATCCAGCGGTCCATGGTCGGCCAGCTCGCCGAGGGCATGGTCCTGGAGCCTGCGGTGAGGTATCAGCGCGTGGCGCAGACCATGGGCACCCCCCGCGACAACCACTGAGGGAGCAGCCGATGCACCTTGTCCGATACGACAGCGGGAGCGGCCCACGGGTCGGCGTACGTAGGGACGACGCGATCACGCCGGTGAGCGCCGTGGGATCCATGGCGGATCTCCTCGCGATGCCGCTCGAGGCGCTGCGGGCCACCGTCGAGTCCGCCTCTGCGGCGCCGGTCCCGGTCACGTCCGTACGTCTGCTCGCTCCGCTGGACGGGCGGGCCGAGCTGTGGTGCGCGGGGGTCACCTACGCCCGCTCGCGCAGCGCCCGGATGGAGGAGAGCGCCGAGCAGTCGGTCTACGACAAGGTCTACTCCGCGCAGCGACCCGAGCTGTTCCCGAAGGCGCCGGCTTGGCGCCTGGTCACCGACGGTGAGCCGGTCGGCATCCGCGCCGACTCCGGCCACGACGTACCCGAGCCGGAGCTCGCCGTCGTGCTCAACGCCCACGGCGAGGTCATCGGCTACACCGTCTGCAACGACATGAGCTCCCGCTCGATCGAGGGCGAGAACCCGCTCTACCTGCCCCAGGCCAAGGTGTACGCCGGTGCAGCAGCGCTCGGGCCCGGGATCCGGCCCGGGTGGGAGGTCCCCGACCCCACCGGCCTCGCCATCACCCTGGTGGTCCGCCGGGGTGAGCACAAGGTCGTCGAAGCGGAGACATCGTCGGACCAGCTCGTACGTCCGATCCAGCAGCTCGTCGAGCACCTGTTCGCCGCCAACGACTTCCCCGACGGTGCGGCGCTGACCACCGGCACCGGGATCGTCCCCGACATGGACTTCAGTCTCCGGCCCGGCGACGTGGTCGAGATCGAGGTCGCCGAGGTCGGCAGGCTCGTGAACCGGGTGGAGATGGGGAAGGAGCCGTTCGGATGGCTCAGCCGTTGAGCGTCTGAGGCGTCGTCGCGGGCCGCCGCGTCGCGGTCTCCGTGGTCCCGGAGGTGGTCCCGCCGGAGGACTCGCGCACGATGACGTCGAAGGCGGCCTTGTGCAGCCGTGCCGGCCGCGGTGACCCTGCGCCCCACTCGATGCGCTCGACGAGCATGCCGACCGCCGTCTCCGCGATCTCCGCGCGGCCGGGGTCGATGCTGGAGAGCGAGGGCATGGTCAGGTGGCTGATGGTGATGTTGTCGAAGCCGATCACGGCCACGTCGTCGGGCACGACGCGTCCCGCTTCGCCCAGAGCCCGGAGCGCCCCCAGCCCGAGCGCGTCGGTCAGGGTGAAGATGGCGTCGAACTCCAGTCCCGACTCGATCAGCTGCCTGGCCGCGTCGGCGCCGTCCTCCGGGTGCCACGGCGCGACGACGCGCTCGAGCCGGGGGTCGTGCTCGATCCCGGCGGCCGCCAGCGCTTCCCGGTAGCCCTGGATCCTCAGGTTGGAGGGCCCCAGCTGTCGGGTCTCGTCGTGGGGATGGGCGCCGATGACGGCGATCCGCCGGCGCCCCAGCGAGATCAGGTGATCGACGGCCGCTCGGGCGGCGCTGACGTTGTGCATCGTCACGTGGTCGGTGGGTCCGCCGAAGATCCACTCACCCAGCATGACCATCGGGAAGTCGACGTACGCCAGCAGGTCGCGGTCCTCGGTGCCGAGTCGCTCGGGGCTGAAGAGCAGGCCGTCGGTCTGGGGGAGCCCGTGGGTGAGGAGCTCGATCTCGTGCTCCCGGTCGCCACCGAGCTGTCCGACGATGACGCTCAGCCCGCGCTTGGCGGCGGCCGCGATGACCGCGTCGGCCAGCTCGGCGAAGTAGGCCTGCCTCAGCTCCGGCACCGCCAGGCCGATGACGCCGGTGCGGCCGGAGCGCAGGCCGCGCGCGGAATGGTTCGGCCGGTAGCCCAGCTCGGCGATCGCCTGCTGCACGCGGGCACGCGTGTCCGGGTGCACGTTCGGATGGTCGTTCACCACATTGGACACCGTCTTGGGCGAGACGCGGGCCACGGCAGCGACGTCGCGCATCGTCACAGCCATCGTCGCCTCGTGTTCCCTCGTGCCCCCGGTTCAGGGGCAGCCTACCTCGGTATTTCGCGTCGGCCCCGCCCGCCCTTTCGGACACTCCGTGTGGCGAATGTCACGTTCGGGTCTTGACAGGGTCTGAGGTGCAGGACAAGGATATACGCTGATTACCACGTGGTAAATCTGCTGGTGAGAGGCGTACATCGTCGTAAACCGGTGGTTTGACGCCCCCACGCGCGTGGGATACCTCAGCGAAGAGGAGTCTTCAGATGGTCGTTCTCCGGCGGCTGCTGTATTCGCAGAGGGCAGCGCCCTACCTCTTCATCGCGCCGTTCCTGATCACGCTGCTCGCCTTCTGGCTGGTCCCCCTCGGGCGCACCTTCCTGCTGAGCACCCAGGAGGTGGTGTTCGGCCAGACCGCCTTCATCGGCCTGGACAACTACCAGCGCCTGTGGGAGGACCGGCTCTTCTGGAAGGCGATGTTCAACAGTGCCCGCTACATGGTGCTGACCATCGCGCTGCTGATCCCGATCCCGCTGGTGCTGGCCGCACTCATCAACTCCAAGATCGGCAGCGACCGCGTCAAGGCGGTCTTCAAGGCCTCGATGTTCGTGCCGGCGCTGACCTCCGTCGTGGTCGCCGGGATCATCTTCCGGCTGATGTTCGCCGAGACTGGCACCGGGCTGATGAACCAGATCGTCGGCGTGTTCGGACTCGACCCGGTCCGGTGGCTCCGCATCGACACCGGAGGGCTGATCGCCCTGCTGGCGCTGGCGATGTGGCGCTGGACCGGCGTCAACATCCTCTACTTCCTCGCCGGGATGCAGGCCATCCCGGAGGAGTACTACGAGGCCGCGACCATCGACGGGGCCAGCCGGCTGCAGCAGTTCTTCCACATCACCCTGCCCAACCTGAAGCCGACCATCGTCTACGTCACCACCATCAGCGTGTACGGCGGCCTGGCGATGTTCCTGGAGAGCTTCATGCTCTACCGCGGCAACTCCTCGCCCAACGACCAGGGGCTCACGGTGATCGGCTACCTCTACCGGCGGGGGATCGAGCAGAACGACCTGGGCTTCGCCTCCGCGGTCGGTGTCGTGCTGCTCGTGGTCATCATGGCCATCAACCTGACCTTCCTCACGCTGAGCGGGACCTTCAGGAAGGAGAGCGCCCGATGAGCGCCGAGCGGTCCACGCGTACGAAGGTCCAGCTGCCCTACTGGCTCCACGGCTCGGTCCAGACCGCGTTCCTGCTGGTGCTGACCCTGGTCGTGCTCGCTCCGCTGCTGATCATGTTCGTGGCGACCTTCCAGGACGGCAACGACGTCATCCGGCGGGGGCTCTCCTTCGACGTCGATCTCGGCTCGCTGTCGCTGGACAACTACGTGATGCTCTTCACCGACTCCGGGCCGTACTTCCGCTGGTTCGCCAACTCGATCCTGCTCACCGTCGTGCAGGTCGCCGGGACGCTGCTGGTCAGCTCGTTCGTGGCCTACGGCTTCGCGGTCTACGACTTCAAGGGCAAGACCGCGATGTTCATCGCCGTGCTGCTGCTCATGGCCGTGCCGTTCGAGATCATGATGCTCCCGCTGTACGTGCTGGTGAACGACGTCGGTCTGGACGACTCCTACTCGGTGATCGTGCTGCCGTTCCTGGCCGCCGCGGTGACGATCTTCTACTTCCGGCAGTACTTCCTCGGCATCCCGAAGGACCTGCTCGAGGCCGGCCGCATGGACGGCGCCACGGAGTTCGGCATCTTCTTCAAGATCGTGGTGCCGGTGGCGAAACCGGCGTTCGCGGCGATGGCGATCCTCAACGGGATGATCATCTGGAACAACTTCCTCTGGCCGCTGCTGGTGCTGCGATCGGAGTCGAAGTTCACCCTGCCGATCGGGCTCAACACCCTGCTCACGCCGCATGAGAACAACTACGAGCTGCTCATCATCGGATCCATGTTCTCGCTCCTTCCCGTCCTGGTGCTTTTCCTGCTGTTCCAGCGGTTCTTCGTCGCTGGGATGACGGCCGGGGCGCTCAAGGGGTGACCCCCTTGCACAACCTCACAGATGGAGAGAACCATGACGACAACGCGGAGAATCACCTCGCTCCTCGCCTTAGGCCTCGCCGCGACGCTCACGCTGAGCGCCTGCGGCGGCTCCGAGGACGAGGGTGGGCCTGACGCGCAGGGCCGCACCAGCATCGACATGTGGGTGTTCGCCGAGCTGCACGGCACCTACTACGAGGCGATGGCCGAGCAGTGGAACGAGAAGAACCCCGACAAGGAGATCAAGCTCGACGTCACGGTCTTCCCCTACGACGAGATGCACAACAAGCTCCAGCTGGCGGTGAACTCCGGCAAGGGGCTCCCGGACGTCGTGGACATCGAGGTGAACAAGTTCTCCAACTTCGTCTCCGAGGACGGGCGTACGCCGCTGGCGGAGCTGTCCGAGGCCGCCGAGCCGTATGAGGACGACATCGTGCAGGCCCGGATGGACCTGTACAACCGGGAGGGGAAGCAGCTCGGCTTTCCGACCCACGTCGGGGCTCAGGTGGCCTTCTACAACGTCCCGTTGATGGAGAAGGCCGGGGTCGACTACACGACCATCAAGACCTGGGACGACTTCAAGGCGGCCGGAGCCGCGTACAACAAGGCGACCGGCAAGGCGTTCGGCATCGCCAGCACCGACACCAACATCGTGCAGCCGCTGATCATGGCGCAGCTCGGCGGGAACCTGTTCGACGAGGACGGCAACGTCACCGTCAACAGCCCGGAGGTCGTGGAGGCCGTCGAGATGCTGCAGGACATGCAGAAGGCCGGCGCCCTCTCGACCATCCCGGGTGGCAGCCCGGACATCGAGGAGGCCTACGGCCCCATCAACGACGGCGAGTACGCCGCCGTCGTCTACCCGGCCTGGTACACCTCCCGGTTCGTCGACTACATGCCCGACCTGGCCGGCGACATCGCGATCGCACCGGCGCCGGTCGTCGAGGGTGGTGAGGTCGCCACGATCGGTGGCGGCGGCACCGGCACCGCAGTGATCGACAGCTCCCCGGACAAGGAGTTCGCCATGGAGTGGCTCGCCTTCGCGAAGCTGTCGCCGGAGGCCAACGTCGCCGTGTGGGAGGAGCTCGGCTTCGACCCGGTGAACATGTCGGTGTGGGAGGACGAGGAGGTCATCCACAACCCGGAGAACAAGTACAACAAGTACTTCCGGACCAACCTCTTCGACGTGCTCAACCAGGTCAAGGGCGACATCGGCCACTTCGAGTCCTTCGCGGACCCGAACCTGCCCAAGGTCGACGAGGTGTTCACGACCAGCACGTACAACCAGATCTTCGGGGACGGTGTCCCGGCCAAGGAGGCGCTGGACCAGGCGCAGGCCGATCTGGAGAACCAGCTCGAGTAACGGCGAAGGATCCCGGGCGCCGGCCTGTCGCCGGCGCCCGGGACGCCGCTGCCCAGACCAGAGAGAGGAACCCATGGAGAACGGCAAGCTGACGATCGACCCGGCGTTCACCGTCGCCCCCGTCAACAGGAGGATCTTCGGGTCGTTCGTGGAGCACATGGGGCGATGTGTCTACGGCGGCATCTTCGAGCCCGGGCACCCCGCGGCGGACGGTGACGGCCTGCGCGGGGACGTACTAGATCTCGTACGCGAGCTCGGGGTGAGCGCCGTTCGCTACCCCGGGGGCAACTTCGTCTCCGGCTACAGGTGGGAGGACGGAGTGGGGCCGCGCGACCAGCGGCCGACCCGTTTGGACCCGGCGTGGCGGACCATCGAGACCAACGCGTTCGGTCTCAACGAGTTCATGACCTGGGCGCGGAAGGCCGGTATCGAGCCCATCATGGCGGTGAACCTGGGGACGCGCGGTCTGGCGGAGGCGCTCGAGCTCCTCGAGTACGCCAACCACCCCGGCGGGACCGAGCTGTCCGAGCGTCGTATCGCGCACGGTGCCGACGAGCCGCACGACATCCGGATGTGGTGTCTCGGCAACGAGATGGACGGCCCCTGGCAGCTGGGCCACAAGACGGCCGAGGAGTACGGCCGTCTGGCCAAGGAGGTCGCCGGCGGCATGCGTCAGTACGACGCCGACCTCGAGCTGGTCGCCTGCGGCAGCTCGGGCCGCTCGATGCCGACCTTCGGCGCCTGGGAGGCGACGGTGCTCGAGCACGCCTACGACGTCGTCGACTTCGTCTCGGCGCACGCCTACTACGAGCTCGAGGGCGACGACGTCGCGAGCTTCCTCGCCTCCGCGGTCGACATGGACCTCTTCATCCGTGAGGTCGTCGCGACCGCTGACCACATCGGGGCGAAGCTCTCCTCGCCGAAGCGGATCAACATCTCCTTCGACGAGTGGAACGTGTGGTACCTGAAGAAGTTCCAGCAGGAGGGCACCCCGCAGGAGTGGAGCGTGGCCCCGCGGCTCAGCGAGGACGCCTACACGGTGCTCGACGCCGTCGTCGTCGGCTCTCTGCTGATCACGCTGCTCAAGCACAGCGACCGGGTGACTGCGGCCTGCCAGGCCCAGCTGGTCAACACCATCGGCTCGATCAGGTGCGAGCCGGGCGGGCCGGCCTGGCGGCAGTCGATCTTCCACCCGTTCGCGCTGACCGCCAGGTTCGCGCAGGGGGAGGTGCTCGAACCGCGGGTGGTCGCTCCGACCATGGCGACCGCCAAGCACGGCGAGGTCTCGGTGCTCGACGCCGTGGCAACCCACGATCCGGAGAACGGCCGCGTGGCGGTGTTCGTCGTCAACCGGCACCCGTCGGAGCCCATGGCCTTCGCCACCGACCTGCGCTCCTTCGGTGGCGTGGAGCTGGTCGAGGCGACGCTCCTGGGCGATGAGGACCTGTTCGCGGTGAACGACGTGGAGGACCCGGACCGGGTGGTGCCGAAGGCGTTCGACTCGGCCAAGGTCGTCGGTAGCGCGCTCGAGGCCGAGCTGCCTCCGGCCTCGTGGAGCATGTTCGTCCTGCAGACGTCCTGACGTAGCCGCCGGCTGCCGGCGAGGGTTCCTCGGAGGACAGGGAATGTTTCGCGGCCGTCGTGGCGTTCACGCAACATGACCATCCTGCTCGAACGCCCCACGGAGAACGTGTCGCCGTTGGGCGCCCCGATGCTCACGCGCGTACCCTGGGATGTGATGAGCGAAAACGAAGAGGTCGTCGACCTGGCCACCGAGACGCCCGAGGAGCGCGCGCTGCGCTTCGAGCGGGACGCGCTGCCCTTCCTCGACCAGCTCTACTCGGCGGCGATGCGGATGACCCGCAACCCGTCCGATGCGGAGGATCTGGTGCAGGAGACGTTCGCCAAGGCGTACTCCTCCTTCCATCAGTTCAAGCCCGGCACCAACCTGAAGGCCTGGCTCTACCGCATCCTCACGAACACCTTCATCAACACCTACCGCAAGAAGCAGCGGCAGCCGCAGCAGTCGATGTCCGAGGACGTCGAGGACTGGCAGCTGGCGCGGGCCGAGTCGCACAGCTCGACCGGTCTGAAGTCTGCGGAGATGGAGGCGCTCGAGCACCTGCCCGACTCCCAGGTGAAGGACGCGCTGCAGCGCCTGCCGGAGGAGTTCCGGCTCGCCGTCTACCTCGCCGACGTCGAGGGATTCGCCTACAAGGAGATCGCCGAGATCATGGAAACCCCGATCGGCACCGTGATGTCGCGGCTTCACCGCGGCCGGCGCCAGCTGCGCGATCTTCTCTCCGACTACGTTCGCACCAACGACCTCACCGGCGCTCGTGGAGGTGCGTCATGAGTGCCCACAAACATGACGCGTCACCCACCGACTGCGCGGACTTCCTCGAGCAGATCGTCTTCCTGATCGACAACGAGCTGGCCGAGCCGGACGCCGACCAGGTCAAGCGCCACCTGCAGAGCTGCAACCCCTGCCTGGAGACCTACGACCAGCAGCGGATCGTCAAGGCGGTCGTCGCACGCTCGTGCACCGAGGTCGCCCCCGGCGAGCTGCGCGCGAAGATCATGGTCCAGATCCAGGAGCTCCGCACCAGGTCCTGAAAGCGGCCACAGACGCGACGAGAGCCCCAGCCGAATCGGCTGGGGCTCTTGCGCGTCTTGACAGCTCTGACCCGTGAGGGGTCGGCGGTCAGGCGTTGGGGCGCTTGCCGTGGTTCGCGCCCTTCTTGCGGCGCGCGCGGCGCTTGCGACCGGTCTTGCCCATGATGATCTCCTCCATTGGGGTACGTGGACCCCGAGGGGCCTCGAGACAGTCTCTCAAAGCCAGGTGCGTGAGAGCCAATCTCGGCCCGCGCTCAGGTGAGGTAGGTGGCGTTCGACTTCTTCAGGGCGGCGACGACGACCAGCAGCAGATCGCCGCGGATCTGCGGGGTGTCGTTGCTGAGCGCGAGCTGGATGTAGAGCGCCCGCAGGAAGGCCTCGGCGTTGCCGGTCAGCAGGAACGGGTCGCGGTCGGGCGTCTCCGGGGTCGCCGTGGCGACGGTGACGATCCGGTTGATCCACGGCTCCATGATGTTGAGCGGGACCAGGTTGCGGCGCAGCACCGACATCGTGGCGGCAGCCAGCCGGTCGGGCTCACCGTGCGTGTAGATGGTGTCGCCTCGGGCGAGCACCCGGTCCGCGACGACGTCGAGGATGACCGTCAGCTCGGGCTTGCCGAGGTGCTCGGAGGCGGCCAGGGTGCCGAGCGCGTCGGCGCCGCGGGCGACCGCGTGCGCCCAGCCGCGCTCGGGGACGAAGGCGCGCAGGTCTCGCTCGCGCAGCAGCCAGGTGGCGATCCGGTCGCCCCACTCCAGCACCTTCTCCGCCCGGACCAGCGAGCGGGCGTTGTCGCGGGCGATGCACTGGGCCAGGGCCTCGACGGAGGAGGCCCGGCGGAAGACGCCGTTGTTGCCGGAGTCACCGAGCCCGACCACGAGCCCGGCGGCCATGCCGTCGCCCAGACCGCCGAGCAGGTCGTCGTAGACACCCCGCTGGATCCAGGTCGACAGGGCCGGCACGGCCAGCCCGCTGCGTACGTCCGGATCCGGGTCGCCGAGCATCCGGGTGAGCTCGATGGTGAGATCACCCAGCGGCCGGTCGGTGGGTACGGCGAGGCCGGTTGAATGAACCTCGCGCCAGTACGCCTCCGACATGGGGAACATCCTGCCAAACCCGGCCACGCGCCGACCACCGACCCGCGCAATGGGCTACCAAGGTCTACATCTACGCTGTCCGCGTGCCCACCCTGAGTGAGCTTGCCCAGAGCCACACCGACCTCGATAGCGAGGATGTCGGCTGGCTTCAGCTGCTCATGGCCGACTGGCAGATCCTGGCCGACCTCTCCTTCGCCGACCTGGTGCTGTGGTTGCCGGACAAGTCCGGAAACGGCTTCTGGGCGGCCGGTCAGATGCGTCCCACGACCGGCCCGACGGCGTACGTCGACGACATCGTCGGCATGTTCGTGCCGAAGGGACGCCACGCCACCCTCGACGACGCCGTCGACGCCGGCCGGCTCGTTCGCGAGGGCGATCCCGAGTGGCGCGACGACCTCCCGGTTCGCGTCGAGACCATCCCTGTACGCCGCGCCGGCCGCATCATCGCGGTGCTGAGCCGCAACACCAACCTGCTCGGCGTCCGCACGCCCTCCAAGCTCGAGCTGTCCTACCTGCAGACCGCCGCCGACCTGACCCAGATGGTCGCCAACGGCTACTTCCCGGCGGTCGGGCAGCGCAGCGACCACACCGACACCCCTCGGGTCGGAGACGGGTTCGTGCGGGTGGACGCCGACGGCGTCGTCGACTACGCCAGCCCCAACGCGCTCTCGGTCTTCCGCCGGCTGGGGCTGTCCGGTGACCTCGCCGGCCAGTCTCTGGCCGGGATGACCCGCGCCCTGGTGCCGCCCCGCAAGCGCCCCGACGAGGAGACGCTGAGCGCGGTCCTCGGCGGCCGGGCGCACCGCGACACCGAGATCGACACCGGGGTGATGGCGATCATCATGCGCTCGATCCCGCTGCGGCCACGTGGTGAGGCGATCGGCGCGCTGGTGCTGCTGCGCGACGTCACCGACCTGCGCCGACGCGATCGTGAGCTCGTCACCAAGGACGCCACGATCCGCGAGATCCACCATCGGGTGAAGAACAACCTACAAACCGTGGCCGCGCTGCTCCGGATGCAGTCTCGCCGGGTCGACTCCGGGGTCGCCCAGGATGCGCTGAACGAGGCCGTACGGCGGGTCGGGTCCATCGCGCTGGTCCACGAGATCCTCTCCCAGCAGGCCGTCGAGGAGACCGTCGAGTTCGACGAGATCGCCGACCGGCTCGCCTCCATGGTGGGGGAGGTCACCTCGGTCGGCGTCGCGGTGCGGGTGCGTCGTGAGGGCTCGTTCGGGTCGCTGCCCTCGGAGGTGGCCACGCCGATGGCGATGGTCGTCACCGAGCTGTTGCAGAACGCAGTCGAGCACGGCTACCGCGGAAACGGTCCCGGTGATCCCGAGACGGGCAAGATCATGATGTCCGTACGACAGCAACCCGCCGGGCATCTCCGGGTGACCATCGAGGACGACGGTCATGGACTACCCGACGGGTTCAGTCTCGACACATCGACAAACCTGGGGTTGTCGATCGTGAAGACTCTCGTCGAAGGCGAGCTCGGTGGTCGGCTCTCGTTGGGGCCCCGGCCTGATGGCCATGGGGCGAGGGCTACGGTCGAGCTGCCGTTGGAACTCTAGGTGGAACTTCTAGGGGTTGATGGCCTCTAGGGGTTGGTCAGACGGCGGTGCGGACACGGGAGCGGGCGTTGCGGCGCTTCAGCGCACGACGCTCGTCCTCGCTCAGTCCACCCCACACGCCGTGGTCCTGACCGGCCTCAAGAGCCCACTGAAGACACTGCTCCCGGACGTCGCAACGCCGGCAGACCTGCTTGGCTTCCTCGATCTGGAGGATGGCCGGACCGGTGTTTCCGATGGGGAAGAACAGTTCCGGGTCTTCATCGAGACAAGCCGAACGGTGGCGCCAATCCATGGCTGGGTAGACCCTCTTTCTGACGTAGGATGGGCAAGGCCCTGGTGGTTCGAGACCCTGCGAGTCGGCACGTGGCGGGGATGTGTGAATGTCTTCACGTGCGTGCTGGTCTCTAGAGTTCCAAGAAATGGACTCCGAAACAACCCCTAACCAGTGTCTGGTTCGTCACCGGACCGTAACACTCAGTCTTCCTGGGGCTAGACAATTCGGTAACGCGGTGAGTTACCCGCAGAACCGGTGGTGTATGCTCTCGCCGCTTTCCCGCCCGTGAGCACCAGTGTACGGGGATGGCCTAGGCTGCTGAGGTGACCGCGCCGCACCGCCCCTGGACTCTCTTGCTGACCGTCTTCGCCGCAGGCGTCGAGACCGCGGCGATGCTGTTCTGGGGAGCGATGGAGTTCGTCCGCATCCCCGACGCCGCCTCGCTGACGACCGCGATCGCTGGCGGCCTGTTCTTCCTGCTCTGCGCTGCCGGCATCGGCTGGTGCGCCGCCATGCTCTGGCGACTGGAGTCGTGGGCGCGCGCGCCGCTGGTGCTCGTCCAGCTGATCGTGCTCGGCCTGGGCTGGAACCTGCGTGACGACCTGGCGATCGCCGGGGCGCTGGCCCTGGTCGCGATCGTCGCCCTCGTCGGCATCTTCGCGCCGCCGAGCATCGCCGCGCTCGAGGAACGCCAGCCCTAGTCCTCCTCCAGCGCCTTGCGGAGCTGGGCGAGCGAGCGGTTGAGCAGCCGGGAGACCTGCATCTGGGAGACCCCGAGCTCGGCGGCGATCTCGGTCTGGGTCTTGTTGCGGAAGAACTTCAGCATCAGCACCTGCTTCTCGTGGGCGGAGAGGCTGTCGAGCACGGGCTTGATCGACTCCCGCACCTCGACGTCGTCCAGGCGCAGGTCGTGGGCGGTCAGCGAGTCGAGCATCGGCGCGGTGTCGTCGCTCTCGGAGTCGAGGGACAGCGCTGCGTACGCATTGCTGGACTCCAGGCCCTCCACGACGGTCTCGAGGCTGACCCCGAGCCGGGTGGCCAGGTCGCGGGCCGTGGGGGAGCGGCCGAGCTCCTGGGAGAGCTCGGCGGTGGCGTCGCGGAGGTTCTGCTGCAGGTCGCGGAGGCGACGCGGGACGCTGACGGCCCACCGGCTGTCGCGGAAGTAGCGCTTGATCTCGCCGAGGATCGTTGGCACGGCGTACGTCGAGAACTCCACGTCGCGGGAGAGGTCGTAGCGGTCCACGGCGTTGAGGAGGCCGACGACGCCGACCTGGACGAGGTCCTCGTGCGGCTCGCCGCGACCGTAGAACTGGGAGGCGCAGTACTCGACCAGCGCCATGTTGAGGTGGACCAGCTCCTCGCGGGTGGTGATGCGCTCGGCGTCGCTCAGGTCCGGCCCGGCGAGGGTCGTGAAGAGCTCACGGGAGCGGGCGCGGGCGTCCTCCACCTCGGCGGTGCTCCTGGACCTCGACGACCGGATCGTCTCCTGCGCCATGTCAGCGCGCGGCTCCAAGCGGGGTCGCTCCGGCGACCAGCGAGATCCTGAGCCGGTCACCTTCGGGGACGGCGGTGACCTCCCGGGCCAGCGTGGTGAGCACCTGCCAGGCGAAGCTCTCCTCGTCGATCTCCGCCTCGGCGTCGCAGGTCGTGGTCACGGTGACCCCGATGGTGTCCTCGCCGAGGTCGAAGACGACGTCGAGAGTCGCGGCCTCCGCGGCGCACTCCAGGCAGATCGCCGCCGCCTCGCTGACGGCCATCCGCAGGTCCTCGATGTCCTCGAGCGTGAAGTCGAGGCGCGCGGCGAGCGCGGCCGTCGTCGTACGCAGCACGGAGACGTAAGCGCCTTCTGCGGGAAGGCGCAGCTCGACCTGGGGCATCTGGGTTGTCAGTCCTTCTGTGGGAGTCTCGATGATTATGCAACGAGACGGGTCTCGGCGCGCCGTTAACGCACCACAGCCGCTCCGGGAACGGAGCGGCTGTGGCGTACGGCTGGATCCGGAGACTCAGGCCTTCTTGGTGGCCCAGAAGATCTCGGCGATCTCGTCGATCTTGGCCAGGAGCTTGTCGGCGACCTCGAGGTCGAGGGTGCCCTTGGTGCCGGAGGCGCCGGCGAGCTTGGTGGCCTCGTTGACGAGGGTGTGGAGCTGGGGGTAGGCCTCGAAGTGCGGGGGCTTGAAGTAGTCGGTCCACAGCACCCAGAGGTGGTGCTTGACCAGCTCGGAGCGCTGCTCCTTGATGATCACCGCGCGGGTGCGGAAGTCGGGGTCGTCGCTGTCCAGGGCCTTGGCGATGACGGCCTTGACGGACTCGGCCTCGATGCGGGCCTGGGCGGGGTCGTAGACGCCGCAGGGCAGGTCGCAGTGGGCCGAGACCTCGATGGTGGGAGCGAAAAGTCGCGCGAACATGCGGGTCCTCTCAAAGAGTGTTCATGTGTCCTACGGATTGCGACACTACTCCGCATGGAAGACATCGCGGCCAGGGCACCCCGACACAGCTGGGGGATGGCGAAGGTCGTCGGGGTCTCGATGGAGCCGACGCTGCGGGCCGGAGACCGGTTGTGGGTCTCCTACGGACGTACCCCGGTGCCCGGGTGCGTGGTGGTCGCCCGGCTCGCCGACGGGGCGGTCGTGGTGAAGCGGGCGGTGGAGCGGCGTACGACCGCATCCGGTCGCTCCGGATGGTGGCTGCTCTCGGACAATCCGGCCGCTCCGGGAGTGATCGACTCCCGTCATCGTGGGCCTGTCGCGGACGCCGACATGATCGGTGTGGTCGTGGCGCGGCTCTGGCCACGACCGCGGATCCTGGGTGAGTCTCTGGATGAGGCCTCCAGATGAGGGGTTCGTCACCTGTAGGAAACATCAACCGCTTCCTCGGGTAGCCTGTGGGAAACTGCCATCCGGGCATCACATCCCTGTAGATGGCGCCTTGCGCGGCTCCACCCCTCGGCTCGCGTTCGACCGCCCGACGTCCGAGTCCGTAGTTTTCTGGAGGCCCCCCAATGACCGAGTCCATTTTGTCCACCGAGACCACCGCCTATGACGGCGACCCGGTGTTCGAGCTTCACCGCGGCGGCAAGATGGCGATCGCGGCGACCGCATCGGTCTCCGACAAGGCATCGCTGTCGATGGCCTACACCCCCGGCGTCGCCCGGGTCTGCACCGCGATCGCCGAGAACCCGGAGCTGGCCCACACCTACACCTGGGTGCCCAACACCGTCGCGGTCGTCACCGACGGCACCGCGGTGCTCGGTCTCGGTGACATCGGCCCGTCCGCCGCGATGCCGGTGATGGAGGGCAAGGCGGTGCTGTTCAAGGAGTTCGGCGGCGTCGACTCGATCCCGATCTGCCTGGACACCACCGACGTCGACGAGATCGTCGAGACCGTCATCCGGATGGCGCCGAGCTTCGGTGGGATCAACCTCGAGGACATCTCCGCGCCCCGCTGCTTCGAGATCGAGGACCGCCTCAAGGAGGCGCTCGACATCCCGGTCTTCCACGACGACCAGCACGGCACCGCCGTGGTCACGCTGGCCGCCCTGATGAACGCGCTGAAGCTGACCGGCCGGAACCCGGAGTCGACCCGGGTGGTCATCTCGGGCGCCGGCGCCGCCGGTGTCGCGGTCGCCAAGATCCTGCTCGAGTTCGGCATCAAGGACCTCGCCCTGCTCGACCGCAAGGGCGTCATCTCCTCCACCCGCTCGGACCTGACCGCGTCGAAGAAGGCGATCGCCGAGGTGACCGCGGACGTCACCGGCCGCTCGGGCTCGCTGGCCGACGCGCTGGCCGGTGCCGACGTCTACGTCGGCGTCTCCGGAGGCACCGTCCCCGAGGAGCTCGTGGCGACCATGGCCCCGCAGGGGATCGTCTTCGCGATGGCCAACCCGAACCCCGAGATCCACCCCGACGTGGCCCACAAGTACGCCAGCATCGTCGCCACCGGGCGCTCGGACTTCCCCAACCAGATCAACAACGTCCTCGCCTTCCCCGGCATCTTCCGGGGTGCGATCGACGTGCACGCCTCCTCGATCACCGAGGGGATGAAGCTCGCCGCCGCGCAGGCGCTGGCTGCGCTGGTCGGCGACGAGCTCTCCGAGTCGAAGGTCATCCCGGAGCCGTTCGACCCGCGCGTCGGCCCCGCGGTCGCGGCTGCGGTCGCCGAGGCTGCTCGGGCTGACGGGGTCGCTCGGGCCTGAGTGGTCCTCCAGGACGTTATGCAGGCGAAGGCACGCCTCCCCAGCGGAGTTCCGCTGGGGAGGCGTTCCGCCATCTGCCTACCTTGATCGAGGAACCGCAGAGATCGGTAAGGTCGGGCGCATGTTCGCTGCGTACGCCGAGAAGTTCTCATCCGACGACCCGATCTCCGGCCTCGTGCTGGGGGAGCGGCCCGACCCTGTCGCTCCGGACGGGTGGACGACGGTCACCGTCAAGGCCGCCTCGCTCAACCACCACGACCTCTGGTCGCTGCAGGGGGTCGGGCTCAAGGCCGAGGCGCTGCCGATGATCCTGGGCTGCGACGCGGCCGGGCTCGACGAGGACGGCAACGAGGTCGTGGTGCACTCGGTGATCTCCTCGCCCGACTGGACCGGCGACGAGACCCTCGACCCGAAGCGTTCGCTGCTCTCCGAGCGTCACCAGGGCACCTTCGCCGAGAAGGTGATCGTGCCGCGTCGCAACGTGGTGCCGAAGCCGGCCGGGATGTCGTTCGAGGAGGCCGCCTGCCTGCCGACGGCATGGCTGACGGCCTACCGGATGCTGTTCACCCAGGGCGGGCTCAAGGCCGGCGACTCGGTGCTGGTGCAGGGCGCCGGCGGTGGCGTGGCCACCGCGGCGATCACGCTCGCGCGGGCGGCCGGCCTGAAGGTCTACGCGACCTCGCGTGACGAGGCGAAGCAGAAGCGTGCCCTCGAGCTCGGTGCCCACGAGGCGCTGCCGTCGGGGGAGAGGCTGCCGGTCAAGGTCGACGCGGTGATCGAGACCGTCGGCCGGGCGACGTGGAAGCACTCGGTGCGCTCGCTGCGTCCGGGCGGGGCGATCATCATCAGCGGCACCACCTCGGGGGCGAACCTCGACGACGCGCTGCTGACCAACATCTTCTTCCTGCAGCTGAAGGTGATCGGCTCGACGATGGGCACCCGCAACGAGCTGGCGAGCCTGGTCTCGCTGCTCGAGGCCACCGGCGCGCGTCCGCTGATCGACCGCACCATGCCGTTGACCGAGGCCAAGGCCGGCTTCGAGGCGATGCACGGCGGCGACATCTTCGGGAAGGTCGTCTTCACGCTGTGACTCCGGCGGTATGACGTACGGGCATGTGACGTACGGAATATCGTTCGACTCCCCCCGGTTCTGCAAGGGACCATTGAGTGTCAGCGCCGGGGGGCTCGAAAAGTTTCTCGTGGCGTGATGTCGAAATCGGCCTCGCCCGTTCGATCTATGTATGAGAGCGGGTGGCAACGGGCCCCTGCGTACGACCCGAGGAACTCGTCATGACTGCTGCCGTCACACCATCACACCGTCCGATCGACGGTGAGAAGCGGCGTACGCCTGCCGTCATCACCCTGCTCGTGCTGGCCACCTTCGTGGTGATCCTCAACGAGACGATCATGCTCAACGCGATCCCGAACCTGATGAACAGCTTCGGGGTCACCGAGCATGCCGCTCAGTGGGTCTCGACCGCGTTCATGCTCACCATGGCCTCGGTGATCCCGGTGACCGGCTGGTTCCTCCAGCGGGTGACGACCAGGACCGCGTACGCGACGGCGATGGCCGTCTTCATCGCCGGCACCCTGATCTCGGCGATCGCGCCGGTCTTCGGGGTCCTGCTCGCCGGCCGGGTCATCCAGGCGGCCGGCACCGCGGTGATGATGCCGCTGCTGATGACCACGCTGATGACGGTGGTCGACGAGAGCGACCGCGGCCGGGTGATGGGCAACGTCACCATGGCGATCTCTGTCGCGCCGGCGCTCGGGCCGACCCTGTCCGGCCTGATCCTCGGCTTCGGCTCGTGGCGACTGCTCTTCCTGCTGGTCCTGCCGATCGCCGTCGGGGTCGCCTGGTCCGGGCTGCGCCGGCTGGAGAACGTCAACGAGCCCGCGGAGTCGAGCGTGGACTGGGCCTCCGTGGTCATCGCGGCGCTCGGGTTCGGCTCGCTCGTCTACGGGCTGAGCCGGTTCGCCGAGGGCGAGGTCGGACTTCCGCTGGCGATCGCGGCCGTCGGGGCTCTGCTGATCCTCGGGTTCGTGCTCCGTCAGCTCCGGCTGCAGCGGGTCGGCTCGCCGCTGCTGGACCTGCGCGCGTTCCTGCACCCCACCTTCACCAAGTCGCTGGTCCTGATGTCGATCGCCTTCCTGGCGATGATGGGCTCGATGATCCTGCTGCCGCTCTACCTGCAGACCGTGCGCGGGCTCTCTCCGCTCTACACCGGTCTCCTGGTGATGCCGGGCGGTCTGGCCATGGGTCTCCTCGGGCCGACCGTGGGGCGGATCTTCGATGCGTACGGTGGCCGGGTGCTCGTCATCCCGGGCTCGGTCGGCATCGTGGTCGCTCTCGGCGGGCTCTCGCAGATCTCGCTGACGACGCCCTACGTGCTCGTGCTGGTGCTGCACCTGGTCCTGATGGTCAGCCTGGCCGCCGCCTTCACCCCGGTCTTCACGCTGGGTCTCGGCTCCCTGCCGTCGCACCTCTACTCCCACGGCTCCTCGATCCTGGGGACGCTGCAGCAGGTCGCGGCCGCGTTCGGCACCGCCCTGGCGGTCACCGTGATGTCCGTACGCAGCGACCAGGTCATCGACGAGGTCGGGGCCGTCGCGGCCCACGTGAGCGGCCTGCAGGCCGCGTTCCTCGTCAGCGCCGGGCTGGCCCTGATCGTGGTCGTGATGGCCGTCCTGCTGCCGGCTCGCGCCGACGGGCACGAGGATGCGGGGGATGCGGTCGCGGAGCCCGAGACGGAGCCCGAGACGGAGCCCGGGGCGGACCTCGACGCCGAGCTCGCCGAGCTGTGCGAGCACGGGCGCGAGCCTGCGGTGTGCGGCTGCTGAGTCGGTCCTACGGCTCCGAGCGCCACTGATAGACGCCGACCAGCAGCATCCTCAGCTGGGTGCGCACGGTGGCGACGATCTGCTCCTCCTGCTCGGGGCGGGTGGTGGAGAGGATCTGCTCCGCGGTGGCGACCAGCACGTTCACGAACAGCGACGAGAGCACGTGCAGGTCCTTGGCCGTCCAGGTGTCGGTGCCGGTCATCAGCGCCAGGTCGGTGGCGAGCTCTCGCTCGCAGAGCTCGATCTCGCGGCGGATGGCATCGCGCACCGACCGCGGCCCGGCGACACGCTCGCGGGCGATGAAGCCGAAGTGGTCGCGGCGCCGGTGGACGTGGTCGACGAGGGCGTCGATCGAACCGTCGACGACGTCCTTGTCGGCCCGGGCGTTGCGGCGTACGTCGCGGAAGAGGTCGCGCAGCGAGTCGAAGGACTCCTCGACCAGCGCCAGCCCGAGCGACTCGATGGAGTCGAAGTGACGGTAGAACGCGGTCGGCACGATGCCGACCTGCTTGGCGACCTGGCGTAGCGAGAGCGCGGTCAGCGAGCTGTCGGCGCACAGCTCCAGCGTCGCGTCCAGGATCGCTCGCCGGGTCCGGAGCTTGCGCTCCGCACGGCTCTCCGGCTCAGCACCCGTCTCGATCACCAGACCATCCTAGGGGCAGAGTCCGGAGGACCGTCGGGTGCACGCCTGTACACCGTGATCTGGGCCACGTGGGCGGTGTCTTGACGCGCGCGGCGATGACCCGCCATGGTTGTCGGTGTACAGATGTTCACTGAAAGGCGAAACACATGGCACTCGACCTCGGCGGCCGGATCCTCCGCTCCCGCACGGTTGCGGCGCTCGCCTCACCGCACGGCATCGACCGCTACCTGACCCAGATCGACCCGATGCTGGCCGCGCACGAGGTGCGCGCCCGCATCACCGACATCCACCCGGAGGTGAGCGCGCCTGGCGCGCCCCGAGTGGCGACCGTGACGCTCCAGCCCACCTCGACCTGGCGCGGCCATCGCGCCGGCCAGCACGTGACCGTCGGCATCGACACGGGGGAGGGGCGGCGCACCACCCGCGTCTTCACCGTCTCCAACACCGAGGGCAAGCCGGGTGAGCCGCTCACCATCACGGTGCGTGCTCACGACGACGAGCACGCGACCCCCTACAGCATCTCCAAGTTCCTGACCGAGCGGGCCACCGTCGGCACCCTGGTGCACCTGTCCCAGGCCGAGGGCGACTTCGTCCTCCCCGACCGCGTGCCCGAGCACATCGTGCTGATCTCCGGCGGCTCCGGCATCACCCCGGTGATGTCGATGCTGCGCTCCCTGCAGCGGCGTACGCACCGGGGCAAGGTCACCTTCCTGCACTGGGCGCCCAGTCCCGACCGCCAGATCTTCGCCGACGAGCTCGAGGAGATCCGTCACCAGGGGCACGGCGTCGACCTGCACATCCTCCACACGGCCGACGGGGCGCCCTACCTCTCCCCGGCGCTGCTGGAGAAGCTGGTCCCGGGATATCGGGAGCTGCCGACCTGGGCCTGCGGGCCGGCGTCGCTCATCGAGGCGGCCCAGGCTGCGTACGACGGGACCGAGTCGCTCCGGGTGGAGTACTTCAAGCCGCCGAAGACCGCCGGCGTGGCCGGCGGCGAGATGGAGTTCGCGCGCACCGGCAAGACCGTCGCCAACGACGGCGCCACGATCCTCGACCAGGCCGAGGCCGCGGGGCTGAGCCCCGAGTCCGGCTGCCGGATGGGGATCTGCTTCTCCTGCACGACCAACAAGAGCTCCGGACGGGTCCGCAACGTGCTGACCGGCGAGACCTCCGAGCTCCCCGACGAACAGATCCGGATCTGCGTGAGCACGCCCGAGGGCGACTGCTCCGTGGACCTCTGACCATTCCTTCAAGGAGACCCCCATGACCACCGTTGAGAACACCGGCAACCGCCGCCTCTCCGCCGAGGAGCTCGAAGCCTTCGGTGCCGAGATGGACGCCATCCGCCAGCGGATCGTCGCCGACCTGGGCGAGAAGGACTCGGCGTACATCTACGACATCGTCAAGAAGCAGCGTGCCTTCGAGCTCGCCGGCCGCGCGCTCTTCTACCTGCCCGTGATCGGCTGGGTCCCGGCCGTCGCCTGTCTGTCGATCTCCAAGATCCTCGACAACATGGAGATCGGGCACAACGTCATGCACGGCCAGTACGACTGGATGGGCGACCCCGACCTGAACTCCCGCATGTTCGAGTGGGACAACGTCTGCCCCTCCGACCAGTGGAAGTACTCCCACAACTACATCCACCACACCTTCACCAACGTCCTCGGCAAGGACCGCGACATCGGCTACGGCATCCTGCGGATGGACGAGGACCAGAAGTGGCATCCCTACTTCCTGGGCAACCCGGTCTACGCGTTCCTGCTGATGGTCTTCTTCGAGTGGGGTGTCGCGATGCACGACCTCGAGGTCGAGAACCTCGTCGCGGGCAAGCGCACCTTCTCCGACAACGCCGAGCTGCACCGCGGCCTCATGAAGAAGGTCAAGCGCCAGGCACTCAAGGACTACGTCCTCTTCCCGCTGCTCACCGGTCCGCTGGCGCCGCTGACGTTCCTCGGCAACGGGGTGGCGAACCTGGTGCGCAACATCTGGGCCTTCAACATCATCTTCTGCGGCCACTTCCCGGCCGGCGTCGCCTCCTTCTCGCAGGAGGAGTGCGAGGACGAGACCCAGGGGCACTGGTACTACCGCCAGCTCCTCGGCTCCGCCAACATCACCGGCGGTCGCATCTTCCACATCATGTCCGGGAACCTGTCCCACCAGATCGAGCACCACCTCTTCCCCGACCTCCCCGCGCGCCGCTACCCGGAGATCGCCGAGGAGGTCCGCGAGATCTGCGAGCGCTACGACCTGGCGTACAACACCGGGCCGCTGCACCAGCAGCTGTGGGGCGTCTTCAAGAAGATCTGCAAGTACGCCCTCCCCGACCGCAAGCGCTCCGCTGCCGCCGACGTCGAGACCGCTCCCGCGCTTCAGGGGGTCGCGGCATGACCCCTGACCAGCCACAATGGGTTGTCATGGAGCCCGAGCTGAGCAAGAACGAGATCCGCAAGGATGTCGCCCAGAGCGCCGTCGAGGTCACCGCGACCACCGTCGGCCAGGTAGCGGTCATCATCACCGGTGCCGTACGTGACGTGGCCGGTGCCATCGGCGGCATGGCCACCGAGCTCTTCGAGCTCCGCGCCGCCGCCAAGCGAGCCGAGAAGGACCTCGCCGAGTAGTCACCCCCGTCGGCCGAGACGGCACCCCCGTCGGTCGAGACGGCACCCAGGTCGGGGGGGGGGGGGGGGGGGGGGGCCCCACGCCCCCCCGGGGGGGGGGGGGGGGGGGGGGGGGGCGGCCCCGGCCGGTGGTGGGGGGGGTTGTTGGGGGGGCCCCGGCCCCGCCCCCCCGGCCGGTGGGCTGGGCGGGCGCCCCCCCCGCGCGGCCGCAGCGGGCCCCCCCCCCCCCCGGGGGGGGCCGGGGCCCCACCCCCCCCCCCCCCCCCCCGACCTATGTGACGTCTCGGCCTGCGTATGTGACGCCTCGGCGCGGGGTCAGTCCTCGGGGTCGTCGAGGCGGGCGAGCCAGGTGGCGAGCCGCTCGATGGCGGTCTCGTGCTCGGGGTGTACGTCGACGAAGGCCTGAAGCTGCTCGGCCAGCCAGGCGAGGGTGACCTCCTCGTCGCCCCGACGGGTGACGAGCTCCTCGATGCCGCGGTCGGTGAAGTACATGGCCTCAGTCTTTCATTCTGCGTTGAGCGGTGCGTCGGAGGCCGGGCCGCCGGAGAGGCCGCGTACGACCATGCCGAGGGTGGCGTTGATGAGCCGGTCGCGCTCGGCGTCGGGACAGGCGGCGTAGGGGCCGTCGACGAGCAGGACCGCGAGGCCGTGAACGGTGGACCAAGCCGCTGTCTCGGCGTCGGGGCGAAGCTCGGGGGCCAGCCAGCCGGCTGCGACGAGGTCGTCGAGGGCCGTGGTGAGGAAGGCGTACGGCGGGGCTTCGGCGAGCAGAGCGGAGAGCTCCCCGGGCGGGTGTGAGTCGCCGTCGTGGGGGCGCAGGAAGGCGGTCCGGAACAGGCCGGGCTGGGCGAGCGCGAAGCGGATGTAGCCACGCCCGGCCGCGGCGAGACGTTGCACCGCGGCCTCGGCCGGATGTGGGGCCGGCTTCTCGGCCGCCAGGAGGTCGAGGATCGTCGCGGCCAGCCGGTCCATGGCTTCGTGCTTGGCGGCGACGACCAGGTCGGCCTGGTTGGCGAAGTGGCGGTAGGTCGCGGTCGGGGTCACGCCGACCATCCGGGCCGCGGCCCGGATGGTCACCGCGTCCGGGCCGCCCTCCTCGGCAAGCGATGCGGCCGCATGGACCAGCGCGTTCCGGAGGTCGCCGTGGTGGTAGGGCCGGACGCCCTCGTCCGAGCTCTCTGAGGATTTCACGGAATTCATGTTGACACCTGCCCACATCAAAGGGAAAGTTAACACCTACAAAGTTTACGCCTGCCCACATTCATTCTGGAGGAATCGTGTTCCACCGACTCGGCACCCTTGTGGTGCGAAATCCGCGCCGGGTCCTGGTGATCGGCCTGGTCGCCCTCCTCGGCGCGATCTACCTGGCCACCTCGGCCTTCGGCAAGCTCGACGACGCCGGCTTCGACGACCCCGCCTCGGAGAGCAGCCGCGCCGCCACCGCGCTGGAGGAGGGCTTCGGCAACGAGGCCGGGTTCCTCCTGACCGTCAGCGCCGCCGCCGACGGCGCCGTGACCGAGGGCGTCGCGGCCAAGGACGCTCAGGTGCTCGTCGACCGCCTCCGAGCCGACGACGACCTGACCGACGTCGTCTCCTACCTCGACGCCCCCGGTCCCGGCATGGTCTCGGATGACGGCACCCACGGACTGATCTCCGTCGCCGCGAAGGACCCGGACAGCGTCGACGCCGCCGCGGTGATCGACCGCTACACCGACGAGACCGCGACCGATGGGGCCACGACGGTCCACGTCGGCGGCCAGCTCGCGACCTTCGAGGAGGTCGGCACCCAGATCGGCGCCGACCTCGGCCTCGCCGAGTCGATCGCGATCCCGTTGATGATCGCGCTGCTGGTCCTCGCCTTCGGCAACGTCGTCGCCGCCTTCGTCACCATCGGCGTCGGCGGGTTCGCCATCGCAGGCACGTTCGCGGAGCTCTCGGTGCTCGGCAACGTCACCGACGTCTCTATCTACGCCCTCAACCTGACGACCGGTCTCGGGCTCGGCCTCGCGGTGGACTACGGCCTGCTGATGGTGGCGAGGGTCCGCGAGGAGCGGGCCGCCGGCGCGGAGCACGCCGACGCCGTCGTTCGCGCGGTGGAGACAGCCGGCCGGACGATCGTCTTCAGCGCCACCACGGTCGCGATCTCACTGGCCTCGCTGCTGTTCTTCCCGCTCTACTTCCTGCGCTCCTCGGCGTACGCCGGCATCGGGGTCATGGTGATCACCGCCGTGGTCGCGGTGGTGCTGCTCCCCGCCACCATCACTCTCCTGGGCGACCGGATCGACGCTCTCCGCGTCCCCGGCGTACGCGGTCTGCGCGGTGGCGCCGCCCCGTTTTGGACGCGGCTGGCCGGCTCCGTCACCAGGCGGCCGTGGGTCGCGCTCCCGGTCGTGGCCGTGCTGCTCGCGATGGCCGCGCCGCTGGCCGGAATCGAGTTCGGCACCCCTGACGATCGGGTCCTCCCGGCATCGGCGGGGAGCCGCCAGGCCGGCGACCTGCTGCGCGAGGAGTTCGACGGCGACGGCACCAGCCCCATCCGCGTCGTGACCACCTCGGCCGTCGACGACGAGAGCCTGGCGACGTACGCCGCCGACCTCTCCCGGGTCGCCGACGTCGACCGCGTCGACACCCGCGTCGGAACGTACGTCGAGGGTGCCCTCGCCTCGAGGACACCGGCCCTCCCGCCCGGTGACGGCGCGGACGAGCTCGCCGTCGTCAACCAGCTCGACCGTCAGTCCGAGGAGGCGCGTGACCTGGTCCGTGAGGTACGGGCCGTCCCCGCACCGGCCGGCACCGAGGCGCTCGTCGGGGGCGGCGCCGCGGAGCTGTTGGACTCCCTGGACGCTATCGGCGCCAAGCTCCCGTATGCCGCCGGCGGGCTCGCGATCGCGATGGTGGTGATCCTGTTCCTGTTCACCGGCAGCCTGGTCCAGCCGCTTCGGGCGCTGGTGCTCAACGTGATCGGTCTCGGTGCGACCGTCGGGACGACCGTGATGATCTTCCAGGAGGGCCTCGGCGCCGACCTCCTCGGCTTCACCGCGATGCCGTTGAACGTCTCGATGGTCGTCCTGCTGCTGGTCATCGCGTTCGGCCTGTCCATGGACTACGAGGTCTTCGTGCTCGGCCGGATCACCGAGATGCGCCGACGTGGTCTCGACAACGTCGAGGCGGTCGTGCAGGGGCTGGCTCACACCGGCCGGATCGTCACCACGGCTGCCGCCCTGATCGCGACCAGCTTCTTCGCGTTCATGGTCAGCGACATCAGCTTCATGAAGTTCTTCGGCCTCGGGGTCGGGCTGGCGATCCTCATCGATGCGGTCCTGATCCGCGGCATCCTCCTCCCCGCGGCCATGCGGATGCTCGGCGAAGCCGCCTGGTGGGCACCCCGCCCGCTGCGGCGCCTGCACCGCAAGGTCGGGCTCAGCGAGGAGCCGGTCCCGGTCCCCGTCTGAGTCGACCGGGGTGAGGACGTACGAAAGGTCCCTCGGTGCTCGCACCGAGGGACCTTTCGCAACGTGCTGTGTGGGTTTCGACTCGTCCGGCCGACGCGGAGCGCTCCTACGGCGCGCTCCGCTGGCAGGGCGATCAGGCGAACGCGCGGTCGATGAGCTCCTTCTGCTCGACCGTGTGCCGCTTGATGGTGCCGACGGCGGTGGTGGAGGAGGCCGGGCGGGTGATCGGCTCGACCTCGCGGCCCAGCTCGGGGACCACGTTGAGGTAGTAGCTCGGCCACGGACCCTGGTTGAAGGGCTCGTCCTGGACCCACTTGACCTTCGCGTTGGGGTACTTCGCGAGCTCGGTGGCGAGCTGCTCGGTCGGCCACGGATAGAGCTGCTCGACGCGGACGATCGCGACGTCGTCGCGGTCCCGCTTCTGACGCTCGACCGTGAGGTCCCAGGTGAGGCGGCCGGAGACCAGCAGGACGGTGCTGACCTGCGAGGCGTCCGCCACGGTGTCGGCGATGACCGGCTGGAACGAGCCCGAGGTGAAGTCGGCCGGCTGGGAGGCGGCCTCCTTGCGGCGCAGCATCGACTTCGGGGTGAAGACGATCAGCGGCCGGTGCTCGGCGCCGAGGGTGTGCGTACGAAGCAGGTGGAAGTAGGACGCCGGCGAGGACGGCTGCGCCACGACCATGGCCTCGTCGGCGCACAGCGTGAGGAACCGCTCGATGCGCGCCGAGGAGTGGTCGGCACCCTGACCCTCGTAGCCGTGCGGCAGCAGCAGCACGACACCGGAGTCCTGGCCCCACTTGGTCTTGCCCGCGGAGATGTACTCGTCGATCACCGACTGGGCGCCGTTGACGAAGTCACCGAACTGCGCCTCCCACACGACCAGCGCGTCGGGACGCGCGACCGAGTAGCCGTACTCGAAACCGAGGGCGGCGTACTCCGAGAGCAGCGAGTCGTAGACGTAGAACTTCGCCTGCTCCTCGGTCAGGTTGTTCAGCGGCGTCCACTCATCGGCGTTCTTGCGGTCGATGATGGTCGCGAAACGCGAGGCGAAGGTGCCGCGACGCGAGTCCTGACCGGCCAGACGCACCGGACGGCCGTCGAGCAGGAGCGAGCCGAAGGCGAGGATCTCGCCGGTGCCCCAGTCGATGTTGCCCTCGGTGATCGCGGTCGCGCGACGCTGCAGCTGCGGCATCACCTTCGGGTGGACCGTGAAGCCCTCCGGCGGGGTGACGTACGCATCCGCGATCCGCTTCAGCACATCGTTGGTGATCGCGGTGACGGTCTCGCCGGCAGGCTTCTCCGGGTAGTCCGGGACGGTCTCCCAGGCCTGCGGCATCTTGTCGGCCTCGCGCACCTCGGTGAAGACCTGCTCCAGGCGGGCCTGGTAGGCGGCCAGCACCTGCTCGGCCTCCTCGATCGTGATGTCACCACGACCGATCAGGGACTCGGTGTAGAGCTTGCGGACCGAACGCTTCTGCTCGATCAGGTCGTACATCATCGGCTGGGTGAACGACGGGTCGTCGCCCTCGTTGTGACCGCGGCGGCGGTAGCAGATGAGGTCGATGACGACGTCCTTGTTGAACGCCTGGCGGTACTCGAAGGCGAGCCGCGCGACGCGCACGCAGGCCTCCGGGTCGTCGCCGTTCACGTGGAAGATCGGCGCCTGGACCATCCGCGCCACGTCGGTGGCGTAGAGCGAGGACCGGGAGGAGCCGGGCGAGGTGGTGAAGCCGACCTGGTTGTTGATGACCAGGTGGACGGTGCCACCGGTGCGGTAGCCACGCAGCTGGGAGAGGTTGAGCGTCTCCGCGACCACACCCTGGCCGGCGAAGGCGGCGTCACCGTGGACCAGCAGCGGCAGGACCGGGAAGACCGCGCCCTGGTCGAGCACGTCCTGCTTGGCGCGGGCGATGCCCTCCAGGACCGGGTCGACGGTCTCGAGGTGGGACGGGTTCGCGGCGACGGAGACCTTGATCGTGTCGCCCAGGTCGGAGAGGAACTCGCCCTCGGCACCGAGGTGGTACTTCACGTCGCCGGAGCCCTGGACCGTGCGCGGGTCGATGTTGCCCTCGAACTCGCGGAAGATCTGGTTGTAGGACTTGCCGACGATGTTGGCGAGCACGTTGAGGCGGCCGCGGTGGGCCATCCCGATGGTGACCTCGTCCAGACCGGCCTCGGCAGCGGCCTCGCAGACCTCGTCGATGACCGGGATCGCGGTCTCGCCACCCTCGAGGGAGAACCGCTTCTGGCCGACGAACTTGGTCTGCAGGAAGGTCTCGAAGGCCTCGGCCTCGTTGAGCTTCGACAGGATCCGGAGCTGCTCCTGGCGCGGGGTCTTGTCGTAGGGCCGCTCCACGCGGTCCTGGATCCACCGGCGCTGCTCGGGGTCCTGGATGTGCATGTACTCGATGCCGGTGGTGCGGACGTAGGAGTCACGCAGGACACCCAGGATCTCGCGCAGCTTCATGAACGGCTTGCGACCGCCCGCGAAGGAGCCGACCGGGAACTCGCGGTCGAGGTCCCACAGGGTCAGCCCGTGCGACTCGATCTGCAGGTCGGGGTGCGACCGCTGCTTGTACTCCAGCGGGTCGGTGTCGGCCATCATGTGACCACGCACGCGGTGGGCGTGGATGATCTCGCCGACCTTGACCTGCTTGGAGATCTGGTCGTCGTGGGTGGTGTCGATGTCCTGGTTCCAGCGGATCGGCTCGTAGGGGATCCGCAGCGACGCGAAGATCTCGTCGTAGAAGTCGTTCTCACCGAGCAGGAGCCGGTGGACGGTCGCCAGGAACTCGCCGGACTGGGCGCCCTGGATGACCCGGTGGTCGTACGTCGAGGTCATCGTCATGATCCGCGAGACCGCGTTCTGGGCGAGCTTCGAGGGCGAGGCGCCCTGGAACTCGGGCGGGTAGTCCATCGAGCCGACGCCGATGATCGCGGCCTGGCCCTGCATCAGCCGCGGCACCGAGTTGTTGGTGCCGATGCCGCCGACGTTGGTCAGGCTGACCGTGGTGCCGGAGTAGTCGGCCATGGACAGCTTGTTGTCCTTGGCCTTGCGGACGATGTCCTCGTACGCCGTCCAGAAGCCGGCGAAGTCCATCAGCTCGCAGCCCTTGATGGACGGCGCGACGAGCTGGCGGGTGCCGTCCTTCTTCTGCTGGTCGATGGCCAGACCGAGGTTGATGTGCGGCGGGGTCACCTGGGTCGGCTTGCCGTCGATCTCGGCGTAGGTGTTGTTCATCGCCGGCATCGCCTTGATCGCCTTGATGATGGCGTAGCCGATGAGGTGGGTGAAGGAGACCTTGCCACCGCGGGCGCGCTTGAGGTGGTTGTTGATGACCGTGCGGTTGTCCCACAGCAGCTTGACCGGCATGTTGCGCACGGAGGTCGCGGTCGGCACCGAGAGCGACACGTCCATGTTCTTGGCCGTGGCGGCGGGGATGCCGCGCAGCGTGGTGTAGGTCGGCTCGTCGGTGACGGCGACGGCCGTCGGCTTCGGGGCGTCCTTGGGAGTGGGCGTCGCGGTGCCCGTGGCCGGCTCGGCGGCCTGCGCGGCCGGGCGCGGCTTGGCCTTGGGAGCCGGAGCAGCCTTGGCCGCCGGCGCCTCGGCGGAGGCGGGGGTGGTCGGCGCCGGCGCGGTGGCCGGCGCGGGGGAGACCGGAGCCTTGGCGGCGGGAGCGGCGGCGGGCGTCGCCGTGGCCGCGGCGCCGTTCGGCGACGCGCCGGGCTGTCCGTTGGTCTCGAAGAACTTCACCCACACGGGGTCAACACTGCTGGGATCCTTCGTGTACTGGTCGTACATCTCCTCGACCAGCCACTCGTTGGCGCCGAATTCCGCTGGGATGTCGGCAGTGTTGGGGGACGGGGTGCCTGAGGACACGGCTTGATTCGCCTCTTCCGAATTTTCGCACTGTAAGAAATGGGTTGCCCACGGGCAAGGCTATCCCCCCGAACACGCAAATGCCCGACGCAGGCTCTCCCTGTGGACAGGATGTAATCCGTCCCACATCTTGCGTTACCTACCGGGTGTACTTGCAACCCGGGTCGGTATGCGTACAGTGGCCCGGTCCCGGAGCAGGTCGATGAGACGGATTCCCCACATGACGAGCAGCAGTACGCGGCGCCCTCGGCGCGTCGCAACGGCACTCACGGCGGTGGCCCTGAGCAGCACCTTGGCGCTCACCGGATGCGGCGGCGAGCCTGAGAAGCCGGCCGCCTCGCCGTCCCCGTCGCCGACCCCCACGGCCACGGTGAAGTCGGCCGCGAAGCTCGTCCACGTGCAGGGCAGGTTCCCCAAGAACAGGCAGCAGGCGGTCGCCACCAACGTGGCCAAGGCCGTCGACCGCTGGCTGCAGGCGGCGTACGTCGGGGGCGACTATCCGCGGGCGACCTCCACCTTCACCGCGAAGTCCTTCCCGGGCTTCTCCAAGGTCGCGATCGCCCAGGCGGGCAAGCAGATGAGCCTGATGAGCAACGCCACGATCGCTCCTCACATCGACGGGGTCGAGGTCGCCGCCAGCGATGTCCACGTCGACCTGCTGGCGAACAACAACTACCCGGTCGGCGCGGTCGCGCGGGTGCGGCTGGTCTACGACACCACGGGGGACCGCGCCTCGCGCCAGACCGTGCGCGGCACCCTGGACATGGTGCCGACCAAGACCTCCTGGGCCGTCTTCGGCTTCAACATCACCCGCGAGGAGAAGCTGGCCACGCCTCCGTCCGCCTCGCCGAGCCCCTCGGGAGACAAGTCATGAGCCGCCTGACGACGGTCCTGCGCCGCCGCCTCCTGACCACGCTGGCGCTGGGCGTGGTGCTCGCGCTGACCGCGGTGCTGGTGCCCGACGCCGAGGTGGCCGAGCCGCGCGCGGAGCTGATCGCGACCAAGTGGGCCAAGGGCCTCGACGTCGCCAAGTTCACCCGCAAGGGCGGCACGATCTGGGTGCTCGCCGTCGGCTCGGACGCCCGCCCCGGCCAGAAGGTCACCCGCACCCGCGGCGACGCGCTGCACCTGATCGGCTTCAACCCGGCCTCCGGCCATGCGACCGACATCAGCATCCCGCGCGACTCCTACGTCAACATCCCCGGCCACGGGCGCGACAAGATCAACTCGGCGCTGCTCTACGGCGGCCCGAAGCTGATGGGCCGCGCCGTCGGCAACCTGGTCGGCGTCCAGCCGCAATACGTCTTCGTCACCTCCTTCTCCGGCATGAGCGACATGGTGATCGGGATCGGCGGCGTCGACGTCGACAACCCGCGTGCCTTCAGCGATCCGTACGTCGCGCCCTACGGCTTCAAGAAGGGCCGGATCCACATCAGCGGGCCGCACTCGGTCGACTTCGCCCGGGCCCGCAAGACGCTGCCCGGGGGTGACTTCGACCGCTCGGCCAACCAGTCCCGGGTGATCCGCGGCATCCACCGCAAGATCGTCGCCCGGCAGTACGACATCGGTTTCAAGGCCAAGGGCGTCTCGCTGGTGATGAAGAAGATGCACACCACCGGCCTCTCCGGCCGCGACCTCTACCAGCTCGCCAGCGCGGTCGCCGCGATCAACCCGAGCAAGGTCCGGACCTGCGTCGTTCCCGGTGGGATCGGCTACGCCGGCGCCGCCAGCGTCGTCTTCCCCAACGTCGGGGCGGCCCGGGCGATGGGCAACGACGCCCGCAACGACGGCCGCCTCAACCGCGGCTGCCGGGGCTGAGCCACGCTCCGTCGCCGAGCCTCACCGGTGCGCGGCGACGAAGTCACGCACCAGCGGCGCGATCCGCTCGGGGTGCTCGGCGACCACCCAGTGTGAGCCCTTGACCTCGCGGACCGTCAGGTCCGCGACGTACGGCCGTGGTGCCTCGCTCGCCAGCGCCCGGCTGACGTAGGCGTCGCCGGTCGGGGCGACGACCTGGACCGGGACGGTGACCGGCCGCGGCTGCGGGCGCCCCATCCGGGCGGCCACGTTGGCGCGGTAGAGCTCGAGGCCGTTGATCCGATCGGCCCGGGTGCGGTCCACGGCCGAGCCGCCGACGACCCGGTCGAGGAACCCGGAGCGCCAGGCGAGCTCGGGGAGCAGCGGGGCCATGAAGATCCCGATGTAGGTGGACTCGACACCCTGCTTGAGGCGCTGGAGGACGCCGCGGGCGGTCCTGCCGGGCGTACGCAGCCAGGCCCCCGTCTGGTCGAGGCTGGGCCCCGAGATCGAGGTGAACGACGCGATCCGCTCGGACGGCACGTTGCCGGCGACCGCCTCCCAGGTCTGGGTCGAGCCCCAGTCGTGGCCGAGCAGGTGCACCGGCTCCGAAGGGCTGACCGCGTCGATGACCGACTGCAGATCCGCGTTGAGCTGCTCGATCAGATAGCCCGCACGCGTCGCCGGTGCCTGAGAGCTGCCGTGGCCGCGTACGTCGTAGGTCACGATCCGCAGCTCGGTGCCGAGGATCCTGGCCAGCGGGAGCCAGACGCTGGAGTTGTCGGGATAACCGTGCACGCAGACCAGCGTCGGCCGGGTGTCGCCGGGAGACCCGAAGTCGGTGACGGCCACGCGGAGCCCATCGGTCGTCGTCACGTAAAGCCTGCTCACGTGGGCGAGGCTAGTCGGGCGACGTTCACGCCGACGTGACACGATTCGCCCATGGACATCAGCTATCCGGTCACGATCGCCGCGGCTCGCACCTGGTTCAAGCTCGGCGACATCAAGATCAACATGACCGGCGCGGAGCACATCCCCGAGAAGGGTGGTGCCCTGCTGGCGGTCAACCACCTCTCCTTCGTCGACTACATCATGGCCGGGTTCCCCGGTGCGGACCGCGGGCGGCTGACCCGGTTCATCGCCAAGAAGGAGGTCTTCGACCACCCCGTCGGCGGCCCGGTGATGCGCTCGTTCCACCACATCCCGATCGACCGCAGCTACGGCGCGGCCGGGATGAAGAAGGCCGTCGAGTACCTCCGGAACGGAGAGATCGTCGGGATCTTCCCCGAGGCCACGATCTCGCGCTCGTTCATGATCAAGGACCTCAAGACCGGCACCGTACGCATCGCCGCCGACGCCGGGGTCCCGCTGATCCCCGTCGTGCTGTGGGGCACCCAGCGGATCATGACGAAGGGCCAGAAGGTCGACCTGTCGCGTCACAAGACGATCGGCATCGAGATCGGCCCGCCGCTGCCCGTGACCGGCGAGGACCCCGCCGCCGAGACCGCTGCGCTGAAGTCGCAGATGGAGGACATGCTCGACCGGCTGATCAAGGCACATCCCGCCGAGGAGCAGCCCCCGGGCTCGTGGTGGCTCCCCAAGGCGTACGGCGGCTCGGCCCCCACGCTCGAGGAGGCCGAGGCGCTGTACGCCGAGGAGCGTCGGCTCCGCGCTCAGCGGAAGGCCGCGAAGCGGCTGGCCAACAAGAAGAACGCCTAGGTGGGGACGCCCGCGGGCTCGGCCGCGGTCATCGCGGTGATGGCGACATCGAGGAACCCGTCGACGACGTCGTCGTAGCTGTGAGTGCGTCCCAGAAATGAACTCGGTCGGGGATCCTGCCCGGTGGCTCCGACAAGTCCGGCGATCGCCTCGCCGGCCTCTTCGCTCACCTTCGCAACTCTCCCCCAGAGAACGGCTTCCGCGTCGCGATCGCCCTGGGACTCATCGAGCCACCGGGACAGATACGCGAGCAGAGCCGGCGTAGCGTCGGTCATGCGGTGGGAGTCTAGGGCGGTTCCCGTAATTCGGTCGAGCCTTAGGTTTAAGGGCTACTCGGCGGGTTGGTAGACGCCGAGCCGGTTCCCGGACGGGTCGGTGAAGATGAACCGGCGCCCTCCGGGGTAGTCGTAGGGCGGCTCGGCGATCGTGCCGCCGGCCCTCTCGACCGCCGCCACCGCCGCCTCCAGGTCGGTCGTGCGGATCAGCGGGAGCGGGGCGACGGGGGTCTCGGAGGCGTACATCCCGCCGTTCTCGTCCTTGCCGTCGGGGCCGACGATCCCGGCGTACATCCCGCCGTAGTCGTTGAAGGACCAGCCGAAGGCAGACTCGTAGAAGCTGCGGGAGCTCGGGAGGTCGGTGACCGCGAGCTCGAGGTAGTCGATGTGGCGTGCATTCATGCCCCTCGACGCTACCCGCGACCACCGACACTCGTGCTCAGCCGAAGTCGACCTCGAAGCCCTTGCCGCGGAACGAGCCGAGCTTGGTGGCGTCGCGGAGGTAGGCGAGCGGGCCGTCGGGGTCGAAGACCCAGGTGCCGTGCGCGGGCAGGAGCTTGGCGCGGCCCTTCATGGTGAGCCAGGCGGTCTCGGGGTGCTCCTCGATGCCCGGCTGCTCCACGTTGCCTTGCATCGGGACGCGCGGGGCGAGCTGGGTGACATCGTTGAACTTCGCCGTCGCGATCGGCCCCTCGTCGTGGCTCGCCTCCCAGGTGTGGGTCGCCAGCGGCCCCTTGGTGGACGAGCCTCCGCTGAACTTGGCCAGTCCCTTCGGGATCGCCCACAACGTACGGCCGCCCGCCACCGAGTCGGGGGAGTCGACCCAGATGTCGACGACGCTCACCGCCTTCTTCCCGTTGGATGCGGTGATCACCCGAGCGGAGAGGAGCTCGTGGTAGGTCAGCGGGCTCGGCTCGGTGTAGTCGACCAGGGCGACCGCGTAGATGCCCTTCGGGTGGCGCTCGTCGACGTCGTGGGCGAGCCGGTAGACCGAGAGCCACATCGATCCGTGCATGTGCCAAGGGGCTGGGGGATAGCTGGTCACGTGGGTCTCCCGAATATTTTGGTGGGCGGTGTCGAAGCGGTCGAGCGTGGTTCGACGCGTAGGTGGCGATCGTCGCCACGAGTCACCCAAGGAGACCAGAGATGACCGACCAGGTGAAGGGCCCCGCCTCCTACTTCCCGTCCATCGAGAAGAAGTACGGCCGCCCGATCGCGGAATGGCAGCAGATCATCCGCGACAGCGGGATCACCAAGCACATGGAGCTCGTGACCCATCTGAAGACCGAGTACGCCCTCGGCCACGGTCACGCCAACGCCCTCGTCGCCCACACCCTCGCCGAGGGCCTCTGACCGGCGGGTGTCTCAGAGCTCGAGCGCGAGATAGGGCGCGGGCACCGTATCTGTCAGCCAGACGCCGTTGTCGGTGCGCCAGAAGGTGAGTCCGTCGGCATGCATCGTGGCCGCGTCGACCCGGAAGAGGACAAAGTCACCGCGGCGGGTCCCGACGCGCTCTGCGGTCTCGCGGTCGGTCGAGAGGTGGACGTGGTGCCGCCGACGGCGGTCGAGGCCGGTTGCGAGGATCGATTCGATGTTGGCGCGTGGTGTGCCGTGGAAGAGCACCGCCGGCGGAGCGGAGGGGGCAAGATCCAGATCCACGTCGACGGCGTAAGTCGCTGCCGGTTATCGGCGAGAAATGAAAGAAACCGCTGGTCACCCAGCGGTTTCAACTGTGCCCCCGGCAGGAATCGAACCTGCGGCCTACGGTACCGGAAACCGGCGCTCTATCCCCTGAGCTACGGAGGCATTGCACCACCTGAGCGGTGCAGATGGAACCCTACAGGCTGGGACGGATAACGGTGAAACCGACTGGCGCTTATACGCTGGACCCCGTGACTCCTGAGCAGCTTTCCACCGCGGTCGTCGATGTCCTCACCGCGCTCGTCGATGAGGGTGCGATCACCCTTCCCGACGGCGTTCCGAGCACTGTCACGGTGGAGCGACCCAGGCAGAAGGGGCACGGCGACTATGCCACCAACGTGGCGCTGCAGCTCGCCAAGAAGGCCGGGATGAACCCGCGTGCGCTGGGCGAGCAGGTCGCGGAGAGGCTGAAGGCGACCGACGGGATCGCGGACGTCGAGATCGCCGGTCCCGGGTTCCTGAACATCTCCGTCGAGGCCGGTGCGCAGGGCAAGCTGGCGGGCGAGATCGTCGCCGCCGGGGCTGCGTACGGCAACAACGAGACCTTCGCCGGTCACAACATCAACCTGGAGTTCGTCTCCGCCAACCCGACCGGCCCGCTGCACCTCGGTGGTGTCCGCTGGGCCGCGGTCGGCGACGCGCTGGGCCGGGTCCTGGAGGCGTCCGGCGCCGAGGTCACCCGGGAGTACTACTTCAACGACCACGGCGGCCAGATCGACCGCTTCGCGCGGAGCCTGCTCGCCTGGGCCCAGGGCCAGCCGGTCCCGGAGGACGGCTACGGCGGTGCGTACATCGAGGAGATCGCCAAGCAGGTCCTCGCCAAGGAGCCGAACGCGCTCGAGAGCGACGACCCGCAGGAGGTCTTCCGGTCGATCGGCGTGGAGCTGATGTTCGCCGAGATCAAGCAGAGCCTGCACGACTTCAACGTCGACTTCGACGTCTACTTCCATGAGGACAACCTCCACAAGTCCGGGGCCGTGGAGCGCGCCATCGAGAAGCTCCGCGAGCTCGGCAACGTCTACGAGAAGGACGGCGCGATCTGGCTGGCGACCGAGAAGTTCGGTGATGACAAGGACCGCGTCGTCATCAAGGCCGACGGCAACGGGGCCTACTTCTCCGGCGACCTCGCCTACTACCTCGACAAGCGCGAGCGCGGCTTCGACCGGTGCTTCATCATGCTGGGCGCCGACCACCACGGCTATGTCGGCCGGATGATGGCGATGTGCGCCGCCTTCGGCGACACCCCGCACGTGAACCTCGAGATCCTGATCGGCCAGATGGTCAACCTCCTCAAGGACGGCCAGCCGATGCGGATGTCGAAGCGAGCCGGCACCGTGGTCACCATCGACGACATCGTCGAGGCGATCGGCGTGGACGCGGCCCGCTACGCGCTGGCCCGCTACTCCAGCGACTCCAACATCGACATCGACCTCGACCTGTGGGCCAAGGCCGACAGCGCCAACCCGGTCTACTACGTGCAGTACGTCCACGCGCGCACCTGCCGGATGATGGCCAACGCAGCCGACCTGGGCATGCAGGTCGACCTCGACACCTTCGAGCCGGGGCTGCTCACCCACGAGCGCGAGGGCGAGCTGCTGCGTGCGCTGGCCGAGCTGCCGCGCGTGGTCGCGACCGCCGCCGAGCTGCGCGAGCCGCACCGGGTCGCCCGCTACCTGGAGGACACCGCGGGGATCTTCCACCGCTGGTACGACGATGACGACTGCCGGATGCTGCCCAAGGGCGACGAGCCGGTGGCGCCCGTCAACCTGGCCCGGCTGGCGCTCGTCTCCGCCGCGCGCACCGTGTTCGCCAACGGCCTCGGGCTGCTCGGCGTCTCGGCACCCGAGCGGATGTGACCATCGTCGAGTCGGCTCGTCTTGACCAGCTTTCCCGCCGAGTCGGCTCGTCATGACGCGCCGACTCGGCAAGGGATCTGGTCATGACGCGCCGACTCGGCGGATCGATACGTGAACGTGCGCCGACTCGGCGTGGAGAGGAGCGGGGATGAGCTCGCATGTTTCGCCCGGTGGGTTCACCGGCACGTCGCCGGTATGGCTGCGCGAGCCGGAGGACGTCAACGCGCTGGTGCCTGCGCTGTGGTCGGCGACGGCGTCCAAGGACGCGAGCGGTGTCCTCACCGTCGGCGGCGTCGCGGTGCCCGACCTGGTCGCGAACGTCAACACCCCGGCGTACGTCCTGGACGAGACCGACTTCCGTGAGCGCGCTCGCGCCTTCCGCGACGCCTTCACCGGCTACGACGTCTACTACGCCGGCAAGGCGTTCCTGTGCACCGAGGTGGCGCGCTGGGTGGCGCAGGAGGGGCTCTGCCTCGACGTCTGCTCCGACGGCGAGCTCTCGGTCGCGCTGCGCGCCGAGGTCGACCCCGCCAGGATCGGCTACCACGGCAACAACAAGGCCCCGATGGAGCTGCGCCGTGCGATCGTCGCGGGCGTCGGCCGGATCATCGTCGACTCCTTCGACGAGGTCGAGCGGGTCGCCGCGATCGCGGCCGAGACCGGCATCACCGCGCGGGTCATGGTGCGGGTGACCGCCGGCGTCGAGGCCCACACGCACGAGTACATCGCGACCGCCCACGAGGACCAGAAGTTCGGCTTCTCGATCTCCTCGGGCGACGCCTTCGAGGCCGTACGCCGGTTGCTGGACGCTCCGAACGTGGAGCTGCGCGGGCTCCACTCCCACATCGGTTCCCAGATCTTCGACTCCTCCGGGTTCGAGGTGGCCGCGCGACGGGTGCTGGCGCTGCAGGCGCGGATCCGCGACGAGCTCGGCACCGAGCTGCCCGAGATGGACCTCGGTGGCGGCTTCGGCATCGCCTACACGACCCAGGACGACCCCTCGACGCCCAAGGCTCTGGCCGAGGAGCTCACCGCGATCGTCGAGCACGAGTGCCGCGGCTTCGGCCTCGCGGTGCCGCACCTCTCGATCGAGCCGGGCCGGGCCATCGTCGGCCCGTCGATGTGCACCGTCTACACCGTCGGCACGGTCAAGGAGGTCGCCCTCGACGGCGGCGTCACCCGCACCTATGTCAGCGTCGACGGCGGGATGAGCGACAACATCCGCACGGCGCTCTACGACGCCGACTACTCCGCCACCCTCGCCGGCCGGGCCTCATCGGCGGGGCCGGTGCTCGGCCGCGTCGTCGGCAAGCACTGCGAGGCCGGCGACATCGTGGTCAAGCACGAGTTCCTGCCCGCCGACATCGCCCCCGGCGACCTGATCGCGGTCCCCGGCACCGGTGCGTACGGGCGCTCGATGGCCTCCAACTACAACCACGCCCTGCGGCCCCCCGTCGTCGCGGTCCGCGACGGTGAGTCCCGGGTCATCGTCCGGCGCGAGACCGAGGCCGACCTCTTCGCCACCGACATGGGTTGAGGCGACGTGGGCGGAATGTTCGTCTAGGTATGTCGCCGAACCGTCGCTTCCCCCGTGGAACTCCACCAGGGAAGCGACGGTTCGGCTGCATACCTAGACGAACATCCCTCACGCCTGCAGCGCCCGAAGCACCGCCCGCCCACGCGGCGAGAGCCGGTAGCCGACGGGGAGGGACTCGGTAAGGCCGAGCTCCTTGAGCCGGCGGATGTCGGCCTTGAACGGCTTCTTCTCCCGCCCGATCGAGGCCGCGATGGTCTCGGCAAGCTCGCCGGGCCGGGCCTCGATGAGCTCCAGGTGCTCCCGGGTCCACGGGCCCCGGTGGCTGCGCCGGTCCATGTCGGCCAGCTTCGCGACCAGCGCGTCCGTCTCCTTCTTCCCGGGACGCTTCGCGCGCAGGGCGACACGCTCGTCGTCGCCGCCATAGCGCACCTCGATCCGGTAGACCTCGCCGTCCTTGCGGGACAGGAACGCCAGCAGCTCCGGGAGGGTCGTGCCCGCCCGGCGGGCCTCGTCCTCGGTCAGCGAGTCGGGGGACACCGGCGCGACCGAGACGAACTCGACCACACCGATCCGGGTGCGCTGGCGGCCGCCGGCGACGTGCATCGGACGTTTCCAGCGGCGGAAGGCGAGGTCGACCTCGCCGGTGCGGATGCGTTCGAGGTCGGCGTTGGGGAACAGCACGCACCCATCAAACCGCGCGACGTACGAAATTCGGTTTCGCCTTCCCGAAATCCTGGGGTCCGTGAGCCTACGATGGTCCGCATGCCGAGGGGGGTCTACTCAGAAAGACCGCTCGCGGCGCCGTCCCAGGCGCCGCGAGCGTCTTTCGCCCGGCTGACGAAGGAGCGCCGCGACAGCGTGACCCGGGCGGCGCAGACGTTCGGCTGGCCGGTGGTGACCGGCAAGGCTGCCGCGCAGCGGCCGGTGCGCTGGGAGGTGCTGGGTCCGGACGTACGCGCCGAGCGCTGCGACTTCGTGGTCGACGGCACCTGCGACGGCATCCTCGTCGAGTACTGGCACGGCAAGGCGTCCCCCGGGAAGGGTCCCTGGCGACCGGCCCGCTGGGTGGTGGTGCGGGTGCCCGCCCACCTCCCGAAGACGGCCGCGATGATCGGGCTCTCGCCGGGCTCGGGCAACACCGGCACCGGCCGGGTGCCCACGCCGGTCTTCTTCCCGCCGGAGTTCCGCGCCAAGACCAACGTGACCACCCCCGACGGCGCCGTCATCGCCGCCGACGAGGAGCATGCGCGGTCGCTGTCCCGATTCGCCAGCCACGTCGTCGACGAGCGGCTGTGGGTGGTGGCCCGCGACGACGCGATCACGGTGACCACCGACGTGGAGCCGGACGCGGAGGAGCTGCTCCGTCGCGTACGCCTCGCGCGCGATGTCGCCGCGGTGCTGCGGCCGATCCCGGAGCTCGCCTGAGATCTCCGCAGATCTCTTGACCTCAAGTCAGGTTGAGCATGTTGACTCGACACATGCGAGCGATCAGACAGCACGAGTTCGGCGGCCCGGAGGTCTTGCGCCTCGAGGAGGTGCCCGACCCGACACCCGGCCCGGGCCAGGTACGCATCAGGGTGGAGGCCGCCGGTGTCCACCGCCTCGACACCTCGATCAGAGCGGCCGACCTGCCGCCGACGATGCCGCGGCCCCAGCTCCCGATGACTCCCGGCCGCGAGGTCGCGGGCGTGGTCGACGAGCTCGGTGAGGGCGTCGACGAGGCCTGGCGCGACGCCAAGGTCGTCGCCCACCTCGGCCCGGGAAGCAGCGGCGGCTACGCCGAGCTCGCCGTCGCCGACGAGACGCAGCTCTACCGACGCCCCGACGGTCTGGAGTCGCCGGAGGCCGTCGCCGCGATCGGCACCGGCCGCACCTCGGCGGCGGTGCTCGAGGCCGCCCAGATCACTGCCGACGACGTCGTCGTGGTCACCTCGGCGGCCGGTGGCATGGGCGGGATCCTGCTCCAGGGCATCCGCAACGCGGGTGCTCGCGCGGTCGGGCTCGCCGGTTCGGAGGCCAAGCTCGAGATCGCCCGCGGCTTCGGCGCGCAGACGGCGATCGACTACCGCGCGGACGGCTGGCTCGAGCGGCTCCGTGCGGAGGAGCCGCGCATCACGGTCCTTCTCGACGGGGTCGGGGGTGACGTACCCAGGCAGGTCTACGCCCACCTCGAGAACGACGGGCGGATGGTCCGCTTCTCCGGCGACCAGGACGGCTACGAGGGCGGTGCGAAGATCATCGACATCCTCGGGCCCTGGGTCCGGGGCCGGATCAAGGAGTTCGAGCAGGCGTCCCTCGAGGCCGCGGCGGACGGCACCCGCGCTCCGTACGTCGGCTCCGCCTTCCCGCTCGCCGAGGCGGCGGACGCCCACCGTGCGCTCGAGGCGCGAGAGACGACCGGCAAGGTCGTCCTCCTGACGTGAGAGGTGTCCGCGCCTAGAGCGGAAGTCGGACCCTGGAGCCTGTCCCGGATACCCTTGGGCGCGTGAGCAGCAACAAGACGACCGCGCACGCCGTCGATCCCCTGGGCGTCGCCGTCCTCGGCTGCGGTGTGGTGGGGTCCCAGGTGGTCCGGCTCCTGCTCGAGGGCGATGCGGATCTCGCCGCCAGAGTGGGTGCGCCGCTGGAGATCAAGGGCGTGGCCGTACGCCGCCTCGACGCTCCTCGCGACGTCGAGGTGCCCGCGGAGCTGCTCACCACCGACGCCCACGGCCTGGTCGCCCGCGACGACGTCGACCTCGTGGTCGAGGTGATCGGCGGCATCGAGCCGGCCCGCGGCCTCATCCTCGAGGCGCTGGAGAACGGCGCCAGCGTCGTCACCGCCAACAAGGCCCTCCTGGCCGAGGACGGCCCGACGCTCTACGAGGCCGCCGAGAAGGCCGGCACCGACCTCTACTACGAGGCCGCCGTGGCCGGCGCGATCCCGATCCTGCGCCCCCTGCGCGACTCGCTCGTCGGCGACCACGTCACCAAAGTGATGGGCATCGTCAACGGCACCACCAACTACATCCTCGACAAGATGGACACCTACGGTGCCGGCTTCGAGGAGGCCCTCGCCGAGGCCCAGGAGCTGGGCTACGCCGAGGCCGACCCGACCGCCGACGTCGAGGGCTTCGACGCCGCCGCCAAGGCCGCGATCCTGGCGAGCCTCGCCTTCCACACCCGGGTCACCGCCAGCGATGTCTACCGCGAGGGCATCACCGAGGTCACCGCCGGCGACGTCGCCTCCGCCAAGGCCATGGGCAGCGTCGTCAAGCTGCTCGCGATCGCCGAGCTCGACGGCGACGACGTCTCGGCGCGGGTCCACCCGGTGATGATCCCGCGCACCCACGCGCTGGCGACCGTGCGCGGCGCCTACAACGCCGTCTTCGTCGAGTCCGCCTCGGCCGGCGACCTGATGTTCTACGGCCAGGGCGCGGGCGGCGACCCCACCGCGAGCGCCGTCCTGGGCGACCTGGTCACGATCGCGCGCAACAAGGTCCTCGGCACCCGTGGCTTCGGCGAATCCGCCTACGCCGCACGCGCGGTGCGCCCGATGGGCGAGACCGTCACCCGCTACCACGTCAGCCTCGACGTGGCCGACAAGGCCGGCGTGCTCGCCGCCGTCGCGACCGCCTTCTCCGAGCACGGCGTCTCGATCAAGGCCGTACGTCAAGAAGGCAGGGGAGAGGACGCCCAGCTCGTGGTCGTCTCCCACGAGGCCCCCGATGCCGCGCTCGCGGCGACCGTGCAGCACCTGCGCGAGATGGAGTTCGTCCGCGACGTCGCCTCGGTGATGCGCGTAGAAGGAGCAGTTTGATGACCGGCCCGACACAGCAATGGCGCGGCGTGATCGAGGAGTACCGCACCCTTCTCGACATCCCCCAGGACACCCCGGCGGTGACGCTCGGCGAGGGCGGCACCCCGCTGGTCCACTCCGAGTGGCTCTCCGGGGCCACCAAGGGTGAGGTGTGGCTGAAGGTCGAGGGCCAGAACCCGACCGGCTCGTTCAAGGACCGCGGCATGACCGCGGCCATCTCCGTCGCCGTCCACGAGGGCGCCAAGGCCGTGGTCTGCGCCTCGACGGGCAACACCAGCGCCTCGATGGCGGCGTACGCGGCCAAGGCCGGGATCACCCCGGTCGTGCTCGTCCCCAACGGCAAGATCAGCGCCGCCAAGATGGCCCAGGCGCTGGTCCACGGCGCCGAGGTGGTCAAGGTACGCGGCAACTTCGACGACTGCCTCAAGCTCTCCCGCGCGCTCGCGGACAGCTACCCGGTCGCGCTGGTCAACTCCGTCAACCCGGTCCGTCTCGAGGGCCAGAAGACGGCCGCCTTCGAGGTCGTCGACCGCCTGGGCGACGCCCCCGACTACCACCTCATGCCCATCGGCAACGCCGGCAACCTCTCCGCCTACTGGCTCGGCTACGAGCAGTACGCCGCGGCCGGGCATGCCACCAAGACCCCGGTCATGCGTGCCTTCCAGGCCGAGGGCGCGGCTCCGCTCGTGCTCGGCCACCCGGTCGAGCACCCGGAGACCCGGGCGACCGCGATCCGCATCGGCAACCCGGCCTCGTGGCAGCTCGCCGAGGCCGCGGCCGCCAAGTCCGGTGGCCGCTTCCGCGCGCTCTCCGACGATCAGATCCTCTCCGCCCAGGCGCTGCTCGCCCGTAACGACGGCGTCTTCGTCGAGCCCGCCTCGGCGGCCGGGGTCGCCGGGCTCCTCGCCGACCTCGAGGCGGGGGACACCTACGCCGGGGCCACCACCGTCATCACCGTCACCGGCCACGGGCTCAAGGACACCGCCACCGCGCTGGAGTTCTTCGGTGAGCTGCCCGAGATCATCATCGACGCCGACCTCGAGGCCGCGGCCGCAGCAGCAGGGCTCGCGTAGCACCCATGACGTTCGTTGAAGGCCCGGTGACCGTCACCGTCCCGGCCACCTCCGCCAACCTCGGCCCCGGCTACGACTCGCTGGGGCTGGCGCTCGACCTGCGCGACGAGCTCACCGGCGAGGTCGTGCCGGACGGGACGCTGGAGGTCACCGTCGAGGGCGCCGGCGAAGGCACGGTCCCGCTCGACGAGTCCCACCTCGTGGTCCGCTCCATGCGGGCCGCCTTCGAGATCATCGGCAAGCAGCCGGCAGGTTTGCGACTACACTGCCGCAACCGGATCCCGCACGCGCGCGGCCTGGGGTCGTCCTCGGCCGCGATCATCGGCGGCCTGGTGCTGGCTCGTGCCCTGGTCGCCGGGGGAGAGCTGATCCTCGACGACGACACGCTCTTCCAGAAGGCCGCCGAGATCGAGGGCCACCCGGACAACGTGGCGCCCGCCTTCCACGGCGGCTTCACCATCGCGGGTGAGGATGACGGCTTCTTTGCGGTCCGCACCGCCGTCGACCCGAGGGTCAGCGTCGTCGTCTTCGTCCCCGCCACCGGTGTCGAGACCAAGACCGTCCGCGGGCTCCTGCCCGAGACCGTCCCGCACTCCGACGCGGCGGCCGACGCCGGGCGTACGGCTCTGCTGGTCGCGGCGCTGAGCGATGCGCCCGAACACCTGCACCGCGCGACCCGCGACTTCCTCCACCAGGAGTACCGCCGACCCGCGATGCCGGAGTCGCTCGCCCTGGTCGACGAGCTGCGCGCCGACGGCGTCGCCGCGATCGTCTCCGGCGCCGGACCCACGGTGCTGGCCTTCAGCAGCGGTGTCGAGTCGGCCGAGACGACCAAGCTCACCGGCCGCTGTCCGGCGGGCTGGACCTGTCATGCGCTGAGCGTCGACATGGACGGCGTACGCATCCTCTGAACCGCGTCCGGGCCCCTGCTGTGAGGGGTGGCATGCGTGTTAGCCTGGACATACATCCGTTGGGCCGTTCAGGCCTGCGGATGTGCTATCCCCCTTTCGTGCCGTGCCACTTCGTTTGGCGCGCACCGGCGCGTCAGGGGTTCTGACAAACGAGCCGTCGGCGTCGTACGCCGATCGGCGATACGTGGGAAAGGACTCACGTGACTGAAACCATGGAATCCACTGCGCCGGAGCCGAACGCAGCCCCGAAGAAGCGCGGTGGCCTTGGCGGAATGCTCCTCGCCGACCTCAAGGCGATGGCGAACGGTATGGGTATCACCGGGGCCAACTCGATGAAGAAGGCCCAGCTGATCGACGCGATCAAGGCTGCCCAGAGCAGCCGTGCGCAGTCGGCGCCGGCGGAGAAGGTCGAGAAGCCTGCCGCTGAGAAGCCTGCGGAGAAGCCTGCAGAGAAGGCCGCAGAGAACCCGGCCGAGAAGGCCGAGAAGCCCGCGGAGAAGTCCGCCGAGGCTGCTGACGCCGGCAGCGAGGGTGCCCAGCGCCCGCGTCGCCAGCGCAACCAGAACCAGAACCAGAACAAGAGCGGTGGCCAGGGCGGCCAGGGCGGTCAGGGCGGCCAGGGTGGCCAGGGCGGCCAGTCCGCCGGCGGTGGCCAGGGCAAGGGTCCGGCCAAGACCAGCCAGCCTGCCGCCGAGAAGAAGAACGAGGACGCCCAGCGGGAGCGGCCCGCGGAGTCGACCGACGACGCCGGCGATGACGACGGCGAGGGCGGCAGCCGCCGCAACCGCCGCCGTCGTGGCCGCGACCGCGACCGCAACCGCCCGGGCCGCGGCGAGCCGGACACGACCGTCCTCGAGGACGACGTGCTCGTGCCCGCGGCGGGCATCCTGGACGTACTCGACAACTACGCCTTCGTCCGCACCTCCGGCTACCTGCCCGGACCCGACGACGTCTACCTCTCCCTGTCGCTGGTCAAGCGTCTCGGCCTGCGCCGTGGCGACGCGATCGTCGGCCAGGTGCGCCAGCCCCGCGAGGGCGAGCGCAAGGAGAAGTACAACCCGATGGTGCGCATCGACTCGGTCAACGGTGCCGACCCCGAGGTCGCCAAGCACCGCGTCGAGTTCGACAAGCTCGCCCCGGTCCACCCCGACCAGCGGCTCCGCCTCGAGGGTGGCTCCGACCCGGTCACCGGGCGGGTCATCGACCTGATCGCGCCGATCGGCAAGGGCCAGCGCGGTCTGATCGCCTCGCCGTCGAAGGCAGGCAAGACGACCGTCCTGCAGGCGATCGCCGGAGCGATCACCGCCAACAACCCCGAGTGCCACCTGATGGTGGTGCTCGTCGACGAGCGCCCGGAGGAGGTCACCGACTTCGAGCGAAGCGTCAAGGGCGAGGTCATCGCCTCCACCTTCGACCGGCAGCCCGCCGACCACACCGTGGTCGCCGAGCTGGCCATCGAGCGGGCCAAGCGTCTGGTCGAGCTCGGCCACGACGTGGTCGTCCTGCTCGACGGGCTGACCCGGCTGGGCAAGGCCTACAACCTCTCCGTCCCGGCATCGGGTCGGATCCTCGGTGGCGGCGTCGACTCCGCGGCGCTCTACCCGACCAAGCGGTTCTTCGGTGCGGCCCGCAACGTCGAGGACGGCGGCTCGCTGACCATCCTCGCCACGGCCGCGGTCGAGACCGGTTCGAAGACCGACGAGATCATCTTCGAGGCGTTCAAGGACACCGCCAACTCCGAGCTGCGCCTGAGCGAGGAGTACGCGGAGGCCGGGATCTTCCCGGCCGTCGACGTCAACGCGTCCGGCACCCGCCGCGACGACCTGCTCTTCGCCGGTGGCGAGGGTGACGCGGTGCGCAAGCTGCGCACCTCGCTGGCCACGCTCGACGGGGCCAAGGCCGCCTCGGTCCTGGTCGAGAAGGTCGCCGGGTCCGCCACCAACATGGTGCTTCTCAACGAGGTCGCCAAGAGCTGAGCGATGTGCGTCCTGGGGCCGCCGGGAATTATTGGCGGCCCCAGGCGTTCACATACACTGAATCCTCGGTGCCGGTTCACGTCCCGCAACCTGCGGAGGCGACCCGGAACCCCATGTCTTGAGAGGAACCTCATGAAGACCGACATCCACCCGACGTACGTCGAGACCCAGGTCACCTGCACCTGCGGCAACTCGTTCACCACTCGCAGCACGGTGGCCGAGGGCGCCATCCGCGCCGACGTGTGCTCCAACTGCCACCCGTTCTACACGGGCAAGCAGAAGATCCTCGACACCGGCGGTCGTGTGGCTCGCTTCGAGGCTCGCTTCGGCAAGCGCAACAAGTAGCTGCCTCCCAGCGCCGGCCCCTGCATCCGCAGGCGGCCGGCGCTGGTGTGTTCGGAGGGTTTCACCGGCGTACGAAGCGAGGCGGAGATGTCACAGTTTGAAGCGGTCGAAGGGCTCATCGAGGAGCACGGGGAGCTGGAGAAACGGCTCGCCGAGCCCGAGACCCACGCCGACGCGCGCCTGGCGAAGAAGCTCAACCAGCGGTACGCCGAGCTGAGCTCGATCATCGACGCCTACCGCTCCTGGCAGCAGCTCGGTGACGACATCGAGGCCGCCCGTGAGCTGGCGGGGGAGGACCCCGCGTTCGCCGAGGAGGCCGAGGCGCTGGCGCCACAGCGCGAGGAGGCCGAGGAGCGGCTGCGCCGCCTGCTCGTGCCCCGTGACCCGACCGACGACAAGGACGCCATCCTCGAGGTGAAGTCGGGGGAGGGCGGTGAGGAGTCGGCGCTGTTCGCCGGCGACCTGCTGCGGATGTACACCCGCTATGCCGAGCGTCAGGGCTGGAAGCTCGAGCTTCTCGACGCCAACGAGTCCGACCTCGGCGGCTACAAGTCGGTCACCGTCGCGGTCAAGGCGAAGGGCACCTCCGAGCCCGGCCGGGCGCCGTATGCGCTGCTCAAGTTCGAGGGCGGCGTCCACCGTGTCCAGCGGGTGCCGGTCACCGAGTCGCAGGGCCGTGTGCACACCTCCGCGGCGGGCGTCCTGGTGGTTCCCGAGGCGGAGCCCATCGATGTCGAGATCAACGACAACGACCTCCGCATCGACGTCTACCGCTCCTCGGGGCCTGGCGGCCAGTCGGTGAACACCACCGACTCGGCGGTCCGGATCACCCACATCCCCACCGGCATCGTCGTCTCGATGCAGAACGAGAAGTCGCAGCTGCAGAACAAGGAGCAGGCCATGCGCGTGCTCCGCTCGCGCCTGCTCCAGGCGGCCCAGGATGCTGCCGACGCGGAAGCCTCCGATGCCCGCCGCTCCCAGGTGCGCACCGTCGACCGCTCCGAGCGCATCCGCACCTACAACTTCCCGGAGAACCGCATCTCCGACCACCGCACCGGCTACAAGTCCTACAACCTCGACCAGGTCCTCGATGGCGACCTGGAGCCGGTGATCGGCAGCGCCGTGGACGCCGACCTGGCGGCCCGCCTGGCCTCCCTCGACTCCTGAACACCTCCACAACGTCGAAGGTCGCAGTCACCGGGTGACTGCGACCTTCGAGCTCTGCTGATGCGGGTCAGGCGTCGGCCTTCTTCTTGAAGCCCACCACGAAGCCGGCGGCCTCGGCGGAGGCCTCGCTGTCGAACCAGACCTCGGCCTGGGTCCGCTTGTAGGCGGTGCTGGCGGTGGTGTGGTAGCGCTTCGCGCCGTCCTTGCGGATGTTGCCCTTCACGACGTACGTCGCGTGCGGGCTGGAGCCGTCCTCGAGCGGGTCGGCGCTACCGGCGCCGTAGCTGCTCGCCGGCGGCAGCGGCTGCTCGGTCTCGGCGGCCTCGACCTTCTTGCTGCGGTCGTAGAAGTCGCTGCTCGCCCGCACGAACCCGGCAGCCTCGGCCGACTCCTCGGAGTCGAAGTAGACGGCTGCCTTCGTGCGGCCGTAGTAGGGGCTCGCCGTCGTGTGGTACTTCTTCCCGCTGCTGCCCTTGATGCTGTACGCAGCATCCGAGCTGCTTCCGTCAGCAGCCGGCAGCACGGCCCCGGCGTAGGGAGCACCCTTGGTCGCGGCGGGCGCCGCGGCGGCCGGCGCGGCCTCGGGGGTGGCGTCGGTGGTGACCTCGGCGGTGGGAGCCGGGGTCTCGGCCTCGGCGACCACGGCGGCGGTGTCCGCCTCGGTCACCTCGGCGGCGGGGGTCTCCGATGCCTCGGCGGTCTCCGCGGACTCGTCGGACTCGACGGGCTCGGCGGCGGCAGGAGCCTCGGCCGCCGGGGTCTCCTCGGCGGCCGGCTCGGCTGCCTCGGCGGGGACCGCGGCAGCGGCAACGGGAGCGCTGGTGGTCTCGGTCGCCGGGCTGTCCTTCTCCGCGTGATGTGCGGCCTTGGCGTCCTTGCGGATCGGACGTCCGAAGAAGAACCAGATCAGGAGAGCGAGGACGAGGATGAGTGCAAGCAGCAAGAGCCACTTCATGGGGTGTTGTTTCCTTCCGGGGGAGATCTCGGGTGTGATGGTGGGGCAGCACAGCGCCCGACGAGGTGTGCGGCCAGTCCCGCGTCCCCCGATATGACCGGAAGAACCGTTGAGGCGCCCGAACGTTACCCTCAGCCGGGTAAAGCATGACTAACACATTCAGGAGCTGTTGCCCATGACCGCCCCGCGCACACTTCTGGCAAGTGCCCGAAAGCAGCTCGACGAGGCCGGAATCGACAGCCCGGACGCCGATGCGGCCATCTTGCTGGCCCATGTCCTCGACACCGACCGCAACCGCCTCTTCCTCATCGACGAGGTGTCGGAGGACCAGGAGAAGGCCTATGCGGACCTGCTCGCGCGCCGCGCCGGCCGCGAGCCGTTGCAGCACCTGACCGGGGTGGCGTACTTCCGGCACGTCGAGCTCGCCGTCGGTCCCGGTGTCTTCGTGCCACGGCCCGAGACCGAGCTGCTCGCCGGCTGGGCGATCGAGCGGGCCACCGCGATCGAGGCGCCCGTCGTCGTCGACCTCTGCACCGGATCGGGAGCGATCGCCAAGAGCATCGCCGACGAGGTCCCGGACGCCCAGGTGCACGCGGTCGAGCTCTCCGAGGACGCCTACCCCTGGGCCGTACGCAACCTGAGCGGCACCGGTGTCGACCTCCGGCAGGGTGACATGGCCGACGCGTTCGCCGACCTGGACGGCACCGTCGACGTGCTCGTCTGCAACCCGCCCTACATCCCGCTCGAGGCCTGGGAGTCGGTGGCGGCCGAGGCACGCGACCACGACCCCGACCTCGCCCTCTTCTCCGGGCAGGACGGCCTGGACGCGATCCGGGTCCTGGAGCGGCGGGCCGCCGAGCTGCTCAGACCCGGGGGAGTGGTCGGCTTCGAGCATGCCGACGAGCAGGGGCCGAACGCCGAGAACGGCGGGGCGCCGGCGGTCTTCACGGCCACCGGACGCTGGCAGGACGTACGCGATCATCTCGATCTGGCAGGCCGTCCGCGCTTCACGACCGCGCAACTGGCAACATGAGCACTGTGACTGAGCGCTTCCCGATCGCGACCGAGGACGAGCAGACCAAGGCGATCGATGCTGCTGCGGCGGCCCTTCAGGCCGGCGAGCTCGTGATCGTCCCGACCGACACGGTCTACGGCATCGCCGCCGACGCGTTCGACAAGGGCGCGGTGGCCGGCCTGCTCGCCGCCAAGGGCCGAGGCCGCGCGATGCCGCCGCCGGTGCTGATCTCCAACGTCGCCACCCTCGACGCCCTCGCGACCCGCGTCCCCGACTGGGCGCGCAGCCTCGTCGAGGAGCTGTGGCCGGGCGCCCTGACGGTGGTGTTCCACCAGCAGCCGTCGCTGCAGTGGGACCTCGGCGAGGCCCGCCAGACCGTGGCCGTACGCATCCCCGACTCCGACATCCTGCGCCGGATCATCGACCGGGTCGGTCCGCTCGCGACCAGCTCGGCCAACCGCACCACGAAGCCGGCCGCGACCAACGCCGACCAGGCCGAGGAGATGCTCGGCAAGATGGTCAAGGCGATCATCGACGGCGGCGAGTCGCCCGTCGGCGAGGCCTCCACGATCATCTCCGCCACCGGTGACGAGCCGAAGGTGCTCCGGGAGGGCGCGATCAGCATCGACCGGATCAACGAGATCCTCGCCGAGCACGACGTCGCCATCCGCCGACCCGGTGACCCCGATCCCGCAGCCGAGGCCGACGCCGACGCCGAGACCGACCTGCCCGCCACGGACGCCGACTCAGAAGCCTGATGCGCGCCTACGTCCTCCTCTTCCTGGTCGCCGCCGTGGTGACCTACCTGCTCACCGTCGTCGCCCGCGAGTTCGCGATGCGCACGGGGGCCGTCGCGAAGGTCCGCGACCGTGACGTACACGCCGTTCCGATCCCCTACATGGGTGGCGTGGCGATGCTGGGGGGCCTGGTCGCGGCCTACCTGGTCGCCCGTGAGCTGCCGTTCCTGGCCGATGCGCCGGACTTCGTGCTCCAGGACACCGGTGTGGTGATCCTCGCCGGCGCGCTGATCTGCATCGTCGGCGTCGTCGACGACATCTTCGAGCTCGATGCCCTCACCAAGCTGGGCGGTCAGGTGCTGGCGACGGCGATCCTGGTGGGCTTCAACCTGCAGTACAGCCTGATCACCTTCCCCGACGGCACCCAGTTCTCCATCGATCCCGCCCAGGGTGCGCTGCTCACCGGGCTCGTCGTGATCACCGTGGTCAACGCGGTCAACTTCATCGACGGCCTCGACGGTCTGGCCGCCGGTGTCGTCGGCATCGGCGCGCTGGCGCTGTTCCTGTTCTGCTACCAGTTCACCCGGATCAACGACATCGGCCGCGCCTCGACAGCGGCTCTGCTGACCGTCGCGCTCGCTGGAGCCTGCGTCGGCTTCCTGATCCACAACTGGCACCCGGCCCGGCTGTTCATGGGGGACAGCGGTTCGATGCTGATCGGCCTGATCCTCGCCGCCAGCGCGGTCACCCTCTCGGGCTCCTACAACGCCGGCGGCCTGAACGTGAACGCCTTCGACGCCTCCACGGCCCTCCTGGTGACCTTCCTGCCACTACTGCTCCCGCTGACCATCCTGGTGGTGCCGCTCGTCGACCTCGTGCTGGCCGTCGTACGCCGCACCCGCGCCGGCCGCTCCCCGTTCGCCGCGGACAAGAAGCACCTCCACCACCGGCTCCTGGAGATCGGCCACTCGCAGCGTCGTGCGGTGCTGATCATGTGGCTCTGGGCCGGCCTGATGTCCTTCGGCTCCGTCTTCGTCACCCTCTACCGCGGCCCCGTCGTCATCATCGGCGTCGTCGTCGCCACCGCCCTCATCGTGCTCCTCACCTTCGCCCTCCCCAAGATCCGTGGTGAGCGCACCGACAAGCTCCTCGAGGTCCCCGAGGACATCACCCCGCTGGAGAACCAGCCCCACTGAGCGCGCGAGAAGCGCGTTTGTCCTTGTCGGGGTCGATGGCCTGCAGGAAACTAGGGTCGCCGGTCAATTGGCCGGATCTCGGGATGAGTGGGGTTCAAGTGAACGGCTTTGTTGCGCAGCCCGCGGCCATTCGGGCGGCCGCCAGGGATTTTGAGAGCTTGTCCGACAAGGCGGACTACATTCGCAACGCGGCGGCCACGTGGATGCACGTGCCTCACGACTCCAGCGTGCTGAGCGACATTGCGTCCGAGGTCGAGGTGATTCGTGAAGCCCTCCTCGACTCGTACGGGGCTACAGGCGATTACCGCCGCATGATGGAGGGAATCGTTGACACTCTGCGTGCGATTGCGAAGGACTACGAGAACACTGACCTCGACGTCGCCCGCCGGGCTGATGGCCTGATGCAGGAGATCGATCGTCCCGGAACGGGGTCGTTCGACAGCCCCGGGATCGACGAAGAAGAGTACGCCTCGAAGTTCAAGGAGGGGCCCAACGGAAGCCTGGACCAGTACGACCAGTTCGTCACCATCAGCAAGCGCATCAACTACATGCTCGAGTTCAAATGGGTCGGATCCGCCTTGGAGCAGCTGGGGATCCAGGATCCGATCAAGAAGCTGAAGTTCGAGCTGAGCGGCGACTGGTCCAAGGTGGGCGATGCGCTGGGTGCGCTGGAGATGGCGACCCAGACGATGACCGACATCGTTTGGGATATCGACGGGATCATCGAGGGTCTCGATGGCAAGTGGGAGGGCAACGCGTCCAACGCCGCGCGCGAGTACTTCAAAAAGGTCCGGGCCGTCGTCTACGAGAGCGGTGGTGGATTCGGGGCTTACCAACAGCGGATAACGGCGGAGTCGCTCGCTTACAAGGCACGTGTCGAGGCATTGAACGACGTGTTTGAACTGCTGGTGGACTCGATTCCCCAGCCGACGAGCTTGGCCGATGTGCTGCGCTCAGCATTGGACACGGTCACGCCTGCGGCGTTGACCAAACTGTTCTCGAACGTCATGGCTTACAAGACGGCGTTCGACTTCGCGTTCGCTGCTGCGCAGCAGCTCGGTGCGGGATTCGCTCAGCTTGCACGGTTCGAACAAGACATCCGGTTCCCTGAGGTGCCGCGCTGGTCCGGGCCAGACGTGAACGGGGCCGTGTGATGGGAAGGGAACTGTTCGACGAGACGGCGAGATCGCTCGTCGAGCGCAGCCGGGATGCCCACCTCGTAGGTCAGATCCAGAAGTACCTGGCAGGTGGGTTGAGCCGGTTCGATCTGATGCGTGACCCGGAGTTCAGCGAGGCCATGCAGCAGTGGTACGACGAGGTCGCACAAGAGCACCGTCAGCGCGGGATCGATATGGCCAAGGTCGGAGCTCAAGTGTGGAAGCAGTGGGAGGACGAGTCGATCAGGGGGTCTTGATCGATCAATTAGGGCACCCAAACACGCTTGTGATAGTTTTCACGAGCGCTCGGGATACGCTCCTGAGCACGTGAAATGCCCCCAGAGAGAACGGCCGCCGACGATGACGACCGCAACCAGCAAGTCCAAGGTGCTGCGAGGTTCTGCCGCAGTGTCCGCAGTTGCTGTGCTCGCGGCCCTCGCGGTGGCCTTTGTTCTTGCCGGGACCAGTGGTCTGGCTGGTGCTGCGATCGGTTCGATCGCCACCGTTGTCGTGCTGGCGGTCGGATCTTGGGCGATGTTCTGGATCGCGGCGAAGTCGCCCGCCATGTCGCTGCCCGCCGCCGTCGGTGTCTTCACGCTGTCAGGCATGGTTCTCTTCGTTGTCCTGCTGGTCGTTTCGCTGACCGGGGGAGACGCTGTCGTACGTCCGGCAGCCTTCTCGGTCATGCTGCTCACCGTCGTCTGGACGACCACGTTCGCGTTCCTGGTGCGACGCGCGCGAATCCCGCTCTTCGACCTGCCCGGGGCAGACTCATGACCCGTCAGTAGCGCCTGATATCGTCCGGGCCGTCGGGGGCGGCCGCCGGGATGATGCCCGAGCCTTAGAGGCTCGCCACCCAGAATCGTAAGTTCGAACAAACAGGAGACAGCGTGAAGTCGCTTGCCGCCACCGTCATGGCGTCGGAGTCGGGGCCCCATATCCCGGGGCCCGCGGACTTCTTCCTTCCGCCGATCGTCGGGTCCGGCGACTGGGCTCTGACCAAGGTGACCCTCCTGGTCCTGCTGTCCGTCGTGATCGCCTTCGGCTTCTTCTACGCCGCCTCCCGCAAGGCCGCCGTGGTTCCGAGCCGTCTGCAGTTCGCCGGTGAGTACGTCTACGGGATGGTCCGCAACTCCATCGCCCGCGACATCATCGGGTCGAAGGACTACATGCGGTTCGTGCCGTACCTCTTCACGGTCTTCGTCTTCATCATCATCAACAACTTCTACGGGATCATCCCGTTCGTTCAGTTCCCGACGATGTCGCACATCGGGTTCACCGTGGCGCTGGCAGCGATCACCTGGCTGGTCTACAACATCGTCGGCATCGCGAAGCACGGCTTCTTCGGCTACCTCAAGCTCCAGACGGTGCCCAGCGGTGTCAGCGGCCCGATCCTGCTCATGATGGTCCCGCTGGAGTTCCTCTCCAACATCGTCGTGCGCCCGTTCACGCTGGCGATCCGTCTCTTCGCGACCATGTTCGCCGGTCACCTGCTGGTGGCGCTCTTCTCCATCGGTGGCGCCTGGCTGATCCTGCACTACGCGCCGACGTGGCAGGGCGTCGCGGCCGGCGTCTTCGCCTTCCTGCTCGGCATCTTCGTGTCCTTCCTGGACATGCTGATCATGTTCCTGCAGGCCTATGTCTTCACCCTGCTCTCGGCGATGTACATCGCCGGCGCAGTCGCGGACGAGCACTGATCCGTTCAGGCTCGCACCCAAACAGCTAACCAACTCGACGTACAACAACTGGCGCAGATCGCGTCACAACCGGAAGGAAATCCCATGGAACTGTCGGGACAGCTCGGAATCATCGGCCTCGGCCTCTCCGCCATCGGCCCGGGTGTCGGTGTCGGTCTGATCTTCGCCGCGTACGTCGCCGGTGTCGCCCGCCAGCCGGAGGCCCAGAGCCGCCTGCAGGCGATCGCGATTCTCGGCTTCGCGCTCTGTGAGCAGTTCTTCATCATCTCCTTGGCTCTCGCCTTCGTCCTTCGCTGACGTAGGGAACTACTGAAGGTTCCGACATGACCCTTACCCAGGTAACCGCTGCGGAGACCGAGATCAACCCGTTGGTCCCGCACGTACCGGAGATCATCCTCGGTGTCATCGTCATCGCCATCCTCTTCGTGGGAGTCGCGAAGTTCATCGTCCCGAACTTCGAGAAGGCGTATGCCGATCGAACCGCGGCGATCGAAGGCGGCATCGAGAATGCCAACGCGAAGCAGGCCGAGGCCGACGCCAAGCTTGCTCAGCTGGAGGCCCAGCTGGCCGACGCTCGTCACGAGGCTGCCCGCATCCGCGAGCAGGCCCGCGAAGAGGGCGCCGCGATCAAGGCAGAGCTTCGCGCCGAGGCACAGGCCGAGGCCGAGCGCATCATCACCGCCGGCAAGGCGCAGATCGAGGCCGAGCGCCAGGCGGCTGCCACGTCGCTGAAGACCGAGGTCGGCTCGCTGGCCACCGGTCTCGCCGGTCGCATCGTGGGCGAGTCCCTCGATGACGAGGAGCGTGCCAGCCGTGTGGTCGAGCGGTTCCTCGCTGACCTCGAGGCAGGGGTTCACTGATGGACTTCCGTGGAGCGTCGGCCGACGCAGTTGCCGCCCTGACCGAGGAGCTGAAGACCGCTGTCTCCGCCTCTCCTGAGGCGGCGGCCAAGGCGGCCGACACCCTCTTCGAGGTCTCCCAGACCTTCCGCGCCGAGGCAGCTCTGCGCCGCTTCGTCACCGACGCATCGGTGCCGGCAGAGGCCAAGACCGGCCTCGTCGGTGAGCTGTTCGGCGGGAAGGTCGACGCAACGGCCCTCGGTGTGGTCGAGTCGGCGGTCAAGCGCCGCTGGACGCGCGCCGGTGACCTGAGCGACGCGCTCGAGCGACTGAGCGAGATCGCCGCGGTCCTCAGCGCCGGCGGCGAGGCCGAGCGCCTCGCCGACGAGCTGTTCGCGGTCCAGCAGGCCGTGCAGGAGACGCCGGAGCTGCGTGACGCGCTCTCCGACCCGGCTCGCACGACCGAGGACAAGATCAGGCTGGTCGACGACCTTCTCGGCGGCAAGGCGCTGCCCGCGACGGTCACCCTGACCAAGCAGGCGCTCGCGGGCACCTACCGCACCGCCACCGTCGCGCTGGGTGAATACCAGAAGGTCGCCGCCGCGGTCGCGGGCGAAAGCACCGCGGTCGTCCGCGTGGCCGCCCCGCTCTCGGAGGCGGACACCACCCGCCTGGCCGCGGCCCTCGCGAAGAAGTACGGCCGCGAGGTCCACCTGAACATCGTGGTCGACCCGGCCATCGTCGGCGGCATCAAGGTCTCGATCGGTGACGACGTCATCGACGGCACCATCTCCAGCCGCCTCGACGGGGCGCAGCGAGCACTCGCCGGCTGATCCGGCATCACGGCCTCACCATGCTGAAGCGAAGCCCGAAGCAGACCAATTGGCCGTACGACCCCTGTGTGACACAGACTTCGACGTAAGAACGAGAGAGAAGGCAGAGATGACGGAGCTCACCATCCGTCCCGACGAGATCAGGGACGCGCTGGCAAAGTACGTCGCGGACTACAAGCCCGAGGCGGCGAAGACCGAGGAGGTCGGCACTGTCGCGCGGACTGCCGACGGTATCGCCCAGGTCTCGGGCCTGCCCTCGGCCATGGCGAACGAGCTCCTCGAGTTCGAGGACGGGACCCTCGGTCTCGCCCTGAACCTCGAGACCCGCGAGATCGGTGTCGTCGTCCTGGGCGACTTCGACAAGATCGAGGAGGGCCAGTCGGTCCGACGTACGGGCGAGGTTCTCTCCGTCCCCGTCGGTGACGGCTACCTCGGCCGCGTCGTGGACCCGCTGGGCAACGCGATCGACGGCCTCGGCGACATCGAGACGGTCGGCCGCCGCGCCCTGGAGCTCCAGGCTCCCGGCGTGATGCAGCGCAAGTCGGTTCACGAGCCGCTCGCCACCGGCATCAAGGCGATCGACGCGATGACCCCGATCGGCCGTGGCCAGCGTCAGCTGATCATCGGTGACCGCGCGACCGGTAAGACCACGGTCGCCATCGACACGATCATCAACCAGAAGCAGAACTGGGACTCGGGTGACCCCGACAAGCAGGTTCGCTGCATCTACGTCGCCATCGGCCAGAAGGGCTCGACCATCGCCTCCGTGCGTGGCGCCCTCGAGGAGGCCGGCGCGCTGGACTACACGACCATCGTGGCCGCTCCCGCCTCCGACTCCGCCGGCTTCAAGTACCTCGCCCCCTACACCGGCTCGGCCATCGGCCAGCACTGGATGTACGAGGGCAAGCACGTCCTGATCGTCTTCGACGACCTGACCAAGCAGGCCGAGGCCTACCGCGCCGTGTCGCTGCTGCTGCGCCGCCCGCCGGGCCGTGAGGCCTACCCGGGTGACGTCTTCTACCTGCACTCCCGGCTCCTGGAGCGCTGCGCGAAGCTCTCCGACGAGATGGGCGCGGGCTCGATGACCGGTCTGCCGATCATCGAGACCAAGGCCAACGACGTCTCGGCGTTCATCCCGACCAACGTCATCTCCATCACCGACGGCCAGATCTTCCTGCAGTCCGACCTGTTCGCGGCCAACCAGCGTCCGGCGATCGACGTCGGTGTCTCGGTCTCCCGCGTCGGTGGCGCGGCGATGACCAAGGCGCTCAAGGGCGTCACCGGCTCGCTCAAGGTCGACCTCGCGCAGTACCGCGCGATGGAGGCCTTCGCGATGTTCGCCTCCGACCTGGACGCGGCCTCGAAGCAGCAGCTGGCCCGTGGTCAGCGGCTGATGGCGCTGCTCAAGCAGCCGGCCTACTCGCCCTACCCGATCGACGAGATGACCGTCTCGCTGTGGCTGGGCACCACCGGCCGCCTGGACATCGTCCCGACCGAGGACGTGCTCAAGTTCGAGCAGGAGTTCCTCGACTACCTGCGTCGCTCGCACGAGGGCATCCTGTCCGCGATCCGCGAGTCGCTGAAGTTCGACGACTCCACCGAGTCTGCGCTCAGCGGGGCGTACGACAGCTTCCTCGACCAGTTCGAGACCTCGGAGGGCGCCTCGGTCAAGCCGGGTTCCGCCAAGGAAGAGGCCCTCGCTGACGAGGACGTCGAGCAGGAGCAGATCGTCAAGCAGAAGCGGGGCTGACCCATGGCCGTGTCAGTGCGTGAACTCCGCGCGCGGATCAAGTCGACGGAGTCGATGAAGAAGATCACGCGCGCCATGGAGCTCATCGCTGCGTCCCGGATCATCAAGGCGCAGCAGCGGGCCAATGCGGCCGCGCCGTACGCCCGTGAGCTCACCCGCGCCGTCTCGGCGGTGGCGACCTGGTCCAACGTGGACCACCCGCTGACCACCGAGCCGGAGGCGCCCACCCGCGCCGCCGTGCTGGTGGTCACCAGCGACCGTGGTCTGGCCGGCTCCTACTCCTCGAGCGTGCTCAAGGAGGCCGAGGGCCTGGTCGAGAAGCTCAAGGCCGAGGGCAAGGAGGTCGACCTCTACGTCACCGGACGCAAGGCGGAGGCCTTCTACAAGTTCCGCGGTCGTTCCGTGGCGCAGGCCTGGACCGGCTTCTCCGACCGCCCGGACTACGACGCGGCCAAGGAGATCGGCGAGAAGCTGATCGAGGTCTTCGTCGAGGGCACCGAGGCCGAGAAGGCCGCCGCTCCCGGCGTCGACGAGGTCCACGTGGTCTACACGCGGTTCATCACCATGATGACGCAGAAGCCCACCGCCGTACGTCTGCTGCCTCTGGAGGTCGTGGAGGGCACCGAGGCTCCGGCCGAGGGCGATGTCCTGCCGCTCTACGAGTTCGAGCCGTCGGCCGAGGCCGTGCTCGACTCGCTGCTCCCGCAGTACGTCGTGAGCCGGATCTGGTTCGCGCTGCTGCAGGCCGCCGCCTCCGAGCTGGCCCAGCGTCAGAAGGCGATGAAGTCGGCTACCGACAACGCCGACGAGCTCATCAAGAAGTTCACCCGGGTTGCCAACCAGGCTCGCCAGGCAGGCATCACCCAGGAGATCAGCGAGATCGTCGGTGGCGTGAACGCGCTCGCCGACGCCCAGGCTGCGAACGACTGAGAACCCACAGAAGGACTGACTAGAAAATGACCGCACAGGTTGACGAGAAGACCACGACGGGCCGCATCGCCCGCGTGATCGGCCCGGTCGTCGACGTGGAGTTCCCCGTCGACGCCATGCCGGAGATCTACAACAAGCTCGAGGTGGAGGTCACCATCAGCGGTGAGACCTCCGTCCTGCCGCTCGAGGTTGCCCAGCACATCGGTGACGGCATGGTCCGCGCGATCTCGCTGAAGCCGACCGACGGCGTCGTCCGCGGTGCCTCCGTGAGCGACACCGGCGCCCCGATCACCGTGCCCGTGGGTGACGTCACCCTCGGCCACGTGTTCAACGCGACTGGCGACATCCTCGATGTCGACCCGGCCACGGTCGAGGTCAAGGAGCGCTGGGGCATCCACCGCAAGGCTCCGGCCTTCGACCAGCTCGAGTCCAAGACCCAGATGTTCGAGACGGGCATCAAGGTCATCGACCTCCTCACCCCCTACGTGACCGGTGGAAAGATCGGCCTCTTCGGTGGTGCGGGCGTCGGCAAGACCGTCCTCATCCAGGAGATGATCGCCCGAGTCGCCAAGAACCACGGTGGTGTCTCCGTGTTCGCCGGTGTCGGCGAGCGCACCCGTGAGGGCAACGACCTCATCCACGAGATGCAGGAGGCCGGCGTCTACGACAAGGTCGCCCTGACCTTCGGCCAGATGGACGAGCCGCCGGGCACGCGTCTTCGCGTGGCCCTCTCGGCGCTGACGATGGCGGAGTACTTCCGCGACGTCCAGGGCCAGGACGTGCTGCTGTTCATCGACAACATCTTCCGCTTCACCCAGGCGGGCTCCGAGGTCTCGACCCTGCTGGGCCGGATGCCTTCGGCCGTGGGCTACCAGCCCAACCTCGCCGACGAGATGGGTCTGCTCCAGGAGCGGATCACCTCGACGCGTGGTCACTCGATCACCTCGATGCAGGCGATCTACGTGCCGGCCGACGACTACACCGACCCGGCTCCGGCGACCACGTTCGCCCACCTGGACGCGACCACCGAGCTCTCCCGCGAGATCGCGTCGCTGGGTATCTACCCGGCCGTGGACCCGCTGACCTCGACGTCGCGAATCCTGGACCCGCAGTACATCGGTCAGGACCACTACGACTGCGCCGTCCGCGTCAAGCAGATCCTCCAGCGCAACAAGGAGCTGCAGGACATCATCGCGATCCTGGGTGTCGACGAGCTCTCCGAGGAAGACAAGATCATCGTCTCCCGCGCTCGCCGGATCCAGCGGTTCCTGTCGCAGAACACCTACGTCGCCAAGCAGTTCACCGGCATCGAGGGTTCGACGGTTCCGGTCAAGGACACCATCGAGGCGTTCAACAAGATCGCCGACGGCGAGTACGACCACGTCGCCGAGCAGGCGTTCTTCATGTGCGGTGGCCTCGACGACGTCGAGGCGAAGTGGGCCGAGATCCAGAAGAGCCTCTGATGACGGACGCACTTCAGGTGGAGCTCGTCGCTGCAGACCGCGTGGTCTGGAGCGGCGGGGCCACCATGGTCATCGCCCGAACGGTCGACGGTGACGTCGGCGTCCTGCGCGGTCACGCGCCGGTGCTGTCGGCTCTCACCGAGGCGGTCGTGGAGATCACTCCGGAGGAGGGCACCGAGGTCATCGCGACCGTCGACGGTGGCTTCCTCTCGGTGGCCAACGACCGCGTCTCGATCCTGTCCGAGTACGTGCTGCTGGCCCACGAGATCGACCTCGACCAGGCTCAGGTCGACCTCGAGGAGGCCCGTCGCCTGCTCGGCACCAACAACGACGCCGAGAAGCGCATCCGCCACGCCGAGGCGCGCATCCGCGCTGTCGAGAAGGCCTCATAGGGGAAGAGGGGCGATACCCGGATGGCATGGTGGGAGCTGCTGCTGGTCGTTGTGGCCGCATTGCTTCTGCTTGTCCTCGCCTATGGCATCGGGATCGCCGTACGCCGCCGCCTGCTCGCTCGTAACGGCGGCGTCTTCGAACTGAGCCACCGCGTCCGGGACACCAGTCCCGGACGCGGTTGGGTCATCGGCATCGGTCGCTACTCCGGTGACGCCCAGCTGGAGTGGTTCCGGATCTTCTCGCTCTCGCCCAAGCCCAAACGGGTCTGGCGTCGGGTCGAGATGTCGTACATCTCCAGCCGCTCTCCCGAGGGGATCGAGGAGCTCGTGCTCTACCCCGAGAGCCTGATCGTGACCTGCGACGTCAACGGCGAGCACATCGACCTCGCCATGGACCAGCAGACCCTCATCGGCTTCCAGGCGTGGCTCGAGTCCCGTCCGATGCGGTCCACCTGGACCGTCTTCTAAAGCGTCATCCTCCGACCGTCCCCGGCGCAACACCGGGGTCGGTCGTTCTGCATTCGGGGGCTTCCCTGATTGTCCAGAAGGCATCTGCGGCGGATCGTAGAGGTATGTCCTCAACTGCCCCGATTCCTACCCCGCCCACTCCGCCCGCCGGCGATGAGCTCCGCTGCACCGACGCCGATCGCGACCGCGTCATCGAGGTGCTCAAGACCTCCTACGCCGAGGGCCGGCTCGACCAGGCCGAGTTCGACGTCCGGTTCGACCTGACCATGAAGGCGAAGACGTACGCCGCCCTCGAGCCGATCACCCGCGACCTCATCGCGCAGCCGACGCCGGCTCCGGCGGCCGCGAAGCCCGCCCGCGACCTGCTGCCGCCGCCGACCACCGAGGAGCGGCTCCTGGCCGCCCTTGCCCAGGCCACGACCCTGGTGCCGATCGTCGTCGGTCCCGCGATCCTCTACTACACCGTCGGCAAGCGCTCCGAGTTCGTGAAGCACCACGCCGCCGGCGCCCTCAACCTGCAGCTCACCCTGCTCGCGGTCACGATCGTGACCTTCGGGCTCGGTGGCGCGCTCTACGGGATCGCCTGGGTCCTCGCGACCGCCTTCGCGGTCATCGCGCTCGCCGGTGCCCCGCTGCGCCAGCCGTGGGTCCTGCCGATCTTCGGCCGCGGCGGCCCGTACGAGAAGAAGCAGGACTGAGCTCCACACCTGAATCCAGCTGCTGAACCCCGCGCCTGGACGCGGCCCGCGGCCCACTAGCCTTTACTCGTGACGCCTCTTCGCCGTGCTCAGGCCGGATCCGTGGTGGCGTTCGCCACCAACGGCCTGCTGTCCGCGACCTTCATCTCCCGCATCCCGGCGCTTCGCGAGAGCCTCGGCCTGAACAACTCGGCCGTCGGCCTGATGCTGCTGGCGATGGGCGTCGGCTCCGTCGCTGCGCTGCCGCTCGCCGGGGGACTGGTGATGCGCTGGGGCGCCGCCCGGGTCGTACGCCGCTGTGCGGCGCTCTGTGTCGTCGCCCTGACCCTGGTGGCGGTCTCCGGCAGCTGGCTGGGGCAGGCGTGGCTGGTGGCGCTGTTCCTGGTGGCGTACGGCGTCGGCTACGGGATCTGGGACGTCGCCATGAACGTTGAGGGAGCGGCGGTCGAGCGGCTCGGTGGCAAGACGCTGATGCCGCAGCTGCACGCGATGTGGAGCGTCGGCACCGTGCTCGGTGGACTGCTGGGCATCGCCCTGGTGGGCACGCTGCCGACGGTGTGGCATATCGCCGGTGTCGCGGCCATCGCGCTGGCGGTCTGCTGGTGGGGGACCGCGGGCTTCCTCCCCGCGGAGGCGCCACCCGAGGGGCACTCGCCGCGGCGTGAGCTGATCGCCGCCTGGCGTTCGCCCCACACGCTGCTCCTGGGGCTGATGGTGCTCGCCTTCGCCGCCGCCGAGGGGAGCGCCAACGACTGGGTCTCGCTGGCGATGATCGACGGCTACGACGTGAGCCACCGGGTCGGCGTGGCGTGCTACGCGGCGTTCGTCCTCTGCATGAGCCTCGCCCGCTTCGCCGGCGCGAAGGTGATCGACCGGGTCGGTCGGCAGCCGGTCCTGATCACCTCGGCGGCGCTCGCGGGCGCCGGGATCGTGCTGACCGTGTTCGCCGGCTCCTTCGGGCTCGCGCTGGCCGGGATCGTCCTGTGGGGCTTCGGCGCGGCCCTCGGCTTCCCCCTGGGGATCAGCATCGCCGCCGACGACGAGACCCGGGCCGCCGCCCGCGTCTCGGTCGTCTCTACGCTGGCCTACGGCGCCTTCCTGGGCTTCCCGCCGATCCTGGGGGCCGTCGGGGACCAGATCGGCACCCTGAGAGCACTCCTGGTCGTAGCCGTTCTCATGCTCCCGGCCGCGGCGTTGGCTGCCACGGTGGCGCGGCGGCGGGCCGTGTAACACGCTGTTCGTAGGTCTATCCGGTCGTTCAGATAGGGCGAACAGTCCTACGAACGACGTGTTACACCGGAGCCACGCCGCCGAGAGTCAGTCGAAGAGAGCGCGGATGTCGTCGGCGCCGATGGTGGAGCCCATGGCGCCTTCGCCGTCGACGACCTTCGCGAAGAGCTCGGCCTTGCGCTCCTTGAGCTCCATGACCTTCTCCTCGATCGTGTCGGTCGAGACCAGCCGGTAGACCATGACGTGCTGGGTCTGACCGATGCGGTGGGCGCGGTCGACGGCCTGGGCCTCGGCGGCGGGGTTCCACCAGGGGTCGAGCACGAAGACGTAGTCGGCCTCGGTCAGGGTGAGGCCCACGCCGCCGGCCTTGAGGGAGATCAGGAAGACCGGGGCGTCGCCGTCGCGGAAGCTCTCGATGACAGCGCCGCGGTCGCGGGTGGCGCCGTCGAGGTAGGCGGCGTCGATGCCCGCCTCCTTGAGCCGGGTGCGGGCCCGGCCGAGGAACGAGGTGAACTGGCTGAAGACCAGCGCCTTGTGGCCCTCGGCGGCGAGCTCCTCGATGTGGTCGACGAGGGTGTCGAGCTTGGCCGAGCCGACGTCGTCGTCATCGGGGTCGACGAGGCCGGGGTCGAGGGAGAGCTGCCGCAGCCTGGTCAGCGCGCTGAGGATCGCGACCCGGTTGTCGTTGAAGTCGTCGAGCAGGTGCAGGATCCGCTGCCGCTCCTTGGCCAGGTGGGCGTCGTAGATCTTGCGGTGGGCCGGGTTGAGGTCGACGCCGAGCACCTGCTCCTGCTTCGGCGGCAGGTCGTCGGCGACGAGCTCCTTGGTGCGCCGCAGCAGGAACGGTCGCAGCCGGGTCCGGAACCGGCGCAGCGCCGCGTCATCGCCCGACTTCTCGACGGGGGAGACCACCGTGTCGCGGAACAGTCGCGGGCTGGGGTAGAGCCCGGGCGCCGTGATCGAGAGCAGCGCCCACAGCTCCATCAGCCGGTTCTCGAACGGCGTGCCCGTCACCGCGAGACGCCAGCGGGCGTCGATGCGGCGGGCGGCCGCGTACGTCTTGGACTGGTGGTTCTTGACCTGCTGGGCCTCGTCGAGGACGAGACCGGCCCAGGGGCGTCCGGCGAAGGCGTCCTGCTCGAGCCGGAGGATGGCATAGGTCGTGACCACGACGTCGGCGTCCTCGCGCGCCTCGGCGACGGAGTCGACACGCTTGCCGACCGTGCTCACCCGGAGGCCGGGGGTGTGGCGGCGGGCCTCCTGGACCCAGGCCGGTACGACGCTGGTGGGTGCCACCACGAGGTAGGGGGCGCGCGGCCCCGGCTGCGAGTGCACGGCATGGGAGATCGTGGCCAGCACCTGGAGCGTCTTGCCCAGACCCATGTCGTCGGCGAGGATCCCGCCGAGACCCTGCTCGTGCAGGAACGCCAGCCAGTGGAAACCGTCGAGCTGGTAGTGACGCAGCTCGGTCGCCAGCCCGGTCGGCTCCGGCCGGGGGATCTCGCGCAGGTCGCGCAGCGCCTGGGCCCGCTGGACCCATTCGGCGGCCTGCTGGTCGACCACGCCGAGCTCGGCGAGCTCGGCCCAGACGCCGAGGTCGTGCTTGCCGACCGCGAGCCCGTCGCCGGTGCGCTCGTGGAGCTGCCCGGCGGCCTCGACGACGTTGCGCAGCCGGTCGAGCTCGGGGCGGTCGGTGGTGATGTAGGTGCCGCTGGGGAGGATCAGGTGGTCGTCGCCGCGGGTCAGGGCCCCGAGCACGTCGGGAAGCGGCACGGCCTCGGCGCCGATCCGGATCACGACCTGCAGATCGAGCCAGTCCTGCCCGGCCACGGCAGCACCGTCGGGCGAGGTGACCTCGAAGGAGATCTCGGGATCCTCGTCGGTCTCGCGGAAGTCGGGCCGCTCGACCTCGGTGATCTCGACGCCCTCGACCTCACGCAGCGCCGGCAGGTCGTGGATGGCGAGTGCGAGCGCGTCGCCGTCGCGTACCTCCTGCTTGCGGAGCAGCTCGGCGGAGACCTTCGCGCGCAGCTCGGCCTCCTCGGCCGGGTTGCGGACCAGACCGAGGTCCTCGCGGGAGTCCACCGGGTAGTGACGTACGCCGTAGGCCCACGTCCAGCCGAGGGTGGCATGCGTCGAGCTGCGCCAGGTGACGGTCAGGGTCAGGCGCGGCGCGGGAGGCTCGGGGATGTCGAGGGAGCCGTCGGCCGAGCGCAGCGGCACCAGGCGGGCCAGCGGGCCCAGCAGGGCGCTCAGCGTGCCGATCTCGGCCTCGGGGACGGTCAGGGGGTCCCGGGCGGTCACCAGCCGCTGTGCGTGGGTCGAGAGCGGGCCGGAGAGGTCGCCGAGATGGAGCACCCCGGCATCGAGCACGCCCACCGAGCGGGTCGGGCGGCCGATCGGGAGCACGGTCGGGCCGGCGTAGACACGGTCGCCGTGGGCCAGTCCGAAGCGGAGGACGGCCTCGCCGTCCTCGCGGCGCAGCTCACCGGCGAGCGAGAGCGGCTCGTCGAAGATCACCACGCCGCGTACGTTCTCGCCGGGCAGGACCGTCACACCGCCACGGATCGCGTCGCGGAGCAGGGTGACCGCGTGCTCACCGAAGTCGGCGAGCCCGAGCGAGGAGCCCCGGGCGTAGAGCAGTCGGTCGGAGCGTAGCTGGCGGGCCAGCTCCTGCAGGGGGAGCAGCTGGCTGCGGGGGAAGTCCTTGCCGGGCACGGCGTTGGGGATGTTGGCCCAGTCGGCGCCGGACTTCGCCCAGCGCTCGCGGTTGCCCATGCGCATCGGGCGCAGCTCGACGGTCGGCGAGCCCGCAACGGCCGATCGCGGGCTGTGCACGTCGATCTCCAGCGCCAGCGCGGGCAGGTCGTCCTCGGGCTTGTTGTCCTCGGCGAGCTGGCCCAGGAGCGTACGCAGCTCCGTCTCCCACGACGGGCCCAGCGGCGCCGCCGCGGTGCGCGAGCCGGCGAGGACCAGGCCCAGCGCGGCACCGTGCTTGCAGTTGTTGTGCACCGGGCAGCTGCACGAGCTCGTCGCTCGGAGGACGCCGTTCCTGGAGTCGAGGTTGAGGGTCACGCGGTAGGGCGCCGGGCTGGTGCCTCGGACCTCGGCGGCGGCTCGCAGCGTGCCGCCGACCTCGGTGACCCGGGGCTCACCGACGCGACCCTGGGCTGCGTAGGCCTCGCCACGCTCGATGGTCTGAGGGTCGAAGGTCTCGCGGAGCAGGTCGTTCGTGAGAGCTTCGAGCAAGGGCACCCGATCTATTCTTCCAGCATGAGGCGGGTTCTGCGACTTCGTGGACGCTCGTGGTGAGCAGCGTCTCGTTCATTGCGGTGGCAATGGTCTAGACCAGCGGCGCGCCGCCGTGGGGTGGCGGTGCATTCATCGGCGTGCATAGGCGCACGTCGGCCATCGCGTCGCGGACAACCGGATCCGAACCGATCGCGACAACTTTGTCGCGCAAAAGGAAAGCCACCTCGATCCGAGCGGGGGGATCCGGACCGAGGTGGCGATGAATACTTTCGGCCAAGTTGCCGGTGAATGCAAGTCGAACCGCTATGGCGGGAATGTGACGTGTCATATATCTGCCATGATTGCCGTTGTTCGTTCCCCCTCCACGGAAAGGCATCTCGGATGCTCGATGCGCTCGGACTCGACAACCTGGAGGAGGCGGTCTACCGCCAGCTGGTCAGCGCGCCCTCGGCCAACATCGAAGAGCTGGCCGAGGTGGCCGACCTGGACACCTACGCGGTCTCGGCGGTGCTGTCCGCGCTGGAGGGGAAGGGCCTGGTCGCTCGAGCCTCGGCCGGCCAGGACCGATACGTCGCCTCTCCGCCGGCGGTGGCGCTCGGAGCGCTGCTCGTGCAGCGCCAGGACGAGCTGCGCCGCGCGCAGGTCGAGATGACCGAGCTCGCCGGGCTCTACCGCGGCTCGGTGGCTCGCCGGGACGTGGCCGACGTCGTGGACGTCGTGCACGGCACCGAGGCCATCGCCCAGCGGTTCGCCCAGCTGCAGTACTCGGCGAAGAAATGTATCCAGGCGCTGCAGAAGCCGCAGGCCGCGGTCGTCACCCGGGAGGACGCCGACGAGGCCGAGCGGGCCGCGATCGAACGCGGGGTCAGGCACGACATCGTCCTCGAGCGCTCCGTCTTCGACACCCCCGGCATCTACGAGACCATCGACTCCGGTCTTGAGATCGGGATCGAGCTGCGGGTGGTGCCGACGGTGCCGCTGCGCGCCTTCATCGTCGATCGGGAGATCGCCCTGATCCCGCTGATGAACAGTGAGCACAACACGGTCCAGGACGCGCTGCTGCTCCACCCCAGCGGTCTCCTCGACGCGATCATCGCCCTCTTCGACCTGATCTGGACCTCCGCGCCCAAGCTGGTCGCGACGCCCGAGGGCACGGTCGAGACGGCGGCCGATCGCCTCGAGCCCCTGGACACCAAGGTGCTCTCGCTGCTGCTCGCCGGCTTGACCGATGCCTCCATCGGGGCCCAGCTCGGGCTGTCGCTGCGTACGGTCCAGCGGCGGGTGCGCCAGATGATGGACCGCGCCCACGTCGACACCCGCCTCCAGCTCGGCTACGAGGCGGGGCGTCGCGGCTGGCTGTGAGGCCGGGTCCTACCGCTCGCCGCCGGGCACCCACAAGACGTCGCCCTGCTCGCGGTTGGCGTGCCGGGCGAGGATGAAGAGCAGGTCGCTGAGGCGGTTGAGGTAGGTCAGGGCGAGCTTGTTCATGGTCTCGCCGTGGACCTCGTACGCGGCCCAGGCCGCCCGCTCCGCGCGGCGGACGACGGTGCGGGCCACGTGCAGGTGGGCCGCGGCCACGGTGCCGCCGGAGAGGATGAACGAGCGCAGCTTCGCCAGGGACTCGTTGTACTCGTCGCACCAGGCCTCGAGCCGGTCGACGTAGGCCTGCTCGACGCGCAGCGGCGGATACTCGGGGTCGGTGACCACGGGGGTCGAGAGGTCGGCGCCGACGTCGAAGAGGTCGTTCTGGACCGTCGTCAGCACCTTCACGACGTCCTCGTCGATGCCGCCGTGGGCCAGTGCGACACCGATCGCCGCCCCGGCCTCGTCGGTGGTCGCGTACGCCTCCAGCCGCAGATCTGTCTTGGCGGTCAGGCTCATGTCGCCCAGCCGGGTCTCACCGGCGTCACCGGTGCGGGTGTAGATGCGTGTCAGGTTGACCATGCGCTGAGCCTATGCGGACGGCCCACTTCGCGGCGACCGTGGTCGTTTGACAGAAAATAGTGCCGGAAGTGGCCAATGAGGCTGATGAGGTGCAACCAATCGGAGCTACCGAGCGTCATAGTGGCGAGAGGGAGCGTCTGTGATGCGCAATCCACTTCCTGGGGGATGGAGGCAGGGCATGGAGATCTTGATCGACGGGCCGACGCTGGTGCTGAGCGGAGATTTCGACGTACGCAGCACCTGGATGGCACGCAGCGTGATCTATGACCATCTCGACTCGGTGGAGGGTGACGTCGTCCTCGACGTCTCCGGCGTGAGCAGTGCCGATGTCACGGCGCTGAAGCTGCTCGCCGTCGCGACCCGGCAGGCCCATGCCGAGGGCCGCCGCCTCACCCTGCAGGGGTGCACCCCCGCGGTGCGCCGGATGCTCCACCTCTCCAGGCTCTATCGTGTGCTCGAGGTGGAGAACTCCCCGCTCATCGCGTAGTGGGTCAAGGAGTGGCCGGTGAGTGACATCTTCCACACCGGAGCCGGTTACTGAGCGGTAACCGAGGGGCTAGCATGCCTCTTATGACGGACACCACGCCTTCCGAGCAGAGCCGCCCGGCGAAGGATCGCTCCTGGCTGATGCGGACGTACGCCGGCCACTCGACCGCCGAGGCGTCCAACGAGCTCTATCGCACCAACCTCGCCAAGGGCCAGACCGGTCTCTCGGTCGCCTTCGACCTGCCCACGCAGACCGGCTACGACCCCGACAGCGTCCTCGCCCGCGGGGAGGTCGGCAAGGTGGGCGTGCCGATCATGCACATGGGGGAGATGCGCAAGCTCTTCGACCAGATCCCGCTCACCGAGATGAACACCTCGATGACGATCAACGCGACCGCCATGTGGCTGCTCGCGATGTATCAGGTCGCCGCCGAGGAGCAGAACCCCGAGATGGACCCTGCCGAGGTGGCCGCCAAGCTGGCCGGCACCACCCAGAACGACATCATCAAGGAGTACCTCTCCCGGGGGACGTACGTCTTCCCGCCGGAGCACTCCCTGCGGCTGATCTCGGACATGATCGCCTACACCGTCCACCAGATCCCGAAGTGGAACCCGATCAACATCTGCAGCTACCACCTGCAGGAGGCCGGGGCGACGCCGGTGCAGGAGATCGCGTACGCGATGTGCACCGCCATCGCGGTCCTCGACCAGGTCAAGGCCTCCGGTCAGGTCTCCGAGGAGGACTTCGGCAAGGTCGTCGGCCGGATCTCGTTCTTCGTCAACGCGGGCGTGCGGTTCGTCGAGGAGATGTGCAAGATGCGCGCCTTCGTCGAGCTGTGGGACGAGATCACCCGGGAGCGCTACGGGGTCGAGGACCCGAAGATGCGCCGGTTCCGCTACGGCGTCCAGGTCAACTCGCTCGGCCTGACCGAGGCGCAGCCGGAGAACAACGTCCAGCGGATCGTGCTCGAGATGCTCGCCGTGACGCTGTCCAAGAACGCGCGTGCGCGCGCGGTGCAGCTGCCCGCCTGGAACGAGGCGCTCGGCCTTCCGCGGCCGTGGGACCAGCAGTGGTCGCTGCGCCTGCAGCAGGTGCTGGCCTACGAGTCCGACCTGCTGGAGTACGGCGACCTCTTCGACGGCTCGCCGGTCGTCGAGGCGAAGGTGGCCGAGCTCGTGGCCGGTGCCAAGGAGGAGATCGACCGGGTCCAGGCCATGGGCGGAGCGATCGCCGCGGTCGACACCGGCTACATGAAGTCCGAGCTGGTCTCCTCGCACGCGCGCCGTCGCGCCGCCATCGAGTCCGGCGACGAGATCATCGTCGGCGTCAACAAGTTCACCACGACCGAGCCGAGCCCGCTGACCGCCGACCTGGACGCCGCGATCATGGTGGCCGACCCCCGCGCCGAGGAGGCCGCCAAGGCCTCCCTCGAGGCGTGGAAGGCCGAGCGCGACGAGTCGGCCGTCGCCGAGGCGCTGGCCGCGCTGGCGGCCGCCGCGAAGACCGACGCCAACCTGATGTCGGCAACCCTGGAAGCGGCCCGCGCGGGCGCGACCACGGGGGAGTGGGCCGGCACCCTGCGCGAGGTCTTCGGGGAGTTCCGAGCGCCCACCGGTGTCTCCGGCGCCGTCGGTGCCGCTGAGGCGGGTGCCGAGCTGTCGGCCGTACGCGACCGGGTCAAGGCCACCGGCGAGGAGCTCGGCGTCAAGCTGCGCATGCTCGTCGGCAAGCCGGGTCTGGACGGGCACTCCAACGGTGCCGAGCAGGTCGCCGTGCGAGCCCGTGACGCCGGCTTCGAGGTCATCTACCAGGGCATCCGGCTCACCCCGGAGCAGATCGTCGCCGCGGCGGTCGCCGAGGACGTACACGTCGTCGGGCTCTCCATCCTCTCCGGCTCGCACATGTCGCTGGTGCCCTCGGTGGTCGAGGGGCTGCGCGAGGCGGGTCTGGGTGACGTACCCGTCATCGTGGGCGGCATCGTGCCCGAGTCCGACGCCAGGACCCTGATCGAGTCGGGGGTCGCGGCGGTCTACACGCCCAAGGACTTCAGTCTCACCGAGATCATGGCCGACATCGTCGAGGTCATCCGCAAGGCAAACGGCCTCTCCTGAGTCGAGGATCGGCACGGCTCCCGAAAAAACTTCAGGAGCCGTGTCGATCCGGCGCGCGGCCGTTCGTGGAAGGGGCAGAGGGAGGCGGACGGCGCCTCCCGCCACCTCACGGGAGAACGACATGTCCACGATCACCGCCCAGCAGAACGCCCGCTCGACCCGCTCCACCGCCCGCAGGTCCGTCTGGCTCCACGGCCTCGGCGCCACGGTCGCCGCGAGCGCGATCGTCACCGCCCTCGCCGCCGTCGCCTCGGCGGCCGGGGTGAGCTTCGAGACCGCCTCCGGGCCGATCCCGATCCTCGGCTTCGCCCAGCTGACCGCCTTCTTCTCGCTCATCGGCGTCGCGATGGCCGCGGTGATGGCCCGGGTGGCTCGCCGCCCGCGGCGTACGTTCGTGGTCACCACCGTCGTGCTGACCGTCGCCTCGCTCGTCCCCGACGTCACCTTCGGCTTCGATGCCGCCAGCGCGGTCGTCCTGATGGCGCTGCACGTCGTCGCTGCCGCGATCGTGATCCCGGTGCTGGCTCGTCGTCTCGACGCGTGACCCGAGTAGCCTGCCGAGCATGCGAGTGACGGTGGTCGGAGCCGGAGTCATCGGGCTCTCGTGCGCGGTGCGGCTGCTGGAGGCCGGTCACGAGGTCGGCGTGATCGGCCGGGAACGGACGAGCGGGACCACTTCAGCGGTGGCCGGCGGGTTCTGGTTCCCCTATCTGGCCGAGCCGCGTGAGCGGGTGACGGCCTGGGCCGCGGAGACCTTCCGAGAGCTCGCCCGGCTGGCGGAGGAGGAGCCGGAGGCCGGCGTACGCATGGTGCACGGCACCCAGCACCACCCCGAGGCCGACCTGTGGTGGGCCGCGCCGCTCACCGACCTGACCATCACCGAGGGCCGCGCCGAGTTCACCGCCCCGATCGCCGAGATGCCGGTCTACCTGCCGTGGCTCGAGCGCCGGGTCCTCGAAGCGGGCGGAACCATCACGACCGGGACCGTCGACGACCTGGCGAGTCTGGACGCCGACGTCGTGGTCAACGCGACCGGGCTCGGCTCGCGAGAGCTGATCGGCGACACCAGCCTCTACCCGGTGCAGGGCCAGATCGTCGTCCTCGGGCCGGGAGCCACCGAGGAGTGGCTGGACGCCGACAGCGAGGCCCCCTCCTACGTCTTCCCGCGCGGCGGCGACACCGTGGTCGGAGGTACGTCGGTGCCGCACGCCTGGAACCAGAGCCCTGACCCGCGTACGGCCGAGCGGATCCTGGCCGACGCCACCGCCGCCGTGCCGGAGATCGCGAACGCCGAGGTCAGAGCCCATCTGGTCGGTCTCCGGCCGGCCCGGTCCTCGGTCCGGCTGGAACGCGAGGGGCGAGTGGTCCACTGCTACGGGCACGGCGGCGCCGGGGTGACGCTGAGCTGGGGCTGTGCCACCGAGGTGGCGGCGCTCGTGGAGGTAAGGCACGCCTAACCCGGCTGTTACCCTTCGAGCGTGGGCAAGAAGAGGAAGCCTCCCAAGACGGAGTGCTGCGTGTCGAAGTCGCGCTGCAAGCGGTGCCCGATCCGCATGCTGAAGGAAGGCACCCTGCCCGAGGGGATGACGGTCAAGAAGCGCCGTCTGGTGACCCTCGACGGCAAGCCGGTCAAGAAGAAGCATCTGACTGCTTGACGGGAAAGGCGCCGCCAAGTTGCGCCCGAGGTGGTAGGAATTGCCTTGCAGTCGATTACCTACTCGTGCAAGGACGTTACCGATGCCTCACGCCACCCGCCGCTCTGTCCTGTCCGGTGCTGCTGTCACGGGCGCCGCGGCGCTGAGCGCTGCCGGCTACACCGCCGCGCCGGCCCATGGTGCGAACGGCGTGGGCAGGCACGACACCGTCCGGCTGACCGTGCTCGGCACGACCGACCTGCACGGCAACGTCTTCAACTGGGACTACTACAAGAACGCCGAGTTCTCGAACAGCGCCGGCAACGAGATCGGTGTCGCCAAGGTCAAGACGCTGATCGACGCCGTCCGCGAGGAGCGTCGCGGCGAGCCGATCCTCACCATCGACGCCGGTGACACCATCCAGGGCACCCCGCTGGCCTACTACTACGCCCGGATCGACCCGATCACCGAGGGCGCGATCCACCCGATGGCGCGGGCGATGAACCTGGTCGGCTACGACGCCGCCGCGCTCGGCAACCACGAGTTCAACTACGGCATCGACACGATCCGGAAGTTCGAGGAGCAGGTGAACTTCCCGATGCTCGGCGCCAACGCGGTCGACCCGTCGACGAAGCTGCCGGTCTTCCCGCCCTACATCATCAAGGAGTTCCGCCTCAGCCGCGGCCGCCGCCTCAAGGTCGGTGTGCTCGGCCTCACCAACCCCGGCATCGCGATCTGGGACAAGGCCAACGTCGAGGGCAGGATGGAGTTCCCCGGCCTGGTCGAGCAGGCCAAGATCTTCGTTCCCGAGCTCAAGAAGGCCGGCTGCGACCTGGTCATCATCAGCGCCCACTCCGGCGCCGACACCTCCAGCTCCTACGGCGACGACCTGCCCCCGGAGAACGCCGCCACCCTCGTCGCCGAGCAGGTGCCGGACGTCGACGCGATCCTCGTCGGCCACGCCCACCGCGAGATCACCGAGCGCTTCGTCACCAACACCGAGACCGGCAAGCAGGTGCTGCTGACCGAGCCGCTGTACTGGGGCATGCGCGTCTCCGTGATGGACCTGGTCGTGCGCCAGGAGAAGCGTCACGGCCGACCCCGCTGGGTCCTGGAGTCGGCGACCTCGCAGACGCTCAACTCCAACACGGTCGACGCCGACCCGGAGGTCTCCGCCGCGGTGCAGGAGCAGCATGACGTCGTGATCGACTACGTCAACTCCGTCGTCGGCACCTCGGCGGTGGAGATGCTGGCCGCTCGTGCGGTCGTCGAGGACGTACCCATCATCGACTTCGTCAACTACGTCCAGGCCGATGCGGTCAAGGCGGCGCTGACGGGTTCGGACGCGGAGCTGCCGGTCATCTCGATCGCGGCGCCGTTCAGCCGCGCGGCGGCCTTCCCCGCGGGCGAGGTGACCGTACGCGACGTGGCCGGCCTCTACATCTACGACAACACCCTGATGGCGGTGCGCATCACCGGCGCCCAGCTCAAGGACTACCTCGAGTTCACCGCGCGCTACTTCAAGCAGGTCAGCGGCACCGGCCCGTTCCCGATCGACGCGGTGACCAACGCGCCGACCGACACCGCGCCCAACGGCACGCCCGACTACAACTTCGACACGATCGCCGGGCTCGACGCGGCGCTGACCTACGACATCGACATCTCGCTCGCGGTGGGCTCGCGGATCACCGACCTCGCCTACGACGGCGTCGCGGTGACCGATGCGCAGGAGTTCGTGCTCGCGGTCAACAACTACCGCCAGTCCGGTGGCGGCGGCTTCCCGCACGTCACCGACGCCACCGTGGTCTACAACCAGCAGGTCGAGATCCGGCAGCTGCTCATCGACTGGGTCACTGCTCACCAGGTCATCGACCCGGCCGCCTTCGCCTCGGTCGACTGGCACCTCGTCTCCGGCGGCGAGCCCATCACCGTCAATTCCTGAGCGCCGAGTCGGCAGGGATCTACGTCAAGATGAGCCGACTCGATCGACGGGTCAGCGGGGGTTGATCCAGTTGAGCAGCTGGCTCATCGAGATCAGCAGGTCGTCCAGCCGCCGCTCCACGCTGTCCAGGCGCGCGTTGACGCTGTCGATCGCGGCGTCGGTGCGCTCCATCCGGTTCTTGATCGCGTGAAACTCCGCCGTGTGCATCTGCTGCATCGTCAGGAGATCGATCATGATCGCCTCGACGTCGCTCACGGACAGGCGGCCCCCAACGCCATGCCCCGAGTAATTCATGGACATGGCGTGAATAGTGTCACGCTGACCCTACTCAAAGGTAAGGAATGGTGTTTCACCTGCGTGAACTTGCCTGACCGTGCACCAACTGTTGGTCAGAAGAGTCTCTCGGTCGGATCATCGAGGCCGCGGAGTGCGTCGTAGTCGACGATCGCGCAGGTGATGCCGCGGTCCTCGGCGAGCACGCGCGCCTGGGGCTTGATCGCCTGAGCGGCGAAGATGCCGCGTACCGGGGCGAGCAGCGGGTCGCGGTTGAGCAGCTCGAGGTAGCGGGTCAGCTGCTCGACGCCGTCGATCTCACCGCGCCGCTTGATCTCGACCGCGACCGATCTGCCGTCGGCGTCGCGGCACATCAGGTCGACCGGCCCGATCGCGGTGGGGTACTCCCGGCGGACGAGGGTCAGCCCTTCGCCCAGCGTCGCCGGGTGGTCGGCGAGGAGCTCCTGGAGGTGCTTCTCGACGCCGTCCTTCTGCAGGCCGGGGTCGATGCCGAGCTCGTGGGACGACTCGTGGTGGATCTCCTCGATCAGGATGCGCAGGGTGTCGTCCGTCTTGGACGTGACCGTCCACTCGAGGCGGCCGTCGTCGGCCTTGCCCTCCGAGAGGGTGCAGGGCGGCGACATCCAGTTGAGGGGCTTGTAGGAGCCCCCGTCGGAGTGGACCAGCACCGATCCGTCGGCCTTGAGCATCAGCACCCTGGTGGCCATCGGAAGGTGGGCGGTGAGCCGCCCCGCGTAGTCGACCTGGCAGGTGGCAACGACGAGTCTCACCGGGAGAACGTACCGCATGGGCTGATGTGAGCAGCGTCACGCCACCAGGGGTTACTCATGGGTAATAAATTTGGCAGTCTTCCGTCGCATGACGGTTTCGACCCAGGGTTCCATCCACGACGTGCTCGTGCTGCCCTATCTCAACCACGCCATTCGGATGCTCGAGTCGGGCTACGCCACCGCCACCGACATCGACAACGCCATGTGCTTCGGCTGCGGCTACCCCCAGGGACCGCTGGCCACGGCCGACGAGATCGGCGCCGCCGCCGTACGCGACGCGCTGCTCGCCCGCTTCGAGGAGACCGGCGACAACCTGCACAAGCCGGCCGACCTGCTCACCAAGGTCGCCGGCGAGGCCGGGACGTTCGCGGCCGTGGCCGGGGACCACCGGCCGGCTCCGGAGCTGCGCCACACGATCGAGAAGATCGGCGTGGTCGGCACCGGCACGATGGCCTCCGGCATCGTCCAGGTCTTCGCCCAGGCGGGGTACGACGTCGTCTTCGTCGGCCGCTCCCAGGAGAAGCTCGACGGGGTCGTCGCCGGCATCACCAAGTCGCTCGACAAGGCCATCGCGAAGGGCCGCTCGGACGAGGAGACCAAGGCCGCGGTGCTCGGCCGCCTCACCGGCACCACCTCGCGCGAGGACCTCGGCGCGGCCGACCTGATCGTCGAGGGCATCGCCGAGGACCTCGAGATCAAGACGCAGCTCTTCAAGGACCTCGACCGGATCGCCAAGCCGGGCGCCATCCTGGCCACGACCACCAGCTCGATGCCGATCACCGAGCTCGCCAAGGTCACCGCGCGCCCCGGCGACGTCATCGGGATGCACTTCTTCAACCCCGCACCGGTCATGAAGCTCGTCGAGGTGGTCACCACCGACCTCACCGCGCCCGAGGTCGACGAGACCGTGCGCGCGCTGTCCATCGCGGTCAAGAAGGTCCCGGTCTCCTGCGGCGACCGCTCCGGCTTCATCGTCAACGCGCTGCTCTTCCCCTACCTCAACGACGCCGTCAAGCTGCACGAGTCCGGCGTCGAGATGGCCGAGATCGACGCCGCGATCAAGGAGACCGCCGGTTTCCCGATGGGTCCGTTCGAGCTCCTCGACGTCGTCGGCAACGACGTCTCCCTGGCTATCCAGGCCGAGCTCCGCAACGAGTTCGGCGAGCCCGGCTTCGAGCCCGCCGCCCTCTTGGTCCAGAAGGTCCAGGACGGCAAGCTCGGTCGCAAGACCGGCGAGGGCTTCCACACCTACTGATCCCACCCCCGGGCCGAGGCGTCACCTACGTCGGCCGAGGCGTCACGTACGCGAATCGAGTCGGCACGTCGGTGACGGCTCGATTCGCACGGGTGACGCCTCGGCCTGCGGGGGTGACGCCTCGGCGATCAGGGGCGGGGGTAGCCGCGGCGTACGGCTCGCTCCAGGATCCCCAGAGTGGCTCGGATCGACTTCTGGTCGATCACCGGGAAGATCGTCTTCCACTCGGGGAGTGCGGTGGACCAGTCGCAGTACGAGGTGACGCGGGTGTCGCCGGAGTCGAGCTGCTCCAGCTGGTAGCCGAAGCGGTGGCCGATCGGCGGCTTGATGGTGCCGTCGATGGTCCACTCGATCGCCCGGTCGGGCTCGAACCCGGTGATGATCACGGTGACGTCGTACCTGCCCATCGGGTAGTCGCCGAGGGCCTCGCGGTCCATGTGGACGACGAACCGGTCACCGACCGCACCCACCGGTGATCCTTCCGCGGACTGGAGCATGCCGGAGGCGTCGATGGCCACGTGGCCGTCGGGGTCGGTGAGAACGGCGAAGATGTCGGCGGGGGAGGCGGCGACGATCCGCTCGGCGTCGATGCGCTCGGCCTCGAGGCGTTCGTCGGTCTGGGTCTGGTCGGTCACAGCGCCCGAATCTAGCGGCATCACCCGCGTGCCGAACCTCACCCCATGGCAGGATGCTCGGCATGAGTGAGCGCACGATCGAGACAGTCGGAGTCGTCGGCCTGGGCACCATGGGTGCGGGGATCGCGGAGGTGTTCGCCCGTAACGGATTCACCGTGGTCGGGGTCGAGCGGGACGAGGAGGGCCTCGAGCGCGGCAAGGCCCACCTGGCGCACTCGACGGGTCGCGCGGTCAAGCGCGGCAAGCTCAGCGAGGAGGAGCAGGAGGCGCTGCTCGGCCGGATCTCCTTCGCCACCGACGCGACCGCGCTCAAGGACGTCGACATGGTCGTCGAGGCGGTCGTGGAGTCGCTGGAGCTGAAGAAGTCGATCCTCGCCACCCTCGACGAGATCGTGGCTCCCGAGACCATCTTGGCGACCAACACCTCGTCGCTGTCGGTCACCGAGATCTCGACCGCGTCCAAGCACCCCGGGCGGGTCGTCGGCGTGCACTTCTTCAACCCGGCCCCGGTGCAGAAGTTCGTCGAGATCGTACGCACCGTGGTGACCGAGCCCGACGTGCTCGAGGAGGCGCGCGAGGTCGTCGGCAAGCTCGGCAAGTCGCCGGTGGTCTGCGGTGACCGCGCCGGGTTCATCGCCAACGCGCTGCTCTTCGGTTACCTGAACCACGCGGTCTCGATGTTCGAGGGCCACTACGCCACCCGCGAGGACATCGACACCGCGATGCGGCTGGGCTGCGGCTACCCGATGGGCCCGCTGGCGCTGCTGGACCTGATCGGGCTCGACACCTCCTACGAGATCCTCGACACGATGTACCGCCAGGGCCGCGACCGTCTGCACGCCCCCGCGCCCATCCTCAAGCAGATGGTCACCGCCGGCATGCTCGGGCGGAAGTCGGGCCGCGGCTTCTACACCTACGAGGCCGCCGACTCGCCCGTCGTGGTCCCCGACGCGCTGACCCCGAGCGCCGATGCCACCCACGAGCTGCGCCGCCAGATCTCGAAGGTCGGCGTCGTCGGCACCGGGACGATGGCCTCCGGGATCGTGGAGGTCTTCGCCAAGGGCGGCTACGACGTGACGTACGTCGGGCGCAGTCAGGACAAGGTCGACGGGGTCGCCGCGCGGATCACCAAGAGCCTCGACAAGGCGATCGGCCGGGGCAAGCTGGAGGAGTCGGCGAAGCCGGAGATCCTCGGCCGGCTCACCGGCACGACCTCGCTCGACGACCTGGCCGGCGTCGACATCGTCGTGGAGGCGATCGCCGAGGACCTGGCCATCAAGACCACGCTCTTCGAGAACCTCGACGACATCTGCAAGCCGGGCGCGATCCTGGCGACCACGACCTCGAGCCTGCCGGTCATCGAGCTGGCGAAGGTGACCAAGCGGCCCTCCGACGTCGTCGGGATGCACTTCTTCAACCCGGCGCCGGTGATGAAGCTGGTCGAGGTCGTCTCCACCGTGACCACGGACGAGGAGGTCGCCGAGACCGTCCGCGCCCTCTGCACGGCGGTCGGGAAGTCGCCGGTCTCGTGCGGTGACCGGGCCGGCTTCATCGTCAACGCGCTGCTCTTCCCCTACCTCAACGACGCGGTCAAGATGCTCGAGGGGCACTACGCGACCGCCGACGACATCGACACCGCGATGAAGCTCGGCTGTGCGCTGCCGATGGGCCCGTTCGAGCTGCTCGACGTGGTCGGCAACGACGTCTCGCTGGCCATCGAGCGCGAGCTCTACCTGGAGTTCCGTGAGCCGGGCTTCGCGCCCGCGCCGCTCCTGGAGCACCTGGTCACCGCGGGTTACCTCGGCCGTAAGACCGGCAAGGGCTTCCGCGACTACAGCTGAGCCCGCGTCGCTTCGTCAAGGTATGCAGCTCAGGGCGCACATCCCGTGCGGAGCTCCGCGTGGGATGTGCTCCTTCGTCTGCATACCTTGACGAACAACCATGCCCCACCACCGTGGCAGTACGCTGAATGACGTGGGACTTCTGATCGCACTTCTCATCGTCGTCGCGGTGATCGGGACCGTGGTAGTGACCAACAGGCGTTCGCAGGCGCGAGCGCTGGAAAAGCAGCGCGCTGACCTCGAGCCGGTCAAGCAGCTCGCCTTCGAGGACGTGACCGCGTTCGGTGAAGAGCTGCAGAAGCTCGACCTGGACATGGCGGGCAAGGAGCTCGACGAGGGCGCCAACGCCGACTACCAGCGCGCCCTGGACGAATACGAGACGGCCAAGCGCACCGTCGACAAGATGACCGTGCCCGAGGACGTCAAGAAGATCACGACGATCGTCGAGGACGGCCGCTACGCGATCGCGTGCGTGGAGGCGCGGGTGGCCGGCGAGCCGCTGCCCAAGCGCCGCCCGCCGTGCTTCTTCGACCCCCGCCACGGGCTCTCGGTCGAGGACGTGGCCTGGGCGCCTCCGGGCGGCACCACTCGTGACGTACCCGCCTGTGCGCTCGACGCCGAGCGCGTCAAGGCCGGCGCGGAGCCCGACACCCGCAAGGTGATGGTCGGCAACGAGCGCGTTCCCTACTGGCAGGGTGGCCCGGCCTACCGGCCCTACGCCGCCGGCTACTTCGGCGCCTTCTCGCCGATGGACTGGATGTTCGCCGGGCTGATGTTCAGCGCGTTCGGCGGCTTCGACGCCTTCGGTGAGATCGGTGAGGGCATGGGCGACGCGATCGGTGGGATCGGCGAGGGCATGGGGGACATGTTCGGCGGCATCGGCGACGGCATCGGGGACATGTTCGACGGCTTCGACTTCTGAGTTTGTACGCTTCCCCGGTGCCACCACTTCACACGCTCGAGCTCGGCGAGGCCGGAAGTCGCGTCGTCTTCCTGCACGGACTCTTCGGACAGGGACGCAACTGGAACACGATCGGCAAGCAGCTGGCCGAGAGGCATCGGGTCACGCTCGTCGACCTGCCTCACCACGGCCGCTCGCCGCAGCCTGACACCTTCGACTACCTCGAGGTGACCGCGGCCGTCGCCGAGCTGCTCTCCACTGATGACGGGGCCGACGACCCCGCGACCGTGGTCGGCCACTCCATGGGCGGCAAGGTGGCGATGCTGCTCGCGATCACCCGCCCCGAGCTGGTCGCGAAGCTCGTCGTGGCCGACATGTCCCCGGTCGTCTACGAGCGCGTCGGCGGCTTCAAGACGTACGTCGAGGCCATGCAGAGCCTCGACCTGGACCACATCACCCGCCGCGAGGAGGCCGACGCCGGGATGCAGGAGGCGGTCCCCGACCCCACGGTCCGCGGCTTCCTGCTGCAGAACCTGCGCCGCGACGGCGACGGCTGGCGCTGGGCGATGAACCTGGACGTCCTCGGCCGCGACCTCGACCGCATCGGCGCCTGGCCGACCGAGGAGCTGAAGGCGTACGAGCCGTACGACGGTCCGGTGCTGTGGTTGGCCGGCGAGCTGTCGAGCTATGTCACCGACGAGTACGCGCCGGCGATGAAGGAGTGGTTCCCGCGCTACCGCAAGGTGACGATCAAGGGAGCCGGTCACTGGCTCCATTCGGAGAAGCCGGAGACCTTCCTGGCGGCTCTGCGTCAGTTCCTCGGCGACTGAGAGGCCGCCGCGTCTACGCTGTGCGGCATGGAGCGTGACAAACCCGTCATCGTGCTGGTCGGCGGCGAGCACGCCGACGTCATCGAGCAGGAGTTCCGGGCCCGGTACGACCGTGACTACCGGATCGAGGCGGTGGTGGGCTTCGCCGCGGGCCTCGACAGGACCCGCGGGCTCGTGGCCGAGGGCGCGCAGATCGCGATGGTCGCCGCCGAGCACGTGCTCGACGAGGGCACCTCGATCGAGTTCCTGCACGACGTACCTGCCATCGTGGCGACGGCGCGCCGGGTCGCGCTGGTCTCGTGGGACGACTTCTCCGGCGCTCTCGACAACCTGCGCGCCGCGGCGCTCCAGCGCGAGATGGACACCTACGTGCTCATCCCGCGCGGCCCGCGCGACGAGGAGTTCCACACCGCGCTGATCGAGCTGCTCTCGGAGTGGGGCTGGTCGGTGGGCAGGCCCCTGGTGACCGTGACCGACGTCGTGGCCGAGCCGGGCGACCGCGCCGCGGCGGCGGTCCGGGACCTGCTGGACCGCATGGGCTTCCCGCATCGCGCGCTCGAGCCGAGCGACGACGAGGCGCAGGAGGTCATCGAGGCGGCAGGTCCGGGGGCACGACTGCCGCTGGTCCGTACGTTCTCGGGCCGGGTGGTCTCCGGGGCCACGGCGGCGACGGCCGCCGAGGCCATCTACGGCGGGTTCGACGAGATTCCCGAGGGCGTGATCGCCGACGTCGCCATCGTGGGCGGCGGGCCGGCGGGCCTCGCGGCGGCCGTCTACGCCGCGTCGGAGGGGTTGGCGACGGTCGTCGTGGAACGCGACGCGATCGGCGGACAGGCAGGGTCGAGCTCGATGATCCGCAACTACCTCGGCTTCCCCCGCGGCATCTCGGGTATGCGCCTCGCCCAGCGATCCCGCATCCAGGCCAGCCGGTTCGGTGCGCGCTTCTTCACCGGGCGCCCGGCGACCGGGATCGAGCCTGGTCCGGCCGACGAGCCCGAGCACCAGCACGTGCACGTGCGCGGCGCGCAGTTCTGCGCGCGTACGGTCGTGCTCGCGATGGGCGTGACCTACCGCCGGCTCGGGGTGCCCGCCGTGGACGACCTGGTGGGAGCGGGCGTCTACTACGGCGCCGCGACGTCGATGGCGCGCGAGATGCAGGGCCGTGACGTCTTCGTGATCGGCGGGGGCAACTCGGCAGGGCAGGCGGCCATCCACCTCGCCAAGTTCGCGCGCACGGTGACCATCCTGGTCCGGCGACCGGACCTCGCCGAGACCATGTCGGCCTATCTGACGCGCGAGATCGAGGCGACCTCGAACATCCAGGTCCGGCCCCGCACCGTCGTCGCCGACGGCGGAGGGGAGGGCCAGCTGGAGTGGCTGCGGCTGGAGAACCTGGACACCGGGGAGGACACCAAGACCTCCGCCGACGGCCTCTTCTGCCTGCTCGGAGCCGAACCCGACTGCGCGTGGCTGGCGGAGGGGGTGGCGCTCGACGAGCACGGGTTCGTCCTGACCGGCCGCGACGTGCCTCGCGAGGCCTGGGTCGACGGGAGCCCGCCCGCGAGCCTGGAGACGACGGTGCCGGGTGTCTTCGCCGTCGGCGACGTACGCGCCGGGTCCATGAAGCGGGTCGCCTCCGCGAGCGGCGAGGGCGCCTCCGTGCTCCCGCTCGTGCACGCCCACCTGGCACGGCTGCGCGCCCGGGAGTTCGGCGCCTAGGGCTCGATGAGGCCCGCCCTGATGGCGTAGCGGGTCACCTGGGTGCGATCGCGAAGGCCCAGCTTGGCGAGGATGTTCTCGCGGTGCCGCTCGACGGTCTTGTAGGAGATCGTCAGCTCGCGGGCGATCTCGCGGGTCGAGTGGCCCTCGGCGATGAGCTTGAGCACCTCGTCCTCGCGCTCGGTCAGCACGGTCCGCGGCAGGCTCTCGCCACGGTTGAGGCGGTCGAGGTAGTCACGCACCAGCGCACTCATCGCGCCGGGGTAGACGAAGGCCTGGCCGCTCATCGCGGTGCGGCACGCCTTGACCAGGTCCTCGTCGGCGACCGACTTGAGGACGTACCCGCTGGCGCCGACCTTGAGCGCCTCGAAGAAGTACTGCTCGTTGTCGTGCATCGAGAGCATCAGCATCTTCGGAGGCGTACGCATCCGGGCGATGGTGCGCGCGGCCTGCAGCCCGGTCATGCGGGGCATGGCGACGTCGAGGATCACCAGGTCGACCTCGACGTCGCGCAGCGCCGCCACGGCCTCGGCTCCGTCGGCGGCCTCGGCGACCACCTCGAGGTCCGGTTCGGCGTCGAGGATGAGGCGTACGCCGCGGCGTACGAGGGTGTGGTCGTCGGCCAGCAGGATCCGGATCTTCGCAGGGGTGGGAGTCACAGCGGCACCTCCAGGCGGACGGTGGTGCCGCGGCCGGGCGTGCTGGTCACGCTCAGGTCGGCACCGACGAGCAGGGCCCGCTCCCGCATGCCGCTGATCCCGGCGCCGGGCACGAGAGCGGCGCTGCCGCGGCCGTCGTCGGAGACGGTGAGGACGGCCATGTCGCCGACCTTGCAGAGGGAGAGCTCGGCGGTGGCGGCGTGGGCATGGCGGACGACGTTGGTGAGCGCCTCCTGGGCGACGCGGTAGATCACCAGTTCGCGGTCCTGGGGCAGGTCGGGAAGGCCGCGGCCGATGGTGCGGCGTACGGTCGTACGGCCCAGGGCGCCCACGTCGGTGGCCAGCGAGGCCAGGGCGGCGTGGAGGCCGAGGTCCTCGAGCACGCCCGGTCGCAACTGACGGGCCACGCGGCGGACGTCGTCGATCCCGGTGCGCGCGGACTCACGGACGGCGGCGAGCTCGGGGCGCACGGCTTCCGGCACCTGTCGCTCCAGCCCCTTGAGCCCCAGGAGTACGACGGTGAGCGACTGTCCCACCTCGTCGTGGAGTTCCTGGGCGATCCGGTGTCGTTCCGCCTCCTGCGCGGCGAGCGCCTTGGCGTTGCTGGTGCTCCGCTCGGTCTCCAGCCGATCGAGCATCGCGTTGTAGCTGGCCACCAGACGCGCGCCGGCGCCCGTGCCCTCCGTCGTCAGACGCTGGTCGGGGGAGAGGTGGTCCACCGAGTCCATGGTGCGGATCACCCGGTCGATCGGCGCCAGGCTGCGCAGCAGCAGGAGCGCGTTGAGGGTCGCCATCACGGCCAGCCCGACCGCCAGGATCACTGCCTCCGAGGCCAGGACGCGCTCCGAGACCCGGGCCGGGGACAGTGCCAGCACCAGGGTGCCGACACAGAACACCGCCCAGTTGGTCAGGCAGACCCGCCAGTAGAGGGGTAGATGGCTCATGCCGCCACCTCCGTAGCGCAGGCGCGATCGTACGGAGGTGGCGGCCTGAGGCCTATGGTCGCTCGCTGGCGCTCGCTCATGCCCCAACCCTGACATGTCCTCTGGCCAGGACTTATGGGTGGCAGCACCCATTCGGATCGAGTCTCCGGTCACGGAGAGTCGATGGCATGGAGCTCAACGCATGATCGTGTACGCAGCGGTGGCAGTTTTCATCGTCACCTACGGCCTCATCGCCACCGAGCGCGTCCACCGCGTCGCCGCCGCCCTGGGTGGCGTCGCCGCGATGGTCGTGCTCGGCATCATCAGCGCCGAATCGGCCTTCTTCAGCCATGAGACCGGGGTCGACTGGGACGTCATCTTCCTGCTCTTCGGGATGATGGTGATCGTCGGCGTCCTGAAGCAGACGGGCCTGTTCGAGTTCCTCGCGCTGTGGGCGGTCAAGCAGTCCGGTGGCCGCCCGGCACGGCTGGCGACGCTGCTGATCCTGGTCACCGCTGCGCTCTCGCCGATCCTCGACAACGTGACCACGGTGCTGCTGGTCACGCCGGTGACGCTGTCGGTCTGCGAGCGGCTGGGGCTGCGTCCGATGCCCTACCTGATCTCGCTGATCCTGGCCGCCAACGTCGGCGGCACCTCGACCCTGATCGCCGACCCGCCCAACATCATCGTGGCCAGCCGGGCCAACCTGACCTTCGACGACTTCCTGATCCACTCCCTGCCGCTGTGCCTGATCCTGCTGGTCGTCCTGATCGGCCTGGTCCGGGTGCTCTTCCGGCGCGACTTCCGTGGCCGGGTCGACCTGGACGGCCTGATCGAGCCGCCCGCCTCGGCGATCCCGGACCGTGGCCTGCTCTACCGCTGCCTGGCGGTTCTGGCCCTGGTGATGCTCGCCTTCGGTCTGCACACCGAGCTGCACCTGGACCCGTCGATGGTCGCGATGCTCGGCGCCGGCGCGATGGTGGTCGTCTCCCAGACACGCACGGAGGCGTTCCTGGAGGAGGTCGAGTGGTCGACGCTGGCCTTCTTCATGGCGCTGTTCGTGCTCGTCGGTGGCCTCGTCGAGGTCGGCGTGATCGGGTCGCTCGGGACGTACGCCGCCGACCTGATGGGCGACAACGAGCTCGCCGGGGTGACCGGGCTGATGATCGGGTCGGCCGTCGTGGGCGGGTTCGTCGACAACATCCCCTACACCGCGGCGATGGTGCCGATCGTGGAGGAGATGGTCGCCTCGACGCCGTCCTCGGGTGCCGACAGCCCGCTGTGGTGGGCCCTCGTCTTCGGTGCCGACCTCGGTGGCAACACGACCGCCGTCGCCGCCGGCGCCAACGTGGTGGTGCTCGGCCTCGCCGCCAAGGCCGGCCACCCGATCAGCTTCTGGAAGTTCACCAGGTACGGCATCGTGGTGACGATCGTGACGCTGGCCGTCGCCTGGGTCTACGTCGCGCTCCGCTACTTCGTGCTGGCGTGACCTGCCTGACGCTCCCGGTACGCGGCGACGGCGTTGCGGTTGGTGCAGGTCGGCGAGCAGTAGCGCTTGGAACGGTTGCGGGAGAGATCGACGACGACCCCGGCACAGCCGTCGTCGGCGCAGATCGAGAGCCGGGACAGCTCCCCGGCGCGGATCACGTCGACCATGGCCATCGCGGTCTCGACGGCGATCCGGGTGGCCAGCGGGGCGTCGGGCTCCGTGGCGTGGATGTGCCAGTCGTAGGTCGTGTGGCGGACGAGCTGAGGTGTCGCGCGGTGCTCGGCGAGCATCTCGTTGGTCAGCCGCACGGCCTCGTCACCCTCGGCGGTGAGCAGGTCGCGCAACCGGACGCGAAGGGCGCGGACCTCGTCGAGCTCGGCGCGGTCGCGGTCGTGCCGCCCCGTGTAGTCGTACGTCACGAAGAGCTCGTCGAGGGCCGCCACGGTCGCCAGCTCGTCGACCGAGCCGGGGGAGAGGGCGAGGGTGTTCGCCAGCGCCGCGGCCGCCTGGAGGCCTACCTCGGTGTCATGGGTGAAAACCATGTTGACACATTACCGCGTCACTGGGATCGTCATGTGTCATGACGACTTTGACCAATGACGAGGCGGTGCCGCAGAGCACGACGAAGACGCCGCTGGTGGCGGCCGGACTGCTCATGGCGGTCGTCTCGGCGGTCACGTTCAGCCTGTCCGGGCCGCTGGGCCGCGGCCTCTTCGACACCGGTTGGTCGACCGGCGGGGTGCTGGTCTTCCGCGTCGGCATCGGCGCGGTCGTGCTGGCCCCCTTCGCGGTGCGCGCGCTGGCCGGTCGGTGGCGGAACATCGCCGGGAGCTGGCGGGTCGTGGTGGCGTACGCACTGCTGGCGATCGTGGTGCCGCAGTTCGCCTTCTTCTCGGCCGTGCAGTGGATGGCCGTCGGTCCGGCGCTGCTGCTGGAGTACATGGGGGTCGTGCTCGTCGTCGCCTGGATGTGGCTGCGGCACGGCGAGCGGCCCTCGCGGCTGACGATGGTGGGGGCGCTGGTCGCGATCGCCGGGCTCGTCCTGGTCCTCGACCTGGTCAGCGGAGCGAACGTGCACCCGCTCGGTGTCCTGTGGGGGTCCGCGGCCGCCGTCGGGCTGGCCGGCTACTACGTGCTCAACGCGCACTCCAGCACCACGCTGCCACCGCTCGCGCTGGCCTGGCTCGGTCTGACCGGGGCCACGATCCTGCTCGCGCTGCTCTGCCTGGTCGGAGCCATCCCGTTCGCGATGGAGACCTCGCCGGTGGTCCTGGCGGGCGTGCAGCTGGCCTGGTGGATGCCGCTGGTGGGTCTCGGTGTGCTGACGTGCTCGGTCGCCTACGCCACCGGCATCGCCGCCACCCGTACCCTCGGCTCGCGGCTCTCCTCCTTCGTCGGCCTCCTCGAGGTCGTCTCGGCCGTCGTCGTCGCCTGGCTCCTGCTCGGCGAGGCGCCCGGTCTCATCCAGCTCGTCGGTGGGCTGGTCGTGCTGGCGGGCATCATCGCGGTCCAGCAGGGCGAGCAGTCCACGACCGCCTCCTGAGCGCACGAAACGCCGCACGCATCAGCTGCGTGCGGCGCTTCGAAGGATGTTGCTAGCGCTCGTCCTGGGCCCTGATGTAGACCTCACGGACCAGCATCAGGACGGCCGCCGCGGTCGGGATCGCCAGCAGCGCGCCGACGACACCGAGGAGCGAGGCGCCGATGAGGGCGGCGATCACGGTGACCACGCCGGGGATGTCGACCGAGCGGGACATGACCCGCGGGTAGACGACGTAGTTCTCGAACTGCTGGTAGGCGATGTAGAAGATGACCGCGATGAGCCCCGTCTTCAGGTCGGTCGTCGCGAAGGTGATCGCACAGACGATGACCGCGCCGATGGTGGCCCCGATCATCGGGATCACATCGGTGATCATCACGACGAACGCCAGGGCGACGGCGTACTCGCCCATCCCGATGACGAAGAGCAGCACCAGGGTGGACAGACCGGCGCACAGCGCGACGATGAACGCGCCGGAGACATAGCCCCCGATGCCGTCGAAGACCCGGTCACCGAGCTTGCCGACCCGCTCGCGGCGCGAGGCCGGAGCGAGGCGGTAGATGGCGTTCTTCGTCTGGTCGTAGGCGGCGATGAAGTAGAGCGTCAGGACGACGACGATGAAGCCCGTGACGAGCACGTTGATCACCGCCAGGCCGACACCGAGCGCGCCACCGAAGGCGCTGCTCACGAAGTCGCCGCTCGCGACGTAGTCCTGCACCTTGTCGAGGATCTGGTATTCCTCGTTGAGCTGCTGGATGCGCTGGTTGCGCTGGAGCTCCTCGATCCAGTCCGGAACGTTGGCCGAGATCTTGGCGACCTGGTCGCTGATCACCGGCACCAGCGCCACGAAGAAGAGCGCGAGGGCGCCCAGCACGCCGAGGATGACGGACAGGACCGCCCACGGCCGCGAGAACCCCCGCCTCTGCAGGAACACCACCATCGGGTTGATACCCGCGGCGATGAAGAGCGAGACCACCACCTGGAGGATCACGCTCCCCATCGTGGTGAGGAGGTTGCCGGCGGCGTAGGCCGTCAGCAGGCCGAGACCGAGGAGGAGCCCGAACAGGTAGGGCGACCTGCGGTCGAACGGCGGTCCGGGCCTACCGAACCGCTTGTCCCGCTCGCTCTCCTCCTCCTCCGGCTCGGTGACGTCGATCGCGGCTTCGCTGTCGGCCGTCGCGTCGTCGGTGAGGTCGGTCTGGGCAGACGTCGTTCCCGGACCGTCCTCAGGACGGTCGGCAGCGGCCCCGCTCACCGGCTCTCGGTCGCAGTCTCGGGCTCGCGGATGGCGGTCTTCTCGGAAGGCTCGTCGTAGTCGTCGTAGTCCTCGTCCGAGAGATCGTCGTCGGAGTCGACCAGGGTGACGCTCTCGTCGACCACGAGCTCACCGTCGACGATGTCCTCGTCCTCGGTGATCGGCTTCGGCGCCTCCAGCTCGGCCGGGTCCTCGGTCTTGCCGAACCCGGAGACCAGGTCGGTGAGCGAGGAGAGCTGAGCGGCGATCGCGTCGCGGCGCTTGGTGAGACGGTCGACCTCGGCCTTGATGATCGCGTGGCCCTTCTCGGCCTCGACGGTCGCGGTGGACGCGAGGTGGTCGGCCTCGGCGCGAGCCTTGGACAGGATCGCCTCCGCATCGCGGCGGGCGCGAGAGATGATTCCCTCGGACTCCTTGGCCAGCTCGGCGCGCTGGTCGGCGACGTGCTGGGCGGCGATCCGGGCCCGCTCCTCGGCGTCCGCGGCGCGGGTCTCGCCCTCGGTCACGATCCGAGCGGTCTCGGCCATCGCCTGGTCGTGGTGGTCGGCTGCCTCGCGGGCCAGACGCTCGCGCTCGACGGCGAGCATGCGGCGGGCCTCCTGGACCTCACGGTCCGCGCCGGCGCGTGCCTTCTCGACCTCGCGCTGGGTCGAGGTGCGCAGCTGGGTGACCTCCTGCTGCACGGCGAGCCGGATCTGGTCGGCCTCGCGCTTGGCGGCGGCGAGCAGCTCGTCGCTCTCGGCCTGCACCATCTTGCGGGCCTGCTGGACCTCCGAGGTCACCTTCTCGCGGTGATCGTCGATCTCCTTGTAGTGCGTCGTACGCAGCGCCTCGATGTCACGCTGAGCGGACGCCTTGGTCGCGGCAGCCTCGCGCTGAGCGGCCTCGCGGATGACCGCGGCCTCCTTCTCGGCGGACTCCTTGACCGCGGCGGCCTCCTCCTCGGCCAGCCGGAGCATCGCGCTCGCGCGACCACCCAGGGAGGCGTAGGAGGGGGCCTCGTTGCCCTGCGTGGCAGCGGCCTTGAGGTCGGTGACCTTGCGCTCGAGCTCGGCGATGCGTCGCTGTGCGTTGCGCAGCGCCGACTGACCCTGGCCGTTGGCCTGGAGAAGCTGCTGCACCCGTGCGTTCACCGTGCCGGGGTCGTAGCCGCCACGCCGCACGACCGGGAAGGCTGGGAGTGAGCCTGGAGCCGGTGGCGTCGAGGTGTGGCCAGAGCTGGGCGATCCGGAAGCGCCAGGGACCCGAGGGAGAACCTGTGTCTCGGTCGCGTCCTGGTCGGGCTTCTTCCGAGGCTCTGAAGCCTCGTTGAAGATGGATAGTCCCTCATTCGTCATTTGTGGCGGATTCCTCACACTTTAGGGGGGTTTGTGTCTTGCCCTCTGCTCCCAAAGGGCAAGACTACGGCCGGTCACCCCTCGCGCAAGGGGAGACCGGCCGTGAATCCAGTCTCAAATGGGCTATTTACCCCGGACTCGACGTCTCAGATTCCGCGGAACAGGTTGATCTTGTCGATGTGCGCCGCGCGCTTCTCCTCGTCGAGGACGCCGAGGCCCTCCTCGGGAGCCAGGCAGAGCACGCCGACCTTGCCCTGGTGCTTGTTGTGGTGCACGTCGAGCGAGGCCTGGCCCACCTCCTCCAGGGTGTAGGTCCGCGACAGCGTCGGGTGGATCTTGCCCTGGGCGATGAGGCGGTTGGCCTCCCACGACTCGCGGTAGTTCGCGAAGTGGCTGGAGATGATCCGCTTGAGGTTCATCCACAGGTAGCGGTTGTCGTACTCGTGCATGTAGCCCGAGGTCGAGGCGCAGGTGGTGATGGTGCCGCCCTTGCGGGTCACGAACACCGAGGCGCCGAAGGTCTCGCGGCCCGGGTGCTCGAAGACGATGTCGATGTCCTCGCCGCCGGTGAGCTCGCGGATGGCCTTGCCCAGGCGCAGCCACTCCTTCGGGTTCTGCTGGGTGCCCTCCTCGTTCCAGAACTTGAAGTCCATCTCGGAGCGGTTGATGACCATCTCGGCGCCCATGTTGCGCACGATCTTGGCCTTCTCCTCGTTGGAGACCACGCAGACCGGGTTGGCGCCGCCGTTGAGGGCGTACTGCGTCGCGAAGCCGCCCAGGCCGCCGGAGGCGCCCCAGATCAGGACGTTGTCGCCCTGCTTCATGTTGCCGCCGTTGGCGGAGACGAGCTGGCGGTAGGCGGTGCAGTTGACCAGGCCGGGGGAGGCGGCCTCCTCCCAGGTCAGGTGCTCCGGCTTCGGCATCAGCTGGTTGGCCTTGACCATCGCCACGTCGGCGAGACCGCCGAAGTTGGTCTCGAAGCCCCAGATGCGCTGGGAGGGGTCCATCATCGTGTCGTTGTGGCCGTCGGGGGCCTCGAGCTCGACCGAGAGGCAGTGGGCGACGACGCGGTCGCCCGGCTTCCACTTGGTCACGCCGGCGCCCACGGCCAGCACGACGCCGGACAGGTCGGAGCCGACGATGTGGTAGTCGAGGTTGTGGCGGGCGCCGAGCTCGGACTCCTTGCCGTAGCGCTCCAGGAACCCGAAGGTGGAGACCGGCTCGAAGATCGAGGTCCACACGGTGTTGTAGTTGATCGCCGAGGCCATCACCGCGACGAACGCCTCGCCCGGCCCGAGCTCGGGAAGGGCGACGTCCTCGACGTGGAGGGACTTGCGGGGGTCCTTCTCCTTGGTCGCGACGCCCTCGAACATGTCGACCTCGTCCTTGTGGACGGTGGCGGCACGGTAGTGGTCGGGGATCTCGAGGTTCGCGAACTCCTCGCCCGGTGTATCACCGGCGAGGATCGCGTCGAGGATGTTCTGCATGGTCGGCTCCTGCGTCGTCGTAGGGGTCGCGGTTGACTCTAGTTCGCTGGACATTACTGGTGAGTAACCGTTATTGCCAGCCTGATGTGACACATGACTCTTGGATCGTTCACGTGCCGTGGTGGGCTCGGGGAGGTGAGCTCAGTGGGCGGGGTTCGCGGCCGGCTCGACGAGCTCGACCAGGACGCCGCCGGCGTCCTTGGGATGGATGAAGTTGATCCGGGAGTCGGCGGTGCCGCGTCGCGGTGCGTCGTAGAGGAGGCGTACGCCGCGCTCGCGGAGGATCGCGGAGACCTGCTCCACGTCGGTGACCCGGTAGGCGAGCTGCTGCATGCCGGGGCCGTTGCGGTCGAGGAACTTGGCGATGGTGCTGTTCTCGTTGAGCGGCGCGAGCAGCTGGAGCTTGTTGTCGGAGTCGCCGATGGCGATCATCGCCTCCTCGACGCCCTGCTCCTCGTTGGTCTCGCGGTGGGCGAGCTTCATGCCGAAGGTCTTCTCGTAGAAGTCGATCGCCGCGTCCAGGTCGGCGACGGCGAGACCGACGTGGTCGATCTGGGTGAACAGGTGCGGTGGGATGCCGGCAGTGTTCGCAGTGGATGTCATGGGCCTACTCTGCTTGAGGTCGGGGGCAACGGGCACAATGTGTGATGACAGCCACATCAGGCTGTGCTCAACACTCTTCCCACTGAGGTTACTAATTAGTAACCTCAAGGCAGATCAGCACCACCCAACATTCTTGGAGGACCCATGTCCAACGTCATCGTCGCCGGGGCGCGTACGCCGATCGGCCGCCTGCTCGGCGGGCTGAAGAGCCTGTCCGCGGCCGATCTGGGCGGCATCGCCATCAAGGGCGCCCTGGAGAAGGCGGGCGTCTCGCCGGAGCAGGTCGACTACCTGATCATGGGCCAGGTCATCCAGGCCGGGGCCGGCCAGAACCCGGCGCGCGCGGCCGGCATCGCCGGCGGGCTGCCGATGAACATCCCCTCGATCACCATCAACAAGGTGTGCCTCTCCGGCCTCAACACCATCGCGATGGCCGACCAGCTGATCCGTGCCGGCGAGGCCGAGGTCATCGTCGCGGGCGGCATGGAGTCGATGACCAACGCGCCGCACCTGCTGCCGAAGTCGCGCGAGGGCTTCAAGTACGGCGACACCGCGCTGGTGGACTCGATGGCCTACGACGCGCTCTTCGACCAGGCCACCCAGCAGGCGATGGGCGGGCTGACCGAGCAGATCAACTCCGAGGGCGTGAAGCTGACCCGCGAGGAGCAGGACGCCTTCGCCGCCACCTCGCACCAGCGCGCCGCCGCGGCCCAGAAGAACGGCGTCTTCGACGACGAGATCGTCCCGGTCTCGATCCCGCAGCGCAAGGGCGACCCGGTCGTGGTCAGCGCCGATGAGGGCGTACGCGGCGACACCACCGTCGAGTCGCTCGGCAAGCTGCGCCCGGCGTTCTCCAAGGAGGGCACCATCACCGCCGGCTCCGCCTCGCAGATCTCCGACGGCGCTGCCGCCGTCGTGGTCATGTCGAAGGAGAAGGCCGAGTCGCTGGGTCTGGAGTGGCTGGCCGAGATCGGCGCCCACGGTATGGTCGCCGGCCCCGACTCCTCGCTGCAGCTGCAGCCGGCCAACGCCACGGCCAAGGCCCTCGAGAAGGAGGGCATCACCGCCGCCGATCTCGACCTCGTCGAGTTCAACGAGGCGTTCGCCGCCGTCGGCATCGAGTCCACCAAGAAGCTCGGCCTCGACCCCGAGATCGTCAACGTCAACGGCGGTGCGATCGCCCTCGGCCACCCCGTCGGCATGTCCGGCACCCGGGTCGTGCTCCACCTGGCCCACGAGCTCAAGCGCCGCGGCGGTGGCACCGGTGCGGCCGCGCTGTGTGGCGGTGGCGGTCAGGGCGACGCCCTGATCGTGCGTGTGCCCAAGGGCTGAGCCATCTCTGATGTGAGCGACCTGGTCGCGCGCGCCCGGGGCGGTGAGCCCCGGGCGGTCGCGCGGCTGGTGTCGTACGTCGAGAACGCCCCCGTCGGCGGGGGAGAGCGGCTCCGCGAGGTGATGGCCGCGCTCGCGCCTCACGGCGGGAACGCCCACATCGTGGGGCTCACCGGGGCGCCGGGCGTGGGGAAGTCGACCACCACCTCCGCGCTGGTCCGCGAGCTGCGCTCCGCGGGACGCACCGTCGCGGTGCTGGCCGTCGACCCGTCCTCGCCGTTCTCCGGTGGCGCGCTGCTGGGCGACCGGATCCGGATGACCGACCACGCCACCGACCCGGGTGTCTTCATCCGCTCGATGGCCTCCCGTGGGCACCTCGGCGGGCTGGCCTGGTCGGCGCCGCAGGCGATCCGGGTGCTCGACGCGGCCGGGTTCGACGTGGTGCTGGTCGAGACCGTCGGCGTCGGCCAGTCCGAGGTCGAGATCGCCGGCCTCGCCGACACCACCGTGGTGCTGCTCGCACCCGGCATGGGCGACGGCATCCAGGCGGCGAAGGCCGGGATCCTGGAGATCGGCGACCTCTACGTCGTCAACAAGGCCGACCGCGACGGTGCGTCCAAGGTCCAGCGCGACCTGCGCGGGATGCTGCGCCTGACCGACCGCCCCGAGGGGGCCTGGACCCCGCCCGTCCTCACCGCCGTCGCTCAGTCCGGCACGGGGCTGACCGAGGTCGTCGGCGCCCTCGACGAGCACCGCGCGTGGCTGCGCTCCAGCGGGGCGCTGGAGCTGCGGCGTACGCGACGGGCCCGGGCCGAGGTCGAGGCCATCGCCGTCGAGACCCTCCGCGCGCGATGGTCGACGGTGGGCTCGGCAAGCGACCTGGACGCCCTGGCGGCGGATGTGGTCAAAGGCGCACGCGACCCCTATGCGGCCGCCGACACCCTCCTCGCCGAGAAGTCGTTTCCCGACGCCGAGTAGTCGATCTTCGGCGCCGAGAGGTCAGTTCTTGGCGGCGAGCGGGCAGGGTGTGCGTCGAGAATCGACCTTTCGCTCTCGACAAGTGCCGTCTCGGCGTCAGTAACCGACCTTTCGCGCTCAGAAACCGACTTCTCGGGCGAGGTTGTCCCGGCGTACGGCTTGTTCTGTCGACTCCTGCTTCGAGAACTCACTATCGTTGACTCCGTGAACCTCTTCGGTGTCGACATCTCCAAGCACCTTCTTCGTGACGAAGGTGAGGTGGTCGTCGACGAGGTCACCCATCACTGGGTCTCCTACCTCCGCCCGGTCGCCGAGGCGATCCTCGGGCTGGCGCTGATGATCGTCGCGGCGACGATCGACATGAACGTCGCCTGGATCATCGTGCTGCTCGCCTTCGCGCTGGTCGGCCACGCGTTCTGGCGGGCGCTGGTGGTCAGCCGGGACCGGTTCGTGGTCACCAACATGCGCATCTTCCGCGTCCATGGCGTGCTCTCCAGCGAGCTGGCGACCATGCCGCTGGCGCGAGTTCTCGACATCACCGTCAAACAGTCCTTCACCGGCCAGATCTTCAACTACGGCCACTTCGTCTTCGAGTCGGCCGCCCAGGAGCAGGGCCTCAACAACATCTACTTCGTCGGCCGGCCGAACGAGCGGGACCTGACCATCCAGCGAGTCGTGCAGCGCGCCGGTCTGCGCGGCAGCGTGGGATAGGCCGGCGTCGGGTGGCTGCCGCGCCGGTGCCTGCCCCGAGCCCCTAGGATTGCCACATGACGCAGCAGCCGTTCTCCCGTCCCGGAGCCGTCGACCTCTCCGGGCTCGCCAGCACCACGCCCGCACAGGACGCCGCCTTCGGTGGTCCGGCCGATGCGGCTCCCGCCCAGGGGCGGAGCGCCGGCTCCTACACCGTCGAGGTCGACGAGCAGATCTTCCAGTCGGTGCTCGAGGCGTCGATGACCGCTCCGGTCGTCCTGGTCTTCTACTCCGCCTCCCGCGCTCCCGAGAGCGTCACCTACGCGCGCGACGTCTCCACGGTCGTGGAGGAGTACGACGGCCGTTTCCTGGTCGGCCTGGTCGACATCGACAAGAACCCGCAGATCGCGCAGGCGCTGCAGGTGCCCCAGGTGCCGCTCCTCTACATCCTGCTCGACGGCCGGCCGGTCACCCAGCCGATCCCGGGCGCGCTCGCCCTCGAGGAGCTGCGTACGGTCTTCCAGCAGCTCGGACAGCAGCTCACCACCCAGGGGATCGGCGGGCGGCACAAGCCCAACGCCCTCGGTGGCGCCGCGGCGAGCGAGGACGGGGAGGAGCCCGCGCTCGACCCGCGCTACGCCCCGGCCCAGGACGCGCTGGAGCGCGGCGACATCGACGCGGCCGTGGCCGAGTACGAGAAGCTGATCGCCTCCAACCCCGCCGACTCCGAGGCTGCCGCCGGGCTGGCGATGGCCAAGGTGCTGCAGCGGACCCAGGGGGTCGACCTCAACGCGGCCCGTGCCGCCGCGGCGGCCGCGCCCGACGACGTCGACGCGCAGACCCTCGTCGCCGACCTGGACCTGCTCGGCGGCCACGTCGAGGACTCCTTCGTCCGGCTGGTCGAGCTGGTGCGGCGTACGTCGGGGGATGAGCGCAACAAGGCGCGCGAGCACCTCCTGGGGCTCTTCGCCGCGGTCGGCAACGACGACGAGCGGGTGCTCAAGGGCCGTCAGTCGCTGGCCTCGGCCCTGTTCTGATTCACCAGCGCCGACAGCACGGCGGTGACCGCCGGCGAGGCGGCCATCGTGCGCCGGTGCAGCGCGAGGATCTCGCGCGTGGGGACCGGGTCGACGACGCGTACGGCGACCAGGTCCTCACCCAGCGCCGCACGCCCCATGCGCGGGACGAGCGCGATCCCGAGCCCGGCTCGCACCAGGGCCAGATGGCTGTCGAACTCCATCGAGACGTGCGCGATCCGCGGTAGCTGGCCGGTGCCGGCGTACATCCGGTTCAGCCACTGCCGGCAGATCGTGCCGTCCGGCGTCGCGATCCAGTCCTCGGCGACGAGGTCGTGCGGGGTCACCTTGGCCAGCTGGGCCAGCGGATGGTCACGATGGGCGATCACGTCGGCGATGTCGCGGTGGAGCTCGGTGGTGACGAGGTGGTCGGGGATGGAGAGCGGCACGTCACCCCAGGAGTGGACGACGCCGATCTCGCTGTGACCGGTGGCGACCAGGTCGACGGTGTCCCACGGCTCGCGCTCGGAGAGGGTGAGCGCCAGCTCCGGATGGGCGACGCGGAGCTGGCCCGCCACCGGTGCGACCAGCCCGCGCATCGCGGTCGAGAAGGCGGTCAGCCGCAGCCGGCCGGCCACGGTCGTCGCCTGCTCGTGCAGCCCCGACTCCAGCGACTCCATGTCGGCGAGCAGCCGCGACCCCTCCTCGACCAGGTGGCGGCCGGCGTGGGTGAGCATGACCCCGCGCCCGATCCGTTCCAGAAGAGGTACGCCGACCTGCCGCTCGAGCCGCTTGACCTGCTGTGACACGGCGCTGGGCGTGAAGCCCAGGGCGTCGGCGGCCGCCACCACCGAGCCGTGGGTGTCGACGGTGCGCAGGGCGACCAGGGCGGCTAGATCGATCATGAAGCGATGCTACGTCATCGGATGAAGAAGCATTCGCTGGTGCTTCATGGTTCTGGGCTTCATCCTGGTGAGTGTGAATCGCCGTGACTCGCTGCTCGCCGTCCTCGTCGCCGTCCTGTGGGGCTTCAACTTCGTCGTCATCGACTGGGGTCTGGCGCCGCGCGACGGGCAGACCGTGCCGCCGCTGCTCCTGGTCGCGGTGCGGTTCTTCCTGGTCGCCTTCCCGGCCGTCTTCCTGCTCCCGCGGCCGAAGGCGTCGTGGCGGGTCGTGGCGGCGGTCGGCATCTTCATGAGCCTGGGCCAGTTCGGGCTGCTCTACACGAGCATGGCCGTCGGGATGCCGCCCGGGCTGGCCGGCCTCGTGCTCCAGGCCCAGGTCGTGCTCACCATCGTCATCGCGGCCGGTGTGCTGCGCGAGCGGCCGACCCTGATGCAGGTGGTCGGCGTCGTCGCCGGCGCTCTCGGGCTGGTCGTGGTGGCGCTCGGGCGGGGCGGCCACGTGCCCGTCGTCGCGCTGGTGCTGTGCCTGCTCGCCGCGCTGTCGTGGGCGATCGGCAACGTGATCTCGCGGGCGGCCAAGGTGCCCGGCGGGCTCTCGCTGACGGTCTGGTCAGCGCTGGTCGTGCCGCTCCCGCTGCTCGCGCTCTCGCTGGTCCTCGACGGTCCGGACGGGGTCCGCGAGGGGGTGGCCGCCTTCGGCTGGGAGGCGCTCGTGTCCACGGCCTACACGGTGGTGCTGGCCTCGTTCGTCGGCTACGGGATCTTCAACTCGCTGCTCGCACGACACCCGGCGTCGTCGGTGGTGCCGTGGATCCTGCTGGTGCCGCCGGTCGCGATCGGCTCGGCATGGCTGCTGCTCGGGGAGGTGCCGAGCGCCGGCGAGCTCGCCGGTGGTGCGCTGCTGGTGATCGGTGCGCTCGTCGCGCAGGGCGTGGTGCGGCTGCCCCGGTCGCGCGGCGTCGAGCCGCTCCCGGACCTCGTCGAGAGCGGCAGGCGCCGCTGAGCGGAGCCCGGTCGGGTCGCGGTGGCCGCATGCGGTCAGTCGGCCCGAGGGGCTCCCGCCAGAGGTGTGACGTCGGTCATACTGAGGTTCCTACCGAATTGAATCGTTTCAGGAGCCTCGATGAGAGCATTGGTCACCCTTGCGCTGGTGGCATCCGCGGTCGGTCTGATGCCGTCCGCGGCGGTCGCGAGCGACCCGTCCGACGGGGTTGCCGCCCCGGTGCGGCTCAGCGTCGGAGGGGTGAGCGAGCCGATCGGCATCGACGACGTCACCCCTGACCTGCAGTGGCGAGACGGTGCCGGGTTCGCGCGACAGACGGCCTACCAGGTCCGGGTCGCCTCCACCCGCGGCCGGCTGGGCAGACCGGACCTGTGGGACAGCGGCCGGGTCCGGTCCGCCGCGATGGCGACGTCCTACGCCGGCGACCGCCTCGGCTCGCGCGACCAGGCGGTGTGGCAGGTCCGCGTGTGGGACGCCGCCGGCCGGGCCAGCGAGTGGAGCCGGCCCGCCTCCTTCGAGATGGGTCTGCTCGACGAGTCCGACTGGCAGGGGGAGTGGATCACCGACCGACGGTGGGCCGCCCCGCTCCACCAGGACGTCGGCATCGGCGCGCAGGAAGCCCGCTACGTACGGCTGACCGTGGTAGACCTCGGCCGACCGGGTGAGCCCCTGGACGACCCGGAGTGGAAGCCGCGCCTCGAGCTCGGCGAGATCGAGGTCAGCAACGGCATCGACGGGGACAACCTGGCCGAGGGCGCCACCGTGACGGTCTCCGAGGAGAACTCCGAGCCGGGCGTGTGGGACCCCGCCTACCTGACCGACGGCAAGGTCACCACCGCGGACGACCCGCGCGGCTACCGCAGCGACTACCACCCCGAGACCGACGTCCAGGACCAGCCGATCGAGATCACGATCGACCTGGGTGAGCCGACGGCGATCGACACGGTCCGGCTCTACTCGCTGTGGGACGCGCCCAGCGACTACGGCACCACGCCGAACTTCCCCCGCGACTTCCAGGTCTCGGTCTCCGCCGACGACACCACGTTCACCAAGGTCGGGCCGCGGACGAAGGTCAGCGCGGTCTCCAACCTGCACACCTCGCCGGAGGCGCTCCCGGTGCTGGCCCAGGACTTCACCGCCCGCGGTGACGTCGCCTCCGCGCGCCTCTACGTCACCGGCGAGGGCGTCTACGACGTCTCGCTCAACGGGCGGCCGGTCTCGAAGGACCTGCTGCAGCCCGGCAACACCGAGCACAGCGTGCGGGTCCCGTACGCCACCTACGACGTCACCAGACTGCTCCGCAAGGGCGGCAACACCTGGGGCATCGAGCTCGGCAACGGGATCTACAACGTCTTCAACACCCCCGAGATCCCCAAGCGCTACATGAAGGCGGCCGCCGGGCACGGCGCCCCGCGGGCGATGGGACAGCTCGAGATCACCTACCGCGACGGCCGGCGCCAGACGGTCGCGACCGGCTCCTCGTTCAAGACGGCCCTCGGCGAGGTCACCTTCTCCAACTGGTACGGCGGTGAGGACCACGACGCCCGGCGCGACCTCGGTGCCTGGAACGAGCCCGGCGCGGACCGTGCCGGCTGGCTCGACGCGGTCGACATCGGCGCCCCGGCAGGCGACCCGGAGCTGGTGGCTCAGCAGAGCCCGCCGATCCGCGAGGTCGACACCCTGGAGACCGTCGCCGTCACGGAGCCGAAGGCGGGGACGTACGTCTTCGACCTCGGCACCAACTTCGCCGGCTGGCAGCAGCTGACGACCAGCGGACCGGCCGGGACGACGATCACCATGCGCCCGGCCGAGAAGCTCAAGGCCGACGGCACCGTCGACCAGGGCAGCGTCGGCGGCGACATCCGGGACCGCTTCACCCTGGCCGGCACCGGCGAGGAGACGTTCACCCCGAGGTTCGTCTACCACGGCTTCCGCTACCTCCAGGTCGAGGGCCTGACCACCCCGCCGACCGCCGAGTCGGTGACCGGAAAGGTGCTGCGCGCCACCGACCGGGCGGTCGGATCGTTCACCACCTCGGATGCCCAGATGACCGGGATCCACCGGATCATCGATCGCTCGGTGCAGTCGAACATGTACTCCGTCTTCACCGACTGCCCGCACCGCGAGAAGCTCGGCTGGCTCGACCAGACCAACCTGGTCTTCGACACCCTCGCCTACGGCTACGACGTCCAGGCGCACTACCGCAAGATGCTGCAGGACGTCGTCGACGCCCAGCAGGACAACGGGCTGATCCCCACCACCGCACCGGAGGACGCGCTCTTCGCCGGCGCCTTCCGGCACGACGCCAACTGGGGTGCGACCCTGGCGGTCTCGTCCTGGCAGATCTACCAGTGGTACGGCGACGACAGCGCCATGCGCGCCCACTGGCAGCAGATGGTCGAGTACGCCGACTACCTGGCCTCGATCTCGACCGGCGGCATCGTCGCCGGCGGCCTCGGTGACTGGATCACCCCGGCCTCACCCGCCACGCCTGCGGCGCTGACCCAGACCTGGGCCTACCACCGCATCCTCACCCACATGAGCCGGATCGCGGCCGCCCTCGGGCGCGACGCCGACGCGGCAGCGTACGAGAAGAAGGCCGCCGATGTGGCCACCGCCTTCCACGCGACCTTCTACCACCCCGAGACCGGGCTCTACGGCAACGGTGACCAGGCCAGCCAGGCCCTGGCTCTCCAGGAGAACCTCGTCCCGGCCGATCTGCGCGCCGGTGTGCTGGACCGGTTCGTGAAGCAGATCCGCGACGCCCAGGACCACATCGTCGTCGGTGAGATCGGTCTGTACGCAGCCGTCGACCTGCTCTCCCGGGAACGACTCGACGACGTGCTCCACGACTGGGTGCAGCGCGACGACGGGGTCGGCTACGGCAAGTTCCTCGCCGCCGGTGCGACCTCGCTGCCGGAGAGCTGGACCAGCTCCGGCGCCTCGCAGAACCACTACATGCTCGGCGCGATCGACTCCTGGTTCACCGGTGGGGTCGCCGGCATCAGCCAGGCCGAGGACTCGGTGGCCTGGAAGAAGGTCGTGATCGAGCCCGCGCTCGTCGGTGACGTCGAGTCGGCCGCGTCCTCCTACGAGTCGGTCCGGGGCACGATCTCCAGCTCCTGGGTCCGGACCGACGGCACGGTCCGGCTCACCGCCACGATCCCGCCGAACACCACCGCGACGGTCCGGGTGCCCGTCGCCGAGGGCCAGCGGGTCACCGCGCCCCGAGGCGCCCGCAAGGTCACCTCGACCGTCTCCGGGTTCGCCGAGTTCGAGGTCGGGACCGGCACCTACACGTTCGTCTCCGAGTAAGGAACTCAAGGACCATGATCAGACTCACCGGCATTCTCGCCGGCACGGTGGCCCTGGCGACGTCGCTCGCGCTCGGCACCGTACCTGCCGATCCCGCGGTGGCCACCCAGGCGTCGAACGCGGCCCGGGGCTTCGACCCGGCGGCCTTCGCCGACCCTCCGAAGGACAGCCGCCCGGCGTTCTACTGGTACTGGACGGGCAACGTGACCCCGGACGTCGTCGACGCGCAGATGGCGGAGATGCGGGACAAGGGCGTCTATGAGGCGGTCCTCTTCCCGTACGGCGGCGACAAGATGCAGCCGGCGTTCTTCACCGAGGCCTGGTTCGACATCGTCGAGCACGTCCTGCGGGAGGCGCAGCGCACCGGGATGCGGATCTGGCTGTTCAACGACAGCAACTTCCCCAGCGGCAAGGCCGGCGGCATCATCGCCAACGGCGGCACGGTCGGGGACAAGACCTACGAGCCGAGCCCCGAGCTGCGTCTGAAGGCGCTGCAGCGCTCGACCCGGGTCGTCGAGGGCCCGGCCACGATCGACCCGGCCGAGTCCAGCGGCCTCAGCGTCGAGGGCGGACGCCTCGTCGTCGACGGCGCCATCCGTGAGGGCGCGCACCCGATCAGCGCCGGCGCGAGCTGGAGCGACTACACCGTCACCGGGAAGGTCACGCTGACCGCCTCCGGAGCCCAGCTCGTCGTACGCGCCTCCGAGGACGGCAGCCGCGGCTACCTCGTCGACGTCGACGTGAAGGGCAAGGCGAGCGTCTGGCGCCTCGACGGCGACTCACGGACCCGGCTCACCACCGGCGTGAACACGCCGGGGTTCTCCTGGCGCCGGGAGCAGACGATCAGCGTGACCGTCTCCGGCGACCAGATCCGGCCGGTCATCAACAAGACGGTCCAGCCGGTGGCGACCGACGCGACGTACGCGACGGGCGCCCCGGCGGTCAGCGCCGAGTTCGGCGGTGTCGGGGTCGAGGACGCGGTCGAGGGTCTGCAGCGGCTGCAGTGGAGCGAGCTGGGCGTGACGGACCCGGCCGGCGCGACGCTGTGGTCGGAGACCTTCGACGACAGCGAGGCGATCGGCGACTTCAGCGGCCCGTTGGTGCGACTCGACGACACCGTCGCGGCGGCTGCGCGACCCGCGGGATCGACCGACGGCGGCGACCTGGTGGAGCTCACCCCGAACCTCGAGGACGGCTCCTGGACGGTTCCGGCGGGGCGCTGGCAGGTGGACACCTTCGCCCACACGACGCTGGTCGACGACACCAGCGGCTACCACCGCGGCTACCTCAACCTGCTCGACCCCGACGCGACCGACCGGCTGCTCGAGGTGGTGCAGGGTCAGTACGTACGCCGCTTCGGGTGGGCGATGGGCACGGTGGTCCCGGGCTTCTGGGACGACGAGCCGTTCATCTCCTCGGCCGAGCCGTGGCCGTTCAAACGGCTCGCCTGGTCCGACGGCCTCGAGGATCTGATCGAGGGCGCGGGCGGGTCCCCGGGTGTCGCGTACACCGCCGCCTCCGACCAGCTCGGCCGCACCGGTGAGGAGTACTCCGGGACGTACTGGCGCGCGGTGAACGACTCGTTCGCGACCAACTACTACCAGCGCCAGGCCGAGTGGATGGGCGAGCACGGGCTCCAGCTGATCACCAACCCGCTGCTCGACGAGGAGGGTCCGCAGCAGCGGATGCACAGCACCGGCGACCTGACCAAGAACAACCAGTACGCCCAGGTCCCCGGCACCGACATGATCACCGCCGACTACACCGCGGGCAAGCAGACCACCCTGATGCGCAACGCCTCCTCGGCGGCCCACCAGAGCGGTGCGGACCGTGCCCTGGTGGAGGTCTTCGGCAACTCCGGCTGGGGTGTCGCCCCGGAGTTCATGCACGCCACGATCGGTGCCCTCGCCGTACGTGGGGCCAACTTCACCGCCCTGCACGCGATGTGGACCGACGAGAAGCAGGTCTACTTCGCGCCGCCGTTCGGGCCCAGCAGCACCTACTGGGACGCGATGGGCGACGTGGACGCGTGGATCGGCCGGGTCATGGAGGTCGGCCGGGGCGACTCGCTCGCCCGGACCGCCGTGGTGCAGCCGCAGCGGGCCGCCGAGCAGACCCGCACCACCGACGCCGAGCACCAGCTCGACGACGCCCTCAGCGGGGCCGCCTTCGCCCTCGAGCGCGGCCAGGTCGACTTCGACCTGCTCAGCGACGGCTCGCTCTCCGGCGACCCGGGCACGCGCTACCAGGCGCGCTCCGACGACGGCGAGCTGAAGGTCGGCGAGGCGAGCTACCGGATGCTGGTGCTGCCGACGACGCCGGTGCTGGACCTGGAGACGGCGAAGACCCTGAAGAAGTTCGTGCGCGGCGGCGGGCGGGTGGTGGCCGTCGGGCCGCTGCCGGAGCGCGAGGCCGGCGGTCGCGACGCCGCGCTGGACCGGGAGCTGCGCTCGCTGTTCACCGGCGCCGCCGACAGATGGACCCGGGCCGGGGACGGCTCGGTCGCGGTCGTGTCCGACGCCGATGCTCTCGGTGGGCTGGCGGCCGCCGCCGGTGTCTCCGCCGCCGAGCTCAGCCCCGCCGCGCCGGCGGTGCGGGTGCTGCGTACCGGACGGGACGGGGACGTCGCGTTCCTGGTCAACAACGAGAGCGACCAGGCGATCAGCACCTCGGCGACCCTCCCGGTCGACGGCGTGCCGGAGATCTGGGACCCGCGCGACGGCAGCACCGAGGCCGCCGCGGCGTACGACGAGGGCGGGCGCGAGGAGACCACCGTGCCGCTGCGCCTCGACCCCTACGAGACGCTGGCGATCGTCTTCCGGAAGGGCACCAAGGCGGGCGCGCACCTGGTCGGAGACCAGGTGGCCGAGTCGGTGGCCCGGAGCGGGAAGTCGCTCGAGGCGACCGTCCTCCTCGACGGGCCGGGGACCACGACGCTGACCGGCAAGGACGGGCAGCGGACCTACCGCGGCGAGGCCACGGTGACCGACTCTCTGGCGCCGATCGCGCTGGACGGTCCGTGGACGGTGAGGCTCGAGCGGGAGGGCGAGACGGAGCAGACCCGGCCGCTGGGATCGTGGACGACCATCGATCCCCGCTTCTCCGGAAGCGCGACCTACCGCACCTCCGTCGACGTCACCGCCGCCGACCTGGCCGGCCGTCGGATGCTGCTAGACCTCGGCGAGGTGCACGACATCGCGCAGGTCACCATCAACGGGGTCGTGCTGCCGCGGGCGCTGTGGCGTCCGTACGTCATCGACGCCACCGAGGCGCTGCGTGCCGGTGCCAACACGATCGAGGTCCGGGTCACCAACACGCTGCTGAACCAGCGTGGCAAGGCCAACCAGGTCCCGCCGACCTCCGGTCTGCTCGGGCCGGTCAGCCTGCGTCCGCGGGCGGAGGTCGTCGCGAAGCTGACCCCTGCGAGGTGACGTAGCGAAGCTAGGGGCGGCCCGACTCGGTATAGGTCGGGCCGCCCTTCAGCGCTGCCAGCGCGGCCTCGACCCGGCGCGCGGTGAAGTCGGCGGCCCGCTCGCGGACCTCGTCGAGGGTGCAGAACGCCACCGAGCGGATCTCGCGCGGCTGGAGGGTGGTCCGCTCGAGGATCGAGGACGGGTGGACGCCGCCGTCGAAGACCAGGCAGACGGCGTCGTCCCAGCCGCCCCACGGCGGCAGCCAGTCGGTGATCAGCAGGTCGCCGGCGGGGAGGACCAGGGCGAGCTCCTCCTCGATCTCGCGGGTGGTGGCCAGCTTCGGCGACTCGCCGACCTCCACGATCCCGCCGGGCAGGTCCCAGTCCTTCTTGTAGGTCAGCTGGCACATCAGCACGCGCTCCTCGGCGTCGCGCACCAGCATCTGCCCGATCGCGCGCTTGCGCGGGAGGAAGGAGTTGAGCAGCGCCCGGAAGCCCTCGGGGGCCTCCACCGGGGCGTCGCTCGCGACGCGGGCGTAGAGCATCCGGTCCTGGCCGCCGGCCACGCCCCGGAGCAGGCCTTCGCGGTGGAGGCCCGACCAGGTCGCGGTCCGCTGCTCGGACGGGTCCTGCGGGTCGATCAGCGCCTCCACCCGATGATGGGTGAGCAGCGCGGCCGCCACCTCGCGGCGTACGACATCGACGGCCTCGCCCGCGGCCCACTCGATCCGGGCAACGCCCTCCGCCACCGTCGTCGTCTCTGGCTCGCTCACGCGACCAACCCTAGCGAGCCGCGCTGTCACATCCCGGCGGTTGTCGGTGTCTGGATGGTGACGAGATGCTCGACCCCAGAAAGAGGAGGGCGACGATGCCCAGCACATTCCGGATCCCGAAGGCGGAGCTGACCGGTCTCTACGGAGCGGTGGTGAGGCGGGTGAGCAGGAAGATGTACGGCGAGGTCCCCGATGTCGGCTACGTCTACTTCCACCACAAGCCGCTGCTGCGGGCGGTCATGGGCTTCGAGTCCAAGGTAGGGAGGTGGAAGGCGCTCGACCCGACGTACAAGTCGCTGGCCGAGCTGGCCGCGGCGAGCACGATCGGGTGCAGCTGGTGCCTCGACTTCGGCTACTACCTCGCCCACAACGAGGACCTCGACCTCGCCAAGATCAGCCAGGTGCAGGTGTGGCGCACCGCCGACGTCTTCGACGCGACCGAGCGGAAGGTCATCGAGTACGCCGAGGCGATGTCGTCCACGCCGATGGCCGTGACCGACGACATGGTCGCGGGCCTGCTGGCCGAGCTGGGCACCGAGGCGATGGTGGAGCTGACCCAGATGATCGCGCTGGAGAACATGCGCTCGCGCTTCAACTCGGCCGCCGGGCTGCAGAGCCAGGGCTACTCCGACGTCTGCGAGGTCCCGCTCGCTCCCGCGTCGGTAGGGTCGGCGACATGAGCGAGCCCCAGCCGACGAGCGAGGCCGCGACGGAGGTCTTCGTCGCCCACCGCAACCTGCTCTTCACGGTCGCCTACGAGATGCTCGGCTCGGCCGCCGACGCCGAGGACGTGCTCCAGGAGACCTGGCTGCGCTGGGCTGCGGTGCCGCTGGAGGAGGTGCGCGACCACCGCGCCTACCTGGTGCGGATCACGACCAGGCTCGCGCTCAACCGGATCCGGACGCTGTCGCGCCGCAAGGAGACGTACGTCGGTCCGTGGCTGCCCGAGCCGCTGCTGACCGCGCCGGACGTCGCCGAGGACGCCGAGCTCGCCGACTCGCTCTCGACCGCGGTGCTGCTGGTGCTGGAGACGCTCTCACCGACCGAGCGGGCGGTCTTCGTGCTGCGCGAGGTCTTCGCGCTGGGCTATGACGAGATCGCGGCAGCCGTCGACAAGTCGCCCGCCGCGGTGCGGCAGATCGCCCACCGTGCCCGCGACCACGTCGCCGAGCGACGCCCGCGCGAGTCGGTCTCCGCGGCCGAGGCGCGCCACGCGCTGGAGCGGTTCCGCGACGCCGCGACCGGTGGCGACCTGCAGTCGCTGCTGGACGTGCTGGCTCCCGACGTCGTGCTCTTCTCCGACGGCGGCGGTGTGGTGCAGGCGGCCCGCAACCCGATCCACGGCGCGGACAAGGTCCTGCGGTTCTTCGCGGGGCTGGCGACGAAGTACGGCGTCCCCAGGTTCGAGCTCACCAGCGTCAACAGCGCCCCCGGGATGCTGCTCTACTTCGGCGAGGAGGTCGACGGCGTCGTCACGCTGCACGTCGAGGACGGTCTGGTCACCGGCCTCTACTACGTACGCAACCCCTCCAAGCTCAGCGGCGTCGCCGAACAGATCCATCTGGAACGCTGACGAAGGAGTGGTAGCGGACGAACCTCCGGTCGAGGGCCGGCCGCTGGTCGCGGTGCTGGTCACACTCTGCGTGACGGTCACGGCGGCGTACGGCGTCCTCTACTACGCCTTCACCGTCCTGCAGCCGCGGATCGTCGACTCCACCGGGTGGTCGGCGGCCGCGATCACCACCGCCTTCTCCGCGGGCACGCTCGTGGGGGCCGTGGCGGGCATTCCGGTGGGGCGGGTCATCCAGCGCTTCGGACCACGATGGGTGATGGCCGGGGCCAGCCTGCTGGGGGCGGTATCGCTGCTCGTGGTCGCCGCTGCGCCCTCCTTCTGGATCTTCGCCCTGGGCTGGCTGCTGGTCGGGCTCTCGACGGCCGGAACCTTCTACCCGCCGGCCTTCGCGGCGCTGACCCACTGGTTCGGTACGCGGCGGGTCGATGCGATCACGACGCTCACCCTCGCCGGTGGCTTCGCCTCGACGATCTTCGCGCCGCTCACCGACGCGCTGGCGGGGTGGGTGGAGTGGCGGTGGACGTACGTGATCCTGGCCGGCGCCTTTGTCGTGCTGACCTTCGTGCCGAGCGTCGTCGTGCTCGATCTTGCCTGGGTGCCGACGGCCCCGAGCAAGGACGGTCGACTAGTGCGGGACCGGGACGTGCTGCGGAGCCGTCGGTTCGTGCTGCTCACCCTCGCGGGCACCCTGGTCTCGATGGTCGTGTTCGCCTCGATCGTCCACCTGGTGCCGTTCCTCGTCGAGCACGGGCTGAGCGCGACCACCGCCGCCTGGGCCCTCGGGCTCAGCGGGGCCGGCCAGGTCGCGGGGCGGGCGTTCTACCCGATGCTCGCGCGGCGCTTCGGCGTCCGCGCCCGGATGATCGGGGGAGTGCTGTGGTTCGCCGCCTCGGTCGCCCTGCTTCCGTTGCTGCCCGCGGTCGGCTGGGTGATGATCGTCGCCGCCGTGCTCACCGGCACCGCCCGCGGGCTCTACACGCTCATCTCCGCGACCGTCGTCAGCGACGTGTGGGGGCCGGAGAGGTACGCCGCGCTCAACGGGGTCTACTCGGCTCCTGCCGGGGTCGCGGGTGCGCTCGCTCCGGCTGTCGGGGCTGCGCTTGCTGCTGTGCTCGGCGGGTACGACGCGCTCTACTGGGTTCTCGCGGGGACTGTCGTGGTTGCCGGGATGCTTGCGGGGGCTGCGTTGGCGTCTCTCGAGCGGTGAGGACTCGCTTCTCTGGTAACCCTGCCGAGTCGGCGGATCTTGACCGGTGTCTCGCGAAGCGAAGCGAGCGAGCCGGTCAAGATGCGCCGACTCGGCATTCTTGTGGTCGAGCTTGTCGAGACCATCTGTTTCGTGACCGTTCTTCGGGGCTGGTCTGGGCCGCCGACCCGTTCTTTGAGGGTCTTCTCGATCTGGTCCGGCGTCAAGGGTGCCCTGCGGGCGCCGGCTTCGCTGGCGGCGTTTGGGGGTCTGTGTCGTGGACCGGTGGTGGTCGGTGGTCGAGCTTGTCGAGACCACCTGTCCCGTGACCGTTTCTTCGGGGCTGGTGTGGGCCGCCGACCCGTTCTTGAGGGTCTTCTCGACGGACCCCGGAGTCAAGGACGGCCTGCGGCCGCCGGCTTCGCCGGCCGCTTCGCGGTCCTGGACACCGGGGCCCGTCGAGAAAAACATGGCTGGCTATCGGGGCGGCGGCCCGGGTGTGGCGCAGCGGAATCGTTCCTGCGACAGGTGGTGTTGCTGGGGCGTGGGAGGTGGCCCTTCGGGCCACTTACCATCCACAGAAGCGAGGCCGTTCGCTCGCCGCGAAAACCTCATCTGAACAGGGAAAATAGATAGTAGAGAGAGCGGATGAGGCGTAGAATCAGACCCATCACAACACCTCCATGAAGGAACCACGCGATGAGTCTCGGGCCCGACATCAACCACTGGGGCACCAACCCCGGTGACGCGATCGACGCCGCCCTAGCCGCCATCGAAACCGCCCTCCATGACCTCCTCTCGAGCGACCCTGCCTATTGGCGCACCGCGCAGAAGAAGGACCTGCTCGAACGGCTGGAGAAACTCCAAGCGATGCAGGCCGCCCTGAAACTGCGAGTCCTCGCGGCTGCCGGTGACATCGCCGAGGAGACCGGTGCCAAGGACGTCTCGGGGTGGCTGCGGACCGAACTCCTGGTCGACAAAGGGGTGGCCCGCTCGCAGATCAAACTCGCCACCAGTGTCGCCAAGTACGACCTCGTGGCTGCCGGGCTGGCCGAAGGTGTGGTGTCCCAAGACAAAGCCCGGGTGATCACGAAGGCGCTTGATGCCGTCGCGGCCGACCCCGCCGCCAGTGGTGAGCACCTGGCCCTGGCGGAGAAGATGCTGGTCGACTATGCCGCCTGGATGACCGCCAACGAGCTCAAGAACGCCGGCCGCCGCATCCTCGCCGAGATCGACCCCGCACGCTTCGAAGCCGCCGAAGCCAAAGCCCTCCAGCGGGAGGAAGAGCACGCCGCCCGGCGCACCTTCTTCTCCGCCCGCGACAACGGCGACGGCACCATCGACCTCCACGCCCGGGTCTCCCGCGCCGTCGGCATCCGGCTGCGCACGATCTTGGAGTCGTTGGCCCAGCCCCGAAAGCTGTCGGCGGAGAACAAGGGCCGCAAAGCCCCCTATGACCGGCTCCTGGGGCAGGCGTTCGCCCGCGTGATCGAGACCTACGACGTCGACCTGCTGCCCCGCCACGGCGGTCACGGCACGACGGTGTTCATCACAATGAACGTGGAGGACCTTCGCAAGGACCTCGGCACCGCCGCGTTGGGGTTCGACGGGGACCAGATCACCGCCGCTGAGGCCCGCCGGATGGCCTGCAACGCCGACCTGGTCCCAGTCGTCCTCGGCACCGACTCCGAAATCCTCGACCTGGGCCGCACCGCCCGCCTGGCCCACCCGATCCAACACCGAGCACTGCGGTTACGAGATCAAGGCTGCCAAGCCGAAGACTGCGACGCCCCCGCCGCCTGGACCGAAGCCCATCATCTGAAACCGTGGTCCGAAGGCGGCCGAACCAACCTCGCCAACATGGTCCTGCTGTGTCCCAGCGACCACCACCGCATCCACGACCCCGACTACACGTATGAGCGACGACCCGACGGACGAGTCAGGTTCGCTCGCCGCGCCTAGGGGACGACGACGGCGCGCCCGCGAAGCGTCCCCTCGTGAAGGCGTCGGTACGCCTCGGGCGCATCGTCGAGCGAGAACTGCTCGGTCGCCACGTGCACGAGGCCGGCGCGAGCCAGGTCGAAGACCTCCATCAGCTCCGAGCGTGAGCCCCAGTAGGGTGCCCGGATCACCGCGTCGTACGGCTTGGCGAGTGTGCCGACCTCGGCGGTTGCGGTGCCGACGCCGACGATGACGAGGTCGCTCTCGGTGCCGATCACGGACGAGGCCAGGTCGACGGTCGGCTGCGCGCCGACGAAGTCGAAGACCGCGGTCACGCCACGGGCGCCGACGACCTTGCGGATGTTGTCGGCGGCCGTCTTGTCGGAGAGGAAGGCATGGTGGGCGCCGACCTCGGTGGCCAGGGCGAGCTTGTCCTCGCCGAGATCCAGGGCGATCACGGTGGCGGGGGAGAGGGCCCGCAGCAGCTGGATGGCGACATGGCCGAGTCCGCCCGCACCGATCACGACGGCGCTCGAGCCGGCGACCAGCTTGGGCAGGGAGCCCTTGATGGCGTGGTAGGGCGTCAGCCCGGCGTCGGTCAGCGCTACGTTGGCGACCGGGTCGAGGTCGCCGAGCGGCAGCAGGTGGCGGGCGTCGGGGACCAGGACGTACTCGGCCATCGTGCCGTCGGTGCCGAGGCCTGGCGGGCTGATGTGGAGCTCGGCGGCGCGCTCGCAGTAGTTCTCCTTGCCCTGCGCGCAGGGGTAGCAGCGGCCGCAGCCCTGCGGGCCGTAGATCGCCACCGGCTCACCGGGTTCGACCCCGTGCACGCCGTCGCCCAGCGCGTCGACGACCCCGACACCCTCGTGTCCGAGCGTCATCGGCAGCGGGTAGCCGAACGTATGCCAGGTCTCCTCCGGCAGGCCCATCAGGAACGAGTCGGAGTGGCAGGCGCCGGCCGCGGTGATCTTCACGCGCACCTGACCCGGTCCGGGTTCCGGCACCGGAACCTCGCTGATCTCGGGTGCAGCACCGATCGAGACGTACCTCAGAGCCTTCATCGCATGGGTCTCCAGTCCGGCAGGACCCCCGCCCGCCGCTGGTCTCAGTTCTACCCCGGGCCGCGCGCGGTCGCCAGCGCCATGCGTACGCCCGAGCGTGTCCCCGCACGGCGTGGGTCGACACCACGGGGAAAAGAAAGGCCCCGCTGGCGTCTCGGGTCACCAGCGGGGCAAGAACTACTCTGGCATACCGGAGCCAGCTTCGTCACTACTTCTGCAAAAACTTGCAATGCAAAATGATGACTGGGGCGGGTCGCAGGTTTCTGCAACCCGCCCAGGTGGCCTATTGGCCGAAGACCTGCAGCTCGGCGGCGTGGACGATCGTGCCGCGGTCGGAGCCGGTCTTGCAGTCGGTCGTGGTGAACGGGTCGGCGTCCTGCTCACCGGCGTAGCCGGCATAGCCCGTGCACTGGTTCTCCAGCGCCACCAGACGGACCGCCGCGGCGGACGTGTCGGGGACGTCGAAGGTGCGCAGGTTGAGGTTGGGCGCGACCGGCCTCGGGCGCTTGCCGGGGAAGGCGTCGTCGGCCGAGGTGTAGAAGCGCTTCCAGGTCGCTCCGGCCGTGTCGCACGCGGCGAGGCATGCCTCCAGTGCGAACTTCCGCAGTGCCGTGAAGCGCGACCCCGAGTCGGCGTCGGTGTCGGTCGCGGGCGACAGGTAGGCGCTGACGTTGACCGTCTTCACCGTTCGCGTACCGCCCGCCAGGTCCACGGCGACCGAGGGCGTGGTGGCATCCACGTTGTCCGCGGTCACCCCGCCCCAGTTGGTGCTCTCGGTGCCGTCGATCAGCGCGGCCGGGTTGCGTGAGCCCTCGGTCGAGGTCAGCACCTTGGCGCCGTTGGCGGCCGCGGCCAGGTTGGTCCCGGTCGCGAACGAGACGGTCTTGGTGATCTCTGCGGGGGAGACCGTGACCGTCTTGCGCTGGGCACCACCGGTGGCGGAGACGTAGAGGAGCTCGTACGTCCCCGGCACGAAGTGAGCCACCGACCCGAGCGGGGTGGCAGTGAGCGTGTCGGCGATCGGGGTCGCCCGTGCCTCGAAGCGACCGACGTAGGCCTTCCCGGGCGCCGGCGCGGTGAAGGTGACCTTGACGTTGCGCGAGGCCGGCGAGGCGAAGCTCGGGGTCGGCTCGTGGTCGTCGGCGGTCGTGGTGGCGTACTGACCCATCCCGCGCCGGGCGAACGCGTCGGCGATCACCTGGCGGTTCGCACCGCCGAAGCGCATCTGGTCGGCGGCCAGGAAAGCGTCGCGGGCGTCCAGCATCGAGGTCGCACCCTGCTGGAGCAGGAACGAGTCGAAGACCAGCTGGATCCAGCGGCGGTTTCCGGGGCACTTGTCGGCGGCCAGCGGCGAGGCGGTCGTCGTCGCGACCGAGCAGCGCCGCTGCAGGGCCTTGTCGGCGTAGGGGTAGGTCGCGTCGTACTTGTCGACCAGCGCCTGCCGCACCGACCACATCGTCCCGTTCCAGATCTCGCCGTCGGCGTGGACCTCGGGCCCGGTGCTGTCGAAGCCGTAGTCGGAGAAGTTGAGCGGGTTCCTGTCGATGGCGAAGTCGCGGATCGCGACATCGGTGTTGCCGGTGGCGTAGGAGCCCACGGCCCACGGGCTGCCGCCGTTGTCGAGGTCGTGGGCGAACATGTGCTCGGCCGCGGCCAGGTCGCTCCAGGACTCACCCATCGCGCCACCCTGCTCCGAGGTCAGCCCGTCGTCGGGACCGCCGACCATCCGGTTGGAGATGGCGTGGGTGTACTCGTGGCCGACGATCCCGAAGTCCAGCGACCCGTCGGTGCAGGGGGCGTAGAAGGCGCCGGCGGCGGGCTGGAAGAGGTACTGGTTGGTGATGCCCGGAACGCCGTCCATCAGGGTGAGCTGGTTGGCGTTGTTGCGGCCGGTCAGCAGGCCGGTCTGCTCGATGACCTGCGAGTCGGCCGCCGCGGCCTGCGCGTTGCCGATCTCGGCGTCGAGCCCGCGTCCGCCACGGCCGAGGTTGTCGGTCTGCAGGTTGTAGTTCTCCTCGGTGAAGCCGAGGAAGTAGGACCAGTCGTGCATCCGGTTGTGGCTGGCGAACAGGTTGCCGACGACGTAGTTGACGTCGTTGCCACCCGGCACCAGGTTGGTGGGCGCGCACCGGGAGTTGTTCCAGGCGTCGGTGAAGGTGCCCGAGTAGTCACGCAGCGGCGAGATCGGCGCCTGCTCGAGGCCACCGGCGGCCAGCGGCGAGAGCCAGCCCTCGTGGGTGTTGGCGTTGTTGCCGATCGTCGTCAGCGAGGGCACCCCGACGGTCGTGCTGAGCAGCGTGTCCCACGGGCCGGCGTTGGCCAGGCTCTTCAGCTCCGGCCCGGTGCACCCGGCCACCTTGGTCCAGCACGCGACCACATCGTTGGCGGGGACCGCCTCACCGCCGGTCGAGGCGGCGTCGGGAGTGCCGGGGAAGTAGGACCAGCGCGGGTTGCTGCCCGGCAGGTCACCGGTCTCCGCACCGGCGTCGGAGGACGCGACGGTCACCGTGTAGCTCCCGACGAGGAGCGAGTCGTCGAAGGGGCACACCTGGACCGCGTACGTCCCGGGGTCGATCTTCGCGGCGGTGTAGGTCGCGGTCTCGGGGCTGGTGAGCAGGTCACCCTCCACGAGCAGCGCGCCGTCGGGGGCGAAGAGCTTCACGGTGAAGTCGTCGGTCGGCAGCCCGATCGCGACCGCGGCCAGGGTGCGGGTCTTGTCGTCGGAGATCTCGAAGGTGTGCTTCGGACCGCAGGCGCCGAGCGCGGTGCCGGTGAACGGCCCCTCGACGTCGTTCTCGTGATCGACGTTGTCCTGGCGCAGGAGCACCTCGCCGGTGACCGCGTCGACCAGCACCGTCTGCCCGAGCAGGGTGGCAGCGGCGGAGTCGACGACGGTGGCCTGGAAGACGGGGCGTACGCCCTCGCCGGGGACGGGGAGGGCCCGCAGCCGCACCAGCTGGTCGGTCGCCAGGCCGGGGACGGTCAGCTTCGTCCAGTCGGTCAGCTTCGCGGCGGCGTCGGTGACGATCGCGCCGATCTTCGAGCCGGAGACCGGCCGTCCGGCCGAGGCGGCGGCCTTCAGCCAGGCCTCGGTCGGGCTCAGCCTCGCCTCGGCGACGTCGCCGCTCACCTTGGACAGCGAGGAGGAGACGTAGGTGATGTCGCCGCCGGCCACGCCCACGGTGACCATCCCCTCGGTGGCGGCGGAGAGGCCGTCGTAGGTCTGCCGGAAGAGGACCGCATGGCCGCCGCCACCGGCCAGCTTCTGGTCGCTGACGAGCTCGAGGTCGTCCAGCTGGGCCGCGGTGAGCCCGAAGACGGCCGCGTTGTCGTCGAGGAAGTCCCGGGCGGCGGCGACCGGGTCCGAGGAGCCGGCGGCGGCGAGCACGCCGTCGGAGGTGATCAGCGAGGTCGGCGTCCCGTGGGCGTTCCAGCGGATGTCGAGGGCGTCCAGGGCATCGGCCGCGGACTTCTGGGTCGAGGTGGGCAGCACGCGGTCGCGTACGTCCAGGCCGGCATCGGCCTCGTGACCGAGCAGCCCGCCGGAGCGGGCCTCCTCGGCCGTGGTGTCTGTGTTGTCAGTGGTGGAGAGCGCGGCACCCGAGACCGGCGTCGCCAGCACGAATGCGCCGAGGGCGAGGCTCAGCGCGGCACCGAGGCTCACCCGAGTGCGACTGGAACGAATATCGGTCATGTTATTGAAACGCCCCTTTACCGACGGGGGTTACGCGATACCCGCAACGCCTGTACCGCGAACCGGCACACGAGCGGTGGAAGGCACCCGATAGTGTTCCGGACACATGTAACCGCCTTCACAGACAGGGGAGCGCCACGATGGGTGACTTCGTCAACCTCACCGTCGAGGACGGCATCGGCACGATCCGGCTCGACCGGCCCAAGATGAACGCGATCAGCTTCCAGGTGCAGGCCGAGCTGCTCGAGGTCGCGACCGAGGCGGCAGCCGACGATGACGTACGCGCGGTCGTCGTCTACGGCGGCGAGAGACTGTTCGCCGCCGGGAACGACGTCAAGGAGATGGCCGGCCTCTCCTACTCCGAGATGGCCAAGCGGGTCGCGGGCGTGCAGGCCGCGGTGACCGCCGTCGCGGAGATCCCCAAGCCGGTGGTGGCCGCGGTGACCGGCTACGCACTGGGCGGAGGCTGCGAGCTGGCGCTCGCGGCCGACTTCCGGATCGCCGCGGACGACGCGACGTTCGGTCAGCCCGAGGTCCTGCTCGGCATCATCCCGGGCGCCGGCGGCACCCAGCGGCTGGCGCGGCTGGTCGGGCCGTCCAAGGCCAAGGACCTGATCTTCTCGGGCCGCTTCGTCAAGGCAGACGAGGCGCTGGCAATCGGCTTGGCCGACCGGCTCGTACCGGCGGCCTCGGTCTATGAGGAGGCGCTCGCGTGGGCGAGCCAGTTCAAGAAGGCGGCACCGTACGCCCTGGCGGCGGCGAAGACGGCGATCGACAAGGGTCTCGGGGTGGACCTCGCCACCGGGCTGGCCATCGAGCAGCAGCAGTTCGCCGGCGTGTTCGCGACGCAGGACTCCCAGACCGGGATGGGATCGTTCCTGGAGAACGGCCCCGGCAAAGCCAACTTCGAAGGGAAGTGAATCCCGTGTCCGACACCAAGACGTCCACCGGCCCGGGTGTGGTCCACACCATCCGGTCCTACGCCTCGAGGGTGGTCTGGGTGATCGCGCTGCTCGCCGCGCTGGCGCTGGCGATCGGTGCGCTGCTGATCGCGCTCAACGCGAACCAGGACAACCCCCTCGTGGAGTTCGTCCTCAACCTCGCCGACACCGCCGATCTCGGCCTGTTCTCACGGGAGAACGGCATCAAGCAGTTCAGCGGTGAGGACGCCGAGATCAAGAACGCGCTCTTCAACTGGGGCATCGGGGCACTGGCGTGGCTGATCGTCGGTCGCATCGTGGCCGGTGTGATCCGGCCCTGAGGCCATGTGACATTCTCAACGCGTAGGCACCTGTCATCCGTATGTGACTGACGGGTAACATCGCTGGCGAACTACGACCATTCCAGGAGGGGCCGGCAAGGCCGCACCATCATGAACATTGTTGTGCTTGTGAAGTACGTGCCGGACGCGACCGCGGACCGGCAGTTCGAGGACGACTTCACCGTCGACCGCGTGAACGTCGACGGTCTGCTCTCCGAGCTCGATGAGTACGCGGTCGAGCAGTCGTTGCAGATCAAGGAGAAGCGTGAGGGTGAGGAGATCACCGTCACCGCGCTGACCGTTGGTCCGGAGGCCGCCGAGGCCGCTGTGCGCAAGGCGCTGCAGATGGGTGCCGACAAGGGCGTCCACGTCGTCGACGACGCCATCGCGGGTTCGGACTCCATCGCCACCTCGCTGGTGCTGGCCAAGGCGATCGAGAAGCTCGGTGCCGAGACGAAGGTCGACCTCGTGGTCGGCGGTCTGGCCTCGACCGACGCCGGGATGAGCGTGGTCCCGGCGATGCTGGCCGAGCGTCTCGGCCTGCCGCAGGTCACCCTCGCCTCGGTCGTCGAGACCCAGGGCGACCAGATCCGGATCAAGCGTGACGGCGACGTGGCCACCGAGGTCATCGGCGGCACGCTGCCGCTGGTCCTCTCGGTCACCGACCAGTCCGGCGAGGCCCGCTACCCGTCCTTCAAGGGCATCATGGCGGCCAAGAAGAAGCCGCTGGAGACGTGGTCGCTGGCCGACCTCGGTGTCGACGCTGCTCAGGTGGGTCTGGGTGCTGCCTACACCGCGGTCGAGGAGACGGCGGCCCGCCCGCCGCGCACCGCCGGTGAGATCGTCACCGACGAGGACGGTTCGGGCGCCAAGGCGCTGGCCGAGTTCCTCGCGTCCAAGAAGTTCATCTGAGGCCGAGAAAGGATCTGTTGAATCATGGCTGAAGTTCTCGTTCTCATCGACCACGTGGCTGGTCAGGTCAAGAAGCCGACCTACGAGCTGCTCACCCTGGCCGCCAAGCTCGGCGAGCCGTCCGCGGTCTACATCGGTGGCGCCGACGGTGCCGCTGGTGCCGCGGAGGCCGTCAAGGGCTACGGCGCCGAGAAGGTCTACGTCATCGACGACGCCCAGATCAAGGGCTACCTGGTGGCGCCGAAGGCCGAGGCGCTCGCCCAGCTGGCGGGTGCTGCTTCCCCGGCCGCGATCCTGCTGCCGTCCTCCGCGGAGAACAAGGAGGTCGCGGCCCGGCTGGCGATCAAGCTGGACTCCGGTCTGATCACCGACGCCGTCGACCTGGACGAGTCCGGTGTGGCGACCCAGTCCGTCTTCGCGGGCAACTTCACGGTCAAGGGCAAGGTCACCAAGGGCACCCCGATCATCACGGTCAAGCCCAACTCGGCCGCTCCGGTCGAGAAGGCCGGCGCCGCCGCGGTCACCCCGTTCGAGGTGACCATCTCCGATGCCGCCAAGACCGCCCAGATCGTGGCCTCCCAGCCGCGTAAGGCCTCCGGCCGCCCCGAGCTGACCGAGGCCGCGATCGTGGTCTCCGGTGGTCGTGGCACCGGCGGTGACTTCTCCGCCGTCGAGGGTCTCGCCGACGCGCTCGGTGCCGCCGTGGGTGCCTCGCGTGCCGCGGTCGACTCGGGCTGGATGCCGCACACCTTCCAGGTCGGCCAGACCGGTAAGACCGTCTCCCCGCAGCTCTACGTGGCCAACGGGATCTCCGGTGCGATCCAGCACCGTGCCGGTATGCAGACCTCGAAGACCATCGTCGCGGTCAACAAGGACGAGGAGGCGCCGATCTTCGAGCTCGTCGACTTCGGTGTGGTGGGCGACCTGCACACCGTCCTCCCGGCCGTCACCGAGGCCGTCAAGGCCGCCAAGGGCTGATCAGCTCTGGGACGTACGTCCTGAAAACCCGCCTCCGAGCACAGCTCGGAGGCGGGTTTCTTTCTGTTTGGCATCGGGTTCTCGGAATTGTCGTTGCGGCGCATACGTCGCTGGGTATAGTCCGGCCGCATGTGGGGGAATGCGCTCAGGTCGAGGACGACCCGGAAGATCTCGATTGCTTCGGCTGTGGCCGGCTGCGTGGCGGCTCTGGTCGTGGCGACGATGTCCGTGGTCTCGACACCGGCGACCGCGGCGACCTGGTCGCCGCCGGCGGGTCCGTTCTTCAACAACCCGACCGGTGACGCGTCACAGCGCAACTACATCGTCCACCGGATCAACAACAGCGTCCGCTACGCGGCCAAGGGCTCCTACATCCGGTTCGTCACCTACAACCTGGACCGTGCCGACACCGTCGATCAGCTCATCGCCGCCCACAAGCGTGGTGTCCACGTGCAGATCCTGGTCAACCGGAAGATGTGGAGCAGCGGTGAGCGGAAGCTGGCCGACCGTCTCGGCACCAAGCGCTCCCGTCCGAGCTTCATCTACGGCTGTGCCGGTGCCTGCCGTGGCTACGACACGGGCAACCTGCACATCAAGATCCACTCCTTCACCCAGGTCGGCACCAAGCGCAACATCCTGATCAACAGCTCCGGCAACCTCGGTGGCGGAGCGGCCGGTTCGCAGTGGAACGACGCCCAGACGATCTACGCCAACGACAGCCTGTGGAAGACCTGGCTGCGGATGTTCAACGAGCTCAAGGCCGACCGGAAGGCCTCCCCACGGTACGTGTCGTGGTCCGGCGGCGGCACCTCCGTCGGCTTCCAGCGTCAGCGTCCGGGCACCACCAGCGACGAGATCTACGCCCGCGGCAGCGGAGACCGGGTGATCGACCGGCTCCGCCTGATCGGCTGCCGCGCGCCGAGCGGCTACGGCACCAACGGCAGGACGCTCCTGCGGATCCACATGTACGCCTGGTACGGCCAGCGTGGCGAGCGCATCGCCGACGAGGTGGTCCGGCTGAAGAAGCGCGGCTGCGTGGTGCGGGTGATCGGCTCGGTCACCAACAACGCGGTCTACCGCAAGCTGAGGGCGGTCGGCATCCCCGCGCGCGACGCCGCCTGGGACTGGGGCCAGAAGAAGTCGACCAGCGGCGACAACATCGTCTACGGCTCGCGCTGCTACTCCCACTACAAGTGGATGAGCGTCAACGGCCGCTACGCCGACAAGGGCACCTTCAGCGTCTGGACCGGCTCGGAGAACTGGTCGCCGCCCTCGTTCAGCAACGACGAGGTCACCTTCCGGTTCACCTCGAAGAGCTACTACCAGGCCTACTCCTCCCGGTTCAACAAGATGTGGGACAGCGCGCGGGCGACCCACCGGATCTACACGCAGCCGAAGTCCCGGCCCTGCGCCTGACCCGAGGGGCGCTAGCCTCGCCGGGTGAGCGAGCGTCAGCGAGTGAACCAACCAAACGGGACGTGGTCGCGTGAGCTTCGGTGAACTCGGTGGTGGCCTCCGGCCGCTCGATGGTGGCTGGTCGGGCGAGACGTTCCTTGCGGAGGCCGGCGAGGAGAGGTCGGTCGTGCGGGTCTTCGCCGACCCCCGCCACCACCCGCAGGCCGCCGAGATCCAGGAGGCCCTGCATCGTCTGGTGCGGGGCCTCGTCCCGGTCCCCGACGTCCTGGAGCTGCGCCGCGCCGACCCGGCCACGGGCATGCCCGCGCTGCTGGTGACCGAGTTCGTCGAGGGCGTACGCGGCGACCTGCTGCTCCCCGGCCTGGACGAGGCGCACCAGGGCACGCTCGGCAGACGCCTCGGGGAGATCGCAGGCACCCTGGCCGGGATGCCGTGCCTGAGCGCCGGCACCTTCGCCGACAAGGACCTGCGGATCGAGGCGTTCGCACTGGACCTGACCGAGTGGGTCGAGTCCTACGCCGAGCGTCTCGACTGGTCACCGGCCGACCTGGAGGGTCTGCGCGACGTGGCCGCCGAGGCCCAGGACCTGCTCGACACGGTCGCCCGGGTGAGCCTGGTGCACAGCGACCTCAACCCCAAGAACCTCATCGTGGACCCGGACACGCTGGAGGTGCGCGCGGTGCTGGACTGGGAGTTCGCCCACGCCGGCTCACCGTTCGCCGACCTCGGCAACCTGCTGAGGTTCGAGCGGGACGCGGCGTACGTCGCGGGAGTGCTGGCGGGCTACGTCGCGGTGCGGGGCGGCAGCGCCACGGATGCTCTCGACCTGGCCCGGGCCGCGGACCTGGCCGCCCTGGTCGAGCTCGGGGCGCGGCGTACCGCCAATCCGGTGGCTGCCCGGGCCCACGATCTTCTCCTCGCGATCGCGCGATCCGGGGATGTCCACACCGCCCCGGAAGGCTCCGTTCGCGGCTAGGATTCGGGGTGCGTCGGACGGTGCCGGCGCAACCTGGGGGATGGTTGTGGGAGTGAGTGGGTTCGACGGGGCTCAGGGCCCCGCCGGAGGCTGGTGGCGTGGCTGGACGCCCTGGATCTCGGCGCTCGTGCTGTCGTCGCTGTTCGCCGGCGCGACGTCGGGGATCGCGTTCGTGCGCAAGTCCTACCGGCCGCCGATGGACTATCCGGCGATGACCGAGTCCGAGCCGGCGGCGAGCACGGCAGGCTCCGCGTCCGCGTCGCCGGAGCGCGACCGGAACGAGTCGCCGTCGACGCGCACGACGGGCCCGCCCGTCGAGCCGGCGCCGGTGAAGGCGCCGCGCAAGGTCCGACCGTCGCCGTCCGGGTCGGGGAGCGGCGAGCCGATGGCGACGGCGGAGCCGTCCGAGAGCCCCTTCGACCCGCTCGGCGGTCTCGGCGCGTTGCTGGGCCTGGGCGAGGAGGACTGACCTCGGCCGTGCGGTCCGCACGGCGAAAGGGTGGTGGCTGCGTACGCGCGACGGCATAGGGTTCTCGTATGAGTGCAGAGGCAGTGATCCGTGAGGTGGCGGCGAAGGCACGAGAGGCGAGCTATGAGCTCGCGGTGGCGCCGCGCAGCGTGAAGGACGCGGCGCTGCACGCGATGGCCGACGCGCTCCTGGAGCGGTCCGGCGAGGTGCTGGAGGCCAACGCGGCCGACGTCGCCCGCGCCGAGGCCTCGGGCAGCCCGGCCAACATCATCGACCGCCTCACCCTGACCCCGGAGCGGCTCGACGGCATCGCCGCCGCCCTCCGCGAGCTCGCCGCCCTTCCGGACCCGGTGGGAGACGTCGTACGCGGCAGCACCCTCGCCAACGGCCTCGAGCTGCGCCAGGTGCGGGTGCCGTTCGGCGTCGTCGGGATGATCTACGAGGCTCGCCCCAACGTGACCGTGGACGCGGCCGGGATCTGCCTGAAGTCCGGCAACGCGGCACTCCTGCGCGGCTCCTCCAACATCGCCTCCAGCAACGCGGCGATCGGCGAGGTGCTCCGCGACGCCGTCGTCTCCGCCGGCCTGCCGGCCGACGTGATCCAGATCGTGCCGGGGGAGGGCCACGACTCGGTCAAGGCGCTGATGCGGGCCCGGGGCCTGGTCGACGTGCTCATCCCGCGCGGTGGTGCCGGGCTGATCCGCAGCGTCGTCGAGGAGTCGACGGTGCCGGTCATCGAGACGGGCGTGGGCAACGTACACGTCTATGTCGACAAGGCTGCCGACCTCGAGAAGGCCGTCGCGATCGTGGTCAACTCCAAGACCCAGCGCACCAGCGTGTGCAACTCCGCCGAGTCGCTGCTCGTCCACGCCGACATCGCCAAGGAGTTCCTGCCCATGGTGGTCCCCGCCCTGCAGGAGCGTGGCGTGCAGATCCTGGGCGACTCCGCCTTCCAGGCCTTCGACCTGGTGGAGCCGGTCACCGACGAGGACTACGCGGCCGAGTTCCTGGCGCTCAAGATCAGCGCCGCCGTCGTCCCCGATCTCGACGCCGCCATCGCCCACATCCGGCGCTGGTCGAGCGGTCACACCGAGGCGATCCTGACCGAGGACCTGAGCGCGGCCCGCCGGTTCACCGCCGCGGTCGACTCCGCGGCGGTCATGGTCAACGCCTCGACCCGGTTCACCGACGGTGGCGAGTTCGGCTTCGGCGCGGAGATCGGGATCTCGACCCAGAAGCTGCACGCCCGGGGTCCGATGGGCCTGCCCGAGATGACCTCGACGAAGTACGTGGTCACCGGAGACGGGCACGTGCGCTGACCTGGCAACCGGCAAGGTAATCTGTGCGCCATGTCGAACTCTGTTGTGTCGAGCATCATCACCTCCGCTGAGCACGGGGCCGAGCACGGCACCTCTGGCATCGAGTGGGTCATCGGCGGCGGCGCCCTGGCGCTCCTCGTCTTCGCTCTCCTGGTCCTGGTCTGGTTCGCCGGTGGCCGTGAGCACTCCTGAGCGCTGATCAGATGGGCATCGGGGGAGCGCCCGACCCAGGCCTGGAGGGCCTGACCGGCAAGCGTCGTGTCGGGGTGATGGGTGGCACCTTCGATCCCATCCACCACGGCCACCTGGTGGCGGCCTCCGAGGTGCAGTCGTTCTTCGACCTCGACGAGGTCGTCTTCGTGCCCACCGGCGACCCGTGGCAGAAGGCCGACCGTGATGTGTCGCCCGCCGAGCACCGCTACCTGATGACGGTGATCGCGACCGCCGCCAACCCGCGCTTCACCGTGAGCAGGGTCGACATCGAGCGCGCCGGGCGGACCTACACCATCGACACGCTGCGCGATCTCGCCAGGGCGCTGCCGGACTCCGAGCTCTACTTCATCACCGGTGCCGACGCGCTCGCCGAGATCTTCACCTGGCGCGACACCGACGAGCTCTTCGAGCTCGCCCAGTTCGTGGGGTGCACGCGTCCGGGATACTCCATGGACCCCGAGGTGATCGCGAAGATCCCCTCCGACCGCATCACCATGCTCGAGATCCCGGCCCTGGCGATCTCCTCCTCCGACTGCCGCGAGCGGCGTCAGCGGGGCGAGCCGGTCTGGTATCTCGTCCCCGACGGCGTGGTGCAGTACATCGGCAAGCACGACCTCTACCGCAAGACTCCCTCAGACAAGGACCGCGTATGACCGCGACCGAGCACGCCATCGAGCTCACCATCACCGCCGCCCGGGCGGCCTCGGAGAAGAAGGCCGGCCACATCATCGCCTTCGACGTCAGCGACCAGCTGGCCATCACCGACGCCTTCGTGCTGGCCTCGGCCCCCAACGAGCGGCAGGTGCAGTCGATCGTCGACGAGGTCGAGCTGAAGCTGCGCGACCTGGGCTCCAAGCCGCTGCGCCGCGAGGGGCACAAGGAGGGGCGCTGGGTGCTGCTCGACTACGGCGAGATCGTCGTGCACGTCCAGCACGAGGAGGAGCGCCAGTTCTACGCCCTCGAGCGGCTCTGGCGCGACTGCCCCTCGATCTCGCTGCCCGCCGACATCGTCTCCGAGGGCTGAGGGCCGGTGGTCGCAGCTGCCGTGCCTCCCGGGACTCGTCGCCTCATCCTGCTCCGTCACGGGGTCACCGGCTGGAACGCCGACGGCCGCTACCAGGGCCAGACCGACATCGAGCTGGCCGAGACCGGCCACCAGCAGGCCAAGGCCGCCGCTCGTGCGCTCGCGACGACCTACGCCGTCACCCGCCTCGTCTCCTCGGACCTGATGCGGGCGCGGCAGACCGCTGCGTACGTCGCCGAGGAGACCGGCCTCGAGGCCGCCTACGACCCGCGGCTGCGGGAGGTCTGCGCGGGGGAGGCCGAAGGGATGAACCGCGCCGAGATCTTCGAGCGCTTCGGTGAGATGCCGGCCAGCTGGGAGCCCTACGGCGGGGAGTCCTGGCCCACCGTCGCAGCGCGGTTCAGTGGTGCACTGCACGACGTCGCCGAGACCGTCGCACCCGAGGAGACCGTCGTGGTCGTCGCCCACGGCGGTGCCATCCGGCAGGGCCTGGCCGCCTTCCTCGGCTGGGACCCGTCGGTCGTCACCACCCTCGCGCCGCTGACGAACTGCGCCTGGATCGAGCTCACCGCCCGGGAGTCCGCCCACGGACTCATCCCGTCGGCGCCGTGGCGACTCGCGACGTACGGAATGGGGGCCCCGATTTCGTGATCTCGGGAGCGTTCCGCTACTGTTCTTCTCGTTGCCCGGGTTGATCACCGGGACAACGCCAAGGGGGTGTGGCGCAGCTGGTAGCGCATCTGCATGGCATGCAGAGGGTCAGGGGTTCGAGTCCCCTCACCTCCACCGAAACACCTGATCAGAGCCGTGTCCTGAACCTTCGAAGAAGGTTGAGAACACGGCTTGATCGATTTTACGGCGGAAATGTGGCTCACGTTCCGGAGCCCTCTGTCATCGCCTCGGGCGGCCTCGTAGGCACGTGCGTGCCTCGGGTGCATGCGCGCCACCGGGCCCATCGCTGAGGGCTCGCGACGACGACGACTTCGTCCGCGGTGCCTTCGACAACGTCCGAGGCACTCGAGGACCCGGCCGCCCCTGCTGATGCGGGTTGCCGGCGGGGCGGGGCGCCGATGCATCACGAACGTAAAACTAATACCTATAGAAAAAAAACCTAAAGGCATACGGATTTTCCCGTAACCTGCATCACATGACCTCGTTGAGTGTGATGCGCGTCGCATCCCGATGCGCCGAGCTGGAACCCGCATCTGTTGGTGCTTCAGCCCGCCCCATCAAGTTGCCCGAGGAGCGCAGACAGGTATGAGCACAGGTGCCGCTGCCCCGCCGACCACCAGGCGTGGTCCTTACGACAACCCGTTGTCCAGCTCGCTCAGATGGTTGCCGCCGAAGGTGCGCGGACCCGTGGTCGAGGCCGGCGGGATGGTCGATCTGCTCGTGAAGATCGTGAAGAGCGCGGTGCTGCATCCCCGCGGCTACTGGGTCGACGTCGCCGACGACATGTATCAGACCCTGAAGCAGGCGTCGCTCCCGATCGCTGCAGCGATCTTCGGGTTCCTCATCTTCATGTCGATCCTGACCGTCCAGTTCTTCGCGATGGCGGGAGCCACTCAGCTCTTCGGCCCGCTGCTCCTTCTGCAGGCGATGCGGACCTTCACGATGTGGATCGTCTCCATGGTGGTCGCAGGCGTGATCGGCTCCGCGCTGACCGCCGATATCGGGGCCCGGAAGGTCCGTGAGGAGATCGACGCGATGGAGGTCATGGGCGTCGACCCGATCCGCGACCTCGCCGTTCCGCGAGTGGTCTCGCTGACCCTGCTCACCACGCTGATCTCGGTGCCGTCGATCATCGTCACGATCGTCTCGATGCAGGTCGGCGCCAACTACGTCGCCGGCCAGTCCAGCGCCGACTTCCACAGCAACCTGTTCGCCAACGTCTCCCCGGTCCAGGTGCTGGCCGTGGTCGCCAACTGCTTCCTGGTCGGCCTTCTGATCGGCACGATCTGCTGCTACAAGGGTCTCCACGCCTCTGGTGGTGCGATCGGTCTCGGTCGCGCCGTCAACCAGGCGGTGGTGCTCTCCTTCGTCGGTGTTTGGGTGCTCCAGCTCGCCTTCAACGCGCTGCTGCTCGGCCTCTTCCCGAACCTGGGGAACTTCCGATGACCGCCGCCGAGCCCGTACGTCCGGTCGCGCCTGTCGCCGCCCGACGACGCCGTCCGGTCGCGCCGCCCAAGGGACGCCTGGACGGGGTGGGGGAGTTCGTCGGTTTCGTCGGCAAGGTCTTTGCCGAGATCCCGGTCGCGATCCGTCTCTATCCCTCCGAGATCGTGCGGCACGCCAGCGCCATCGTCAGGGAGAACAGCCTGGTGATCCTGGCGATGCTGTTCATGATGGGCGCGGTCATGGGTCTGACCGCCAACTTCCTCTTCGCCAGCATCGGCATCGACTCCTACATCGCCGCCGTCAACTCGGTCGCGGGTGTCCGCGGGATCATCCAGGTCGTGTTCGGCTGGATGGTCGCGGCGAAGATCGGCTGCGGCATCGTCGCCGAGGTCGGCGCCATGCGAATCTCGGAGGAGATCGACGCCATGGAGGTCATGGGCATCCGGTCGATCCCCTACCTGGTCAGCACGCGGGTGATCGCGGGGGCCATCACGATGCCCCTGATCTTCGTCACCTCGATGGTGGTCAACTTCTTCGCCGGGTTCCTCTTCAACGTACAGCTCCTGCAGACGGTCAGCCCGGGTGGCTTCCAGTACTACCTGTTCCTCTTCCAGAACCCGCGTGACTTCGTCCTCGCCGTCATCTGGGGCACGGTCCTGGGCGTCGTGATCCTCACCGTCGCCTCCTACTTCGGCTACACGGCCAAGGGCGGGCCGGTCGGCGTCGGTCTCAACACCGCGCGGTCGATGCTCGTCAACCTCGTCCTCGTCAGCCTCATCGGCATGGCGCTGGTCCAACTCTTCTACGGCAACACCCCCAACGCACCGATCGGCAACTAGATGACTCGCGCGCCACGTCCACGGGAGGAAAAGATGACCGCGAATCTCACGATTCCGCACACCGACTTCGAGCAGTCGCCGAACAGTCCGCACAGCATCGAGCTGGTCGGCGTCCGCAAGTCGTTCGGCTCAGGCAACATCCTCGACGGGATCGACCTGACCTTCGTCCACAACGCGATCACCACGGTGCTCGGCCCATCCGGCACCGGCAAGAGCGTGCTGCTCAAGCACATCGTCGGCCTGCTCGAACCCGACGCCGGTGAGGTACGCGTCTTCGGCAGCGACATCTGGGGCGTCTCCGAGCATGAGCGCTACGAGCTGCGCAAGCGGTTCGGCGTACTCTTCCAAGACGGTGCGCTCTTCGGGTCGATGAACATCTACGACAACATCGCCTTCCCGCTGCGCAAGCACACCAACCTCTCCGAGGCCGAGATCCGGGACACCGTGATGTTCCACCTCTCGGAGGTCGGTCTCGAGGCCGCCGTCGACAAGGCTCCGAACGAGATCTCCGGCGGCATGCGCAAGCGGGCCGGCTTCGCGCGGGCGCTGGTCATGCGGCCCGACGTGGTGCTCTTCGACGAGCCCGACTCGGGTCTGGACCCGGTCCGCACCAAGCTCCTCGGGCGTCTGATCCAGAAGGTCCACCGCCAGCACGGCGGCACCTACATCGTGATCACCCACGACATCCCCACCGCCCAGGAGGTCAGCGACCACGTGGCGGTGCTGTGGAAGGGGCAGATCGTGCACGCGGGCACCGCCGCGGAGACCTTCGCCTCGCAGGACCCGTTCGTACGCCAGTTCCTGGCCGGAGCCGCCGACGGCCCGCTCGGGATGGACTGAGGGGACGACGATGACAGCGATCCTTCAACGAGTCGGTGCCAAGGGCGTCGTCGCCCTGGTGATCGTCGGCTCTCTCCTGACCTGGGGCGTCGTCAAGCTCACCGACGGACCCGACTACAGCCTCACCCTGCTGATGCCCTCGGCCGGCTCGGCCTTCGAGGACGGCGGCGTCATGATCGATGGCCAGCAGGTCGGGCGCGTGACCTCGGTCGGCGTGCGTGACGGCCAGGCCGAGGTCAAGGTCGCCATCGAGGACGAGTACGCCCCCCTGCGCGCCGGCACCACGGCCAGGGTCAAGTGGGCCTCCGTGCTCGGCACCCGGATGATCGAGCTCGTTCCGGGTGCGAAGACCAACCCCGAGATGCCGTCGGGCCACCTGGTCACCGGCAACGCCGAGGCGGTCGACGTCGATGAGCTGCTCGCCACCCTCGACGCCCCCACCCGCAAGCAGCTCCAGACCCTGGTCGCCCAGCTGAACAAGACCCTCGCCGGCACCCAGCCGGACCTGCGTACGACCCTGGCCAAGGCCGGGCCGACGGTGAAGGCCATCGCCGACCTGCTCAGCGCGATCGCTCAGGACGGGCCGGCGCTGAAGAAGATCATCACCGAGCTGCACGGGGTGACGTCCAACGTCTCGGCCAACGACGCCGAGCTCGCGGCGAGCATCAACAACCTCGACACGCTCACCAAGCAGATCGCCGGCCGCCAGGCCGAGCTCTCCGCGAGCATCGAGAAGCTGCCCGAGACGATCGACTCGGCCACCACCGCGCTGGAGGCGGTCCCGAAGCCGGTCGACTCCACCCGGAAGGTGCTCCGCACCCTGCGGCCCTCGACCGACCGTCTTCCGGCGATCGCCAAGCAGGCCAACCCGGTGCTCGCCGACGTACGTCCGGCCCTGGCCATGCTGCCCGGCACCCTGAAGGACGCCCAGGAGCTGCTCCAGTACACCCCGGGACTCGTCAACGACGCCAACGCCATCCTGCCGACCGCGACCAGCGCCCTGGAGCAGGCCGACCCGATGGTCTCCTACCTGCGCCCCTACACGCCGGAGCTCGTCGGATGGCTCAGCAACTGGAACGGGGTCTTCGGCAGTCGGGACGCTTCGGGCCATTACGCCCGTGCGCTCATCACCGCCTCGGCCAGCAGCTTCGACCAGAACCCCGGCGTCATGCCGCCGGGCATGAAACAGGACGCGCGCCCGCTGCCGGGCTCGATCGCCGGCCAGCCATGGACCGACGCAGAAGGGGACGGGATCAACTGATGCTCATCTCGAAAGTCACCGTCATCTCCGCCACCGTCGTGGTCGGGGCAGCGACGACCGTCACCGGCACCAATCTGATGGCGTCTTCCCCGAGCACGACCGAGCTGGTCGGCTACTTCGAGGATGCCAGCCCGCTGGAGGTCGGCAACGAGGTCCGCACCTCCGGTGTCCAGGTGGGAAAGGTCAAGTCGATCAAGCTCGAGAAGGGGGTCGCCCGGGTCACCCTCGACCTCGACGAGGACGTGCTCCCGGTCCACCAGGACGCGAAGCTGCTGATCCAGCCGATCAACGCGCTCGGTGAGAACTACGTCTCCATCGAGCCGGGCAAGGAGTCCGAGCCCTACCTGAGGAGCAACACGGTCCCGTTGAAGCAGACCGACTCGGCCGTCAACCTCCAAGACGTCCTGGACACCCTCGACGACCCGACCTCGACCGCGCTCGCGGCGCTGGTCAGCACGCTGGGCGAGGGCACCATGAACGGCGGCGGCCAGAAGATGGCGGATGCGCTCAAGGCGCTCGCGCCGTTGATGGAGAACCTCGACGATGTCGGCGCCATCCTGCGGAGCCAGAACGAGGTGCTCAACGACCTGATCGCCAAGGCGGACCCGGTCGCCGCGTCCCTCACCGGCGAGAACGGCAAGCAGCTCGACCTGCTGATCTCGCGTGCCCGGGAGACGCTGGACGCCCTGGCGGACGAGCAGACCGCGCTCGAGGCGACCATTGCGGAGCTCCCCGCCACGCTCAAGGAGGCCCAGCGCACCCTGACCTCTCTCGAGACGGTCTCCGAGACCGTCACCCCGACCCTGAAGAAGGCCCGCCCGGTCACCCGCGACCTGGCCGAGATCGCCGAGGAGATCAACCGGTTCTCTCCCTACGCCGACCCGGCCTTCAACTCATTCGGGCCGCTCTTCGCCGAGCTCGACGCGCTGCTCCAGCGGATCAAGCCGATCACCGAGGACCTACGGGCCTCCGGCGACAACCTGCGTACGACCGCTTCGGAGCTGCGGCCCGTGGGCGACGAGCTCCTCGACGAGCACCTGGGCGACCTGATGTCGTTCGTCACCAAGTGGGCGCTGAGCACCAACTCGCGCGACGGGCTGAGCCACTACTTCCGCGGTCTGGTGCACGTCACCCCTGAGGCGCTCAACTCGCTCGTCGGCGCCGAGGTGCTGCCGAACGTCGGCACCGTCGGCGGAGGCGATTCCCCGAAGGGCGCCGGCAAGGCCGAGAAGGGTCTCTCGGACCTCACCGGCCCGCTGCTCGGCGGCGCCACCGACGACCCCGACAGCGCCACCGGACTCACCTCCTCGCAGGAGCAGAACCTTCTCGACCAGCTCATCGGAGGCCACTCATGAGCGCACGACTGCACCGACAAGACGCTCGCCGACTCCTGATCGGGATCGTGGCGATCGCGGCCGGCGGCGTCATCGCCTACGTCGGCACCCTGGTCCAGGGCGGCGGCGCGCTGCCGCTGAAGGACCACACCGAGGTGTCGGCGTACTTCGACGACGTCGGCACCCTGAAGCCGCAGCAGAACGTCACCCAGAACGGCATCCGCATCGGCGTCGTCACCGGTATCTCCTACGAGAACGACCAGGCGCTGGTGAAGATGCGCCTGGACGGTGACCGCGACCTGTACTCCGACGCGACCGCCGCAGTCGGAAACGCCTCCGTCCTCGGCCGCAAGTTCGTCTCCCTCGACCCCGGCACGGCCAGCTCCGGTCTGCTCGGCGGGAAGCCGATCGCGGCCGGGCAGACCACGAGCTCCACCGACCTGAACACCGTGCTCTCCGCGCTGCCGCCCAAGGCTCGCGAGGGCCTGCAGGTCGGGCTGCACGAGGTCGGTGGGGGAGTCTCCGGCCACCAGAAGGACCTCTACAGCGCCCTCCAGGTCGCACCCGGCATGTTGGATGACGCCACCCTCGTGCTCGACACGGCCTCCGACCCGAAGACCGATCTCGACGGTCTGCTCGTCACCGGCGACCGGCTGGTCTCCCACATCCACGGACACGAGCGCCAGATCCAGACCCTCGTCACCACCACCAGCACGACCCTCGGCGCGGTCAACACCGACGACACCGAGCCGCTTCGTCAGACGGTGGCGCAGGCTCCCGCGACGCTGGTGACCGCCCGCCAGGGCCTGTCCGAGATCAACCCGGCGCTCGACGACACCGCCGATGCGGTCACCGAGCTGCGACCCGGGGTCGACGACTTGGTCGAGTCGGTGCCGAACCTGCGCGCCTTCCTGGTCGAGGCGCCGCCGGTCGCGGTCACAGTGAAGAAGTTCGCAGAAGGCTCCGCCGAGCCCGTCGGGACGCTGGTCCCGGCAGTCACCAAGGCGGAGCCGACCGTCGGCCGAGCCCGCAAGACCCTCGGCAAGACCGCCCCGACACTCGAGGTGCTCAGCCCGTATGCCCCGGACGCAGGCACCCTGTTCTGCGAGAACGACCTGCTCAGCGGGAACTACGGACCGGACAAGCACTACTTCAGCGCGATGCTCGTCTTCCCCGGCGTCTACGTCGCCAGCCAGCCCGACCCGCTCGCGAACGTCGACCCGTACTCCGGTCCGGGCAAGGCGTTCTCCCACGGTCTGAAGTACGGAAAGGGGAAGTGCTGATGTCCGCGCTCTCCAACTGGTTCCGGACCGCTGGGTCGCCGCTGACCCGGCGCGCGGTGATCCTCATCGTCGTCCTGGTCGCTGTGCTGACCGCGCTGGCGTTCAAGACCCAGCTGTCGCTGCTGCTCCGGTCGGGCGACACCATCCACGCCACGTTCGACCAGAACTACGGCCTGGTCTCCGGCAAGACGAAGGTGAAGGTCGCCGGTCTGCAGGTGGGCGTCGTCTCCGACGTACGCCAGGACGCCGACGGCACCACCCACGTCGACATGAAGATCGACGATGGCGTCAAGGAGCGGCTCGGGTCGACCCCCAGCGCCCGTGTGGAGCCGCTGACCGTCCTCGGTGGCCAGTACGCCCTGAACCTGGTGCCTGGTGGATCCGGGGAGTACGCCGACAAGGCGATCCCGAAGAGCCGCACCCATGTCCCGGTCGAGCTCGACGCGATCCTCTCCGCGCTGCCGGGCAAGACCCGCAAGAACCTCCAGGGGACCATCAAGGAGGCCGGCGCGACCCTGTCGAACAAGAACCAGAAGTCGATCCGGTCCTTCGCCCACCAGGCGCCGCAGGTCCTCGACCCCTCGACGAGGCTGCTGACCTCCGTCCAGGGCACCAGGCCGCAGCGCGACCTGCCGGAGCTGGTCGGCAATGTGGAGAGCATCGCGGCCACGCTCAACCAGCAGGACGCCGCCCTCGCCCGCAGCCTGGTGAACCTGAACACCACGACGACCACTCTGGCGAACCACAGCGACGACCTCTCCCGGACCGTCGGTGGTCTTCCCACGGCCCTGGACGAGACCAGGGCGGCCACCGACCGGCTCACTCCGACGTTGCACCAGCTCGATCGCACCGCGACCGGCCTGCAGCCCACCGCGGAGGAGGTCGGGCCGCTGGTCAAGACCCTGGAGCCGATGCTCGCCGACACCCGGCCGGTCGCGGCCAAGCTGCCCGGACTCCTGGAGGACGCCCGGCCGCTGGTCCAGGACCTGATCCCGACGGCACGGACCACCAAGCCGATCCTGAAGGACATCAAGGGCCCCGTCATCGACCGCGTCAACGGCCCCGTCCTGGAGTCGCTGGGGAGCACCTACCGCGGCACCGGTCCGTTCAAGGACACCGGCGGCGGCGTCCAGGCGGACAACAAGTTCTACCAGGAGCTCGCCTACATGGTGACCAACCTCGACCGGGCCTCGATGACGCAGGACGCCCAGGGGAGCCTGCTCAACTTCCAGGCCGGAGTCAGCGCCGGCAGCGTCGCCCCGCTCAACCTGGACGACGCCCTCGCCCAGCTGATCCCGCAGCTGAAAGGGGAGAACTGATGGTAAGCCTCAGCACCCTCGCCGACCGGATCCGGAACACCCCGGGGCTCAAGCGCGACTCGATCGCGGTCGCCGTCGCGCTCGTCGCCGGTCTGGCCGCGACGGTCTACGTGCTCAGCAACCAGCACATCACGCTGCCCTGGCAGGACCGCCAGTCCGTCGCGATCGAGTTCACCGCAGCCCCCGGCGTACGTCCCGAGGCGGTGCAGGAGGTCCGGATCGCCGGCGTGCCGGTCGGCCGGATCACCGCGGCCGACCCCACGGACTCCGGCACCGCCCAGGTCACGGTGGAGTTCGAGAAGGAGCAGCGGATCTACCGCAACGCGACCGCGATCCTGAACACCAAGGCGCCGCTCAACGTCATGTACATCGAGCTCGACCCGGGCGGCCCGCCCGCGGGTCTGCTCGAGGACGGCGGGACGCTCCCGGTCGCGCAGACCAAGCGCGCCGTCCAGCCGTACGAGGTCCTCGACAAGCTCGACGCACGCACGCGAGCGGCGCTGACCTCGATGATCGACCAGTCGCAGATCGGCCTGAAGGACGCACCGACCACGCTTCCGGCCGGTCTGGACGCGACGACCGCGACCATGAAGCAGTGGGAGCCGGTCATCAACGCACTCAACGAGCGGCGTACGAACATCTCCCAGCTGGTCACCTCGCTGACGACCATCTCGGAGTCCGTCGGCCACGACCGCCAGCGGCTCACCGAGCTGACCACCTCGATGGACAAGACGCTGGGCGCTGTCGCCAAGCGCGACAAGCAGCTCTCGGCGTCCCTGGACACGCTGCCCGGGTTCACCGAGCAGCTGTCCGGATCCATGGGTGAGGTCAACGACCTGACCGGTCAGCTCGATCCGACCCTGAAGGATCTCGACAAGGCCTCCGACACTCTTCCCGCGGCGGTCGAGAACCTCGACGGGACCGTCGGCTCGGTCCACCATTTCATCAACGGTGCGGCTCCCGTGGTCGACCGTGCCGGGCCCGTGGTCGATGACCTGCGCCCCTTCGTCGCCGATGCCAACCCGGCGCTGGCCGACCTGAAGCCGGTCGTCGGCTACCTGCCGCAGGCCACCAAGGAGCTGGTGCCCTGGATGGATGACCTGGCCGCCTTCACCTACCAGACCTCGTCCTCGTTCAGCCTCTACGACGCCAACGGCGGCATGGGCCGAGCCAACCTCCACGTCGACCTGACCAACCCCACCGGCGGCCTCGCCGACGAGGGCATCGACCAGGGCAAGAAGGGAGACACCCCATGAGTGTCACGATGCGCACGATCCCGACCAGCCGCTCCCGGTTTCGGCCGCCTACGTCGGTCGTGGTGATCCTGGCCATCTCGCTGCTGTGTGTCCTCGGCTTCGGCTACCTGTGGAAGGGGTCCGGCGGCACGCTCCCGGGCGGCGACGGCTCCTACCAGGTCTCCTTCGAGTCGGACGACGTGAAGAACCTGCAGGAGGCCGGAGAGGTCCGCGTCGCCGGCGTCATCGTCGGCCGGGTCGCCTCCACGAAGGTCGAGGGACGCACGGCCCGCGTCGTGCTGGACCTCGACGACGAGGTCGCCCCGCTGCACCAGGGCGCCACGGTCCGGGTGGGCGTCAAGTCCGTCATCGGCCAGTCCTTCGTGGACGTGAAGGACGGTGACGGCACGGAGATCCCGGACGGGACCACGCTGGCGCCGAAGGCGGTCGTCGCGGCCACGGACATCGACGAGGTCGTGCGTACGTTCAACCCGCAGACCCGCAAGCAGCTCGCTGCCGCCCTCACCGACCTCGGCGCCACGACCGATGGCACTCAGCAGAGCCTCTCGCAGGTGATGGAGGGGCTGGGCCAGATCGGCGGCACCGGCTACACCGCGGTCGACGCGCTCGCGGCCCAGAACGACGACCTGCAGTCGCTGGTGCAGGAGACCAACGCGATTCTCGCCGCGGCGGACACCAACCGAGGCGCGATCGTCTCGGTCATCGACAACACCCAGCAGATCACCCGGGCAACCGCGGGACAGCAGGAAGCCCTGGCCGCCACCGTGCAACGGCTGCCGGGGTTGATGAGCAGTGCGCGCACTGCGACCAGCTCGCTCGGCGAGCTCTCCCGCGATCTCAGCCCGGTCGTACGTTCACTGGACCAAGCGGCGCCCGACCTCAATGCGGCGCTGGTCAACCTGCCCTCGGTCACCGCCAGCCTCGAGGCGCTGCTTCCCTACATGAACGGGGCGCTGAAGATCGCCCCCGAGACCGTGAACCAGCTGCCGACGCTCTCGCGCAACCTGGTCGCGATCACGCCCTACCTCGACCTGCTCCTGCGCAACATCAACCCGATGCTGACCTACATCGAGCCGTACGCCAACGACATCGGCTCCTTCTTCGGCAACTTCGGCGGCGCGTTCGACATCCCGCTCGAGAACGGTGTGGCGCCGGCGCGCCTGGCGACGATCTTCAACGAGTACTCGGTGCGCGGCAACCCGTTGGACCTGCAGACGATCAACCCGCTGCACTGGAACAACCCCTACCCGGCTCCGGGGCAGGCAGGCGACCCCGCACCGTTCAAGGGTGAGGCCCCGCGGGTCGAGGAGGACAAGTGACCTGGCGGCCCGCGCTGCTGCTCCTCCTCGTCCTTGCGGCGGTGGGGCTGGGCATCTCGCGGGTCCAGGTCGACACCAAGGTGGACTCGTTCATCCCCGCGGGGGACAGTGCCGACCGACAGCTCGAGGACTATCAGCGTACGTTCGGCGGCGACGCCGTCGTGGTGGAGATGAGGGGCACCACCCAGCTCGGGCTGGTCCTGGACCCGACCGAGCTGGTGCGTCTGATCCGTCTCGAGGGGACGCTGTCAGGGCTGCCCCATGTGCACAGCGTCTACGGCCCCGGCACGGTGCTCAACCAGACCGCGGGGTCGGTCAAGGGCATGCTGGCCCAGGTCGCCGGCGCGCGTGACCAGATCCGCAACGTGGCCGAGGCCAAGGCACGGCGACAGCACAAGAGCAAGGAGGAGGTCACCGCGGCCGGAGATGCCGCGCTCGTTCCCTTCGACCGTCGCTACGGCAAGCTCCTCGCCGAGGCGCTGCCTGTCGGCCTCCCGACCGTGCAGAACCAGAAGTTCGTCGCCTCGGTGCTGATGGACCGTGGCGGCAACCCTCGCCCGGAGTGGCGGTTCCTGGTTCCTGCCGCCAAGTCGGCCACGCTGCTCATCAGGCCCGAACCCGGCCTGGACCAGGAGCAGACCCGCCGCATGGTGGGGCAGATCCGCAAGGCCGTACGCGACTCAGGGCTGAGCATCGAGCGCCCGGTCGTCTCCGGCGTGCCTGTGGTCGTCTCCGGCGTCGCCGACCGTGCCCACATGGAGATCCTCCGGCTCGGTGCGGTGGCGCTCGGCGCGGTCGCGCTGGTGCTCGTCTTCTCCGGATGGAGTCGGCGGCGCCGGCACAGTCTGCTGCCGCTCGGCTGCGCGCTGCTCGGCACCGCGTCCACGGTCGCGGTCTTCGGTCTGCTGGGGGTGCCGCTGTCGCTGGGAGCCGCCGCGTTCTTGCCGGTGCTGCTCGGCGTCGGCAGCGACTTCCCGCTCTACCTGCTGCAGGCCGAGCGGGTGCGTGGCGTGCTCGTCACGGCGGGCGCGGCGGCCGCCGCCTTCGCCAGCCTCGCGCTCACCCCGCTGCCGTTCGTGCGCGAGTTCGGGCTCGCCCTCGCCCTGGGCCTGGTGCTGACGGTCGGCTGGGCCCTGGTGCTGCGGAGGCTGGGTGGACGGATTCAGCCGCGACCCGGTTCCGGTATCGGTGAAACGACCCGCGGGCCGCGGCGCTCGCTGCTGAACGGCATCGCGGTCGTGCTCGCGGCCGTCGCCGTCGCGGGCTGGGTGCTGTTGCCGGGGATGCGGATCCAGTCCAGTCCCGAGGAGCTCGCGAAGGGAGTGCCCGAGCTGGCCGACGCCGCCCGCATCGAACAGGCGCTGGGCTTCTCCGGGGAGCTCGACATCGTCCTGCGTGGCAAGAACGTCGCCTCGCCCGAGGCGATCGCGTGGTCGCAGCAGGCCCAGAGCCTCGTCGTGCGCCGGCACTCCGACCAGATGCGGCCGCTGCTGACCTACAGCCAGCTGCTCGCGTTCCTCGGTGGCGACGCCACCGCCACGCAGGTCGCCGCGGGCACCGAGGTCCTCCCGGACTACCTTACCGACGCCGTGCTCGCCAACAACCACAAGGCTGCGGTCGCCACCTACGGCATCACGCTCGATGACGTACGCGCCCAGCGCCGGCTCATCGACTCGCTGCGGCAGGAGCTGCCGGACCCGCCGAAGGGCTACCGGGTCGAGATCGTCGGCCTGCCCGTGCTCGCCGCCGACGGCCTGAGCGCGATGGAGGACGCCCGCTACACCGTCAACGCGGTCGGGATCCTCGTCGCTGCGCTCGTGGTCGGCCTCGGTCTGCGCTCGTGGCGTGCGGGCGTACGTGTCCTGCTCACCGCCCTGCTCGCCGCCGGCTGGCTCTTCGGGATCGTCCGGCTTGCCGGCATCGACCTGAGCCCGCTCACCCTCGCCATCGGGGCCCTGGTGACGGTCACCTCGTGCGAGTTCGTCACGATGCTCGGCGAGCGACGGCTGCTCGCCTCGGCCGGACGAACGGTCCTGACCGCGGCCGTCGCCGGCGCCGTCGGCTATCTGGCGCTGGGCCTCTCCGGCCTCACCGTGCTCCGCGACTTCGGGCTGCTCCTCGCCGTCGGCGTCGTCAGCTCGTACGCCGCGGCGCATCTGGTCGCCCATGTGCTCCGTACCCCCGAGCCTCGCCCGTCGGGGACAGAGACGCCCGAAATCCCACCCGCACGAGAACTCCAGGAGGTCAGCGCATGACCCAGCTCGCCATCAAACCGATCAACCTACGCTCCCTGATCCCGTCCTGGTGGCCGCGGCTGCTCGCCGCCGTCGTCGCGATCGCCGTGATCGGCGCGGGCGTGGTCCTCGTCGTGCAACGGGCCAACGCGCTCCCGTCCGATGCCGCGATGCAGGTCGGTGACCGGACCGTGAAGATCTCCGAGCTCGACAAGCGGATCAAGGTCCTCTCCGGCCTCTACAACGTCAAGCAGCCGAACGACGCAGGCAAGAAGGCGGCCTTCCGCCGAGACGCCGCCAAGTCGATGGCGGTCAGCCTCATCCTGGAACGTGCGGCGAAGAAGAAGGACATCACCGTCACCCGCCCCCAGGCGCAGCAGCAGCTCGACAAGGTGATCGAGTCGCAGATGCTCGGCGACCAGAAGACCTACGAGCAGTTCCTGGCCACCGCCGGGGTCACCGAGTCCGAGGTGCTCTCCGAGATCACGCGTGTCATCGCGACCAGCCGGCTCTACTCCGAGATCACCGCGAGCGTCCCCGAGGTCACCCAGGCCGAGGTCCAGAGCTACTACACGGACCACAAGGCCGAGATGGTCACCCCGGAGCAGCGCTCGATCAGCAACATCGTGGTCGCCACGAAGACGGAGGCTGACCAGGTGCTGGCCGAGCTCGGCAAGGGGGCAGAGTTCGCAACGGTCGCCCGCAGCAGCTCGCGCGACTCCAGCACCGCCGCCAAGGGCGGAAGCCTCGGCGCCGTCCAGAAGTCGCAGCTCGAGGACACCTACGCCAAGGCCGCCTTCGCCGCTGCCAAGGGCAAGGTCTTCGGCCCGGTCCAGACGAGCAACGGCTGGAACGTGGGGCTCGTCACCGACGTCACCGAGCCGATCCCCGTCAGTCTCGAGGACGCGACCCAGACGCTGACCCAGACGCTGACGACCCAGGCTCAGACCAAGGCCTGGAACACCTGGTTGGGCCGACAGATCAAGGCCGCCGAGGTCGAGTACGCCGACGACTACCGCCCCAACGACCCGGACGCGCCGCCGACCATCCCCGCCGGCTGAGCGCCCGGGCGCTCGGCCCGGGCTCAGGGCACGAAGAGGACGCCGCGGGCCAGCAGGTCCGCGACCCGGTCCTCGTCGAGGCCCAGCACATCGCGGCAGATCGACTCGGTGTCGGCGCCCGCCAGCGGGGCCGGCCCGAGTCCGGCCACCTCCAGCCGCTCGTACGCCGCCGCCGGGTCCTCCGCGGGAAGTGTCTGCTCCAACAGGGGGTGGCCGAGAGTCGTGTAGGTCCCGCGATGCGCCAGCTGCGGGTCGTCGAGCAGCTCGGGAAGCCGGAGCATCGGTGCTGCCGGCAGGCCGTGCCGTTGGAGCTCCTCGCCGACCTCGGCGGGGGAGCGTACGGCGGTCCAGGCGGCGACGGTGTCGGCCAGATCCCGTTCAGCGGCCTGCACCACGGCGCTCAGTGCCGCGACCTCGTCCGCGCTGCGTGCGTCGATCACGCACCATTCGTCGTCGCCCGCACAGGCGAAGACACCCCCGAAGACCTCCCGGCCCCGGTTCCCGGTCGCGGAGACCGACCCGGGCCGAAGGCTCTCCAGCAGGGCGAGGTCGGCGAGCTGATGGAGGACCACGTCGGACTGGGCCATCTGCAGGTGGCGCCCACGGCCGTCACGGCTGCGGGCGATCAGCGCGGCGGCCACCGAGAGGGCACCGAGGCGGGCGGCGACATGGTCCGGGAAGACCGTCACCCCGTCCCAGGAGGCGGTGTCCTCGGCGGCGTACTTCCACAGGCTGGTCACGCCGCAGGCGGCCCGTACCAGGGGGCCGTAACCGAGGCGCTGGGCCCACGGCCCGTCCGCGCTGAAGGCCGAGCTCTCCAGGACGGTGATGCCCGGGTTGGCGGCGGTCAGCGTCGCGAACCCGATGCCGAGGGAGTCGAGCGTGCCCGGCTTGAAGTTGGAGAGCACGACGTCGCTGCTCCGGGCGAGGTCGACGAAGAGCTGCTTCCCCTCGTCGGTACGCAGGTCCAGGCCGAGGCTGCGCTTGCCTCGGTTTCCCCAGGCGAAGGAGGCGTTCATCGCCTCGCCATTCCGGGTCTGACGCAGCCCGTCGGGATAGCTGAGGCTCTCGACCTTGATCACCTCGGCGCCGAGGTCGGCGAAGGCACGCCCCGCCTCGGCACCGAACACGATGACGCCGAGGTCGAGGACCCGGAGCCCGGCGAACGGCGCGCCCCCACTGGCAGGAGTCTGCTGAGCAGACTCCGCACGCGGCGTCCAAGCACCGGCCGCGGCCTCTCGCGTCGGCAGCGCAGGGCTCGGGGTGCGGATGCCGAGCAGCCGTCCGTCGGTGGCGACATGGCCTACCGGCACGGTCGCCGTCAGCCCGGGAGCCACCTCTGTGCGCGCGACGGTTCCGGCCTTGGTGAAGTGATCCGCGGCGAGGGCCTCCCCGAGCGAGAGCACCTGAGCGAGCGGAACCCCGCGCAAGGCCGCCTCGTCGACCAGCTCGGCCGCGGTTCGCTCGGCGAAGAGCGCCTCGATGAGCGGCTCTAGCCGGTCCGAGGCAGCCACCCGGGCGGTGATCGAGTCGAAGCTGGGGTCGGCGAAATCGGCAGGCTCGCCGAGCCAGCCGAACATGCCCCGCCACTGGCGCTTGGACAGCAGGCACAGACGTACATAGCCGTCCGCGCAGCGGTAGATCGGGTAGGAGTCGGCGGGTGGACGTCCGCGCCGGAACTTCCCCGACCGTCCGGCCGCGGCCGAGCCCTGCACGCCGAACGCCGGGTCGAGCCCGGTCACCACGGCCTCGTGGTGCGACAGGTCGATGGTCTGTCCGAGGCCGGTACGGGTCCGTTGGGTGTAGGCGACCAGTGCCAGCCATGCCGCGTGGGCGGCGGCGGTGGCGCTCGCGAGCTGCTCGGGCGGGAGCAGTGGCGGCTCACCCGGCCTGCCGGAGCGCGACATCGCCCCGGAGAGGGCGAGCAGGGTACGTCCGGTCGCCTGCCATGCGCGTCGCGGGCCGGTGCGGCCGAACGGTGAGGAGATCACCGCGACCAGGCCCGGGTTGGCCGCGTGCAGCTGCTCGACGTCGATCGCGTCGGCCGCGGCGGGGGAGAGGAAGACGATGTCGGCTTCCGCGACCAGCGCCCGAGCGCCGGCCCTGCCCTCCGGTGTGGCGAGTTCGGCGGCCAGCGCGGTCTTGTTGGCGTTGCGTACGACGTACGGCAGGGAGTGGCCGTCGACCACAGGTTCGTCGTTCCGGGTTCGTGCGCCGCCCGGGGGTTCGAGCTTGAGCGTCTCGGCGCCGAGATCAGCCAGGAGGCGCGCGGCCGCCTCTCCGACATCGTCTCCCAGATCAGCGACTCGGACACCGGTCAAAAGCAGTTCAGCAGCAGCCATGTTGTTCCTCCTCGATTCAGACTAATCTAATGCCATTCGGTTTGTCTGCCAATGTCAGGAGCTTTGAGATGTCTGCTGGTCCCGTTGTCGACTACCGGGTCAAGGACAGGGTGGCGACGATCACCCTCGATCGCCCGGAGCAGGGCAATGCCATGACGCTGCGTCTGTGCCGTGAACTGGTCGACGCGATCGACCTGGCGGAGGCCGACGACGAGGTCGCGGCGGTCGTGCTGACCGGGCGGGGTCGGAACTTCTGTGTCGGCGCCGACCTCGAGGAGGGCTTTCACCATGGTGACCGCGAGCCGTCCCCCGAGCACGCTGCCTTCGTCGAGCGCTTCGGCTCCGCCGATGGCGTGCCCCGCGACGCCGGTGGCGTCGTCACCCTCCGGATGGCAGCGATGCTGAAGCCGGTGGTGGTCGCGGTCAACGGCGCGGCCGTCGGTGGAGGCGCCTCCATGATCCTGCCTGCCGATGTGCGGGTCGTGGCGGACTCGACCCGGGTCGGGTTCGTCTACACGCGCCGCGGGATGCTCATCGAGTCGGCCGCGAGCTGGTTCCTGCCGCGACTGGTCGGCACCGCTCGTGCCACGGAATGGGTCCTCACGGGCCGCCTGCTGTCCGCCGGCGAGGTCGTCGCCGGCGGACTGGCGGGCAAGGTCGTGGCCGATGCCGACCTCGTCGACGCGGCGTATGCCATCGCGACCGAGATCGCCGAGCGGGCCTCGACCGTGGGCGTCTCGCTCTCGAAGCAGCTCCTGTGGAGCATGTGGGCGGCGCCAAGCCCCTGGGACGCTCACCTGATCGAGTCGCGTGGCGTCTACGAGCTGCCTGGTCTCGGCGATGTCGGTGAGGGGGTCTCGGCGTTCCTAGAGAAGCGTGACCCGGCGTTCCCGCTTCGGGTGCCGCGCGACTATCCCGAGTACGGGCCGCGGTGGCCGGGCCTCAATAGGCGGTGAGGCCGCCGTCGACGCTGAGTGTCGTGCCGGTGACGTACGTCGACGCCGGGCTGACCAGGAAGAGCATCGCGGTGTCGAGCTCGTGCTGCTCCCCGAACCGTCCGAGCATGCTCTGCTCGGCGACCATCTCGCGGAGCAGGTCACCCTCGCCGGCCGTCATCTCGGAGTCGAAGTAGCCGGGGCACAACGCGTTGACCCTGATCTTGCGGCGCGAGGACCACTCGCCAGCGAGGTCGCGGGTCAGGCCGATGACGCCGGCCTTGCTGGCTGCGTAGGCGGCCTGCGGGTAGCGCGGCGCCACCTGCCCGAGGACGCTGGCGACGTTGACGATGGCGCCGCCGTTCGCCATCCTCGCGGCGCACGCCTGGGCCATCCAGAACGTCCCGTTGAGGTTGACGTCGATCAGCCTGCGGAAGCCCTCGGGCGTCTCCTTGAGGGCTGTGACAGCCGAACCGAGTCCGGCATTGTTGATCAGGCCGTCGATGCCGCCGAACGCGGTGACCGCGGTGTCGGCGACGCGGGTGCAGTCCTCGGGATCTGCGACGTCGGCGACCGCGATCGCCGGCTCCTGGCCGATCTCGCGAAGCTCCTCGGCCAGGGCTCGTAGCCGGTCTTCCCGGCGGGCGGTGATCACGACGTTCGCTCCCGCATGGGCAAGGGCGCGGGCGAAGCCTGCGCCCAGGCCGCTGCTCGCGCCGGTCACCACCACCGTGCGGCCGTCCATGCGGAAAAGGTCGAGCGGGTTCATTGCCACCTCCGGGGTCAATTCTCTGCGATGCTGTTCACAAACCTAACATCATTAGATAAAGTGGGGCCAGAGAAGAGGTGAAGCGTGATGACCGAGGAAGCCAGACGGGTTCGGGTGGCCGAGAGGCAGAACCTGGCGGACGGCGTCGTCGGCCTGGTGCTGGAGCCGGTCTCGGGGGAGCTCCCTGCGTGGGAGCCGGGGTCGCACGTCGACGTCCTTCCCGATGGTGGCGAGGTCCGCCAGTACAGCTTGTGCGGCTCGCTCGATGACCGCGCTCGCTATCGCATCGCCGTGCTCCGGGTCGACGACGGCCGTGGTGGTTCGGTGCGCATCCATGACAAGCTCGTCGAGGGTGACGAGCTCGATATGCGCGGGCCGCGCAACCATTTCCGCCTCGAACCGGCCGCGAGCCATCTGTTCATCGCGGGCGGCATCGGAATCACTCCGATCCTGCCGATGATGGCTGCCGCCTCGGCTGCCGGCTCCGACTGGAACCTGGTCTACGGCGGTCGGTCGCGCGGGTCGATGGCGTTCCGCGCTGACCTCGAGGTGTACGGCGACAGGGTCGACCTGTGGCCGCAGGACGAGCGTGGGTTGCTGGATCTGCCGGGCCTCCTCGGGGGGGCGTCGCCGGGTAGGCGCATCTACTGCTGCGGTCCGGAGCCGCTGCTGGCCGCGGTCGAGCAGGAGATGCGTACGCGTCCCGGGGAGTCGCTGCACACCGAGCGGTTCGCTCCCAAGGAGCCGGTCGAGACGGGCGGCGACGCCTTCGAGGTCGAGGTCGCCTCGACGGGTGCTCGTGTCGAGGTCGCCGTGGACGAGAGCATCATCGACGCCCTCGCCAGGGTTGGGATCGAGGTCGACTTCTCCTGTCGAGAGGGCACCTGTGGGACATGCGAGACCGGTGTCCTCGGTGGTGTCCCCGACCATCGCGACTCCGTGCTCGACGAGGACGAGCGGGCCGCCAACGACTGCATGATGATCTGTGTCGGCCGTTGCCGCACGGGTCCTCTCATTCTTGACCTCTGAATCGCACTCGGGGCATTGACAGTGACGCACGTCACGGGTACAACTCAGTTATCTACAACCAATAGGTTTATTGAAGGAGCTGCCATGAGCGCCACCATCGGTTCTGCTCTCGCCTGGTGGGCGCGGACACAGCCGCATGCACCAGCCTTTGTCTTCGAAGACGAGACGCTCGACTACGCAACCGTCGAGCACTGGTCCAGCCGGGTCGCGCTCCGCCTCCAGGCCGACGGTGTCCGCCCCGGCGACCGGGTGGGTCTGATGGCCCCCAACGACGTGCTGTGGCCGATCGCGGCCTTCGGGATCCTGAAGGCCGGTGCGGTCCTGGTGCCGCTCAACAGCCGGTTCACCGCCACCGAGCTCCGCAAGGTGCTCGATGATGCCGGTGCGACCGCTGTGGTGGTCGACGACTCCCTCGTCGGCACGGCCACCGAGGCCGGCGCGAGCGGGGCCCCCGTCACGGTGGTGCCCTTCGCCGACCTGGCCGCCCTGCGCGAGGGCGATCCGGAGACCTTCCGCATCGACCGCGGCGAGGAGGATCCGATCTCGGTCATCTTCACCAGCGGTTCCACCGGCCGGTCCAAGGGTGTCGTCCTGACCAACCGCACGCTGCTCAACATCGTCTTCGAGGCCAGCCTCGTGGAGAAGGGCTTCCACCGCGGCTCGACCGCGCTCCTGGTGCTTCCGCTGGCGTTCACTCCTGGGCTGGTGTGGGGCATGCTGATGTCCACCGTGCTCGGTGGAAAGCTCGTGATCGAGAAGCAGTTGGTGCCTTCGCGAGCGGTGCAGCTCATCGAGGAGCACCGGATCGAGGCGATCTTCGGTGTGCCCCTGATCTACCAGGCGATCGCCGGGGCCCCGGAGTTCGCCGACGCCGACCTGTCGTCCCTCTCGACCGCTGTCGTCGGCGGCGCGGCCGTGCCGGGCGCTCTCCTGGAGGAATGGGCGAAGAAGGACGTCGCGCTGCGCCAGATCTATGGCATGACCGAAGCCGGTGGCATCGCCACCTCGACACCGGTCAGCGAGTTCCGCGACCACCCCGACAGCTGCGGTGCGGGCCACATCTTCACCGAGGTCGCCGTGATGACCGCCGACGGCGCGCTCGCCGCTCCAGGTGTGACCGGCGAGCTGGTGATCAAGGGCCCGGGGGTCACTCCCGGATACTGGGAGTCGCCGGACGTCAACGCGCAGGTCTTCCGCGACGGCTGGCTGCACTCGGGTGACCTCGGGGTCTGCGACGAGGACGGCCGGATCAGGTTCGTCGACCGGCTCAAGGACCTGATCATCACCGGAGGCATCAACGTCTCGCCGGTCGAGCTCGAGCAGGTCCTGGCCGCGATCCCCGGGGTCGGTGAGGTCGCCGTGATCGCGGCCACCGACCCGAAGTTCGGCGAGACGCCGGCCGCGATCATCCAGGCGTCCGGCGACCTCACCGAGGAGGACGTGATCCGGGAGGCGTCGAAGGTGCTGGCCGACTTCAAGGTGCCCCGCTACGTCGTGCTCCGCGACGAGCCGCTGCCGCGGCTGCCCAGCGGAAAGATCAGCAAGACCGACATCCGCACCGAGTACGCCGACCTGGTCGAGCACTACCAGAAGGTCCGCTGACCCGCCCCGCATGACGACGCCCGACGACGTACGACGAGAAGGAAGCCACCCATGAGCACTGCCCAGGTCGAAGCCGACAACCAGATCGTCACCCTTGAGCGCAGGGGCCACGTGGCAGTGGCGACCATCCGGCGCCCGGAGGCGATGAACGCGGTCAACTCGGCGGTCTCGGTCGGCCTCGGCACGGCTCTGGCCGAGGCCGATGCGGACGAGGACGTACGCGTGCTCGTGGTCACCGGAACGGGTCGGGCCTTCTGCGCCGGCGCGGACCTCAAGGCGCTCTCGCGGGGCGAGCGGGTCGACGACCCCGACCACCCGGAGTGGGGTTTCGCCGGCTACGTACGCCACTACGTCTCGATCCCGACGATCGCGGCGGTCAACGGGTTCGCGCTGGGCGGGGGCACCGAGATCGTGCTCGCCTCCGACCTCGCCGTGATCGACGAGGGGGCCAAGCTCGGCCTTCCGGAGGTCAAGCGTGGCCTGATGGCCGCGGCCGGCGGCGTGATCCGTACGCAGCGGCAGGTGCCGCTCAAGCACGCCCTCGAGATCGCGCTCACCGGTGACCCGGTGAGCGCGGAGCGGGCCGTCGAGCTCGGCCTGGCCAACCGGGTCGCGCCGAGCGGGACCGCCCTCGAGGTCGCCCTGGAGCTCGCCGACCGCATCGCCGCGAACGCGCCGCTCTCGGTCGCGGCGACCAAGGAAGCCGTGCACCGCACCCTCGCGGCCGGCTCCGACTGGGACCAGGAGCCCTGGGACATCAACGACCGGGAGATGGCCAGGATCATGCGCTCCGAGGACTTCAGAGAAGGCACCAAGGCGTTCGCGGAGAGACGCGATCCCGAGTGGAAGGGTCGCTGACATGGCCGACTTCGAGCTGGTCGACGGGATCCGCCGGCTCGTCATCGTGGGCGCGTCCCTGGGGGCCGCCCGCGTCGTGGAGGAGGCCCGCCGGATCGGCTTCGACGGCGAGATCACCGTGATCGGCGAGGAGCCGCACGGACCCTACGACCGCCCGCCGCTCACCAAGGAGTTCCTGGCCAAGGAGTCTGGGCTGGGGGAGGAGGAGCCGGCGCCGTTCTGGCACCTGCCCGATCCCGAGGCGCAGGGGGTCACGCTCCACACCGGCACGAAGGCGCTCTCGCTGGACTCCCGCAACCGGCGGGTCCGCACCGACAAGTGGGACATCGACTACGACGCGCTGGTGATCGCCGTCGGCGCACAGCCGCGACCGCTCGACGTCGACGGTGCCCAGCTCGACGGGGTCACCACGCTGCGTACGCTCGATCAGGCACGCGCCATCCGCGAGGCCCTCGAGCCCGGCGCCCGCGTGGTCGTGGTCGGGGCCGGGTTCATCGGCGGCGAGGTCGCCTCCAGCGCCCGGGCCCGCGGGGCCGAGGTCACGCTGGTCGAGGCGCGGGAGCTCCCGCTGGTGGACGCGGTGGGCTCGCTCGTCGCCGAGCGGCTCGCCTACCTGCACCGGCAGTACGACGTCGACCTCCTCACGCACACCAAGGTGCGCCAGATCCGCGGCCACGGCCGGGCGGAGAAGGTGTCCCTCAGCGACGGCACCACGGTGCCCGCCGACCTGGTGATCGTGGGCATCGGCGTCGAGCCCGCCACCGGATGGCTGCGTGGCTCCGGTGTCGCGATCAGCGACGGCGTGGCCTGCTCCCCCTACCTGGAGAGCACGGTTCCCGGCGTCTACGCCGTCGGCGACGTCGCTCGCTGGGTCAACCCGTGGAACGGGCGCTCGACCCGGATGGAGCACTGGACCTCGACCGGCGAGCAGGCCGAGTTCGTGGTCCGCAACGCGCTCACCACCGACCGGCGCCCGTGCAGCATCACCCCTTACTTCTGGTCGGAGTGGTACGGCCACAAGCTGCAGCTCCTCGGCGAACCCGCCGACCAGGTCGAGCTCATCGGCAACGGTGGCGCGACCGACCCGTTCCTCGCCCAGTACCGCTATGACGGCCAGCTGGTCGGTGCCTTCGGGTTCGACCGCACCGGGCCGCTCATGAAGCTGCGCACGGCCGTCACCGAACGGCTCTCGTGGCAGTCGATGCTGCGCCGCCCCGAGGGCACCGCACGGACCTGACCCGCTGCGCCAGACCGGCCGGCGGCGTACACTCATCACTCGAAATACCTAAAAACATTAGTTAAGAGGAGGCGTCATGACGGACGACGTCAGCATCGACCGCGAGGCGCGGATCAGGCGGGCGCTGGACCACCTTCGCAACGACACCACCGACCAGTTCGAGAAGGTCGAGCCGTTCGAGGCGCACGAGTTCACCGACCCCGACCTGGCGGCGCGAGAGCGCGACCTGATCTTCGGCCGGGTGCCGACGATCGTCGCCCACGGGTCCGAGATCCCGAAGACGTACGACTTCAAGACCGTGCGGCTGCCGCGCAACAACATCATCATCACCCGGCAGCGCGACGGGGGAGTCAAGGCCCTGGTCAACCTCTGTCGCCACCGCGGCGGCCTCCTGGAAGGCGACCCGTGCGGCAAGCGCCGGCTCTTCTCCTGTCCCTACCACCGCTGGTCCTACGACATCGACGGCACGCTGCGCACGATCACGCGGGACACGACCGTCGGTGACCTCGACCAGGCCGAGTACGGCCTCGTCGAGCTCCCGGCCGAGGAGCGTCACGGCTTCGTCTGGGTCGTCGACAATGCCGACGCGGAGATCGACGTCGCCTCCTGGCTGGGCCCGGAGATGGACGAGATCCTGGCCGGCTACGATCTCGACGGCCTCGGCTGCATCCGGGCCGAGGGCTTCGAGGAGCCGGTGAACTGGAAGGTGATGCAGGACGCCTTCCTCGACGGCTACCACATCCAGTACGCCCACCCGAACTCCGCCGCGAAGTACATCCACACCAACGTGATGGTCTTCGAGGACTTCGACCGGCACTGCCGCTTCATCGCCCCCCGCAAGAGCATCGACCGTTGGCTGGAGGAGGAGCCCGGCGACCGCAGCCTCGTGGAGGACGTCACCGAGACCCACTTCCTCGGGCCGAACAGCACCCTGCTCAAGCAGCCCGACCACTTCCAGCTGCTCACCTTCCGCCCGCACCCGACCTCGCCGACGCACTCGGTCATGGAGATGCGCCTGATCGTGCCGTCCGCCGACGAGGCCGGCATCACCCAGGAGCGCTGGGAGTACCTGTGGGAGAAGAACTGGCAGATCCTCCTCGCGGTGCTCCATGCCGAGGACTTCCCGGTGCTGCGCGACTCCCAGAGCGCCATGGGCAGCGCTGACGCGGGCTCGATGGTGCTCGGTCGCAACGAGGTCGCCAACCAGGTGTTCCGGCGCCTGCTCAAGCGCCTCCTGGCCGAGACCTCCGAGACGGACGGGACGGGCGAGGCATGATCACCTACGCGTGGCGCTCGACGCTGGCCGACACCGAGCTGAAGGACGTCGAGAGCCTGCTCGAGGAGGCGGTCGAGTACGACGCCGAGGCCGGCTTCTCGACGGCCACCCCGGCCACGGCGGGTCGCGGGGAGGTCCGCCACCTGCTGGTCTCGATCGCGCCGCCCGGTGAGCGCGGCAGCGTCGCGCTCGACCGGCTGCCGGACGTACCCGTCGTGGCGTACCTGCGGCTCGATGTGCGGGGGGAGGTCGCCGACGTCCAGCTCGTGGTGCGACCCGAGTTCCGTTCCCATGGCATCGCCACGCTGCTCGCCGAGCTCCTGGACGAGCAGCCGACCGGCTGGTCCTCCGTCGCGGGCGTACGCCGCCTGAGGGCGTGGGCGCACGGCGCCCATCCCGCCGCCGAGCGGATGGCGCGACGGTTCGGCGCGCGCGCCGACCACGCGCTCTTCAAGACCCTGCGCTTCATCGGCGGGTCCCGCCCCTTCGTCGGCGACGATGTGGGGGCCGCCGTCGAGCTTGCCCCCGACGGGCCGGCGGAGATGGTCGAGGGGCACCTGGCCGGCATCGCGCCCGGCGAGCGGAAGGTGCTCGCGCGCGGACGTACGCGCCTGGCCACCGCTGCCGGAAGCGTCCTCGTCGGCGTCGACGCGAAGGATCCCGCGGGACAGCCGGCATGCATCGCGCTCGACCCCGCGGGCGTGCCTGCCGGCGACGTCCGGGCCCTGCTGACGACCGCGCTCCTGCGGGTCCAGGCCGACGGCGCCCGGGTCGCCCAGATGTACGTCGACGCCCTCTCCGAGGCCTTCGTGGGTGCCTCCCGCGGGCTCGGATTCCAGCACGACCAGTCGGACCTGCTCTACCTCAGGCCCCTCTGAGACCAGGTCGCCACGCCGTGTGCGGGGTAGGGCATTGACCGCGTAAACCTAATTGTATAAGTTTTGCGACTGTGAGGGGCGCCACACCGGCCCTCTCGTGCAGCAAGTGAACGAAGGACATGTGATGCGTGCATTCCAGAACTTGATCGGCGGCGAGTGGATCGACGCCGAGGGCGTGATCCCTGCCGACGACCCGTCCACGGGCGAGGTCTACGGGCTGGTCCCGGACTCCGACGCCGCCACCGTCGACGCCGCGGTTCGGGCCGCCCGAACGGCATTCGACGGCCCCTGGGCCCGGATGTCGGTGACGGACCGCGCCGAGGCGCTGCGCCGCCTGGCCGGTGTGCTGGAGAAGCGGTTCGACACCCTGGTCGAGGAGCTCATCATGGACACCGGCGCGACCGCCCGGTTCGCGCCGATGCTGCAGGTGGGTGCGCCCCTCGCCCACCTGCGCGACTTCGCCGAGATGGCCCACTACCTGGAGACGCCGGAGTCCTTCCCACTCCAGGCGGGGCCGGCGCTGGGACAGTGGGAGCTGCACCGCGAGCCGGTCGGCGTGGTCGGGGCGTTCACGCCGTACAACTTCCCGCTCTTCATGACCGTCTGGAAGGTCGCCCCCGCGCTGCTCGCCGGCAACACGGTCGTCCTGAAGCCCTCGCCGCTGACCCCGATCGGTCCCGAGGCCCTCGCCGCCGCCAGCCTGGAGGCCGGCCTCCCGGCCGGCGTGATCAACCTGGTCCACGGTGACCGGATCGCCGGCGAGGCGCTGGTCGCCCACCCCGACGTCGACCTGGTCAGCTTCACCGGCAGCACGGCGGTCGGCACCCAGGTGATGGCCTCGGCGGCCGCCACCGCCAAGGAAGTCATCCTCGAGCTCGGGGGCAAGTCGGCCGGCCTGGTGCTGCCCGACGCCGACGCCGAGCTGACCGTACGCGGCATGCTCTTCTCCAGCATGATGCACGCCGGTCAGGCCTGCGTCGCGCTGACCCGGATGCTGGTGCCGGACTCCCGCTACGACGAGTTCGTCGACCTGCTCGAACAGCGCGCCAAGGTCCTGAACGTCGGCCACGCGGCCGAGTTCACCACCGACGTCGGTCCGGTCATCTCGGACGCGGCCCGCATCAAGGTCGAGAAGTTCGTCGCCGCCGGACTGGAGGCCGGCGCCCGGGCGATCGTCGGTGGCGAGGCCCCCGCGGGAGTGCCTGCCGGTGGCCACTACGTCAGCCCGACCGTCCTGGTCGACCTCGACAACGACAACCCGGCCGCGCACGAGGAGATCTTCGGGCCGGTGCTCTCGGTGATCCGCTACTCCGACGTCGAGGACGGGATCCGGATCGCCAACGACACCCGCTACGGCCTCGCCGCGGCGGTGTGGGGCACCGACCTGGTGCGGGCCCGCGAGGTCGCCCTGCGGATGCGCGGCGGGCTCACCTGGATCAACGACGCCGCCCAGGCCGACGTCACCAAGACTCCGCTCGCCGGACGCGGGATGAGCGGCGTCGGCCAGGAGAACGGCCGCGACGGCCTCCTGTCCTATACCAAGGTCCGCAGCCTCTACACGGCGTTGGACACCGACATCGACCTGCGCGCGTACGGCGTCGTGGGCAGCGAGTGGGAGTGAGCATGACCAGCCAGGCATCGATCGACCGCACGATCTGCAAGGGCCACGGCCGCTGCTACATGCTCGCGCCCGCCGTCTTCGACGCCGATGACGAAGGCTTCGGCGTCGTCGTCGGCGAGGCCACGACGCCCAGCGATGCCGCCGCCCTCGAACGTGCCGTCAACAACTGTCCGGAGCGCGCGATCGCGTTCGCGTCCTCCGCAGCCACGCACTAGCCACCCGGAAGAAGGAGAGACCGTCATGAGCGAGCTCAAGGACGCCGAGAGCCCGGAGATCCAGACCGACTTCGACATCCACTCACCCGACATCGCCGACACCGTCTACGACGTGTACGCCGAGATGCGCGGCAAGTGCCCCGTCGCCCACAGCAAGCACTACGGCGGGCACTGGGTCGCGACGAAGTACGACGACATCCAGGAGGTTCTCAAGAACCCGACGGTCTTCTCCAGCGAGTCGGTCAACGTGCCCGGCACCATCGGGCAGGACGGGCCGATGATCCCGATCGAGGTGGACCCGCCCGACCACGGGATCTACCGCAAGCTGATCAACCCGCTCTTCTCGCCGAAGCGGATGGCCGCGCTGGAGCCGCAGATCCGCGACATCGCGAACGAGCTCATCGACGAGATGCTGGAGAACAAGCAGGTCGACTTCATCCAGGCGTTCGCCAAGGAGTTCCCGAGCCGGGTCTTCCTGGCGCTGATGGGCTGGAACCTCGAGGACAGCGCCCAGTTCAACCACTGGGCCGACACCATCGTGCTGGGGGAGCCCGGTGCCAGCGAGGAGCGCGCCACCGAGGTGCGGATGGCGGCCGCCATGGAGGTCTACGCCTACTTCGGCGAGATGATCGACGAGCGCGCCGAGTCCGGCGACGCCGAGGACATCACCCAGATCCTCATCAACGGCACCTTCGAGGACCGCGAGCTGACCCAGTTCGAGGTGCTCAACATCCTGTTCCTCTTCCTCATCGGCGGCCTGCACACGGTGCAGGGCCAGCTGGCACACTCGGTCATCTACCTGGCCGAGCACCCGGAGGTACGCAAGCAGCTCGTCGACGACCCCGGGCTGGTCCCCACCGCGGTCGAGGAGATGCTGCGCTGGGAGTCGGCGGTCTGCCCCGCCCGGGTCGTCAAGGAGGACTACGTCCTCGACGGCGTACAGCTGAAGGCGGGCGACAAGATCCTGATCCCGTTCGGCGCGGCCAACCACGACACCAGCGTCTACCCCGACGCCGACGTGGTCGACCTGACCCGGGACCCCAACCCGCACCTCGCCTTCGGCGCCGGCAACCACCGTTGCGTCGGCTCGCACCTGGCGCGGCTCGAGCTGCGCGTCGCCTTCGATGAGCTGCACCGGCGGATCCCGGACTACCGCCTCGACCCCGACAACCCGCCGGAGCGTCACCTGAGCCAGGTCAAGGGCGTGGTCTCGCTCCCGCTCTTCCTCGGCGAGTCCATCTGACCCGCCACACCGACAACTCGCATCCCAACAAAGGAGTACCAAGATGACCGTCAAGTTCGGAACCGTGGAGTTCTACCAGGCGATGGGCGACGCCCTCAACAGCGACCCGGTCTGGGCCGACAAGGGCAAGAACATCGACTTCGACATGGCCTACAAGTACGAGGCGCCGCTCGAGGGCCAGTTCTTCGTCAGCTTCGACAAGGGTCAGGTGACCGCCGTGCGCGATGCCTCCCAGGAGGACCTCGACAACGCCGACTTCCTGATCAGCGGCTCGAGCGACACCTGGAAGGGCTGCTTCGACGGCAGCATCAACCCCACCGTCGCGATGACCCGGGGCAAGCTGCGCGTGCGCGGCAAGATGGCGCAGATGCTCAAGAACATGCCTGCGTTCATGTACATCCAGGAAACCATGGGCAAGATCGACTTCGAGTGAGGATCTGAGCAGATGAAGTCACGAGCAGCAGTTCTTCTCGACGGCCCCGGCAAGTGGGACGTCATCGAGGTCGAGGTCGACGAGCCCAAGGAGTTCGAGGTCCTGGTGCGGTTCACGCACGCGGGTCTGTGCCACTCCGACGACCACTACGCCCAGGGCGACGTCCCAGCGATGGCCTACCCGTTCGCCGGCGGCCACGAGGGCGCCGGGATCGTGGAGAAGGTCGGTCCGGGCGTACGCGATCTGAAGGTCGGCGACCACGTGGTGGCCGCCTTCATCCCCGGCTGCGGCCGCTGCACCTGGTGTGCCCGCGGCATGCAGAACCTGTGCGACAACGGCGCCTACATGATGCTGGGCACCCAGCTCGACGGCACCTTCCGCCTGCACACCGACGACGGCAAGGACGTCGGCCAGTGCTCGCTGGTCTCGACGTTCTCCGAGTACTCCATCCTGCCCGAGTGGGGCGCGCTCAAGATCGACGACGACATCCCGCTCGAGATCGCGGCGCTGGTCGGCTGCGGGGTCCCGACCGGCTGGGGCTCCTCGGTGAACGCTGCCCAGGTACGCCCCGGTGACGTGGTCGTGATCATGGGCATCGGCGGCATCGGGATCAATGCGGTGCAGGGCGCGAAGTTCGCCGGCGCCTCACACATCCTCGCCGTCGACCCGGTCGAGTTCCACCGCGAGAAGGCGCTCGAGCTCGGTGCGACCGAGGCGTTCGTCAACATCGCTCAGGCGACCGACCGCGCCCAGCAGCTCACCAACGGGCAGGGTGCCGCCTCGGCGATCGTCACCGTCGGTGTCGCCAACGGCGAGCACGTCGCGGAGGCGTTCGGGGCGATCCGCAAGGCAGGCACGGTGGTGCTCACCAGCATGTGCAACGTCACCGAGTACGGCATCCCGGTCAGCCTGTTCGAGTTGGCGATGTACCAGAAGCGGATCCAGGGCTCCCTGTTCGGGATGATGCAGCCCACCCGCGCGGTGCCGGACATCCTGGAGCTGTGGCGCGAGGGCAACATCAAGCTCGAGGAGCTCATCACCCGCCGCTACGCCCTGGAGGAGATCAACCAGGGCTACGAGGATATGCACGCGGGAATCAACCTCCGCGGTGTCATCGACTACTCCGCCTGACGAGCCGACATGACCCACGTCGTCACCCGAGCCTGCTGCAACGATGCCAGCTGCGTACCCGTCTGTCCGGTCAACTGCATCCACCCGACACCGGACGAGCCCGACTATGGCACCGCCGAGATGCTCTACATCGACCCCGATGCGTGCATCGACTGCGGTGCCTGTGTCGAGGCGTGCCCGGTCGGGGCGATCAGCGCCGACTACGACCTCGCCGCCGAGCAGGAGCCGTACGAACGGATCAACGCCTCCTGGTTCGACGGCGAGGGGCGGCGTGACTATGCGCAGGAGCCCGTCGCCGCCCGGCCCACCACGTGGGCCGGGCGGAGCGGGGAGCAGCTTCGGGTGGCGATCGTGGGATCCGGTCCAGCGGCGTCGTACGCGGCCGAGGAGCTGCTGTCGCGGCGCGGCCTCGACGTCACCGTGGACATGTACGAACGGCTGCCGATCCCGGGCGGACTCGTCCGCTTCGGGGTCGCACCCGACCACCAGGACACCAAGCAGACCTCGGTCGCGTTCGCCCGGACGCTGAAGCGCAAGGGACTGCGGCTCTTCCTCAACACCGAGGTGGGCAGGGACATCACCGTCGACGAGCTGCGCGCGAGCTACCACGCCGTGATCGTCGCCGTCGGTGCCCTGGACGACAGGCGCCTCGGCATCCCGGGGGAGGACCTCCCCGGCAGCCACTCGGCGACCGAGCTGGTCGGCTGGTACAACGGCCACCCCGACTTCGCCCATCGCACCTTCGACCTCTCCAGCGAGCGTGCCGTCGTCGTGGGCAACGGCAACGTCGCCCTCGACGTCGCCCGGATCCTCGCCTCTGACCCCGAGCGGCTCGCGGGCACCGACATCGCCGACCACGCGCTCGCGCAGCTGCGGGAGAGCAACATCCGTGAGGTCGTCGTGGTCGGCCGCCGCGGACCGCAGGAGGCGGCGTTCACCACCAAGGAGCTGCTCGGCCTGATCCAGACGCCCGGGATCGACGTCGTCGTACGCAGCGAGGAGCTCGCCGCGGCCGAGGCGGAGCCGGGGTCGGCCGCCGCCGAGAAGCAGCGCCTGCTGCAGGAGCTCTGTTCCCGGCCCCTGACCGCGCCCCGGCGGGTGGTGCTGCGCTTCCTGGCCTCGCCCGAGGCCGTCCTCGGCGACGACTGGGTGGCGGGCATCCGGCTGCAGGCGAACCGGCTCGAGGCGGATGCGTCCGGCGTGGTCCGCCCGGTGCCGACCGGCGACACGGAGGAGCTCGCCTGCGGCCTGGTCTTCCGCTCGATCGGCTACCGCGGGTCCGCGGTGCCGGGCGTCCCCTTCGACGAGGTACGCGCCGTGGTGCCCAACACCGGCGGCCGCGTCCACGAGGCCGGTGAGCCGGTGCCGGGCCGGTTCGTGCCGGGCCTGTTCGTGACCGGCTGGATCAAGCGTGGCCCGAGCGGGGTCATCGGCACCAACAAGCAGTGCGCCCGGGAGACCGTGGCTCACCTGCTGGCGGACTTCGACGCCGGCACCCTGCCCGTGCCGCAGCAGGCGTCCGACGACATCGAGTCGCGGCTGCCCGGCCACGTCGGGCTCGAGGGCTGGCGGCAGATCGACACCTACGAGACCGGCGCCGGCCGGGCGGCCCGTCGCCCGCGGGTGAAGCTGGTCGACATCGAGGAGATGCTCAGCGTGGCACGGTCAGGAGCCGGTGCATGAGTTTGGACCCACGTACCCCGGTGCTCGTCGGCGGCGGGCAGCTCAACCAGCGGCCGGAGACCCTTGCCGAGGCCGAGGAGCCGGTCGACATGATCGCCCGGGCGGCCCGGCTCGCCGCTGCGGACGCGGGTGCCGCCGAGCTGGTCGAGCGGATCGACTCGATCCGTGTCGTCGGCATGCTCTCGTGGCGCTACCGCGACCCGGGCCTGCTCGTGGCCCAGCGGCTGGCGGCCTGGGTGCGGCACACCGTCTACACCGGCAACGGCGGCAGCCATCCGCAGGCGCTGGTCAACGACGCCGCCGAGGACATCGCCGCCGGGCGCTGCGACGTCGTGCTGGTCGGCGGTGCCGAGGCGTGGCGGACCCGGATGGCGCTCAAGGCCCGTGGTGATCGCCCGGACTGGACCCGGCAGGACGAGTCGGTGCCGGTTCCCGAGACCCGTTCCGATGTGCCCATGAGGGACCCGAGCGAGGTCGCGGCCGGGCTCGACCGCCCGGCGTACGTCTATCCGCTCTTCGAGCAGGCGATCCGGATCGCTTCGGGGCGAGGTGTCGACGAGCACCGCGACGCCATCGCCGCGTTGTGGGCGAGGTTCAACGAGGTCGCGGTCGGCAACCCCGACGCCTGGGTGCGGCAGCGCTGCACCGCCGAGGAGATCGCCACCGTCTCGCCGGCCAACCGGATGATCTCCTCGCCCTACACGAAGCTGATGAACTCCAACAACAGCGTCGAGCAGGCGGCCTCGGTCCTGGTCTGCTCGGTCGAGGCGGCGCGACGCTACGGCGTTCCCGAGGACCGGTGGGTCTTCCTCCGCTCCGGCAGCGAGGCCTCCGACACCGCCCAGATCGCAGCGCGGCCACGGCTCGAGGCCTCCTCGGCGATCGCGGCTGCCGCGCGGACAGCCCTGGACCTCGCCGGCCTCGCCCTCGACGACCTGGGTCCGGTCGACCTCTACTCCTGCTTCCCGTCGGCGGTGCAGGTCGCGGCGAACGCGATCGGGCTGCCGCTCGACGACCCCGGCCGCCCGCTGACCGTCACCGGCGGGCTCACCTTCGCCGGCGGGCCGTGGAACAACTACAGCACCCACGCCATCGCCACGATGCTGCGCGAGGTGCGCCGCACCCAGCGGCCCGGACTGGTCACCGCCAACAGCGGCTACCTGACCAAGCACGCCATCGGTGTCTACGCGCCCACCCCCGGGAACGGGTTCCGCCGGGCTTCGGCGCAGGCCGAGGCCGACGCAGTCGCGCCCACCCCGGTGGCCTCGGCCTACACCGGGCCGGCCGAGCTGGAGGCCTGGACCGTCGCCCACGACCGCGACGGCCGGCCGGCGACGGCGATGGCGGCGCTGCGTACGCCCGGAGGTGCCCGGACGCTGGCGCGCTCGGAAGCACCCGAGATCGCCGAGCGCCTCGCCGCCGAGGACCTGGCCGGGGCCAAGCTCGACGTCGCGGCCGACGCCACCTTCGACCTTCCCTGAAACCCGTCACCCGAGGAGAACCCCATGAACGCATCCACCCCCGACTTCGAGGCGACCTACCGCCGGCACGTCGACGGCGTCGTCGCCGGCGACATGAAGTCCGTGCTCGCCGACATGGCCCCGGGCTCGGTCCCGGGAGTCTTCGAAGGTGTCCAGGTCCCGGGTGCCCAGGTCGACGCCGCCGACATCCGCTCCGCCCTCGTGGACGGCGAGCGGGGGACCGGCGAGGCGGTCTACACCACCCCGGAGGGCACCATCGGCCTGCGTTCCGGCTGGGGGCTCGTCGACGGCGCCTGGAAGGCCGACTCGCTGGAGAACTTCGACCCGGCGAGCCAGGCATGACCGCTGCCGCGACCGAGATCCTCCCGACCGGCCCCGCACCCGACGACAGCGACCGCCCCTTCTGGGAGGGGCTCCGCGAGGACCGGCTCCTGCTCCCGCGGTGCGGCGCCTGCGGCCAGTGGCGCGCGCTCGGCCGGGCCATGTGCTCCGGCTGCTGGTCCTTCCGGACCGAGTGGTCTCCGGTCGCGCCGGCGGGCACCGTGCACACCTGGGTACGCAGCGCCCGCGCGTTCATGAGCGAGCTCGACGTCCCGGTCCCGTACGTCACGGTCCTGGTGCAGCTCGACGACGTCCCGGTGCGGCTGCTGGGCATCCTCCTCGGCGAGGACCCGCGTCCGGCGATCGGTGACCGGGTCACGGGCGTGATCCAGCAGCCCGCGAACGCCGAGTGGCCGGTGCTCCGCTGGCAGCTCGCCGGGGGTGAGGGGCGATGAGCTTGCGCGGAACGACGGCGATCGTGGGGGTCGCCGACATCCACCACCCACGCGGCAAGGCACCGGTCGGCGAGCGCGAGCTCGTGCTCCAGGCGATCCTGGAGGCGTGCGCCGACGCGGGCATCTCGCCGCGCGACATCGACGGGTTCACCTCCTACGCCGGAGGCGACAACAGCGGGCCCGTGCTCGCCGCCGACCTGGGCGTGCGCGAGCTGCGGTGGTCGAGCATGGTCTGGGGCGGGGGAGGAGGCGGCGCCGCGGCCGCCATCGGCGCGGCGTCCGCGGCTGTCGCCACCGGCCAGGCCGAGTGCGTCGTCGCCTTCCGTGGCATGTCCCAGCGCGAGACCGGTCGCCTCGGCTACGCCAAGTACTACTTCGACAACAACTACCTGCCGCACGGTGTCGCCACCCCGGCCCACGTGTGCGCCCTGCGTACGCAGCGGATGCTGGAGCACGACGGCGTGCCCCGCTCGGCGATGCGCAACCTCGTCCTGGCCGCCTACCGGCACGCCCAGAACAACCCGGGCGCCGCGGGCTACGGCAAGCCGCTCGACGAGGCCGGCTACGACGCCTCGCCCTTCATCGTCGAGCCGTTCCACCTCTTCGACTGCTCGCGCGAGAACGATGGCGCGGTCGCGCTCATCGTGGTCTCGGCCGAGCGCGCCCGCGCGCTGGGCCGCCCCGCGGCGTACGTCCTGGGGGCCGCGCAAGGGGCGCCGGGCGGCTACTCGGCGCTGAACGAGAACGACGAGCCCTACACCTCGGCGGGCTTCGCCGACTTCTCCTCCGGGACCGGCGTCGCCTCGCGGCTGTGGGCGCAGGCGCGGTTGAAGCCGGCCGAGGTCGACGTCGTCCAGGTCTATGAGAACTTCAGCGGCCCCGCGGTCGCCTCCCTCATCGACCACGGCCTCTGCCGGCCCGGCCCGGCGGCCGCCGAGGTGATGACCGTCGAGAACCTCACCGCTCCCGGCGGCTCGCTGCCGGTGAACACCTCCGGCGGCAACATCGCCGACTCGTTCGTCAACGGCATGGGCCTGGCCGTGGAGGCCGTCCGCCAGATCCGCGGGACCTCGACCAACCAGGTCGACCGAGCCGACACCTCGCTCTTCATCGGCGGGCCGATGGCACCGCTGGTCAGCTCGGTCCTCCTCGGCAGCGAACAGACCCTCTGAGCAAGGAGCCCAAGATGTACGACCGCCCACGACTCTTCGTCGACGGAGACTGGACCGATCCGGCGAAGGGAACGACCTACGAGGTGATCGAGGCCGCCACGGGCGAGCCCTTCGCCACCACCGCGATGGCCACCGCCGAGGACGTCGACGCCGCCGTCGCCGCGGCGCGGGCTGCCCTGTCCGGTCCGTGGAGCAGGATGACCCAGGCCGAGAGGGCGAAGATCCTCGGCGCGTTCGCCGCCGCGCTCGGTGCCCGCCGCAAGGAGACCGCCGCCCTGGTCACCCGGGAGAACGGCATGCCGATCTCCCTCTCGCACGTGGTCAACGGCATCGCTCCCGGCTTCATCACCGGCTACTACGCCGAGCTGGCCGCGTCGCTGAGCCTCGAGGAGACCCGGCCCAGCCCGACCGGCGGAAACACCCTGGTGATCCGCGAGCCGGTCGGCGTGGTCGCCGCGGTGACGCCCTGGAACTATCCGCAGCCGCTCGCGGTGATGAAGATCGCCCCGGCGCTCGCGGCCGGATGCACCGTGGTGCTCAAGCCGGCGCCCGAGACCGCCCTGGACGCCTTCGTCTTCGCCGACGCCGCCGCGGAGGTCGGGCTGCCTCCGGGCGTGCTCAACGTACTTCCGGGTGACCGTGACGCCGGTGCCCACCTGGTCGAGCACCCCGGCGTCGACAAGGTCGCCTTCACCGGTTCGACCGGTGCCGGCCGGGTGATCGGCGCGACCGCCGGCCGGCTGCTGCGCCCGGCCACGCTCGAGCTGGGCGGAAAGTCCGTCTCGCTCGTCGCCGAGGACGCCGACCTCTCGCTGGTCGCCGCCAAGCTGTTGGAGGTCTCCCTTCCCAACAACGGCCAGACCTGCCACGCCGCCACCCGGATCTTGGCCCCGCGCAGCCGCTATGCCGAGGTGGTCGAGGCGGTCACCTCGACGGTGGCCGCGTTGACGGTCGGAGACCCGCTGGACCGGGCGACCCAGGTCGGCCCGCTCGTCTCACACGCCCAGCAGCAGCGGGTCGCCGACTACATCCGGCAGGGCCGCGACCTCGCTCGCCTCACCACCGGCGGCGGCCTCCCCGACCGCCCGGGCTGGTACGTCGAGCCGACCGTCTTCGCCGACGTCGACAACGACTGCGCCATCGCCCAGGAGGAGATCTTCGGGCCGGTGCTGGTGATCACGCCGTACGCCGACGAGGACGAGGCGATCGGCCTGGCCAACGACTCCGACTACGGGCTCGGGGGAGTCGTGTGGAGCGCGGACGAGGAGCACGGCCTCGCCCTGGCGCGCCGGATCAGCAGCGGCACCGTGGGCGTGAACCACTACGAGCTGCACATCAACGCGCCCTTCGGCGGCGTCCGCTCCAGCGGTCTGGGCCGCGAGCTCGGTCCCGAGGGGCTGGAGCCGTACCTGGTCGCGAAGTCGATCTACCGCCGCTGAGTCCTGTTGGGCCGGTCCTGCTGGTCGAGCCGCCGGGATCCGGTGGCTCGACCAGCCGGTTTTCAGCGCAGCAGGTCCTTGGCGACGATGTCGGTCATGATCTCGTTCGCGCCGCCGTAGATCCGCTGCACACGCGCATCGACGAACGCCCGCGCGACCGGATACTCCAGCATGTAGCCGTAGCCGCCGTGCAGCTGCACGCCGGCGTCGATGACCTCGTGCTGCAGGTCGGTGGCCCAGGCCTTGGCCTTGGCCGCGTCGACCGGCGAGAGCCTGCCGGCGTTCCACTCGCGTACGCAGCGGTCGATGTAGGCCCGGGAGACCTCGATCGCCGTGCGCAGGTGTGCCAGCTTGTGCGCGGGCACCTGGAAGTCGGCGATCCGGCGCCCGAAGGCGGTCCGCTCCTTGACGTAGTCGACCGTCCAGCCGAGCACGGCCTCGGCCGAGGCCTGCCCGGCGATGGCGATGCCGAGCCGCTCCAGCGGCAGGCTCTGCTTCAGGTACGCCAGTCCCTGGCCGACCTCGCCGAGCAGGTTGTCCGCGGGCACGTGCACCTGGTCGAAGGAGAGCTCGGCGGTGTCCTGGGCGCGCAGCCCGACCTTGTCGAGCTTGCGGCCCCGGGTGAACCCGGGGGTGCCGTCCTCGACGACGAAGAGGCTGAAGGACTCGCCGGTGCGCGCGAAGACGATGACCAGGTCGGCCAGGATGCCGGAGGTGATGAACGTCTTGGAGCCGTTGATCAGCCAGCCGTCGCCGTCCGGCACCGCGCTGGTGGTGATCCCGCGCAGGTCGCTGCCGGCGCCCGGCTCGGTCATCGCGATCGCGCCGATCGTCTCGCCGGTCACGAACCCCGGCAGCCAGCGCTTGGCCTGCTCCGGCGTCGCATGCCGCAACAGGTAGTTCAGCACGATGTCGTCGTTGGTCGAGAAGCCCGACTGCAGCGAGCTGGCACCCACCCGGGCGATCTCGAGCTGCAGGATCATCCGGTAGCGGTAGTCCGTCTCACCCGGCCCACCGAACTCCTCCGGCACGGCCAGACCGAGAAGCCCCTGCCGGCCCGCGGCCAGCCAGGTCTCCCGGTCGATCTCACGTTGCTCGTCCCAGCGCTCGAGGTTCGGCTCGACCTCACGGGAGACGAACTCCCGGACCACCTCCCGGAACTCCTCGTGGTCCGTCTCGAACAGGTCGCTCTCCATGTCCATCCCCTTCCAGTAAACCTATCGCCAGTAGGTTATTGGAAGACGTGCTCATCCGCCAGAGGGCGAGAGCGGTCCGGGCCGGGTCAGGCCGTCTGGGCGAGGTCGGCGGCCGAAGCGGGAGCGTCGGTGCCGGCGGCGGCGTCGATGCTCCCGAAGTGGGCGACGCCGAGGAGATAGCTGCGTACGGTGTGCTCGAAGATCTGCTTGGTGTTGAGCTGGTTCGCGGCGCCGGCGGCCGTCAGGGCCGGGAAGCGCTCGGGGTCGTCGTGCTCGAATCGGACCCGGGCGCGCGAGGGCGGCCGCATCGCCTCGGCGATCGCGGCACCCAGCGAGACTTTCTCCAGGCCGTCGAGGATCTGCACGTGCAGCTCGACGGGCACGCCGCACTCGCTCAGGTAGGTGGCGGCCTGCTCGTACATCTCGGTGAGGAGGTCGCGGGGCATGAACCGGAGCAGGATCGGCGCCGCATTGCGGTGTCGCAGAACCGAGGCGCGGAAGTTCAGGGCGAGCTGCGTGAACCACTCCGCCCAGTCGTTCTGGCTGGGCTTGCGGGGCAGCGGGGTCTTGGCGACGATCGCGTGGGCCACTGCCGCGAGGATCTCGTCCTTGTCGCTGAAGTGGTGGTAGAGCGAGGGCGCCTTGACGTTGAGCTCGCGGGCCAGCCGCGGCAGGCTCAGGGCATCGATGCCGTCTCCGTCGATGATCTCCAAGGCGGCCTTGATGGTCGCCTCTCGACTGATCAGCGGTGTGCTCGGTCGTGCCATGGGGCCCTCCTTGGTCCTGCGGTCCTTCGATAACCGCATCACTTTAGATTCTTGCATGTCTTTACCGAATCGCCGATGGCTAGGGCGTGATTTGCTGGTTACGCTCTTGTAAACCTAATGACAGAAGGTTTAGTGTGATCGCGATCCCATAACTGTGAACATCAGGAGAGCCCTTATGGCCAACGCCGTGATCGTCGACATCGCCAGGACAGCCTCCGGCAAGGGAAAGCCGGGAGGTGCGCTCTCCGGCGTCCACCCCGCCGACCTCTTCGCGACCGTCGTCCGGTCACTGGTCGAGCGGAACGACCTCGACCCGGCCCTGGTCGAGGACGTCATCGGCGGCTGCGTGATCCAGTACGGCGACCAGTCGCTCAACATCACCCGCACGGCCCTGCTCGCCGCGGGTCTCCCGGTCGAGGTCCCCGGCACCACCATCGACAGGCAGTGCGGCTCCTCCCAGCAGGCCGCGCACTTCGCAGCCCAGGGCGTGATCGCGGGGGCGTACGACATCGTCATCGCGGGCGGCGTGGAGTCGATGAGCCGGGCGCCGATGGGCACATCGGTCGGCACCGGCGACCCCTTCGGGCCGCTCGCTGCCCGCTTCCCGAGCCTCCCCAACCAGGGCATCGGCGCCGAGCTCATCGCCGCGCGCTGGAAGATCGACCGCGACCAGATCGACGCCTACTCGGCCGAGTCGCACCGCCGCGCCGCGGCGACCGCGCTCTCCGGTAGCTTCGGTCCCGAGGTCGTCCCGGTGACGCTGCCCGACGGCAGCAGCCACGTCGTCGACGAGACCGTACGGCCCGCCACGACCGCCGAGGGGCTCGGCGGGCTGAAGCCGTCGTTCTACAGCGAGGAGATGGCGGCCCGCTATCCCGAGATCGGCTGGCACATCACGCCGGGCAACTCCTCGCCGCTGACCGACGGTGCCTCCGCTGCGCTCATCATGAGCGAAGAGCGGGCCGCCGAGCTCGGCCTGGCCCCCCGAGCCCGGTTCCACACCTTCGCGGTCTCCGGCTCCGACCCCGAGATCATGCTCACCGGCCCGATCCCAGCGACCCACAAGGCGCTGAAGAAGTCCGGCCTGAGCATCGAGGACATCGACGCGTACGAAGTGAACGAGGCCTTCGCACCCGTCCCCCTGGCGTGGGCGCAGGAGTTCGACGCGGACCCGGTGCGACTGAACCCGCGCGGCGGTGCCATCGCCCTCGGCCACCCGCTGGGCGGCTCCGGAACGCGCCTCATGACCACACTCCTCAACCACCTCGAGGAGACCGGCGGGCGCTACGGCCTGCAGACGATGTGCGAGGGCGGCGGGATGGCCAACGCGACCATCATCGAGCGCCTCTGACCACCCCACCCCTGGAAGGAACATCATGAACATCACCGGTAAGTCCGCCCTCGTCACGGGCGGAGCCTCCGGCCTCGGCCTCGCCACCGTACGCAGGCTCCACTCGGAGGGGGCGCACGTCGTGATCCTCGACCTGCCCGGCAGCGACGGCAAGCAGGTCGCCGCCGACCTCGGTGAGCGCGCCGTCTTCGTGCCGGCCGACGTCACCGACGAGGAGCAGGTGCAGGCCGCCGTCGACGCCGCCGTCGCAGAGGCACCACTGGCCGTGACCGTGAACTGTGCCGGCATCGGCAACGCGATCCGGGTCGTCGGCAAGGACGGCTCGCCATTCCCGCTCTCCGACTTCACCAAGATCGTCAACGTCAACCTCGTCGGCTCTTTCAACGTCCTCCGCCTCGCGGCGGCAGTGATGGTGGCGACCACCGAGATCGACGGCGAGGAGCGCGGAGTGATCGTCAACACCGCCTCGGTCGCCGCCTTCGACGGCCAGATCGGCCAGACGGCCTACTCGGCCTCCAAGGGCGGCATCGTCGGGATGACCCTGCCGATCGCCCGCGACCTGGCCAACCACCGGATCAGGGTCAACACCATCGCGCCGGGCCTGTTCCACACGCCGCTGTTCAACGCCCTGCCGGACGAGGCCATCGACTCCCTCGGCGCCCAGGTGCCCCACCCCAGCAGGCTCGGCAAGCCGGAGGAGTACGCCGGTCTTGTCGCGCACATCGTGGAGAACCCGATGCTCAACGGTGAGGTGATCCGGCTGGACGGCGCGATCCGGATGGCGCCGCGCTGAGGTGGGCGGCGAAGCTGACGGCACGGTGACCGGCCATGCCGAGGCGTGGGAGACCCGCATCGGCGTACCAGAGTCGTTCACCGCGGCCAATCTCGAGACCGAGTCGGCCGAGCTCCCGGGTGGGGTCGCCTGGGGGCCGCTCGTCGAGGCGCTGCGCGGGTTCCTCGACGATCTTGCGGGCTCCCTACCCGACCAGGAGCGCGCCGTCGCGCTCACCCGGCACCTCGAGCAGTGGGCAACGCTGCTGCGACAGGACCAGGTGCCCGAGATGCTGCAGGCATTCGGCCACCGTGTCGACCTGCACGGCCGCGGTCAGGTGATGGCCCCTGCCTTCGTGCTCAGCGAGCGCGGCCCGGACAGCGTTGAGGGAACCGTCACCTTCGGACGCTACTTCCTCGGCGGCCACGGGGCGGTCCACGGCGGCGCCGTCGCGCTCCTCTTCGACGAGGTGCTAGGTCGCCTCTCCGACACCTCCTCGCGACCGCCGGGACGCACCGCCAACCTCACGGTGAACTTCCGCGCGGTGACGCAAGTCGACAAGCTGCTCACCGTCCGGGCCCGGTTCGAGGAGGAGTCTGGTCGCAAGCGTTACCTGGTTGGCGAGATCTGGGACGGCGAGACCCTCTGCGCCGACGCCCGTGCGCTCTTCCTCGGGCTCCGCGCAGGGCAGGACTGAGATGCCCGATGGATTTCAGACATGTGGATTTCGACAAGGAGTATTCGATGACCGACGTGGCCGCGATCGCGGAGACCACCCGGAAGCTGGTCGAGACCCAGGTCCTCCCGGTGGAGGACGAGCACGACGGCGACGTCGAGGCCGCAGGCGGCGAGAGCCTGCGGACCCGGCTGCAGGCAGAGGCCCACGCCGCGGGGGTCTTCGCGCCGCATGCGCCGGTGGCGTACGACGGACTGGGGCTCTCAATGGTCGACCGGGCTCCGGTCTTCGAGGCCGCCGGGCGCGGTCTGTTCGGCCCGATGGCCCTCAACATCAACGCCCCCGACGAGGGCAACATCCACCTCCTCGCCCACGTCGCCGACGAGCGGCAACGGGAGCGGTTCCTGGCCCCGCTGGCCCGGGGCGAGGTGCGCTCGGCGTTCGCGATGACCGAGCCCTCCCCGGGCGCCGGTGCCGACCCCTCGGCGCTGACCACCCGGGCCGAGCGGATCTCGGCCGGATGGCGGCTCAACGGGCACAAGTGGTTCATCACCGGAGCCGACGGGGCCGCCTTCCACATCGTGATGGCGCGTACGTCCGGAGAGCCCGGGGACGCGGGCGGGGCGACCATGTTCCTGGTGCCCGCGGACGCCCCGGGCATCGACCTGGTGCGCCACGTCGGTACCCAGGACCTCTCCATGCTGGGCGGACACTGCGAGATCACCTACACCGACGTCGAGGTGGGCGATGACGCGGTGCTGGGCGAGGTCGACGAGGGCTTCCGCTACGCCCAGGTGCGCCTCGGCCCGGCCCGGATGACCCACGTGATGCGCTGGACCGGCGCCGCGACCCGCGCCCACGAGACGGCGGTCGGCCACGTCGCCGGCCGCCGCGCGTTCGGGTCCCGGCTCGCCGAGCAGGGGATGGTGCAACAGATGATCGCCGACAACGAGATCGATCTGGCCGCCACCAGGGCGCTGCTCCTGGCCGCGTGCCGTGAGCTCGACGACGGTGGACGCGCGTCGGAGTCAACCTCGATCGCCAAGACGTTCGCCGCCGAGGCACTGTGTCGGGTCGCCGACCGGGCGGTGCAGATGTGCGGTGGCCTGGGTGTCTCCCGCGACCTGCCGGTCGCCCGGATCGCCCGCGAGCTCCGGCCGTTCCGGATCTACGACGGACCCTCCGAGGTGCACCGCTGGTCGATCGCCCGCCGCGCGGTGCGCCGGATCGCGGGAGACGAGTCATGACCGCGGTGCTTACCGACTTCGAGCTGGCCGCGGTGCGCACGCAGATGCTGGCAGCCGGCGCCGAGGTCGGCCCCCGGCTGGCGGGCAGCCTCATCTCCGGCGGCCGCTCCAACCTGACCGTCCTTCTCCACGACGGCGTACGCCGATGGGTGCTGCGCACCCCTCCGCGACACGGCCGTACACCGTCTGCGCACGACGTCGGCCGTGAGTTCCGGGTCACCAGCGGTCTGGCCGGCACCGATGTGCCGGTCGCAGCCCCGGTGGTCTACTGCGACGACGAGGCGCTCCTGGGTGGCCCGTTCTCGGTGTGGGAGTTCGTCGACGGGGTGACCGTCCAGTCCCGCGACCAGCTCGAGGCGCTCGACCAGAGCGCGATCGACGGCATCGCCGACGCCCTGGTCGAGACCTTGGCTGCACTGCACGGGGTGGACCATGTCGCGGTCGGGCTCGAACGTCTGGGCCGCCCCGATGCGTACGTTCGTCGTCAGATCACCCGCTGGTCGGGCCAGTGGGAGCTGATCGCCCCGGCGGTCCCTGACATGCGAGACGCCGCGGACGAGGCCCGCAAGTTGCTCGAGGAGCTGGTTCCTGAGCAGCGGCACACCTCGATCGTCCACGGCGACTACCGCATCGACAACGCGCTGCTGGATCTGACCGGAACCGCCCCGAGGGTCGCGGCCGTCGTCGACTGGGAGCTTTCCACGATCGGCGACCCGGTCGCCGACGTCGCCACCATGTGCGCCTACCGGCACCCCGCCTTCGACCAGGTCCTCGGCTTCCCCACGGCGTGGACCAGCCCGCGCCTTGCTGATGCCGGTGCCCTAGCGCGCCGCTACGAGCGAGCCGGCGGGATCGAGCTCGACCAATGGCCGGTCCATCTCGGACTGGCCTACTACAAGATCGCCGTCATCGCCGCGGGCATCGACTACCGCTGGCGGGCCGCGGGCGCGCCGGAGGATGGCAACGACACCGCCGGATCTGCGGTCGGTCCGTTCCTAGAGGCGGCGCTGACCACCCTGACCGCCGCTGCGCCAACCCGAGGAGCACGATGTTCGACCACCTGCTGAGCCCGCTGCGCCTGGGCACCCTGGATCTGCCCAATCGCGTCGTGATGGGCTCGATGCACACCGGGCTCGAGGACGCCGACGCCGACGTCCCACGGCTGGCCGGCTACTTCGCCGAGCGTGCTCGGGGCGGTGCCGGACTGATCATCACCGGCGCCTATGCGGTCAACGCCGAGGGTCGTCTCGAGGCAGACTCCGGCGACCTCGCCACTGACGACCGGATCAAGGCCCATCGCCCGATCACCGGTGCGGTGCACGCCGAAGGCGGCCGCATCGCGCTGCAGCTGATCCACGCCGGCCGCTACGGCCGTCATGCTGCGTGCGTCGGCGCTTCCGACATCAAGAGCCCGATCAACCCGTTCCAGCCGCGCGCGCTGACCACGGAGCAGGTCTGGCAGGTCGTGGACGACTTCGCCGCCGCCGCCGTGCGAGCCCGCGCGGCTGGCTACGACGCGGTCGAGATCATGGCCTCCGAGGGCTACCTGATCAACCAGTTCCTGGCCCCGCGCACCAACGACCGCACCGACGAGTGGGGCGGTTCCGCCTTTGCGAGGACCCGACTGCCGGTCGAGATCGTGCGACGGATGCGGGCCGAACTCGGCCCCGACTTCCCGCTCGTCTACCGGATCTCGTTGCTCGACCTGGTCGACGGCGGCCAGACGTGGCAGGAGACCATCGAGCTCGCCCAGGCGCTGGAGACCGTGGGCGTGACCGCGTTCAACACCGGCATCGGCTGGCACGAGGCTCGCATCCCGACGATCATCACCCAGGTGCCTCGGGGTGCCTGGCTCCGCTACACGCGGCTGCTGAGGCTCGCGGTCGACGTGCCGGTGTGTGCCTCCAACCGGATCAATACACCGCAGCTCGCCGAGGACATCCTCGCCGACGGCGACGCTGACCTGGTCGCGATGGCCCGGCCGCTGCTCGCCGACCCGGACTTTGTGGCCAAGACCGCCGCCGGGCGCGTGGATGAGATCAACACCTGCATCGCGTGCAACCAGGCCTGCCTGGACCACGGCTTCTCCGGGCTGGAGACGTCCTGCCTGGTGAACCCGCGCGCCTGCAGGGAGACGTTGTGGACCATCCAGCCCGCGCCCCGGCGTCGACGCGTCGCGGTCGTCGGTGCCGGACCGGCCGGGCTGGCCGCGGCAGTGACCGCGGCCGAGCGTGGGCTCGCGGTCACCATCTTCGAACGCGAGCAGGAGCTCGGCGGACAGTTCCGGCTGGCGATGGAGGTGCCTGGCAAGGAGGACTTCGCCGACACGCTGCGCTACTTCCGCCGTCGTCTGGAGGTGCTCGAGGTCGACGTACGCCTCGGGTCGACCGCATCGCCGGCTGACCTCGACCCCTTCGACGAGGTCGTGATCGCCACCGGGGTCAGGCCGCGGATCCCGCAGATCCCCGGGATCGACCACGCCAAGGTCGCCAGCTACGCCGACGTGCTCGCTGGCCGGGTGACACCGGGCGAGCGGGTCGCGGTGGTCGGCGCCGGCGGGATCGGCGTCGACGTGTCCCACTGGCTGACCCACGACCCGAAGGAGGACCTCGACGGCTGGCTGGCGCGATGGGGTGTCGACCCCACCATGACGCGGCCCGGCGGACTCACTGAGCCACAGCCGTACGAGCCCTCCCGGAAGGTCACTCTCCTGCAGCGCAAGGCGACCGCGATCGGCAAGGACCTGGGGAAGACCTCGGGGTGGGCGCACCGTGCGGTGCTCGGTCAGGCGGGGGTCACGCTCGTCCCAGGTGCTTCCTATGAGCGCATCGACGACCGCGGCCTGCACGTCGTGGTCGACGGGGTCCCGCACACAATCGAGGCGGACACGGTCGTGGTCTGCGCCGGCCAGGAATCGGTGCGGGACCTCTACGACGCCCTGGTCACCGCCGGACGTACACCGCACCTGGTCGGCGGCGCCGAGTTGGCCGCCGAGCTCGATGCGAAGCGCGCGATCGCCCAGGGCACATCCGTCGCCGCTGCGCTGTAGCTGGGCGTCGTCTCCGTGCCAACGCGCTTCAGCCACCAGAACGATCGGTAAAAGTGTGGCGCACACCACGCCAACTAAACCTAATGATGATAGATTTACTCCGAGGTTGACTCGAGTAAGGAGGCCTGATGATGAGCTCCGCGACATTCCAGCGCTCCGGCGCGGTGGAGGACGGTGCATGCCTGCCTGGCGCGTCGAGGCCTGTCGGCGCACTCGTCCATCTGTTCGCCGTGTCGGTCGTGTGGGCGGCCCAGCTGGTGATTCCGTCGGCGGTCGCACGGGGAAGCATGCCGGAATCCGAGCCCTCGGGCGGGATCTCGGTGCCGATGGCGGCGGTGCGGGACCCGGCGAGCTATTCGCAACCGGCTGTCGTGGGGGCTGGTGTCCCGCAGAGGCAGGTCAGGCAGGTCGCTGCCGGTGCGTCGACAGGAGGGATCCCGAACGCTGCGCTTGCCGCGTACCAACGCGCCGAGACGGTCATCAACGCTGCTGACAAGACGTGTGACATCGACTGGCAGCTGCTTGCGGCTGTGGGCCGCGTCGAGTCGGACCACGGCCGCGTTGGCGGCAGCCGCCTGGGTGCCGACGGTATCTCTCGTCCAGAGGTCTACGGCGTCCCTCTCGACGGCAGGAACAAGACGCAGGCGATCGCCGACACGGACTCCGGGCAGTACGACCGAGACGAGGTCTGGGATCGCGCTGTCGGTCCGATGCAGTTCATCCCCGCCACATGGTCGACCGTCGGTGTGGACGCTGACGGCGACGGGAACAGGGACCCCCAGAACATCAACGACGCCGCGCTGGCGGCAGCGGTGTATCTGTGCTCGGGGCGCGAGGATCTCGGCGACGAGGCCGGGCGACGCGCGGCGGTCCTCCGCTACAACCGCTCGCGGTCCTACGCCGACCAGGTGCTGCAGACCCGCACGGCGTACCTGAGGGGCGACTACGCCGCTGTGCCCGGCGAAACCCTGCCGGCGACCTACGTTCCCGGCTCCAGTCGACGGACTTCCGCCGGGTCCGAGGCCGAGAAGGAGGCGCCGAAAGCAAGGCGGATCTCCCGGGGTGAAGGCGGTGCCGCAGATCGCCCGACCACCGCTCCGAAGCCTGGCGGTCAGAAGAGCGGCGGTGACACCACGGGATCCACGCCCAGGTCGCCAGGTTCGGATGAGGGTCCGGCTATACCTCCTGAGCAGGAGCAGGACGATGGAACCCTCGAGAAGGTCGCCGAGCCTCTCCCGGCCCCAGTCCGCAAGTCTGTCGATCGTGTCTTGACCCTGACCCAGGCGGTCACCCGATGCACGGCGAACGGCGTGAGTCGGCTCGACCTCGTCGCTTGGGACAGGTGCATCGACGAACTGGTCCGATGAGCCTTCGACTCACTGCTGACGTGCATGAAGCATCGAGGTCGCACCACGCGCTCGGTCGAGCGTCAGCTCGAGAGGTACGAACTCAGATGGGTCATCGTCTCGTCGAGCAGGTGGGGGAGCGAGGCGTCCTCGTCGGCGAGCCAGGCCTGGTAGGAGGTCAGGGCGAGCGCGAGGGCGACCTGCCCGATGGTCTGGGGGAGCAGGTCGTCGGGGCCGAGGCCGGTGCGCTCGGCGACGTACTCGGCGATGACCTCGCGCCAGCTCGCGTAGCGGAGCACCGAGTGGGCCTGGAGCGCGGGCGTGGTCAGGATCAGCCGCATCCGGTCGCGGTGGCTGGGGCTGGCGTCGGCGGGGAAGTCGTTGAAGGCGAGTACGCCGCGGTGGACCGCCTCGTGCAGCGGAAGGTCGGCGGGCATGGCGCGCAGGATCTCGCGGAAGCCGTCGAGGGTGCGGTCGAACTGTCCCCACGGGATGTCGTTCTTGGAAGGGTAGTAGCGGGTGATGGTGCGCCGGCCGACCCCGATCGCCTCGCCGATGTCGTCGAGGGTGGTGGCCTCGAAGCCCCTCGTCACGAAGAGCTGGAAGGCAGCCTGCTCGATCTCCGCGTGCGTGGTGGCGGCGGGGCGTCCGCGCAGCGATCGCCGCGTCGTGGGGGCGGGGCTGGTGGGCACCTGTCGCAATCTACCGCAGCGGTCTGGGCAAAAGAGTCGCTTGTTCCCGCGCACCTCTATCTTTTTGACCCCGAGTGTCATTAATGTGTTGTGAGTCACTTCGACCCTGCGATGAAGGAGATATGTCATGAACCCTGAGGAGACCACCCAGGTCGTGGACGAGGTCCTGACCGAGGAGTCGTTGATCGAGGAGGTCTCGATCGACGGCATGTGCGGCGTCTACTGAGATGACTGCCGTGAGCCTGGACAGCGCGTGGGCGCTGTCGCCGTCGGTGGCACTGCGTCCCGAGCCGTTCGGGGCGCTGGCCTACCACTTCGGGAACCGGAAGCTGACCTTCCTCAAGCGTCCTGAGCTGGTGGCGGTTGTGCGCGCCCTCGGGTCGCACCCGGACGTACGCGGTGCGCTCGTGGCATCGGGAGTGCCGGAGGGCCAGCACGCTGCGTACGTCGCTGCGCTCTCCGGCCTGGCCCGGACCGACATGATCCGACCTGCTGAGTAAGGGAGCGAGACGATGAAGCTGGTGGAGCACTTCGAGCTCGGCCTGGATGCGCCGATCTGTCTGACCTGGGAGCTGACCTACGCGTGCAACCTGGAGTGCGCGCACTGCCTCTCGAGCAGCGGCCGGCGCGACCCGCGCGAGCTGAGCACCGAGCAGTGCGAGGCGGTGATCGACGAGCTGCAGCGGATGCAGGTCTTCTATGTGAACATCGGCGGCGGCGAGCCGACCGTACGTCCCGACTTCTGGCACCTGGTCGAATACGCCGTGGCCCACGACGTCGGGGTGAAGTTCTCCACCAACGGCGTCCGGCTGACCCCGGAGCGGGCGCGGTGGCTGGCCGCGAGCGACTACGTCGACGTCCAGATCTCCCTCGACGGCGCCACGGCCGAGGTCAACGACCGGGTGCGGGGGACGGGGTCGTACGACACCGCGATCACCGCGCTGCGCAACCTGCACGAGGCCGGGTTCGGTGACGCCAAGCTGAGCGTGGTCTGCACCCGCGAGAACATCGGGCAGCTCGACGAGTTCAAGGCGATCGCCGACCGGTTCGGGGCGACGCTGCGGCTGACCCGGCTGCGTCCCTCGGGGCGCGGCGCCGACGTGTGGGACGAGCTGCATCCGCTTCCTGGGCAGCAGCGGGAGCTGTACGAGTGGCTGGTGGCCAACGGCGACAACGTGCTGACCGGCGACTCCTTCTTCCACCTGGCCGCCTTCGGGCCGGAGGACGGCAGCGGTGCGCTGCCGGGGCTCAATCTGTGCGGTGCCGGGCGCGTGGTCTGCCTGATCGACCCCGTCGGTGACGTCTACGCCTGTCCGTTCGCGATCCACGACCAGTTCCTGGCGGGCAACCTGCTCACCGACGGCGGGTTCCGCGCGGTGTGGCAGGAGTCAGCTCTCTTCCAGGAGCTGCGTGCGCCGCAGACCGGTGGCGCCTGCTCGGGCTGCGCCCACTACGACTCCTGCCGTGGTGGCTGCATGGCCGCGAAATTCTTCACCGGTCTGCCGCTGGACGGGCCCGATCCCGAGTGCGTCCAGGGCTACGGCGAGTCCGCGCTGGCCGGTGCCCGGACCATCCCGGCGGTGGGCCAGGACCACTCCCGCAGCGCGCCGAGCCGCAACGCGCCGGTGCTGCTGACCCTCTCCCGTCGGCGTCCGGACTCCGACCTTGCCCCGCCGGTGAGTGCGTGCGCCGAGTCGCCGCTGGCCGGCTTCGCCCCGAACTGACCCCGACGAGCAGAAGCGAGAACTGAGATGCCCTGGAAGAACCCGTGGAAACAGAACCCGTGGTTCGAGTCCGTCGCGGTGGCCCAAGAGCGTGCCCGCAAGCGACTCCCGAAGCCCGTGTACGCGGCGTTGCTGGCCGGCTCGGAGCGTGGTCAGACGATCGCGGACAACCAGCAGGCCTTCGCCGATCTCGGGCTCGCGCCGCATGTGGCCGGCCATCACGACAAGCGCGAGCTGTCGACCACGGTGCTGGGCCAGGAGATCGGGTTCCCGGTGATCATCTCGCCCACCGGCGTACAGGCTGTGCATCCCGACGGCGAGGTCGCGGTCGCGCGGGCGGCGGCGGCGCGGGGGACCGCGATGGGGCTGTCGAACTTCGCCTCGAAGCCGGTCGAGGAGGTCGTCGAGGCGAACCCGGCGACGTTCTTCCAGATGTACTGGACCGGTGACCGTGAGGTGATGATCCGCCGGATGCGCCGAGCCCACGCGGCCGGAGCGAAGGCGCTGATCGCCACCCTCGACTGGTCCTTCTCGATGGGCCGCGACTGGGGCAGCCCGGAGATCCCGGAGAAGGTCGACCTCTCCGCGATGCTCAGGTTCGCACCGCAGGTGATGAGCCGGGGCAGATGGCTGGCGGCATACGCCCGCAGCGGCGGCATCCCGGACCTGACCGCCCCCAACCTGGCCCCGATCGCCGACGACGGGTCGCTGGGGGAGCCGCCCACGTTCTTCGGCGCCTACTACGAGTGGATGACCACGCCGCCGCCGTCCTGGGACGACGTGGCCTGGATGGTGACCACCTGGAAGGAGCTGACGGGTGGCAAGCCGTTCCTGCTCAAGGGCGTGTGCCGGATCGACGACGCGCTCCGCGCCGTCGATGCCGGCGTGGACGCGATCTCGGTCTCCAACCACGGCGGCAACAACCTCGACGGCACCCCGGCCACGATCCGGGTGCTCCGCCCGATCGCCACCGCCGTGGGTGACCAGATCGAGGTGCTCCTCGACGGTGGCGTACGCCGCGGCTCCGATGTCGCCAAGGCGCTCGCCCTCGGCGCCCGTGCGGTGATGGTCGGGCGGGCCTACCTGTGGGGGCTGGGGGCCAACGGCCAGGCCGGTGTCGAGAACGTCCTCGACATCCTCCGCAACGGCCTCGACTCCGCCGTCCTCGGCATGGGCAAGGCCTCCATCCATGACCTCACGCCGGAGGACCTGGTGATCCCCGACGGCTTCGAGCTCGCGCTGGGTCGACCATCGGGCCGACCATCGGGCCGGCCGTGAGCCTGGTCGACCGTCCCTGGCCGGAGATCGTGCCCGGCGGCCCGGTCCTGGTGCCGGTGGGATCCACCGAGCAGCACGGCCCGCACCTGCCGCTCGACGTCGACACGGTGATCGCGACCGCAGTGGCCGGCGAGCTCGCCCCGCTCGTCGGCGCCTCCGTCGCACCGGCCGTCCCGATCGGTGCCAGCGGCGAGCACCAGTCGTTCACCGGGACCATCTCGATCGGGACCGCCGTGCTGACCTCCGTCCTCGTCGAGCTGGGTCGCTCGCTGACCACCTGGGCCTCGCGGGTCGTCCTGGTCAACGGGCACGGCGGCAACCTGGACGCGGTCACGGCCGCCGTCACGCTCCTGCGCGCCGAGGGTCGTGATGTTGCGTGGGTGCCCTGTCAGGTCCCCGACGCGGATCCGCACGCCGGCCGCACCGAGACCTCGCTCATGCTGCACCTGGCCCCCGAACGGGTACGCCTGCGGCAGGCCGTCCCCGGAAACACCCGCCCGATCACCGAGCTGCTGCCGGCGATGCGGACCGGCGGCGTCGAAGCCGTCTCGGCCAACGGCGTCCTCGGCGACCCGACCGGAGCGAGCGCGGAGGAGGGCAGGTGCATCCTCCAGGCGATGGTCGTCGGTGCCTACGACCGCCTCCGGATGGAAGCGGCGACACGATGAGCGTCGAGACGACCCGGGTCGCGCTGGTGACCGGCGCCGCGCGCGGGATCGGCGCGGCCACCGTGCGTGGTCTGGTGGCCGAGGGGGTCCATGTCGTTGCGCTCGACTGGTGCGCGGGCGAGGACTCGCCGGCCGGCTACCCCCAGGCCACGAAGGCCGACCTGGACAGCCTGGTCGCCTCGCTCCCGGCAGGCTGGGTGGAACCGGTCGTCGGTGACGTACGCGACCCGGCGGCGTTGACCGCCGCGGTCGGTGTCGCGACCCGGAGATGGGGCCGGCTCGACATCGCCGTCGCGGCCGCAGCGGTGATCGCCGGCGGACGCCCGCTGTGGGAGGACACCTCGCTCGACCTGCAGTGGCAGATCGACGTCGCCGGGGTCTGGAACACCGCCGCGGCCGCCGTCCCCACGATGCTCGCCGGACCGGATCCCAGCGGGTGCCGGTTCGTCGCGCTCGCCTCCGCCGCGGGCTCGCACGGGCTGTTCCGCCTCGCCGCCTACAACGCCGCCAAGCATGCCGTGGTCGGTCTGGTGAAGGGCCTGGCCGCCGACCTGGCCGGCACCGGCGTGACCGCCTGCGCCGTCTCGCCGGGCTCCACCGACACCGCGATGCTCGCCGCGACCGCCGACCTCTACGCGGTCACCCCGGACGACCTCGCCGCCCACCAGCTCCTGCGCCGCCCGCTCACGCCCGACGAGGTCGCCGCCACCGTCGTCCACGCCTGCTCCCGCGCCGGGGCGGTGCTCAACGGCTCGGACGTGGCCGCCGACGGAGGCTTCGGCGGATGACGCTGCTGCCCGACGGGTTCACGGTGCGGGTGCGCGACGACGTACGCCTCCTCCCGACGCCCGACGGCGGTCTGTCGCTGGTCGGCGGCTCCCCGTTGCGATCCATGCGCCTCACGCCGGCCGTCGCGGACCACGTCAACGGCCGGCAGGTGCGGGTCGGCGACACCACCACCGACCTCATCGCCCGCCGCCTGCTCGACGGCAATCTCGCCGACCCCGTGGACCTGGCGCCGGTCGACCCGGCCGAGCTCACCGTCGTCGTCCCGGCCCACGACCGGCCCGACCACCTCGACCGCTGCCTGGCCGCCCTCGAGGGAGCCGCGGTCATCGTCGTCGATGACGCCTCCCGCGACCCGGCCGCCCTCGCCCAGGTCGTACGCCGCCACGGCGCCACCCTCATCAGGCTGGCCGACAACCGCGGACCCGCCGGCGCCCGCAATGCCGGCCTCGCCCGGGTCACCACCCCCTACGTCGCCTTCGTCGACTCCGACGTCGCCGCCGATCCCGCGATGCTGGCGCAGCTGGCCGGCCACCTCGCCGACCCCCGGGTGGCGCTGGCGGGACCGCTGGTCCGGGGCCACAGCTACAAGGCTCGACCGTCCTGGTTCGAACGCCACGACGTGGCCGCGTCCTCCCTCTCGCTGGGCACGAGGGCCTGCTCGGTCCGCCCCGGCGCGGCCGTCGGCTGGCTGCCGTCGGCCTGCCTGGTCGCCCGCACCAGCACGCTGCGAGAGGTCGGTGGCTTCGCGGCCGACCTGCGCGTCGGTGAGGACGTCGACCTGGTCTGGCGACTGGTCGAGGCCGGACACGTGGTCCGCTACGACCCCGACCTGGAAGCCCTGCACGAGGTCCGCGCCACCATCCGCGGCTGGCTCGGTCGAAAGCTCGTCTACGGCACCGGCGGCGCCGAGCTCGGCCGACGCCACGGGGACGCGGTCGCCCCTGCCGTCCTCTCCCCGGCCATGGCCGCTGCCGGCGCCGCGATCCTCACCGGGCGCTGGTGGTCGGTGCCCGCGGCACTGGCCTCGCTGGTCTGGGGGAGCCGTGCGGTCGCCGAGGCGCTCCCGGACGTACCCGGCCGCACGGGCCTCGCGATCCGCCTCGCCACCCGGGGGCTCGGCTGGTCACTGCGCCAGGAGTCAGCCCTCCTGCTTCGCCACTGGTGGCCGCTCACCCTGGGCGCCTGCCTGGTCAGCCGCACCGCCCGCCGCATGGTCCTCGCGGCGCTCGTCGTCGACACCGTCGTCGCCTCCCGTGAGAGCGACGTCCGGCCCACGACCCTCCTCGGGCGTCGCTTGGACGATCTCGCCTACGGCGCCGGACTCTGGCTCGGCGCTGCGCGGACCGGATCCGTTCGCTGTCTCACCCCGCGCCTCGTGCGCCGGACACCCACTCGAGGACTTTCGAAAGATACTTTCTAACTTTCGCATGATGAATTAGAACTATTGACGGGCGCTTGGCTGAAACCGTAGGTTGACGAACGCACAACGTGACACAGGTCACAGTTGCGGCTCACTTGGCTTCACCCTCCCGAAGGAGCACTGATGCGCAACCGTCCCACCCCTGCCGCGAACCACGAGGTTCCGGCGATCGCACGCAAGCTCGGGCTCAACCGTCGCCAGCTGCTGGCGGCCACCACAGGCATGGCCGCGGCGGGAATCGCCCTCGGCGGCGTGCCTCTCGCCGGGTCGGCAGCTGCCGACAACGCACTGCTGATCCCGCGGCCGCGCCGCGGCATCATCCTCTACACGGTGCGCGACGCGATCAGTCGCGACCCGGCCACCAGCCCGTACGCCTCGGGGTTCAGGGCGGTCTTCGAGGAGCTGTCGAAGATCGGCTACCGGCAGATCGAGTTCGCCGGCTTCAACCAGAGCGTCAACGCGCCCGGCGGCAACGTCAACAACATCGAGGGCGCACGCCTGCTGCGGACGTGGCTCGACGACAACGGTCTCGAGGCCGAGGGGAACCACGGGTCGGTCCCCGCCACGATCACCGATGCGTCTCTGGCTGCGTTCGACGCGGCGTGCGAGGTCGCGAACATCTTGGGGATGAGGCACATCGGGACCGGAAGCGATCCCACCGGGTCGGCCTACCTGGCCGACTGGCAGGCCGCGGCCGAGCGCTGGAACATCCTCGGTGAGCGCGCGGCCGGACACGGGCTCAAGCTCTACACGCACAACCACGACGTGGCGTACAGCTTCCTGCTCGACAGCGGGCCGGCCGACGCGCTGGGCCGCCCGACGCGGTCGTCCGGGGTGCGCCGGCTGGAGTGGTTCCTGGCGAACACCGACCCGCACCACGTGTCCCTGGAGATGGACATCTACTGGGCGCACGTCGCGCAGTACAAGCACCGTACCTACACCGCCCCTGACGGCAGCCTCGTCGAGGATGTCTTCGACCCGCTCGAGGTCGTCAGGTCCGCGCCGATGCGCTTCCCGCTGTTCCACGCCAAGGACGGCAAGAAGGACACGACGCAGGCCAACGGCTACGTGATGGCGCCGTTCGGGGAGGGCGACATCGACTACCAGGCCTTCTTCGGCAACATGCCGGCACGGGGCTACCACAACCCGATGTGGGAGCAGGACACCGCGCCCGGCGGTGCGGCGAACCCCGGCCAGTCCCTGGCCTTCGCCAAGCTGAGCTACCAGAACATGGACGAGCTGCGCGGCTGACCGGCCGCCACCTCTCCAACGCGTGCTGCCGGAGCGCGCCCTCGTCGGGGCGCGCTCCGGCCACCGGCGCGCTCGCGCGCCCTTCTCCGGCTTTCTTCCGCCTTCGTTCTCCAAGGAATCGTCATGCCCACACACAGCTCAGCCGACGGCGCCCCACGCCGTCGTGCCCGGCGATCACTGCTCGCGGTGACCTCCGGGCTCGGACTCGTTCTCGCCTCCGGGCTCGCGCTCGCGACGCCGGCGGCCGCCCATGACGGCGTCGACCACGGCACCGAGCCCGGGGCCGGCCTCGCCCTGGACTGGTCCAACTACGAGAAGGTCACGCTCACCAAGGACACCGGTGAGCCGATCGACATGGCCGTCCTGCCGGACCGGCGTGTGCTCACCACGGCGCGCAACGGCGACATCCGGCTCGTCGACCCCGACGCAGGTACGACCCGCGTGGTCAACACGATCGCGACGTACAACAACTCCGAGGACGGCCTGCAGACGGTCACCCTGGCGCCCGACTTCGAGGAGTCGGGCTGGGTCTACCTCTACTATGCGCCGCGCACCATGACCGGGCCCTACCCGACGACCACGCCGTCCGGCTCGGCGCCCAACACGCTGCCGGCCGGCCAGACCGAGGCGTACTGGGACCAGTGGAAGGGCTACAACCAGCTCAGCCGGGTCAAGTGGGACGAGTCCGCCGACAGGCTGGATCTCGCCACCGAGCAGGTGATCCTCAAGGTCGAGGTGCAGCGCGGTCAGTGCTGCCACGTCGCCGGTGACGTCGACTTCGACGACGAGGGCAACCTCTACCTGGCCACGGGTGACAACACCCCGGCAGGAGCCCCGGGCGCGAACGGGTACGCCCCCAACAACGACGCCCCCGGCTTCAACCCCGGATTCGACTCCCGCCGCGGCGCGGGCAACACGAACGACCTGCGGGGCAAGATCCTGCGGGTCGCGGTCCAGGCGGACGGCTCCTACACCGTCCCCGAGGGCAACCTGTTCGCCCCCGGCACGGAGGGCACGCGGCCGGAGATCTTCGCGATGGGTCTGCGCAACCCGTTCCGGATGGACGTCGACTCCGCCACGGGCTCGGTCAGCTGGGGCGACTACGGCCCGGACGCCGGGGCGCCGAACGCGGACCGTGGCCCGATGGGGTACGTCGAGTGGCAGACGACCGCGATCGACGAGCCGATCAACGGCGGCTGGCCCTACTGCACCGGCGACCACTTCAACTACAACGAGTGGAACTTCGAGACGGCGACGCCGAGGGACTTCTTCGACTGCGCCGCCGGCGCGGAGAACAACTCGCGGTGGAACACGGGACTCTCGACCGTCCCGCCGGCCACGGCCGCGACCCTCTACTACGGAGACAACAACACCCACCAGCCGTGGCCCGAGCTGACCGACTTCAGCCCGGCCGGCGGTCAGGGACCCATGGGCGGTCCGGTGTACCACTACGACGCGGACAACCCCTCGCCGACGAAGTTCCCCGAGTACTGGGACGGCAAGGCCTTCTTCGCCGAGTTCTCCCAGGACTACCTGGCGGCGTTCACGGTCGACTGGCCCAGCGGCCCGGTCTCGCACATCGAGCAGTTCCTACCCAACGTCGACCTCGAGACGAACCGGCAGCCGATCACCGACAGCCCGATCGACATCGAGTTCGGGCCGGACGGGTCGCTCTACGTCCTCGACTACGGTGACGGCTTCTTCCGCGCCAACCCGGACGCCGGGCTCTATCGGATCGACTACAGCGTCGGCAACAAGGCACCGCGCGCGGACATCGTCGCCGACCCGATCTCCAGCAGCTCGGCACCGCTGACCGTCGAGTTCGACGGTTCGGGCTCGGTCGACCCCGAGGGCGGCGCGCTCACCTACGACTGGGACCTCGACGGCGACGGCACCTTCGACGCCACCGGCGCGACCACGTCGTACACCTACGACGAGCTCGGCCGCTACACGGCCCGGCTCCGGGTCACCGACGCCGAGGGGCGTCGCGGCATCACCTCGACCTCGATCAGCGTCGGCAACGTCGCGCCGAGCATCGAGGTGGCCACGCCGGCCGAGGGCGGCTTCTTCGACTGGGGTCAGGCGGTGCCGTTCCGGGTGACGACCGACGACGCCGAGGACGGGGACGCCACGGTGTGCTCGCGGGTGACCTGGACGTTCGGCCTCGGGCACGACGTACACGCGCACCCGCTCAGCCAGGGGACGGGGTGCCAGTTCGCGATCCCGACGCCCGCCGACGCCACCGAGCACGGTGAGACGGAGAACATCTTCGGGGTCGTCGTCATCGGCTACACCGACAACGGCGCCAACGGTGTGCCGGCGGCCAGGTCCGAGGTGTCGATGATCCTCAACCCGAAGTCGCAGGAGGCCGAGTGGGCCGACGCCTCCGAGGGAGTCGCGATCGCCCCGGACGAGACGGCGAGCGGCCTGCGCAAGGTCACCTCGCTCGATGCGGGCGACTGGCTCTCGTGGAAGCCCGTGAACCTCGCGGGCATCACCTCTGCGAAGCTGCGCGCCAGCGGCACCGGCACTGTGCAGCTGCGCTGGGGGTCGGCCGACGCGACGCCGTTCGCCTCCTTCGACGTCGACAGCGAGGACTGGTCGGAGACGACGTCCGACCTGGCCGGAGCGCCCACGGGCAGCGGCGAGCTGTTCGTGACCTCCACCGGCGGCGTCACCCTGGACCGGATCAGGTTCGTCGGGGACGGGTTCGCCGACGTCACGCCGCCCACGGTCTCCGCGACGCTCGACCCGGCACAGCCGACGGGGCAGAACGGCTGGTGGACGGGGAACGTGTCGGTGGCGGTCGCCGCGACCGATGACGGCACCGTCGCCTCGCGGCAGCGCTCGACCAACGGTGGCCAGAGCTGGGAGAACGCGAACAACCCGCTCACGGTGTCCGCAGAGGGCGTCACGACCGTGCAGTACCGCGCGACCGACAACGGCGGCAACGTCTCCGAGGTCGGGCAGGTCGTGGTGCGGATCGACAAGACCGCGCCGCAGGTCGCGGTCCAGGGTGTCTCCGACGGCGCCACGGTCGGCAACTCCGCGGACGCGTCGTGGTCGGCCACCGACGCCACCTCCGGTGTCGGGTCCGTGACCGCGACCCTGGACGGGTCCGCGGTCTCCGGCGGCACGCTCGCCCTGTGGCGGCTCTCGCTCGGGTCGCACACCCTGGCGATCACCGCGACCGACAAGGCGGGACACGCGACGACGAGGACGGTGACGTTCACGACCACCACCTCGCTGAGCGAGCTCACCGCCCTGACCGAGCGGCTCGCCCGCTCCGGCGAGATCACGCCCGCCGGGGAGAGCGTCCTGGAGAAGCGGCTCGGCCAAGCCGCCAAGCACGTCGCCGCCGGACGCAACGCCGCCGCGCGATCGCAGCTCCAGGAGTACGTCGACCTGGCGGCCAGCCCGCTCAACGTGGCCGACGCCGAGGCTCGTGCCGCGCTGCGGCGGGACGCCAAGGCGGTGATCAGCCAACTCTGAGGCGACTCTTCCGTGCGGGTCCGAGGGGCATGTCCCTTCGGGCCCGCACGGCCGTTCGGGAGGCCGAAGACCCTTGCCGAAGACCCTTGACGTCGCTCTGAGAGCCGTTCTACGATCATTCTGATATATGAGTTGTGTATCATTCTCGTCGATCAGGAGCCCCGCATGACCATCAGTCCGCCAAGCTCGACCGCTGTTGCGTCCGTGGCGACCGTCCCGACAGCGACGACCAACGTGCTCACGCTCTCCTGCCGGGAGCGCCCGGGGATCATGCAGGCGGTCACGAGCTTCCTGTACGACCGCGGGTTCGACATCCTCGAGCACCAGCAGCACGACGACCGGATGGGGGAGCTGTTCTTTCTCCGGACCGAGTTCGCCGCTGCCGACGGCGCGGACGTCGATGAGATGACGGCCGCGTTCGGGTCGATCGCGGACCGGTTCGACATGTCGTTCACCTTCCACGACGAGCGCAAGCCGCGGCTGCTGGTGATGGTCTCGAAGTTCGGCCACTGCCTCAACGACCTCATCTTCCGCTGGCGCGGCGGGACCCTGGGTGCCGAGATCGCGGTCGTCGCCTCCAATCACGAGGACCTCCGGCCCATGGCGGAGGCGGCGGGGCTGGAGTTCATCCACATCCCGATCACGCCGGAGACCAAGCCGCAGGCCGAGCAGCGCATGCTCGACCTGGTCGAGGAGTACGACATCGACCTGGTCGTGCTCGCCCGCTACATGCAGATCCTGTCCGACGGCCTCTGCCGCCAGCTCGAGGGACGTGCGATCAACATCCACCACTCGTTCCTGCCCGGCTTCAAGGGGGCCAAGCCCTACCACCAGGCGCACGCGCGGGGCGTGAAGCTCGTCGGTGCCACCGCCCACTACGTCACCGCCGACCTCGATGAGGGCCCGATCATCGAGCAGGAGGTCAACCGGGTCGACCACAGCTACACCCCGCAGGCCCTGGCCCATGTCGGACAGGACGCCGAGTGCCTCGCGCTCTCGCGGGCCGTCCGCTGGCACTGCGAGCACCGTGTGCTCATGCACGGCTCCAGCACCGTCGTCTTCCGCTGACCACACTGCCTCGATCCGCCCCGAAACCTCAGGAGTTGCTCATGCCGTCCTCCGACAGCACCGTCTCGCCCCGCACCGTCATCATCGGCGCCGGCATCGTCGGCACGAACCTCGCGGACGAACTCGTGTCCCGCGGGTGGTCCGACATCACGGTCATCGAGCAGGGCCCGCTCAGCCTGCCCGGTGGCTCGACCTCCCACGCTCCTGGTCTGGTCTTCCAGATCAACCCGTCCAAGACGATGACGATGTTCGCCAAGTACACCGTCGAGAAGTTCCTGTCGCTGGAGAAGGACGGGGTGAGCTGCTTCAACCAGGTCGGTGGCCTGGAGGTCGCCACCACCGAGGCCCGGGTCGCCGAGCTCTACCGCAAGCTCGGCTACGCGAAGTCCTGGGGGATCGATGCCCGGGTCGTCGGTCCTGTCGAGTGCAAGGAGCTCTACCCGCACATCGACGAGTCGCAGGTCCTCGCCGGCCTGCACATCCCCACCGACGGCCTGGCCCGGGCGGCGCGGGCCGTCGACCTGCTCATCGAGCGTACGCGGGCGGCCGGGGTCACCTACCTCGAGCACACCGCGGTGACCGGAGTGCTCCAGGAGGGTGGTCACGTCACGGGTGTCGAGACCACGAACGGTGTCGTCGAGGCGGACATCGTCGTCTCGTGCGCCGGGTTCTGGGGCGTCGAGGTGGGCGCGATGGCGGGCACCGCCGTACCGCTCCTCCCGCTGGCCCACCAGTTCATCAAGACCACGCCCGTCCCGGCCCTGGCCGGAAAGCACGACCAGCCCGACGGCGCGACTCTGCCGATCCTGCGCCACCAGGACCAGGACCTCTACTTCCGCGAGTGGGGCGAGGGCTACGGCATCGGCTCCTACGCCCACAAGCCGATGCCGTACGTCGCCTCCGCCCTCGGCCCGACCCCGGAGCACGTCGACCACGACAACATGCCCTCCCGGCTCGACTTCACGCCCGAGGACTTCGAGGGCCCGTGGGACGAGTGCCGCAAGCTGCTCCCGTGCCTGCAGGAGGCGGAGATCGCGGAGTCGTCGTTCAACGGCATCTTCTCGTTCACGCCGGACGGCGGCTCGCTCGTCGGTGAGTCCCGCGACCTCGACGGCTTCTGGGTGGCCGAGGCCGTCTGGGTCACCCACTCCGCCGGCGTCGCCAAGGCGGTCGCCGAGGTGCTGACCACCGGACGCTCCGAGCACGACCTCGCCGACCTCGAGCTCAACCGCTTCGAGGAGACCCAGCTGGCCCCGGCGTACGTCAGCGAGACCTCGCAGCAGAACTTCGTCGAGATCTACGACATCCTGCACCCGCTGCAGCCCAAGGAGTCGCCCCGCGACATCCGGGTCAGCCCGTTCCACGCCCGCCAGGTCGAGCTCGGCGCCTTCTTCCTCGAGGCCGGGACCTGGGAGCGACCGCACTGGTACGAGGCCAACGCCGCGCTGCTGGACCAGCTGCCCGAGGAGTGGAAGTCGCCGACGCGCGACGACTGGTCGGCCCGCTACCACTCGCCGATCGCGGCCGTCGAGGCGTGGAAGACCCGCACCGCGGTCGCGATGTACGACATGACGCCGCTGCGCCGGCTCGAGGTCTCCGGTCCCGGAGCCGAGACGCTGCTGCAGCGGCTGACCACGGGTGACGTGAGCAAGAAGCCCGGTGCAGTGACCTACACCCTCTTCCTCGATGAGCAGGGCGGGATCAAGAGCGACATCACCGTCGCCCGTCTCGAGGACGAGCTCTACCAGGTCGGCGCCAACGGCACGGTCGACCTGGCTTACCTGCGGCGGGAGGCGCGCAAGCTGCGCGCCGAGGACCCGGCGCTGGCCGCCCATGTCCGCGACATCACCGGCGGCACCTGCTGCATCGGCCTGTGGGGTCCGCTCGCCCGGGACCTGATCGGCAAGGTCAGCGACGACGACTTCACCAACGACGGGCTGAAGTACTTCCGCGGCAGGCGGGCCACCATCGGCGGGATCCCCGTCACGGCCCTGCGCCTGTCCTACGTCGGCGAGCTCGGCTGGGAGATCTACGCCTCCGCCGAGAACGGTCAGAAGCTGTGGGACGTCCTGTGGAACGCGGGCCAGGAGCACGGCGTCGTCGCCGCCGGCCGGGCCGCGTTCGGCGCGCTCCGGCTGGAGAAGGGCTACCGGTCCTGGGGTGCGGACATGACCACCGAGCACGACCCGTACGAGGCGGGCGTCGGCTTCGCGGTGAAGTCCGCCAAGGAGGACTTCGTCGGCAAGGCCGCGCTCGAGGGGCGTTCCGTGGAGACCTCGGCCCGCCGCCTGCGCTGTCTCACCATCGACGACGGCAAGTCCATGGTGCTCGGCAAGGAGCCCGTGCTGTCGGGGGAGACCGCGGTCGGGTACGTCACCAGCGCCGCCTATGGGTTCACGATCGGCAAGCCGATCGCCTATGCCTACCTGCCGGCGGAGATCGGCGAGGGTGACCAGGTCGAGATCGAGTACTTCGGCCAGCGGATCGCGGCGACGGTCACTCCGGAGCCGCTCTTCGACCCGAGCATGAGCCGTCTGCGGGGCTGACCCCAGGGGTCAGGATCGGGCGTCGGCTGCGGGTGGGCCGGCGCCCGAACTGTAGGTCAGAGGACGCGACGGACCGCGGTCGCGAAGCTGTCGATGTGCTCACGGGTGAGCCGCTCGGCGAGGTCGGCATCGCCGTCGGCGATCGCGTCCAGGAGCTGGGCGTGTTCGGCGATGTGGGAGGCCAGGTCGGGGAGCTTGTCGACGACCAGGCACCAGATCCGGGTGGCCAGGTTGTCGTAGCGGATCAGTACGTCCTCGAGGTGCTTGTTGCCGGTCGCGCGGTAGATCAGCCGATGGACCGACATGTCGAGACGCATCAGTGTGGACCGGTCCTCGCTCGACCCGTCGAGGGCTCGAACCCTCGCGGCCATGGCGCGCAGCTCGGCCCGCATCTGCGCGGTGGCAGCCGTCGCGGCCCGCTGGGCGGCGAACGGCTCGAGCTGCTGGCGCAGGTCGGAGATCGCGCCCAGCTCGGTCACGTCGACGGCCGTCGCGAACGTGCCCCGGCGCGGGTAGGAGACGACCAGATGATCGGTCTCCAGGCGCTTGAGGGCCTCGCGCACCGGGGTGCGGCCGAACCCGAGGGACTCCGCGAGCCTGCCGTCGTTGATCGGCTCGCCCGGCCTGATGTCGAGCATGATCAGCCGGTCCCGGATGCGCTCGTAGGCGGCGTACGCCAGGGAGGTCACGGGGCTGAGCCCTGGGTCGCTCGTCGTCCTGACGGGCGTCTGGACGTCGGTCATTTCATGTCACCGCTTTCTGATCCGGGCCGTTGACAGGCGTCTTCGCCACCAAGCATACTGGTCATCAGGAACTAATATATCAATCGTACTTCAAGAGTTTGGGAGTTCATCGTGGTTGACGTCCTGACCGCCTCGCTCGCGGACCTCGATCCCGAGGTCCATGAGCAGATCGACGCCGAGCTGAGCCGCCAGCAGACGACGCTGGAGATGATCGCCTCGGAGAACTTCGCTCCCGCTGCCGTCATGGAGGCCCAGGGATCGGTCCTCACCAACAAGTACGCCGAGGGCTACCCCGGCCGTCGCTACTACGGCGGCTGCGAGCACGTCGATGTCATCGAGCAGCTCGCCATCGACCGTCTCAAGGCGCTCTTCTCCGCGGAGCACGCCAACGTGCAGCCGCACTCGGGTGCCCAGGCCAACGCCGCCGCGATGTTCGCCCTCCTCGAGCCCGGCGACACCATCCTCGGTCTCTCGCTGGCCCACGGCGGCCACCTCACCCACGGCATGAAGATCAACTTCTCCGGCCGCCTCTACCAGGTCGTGCCGTACGAGGTCTCCCGCGAGGACTTCCTGATCGACATGGCCGAGGTCGAGCGCCTCGCCCTCGAGCACCGGCCCAAGCTGATCGTCGCCGGCTGGTCCGCCTACCCCCGCCAGCTCGACTTCGCCGAGTTCCGCCGGATCGCCGACCTGGTCGGCGCGCGGCTGATGGTCGACATGGCCCACTTCGCCGGCCTGGTCGCGACGGGCCTGCACCCGAGCCCGGTGCCGTTCGCCGACGTCGTCACCTCGACGACGCACAAGACCCTCGGCGGCCCGCGCGGCGGCGTCATCCTCACCAACGACGCGGCGATCGCGAAGAAGATCAACTCCGCGGTCTTCCCGGGGCAGCAGGGCGGCCCGCTCGAGCACGTCATCGCCGGCAAGGCGGTCGCCTTCAAGGTCGCCGCGGAGCCCGAGTTCCGCGAGCGCCAGGAGCGTACGCTGCGGGGTGCCCGCATCATCGCCGAGCGGCTGCTCGCCGACGACGTCGCGGCCGCAGGCGTCTCGGTGGTCAGCGGCGGCACGGACGTCCATCTCGTGCTGGTCGACCTGCGCGACTCCGAGCTCAACGGCCAGGACGGCGAGGACCGGCTCCACCGCATCGGCATCACCGTCAACCGCAACGCGGTCCCGTTCGACCCGCGCCCGCCGATGGTCTCCTCCGGCCTGCGGATCGGCACGCCCGCCCTGGCCACGCGCGGCTTCGGTGACACCGACTTCGGCGAGGTGGCCGACATCATCGCGGCCGCGCTGAAGGACGACTTCACCGAGGAGACGGCCGACGCGCTGCGCGCGCGGGTCACGAACCTCGCCGAGAAGCACCCGCTCTACCCCCACCTCCTCGAGTCGAACGGAGCCGTGTGATGGCAGACCTGCTGCCCGAGCACCCCGACTTCCTCTGGCGCAACCCGGAGCCCAAGTCGTCCTACGACGTCGTCATCATCGGCGGCGGCGGCCACGGCCTGGCCACGGCGTACTACCTGGCGAAGAACCACGGCATCACGAACGTCGCCGTCCTCGAGCGCGGCTGGCTCGCCGGCGGCAACATGGCGCGGAACACGACGATCATCCGGTCCAACTACCTGTGGGACGAGTCCGCGGCGATCTACGAGCACTCCCTCAAGCAGTGGGAGGTGCTCCCCGACGAGCTCGACTACGACTTCCTCTTCAGCCAGCGCGGCGTGCTCAACCTCGCCCACACGCTGCAGGACGTACGCGACTCGGTGCGGCGCTGCGAGGCCAACCGCCTCAACGGGATCGACGCCGAGTGGCTCGACGCCGACCAGGTGAAGGAGGTCTGCCCGATCATCAACACCAGCGACAACATCCGCTACCCGGTCCTCGGCGCGACCTACCAGCCGCGCGCGGGCATCGCCAAGCACGACCACGTCGCCTGGGCGTTCGCCCGCAAGGCCGACGAGCTCGGCGTCGACCTGATCCAGGACTGCGACGTGACCGGCATCGTCAAGGACGGCAACCGGGTGATCGGCGTGCAGACCAGCCGCGGCACGATCGCGGCCGGGAAGGTCGCGCTCTGCGCGGCCGGACACTCCAGCGTCCTGGCCGAGATGGCCGGCTTCGACCTGCCGATCCAGTCGCACCCGCTGCAGGCGCTCGTCTCCGAGCTCCACCAGCCCGTCCACCCGACAGTGGTGATGTCGAACCACGTCCACGTCTACGTCTCCCAGGCCCACAAGGGCGAGCTGGTCATGGGCGCGGGCGTCGACGCGTACAACGGCTATGGCCAGCGCGGCGGGTTCCATGTGATCGAGGAGCAGATGGCGGCCGCCGTCGAGCTGTTCCCGATCTTCGCCCGCGCGCATCTGCTGCGGACCTGGGGCGGCATCGTCGACGTCACCCCGGACGCCTCCCCGGTCGTGAGCAAGACGCCGATCGACCAGCTCTACGTGAACTGCGGCTGGGGCACCGGCGGCTTCAAGGGCACTCCCGGTGCCGGCTGGACGATGGCCCACACGATCGCCCACGACGAGCCCCACGAGTACAACGCACCGTTCGCGCTGGAGCGATTCAGCACCGGTGCCCTCATCGACGAGCACGGCGCCGCCGCCGTGGCCCACTGAAATGGCCCACTGAAAGGAGCCGACGATGATCCTCATCAGCTGCCCCGACTGCGGGCCCCGCGACGAGACCGAGTTCCACTACGGCGGTCAGGCGCACGTCCCCTACCCGGAGGACCCGAACGCCCTCAGCGACGAGGAGTGGGGTCGCTACCTCTTCTACCGCGAGAACACCAAGGGCATCTTCGCCGAGCGCTGGGTCCACAGCTCCGGCTGCCGCAAGTGGTTCAACGTCCTACGCGACACCGTCACCTACCGCATCGCCGCCGTCTACCGCGCCGGCGAACCGCGCCCCACCCTGGAAGGAGGCCCGCAGTGAGCACGACGTCGCACCGCCTCACCGACGGCGGCCGCATCGACCGGTCGACCCGTCTCACCTTCAGCGTCGACGGCCAGGAGTACGTCGGCCACGACGGTGACACCCTCGCCTCGGCCCTGATCGCCAACGGCGTGCTCGAGTGCGGCCCCTCGCTCTACCGGCAGCGTCCCCGCGGCGTCCTCGCCGCCGGGCTGGAGGAGTCCAACGCGCTGGTCAAGGTGAGGCGTCCCGGCGACTCGGTGACCGAGTCGATGCTTCCGGCCACGACCGTCGAGCTCGTCGACGGTCTCGAGGCCGACTACCTCAGCGGCCTCGGTGAGCTCGACCCGGCCGACGACACCGCGATCTACGACAAGAAGTACGTCCACACCGACGTGCTCGTCATCGGCGCCGGCCCGACCGGGCTGGCCGCGGCCCGCACCGCCGCCGCGACCGGTGCCCGGGTGATCCTCGTCGACGACCAGCCCGAGCTCGGCGGATCCCTCCTCGCCGCCCGCGACCTCGCCGTCGACGGTGTCGACAGCGACACCTGGCTGCGCGATGTCGCCGGGGAGCTCGCCGCCGCTCCGGAGGTCACGGTGCTGACCCGGACCAACGCCTTCGGCAGCTACGACGCCAACTACGTGATCGCGCTCGAGAGCCGGCTGGACCACCTCGACGCCTCCGCCAAGGCGGCGCTGACCGGCCTGTCACGACAGCGGCTGTGGCACATCCGGGCCCAGCAGGTCGTCGTCGCCACCGGCGCCCACGAGCGTCCCCTCGTCTTCGCCGACAACGACCGGCCCGGTGTCATGCTGGCCTCCGCGGTCCGCACCTACCTCAACCGCTACGGCGTGGCAGCCGGGAGCAACGTGCTGCTCGCGGCGACCAACGACAGCGCCTACGAGGTCGCCGCCGACCTGGCCGCCGCCGGGGTCACCGTGGCGGCCGTCGTCGACGCCCGCCCCGAACGGTCCGAGGCCGCGCGCCGGGCCGAGGCGGCCGGCATCGAGGTCGTCCTCGGCTCCGCCGTCCTCGGCACCGCCGGTGACCCGCGGGTCACCGCCGCGACGGTCTCGGCGATCGACGCCGACGGCGCCGCGGTCGGCGAGCGGCGCGAGATCGCCTGCGACCTCGTCGCCGTCGCCGGCGGCTGGAGCCCGGTGGTCCACCTGCACAGCCAGCGGCAGGGCAAGGTCCGCTGGGACGAGGACCTGGCCGGGTTCGTCCCCGACGGCGAGGTCGCCGGTCAGCAGATCGTGGGATCGGCCCGCGGCAGCTACACCCTCGACGCGTGCCTCGCCGAGGGCCGGTACGCCGCAGAGGCTGCGCTGCTCGCCACCGGCTTCATCAGCGAGGCCCCGGCCGGGCCCCTCCCGGCCGCGACGGGCGACGGTACGACCCGCAGCCTGTGGCTCGCCGCCGAGGACGGCGTCGCGCTCGAGGATCTGGTCGACCACTTCGTCGACTTCCAGCGCGACCAGACGGTGCACGACGTCCTGCGGGCGACCGGGGCCGGCATGCGCAGCGTCGAGCACATCAAGCGCTACACCTCGATCAGCACCGCCAACGACCAGGGCAAGACCTCCGGCGTCAACGCCATCGGGGTCATCGCGGCCGCGCTCAACGACGGTCGCAGCCCCGGCGAGATCGGCACCACCACGTACCGGGCGCCGTACGCTCCGATCCCGTTCGTCGCGCTCGCCGGTCGCGAGCGGGGCGACCTGTTCGACCCGGCCCGGCTGACCTCGATCCACCCGTGGCACGTCGCCCACGGCGCCGAGATGGAGATCGTCGGGCAGTGGCTGCGGCCCTGGTACTACCCGCAGGACGGCGAGTCGCTCGACGAGGCCGTGCTCCGCGAGTGTGCCGCCGTCCGCGAGTCCGTCGGCATGATGGACGCGACCACCCTGGGCAAGATCGAGGTGTGGGGGAGCGATGCCGGTGAGTTCCTCAACCGCATCTACACCAACGCCTTCAAGAAGCTCGCCCCCGGATCCGCGCGCTACGGCGTCATGTGCACCCCCGACGGGATGATCTTCGACGACGGCGTCACCCTCCGCGTCGAGGAGGGCCGCTACTTCATGACGACGACCACCGGCGGCGCCGCCAAGGTCCTCGACTGGCTCGAGGAGTGGCACCAGACCGAGTGGCCGACCCTCGACGTCAGCTTCACCTCGGTCACCGAGCAATGGGCCACCGTCGCCGTCGTCGGCCCGAAGTCGCGCGAGGTGATCGCTCGGATCGCCCCGGAGCTCGACGTCAGCAACGACGCCTTCCCGTTCATGACCTTCCGGGAGACGACGCTCGCCTCGGGCATCCCGGCACGGGTGTGCCGGATCTCCTTCTCCGGAGAGCTCGCCTTCGAGGTCAACGTCGAGACCTGGTTCGGCCAGCGGGTGTGGGAGGAGATCCACGCCGCCGGCCAGGACTGGGCGATCACCCCGTACGGCACCGAGACCATGCACGTGCTCCGCGCCGAGAAGGGCTACCCGATCGTCGGCCAGGACACCGACGGCACGGTCACGCCCCAGGACGCCGGGATGGAGTGGATCGTCTCCAAGGCGAAGGACTTCGTCGGCAAGCGCTCCTACGGCCGGGCCGACACCTCCCGCACCGACCGCAAGCACCTCGTCTCGGTGCTGCCCGTCGACAAGAGCTTCCGGCTGCCCGAGGGCACCCAGCTCGTCGAGGCCGGTACGCCGATCACCCCTGCCGAGGGACCGGTGCCGATGCTCGGCCACGTGACGTCGAGCTACCACAGCGCCGCGCTCGGACGCTCGTTCGCGCTGGCGCTGATCAAGGATGGCCGCAACCGCATCGGCCAGACCCTCGTCGCGCCGGTCGGGGACCGCCTGGTCGACGTCGTCGTCGCTGAAACCGTCCTCTACGACCCGGAAGGAACCCGCCGCGATGGTTGAGACCACGATCGAGCCGCTCGACAAGTTGATCGGAGGGCTGCGCGTCAGCCCGGCCCAGCATCTCCACGGCGCCTTCGTCGACGCCGGCGTCACCGGGGCCTTCGGGGTCCGGGTGCGCGAGGAGCAGTTCCTGACCATGGTCGGTCTGCGGGTGCCGGCCGGCTCGCCCGACCGGGCCCGGCTGGCCAAGATCCTCGGCGCCGAGCTGCCCGGCCGGTGCGGCGAGGTCGCCACGGGCCACGACGTGGTCGTCCTGTGGCTCTCGCCCGACGAGTTCCTGGTCATCTCGCAGAGCGTGGCCGGGTCCACCCTGGTGTCCTACCTGCGCGCAGGGGTCTCGGCGGACGGTGCCGCGGTCGTCGATCTGTCGGCCAACCGCACCACCTTCCGGCTCGAGGGTCCGTCGGCCCGGGCAGTCCTCGAGAAGGGCTGTCCGCTCGACCTCCACCCGAGGGCCTTCGCCGCCGGTACGGCGGTCGTCACCACCATCGGACGCGTCCCGGTGCTGCTCTGGAAGATCGAGGCCGACTCCTACCGGATCCTGCCGCGGGCCTCGTTCGCCGACTACCTGGGCCGCTGGCTGATCGACGCCATGGCCGAGTTCAAGCTCCTGGGATCCGGCTGATGGCACTGAGCGTGTTCGACATGTTCTCGGTCGGCATCGGGCCCTCGTCCTCCCATACGGTCGGTCCGATGCGCGCGGCGGTGCAGTTCACCGACGCCCTGAAGGCGGGCTCTCTGCTGGACACCGTTGCCCGGGTCGAGGTGGAGCTGTTCGGCTCGCTCGGTGCCACCGGCCACGGCCACGGCTCCGACAAGGCGGTCGTCCTCGGCCTCGAGGGCAACCGGCCCGAGACGGTCGACACCGACAACGCCGACGCCCGGGTGGCCGAGGTCCGGGCCACCCGGCGGCTGAGGCTCGCCGGTGCCCGCGACATCGAGTTCGACGCGGACGACGTCGTCATGCACCGCACCCGCACCCTGCCCGCACACCCGAACGGCATGGTCTTCCGCGCCTTCGGCGCCACCGGCGAGGTGCTCTCGGAGAACACCTACTACTCGGTCGGCGGCGGCTTCGTCGTGGACGAGGACGCGGCCGGTGCCGACCGGATCGTCGAGGACGCGACCCCGATCCCGTATCCCTTCACCACCGGGGCGGAGCTGCTCGCGGTCTGCGCCGAGTCGGGCAAGCGGATCAGCGACGTCATGCTGGCCAACGAGCTGGCGTGGCGTACGGAGGAGGAGGTGCGCGCCGAGCTGCTGCACATCTGGTCGGTCATGCAGGAGTGCGTGCACAACGGCTGCACCCGCGTCGAGCCCACGCTCCCCGGCGGGCTGAAGGTGCCCCGTCGCGCCCCCGGTCTGTACGCCCACCTCCACGCCGTCACGGACGAGACCGATCCGCTCCGGGCGATGGACTGGGTCAACCTCTTCGCGCTGGCCGTCAACGAGGAGAACGCCTCGGGCGGGCGGATCGTGACCGCGCCGACCAACGGCGCGGCGGGCATCGTCCCGGCGGTGCTCCACTACTACGAGAAGTTCGTGCCCAGCGCCGACGAGGACGGGATCGTGAGGTTCCTCCTCGCTGCCGCCGCGGTCGGGATCCTGTTCAAGATCAACGCCTCGATCTCCGGTGCCGAGGTCGGCTGTCAGGGCGAGGTCGGCTCGGCCTGCGCGATGGCCGCCGGTGCCCTGTGCGAGGTGCTCGGCGGCACCCCGGAGCAGGTGGAGAACGCGGCCGAGATCGGCATCGAGCACAACCTCGGCCTCACCTGCGACCCGGTCGGCGGCCTGGTGCAGATCCCGTGCATCGAGCGCAACGCCATCGCCAGCAACAAGGCCATCAACGCCGCCCGGATCGCCGCCCGCGGCGACGGCAGCCACCGGGTCTCCCTCGACGCCGCGATCAAGACCATGCGCGAGACGGGGGCCGACATGAAGGTCAAGTACAAGGAGACCTCCCGCGGAGGCCTCGCCGTCAACGTCATCGAGTGCTGACGTCAGGGTCTCGCGAGAAGGAGAAGGGCATGACCACCACCGCAGCAAGGATCGACGGCAAGCGCGTCGCCGCTGATCTCAAGGCCGGGCTCGCCGTGCGGGTGAAGGCACTGAACGAGGCCGGGATCGACCCCGGTCTCGGCACCGTCCTCGTCGGCGACGACCCCGGCTCCCGCTCCTACGTCGCGGGCAAGCACCGTGACTGCGCCGAGGTCGGCATCGCCTCGATCCGCATCGAGCTTCCCGCCACCGCCTCGCAGGCCGACATCGAGGCCGCGGTGCGACAGCTCAACGACGACCCGGACTGCACCGGGTTCATCGTGCAGCTGCCGCTGCCGCCGCACGTCGACACCCACCGCGTCCTGGAGCTCATCGACCCGGACAAGGACGCCGACGGTCTCCACCCCACGAACCTCGGCAAGCTGGTGCTCGGCACTCCGGCTCCGCTGCCGTGCACGCCGCGCGGGATCATCGAGCTGCTGCGGCAGCACGACGTGCCGATCACCGGGCAGCGGTTCTGCATCATCGGCTGCGGGCTGACCGTCGGCAGGCCCCTCGGGCTCATGCTCACGCGTCCCACCGAGCACGCCACCGTCACCCTGTGCAACATCGAGACCCGTGACGTCGCCGCCCATGCCCGGGCCTCGGACGTCATCGTCGCCGCGGCGGGCGTCGCGCACCTGGTCAAGCCCGACTGGGTCAGCCCCGGCGCCACCGTCCTCTCGGTCGGGATCACCCGCACCATCGAGGGCATCCTGGGCGACGTCGACCCGAACGTGGACGTCGTCGCCGGCAAGATGAGCGGCGCCACCGGTGGGGTCGGCCCGATGACCCGCGCCATGCTGCTGACCAACATCGTCGAGATCGCCGAGCAGCAGCTGGCCGCCAGGGAGGCGGCATGAGCGCCACCCAGCTGTCGACCGGAGCAGCTCAGCGCTGCCAGGTGATGGGCATCATCAACGTCACCCCCGACTCCTTCTCCGACGGCGGCCGGTTCCTCCAGGTCGACGCAGCCGTACGCCGTGGGCTCGAGCTCGTCCGCGACGGCGCCGACATCCTCGACGTCGGTGGCGAGTCCACCCGGCCGGGCGCGCAGCGGGTCAGCGAGCGGGAGGAGATCGCCCGGGTGATCCGGGTCGTCGAGGCGCTGACCCGAACCGGGGTCCCGGTCTCGGTTGACACCATGCGCGCCTCGGTCGCCCGGCAGGCGGTCTCTGCCGGCGCGGCCATCGTCAACGACGTCTCCGGCGGGCTCGCCGACCCCGAGATGCTGCCGTTCCTCGCCGAGGCGGACGTCACCTGCGTACTCATGCACTGGCGGGCGCACTCCACGCGGATGGACGACTTCTGCTTCTACGACTCGGTCCTCGACGACGTCCGCACCGAGCTCCGTGGCCGGGTCGAGTCCGCTCTCGCGGCAGGAGTACGTCCCGAGCGCATCATCCTCGACCCCGGCCTGGGCTTCGCGAAGACCGCCGCCCAGTCCTGGGAGCTGCTCGCCGCCCTCCCCGCGCTTCGAGATCTCGGCTTCCCTCTCCTCGTCGGCGCCTCCCGCAAGCGGTTCCTCGCCGAGGCGGCGGCGTACGGGCGGCGTGAACCGGACGTCCCGGCCGACCGGGACGAGGCCTCGGACGCCGTCGCGGCCATCGCCGCGGCGCACGGTGCCTGGGGCGTGCGCGTGCACTCGGTCTCCGGCGCCGCGGCCGCCTCCCGGGTGGCCGCGCGCCTGCGCGGCGCCACCGGGGCCACGGTCGCAGCCGAGCCGGTCGGCGTCGGAGCAGGGCGGCGATGAGCCGTCGCTCGGCCGCCGTGACCGTACGCCGGCTGCTGCTCGAGGCTCGCTACGAGGTCCTGCCCACCGCCTCGATCGAGGAGGTCGTCACCTCCGCGCTACCTGCCGGCCGGACCGTCACGGTGACCGCGTCTCCGGCCAAGGGTCTGGAGCGGACCGTGGACCTCTCGGTCCGGCTCGCCGGCCACGGCTACGACGTCGTGCCGCACCTCGCCGCGCGCATGGTCTCGAGCCGGGCCGAGCTCGGCGAGATCACCGGTCGGCTGAGGGCCGCCGGCATCGAGAAGATCTTCGTGCCCGCCGGCGACGCCGAGCGGCCTGGCGAGTTCCCCGGCGCGCTGGAGCTCCTCGAGGCCCTGGTCGATCTCGGCGACCCGTTCCGCCACGTCGGCGTCGCCGGCTACCCGGAGGATCATCCGACGATCATCCACGACCGCCTGGTCCAGGCGATGTGGGACAAGCGCCACCACGCCACCGAGATCGTCAGCAACCTCACCTTCGATCCCGGTGCCCTCACCGACTGGGTACGCCGCGTGCGCGCGCGAGGTGTCACGACGCCGATCATCGTCGGTCTGCCGGGCCCGGTCGAGCGCGCCAAGCTCCTCGCCATGGCCACCCGGATCGGGGTGGGGGAGTCGACGAGGTTCCTCGCCAAGAACACGGGGATGTTCGCGCGCATCGCTGCGCCCGGCGGCTACTCGCCGGAGCGGTTCCTCATGCGCGCCGCCCCGGGCCTGGAGGGGGCCGAAGCCGCGGTCTCGGGGCTGCACCTGTTCACGTTCAACCAGGTCGCCGAGACCGAGAGCTGGCGCCGCGACCTGCTGGCCCGCCTGGGTGGTGACCCCCGGTGACGGACACCGCCATCGACCTCGACGTCACCGAGGTGGAGCGCCGGCTCCTCGCCCGCTGGCCCGAGACCAGGATCGCCCCGTCCCTGGAGCGCATCCGGGCGGTGATGGAAGCGCTCGGCCATCCGCAACGTCGCTACCGGTCGATCCACATCACCGGTACGAACGGCAAGACCAGCACCGCGCGGATGGTGGAGGCGATCCTGCTCGAGCTGGGCTCGAGCGTCGGCAGGTTCACCAGCCCCCACCTCGCCGACATCCGGGAGCGGATCAGCATCGACGGCCGGCTGATCTCGCCGGACGCGTTCGTCCGGGCCTACCGCGACGTCCTGCCCGCGGCCGAGGACGTGGACCGCGAGGGGCCGACGCCGCTCTCGTTCTTCGAGATGACGGTCGCGATGGCCTACCAGGCCTTCTCGGCCGTCGACATCGACGTGGCGACGGTCGAGGTCGGCATGGGCGGCATGTGGGACGCGACCAACGTCATCGACGCCGAGGTCGCCGCGATCCTCCCGATCGGCCTCGACCACGTCGACCACCTGGGCCCGACCAGGCTCGACATCGCCGCCGAGAAGGCCGGGATCATCAAGCCCGGAGCGCTCGCCGTGACGGCCCGGCAGACACCCGAGGTCGAGCAGCTCCTCCGTGCCCACGCCGACGCGCATCTGGCGCGGCTCGTGGTCGAGGGGCGCGACGTCGGCCTGAGCGGCCGCCGCGCGCTCGACGCGGGCCAGATCATCTCGGTCAGCGGCCTCGCGGGTGACTATCCGGAGGTGCCGCTGGCCCTGCACGGGCGCCACCAGGCGCACAACGCCGTGCTCGCCGTCGCGAGCGTCGAGGCCCTTCTGGAGGACGCCGTCCCGCTGGACGTACTGCGACGGGCGCTGGGCTCGGTCAGGTCGCCCGGCCGGCTGGAGGTGCTGCCAGGCACCCCGGCCGTGATCCTCGACGCCGCCCACAACCCCGACGGTGCCCGGGCCCTGGCGGCCGCTCTCTCCGACCGGGGCCGGCGCCCGACGGTCGCCGTGTTCGCCGCGATGGGCGACAAGGACCTCGCCGGCATGCTGGCCGCGCTCGAGCCCGTCGTCACCACGATGGTCTGCACCCGCAACAGCAGCCCGAGGTCGCTGTCCTCACAGGACGTCGCCGCTGCGGCGCGCGAGGTCCTGGGCGCGGATCGCGTCGTCGCGGTCGACGCCCTCTCCGAGGCCCTCGGCGAGGCGACCGAAGCCGCGTCCGCGAACGACCGTGGTCAGGTGCTGGTCACCGGCTCCGTCGTCACCGTCGGGGAGGCGCGCCGGCTGCTGGGTCTCTGACCGCGCTGCCCGCTGATCGGCCCACCGCCGGTCGAGCGGGTTCGTTCCTCACGACCCCGGCTCGACCAGCGGCTCGTCCAGCGGGTGGCAGGTCAGCGCACCATGCCGTGCGGGTCGATGACGTACTTGGTCGCCGCGCCCTGGTCGAACGCGGCGTAGCTCTCCGGTGCCTCGTCGAGGCTGATCGCCTTCGCGTTGACGGCGTCGGCGATGTGGGCCTTGTCGGCGAGGATCAGGTTCATCAGCTGGCGGTTGTACTGCTTGACCGGGCACTGGCCGGTCACGAACGTGTGCGACTTGGCCCAGCCGAGGCCGAGGCGTACGCCGATCTGCCCCTGCTTGGCGGCGTCGTCGACGGCACCCGGGTCGCCGGTAACGTAGAGGCCGGGGATGCCGAGGGAGGCACCGGCGCGGGCGACGTCCATGATGTCGTTGAGGACGGTCGCGGGCTGCTCGGCGGCGTCGCGGCCGTGGCCACGGGCCTCGAACCCGACGGCGTCGATCGCCGCATCCACCTCGGGCTCGCCGACGATGTCCGCGATGATGTCCGCCAGCGCGTCACCGGTGGACAGGTCCGCGGTCGCGCAGCCGAAGCTGGCGGCCTGTGCGAGCCGGTCCGCGTTCATGTCGCCGACGATGACGGTCGCGGCGCCGAGCAGCTGCGCCGAGTACGCCGCGGCGAGCCCGACCGGGCCCGCACCCGCCACGTACACGGTCGACCCGGTGGTGACCCCCGCGGTGTAGGCACCGTGGTAGCCGGTCGGGAAGATGTCGGAGAGCATCGTCAGGTCGAGGATCTTCTCCAGGGCCTGGTCGCGGTCGGGGAACTTCAGCAGGTTGAAGTCGGCGAACGGCACCATGACGTACTCCGCCTGGCCACCGATCCAGCCGCCCATGTCCACGTAGCCGTACGCCGCGCCGGCCCGGGCCGGGTTCACGTTGAGGCAGATGCCGGTCTTGCCCTCGTTGCACATCCGACAGCGGCCGCAGGCGATGTTGAACGGGACCGAGCAGATGTCGCCCACCTCGTGGAAGAGGACGTCGTCGCCGATCTCGACGATCTCACCGGTGATCTCGTGGCCGAGCGTCTGACCGATGGCGGCGGTCGTCCGGCCGCGGACCATGTGCTGGTCGCTACCGCAGATGTTGCTGGTGACGAGCTTGAGGATGACGGCGTGCGGTGCGGCCCGCTTGATGCCCAGGCCGCTGACGACGTCCTGGGGGAGCTCCAGCTTCGGGTACTCGATGGACTCGACGGCCACCTCGCCCGGCCCCTTGTAGACGACGACTCTGTTGTCTGCCATGGCGTCTCTTCTTCCTGCCCCCGGATGGGGGCGTCCGGCGTACTCGGGTTGCAGGGATGTTTCTCATAGCGAAACAAGAGCGCTATATGAAACAAACTAGACCGTCGGCGGCGTCGGCATCAAGACCCTGGTTCGGTTGATTTCGAGGCTCGTGCGGCGGCGTCTGATCGCGCGCGCCGCCCCGGTCCGGCCGTGGGCGGGCGCGGGGCGGATCTGCACAGGAGGCATACTGTTTCAGCATGAGCAACACGAGCGAAACACGGAGCACGACCGTTCACTCAGTTGACCGAGCCATCTCCATCCTCCAGGTGCTCGCCCGTCGGGGGGCTGTCGGTGTCACTCCGATCTCCGAGGAGCTGGGGGTGCACAAGTCCACCGTCTTCCGGTTGCTGGCCACGCTCGAGGCTCGTGGGCTGGTGGAGCAGAACGCGAGCCGCGGTCACTATCAGCTCGGCTACGGCGTCATCCAGCTCGCCGCCGGCGCGACCCGCAAGCACGACATCTCGGTCACGAGCCGGCCGATCTGCATGGCGCTGGCCGACGCGGTCGGCGAGACCGTCAACATCGTCATCAACGACGGCGAGGAGGCCATCACGATCGACCAGGTGATCGGCAGCGCCGAGATCACCTCGGTGAACTGGGTCGGTCAGCGGAGCCCCCTGCACACCACCGCCTCCGGCAAGGTGTTCCTGGCGACCATGCCGGCCGAGGAGCGCCGGCGGATCCTCGCCGGTGGCCTCGAGCGCTACACCGAGGAGACCGTCGTCGACCCGGACAAGCTCGAGGCACAGCTCGCCGAGGTCAGAGAGCTGGGGTACGCCTTCTCGGTCGACGAGCACGAGATCGGCCTCACCGGCGTGGCCGCGCCGATCCGTTCGCTGGGTGGCGGGGTGATCGCTGCCGTGGTGGCCTCCGGTCCGTCGTTCCGCATCACCCCCGAGAAGGCGCCCGAGCTGGCCGAGCACGTGCTCGCCGCCGCCGCCGCGATCTCCGAGCGCAACGGCTTCCCCAAGGCCGAGTGAGCTCCGCCTGTCGAGGCGACGAATCGGCACCTTCGAGTGGCCCGCATGCCTCGTGCATGCGGGCCACGTCGCGTACGTCGTAAAGCGTGTGTAAATCCTGCGGACGAATCCAGATCGATCCGTTGACAGCGTCTTCTTGCGCGCGGCAGAATCGTTTCGCGCTACGCAGTAGTTGTGCAGAGTGAAACAACCCGCCGTCTGGCGGACCGCCGTATCTGAACCCGGAATCTGCCCGGTTTGAGCGTGGGAGACATCATCGTGACGCGAATGAGCATCGAAACGGCGCCTGAGGATCTGGCGTCCCTGGCGGATAGGCGAGCGTCCGGCTACAGCCTGGAGGCACCCTTCTACACCAGCTCGGAGATCTACGAGCAGGATCTCGACATCATCTTCGGCCAGCACTGGATCTTCGCCGTCGCCGAGGCAGAGATCCCCGACCCCGGTGACTACGTCACCGTCGATCTGGGTGCCCACTCCGTGATCGTCGTCCGCGACGACGACGAGAACGTTCGCGCCTTCCGGAACGTGTGCCGGCACCGCGGATCGCGACTGCTCGAGTCGGCCTGCGGCTCGATCGGCAACATCGTGTGTCCCTACCACCAGTGGACCTACCGGGTCGACGGCAGCCTCATCTTCGCGGAGTCGCAGGCGGCCACCTTCGAGTACGACAGGTTCGGGCTCAAGCCGGTCAACGTCCGCGCCGTCGGCGGGCTGGTCTTCCTCTGCCTGGCCGATGAGCCGCCCGCCGACTTCGACGAGGTCAGCGAGCTCATCGAGCCCTACCTCGAGCCCTACTCGCTCGCTTCGGCGAAGGTCGCCCACCAGACCGACATCGTCGAGGAGGGCAACTGGAAGCTGGTGATGGAGAACAACCGCGAGTGTCACCACTGCGACGCCTCCCACCCCGAGCTGCTCACGGCGTACTTCCCGATCAGCCGCTACGAGGCCGAGGACGTGCCGCCGCGACTGCAGCAGGTCTACGAGCGCTACCAGGAGGCTCAGGCCGAGCTGGAGAAGGCTCGCGAGGTGATCGGCTTCCCGAACGGGGATCTGTGCCAGCTGGAAGGCAAGGCGACGGGGTTCCAGATCTCCCACCTGCCGCTCGACGGCGCGGGCGCCTCGTTCGGCCCCGACGGGCAGCAGCTCTGCGCGAAGCTGATGGGCTCCATCGAGGACCCTCGGTTCGGGGACCTGTCGCTGCACATGCAGCCCAACTCGTGGTTCCACTTCCTCGGTGACCACGCGGTCGTCTTCTCGGTGATCCCGCTCGCGGTCGACCGGACGCTGGTCCGGACGACCTGGCTGGTGAACCCCGAGGCCGTCGAGGGTGTCGACTACTCGGTCGAGTCGCTCACCTCCGTGTGGCGTGCCACCAACGACCAGGACCGGGTCCTGGTCGAGGGCACCCAGCGAGGAGTGACGGACCCGGGCTACGTACCTGGTCCGTACTCAGAGGTCGAGGGTGAGGTCGATGCCTTCATCACCTGGTACGTCCAACGCGTCCAAGCCAACGCCTAGCCGGAGCACGGGAGGAGACATGACCATCCTGGAGACCGACATCCCCGCGGTGTCGGAGCCCAACTCGTTCGGTCTGCAGAACGGCCGCCCGGCGGCCGTCCGCAGCAGGCGGACGCTGGAGCCCTGCTGGGCCGAGAGCGACGTGATGGACCTGGTGTGCAGCCAGGTGCTCGCGGTCACCCATGACGTGAAGACCTTCGTCTTCACGACCCCCGACCGGCGTCCGTTCGACTTCGAGGCCGGCCAGTTCATCACCATTCGGGTCGAGATCGACGGCGAGCTGATGACCCGCTGCTACACGATCGCCTCGCCGCCGACCCGGCCCGACCGGCTCGCCATCACGGTCAAGCGGGTCCCCGACGGTGTGGTGTCGAACTGGCTCCACGACAACCTCGAGCCCGGGAACTGGATCTCGATGCACGCGCCGGCGGGTGCGTTCGTCCTGCCGGAGGAGGATGCGCCGAAGTATCTGTTCCTCTCGGCCGGGAGCGGCATCACCCCGGTGCTGTCGATGACGCGGACGTTGTACGACCTCGGCTCCGAGGCGGACATCCTCTTCGTCCACAGCGCGCGGACGCCGGCCGACATCATCTACCGCGGTGAGCTCGAGGCGATGGCCCGGCTGATGCCCAATCTGCGAGTGGTGGAGATCTGTGAGGGCGATGCCCCCACCGAGCGGTGGATGGGGCTGCAGGGACGCATCTCCAAGCCGGTGCTCGAGATCCTGGCTCCCGACCTCAACGACCGGGAGACCTTCATCTGCGGTCCCGCGGGCTACATGGCCGCGGCGAAGTCCCTGCTCGAAGAGCTCGACTACGACATGGGGAAGTATCACGAGGAGAGCTTCGACCTCGGTGCTCCCGGGGTGCCCGCGCCGGCGGCCGCGCCGCCGGCCGAGCAGGACTCCGAGGAGGAGGCCGCGGCCGGCTTCTCGGTCGAGTTCGCGCGCAGCGGGCGGATGATCACGTGCGGTCCGGACGAGACCATCCTCGAGGCGGCGATGGCCGCCGGCATGCGACCGATGGCGGCCTGCGGTCAGGGCATGTGCGGCACCTGCAAGGTGTCGATGCTCTCCGGAGAGGTCGACATGAAGCACAACGGCGGCATCCGGCCCAAGGAGATCGCCAACCAGAAGGTGCTGATCTGCTGCTCCAAGCCGCTGGGTGACATCCAGCTGGACTGCTGAGTCGGAGCCGTACGCGGCGCCGGTGGCTGCCGGGTCAGACCCGGCAGCCACCCGGCTCTCAGAGGAGTCTCAGAGGACCTGGCGGATCTCGCGCTCGAAGCCGCCGATGTGCTCGAGGGTGAGCTTCTCGGCCCGGTCGGCGTCACCGTCGGCCACGGCGGTGAGGAGCTGGGCCTGCTCGACGACGTGGTGGGCCAGGTCGGGGAGCCGGTCGATCACCATCCACCAGATCCTGATGGCCAGGTTGTCGTACCTGATCAGGATGTCCTCGAGGTGGGCGTTGCCGCTCGACCGGTAGATCAGGCCGTGTGCGGCCTTGTCGACCTGCATCAGGGAGGTGCGGTCGCCGTCAGGGAGCCTGCCCTCGCCGATCTGGGCCGCGAGGGCGCGCATCTGCTCGCGCTGATCGGCCGTCGCGCGCTCCGCGGCCGCGCGGGACGCGTACGGTGCGAGCTGGCGCCGGATCTCGGCGATCGCGCTGAGCTCGGTCGCGTCGATCGTCGTCGCGAAGGTGCCGCGGCGCGGGAAGGAGTGGACCAGGTGGTCGGCCTCGAGGCGCTTGATCGCCTCGCGGACAGGGGTGCGGCCCATGCCGATGGCCGTCGCGATCTGACCGTCGTTGATCGGCGCCCCCGGCCGGATGTCGAGCATCACCAGGCGCTCGCGGATGTACTGGTAGGCCTGCTCGGCGAGTGAGCCGGCGGGCGGGTTCGCCGTCGTTGCCAGGATCTCGTCAACCGTCATCGAGTCGTGCCCCACTTGTCCGTCCGGCCAATGCGCTTTTTACCATCCTAGACTGATACATCAGTCGACGGGTAGCGGCGTGCCGCAGGCGTCGGTACGCGACGGCCGGGTCGGCCGCGTCCCGAACCCGGCTCCGGTGCGTTCGAGACGATCGCCCGGAGAGGGTGTCGACAACTAGTATATCAGTGCTACTGTCCGGGCATGTCGGAGCGTGCGAACCGGGTGGTGCGGCTGCTGGGCCCGCGGAGATCGAGCACGGCCGTGCCGGCGCCGGACGCCGTGCTGGCCGAGCTCGGCCTGCCTGTGCGCGAGGTCGTGCCGCCGGCAGCGGTCCATGTCCCCGTGGTTCGGGCGGGGGCGTTCGTCTTCACCTCGGGGCAGCTGCCGATCCGGGCGGGCGAGCTGATCGCCACGGGCAGGCTGGGGGAGACGGTCGGTGTCGCGGACGGTCAGGCCTGCGCGCAGTGGTGCGTGCTCAACGCACTGGCCGCGATCAGGTCCGAGGTCGGTGATCTCGGGCAGGTGAAGCGCGTCGTGAAGGCCGTGGTCTACGTCGCCTCGGGTGCGCTCTTCACCGATCAGGCCCTCGTCGCCAATGGTGCCTCGGAGCTGCTCGGCCGGGCCTTCGGCACGGCGGGGCAGCATGCGCGCTCCACGGTCGGCGTCTCGGTGCTGCCCCTGGACGCGCCTGTCGAGGTCGATCTCGTCGTCGAGATCTGACTCTTGCCCGTGTGATGCATCACATATAAGGTAACTAGTATATCAGCGTCTGATCGAGTGGTGCCCCACTGAAGTGCCGCCACCCGGAGCCCCTTGTGGCACCGACGGATGCTGCTCATCCCAAGAGCTCTCGATCGGAGTGCGTCATGAGATCATCTGCAGGTAGCGGCGACCTTTCGCCGCTGGCGTCGCCACGCCACAGGTCCGCCGGCCAGAACGGAAGCCCCACCCATCCGGCTCTCGACTGTCCTCCCGAGGAGACGGCCAAGAACGCCGGAGGACTCGATCGCGTCGTCTTCGGGGTGACCGCGGTCATCGCGCTCGGCTTCCTCGCCTGGGGATTCGTCAGCACGGAGTCGCTGGCATCGGTCTCGGGGGCGTCGCTGTCCTGGGTGATGGGCAACCTCGGGTGGCTCTTCGTCACCGCCGCGTCGACCTTCGTCGGCTTCGTGCTGTGGCTCGCCTTCGGCAAGTTCGGGAACATCCCGCTCGGCAGGGACGGTGAGGAGCCCGAGTTCCGTACGGTCTCGTGGATCACCATGATGTTCAGTGCCGGCATGGGGATCGGCCTGATCTTCTACGGCGTCAGCGAGCCGGTCAGCCACTACATCTCGCCCCCGCCGGGCGCTGTCGGCGACGGAGAGGCCGAGAAGGTCCAGACGGCCATGGCCACGACCCTCTTCCACTGGGGGATCCACCCGTGGGCGATCTACGCCCTGGTCGGCCTCGCGATCGCGTACAGCGTCTTCCGCAAGGGCCGCGGGCTGCTCATCAGCTCGGTGTTCGAGCCGCTTCTCGGGCGCCACGCGCAGGGCGCCGGCGGGAAGGTCATCGACATGCTCGCGATCTTCGCGACCCTCTTCGGGTCGGCCGCGTCGCTGGGCCTGGGGGCGCTCCAGATCCGCAGCGGGCTCGAGATCGTCGGCGGGTTCAGCCAGATGGGCAACGGGATCCTGGTCGCCATCATCGCGGTGCTCACGGTGGCCTTCGTCTTCTCGGCGGTCTCGGGCGTGGCCAAGGGGATCCAGTGGCTCTCGAACATCAACATGGTGCTCGCCGTCGGGCTCGCCCTGTTCGTCTTCCTCGTCGGTCCGACCGTGTTCATCCTCAGCCTGGTCCCGACCACTGTCGGGAGCTACTTCCAGGAGGTCGCGATGATGTCGGCGCGCACCTCGGCGGAGGGGTCGGAGACGGCTTCCTGGCTGTCGAGCTGGACGGTCTTCTACTGGGCCTGGTGGCTCTCCTGGACGCCCTTCGTCGGCATGTTCATCGCCCGGATCTCGCGCGGCCGGACCATTCGCCAGTTCGTGATCGGCGTGCTCCTGGTGCCGTCGCTGGTGAGCCTGGCCTGGTTCGCCATCTTCGGTGGCGCCGCCATCGACCTGCAGCAGAAGGGCGTGGACATCGCCGGCGCGGGCGGGGTGGAGACCCAGCTGTTCACCACGCTGGAGTCCTTCCCGCTCGCCACGGTGGCGAGCGTGGTGGTCATGCTCCTGGTCGCGCTCTTCTTCGTCTCGGGGGCGGACGCGGCCTCGATCGTCATGGCCACGCTCTCCGAGCGTGGGTCCATCGAGCCGGGGAAGCCGACGGTGATCTTCTGGGGTGTCGCGACGGGAGCGGTCGCCGCCGTGATGCTCCTGGTCGGCGGCTCCGACGCGTTGAGCGGGCTGCAGACCATCACCATCGTCGCCGCGGTTCCGTTCGTGCTGGTGATGGTTGCCCTGTGCGTATCTCTGGTGAAGGACCTGCGGGAGGACCCGCTGGTCGTGCGCGCCCAGTACGCCTCCAAGGCCGTCGAGCAGGCCGTCGTCTACGGCGTCTCTGAGCACGGTGACGACTTCGTCCTCCGGGTCTCCCGCGATCCCGATGCGCCCGCCGACGGATCAGCCGAGGAGTGGGCCGGTGAACCGGTCGATGACGAGGAGGCCGAGCTGCCGAGGTCGGCCAGCTAGCTCGAGTCGCGAAAGGAGCGGTCGTGGTGAAGCCACACGCGGACGGCGCGTACCCCGTGGAGGAACCGGTGGACGCGCTCGGCGTCACCGAGCCGAAGACCTGGGCCGCCGGCGTGCCGGCGGTGCGGAAGGCGCTCGAGTACTCGCTGACGCAGACCTCGGTGCGGCGTACGGCGCTGACGCTGCTGAACCTCAACCAGGCCGGCGGGATGGACTGCCCGGGGTGTGCGTGGCCGGAGCCGGGACACCGGCACCGGAACGAGTACTGCGAGAACGGTGCCAAGCACATCGCCGACGAGGCGACGTCGCGCCGGGTGACGCGCGAGTTCTTCGCGCGGCACCCGGTCGCGGAGCTGGACGGGAGGTCGGACTACTGGCTCAACCAGCAGGGCCGGCTGACCGAGCCGATGGTCAAGCGTCCCGGCGGAACCCACTACGAGCCGATCAGCTGGGAGGACGCGTTCGAGACCATCGGCCGCGAGCTCAACGCTCTGGACTCTCCCGACGAGGCGATGTTCTACGTCTCGGGCAGGCTCAACAACGAGGCCGCGTTCCTGCTGCAGCTCTTCGCCCGGGCGTACGGCACCAACAACCTGCCCGACTGCTCCAACATGTGTCACGAGTCGAGCGGCTCGGCGCTCAACGAGACGCTGGGGATCGGCAAGGGCAGCGTCCAGCTCGAGGACATCTACAACGCCGACCTGGTGTTCGTGGTCGGCCAGAACCCGGGCACGAACCACCCGCGGATGCTGTCCGCGCTGGAGGAGACCAAGCAGCGCGGCGGCAGGGTGATCGCGGTGAACACGCTGCCCGAGGCGGGCCTGATGCGGTTCAAGAACCCGCAGAAGGCCCGCGGCGTGGTGGGCCGGGGCACCGAGATCGCCGACCAGTTCCTGCAGATCCGCCCCGGCGGTGACCTCGCCCTGTTCCAGATGCTCAACCGTCGCCTGCTCGAGGCCGACCAGGACGCGGGCGGTGGCGTGCTGGACTGGGAGTACATCGCGGAGTACACCACCGGGTTCTACGCCTTCGCCGAGCACGCCCGCACGATCACCTGGGAGGCGGCGCTCGAGGCGACCGGGCTGACCCGGGAGGAGATCGAGGCGGTCCACGAGCAGGTGCTGGCGAGCCGCTCGGTCATCGTGTGCTGGGCGATGGGGCTGACCCAGCACAAGCACGGGGTGCCGACGATCCGTGAGGTCGTCAACTTCCTCATGCTGCGCGGCAACATCGGCAAGCCCGGCGCCGGCGTGTGCCCGGTGCGTGGTCACTCCAACGTGCAGGGCGACCGGACGATGGGCATCTGGGAGAAGATGCCCGACTCCTTCCTCGACGCGCTCGGCGCCGAGTTCGGGTTCGCCCCGCCGCGCAGGCACGGGTACGACTCGGTCGACGGCGTCCGGGCGATGCGGGACGGCAGGGCGAAGGTCTTCATCGGCGTCGCCGGCAACTTCGTCCGGGCGATCTCGGACAGCGACGTCGCCGAGGCCGCGCTGAGGAGCTGCCGGTTGACGGTGCAGGTCTCCACCAAGCTCAACCGCTCCCACACGGTGGTCGGCGAGACGGCGCTGATCCTGCCCACCCTGGGCCGCAGCGACGTCGACGTCCAGGCCACCGGTGAGCAGTTCGTGACCGTCGAGGACTCGATGAGCTCCGTGCACGCCACCCGCGGGAAGCTTCCGCCGGCCTCGGCGAGCCTGCTCAGCGAGGTCGCGATCGTCTCGCGCCTGGCCAGGGCCACCATCGGGAACCGGCACGGCATCCGCTGGGGCGACTTCGAGGCGGACTACGACCGGGTCCGCGACCGGATCGCCCGGGTGGTGCCGGGCTTCGAGGACTTCAACGCGCGGATCAGGGACCCGAACGGCTTCGTGCTTTCGAACCCGGTCAACTCCGGTGTCTATCGCACGCCGAGCGGCAAGGCCGTCTTCACCCGCAACGACCTGACCTGGCTGCAGGCCCCGCCGGGCCATCTGATCCTGCAGACGCTGCGCTCCCACGACCAGTGGAACACCATCCCGTACGCCTTGGACGACCGCTACCGCGGGATCCACCGTGACCGCCGCGTGGTGATGGTCAACCCGGCCGACCTCGACGAGCTGGGGCTGGCCGACGGTGACCGCGTCGACATCGTCGGCGTCTGGGAGGACGGCATCGAGCGGCGCGCGCCCGGGTTCACCCTGGTCGCCTATCCGGCGAGCCGGGGGTCGGCGGCTGCGTACTATCCGGAGACCAACGTCCTGGTGCCGCTCGACAGCGTCGCCGAGGGCAGCAACACCCCGACGTCGAAGGGGGTCGTGGTCCGCTTCGAGCTCGCCGGCCCGGGCGACGGGGCGGCAAGCCCGTTCGAGAACTCTCGGTGACGTGCCGACGAACCCCGGGCTTTACCTCGCCGCTGACCGTGGACTGCACTATCGTTGCCGCCAGCGCCCGGACGAGGCGCGGTGCATCGACAAACTCGGGAAGGCATGATCGATGAGTGATTTCGGGGCAACGTACGACGAGATGACCGGCACTGCCGACAAGCTCGACCAGGGCAAGGACACCATCGAGTCGGCGCTGGACGAGTGCCAGGGCTATGTGGACGAGCTGGTTCAGGACGGGTTCAAGACGGAGAAGGCGTCGGGCAAGTTCCAGGACGGCTACTCGGAGATGACGACCGGTCTGAAGGACGCCATCGCCGGTGTCGAGGACATGGCGCAGGCTCTGCGTGACATGGCGACCGCGATCCAGGACCTGGACTCCCAGCTCGCCGGCGGCTGATCGACAGCCGGACAGGTGGTGGGCCGGCGCCGCCGGCCCACGGCACGCCGGACGACCTCGTACGTCCGACTCGGCCCGGGAAGGCGTCGCTTCGTGGGTCGGCAGGTAGATTCATCCGTGTGAAGAGGCCTCGAAGTTCTTACCGCTCATCCCGGATCGATACCAGGGGTGAGCGGGCCTGATGGACAGCCAGACATTCCTCAGTCTCGGGCTGGTGCTGGTGTTCGTGCTGGTCGGCGGCGTCTTCGCCGCGACCGAGCTGGCGTTGGTGTCGCTGCGCGAGAGCCAGCTGGCCGCGCTCCAGCGTCAGGGGCCCCGCGGGGCACGCGTCGCGGAGGTCGCCCGTGACCCCAACCGCTTCCTGGCCGCGGTGCAGATCGGCGTGACCGTCGCCGGGTTCCTCTCCGCGGCCTACGGCGGGTCGGCGATCGCTCCCGACGTCGCGCCCTACCTCGAGCGCCTCGGCCTGGGTGAGGCGCTCGCCGAGACCACGGCGCTGATCGTGCTCACCTTGTTCATCGCCTATCTCTCCCTGGTGCTGGGCGAGCTGGTGCCCAAGCGGCTGGCGCTGCAGAAGGCCGCTGGCATCTCGCTAGCGGTCGCGCCCGTGCTGGACAAGTTCGCCAACGTGATGCGGCCGGTCATCTGGCTGCTCTCGGTCTCCACCAACGCCGTCGTACGGCTGCTTGGCGGCGATCCCAAGGCCTCGGCCGAGGAGGTCTCGGAGGAGGAGCTGCGCGAGATGGTCTCGACGAACCGGGACCTCGAGGAGGACGAGCGCCGGATCCTCCGCGACGTCTTCAGCACCACCGAGACGAGCCTGAAGGAGGTGATGCGCCCACGCGGCGACGTCACCTTCATGCCCGCCTCGATGCCGCTTCCCGAGGCCGCCGAGATGGTCCGCGACCTGCCGTACTCGCGCTACCCGGTGACCGGTGAGGGCTTCGACGACATCCTCGGCTTCCTGCACGTACGCGACCTGCTCGGTGTCCACGCGACCGACCAGCGCACCATCCGCGACGTCTGCCGTCCGGTGCTCGCACTGCCCGGGAGCAAGCGCGTGATCCCCTCGATCGCCACCATGCGCGAGGGCGGCACCCACCTGGCGATGGTCGTGGACGAGTACGGCGGCACCGACGGCATCGTGACCCTCGAGGACCTCGTCGAGGAGATGATCGGCGACATCCGCGACGAGTACGACCACGGCGAGGCGCGTATCCGCGATCACGGCGACCTGTCCCGTATCGACGGTGCGATGACGATCGAGGACTTCGCGGACACCACCGGCATCGAGCTCGAGGACGGCGGCTACGAGACCGTCGCGGGCTACCTCATCTCCCGGCTGGGGCACATCCCACAGGTCGGCGAGGTGCTGGCCCTCCCGGGCGGCACCCTGGAGGTGGCCGCCCGGAACGGCAACCGGATCACCGAGATCGCGCTGCGCCCCGAGGTGACACCTCCGGCACCGGAGTGAGGACGGTGCCCTCGGCGAGCCAGCGATCGAGGTTGTCGAGGGTCAGCTGCTCCATGGCGGCACGGGTCTCGACGGTGCCGCTGGCCAGGTGGGGGAGGAGCACCACGTTGTCGAGGGCCATCAGCTCCGCCGGGACCGTGGGCTCCTCGGTGTAGACGTCGAGGCCGGCGCCGGCGATGCCACCCTCGAGCAGCAGCTCGACCAGGGCGTCTTGGTCGACCACGGAGCCACGCGCGATGTTGATGAGGTAGCCGTCGGGTCCCAGCGCCTCGAGCACCTTGCGGTCGACGAGGCGCTGCGTACCGCTGCCGCCGGAGGTGGCCAGCACCAGGATGTCGACGTCGGCGGCGAGGTCGGCGGGGGAGGCGGCGTAGGTGTAGGCGGAGCCGGGGACCTCGCGGCGGGAGTGATAGGAGATCGGGCAGCCGAACGCCTCGAAGCGGGTCGCGATCGCCTGCCCGATCCGGCCCAGACCCAGGATGCCGACCCGCTTGCCGGAGACCTTGCGCGTCAGCGGGTAGGTGACGACCTCGGGCCAGTCGCCGCGGCGGACGAACCGGTCGGCGGCGCTGAGGCCACGCAAGGTGTCGATGGCGAGCCCGAGCGCGGTGTCGGCCACGCAGTCGGTCAGCAGGTCGGGGGTGTTGGAGACCAGCACCCCGCGTGCGGCGGCGGTCTCGACGTCGGTGGTGTCGTAGCCCACCCCGAAGTTGATGATCGCGCCGAGCGCCGGCAGCTGCGCCATCAGCTCGGCCGGTACGCCGGTGCGTCCGGTGGTCACCACGGCGCCGATCGAGGGCCCGTGCTCGGCGAGGAACGCGGTGCGGGTCTCGTCCTCGGGCAGCACCAGCGAGTCGTAGCGGTCGGTGAGGGTGGCAGCCAGCGACGGCTTGAGCGGTCCTACCTGGAGGATGCGGCGGGTCACGGTTTCTCCTGTCGTTCGGGTGGCCGTCAGATGACGGTCTTGACGAGGGCGGTCAGCTCCGCCAGGTCCTGCTCGGTGAGATCGGTCAGCGGGGGACGTACGGGTCCGGCCGGACGGCCGGCCGCGGTGAGCCCGGCCTTGACGATCGAGACGCCGTAGCCGGCCTCGCGGTCGCGGATCGCGATGTAGGGGACGACGAAGTCGCGGAGCCGGGCGAGCACCTCGTCGCGGTCGCGGTTGCGTACGGCGGTGTAGAACTCGACCGCCCACTGCGGGGCGAAGTTGAAGATCGCCGAGGAGTAGGTGCTGACCCCGAGCTCCAGATAGGGGAGGGCATAGGTCTCCGCGGTGGGCAGGCCGCCGACGTAGAGCAGGCGGTCGCCGAGGCGGGCGTTCAGCGTGGCCAGCAGGTCGATGTCGCAGACGCCGTCCTTGAAGCCGATGAGGTTCGGGAACTCCTCGGCGAGACGGACGATCGTGGCGGCGTCGTAGCGGGCGTTGGCGCGGTGGTAGACGATCACGCCGAGCGAGGTGGCGGAGCAGACGCGGGCGACGTGCTCGTACAGGCCCCGCCCCGGCAGCTCGGTGAGGTAGGGCGGCAGCAGCAGCACGCCGTCGGCGCCGTCCGCCTCGGCGCGCTGCGCCATCGCGACGGCCTGGGAGGTGCCGTAGCCGGCCGCGCCCAGCACCGGGGTGCCGTCCTTGACCTCCTCGACGGTGGCCCGGAGGACGCGGGACACCTCGTCGTGGGTCAGCGAGAAGAACTCACCGGTGCCACCGGCCGCGAAGAGGCCGGCGACGTCGAAGCCGTCGAGGTGCTGCAGGTGCGTGCGGTAGCCGTCCTCGTCGAAGGCGTAGTCGGCGGTCGCGTGCGTCACCGGGAACGACAGCAGACCGGCGCCGAGGGCGTCACGGAGCTCGGTGGGGGAGTAGCGGCCCATGGGGTCTCCTCAGGGGTTTCGACGACGTCGGAGATCCCGAGGCTAGGTAGCCGATGCGATACGCGTCCAACATCGTGACGGCATCGCTCGATGCCCTATGGGCATTGCCTGACGTGCTTGACGTCACACAAAACTCGCTCGTACGGTTCATCCACGAATGACAACGACGTCCACATATGTAGATGTCGCCGATCGACTGGAGGAACAGTCGCATGAACTTTCGTCCCTCGTTGCGGTCTCGTTGCGGTCTCGCAGGCGCCGCGCTCATGGCTGTCTCGCTCACCCTCTCCGCCTGCGGTGTCGCCAACTCCGACAGCGCCGGCGCCGCCACCGACACGGTCCGGATCGTGCTCCCGCAGGAGCCGCCGACCCTCGAACCGTGCGATGCCAACCTGACCTCCACGGGCGTCGTCGTGCGCTCCAACATCACCGAGCCGCTGGTCGAGCGCGACCCGGCCTCCGGCGAGCTCCAGCCGCTGCTCGCCACCGAGTGGGAGCAGACCGAGCCGACGAAGTGGACCTTCACGCTCCGCGAGGGCGTGACGTTCTCCGACGGCTCCGCCTTCGACGCCGAGGCCGCCGCGCACTCCATCGACCGCGCGGTCAACGGCACCTTCGGCTGCAACGTCGAGGGGTACGTCTTCGGTGACGACGACCTCCGGGCCGAGGCCGTCGACGCCACCCACCTCGAGGTGACCACCGCCGAGGCCGACCCGATCCTTCCGCTGCGCCTCTCGTTCATCGAGGTCGTGCCCGCCTCGACGAGCGACACCGCCAAGGTGCGCGAGCCGATCGGCACCGGCCCCTACAAGATCGAGGACTGGCAGAACGGCACCAAGCTGACCCTCGCGGTCAACGACACCTACTGGGGCGAGGCCCCCGCCTTCAAGAAGGCGGAGTACCAGTGGCGTGAGGAGGGCAGCGTCCGCGCCGCCATGATCACCAACGACGAGGCCGACATCGCCACCGGTCTCGCGCCCGAGGACCTCTCCGGTGACGCCGCGGTCCGCTACCCGAACAACGAGACGACCGCGCTGCGCTCGACCGGGACGTACGCCCCGCTCGACGACATCCGGGTGCGGCAGGCGATCAACTACGCGATCGACCGCGAGTCCATCGTCGACAGCCTCTTCGAGGGCTACGCCGACGTCGCCTCCCAGCTGGTGCCCGAGGGCGTCGTGGGCCACAACCCGGACCTCGAGGCGTGGCCGTACGACCCGGAGAAGGCCACCGCGCTCATCGCCGAGGCCAAGGCCGACGGGGTGCCGACCGACACCAAGATCCGGCTGATCTCCCGCAACGGCCTCTTCCCCAAGGTCGGCGAGACCGTCGAGGTCGTCCAGAAGGCGCTCGAGGACATCGGCCTCAACGTCTCGATCGAGATGATGGACACCGCCGCGTCGGTCGAGTACCAGTCCCGCCCGTTCCCGAAGAACACCGGGCCCTACATCATCCTCGTCCAGCACGGTAACCAGGCAGGCGACGCCCAGTTCTCCGTCGACCAGTACATGCTCAGCGACGGCGCCCAGTCGACGTTCGGGACGCCCGAGTTCGACGCCCAGATCGCCACCGCCGACAAGGCCGAGGGCGACGACCGCCAGACCGCGTTCGCCGACATCTTCGCCGACGAGCCGGAGTTGGTCTCGCAGTTCGCCTACATCGCGCACATGACCGGCATCATCGGCGAGTCCGACAACGTCGAGTACGAGCCCAACTCGGCGACCGGCGACGAGATGCGCGTGACCGAGATGAAGCCGGCCGAGTGAGCCCGGCCGCGACTCACCCAGGAGGTCATCGATGGTGACGTTCCTCCGCAAGCGAGCCCTCACCTCGCTGCTGCCGCTCGTCGTGGTGCTGCTCGGGGTGTTCTTCCTGGCCCGCCTCACCGGCGACCCGGCCAGCCTGTACCTGCCGGAGAACGCCACCGAGGCGCAGAAGGAGACCTTCCGAGCGGTCAACGGCCTCGACCTGCCGGTCTGGCAGCAGCTGGTCGACTACCTCCAGGGCATCCTCCGCCTCGACTTCGGCACCTCGCTGAGCACGGGTGAGTCCGCGGCCGCGATGGCGTTGCGGGCCTTCCCCGCGACGCTCCAGCTGGCGATCACCACGATGCTCATCGCGGTCGTCCTCGCCGTCGTGATCGGCTCGTGGGCGGCGTACCGTCCGAACTCGCTGGCCGACCGGTTCGCGTCGTTCCTCTCGATGACCGCCGCGAGCGTGCCCGACTTCTGGCTCGCGATCATGGGGGTCTGGGTCTTCGCGGTGATGCTCGGGGTGCTGCCGACCTCGGGCGTCGACGCCGGCCTGCTGTCGTGGGTCCTGCCGATCGCGGTGCTGCTGCTGCGCCCCGTCGGCGTGCTCACCCAGGTGGTACGGGGCGCGATGGTGGCGGCCCTGTCCGCGCCGTACGTCCGGCTGGCACGCAGCAAGGGTGCCGACAGCCGTCGGGTCGTGGCTCACCACGCCCTGCGCAACGCCGCCGCCCCGGCGCTGACCGTGGCCGGTGACCTGGCGGTCGGGCTGGTCAACGGTGCCGTGGTCGTGGAGTCGATCTTCGGCTGGCCCGGCATCGGCAAGCTGATGATCGACTCGATCACCGGCCGCGACTTCGCCATCCTGCAGGCGGCCGTGCTGCTCACCGCGGTGACGATCTTCCTGCTCAACATCGCCATCGACATCTGCTACGCCCTGCTCGACGCCCGTGTGCGCGACAAGGCGATGGTGTGAAGGAGGAGAACTGATGAGCACCAGCTACTGGCGGATGCTGCTGCGCGACAAGGTCGCGACCGTGGCCGCCGTGATCCTCTGCTTCATCCTGCTCGTGGCGGTCTTCGGGCCGGTCCTGCTCGGCAGCGAGGCCAACGCCCAGGACCTGACCCGAGGCAACCGGGCACCGCTCGAGCTCGACGGCTGGCTCTACGTCCTGGGCACGGACTCGCTCGGGCGCAGCGTCCTGGCCCGGATCGTCGTCGCGACCCGCACGACCCTCGGCGTCGCCGTCCCGGCGGTGCTGATCTCGCTCGTCATCGGCTCGGTGGTCGGCATGTGGGCCGGCTACCACCGCGGCTGGCGGGAGACCGTCGTGATGCGGATCGCCGACGTGATCCTGAGCTTCCCGTCGCTGCTGATGGCGGTCGTCGTGCTCTACGTCTACTCGCCGAGCCCGCGCAACATCGTCATCGTGCTGGCGATCACCCGCATCCCGATCTACCTGCGCACCGCGAGGGCGGAGTCGGCCGAGCTGCAGAGCCGGGTCTTCGTCGACGCCGCCCGTACGTTCGGGGCGGGCAGCTTCAGCATCATCCGCCGTCACGTGTTCCCGATCGTGCTGCCGACTCTGCTGACGGTCGCCACGCTCGACTTCTGCTACGTCATGCTCGCCGAGTCGTCGCTGAGCTTCCTCGGCATCGGCATCCAGGCACCCGACGTCAGCTGGGGCCTGATGGTCGCCCAGGGGCAGAACTACCTGCAGACCGCATGGTGGCTCTCGTTCTTCCCCGGCCTGGCCATCGTGATCGCGACGGTGTCCGCCGCCGTGCTCGCCGCCTGGGTGCGGCTGGCCACCGATCCGGCTCAGCGGTGGCGGCTCACCGTCCCGCGCCGCCGGCGTCGCCGCGCCACCCCGACCGTCACCGAGAGTGTTATGGAGGACGCCCAGTGAACAGCACTCTGACCGAGAAGGCCGTCGCCCTCGACGTCGACGGCATGAGCGTCGACATCCGGACGCCCCACGGTGTCGTCCGCGCCGTCGACAAGGTGACCTTCCAGGCACGCCGCGGCGAGACCCTCGCGCTGCTCGGTGAGTCGGGGTGCGGCAAGTCGATGACCGCCACCGCGGTCGTCGGGCTGCTGGAGCCCGTTGCCGACGTGACCGAGGGTGCCGTCCGCATCACCGGCGAGGGCGGCACCACCGACCTGCGGACCGCCTCGGCGAGGCGTCGGCGCGACATCGCCGGCAAGGAGCTGGCGATCGTCTTCCAGGACGCCCTCACCGCGCTCAACCCCGTCTACACCGTGGGTACGCAGCTGGCCGAGCCGTTCCGGATCCACCGCGGCCTGTCCAAGAGGGCCGCCCGCAAGGAGGCCATCGAGCTGATGCGCCGGGTCGGCATCCCCGAGCCGGAGACACGGATCGACTCCTACCCGCACCAGTTCTCGGGCGGCATGCGACAGCGGCTGCTGATCGCGATCGGCGTCGCGCTCTCGCCGGCCGTGCTGCTCGCCGACGAGCCGACCACCGCGCTCGACGTCACGGTCCAGGCCCAGATCATGAGCCTGCTCAAGGACCTGCGCGAGGAGCGCGACATGGCGGTCGTGCTGATCACCCACGACCTCGCCCTGGTCTTCGAGCAGGCCGACCGCGTCGTGGTGATGTACGCCGGCAACGTGGTCGAGCAGGGCCTGGTCGAGGAGGTCTTCGGCGCCCCGAAGCACCCCTACACCGCCGGCCTGCTGGAGTCGGTGCCGGTGCACGCCGAGCGCGGTGCGGAGCTGAGGTCGATCGGCGGCTCGCCGCCGGAGCTGGCCGCGATCCCGGCCGGCTGCGTCTACCAGGACCGCTGCCCGATCGCCCGCGACCGCTGCCGCGAGGAGCGGCCCGCGGCCCGTGAGGTCGCCCCCGGTCATCTGTCCGCCTGCCACTTCCCCGACGAGGTGAACCGATGAGCAACGCACCGCTTCTCGAGGTCCGCGACCTCACCAAGATCTTCCCGGTACGTCACGCCGGCAAGCGCAAGGAGCTGCGCGCCCTCGACGGCGTCAGCCTCGACCTGCACCGGGGCGAGACGCTCGGCCTGGTGGGGGAGTCCGGCTGCGGCAAGTCCACCCTCGCCCGCACGCTGCTCATGCTGGAGACCCCGGACGGCGGCTCCGTACGCTTCGACGGGGTCGACCCGACGACGACCAGGGGCGCGGACCTGCTGGCGTTCCGGCGCCGGGTGCAGATGGTCTTCCAGGACCCGTTCGCCTCGCTCAACGCCCGGATGTCGGCGGGCGACATCGTGAGCGAGCCGTGGCGTACGCACCGGGGACTCCACAAGACCTCGCGGGAGCGCACGGCCCGGGTGCGTGAGCTGCTGGACCTCGTCGGGCTGCGGGCGGGCGACGCCGGGAAGTATCCGCAGGAGTTCTCCGGTGGCCAGCGGCAGCGCCTGGGTATCGCCCGCGCGCTCGCGCTCAACCCCGACGTGATCGTCTGCGACGAGCCGGTCTCCGCGCTCGACCTCTCGGTGCAGGCACAGGTGCTGAACCTGCTCAACGACCTGCAGCGGGAGCTCGGGGTGGCGTACCTGTTCATCTCGCACGACCTGTCGGTGGTGCGGCACGTCGCCGACCGGGTCGTGGTGATGTATCTCGGCCGGATCGTCGAGCAGGGGGAGACCGAGTCGACGTTCGAGCGGCCCCAGCATCCTTACACCGGCGCGCTGCTGTCGGCGGCGCCCTCGCTCGACCACGAGCGCCGGCGCGAGCAGATCATCCTGTCGGGGGAGATCCCCTCGCCGCTCAACCCGCCGTCCGGGTGCCGGTTCCGGACCCGCTGCTGGAAGGCGACCGACGAGTGCGCCACCGCACTTCCTCCGCTCGCCGTCGACCCGGTCGACGGCGCCCACACGGCCGAGTGCTTCCATCCACTGGGGTCGCCGGAGCAGGAGCTGGCCGCGGCGCAGGTGGGCTGATGGGGATCTCGATCGGGTCCTTCGCGCTCGTGGCCGTCGCCGTCGTCCTGGCCTCGGCGCTCCAGGCCTCGATCGGTTTCGGCATGGGCATGCTCGCCGCCCCCGTCGTCGCCCTGGTCGATCCGGGGCTGCTGCCCGGCACCCTGGTGATGCTCGCCTTCGTGGTCACGGTCATGGTCGTCGTCACCGAACGGCAGCACATCGACCTCGGTGGCACGGGGTGGGCGCTGTTCGGCCGGGTGCCCGGGACGGTCGCGGGAGCGCTGCTCGTCGCGGCTCTGCCCGAGCGGGGTCTCGCCCTGCTGCTGGCCGGCGTCGTGCTGGTCGGTGTCGCGCTCAACTCGCTCGGCTGGCAGCCGCGGCCGGTGCGTCGCAACCTCGTCACCGCCGGTGCGGCCTCGGGGCTGCTCGGCACGGCCACCTCGATCGGAGGTCCGCCGATGGCGCTGGTCTGGCAGCAGAAGCACGGCGCGGTGCTGCGCAGCTCGATGAGCACGTTCTTCCTCGTCGGCTCGGTGCTGTCGTTCCTCGCCCTGGCCGCCACCGGGTCCGTCGACGAGCGCACCCTGCTGGTCACCGCGGCGCTCGTGCCCGCCCCGTTCGCCGGCTGGGGGCTGTCGCTGCTGCTCAACCGGGTGATGTCGCCGGTGCGGCTGCGGCGTACGGCGATCGCGGTGTCGATCTTCGGTGCCGTCGTGCTGGTGGTCGACCAGCTCCTGGGGTAGGCCCTACAGCGTCACCTGGTTGCGCAGCGGACGGCCCTCGGCCAGCGCGTCGACGTTGTCGGTGATGTCCTGCGCGCGGCCGGCGAAGACCTCGGCGGTGTGACCCGACTGGTGCGGGGTGAGCACGACGTTGGGCAGGTCGGTGAAGTCGAGGTGGGAGGGCGGGGGAGCGTCGGGGTCACGGGGGTTGCGCCACCACACGTCGATGCCGGCACCGGCGATCGCGCCGGCGGTGAGCGCGTCGTGGAGCGCCTGCTCCTCGACCACCGCACCGCGGGCGACGTTGACCAGCACGGCGGTGGGGCGCATCGCGGCCAGGGCCGCGGCGTCGATGAGCCCGCGGGTCGCCTCGCTCAGCGGGACGGTCACGACGACCACGTCGGAGGCGGCCAGCAGCTCGTGCAGGGCGGAGTCGGGGCCGACCCAGTCCAGCTCGATGCCTTCGGGCAGCGGTGCGTCGGGGTTGCGGCGTACGGCTCGGACCCTCATCCCCATCGCGGCACCGAGCCGGGCCACGCTCGAGCCGATCTCGCCGAAGCCGACGATGCCGAGGGTGCGGCCGGCCAGGACCCCGCCGAACGGGTAGTCGCCGGACACGATCGCGTTGCTCCACACCCCGCGGCGCATGTCGGCCTCGGATCGCAGGACGCCGCGCAGCAGCATCATCGACACCATCATCACGTGCTCGGCGATGGAGCGGCCGTGATGGAAGGTGTTGGCCAGTCGTACGTCCTCGGGCAGCGCGTCGAGCGGGATCTTGTCCACGCCGGCACCGGTGACGTGCACCAGCCGGAGCCGGGGCATCGCGGCCAGCAGCGCCGGTGTCGTGGAGGAGCAGACCAGCACCTCGGCACTCGCGGCCGCCTCGGCGAGGCGGGGGTCCTCGCCCCACGCGAACGTCCACTCGTGGGGCGAGGCGCCCTCGCGGGTCAGCACGTCGGTGAACCGGGCCATGATCGGCTCGGTCACGAGCACGTGCAACGGCGTGGGTGGGGGAGTCGAGGTCACCCACGCATTCTGTCAGCGTCTACATCCGTGGACAAGGTCTCCGTATGAAGTCAGCCCCAGGTGAGGGAGTTGCGGATCGGGCCGACCACGCGGACGATCCGGTCCGCCGCCTGGCGCAGGGCGGCGATGACCTCGGCCTCCCGTTCGGGGGTGAGCCGGGCGATCGGGATGGAGGCGCTGATCGCGTCGGAGACCGGCTCGTCGTAGTCCAGAGCGACCGCGATGCAGCGCAGCCCGAGGGTGTTCTCCTCGTTGTCGATCGCGTAGCCGCGCCGGCGGGTCGCGTCGAGCTCGGCGGCGAGCGCGTCCTGGTCGGTGAGCGTGTGGGGAGTGAGTGGTGCGAGCTCTGCCGGCAGGTGGTCGGCGACCTCGTCCTCGGGCTGCGCGGCCAGGACCGCCTTGCCCAGCGAGGTGGAGTAGGCGGGCAGCCTGCGACCGACGCGGCTGTAGGGGCGGAGGTACTGCGACGACTCACGCGTGGCGAGGTAGACCACGTCGGTGCCGTCGAGCCGGCCGAAGTGGAACGTCTCGTCGAGCTGCTCGCGCAGCTCGACGAGGAACGGGGTCACCTGGGGGAGATAGGGATCGGTGTCGAGGTAGCTGGTGCCGGCCAGCAGGGCCCGGATGCCGATGCCGTAGAGCGTGCCGGTGGTGTCGCTGCGTACCCAGCCGTGCTTGGCGAGGGTGCGGAGCAGGGCGTGAAGGCTGCTGCGCGGGACGCCCAGTGCCTCGCTCAGCTCGCGTAGTCGCACCGGGCGGTTCTGGCGGGCGGCGAGGAACTCGAGGATCTCGACCGTGCGGGCGGCCGACTTCACCTCCCGGACTCCTCCGGTGGGTGTCGTGACGGCGCCCGTCTCGGGCGCGGCAGCGTCGTTCATGTGCGCAGGCTAATGCGCAGGTCAGATGCCCGTCCACATATGAAGACGGTGTGGCCGTCCTACTCGCCCTGCGCGTGCTCGGCGTGGACCTCGGGTCCGGTGCGCAGCCGCGTCTGCCACGTCCGCTGGTCCCACGTCGCCGGCGTGGTGCCGCGGATGAACCTCTCGACCGTCATCGCGAACCGCTCGGGGTCGGACCGGAACGGGAAGTGGCCGGCACCGTGGAACACGTCGAGAGATGCGTACGGCATCGCTAGCCGCGCCTGTCCGGCGTGGCGGAACGGGACGACACCGTCGCGGTCGCCCCAGATCATCAGTGTCGGGATGTTCTCGACCAGATAGCTACGATCGAGCATCGTGACGACCTGGCCGTGCCAGTCGACGACGGCGCGCAGCGTCCGGGCGAAGGCCTGGCGGGACCGGGCGTCGGGCAGCGCGTCGACGATCCGGATGAGGTCGAGGGTGTCGACACCGAGGTCGTGGTCGATGCGGCGCAGGAGGGCGAGGGAGGCGGACAACCCGGTTCGGGAGATCGGCAGCCGCAGCAGCTGGAGAAGCTCCGGTGCCATCGGCAGCGTCGCCAGTCGCAGCCAGGTCGAGACACCCCGCCCGGAGCCACCGTTGGAGACCAGCACGATCCGCTCGACCAGGTGTGGGTACTGGTAGGCGAGCTGCATCGCGATCCCTCCGCCCAGCGAGTGGCCGACGAGAGTCACGCGCTCCACGTCCAGCACCGCCAGGAGGTCGCGCATGCCGTTGGCGAACCCGCCGACCGAGTAGTCGGCACGGGGCTTGTCGGAGTCGCCGTGACCGAGGAGGTCGGGGGCGATGACGAGATGGTTCTCGGCGAACAGCGGGAGCACCTCGTCCCACGTCCGCGAGCTGTCGCCGATCCCGTGGATGAACATGATCGCGGAGCCGTCGCCACCGATGCGGTACGCACGTCGGTAGCCGTGGACCATCCGCGACTGCTGCACTATCGCCCGCGCCATGACCGCACGTTAGTCGCCACGGATTTCGAGCATGTTGCAGCCGCGCCGGTGGCCGCACGCGACGGGGCCGCCCGGTGAACCGGACGGCCCCGTGGTGGGTGGTGGTGGGGGATCAGGGGTCGATCACGATGGTGCAGGTGATCGTCCTCGGCGACGGGTCGACCGGGATGCCCTCATGGGTCACCGTGTCGTCCCATCCGGAGGCCGCGCCGGTGTCCGGTGTCGTCCCGGTGTTCTCGCAGGTCATCGACGTCAGGCTGGTCTCGCCCGAGCCGCCGTCACGGAAGTTGACCTGGATGTCGGCGAGCGGTGCGTTGGTGAACGTCGCGACCGCCGTACCGGTCGGCTGGTTGTCGGTGCAGTTGGTGCCACTGACCACGGTGACGGTCTGCGGACCTCCGGGAGCGTCGTCGTAGCCCGGAGGCGGCGAGGTCTCGGTCACGTCGTAGTCGCCGAGCGAGAGCCCGGAGACGCAGACCTCACCGACGTCGGGATCCTGGTCGCCGGCCCCGTTGTCGGTCACGCTGGCGCCGTCGTAGGAGAAGACCGCTCCCGCGTTGGTGACGGCTCCGCCCTTGGTGCTGTTCTTCAGGATCTTCAGTGCCCCGAGCTCGAGCCGGTTGGTGTAGGTGCAGTCGAGCACATCGGCGTCGCTGTCGATCGCGAACGTCACCGTCGCACCGTTGATGCTCGGCGTGACCCCCGTGCTCGCGTTGCAGTTCACGCTGACGAAGGCCCAGTTGGACGGGATCACGTCTTCGACGACCGTATAGCCGCTGCCGAAGAGCACGGTCTTGCCGTAGTCCTTGACGCCGTCGTCCCTGAGCGTGAACGTGTTCGTCGAGGTGGGATCGGTGCCGAACGACTTGGTGTAGCCGAAGTCGGTGGTGTTGGGGTTCTCGTCCGGGAGCGTCTGCTTGCGGATGATCACCTGGCCACAGTTCTGCAGGTTGATCCCGACAGGTGCCACGAAGTCCTTCAGCTGAGAGGTGAAGGAGTCCGAGGACCGGCTCTTCAGCATCGCGCTGCCGAACGACGCGCACTTGTTCGGCTGGAAGAGGAGCCGCAGGTCGATCTGCGCCTCTCCGAAGGTCCGTGCCTGCTTCTCCCCGGAGGTGATCAGCCCGTCGGAGGCCGAGGCCGGGATGGGCGAGGTGTTGATGGTGCCGGCCGCGCAGGGTGCGCCGCCGCAGGTGGCGGAGGGGACGTCCAGGTCGGTGGTCGGACCCCAGGCGCTGCCGGTCCACCGGCGTGCGGTGATGTCGGCGCGGGATCCACCCTGGTCGATGGCGTACTCGATGAGGAGGTCACCGGCCGTGCGGACGACGTTGGGGCCGGAGGCGCACTTGGTGCTGGACTGGTTGAACTCGAAGTCCATCAGCGTGGTGCCGCTCGGGTCGCTGACCCGGCTCCAGGCGAGGTTCAGGAACCCGGGGTGGCTGCCCGTCCCCGCCTCGCGGTAGACGTGGAAGCTCAGCAGGTCGCTCTTGTTCGGCGGGATGGAGTCGGTCACCGCGCCGGGACAGGAGGTGTCCTCCTTGACACCGCCGGCGTAGGAGTCGTCGCCGGTGCCGTTGACCTTGTCGGTGGCGCGGGTCTCGTTGACGTTCGCCCAGTCGAGCGAGGGCGAGGGGTCGTCGACCTTGAGGTTGGCGTCGACGTCGATCTCGAAGTTGCTGCCCGCGAGGCTGGCTTCGGGATGGGACGCGGCGGCACCTGAGGAGACGAGTGTCGTGACGACGAGGGCGGTGGCGCACAGCGCCGCCAACCTCTTGAAGAACCTCGGCTTACTGGCGCGAGGCATGAGTGGGCTCGGTGTCGAGCGCATGGCGTGTCCCCTTTCAGAGACCTCGCGGTCGCTGTCTGCATGGGAGGGCGGGCTCGCGTCCCGGGTGCGGGCTCCGTCGGCGCGTGAGGCTGCGGCCTGGACGGATGTTGTGTTCAGCGGGGCGGGCATCGGCAGGTGGGCTCGATGGGCGTCCTCGTTATTCGATCGTTATCCCGCACGGGGTATTTGTGCATGCCGAAGATCGGGTAAGTGGCAGCGGGCGGCCGACGCGCCCTGCCGGGCACGGATCCCGTCTCGGCCCTTACCTGTCCGTTACCGGCGCTCAACGGCTCGGTCATCCCGGCCGCGGATCATGGATACCGAGGACCTTCCCCCGCCTGTGCCCGACCACGTGAAGGAGCCGGAGATGGCAGCTGAGGTGACACGTCCCGTGGAGGACGTCGACGTCCTGAACAGATTCCACCGTCAGAGCCGCATGGCCCGGTTCATCCGCTGGGCCGACGACTACACCCTGTGGGCGTTCAACCCACCCGATGCGCTGGCGCCCGGCGGGTCCCCGACGCGCCGGGCCGGTGCCGACCAGCCGGAGGACCCGGCCGCGATCCTCCGTGACCTCGAGCACGAGCGCAGCAGGTTCGACCAGCATCTCGAGGAGCTGCACGAGGAGAGCGCGCGGGCCGTCCGGATGTTGCGGCGACGCGGCTGGTCGTTCGGGCGGATCGCGGCGGAGACCGGGATCAGCAACCAGCGCGTCGCCCAGCTTGCGCGTAGCTCGCTGGGCGCCGGCAGGTGAGGATCTGGCCGTGAGGACCTGGTTGTGAGAATCAGGCCGTGAGAATCGGTCCGTGAGCGCGGCTCAGCGAGCGGCGGGAACCGTCGCGTCGTCGTCGGCGGTCTCCGTCTCGGCGGCGCCCCGGGCGAGCAGCGCGCGGGAGCACACCAGCGAGATCACGGTGGTGACGACGCCGAAGGCGACGGGCACCACGATGCTGCCGGAGGTGTCGAGGAGCCACTGCAGGATCATCGGCGTGGTCCCGCACAGCGCCCCGGAGAGGCCGTACGTCACCGAGATCCCGGTGTAGCGGACGCGGGCCGGGAAGGCCTGGGCGAGCATGCCGGCCATGATCGCGTAGAACATCACGTCGGGGATGGTGGCCAGCACCGCGCCGATCATCGCGAGGGTCCAGTTCCCGGTGCCCATCAGCACGAACATCAGCGCGAGCGCGGGGATCTCGAGGCCGAGCAGGACGGTGACAAGGGTGCGCGGGTTCCAGCGGGTGGCGAGCACCGCGCCGAACGGCTGCACGAAGAACTGCACCAGGCTGGCGATCAGGATGATGGTGAGGAAGGAGTCCTTCCCGAAGCCGAGATGGGTGGTGGCCCAGGAGAGGGCGAACGTGTCGCGGGCGTAGACGACCACGAAGACGCACAGGATGCCGAAGACGCCGAGCGTCAGCTCGCGGGAGTTGCTGCGGAACAGCTCGATCACCGGGACCCGGACGACCTCGTTGCGCTCGTGGAGGTCCTTCATCGCCGGGGACTCCTCGAGGCTGAGCCTGATCACGAGCCCGACCACGACCAGCGCGGCCGACGCCAGGAACGGCAGTCGCCAGGCCCACTCGAGCAGCGCGTCGTCGGGGAGCAGACCGGTGACAGCGAGGAAGCTGAGGGTGGCCAGGATGCGGCCGGCGGGGGAGCCCTGCTGGGCGAAGGCGCCGAAGAGGAAGCCGCGGTCGGCGCGGGTGTGCTCGGTCGCGATCAGCACCGCGCCGCCCCACTCGCCGCCGACGGCGAGACCCTGCAGCAGCCGGAGCACGATCAGCAGCACCGGCGCCGCGGCTCCGATGGCCGCGTGCGTCGGCAGCAGGCCGACGCCGACCGTGGTGACACCCATGAGCAGCAGCGTCAGGATCAGGGAGCGCTTGCGGCCGATCCGGTCACCGAGGTGGCCGAAGACCACGCCACCGAGCGGCCGGGTCAGGAACCCAACGGCGAACGTCGCGAAGGAGAGCAGGGTCGCGACCGCGGGCTCGGCGTTGCTGAAGAACAGCGGCCCGAAGACCAGGGCGGACGCGGTGCCGTAGATGTAGAAGTCGTACCACTCGATCGTGGTGCCGACGAAGGCGGCGATGCCCGCCTTGCGGGCCATCCGTTCGTCGGGGACGCGCGTTGACTGAGTCATGGGGACTGCTCCTCCGGGGGTCGTGTGTCGTCACGCATCGAGATGCTGTGTGACCGCGTTCACACTAGGAACCCGCGCCATTGCACGTCCAACACCAAATCTAGATGGCATTGATATCGCTGGTGAGCCCAATCGTGGCGGGGGCATGCCGAGGCCGCCGATCCTCGGGAGCAGGATCGGCGGCCTCGTCGGGGGTCAGGGAAGGACCAGGGTGATGCTCTCCGCGACGCAGACCGGTCGCTCGGTGCCCTCCGCCTCGACGGTCCAGGCGACCAGCACCTGGGTCCCGGCCGGGACCGCCCGGACCTCCTTGATCCGCGGGGTGGCCCGGATCTTCGAGCCGACCTGGACCGGCGCGGGGAACCGCACCTTCTCGAGGCCGTAGTTGAGCCGGGCGGACCCGGCCGCGATCGCGTAGAGCTCGGTCGAGAAGGCGGGCAGCATCGACAGGGTGAGGTAGCCGTGCGCGATGGTGCCGCCGAACGAGGACGCGGTGGCGCGCTCGACGTCGACGTGGATCCACTGCTGGTCGCCGGTGAGCTCGGCGAAGCGGTCCACGCGGTCCTGGGTGATCTGCACCCAGTCCGTGGTGCCGAGCTCCTCGCCGACGGCGGCCTCGATCTCCTCGACGGAGGTGAACGTACGCATCAGGCGATCCGCTCGAAGACGGCGGCCAGACCCTGGCCACCGCCGATGCACATCGTCTCGAGACCGTAGCGGGCCTCACGGCGGTGCAGCTCGCGGGCGAGCGTGCCGAGCATGCGGACGCCGGTGGCGCCCACGGGGTGGCCCAGCGAGATGCCGGAGCCGTGCACGTTGGTGCGCTCGAGGTCCTCGTCGGTGAACTTCCACTCGCGCATGACCGCGAGCGCCTGGGCGGCGAAGGCCTCGTTGAGCTCGATGACGTCCATGTCGGCCAGGGTCAGGCCGGCCTTCGCGAGGGCCGCCTCGGTGGCCGGGACCGGGCCGATGCCCATCACGTCGGGACGTACGCCTGCGGCTGCCCAGGACACGAGCCGGACCAGCGGCCGCAGGCCGAGCTGCTCGGCGACCTCGGCGGTGGTGACCAGGCACATCGCGGCGGCGTCGTTCTGGCCGCTGGCGTTGCCGGCGGTGACGGTGGCCTCGGGGTCGGAGGAGCCGAGGATCGGCCGCAGCCTCGCGAGCGACTCCAGGGTGGTGTCGGCGCGGGGGTGCTCGTCGGTGTCGACGACGACGTCGCCCTTCCGGGACGGCACGGTGACCGGCACGATCTCCTCGGCGAGGACGCCGCTCTGCTGTGCGGCGACGGCGCGCTGGTGGGAGCTCACGGCGAGCCGGTCCTGCTCCTCGCGGCCGATGGAGTATTCCCGGCGCAGGTTCTCGGCGGTCTCGAGCATGCCACCGGGGACGGGGTGGTGGCGGCCACCCGGGGTCTGCCTGCCGCGGGTGAGGCCGTCGTGGATCTGCACACCGGTGCGGGCGCCGCCCCAGCGCATGTCGAGGGAGTAGAAGGCGACGTTGCTCATCGACTCCGCGCCGCCGGCCACCACGATGTCGCTGGCGCCGGAGGCCACCTGCATCACCGCGTTGGCGACGGCCTGCAGCCCGGAGCCGCAGCGGCGGTCGACCTGCTGGCCGCCGACGGTCACCGGGAGCCCGGCGTCGAGCCCGACGACGCGGCCGATCGCCGGAGCCTCGGCGTTGGGGTAGCAGTGGCCGAGGATGACGTCGTCGATCCGCTCCGGGTCGATGCCGGTGCGGGCGAGCAGGCCCTGCAGCGCGGTGACGCCGAGGTCGACCGGGCTGAGGTCCTTGAAGACGCCGCCGTAGCGGCCGATCGGGGTGCGGACGGGCTCGCAGATGACCACGTCGCGGGCGGTGTCACTCATGGTTGATGCCTTTCAGGGGTGATGGTGGCCAGCTCGGCCCTCAGGCCGACCAGCGCGGTGCCGTCGGGGCGCCGCAGCGCCACCTCGGCCGTGTCGGGGGTGGGCGCGTCGATCCGCACGTGTGCGGGGTCTCCGCAGAACAGCGGCGCGGTGTTGCGGTGCCGCAGGCGGCGTACGCGGCGCTCGGGGTGGGTCAGCCGGAGCGCCTCGACAAGCGCGAGGGTGGTGAAGGGACCGTGGACGACGAGGCCGGGATAGCCCTCGACCCGGGTGGCGTAAGGCCAGTCGTAGTGGATCCGGTGCGGGTTGGCGGTCGCGGCGCTGAACCGCATCAGCAGCGTCGGGTCGGTGACGAGCCGCCAGCCGTCGTCCTCGGCGACCAGCGGCGGGCCGGCCGGGGCGATCGCCGCGGCGGGCTCGGGACCAGCGAACGACGACGGTGCCGGAGCGGCGTCGCGGTAGATCAGGTCCTGCCGCTCCTCCACGAGCAGCTCGTCCCGGCCGGCGTCGAGGAGCCGGGTGTCCACCGTGACGACCGCCAGCCTCCCGCTGCGGCCCTCCTTCTCCTCGACGGAGACGACCTCGGCCTCGCGGACGACCTCGGCGCCGACCCGGAGGTCGCCGTGGAAGGTGACCTCGCCGCCGGCGAACATCCGCCGGGGCAGGTCGATCGGGGGCAGGAAGTCGCCGCGGCGCGGGTGGCCGTCGACCCCGATGACCGAGGACGCCGGCCAGCGCGGGAGCGCGACCCAGTGCCACAACGGCGGCAGTACGTCCCCGGCGGCCGGCACCGCAGCGCCGCTGTCGAGGAGCGCACCGAGGGCGGCGACCGGACCCGCCTCGAGGGTCTCGGCCGACGTCACCCGCCGCGGTCGCCAGCTCACATGAACCTTCCGCCGGTCACCTCGGCGACCGTGCCGGTCATGTAGGAGGAGAGCGAGGAGGCGTAGAAGAGGGCGACGTTCGCGATCTCGGCCGGCTCGCCGGCGCGCCCCATCGGGATCTCGGCCATCTTCTCGTCCCAGATCCGCTGCGGCATCGCCTCGGTCATCGCCGAGCGGATCAGCCCGGGCTGGATCGCGTTGACCCGGACCCCGTGGTGGGCCATCTCCTTGGCTGCGGCCTTGGTGAGGCCGACGATGCCGGCCTTCGCGGCCGAGTAGTTGGTCTGCCCGACCATGCCGACCTTGCCGGAGATCGAGGAGATGTTCACGATCGCTCCGGACTTCTGCTCGCGCATCCGGGCGGCGGCGAGCCGGGTGCCGTGCCAGCAGCCCTTGAGGTGCACCGCGATCACCTGGTCGAACTGGTCCTCGGTCATCTTCCGCATCGTCGCGTCCCGGGTGATGCCGGCGTTGTTGACGACGATGTCGAGCGAGCCGTACGTCGCGACCGCCGTCTCCAGGGCGCGCTCGACGTCCTCACCGCTGACCACGTCGCAGACCACGCCGGTGGCCACGTCCGAGCCCAGCTCCTTGGCCGCTGCCTCCGCGGCGGCGCCGTCGAGATCGGCGAGCACGACCCGTGCCCCCTCCGCCACGAAGCGCTCGGCGACGGCGAGCCCGATGCCCTGGGCCCCGCCGGTGATCACCGCGGTCCGGTTCTCGAGAAGTGCCATGTCAGTTCTTTCCCTTCTGGTCGCGCGCCACCAGCTGGGCGGCGATCACGTTGCGCTGGATCTCGTTGGTGCCCTCGCCGACGATCATCAGCGGGGCGTCGCGGAAGTAGCGCTCCACGTCGTACTCCTTGGAGTAGCCGTAGCCGCCGTGCACCCGCACCGCGTCGAGGGCGATCTGCATGGCCGCCTCCGAGGCGAAGAGCTTGGCCATCCCGGCCTCCATGTCGGCGCGGTCGCCGGCGTCGAGCCGCTCGGCCGCGTCGAGGGTCATCAGCCGGGCCGCGCGCATCTTGGTGCCCATCTCGGCGAGCAGGTTGCCGACCGACTGGTGCTTCCAGATCGGCTTGCCGAAGCTCTCCCGGGTCTGGGCGTAGGAGAGCGCGTCGTCGAACGCGGCCTGGCCGACGCCGACGGCGCGGGCGGCGACCTGGATCCGGCCGACCTCGAGACCGCGCATCATGTGGCCCCAGCCGAGGTCGGGTGTGCCACCGAGGACGGCGGTCGCGGGGACCCGCATCTTGTCGAAGGTGAGCTCGCAGGCCTCGACGCCGCGGTAGCCGAGCTTGGGGATCTTGCCCGAGACGGTGAGGCCGTCGCCGGGCTCGACCAGCACCACGCTCATCCCCTGGTGGGCAGGCTTCGCCGAGCGGTCGGTGATGCAGAGCAGCCCGATCAGGCCCGCGTGCTGGGCGTTGGAGATCCAGGTCTTCGAGCCGGTGATGACCAGCTCGTCGCCATCGGTGTCGGCGAACGTACGCATCCCCTGCAGGTCGCTGCCGCCGGACGGCTCGGTCAGCGCCATCGTGGCGCGCAGGCTCCCGTCGGCCATCCGGGGCAGGTAGGTCTGCTGCTGCTCCGGGGTGCCGAAGTGGCGGACCAGGTAGCTGATCACCGAGTGGCCGCCGATCGCGCCGGCCAGGCTCATCCAGCCGCGGGCGAGCTCCTCGGTGACCCGCGCGAAGCAGGCGGTGCTCACGTCGACGCCGCCGTGCTCGGCAGGCACCAGGAGGCCGAAGAAGCCGAGCTTCTTCATCTCCTCGATGAGGTCAGCGGGGTAGCGGTCGTCGGCCTCGAACTCGCGCACCCGGGGGCGTACGCGCTCGTCGACGAAGTCGGCGACGAGCCGGACCATGTCCTGCTCGTCGGGGGTCAGGCTGCTCATCTGGTTGCTCCTGGGGTGGGTCGGTCGAGGGAGAGGATGCGGCGGGCGCGGGCGACGACGGGGGCGTCGACCATCCGGCCGTCGACGAGCGCGACCCCGTCCTCGGTCGCGGCGGCCAGGACGCGCTCGGCCCAGGCGACCTCGTCGGGGGTGGGCGCCAGGGCCGCGGCGGCCGGAGCCACCTGGCCGGGGTGGATGCAGAGCTTGCCGGCGAACCCGAGGGCGGCCGCCGCGGTGACGTCTGCGGTCAGCCGCTCGTGATCGCGTACGTCACCGGTGACCCCGTCGATCGGGCCGGCCAGACCGCCGACGGCGGAGGCCAGCACCAGGTGGCCGCGCGCGGGCGCGAGGGCGGGGGCGTGGTCGGGGTCGACGCCGAGCTCGGCGGCCAGGTCGTAGCTGCCGAGGGCGAGGCGTACGACTCCGGGGGAGCGGGCCAGGTCGATCGCCCGGGTGACGCCGAGCGCGGTCTCGACCAGGGCCGCGACGGCGGAGCCGTCAGGGAGCGCCGCCAGGACGGCCGCCACGGTCTCGGGGCTCTCGGCCTTCGGGAGCACGACCAGGCTCGGCAGGTCGAGGGCCGCGAGCGCGGCGACGTCGGCGTCGTGCCAGGTGGTGCCGGCGGCGTTGATCCGCACCGCGACGGTCGTCTCGGTCCCGGGGAGCCAGTCGGTGACGTGGTCGCGGGCTACGTCCTTGTGGGCCGGGGCGACGGCGTCCTCGAGGTCGAGGACGACGACGTCGGGGCCGGCGGCGGCAGCCTTGGCGAACCGCTCGGGTCGGTCCCCTGGGACGAACAGCCAGGTCCGCGCGGTCTCGGCGGTGCTCATCGGGCCACCACCTCTCGGGTGCCGATCACGCCGCGGGCGACGAGGTCGTCGAGCCTCTCGGGGGCCAGCCCGAGGGTGCCGGCGAGCACCTCGCCGGTGTCCTGCCCGACGGCGGGCGCCGGTCGGGCCGCGCTCCGGTGGCCGTCGACGCTGATCGGCGCGCCCGGGGCGAGCAGGTCGCCGACCCCGGGCTGGGTGATCGTGGAGAAGAGCGGGTGCTCGCGCAGCAGCCGGGCGTCGTCGGCGGCGAGGTCGCGGAAGCTGCGGTAGGGCGACCACAGGATCCGGGTCTGCGCCAGCGCCGTCGTGACGTACGCCGTGTCGTGCTGCTCGAACCAGGCCGCGACCAGGCCGCCGAGCACGGTGCGGTGCCGGAACCGGGTGCCCTCCTCGGAGAAGTCGGTGTCGAGCGCGCGGGCGAGCGCGGCGACCGCCTCGCCGAGGCCGGTGATGCCCAGCAGGTCCGACCACTGTCGCGGGGTGAGGGCCACCAGCATGAAGCGGTCGCCGTCCGCGGTGGTGAAGTCGCGGCCGAAGGTGCCGTAGACGTGGTTGCCGGTCGAGCCGCGCTCGCCGGCCGGGTTCAGCTGCGCCTCGGCGAGGTAGCCGAGGTTGCCGGCGACGGCCAGCGCGACGTCCTCCAGCGCGACCCGCACCTCGGCGCCCTCGCCGCTGACCGCGCGCCGGCGCTCGGCGGCGAGCAGGCCGGTCGCGAGGTGGAGCCCGGCGGCGAGGTCCCACGCCGGGACCACGCCGTTGACCGGTGCCGCATGCTCCTCCGGGCCGGTCACGAGCGGGAAGCCGGTGCCGGCCTGCACGGTGTAGTCGACGGCGGTCCCGCCGTCGTGGCGCCCGGTGAGGAGCACGTGGATGACGTCCTCGCGACGGGCGCGCAGCGCGGCGTACCCGAGCTCGGCCCAGCGCTCGGTGTTGGTGACCACGATGCCGCCGGACGGGCCGCCCGAGACGACCAGGTCCGCGACCAGCTCTCGTCCCTCCGGGTGGGTGCAGTCGACGGCGATGGCCTTCTTGCCGGGGTTGAGCCCGTTCCAGTAGAGGCTGGCACCGCTCTCGCTCAGCGGCCAGCGGGTCCGGTCGGGCGCGCCCTCGAGGGGCTCGACGCGGATCACCTCGGCGCCGAGCTGCGCCAGGGTGGTGCCGCACAGCGGCGTGGCGACGAAGCTGGACACCTCGACCACCCGCAGGCCCGCGAGCGGTCCGGGCGTGGGGTCAGGCGTGGGGTCAGCGGTGGTCATGGAACACCCTTTCTGTGGCGGGCCGAGAGGTGGCGGAGGGGCCGGCCGTCGCCCAGGTCAGGGCGACCGCGGCGACCGGGACGCCGTAGACGAGCGTGAGATTTCCGGTCGGATAGGCGATCGCGACCCAGGAGTAGCCGACCGCGAGCCCGGTGAAGCGGAGCATGTTGTGGAGCCCGAGCGCGACCCCGTCGGCGGCGGCCGGCGAGGTCATCAGGCCGAGCGCCGAGGTCGCCTGCACGACACCGATCGCGGCGCCGGTCAGCACGAGCGCGACCACGGTGAGCGTGATGACGGTGCCGGGCTCGGCGGCGGTCGCGGCCAGGGGCAGCGCGAGCAGGCCGAGCGCGAGCAGCACCAGGCCGCCGCGCAGCGTGCGCCGGGCGGTGAACCGCTCGGTGACGCGGGAGGAGAGCGGCGCAGCCAGCGTCATCGCCAGGGCGAGCGCGAGCATCGTGACGCCGATCTTCCCCGGCCCGAGGCCGAGGTCGCGGCCCAGGTGCAGCGGCGTGGCGACGATCGCGACGCCGAGGCAGCCCATCACCGTCCCGGCGGCCATCGTGCTCGCGACGAACCTGCGCTCGGTGAGGAGGCCGGGCGGGACGAACGGTCCGGCGCTGGTGCGTCCGAGCCGGGTGTGCACGACCAGGGCGAGCACGCCCACGGCCGCCATCCCCGCGGCGACCGTCACCTCGCCGTGCTGCCCGAGCCAGCTGACGGCGCCGACGAGCGCGCCGATCCCGACCAAAAGCGTCGCCATGCCGCTGACGTGGAGCGGGGCGTAGGAGGCGGGGACGTCGGGCACCACGGTCAGGCACAGCACCAGCAGCACGGCGCTGAGCGAGGCATGGGTGAGGAACACCCAGCGCCAGCCGAGCGTGTCGGCGACGAGGCCGCCCAGCGGCGGGCCGAGCGCCTGGCCGACGCCGATGGCGGCCGCCCAGGCGGCCATCACCCGGGCCCGGTTGCCGGCCCAGTGGCGGCCGAGCACCTGCTGGATCGCGGGCGGTACCGCCGAGCAGGCGACACCCTGTAGGGCACGCATCACGACCAGGAACCCGAGCCCCTGGCTGAACGCAGCGCCCGCCTGGGCGGCCACCATCAGCAGGAGCGACCCGGCGAGCACCCGGCGCGAGCCGAACCGCTGACACATCCAGCCGGAGATCGGCGCGAAGACGACCATCGCCAGGGTGAAGGCGCTGACCGCGAAGACGATCCCGCGGGGTGAGGCCCCGATCGCGTGGGCGATCACGTTGATCGGCGCGCTGATGATCGTGCTCGACAGGGTGCCGAGCGTGGAGCACGCCAGCAGGGCGACGTACGCCGAGCGTCGCGGTTCGAACCTGGTGATGCTCATCGGAGGTAGAGCCGCACCGTGTCGATCTCGTCGCGGAGCAGCCTGACCTCCTCGACGGTCGGCCGGGCGGTCTCGCGTACGTCATCGGCGACCGCGATGTCCCATCCGGTCGCGGCGCGGACGTCGTCGACGGTGAGGCCGGGGTGGACCTCGCTGACCTCGAGCTCGCCGAGCTTGTCGGGGCGGCGCAGCACCGCCATCGGGGTGATCACGGTGGAGACCCCGTGGCCGGGAGGCACCATCCGTGGGTCCTCCTCGTGCGCGCGCACCGGGCTGGGCGAGGTGCAGAAGTCGAGCTGTGCCGGCAGGGCACCGGGGTCGTGGCGGCGCAGCACCACGACGCACTCGCCGGCGTTCGGCATGATCTCCGCGGCGCCGCCGGCCCCGGGCAGCCGGACCTTGGGCTTGTCCCAGTCGCCGATGAAGCTGGTGTTGAGGCTGCCCCAGCGGTCGACCTGGGCGGCGCCGAGGAAGCCGACGTCGACGTGGCCCCGCTGGAGCACGTAGCCGAACAGCGCGGGCATGCTCAGCACGGCCGCGGCACCGGAGACCAGGACCGAGTCGGCGATGCCCTCGGCCAGGCCCTCCGGCTGCGCGCCACAGATCCCGGACTCGTAGACCAGCTCGACGTCGGGGTTCACGGTGCGCCGCGCCAGGTCGACGGCCAGCGTCGGCAGCCCGACACCGGCGAAGACGCGGTGCTTGCCGGCGAGCTGACGCGCGGCGACCGCGGCGAGGAACTCGGTGCTGGACGGAGCCACGTCCGAGAAGGTCATGACGCCTCCTGGGCGACCCGGCGGCCGAAGTCGACGGGCTGCGAGAGCCGGGGCGCGACACCGAGCCCGGCCCAGCGCTCCTCGCCGAGCTTGGCGAGATAGGCGGCGCGGTCCGGCACCCGATGCACCCACTCGTCGAGCCAGCCGAGCACCGCCTCACGCTCACGGCTGATCGGCGTCCACTCACGGTAGAAGGCGTTGTCGCGGTCGTAGTGGCCCTGCGTGTAGGACGGGTGCGCGCCGCCGGGGCACTCGACGACCGCCGTGACCGCGTGCGAGGGCAGGACGGTGCGGTTCGGGTCGGAGCGGACCACGTCCTCCTCGACGATCTCCTCGACGGTCGCGATCACCGACTCGGCCGCGTACGCCGCCTCCTGCTGGGCCCCGACGATGCCCCACATCTGGACGTTGCCGGAGCGGTCGGCGCGCTGGGCGTGGACGATCGTGACGTCGGGGCGCAGCGGCGGCACGACGTAGATGTCCGGGCCGCCGTAGGGGTCGGCGACCTTGCGGATCAGCGGGTTGAGCTTCGGGAGGTCGCTGCCGGCGTAGGAGCGGAGCGGGAAGAACGGCAGCCCGGCGGCACCCGCCTGGTAGCGGCAGACCATGCCGTAGTGGCTGTACTCCTCGACCTCGAGCGGCTCCGGGTCGGCGCTCTCGACGCGCCGCCGGACCTCGTGCAGGGAGCCCGCCGAGCCGCTGGCGAAGAACGAGGCCACGAGCTTGGAGACGCAGCCGGCGGCGATCATCTGGTCGGCCAGCAGGTCGGGGGTCATCCGGCAGAACGTCAGGTCCCGACGGCCCTGTCGGATGATCTCGTGGCCCGCGGCGAACGGGATCAGGTGGCCGAAGCCCTCCAGCGCGACCGTCATGCCGTCCCGTACGTGGGTGGCCACCGCCGAGGTGAGATCGGTGACCTTGTCGGGCGCGGCCATGGGTGCTCCTCGGGACGGGGTGGGTCAGTGGTCCCAGCCTGCCGCCAGCTGCGTGCCGAACTCCAATACTTCTTCCGCCGCCAACTGTTGACGGATGCGTATGAATAGTTCGAGACAGATATCGAAAGTGACGACAAACGACGGCACAATGAGCCGGGTGGACACTGCCTCTCCTGCCGCCGGCGACCGTGCCGCCGTGACCCTCGACGAGCTGCTCGAGCTGCTCGACCTGAGCTGTGCCGACGACCCCTCCGGACCGGTGAGCCACTGGGTCGGGAAGCCGCAGGCGCACCCTGCCGACCGGATCTTCGGCGGCCTGCTCCTCGCGCAGGCACTGGTCGCCGCCGGCCGCGGCGTCGGTGCCGACCAGCGGGTCATCAGCCTGCAGGCCGACTTCGTCGGCGGGGTGCCGACGGACCGTCCGCTGCGCTGGGAGGTCACGGTCGTCTCCGACGCCCCGTCGCTGGCGACCCGGCGCAGCCGGCTGGTGGACGAGGCGGGCCAGGAGCTCTTCGGCGCGGTCACGCGCTGGGCGACCGTGCGGGCCGACCTGCCCTCCTACAGCTCGGCCCGGCCTGCGCCCGCTCCCGACCCCGAGACGCTGCCGGACCTGGCCGACCGGTTCGGCTCGGACGAACGGATCCCGCCCTGGTGGCGGCTGCAGCGACCGGTCCACTTCCGCCACGCGGTGGCGCCGCCGTACTTCACCGTCGCCGAGCCGAACGACCGACAGACCACCTTCTTCCGGGCGACCGGCCCGCTGCCGGAGGACCCGGTCCTGCGGGCAGCGCTGGTGGCGTACGTGAGCGACATGAGCGTGCTCGAGGCGTCGTTCCTGGCCCTCGGCTCGGCTCGGCACCGGCCCGGCGCCCGGATCCTCAGCCTGACCCACGCGCTGACCTTCCACGCCGCCTCCGACCTGACCGACTGGCACCAGTTCGACTGCCGGGTCGAGTCGATCTCCCACGGCCGTGCCCACGGCGTCGGTGAGCTGTTCGACGCCGCCGGGCGCCACGTCGCCACCGCGTCGCAGGTCGGTCTGGTGAAGGTCTCCACGGTCGGCTGACCGGGGGTCAGGCGGGCGGGCCGTTCGGCAGGTCCGGCGTCGGCAGCGCCTCCTCCGAGGCGCGCAGGACCGCGCGCAGCGCCGGGCTCCGGTCCTCCTGCCGCCAGGCGAGCTGCTGGAACGTGGGGCGGTCGCACTCGCTGATCCTGACCACCTCGATGCCGGTCTGCACGACGTTGGCGAGCGCGGTGTCGAGCGTGAAGGTGATACCGACCCCGGCCGCTACCAGCGCGACCGCGGTCCAGCTGTCCGGCGCGGTCTGCACGATGTTGGGCACGAACCCGGCCTGGGACGCCGTCTCGATGAAGGCGTCGCGCACGCTGGAGCCGGGGTCGGCGGGCAGTGCCACGAACGGCTCGTCACGGCACTCCGCCATGCTGACCTCCTCGCGCCCGGCCAGCCGGTGGCCGGCGGGTACGGCGAGCACGTAGTGCTCGACCGCGATCACGCGGTGCGCCAGACCCTGCGGCTCGATCCGCCACCGCGCGATCGCCAGGTCGAGCTCGCCGTCCTGCAGCGAGCGCAGCGCCTCGTAGTTGTAGGTCGTGCTCTGCAGCATCAGCTCGATCCCGGGATGCTGCTCGCGGACGATCCTGCCCAGCTGGCCGACCAGCACGTGGGAGGAGGGGCCGGCGAAGCCGATCCGGACCCGGCCGGTCTCGCCCCGGCCGGCCGAGCGGACCGCCCGGCGCGCGGTGCGCATGCCCTCGAGCACCTCCTGGGCGGGCCGGACCAGTGCCTCGCCGGCCGAGGTCAGCCGGACGCTCCGCGTGGTGCGGTCGAAGAGCTGGGCGCCGAGGTCGCGCTCGAGCTGCTTGATGGTGCGGCTCAGCGGCGGCTGGGCGATGTGCAGCCGCTCGGCCGCCCGGCCGAAGTGGAGCTCCTCGGCCACGGCGAGGAACGCTTCGAGATGGTGCAGGTCCATGAGGACAACTCTTGCATCAGTTGGAACAATCATCCAAGGATTAGGTATTGGACGAGCATAAGAAGTCGCGGGATGCTTGCTGCATGACCACCGACCTGCTGCCGCTGGAGGGCATCACCGTGGTCGCCCTCGAGCAGGCCGTCGCGGCCCCGCTCGCCACCCGTCACCTCGCGGACCTCGGTGCCCGCGTGATCAAGCTGGAGCGGGTGGGCGAGGGTGACTTCGCCCGCAACTACGACCATGCGGTGCACGGCCTCGCCTCGCACTTCGTCTGGCTCAACCGCGGCAAGGAGTCGGTCGCGCTCGACCTCAAGTCGCCCGAGGGCGCCGAGCTCGCGCGCCGGCTGGTCGCCCGCGCCGACGTGTTCCTGCAGAACGCCGCGCCCGGCGCCGCCGAGCGGCTCGGGCTCGGCGCGGAGGAGCTCGCCGAACGGCACCCGCGGCTCGTCGTCGCCGGCATCTCCGGCTACGGCACCGGCGGCCCGCTACGGGACCGCAAGGCGTACGACATGCTCATCCAGGCCGAGTCCGGGCTGATCTCGGTCACCGGCACCCCGGAGACGGCGACCAAGACCGGCGTCCCCAGCGCCGACATCGCCGCGGGCCTCTACACGAGCCAGGCGATCGTCGCGGCCCTGTTCCGTCGCGAGCGCACCGGCACGGGCGGCATCGTGGACATCTCGATGTTCGACGCCACCGTCGAGTGGCTCGGGCACCCGATGTACATGCAGATGTACGGCGGCCGCCAGATCCCGCGGATGGGGCTCAGCCACGCCTCGATCGCACCCTACGACGCCTACCCGACCGCCGACGGGGAGATCCTGATCGGTGTACAGAACGACCGCGGCTGGCGTGCGCTGGTGACCGACGTCTTCGACCGGCCCGACCTCGCCGACCATCCTCGGCTGGCCACCAACCCGCTGCGGGTCGCCCATCGCGAGGAGTGCGACGCGGTCGTCGCCGAGCACACCCGCGGCTTCGCCACCGTCGACCTCGACGCCCGGCTCGCCGCCGCCGGCGTCCCGGCGGCCCAGATCAACGACATGTCCGGCCTGGTCGAGCACCCGCAGCTCACCGGCCGCGACCGGTGGCGCGAGGTCGAGACCCCTGCCGGGCCGGTCCGCGGCGTACTGCCGCCGATGACGTTCCGTGACGTCGAGCTGCCGATGGGCCCGATCCCCGAGCTCGGTGCCCACACCGACGCCGTGCTCGCCGAGGTCGGCCTCGACGCCGGCGCGATCGACCGGCTCGCCGTCGGCGGCGTGGTCGGCCGGCCCACCGGCGTACCCGTTCCCACGCCCTGATCCCGCACGAAGGAGCACCCATGGAGCCCGACGAGTTCACCTCGATCCTCGACGCCGTCCGCGCGTTCGTCCGCAAGGAGGTCGTCACCGCGGAGGACGAGATCGAGGAGACCGACCAGATCCCCGACCGGCTCCGGCAGCAGGCCGCGGCCATGGGGCTGTTCGGCTACGCCATCCCCGAGGAGTACGGCGGTCTCGGCTTCACCATGTCCGAGGAGGTCCGGCTGGCGATGGAGCTCGGCTGGACCACGCCGTCGTTCCGCTCGATGTTCGGCACCAACAACGGCATCGCCGGCCAGGTGCTGGTCAACTGCGGCACCGAGCGGCAGAAGCAGCAGTACCTGCCCGGGCTGGCCAGCGGCGACCTGGTCGCCTCCTTCGCGCTCACCGAGCCCGAGGCCGGCTCCGACCCGAGCGGCCTGCGCACCCGCGCGGTGCGCGACGGCGACGAGTACGTCATCAGCGGGCAGAAGCGCTTCATCACCAACGCGATCTGGGCCGACCTGCTCATGGTCTTCGCCCGCACCGGCGACCACGGCGAGGGCGCGAAGAACATCTCGGTGTTCGTGGTCCCGACCGACACCCCCGGCGTCACCATCGGCCCGCGCGACCACAAGATGGGCCAGCGCGGCGCGGTGACCTCGGAGATCTTCTTCGACGGCGCCCGGGTGCCCGCCGCGAACCTGGTCGGCGAGGTCGAGGGCGAGGGTTTCTCCGCGGCGATGCGGTCGCTGGCCAAGGGCCGGCTGCACATCGCGGCGCTGACCGTCGGCCTGGCCGACCGGCTGATCGAGGAGAGCCTGCGCCACGCCACGACCAACGGCCAGGGCGGCCAGAAGCTGGCGGAGTTCCAGCTGATCCAGGCGATGCTCGCCGAGAGCCGGACCGAGGCGTACGCCGGTCGCGCCATGGTGCTCGAGGCCGCCCGCAGCTGGGACGACGGCAGCGACCGCCGGACGGCGCCGTCGCTGTGCAAGCTGTTCTGCACCGAGGCGGTCGACCGGATCGCCGACCGCGCGGTCCAGATCCACGGCGGCCTCGGCTACATGCGCGAGGTGCCGGTCGAGCGCTTCTACCGCGACGCGCGGCTGTTCCGGCTCTACGAGGGCACCAGCGAGATCCAGAAGCTGATCATCGCCAAGCAGATGGTCAAGGAGTTCCAGGGGTGAGCTCGGCGCCGCGCACCAAGGCGGTCCGCGTCGAGGACCGTGGCCACGTCCGGATCCTCACGCTCGACCGTCCCGAGCGCCGCAACGCGCTCGACCTCGCCGACCGGATCGACCTGCTCGCCGCGCTCCGGACCGCCGAGGTGGAGGCGCGCGCCGTCGTCCTGACCGGCGCCGGCCCGGTGTTCTCCGCCGGCGGCGACATCCGGTCGATGTCGCAGGACCGTGACGTCGCCCGGCAGCGGCTCGAGGTCGTCAACGCCGTCGTACGCCAGCTGGTCACCGGCGAGCTGCCGGTCCTGGCCGCGGTCGAGGGCGGCGCCTACGGGCTCGGGCTCGCTCTGGCCGCCGCCTGCGACCTCGTGGTCGCGGGCCGCTCGGCGACCTTCTCGACGTCGTTCGGGAAGATCGGGCTCGGCCCCGACACCGGGCTCGCCTACACGCTCCCGCGGCGCGTCGGGCAGGGGAGGGCACGCGAGCTGCTGCTGACCGTACGCACCTTCGACGCGGCCGAGGCCGAGCGCATCGGCGCGGTCGAGACCGTCGTCGACGACGGCACCGCCCTCGACCACTCGGTCGAGCTGGCCTCGCGGCTGGCCGAGCTCTCGGCGCCGATGGTGGCCGGCACCCGGCGCCTCCTCGACCAGCCCGACCAGAGCCTCGACGGCGTACTCGCCGCGGAGGCCGACCTCCAGGTCGACCTGCTCTCCGGCCCGCAGTTCGCGGAGGGCCGGGCGGCCTTCCTGGAGCGCAGACGGCCCGACTTCTTCAGCGCCTGAGGCGGTTGTCCACGCGGCCGATCCGCGCAAGGCTTCAGCCATGAGGTCGCCGCTGGTCCGGGTCCACTCGCTGACGACACGTGTCGAGGCACCGGTCGAGGAGGTCTTCGGCTGGCACCGGCGTCCCGGGGCGATCCACCGGCTGACGCCGCCGTGGACGCCGGGGGAGGTGCGGGTGGAGGCGACCGACCTCGCCGACGGGACGGCGGTGATCTCGCTCGGGCGCGGCGTGGACTGGATCGCCCGTCACGATCCGGACGCCTACGATCCGCCGCACCTGTTCACCGACCGGCTCGCCTCGCTGCGGCCGCTGACGTGGACCCATCGGCACGAGTTCGCCGCCGACGGCGAGGCGACGCTGGTCACCGACCGGGTCGAGACCAACGTGGTCGGACGGATGGTGGACCGGATGCTCGGCTACCGCCACGCCCAGCTGGCCGCCGACCTCGCGGCCCACCGCAGGACGTACGCAGCGGGCAGGGCGCTCACCATCGCGGTCACCGGCTCTCATGGCACCGTCGGGCGAGCCCTGGTCCCGTTCCTCACCACGGGCGGCCATCGGGTGATCAGGCTGGTCCGGCATGCGCCGGCCGGCGAGGACGAGCGTCGCTGGGACCCGTCGGCGCCCGCCCCCGACCTGCTCGACGGCGTCGACGCGGTCGTCCATCTGGCGGGTGCGTCGATCGCGGGCCGCTTCACCGCGGCGCACAAGGCGGCGATCCGTGACTCCCGGATCGAGCCGACGCGGCGGCTCGCCGAGGCGGCGGCCCGCAGCGGCGTACGCACCTTCGTCAGCGCCTCCGCGATCGGGATCTACGGCGCCGACCGGGGCGACGAGATCCTCACCGAGGCCTCGGCGCGCGGCACCGGCTTCCTCGCCGACGTGGTCGCCGACTGGGAGGCGGCGAGCCGGGTCGACGGGCCGCGGGTGGTGAACGTGCGCACCGGTATCGTCCAGACCCCGGCCGGAGGAGCGCTGCGGCTCCAGCGCCCGCTCTTCGCGGCCGGCCTCGGGGGCCGCCTCGGGAGCGGCGACCAGTGGCTGAGCTGGATCGGCATCGACGACCTGGTCGACATCTACCACCGCGCGGTCCTCGACGAGACGCTCGTGGGGCCGGTCGACGCGGTCGCCCCCGAGCCGGTCACCGGCCGGGTCTACGCACAGACCCTCGCCCACGTGCTCCACCGCCCCGCGCTCCTGCCCACGCCGGCACTCGGCCCGCGGCTCCTGCTCGGCACGGAGGGAGCGGCGGAGATGGCGCTGGCGAGCCAGCGCGTCGAGCCGGCCGCTCTGGGGAGCCACCACCGGTTTCGTCATCCGACGCTGGAGGCGGCGCTGCGCCACGTACTCGGCCGGTGAGCCTCAGGCCCCGCCGGTGAGCAACAGCTCCGCGGCCCTCGCTGCTCCGTCGACCCGGGCCTCGGCGCTCATCGCGGTCGCCCGCGCGCGGACCTCTGGCTCGAGTGCGGCACCGAGCGCTGCGGTGAGCGACTCGACCGTCGGCGTGGCACCGTCGTGGGCGACCCCGAGACCGAGCGCGGCCACCCGCCCGGCCCAGTAGACCTGGTCGCCGGCCTGCGGGACGACCACCTGCGGGGCGCCGGCCCGGTAGGCCGTGGTCGTGGTGCCGGCGCCACCGTGGTGGACGACGGCGGCGACCCGGCCGAACAGCTTCTGGTGGTTGACCTCGCCGATGACGAAGCAGTCCTCGCGTCCGTCGATGACGTCGAGCCCCGCCCATCCCCGCCCGATGACCACCCGCCGGCCGTGGGCGCGGACGGCCTCGACCGCGACCCGTACGCTCTCCTCACCGACCGTGCGCATGCTGCCGAAGCCGACATAGACGGGCTCGTCGCCGGCCTCCAGGAAGCCCAGCAGATCGGCGGGGAGCGGACGGTCGTCCTCGAGCGTCCACGCCCCGGTCTGCACGACGTCGAGACCGGACGACCCGTTCCACGGGCCGAGGGTCGGGTCGGCCGCCAGGAGCGGGTGGGTGGTGAACATGAGCTCGGTGACGTCGGCGACCGGCGAGAGGCCGATCGAGGTCCGGTGAGCGTCGAGAGGCTCCTTGAACAGCGCGGTGAAGCCCTGCCCGTCCAGGCCGTCGACGACGTCCGGGCAGAACAGGACGTAGTGGTAGGGGAGTCCCAGTCTCTCGGCCACCGAGGGCGCCACGAACTGCGACATCGCGGTGGCCACGACCACGTCGCAGCCCTCCGCGGCCTCGGCCACGGTGTCGTACTGCGCCGTGATGAAGTCGGTCACCCGCTGGTGGCGCTCCTCGGCTGTCGGCGGCCGCTCCCACGACCGCCACGGCTTGAGGAACGGCACATGTGGCACCCCCTCCCGCTCCAGCAGGTCCACGAACTCCTCGTCCGGCGGTGCGCACATCCGCACCTCCGCGCCCCGTCGCTGCAGCTCCACCGCCAGTGCCACCAGCGGCTCGACGTCTCCCCGTGATCCGTACGTCGACAACAGCACGCGCATCCCTGGCTCCGTTCCGTGGCTTCGACGCCACGCTCGATCGGTCGGGTAGATTGTCCGACAAAACTGTGCTCATCACACATGTCTTGGGACTATTGCCGATGGAAGCGAGCGACGTGAAGACCGATGTTGATCAACAAGCCTCGAGCCGGGCGGACAAGGCCTACGAGGATCTGTACACCCTGCTGATCAACGGGCACTTCCCGCCCAACACCCGGCTGACCGAGGCGGAGCTGACGACCCTCCTCGACGTCTCGCGGGGGACCGTGAGGTCGATCCTCATCCGTCTGGTGCAGGACGGCTACCTCACCAGCGAGCCCCACCGCGGGGTGCGAACCCGGTCGTTCACGCTCGAGGAGGCGCTCTCGGTGATGGAGGCCCGCGAGACCCTCGAGTCGGCCCTGGCCGAGAAGGCGGCCGAGCGCGCGACGGATGAGGAGCTGGAGGAGCTGGCCGGCATCTGCGAGGAGATGGGTGCGCCCACCTACGTGGATTCGGAGGCCGAGTACGCCCGGCTCAACCGCCGATTCCACCAGCAGATCAGGGACTCGGCGCGACAGCCGATCCTGTCCGGTTTCGCCGACTCGCTCGCCTACCCGCTGGTGATGCGGCAGTACCGCGACCTGACCCACACGAGCCCGCGGCAGACGGCTCTCATCGAGCATCGGGCGATCCTCGCGGCGCTGCAGACCCGCAACCCGGATGCGGCAGCGGCCGCGATGCACCATCACGTGGCCTCGGCCCGCCGCTCCCTGCTCCGCAACGCTCAGGCCGAGGGACACGACCGCTCGGCCTGAGCGGTGGGTCAGCTCGTGAGGTAGCTGGTGCTCGCGGGATCCAGCCGGACGCCGACCGCATCGCCGGGCCGCAGGCCCGCCCCGGCGCGGGCGAACGCCTTCAGCCGCACGTCGGCGGCGCGGACGATGACCTCGAGCCGGTCGCCCAGGAACTCGGCCGACTCGACTTGGGCGGAGAACTCCGACTCGGTGACCGTGCCGTCCCCGACGGCGCGAACCTCGACGTCCTCGGGCCGGACGCAGACGAAGCCGCCCTCGCGTCGCTGCCAGGTCGTCGTCTGCGTACGCCGCCCGCAGGTCACCCGGCCGACCGGTGTCCCCGCCACCACGGTGTCACCGGAGCGGGAGGCCTCCAGAACCGGCACCAGGTTCGCGCTGCCGATGAAGTCGGCGACGTAGGAGGTCCTCGGGAAGTCGTAGATCTCCGCCGGGGTCCCGATCTGCTCGATCACACCGTGGTTCATCACGACCACGATGTCCGACATCGCCAGGGCCTCGGCCTGGTCATGGGTGACGTAGAGGGCGGTGACGCCGAACTCCTGCTGGAACTCCCGCAGCTCATGGCGCAGCCGCTCGCGCAGCTTGGCGTCGAGGTTGGAGAGCGGCTCGTCGAGCAGCAGCACCTCCGGGTCGCCCAGCAAGGCCCGGGCGAAGGCGAGCCGCTGCTGCTGGCCACCGCTGAGCTGGGTGGCCCATCGGTCGGCCATCGGGGCCAGGCCGACCTGCTCGAGCACGTCGAGCGCCCGCTTGCGTACGTCCTTGCCGCGCTGCCGGTTGCGGCCGTGGCGCAGGGGGAACGAGGCGTTGTCCAGGACGGTCATGTGCGGCCAGATCCCGTAGGACTGGGGAACCATCGCGATCGGCCGGTCCTCGGTGCGTACGGCCTGCTTGGTCTCGGAGTCGAAGACGACCTGTCCGCCCATGGTGATCCGTCCGGAGCTGGCCTGCTCCAGGCCGGCGACGCAGCGCAACGTGGTGGTCTTGCCGCAGCCACTGGGACCGAGCAGGGTCAGGAACGAACCGCGTGGGATGTCGAACGAGACGCCGTCGACGGCATAGGCCGAGTCCATGCTCGGGCTCCGGTCGTAGGTCTTGCGCAGGTCGGTGACGGTGACGCTGCCCTTGGCGGTCTCCGTGTCTGCACTGCTCACGGCGTGGATCCTTGCATTGTGTGTCACGGTCATGATTCCTCCACTGCACCACGGCGGTTGACCAACCACATGGTGATCATCGAAACGACGAGGAGAGTCACCGCAAGGGCGCTCGCCTCCGGGTAGTCGACGCTCGAGGTGAAGGTGTCCCACAGGAGCACCACGAGCGTCTTGTTGTCGGAGCCGGTGAGCAGCAGCGCGATCGGCAGCTCACCGAGGGCATGGACGAAGACCCAGAACCAGCATCTCCACAGCGCCGGCTTCAGCAGGGGCAGCACGATCGTCCGGGTCACCGTGAAGCTCGACGCGCCGGTGACCTTCGCGGCTTCGGTCAGACCGTCGTCGAGCTGGAGCAGGGCGGTCTGGACCATGCGGGACCCGCGAGCGAGATAGCGGGTGACGAGTGCGACCACGATGATCCAGACCGTGCCGTAGATCGGGATCGGGAGGAAGAGGTAGAGGAAGAGCACACCGGCGCCGAGGACGACGGCAGGAATGCCGAAGACCAGGAAGGTGGCCTCGAAGAGGACCTGGCTTCCCCAGAACTGGCGTCGGGTGGCGGCCAGGGCGAGCCACACCGAGATTGCGGTCGTCGCGGTCGCGGTGACCAGGGCGACCTGGGCGGTGTTGATCAGGATCTCGCCCATCTGCGGAGCCGTGAACACGCTCAGGTAGGGCTCGATCGTCATCGTGGAGAGCCCGGAGAGGCTCATCGCGCGAGCGTGGGGCGACAGGCTGGTCCAGAGCAGCGCGAGGAGCGGCAGCACGACCGCCACGAACATGTAGACCATCACGACCACGAGCACCGGGATCCGCCAGCGGCCCAGCGGGGTGCGGTTCTGGCGATAGCCCTTGCCGACGACGACCTTGAACCGGTCGGCGTCGCGGACCCGCCGTCGGTAGATGAGGAGCATGACCAGCGACAGCACCAGCACCAGGACGCCGTAGGCGCTGGCCTGGCCGTAGTTGGCCACGCCGCTCGGTGGCTGCAGCGAGTACTGGATCAGACTGCTGTAGACGAAGATCTGGTCAGGAAGACCCAGGATGGCTGGGATGGCGAAGCCCTCGAGGGCGACCACCACCAGCAGCATCGAGGCGGCCGCGACGGCCGGGCCGATCAGGGGGAAGACGATCAGACGCAGTCTTCTCGAGAGTGGTGCACCCGCGGTCGCGGCCGCCTCCTCCAGCTCAGGATTCAGCCGGGCGAAGGCCGGCGCGATCATCAGATACATGCTCGGCATCCCGAAGATGCCGGTCACGAAGATCATCCCTGGTAGCGAGTAGATGTCGATGTGGATACCGAAGACCTCCCGCAGCGCGACGGCCAGCGGTCCGTTGGCAGGGTTCGCGGTCAAGGCCCAGGCGATGGCGGTCACCGTCACCGGGATCGACATCGGTGCCAGCGCCATGGGCCCGAGCACCTTGCGTCCTGGCAGGTCGGTGCGCTCGAACAGGTACGCGAGGCTCAGGCTCAGCACGAGCGCGACCAGGAGCGAGCCCAGGACGTAGATCGTGGTGTTGACTGTGACCTCGACGATCCTGGAAGAGCTGAAGATCATCTGGAAGTTGGCGAGCGAGAGGCCTGGCACCTGGAAGGGAAGCTCGGTGGTGGTCGGCTTGAGGCTGCTGTAGATCAGGATCGCCAGCGGCACCAGCACGAGGTAGCCGACGAGGATGATCATCGCGAGCTGGACGAGTGGTCCTGCCGCGAAGCGACCCGCGCGGGCCAAGCCGCCGTGGGTGGGGTCGGGGCGTGGCGTCGGTGGTGGGGTGGCCGTCTGTTCAGCCGTCGTCACGGTCATGTCCCGTCACCCTCTCTCTGCGTTGAGTGAAGTCGTGTCATCGTCGTTGTGCTCCTTCGACCGCTAGCTCACGTTCGTCCCGAGCGCCTTCTCGACGTCCGGGTAGAACTGGGCCAGGTCCTGGTAGGTCTTGATCGACTCCGCGCCATACCACTCGAGGTTCGCCTGGCACATCGCCTTGACCACGGCGCCGTCCTCGGCATTCGAGCAGTCGGTGTCGACCGGGATCCGGGAGTTGTAGCTCTTGGCGAGCACCTGCTGAGCCTCGTCCGAGGAGAGGAAGGAGGTGAGCAGCACGGCGGCAGCCGGGTGCTGGGCACCGTCGGGGACATAGAGGTAGGACTCGTTGGCACTCGTGGGCGACACGGGCGCGACCTCCACCGGGGCGCCGCGGTCCTTCGCGGCCAGCACCAGGTTGATGAGGCTGGTCCCGACGCTGACCTCACCGGACTCGACCGGGGCGGCCGCCTGCGTGAGCGAGGGCGAGTAGTGGGGGTCGAGCTTCGCGAAGCTGGTCGCCCAGTCCAGACCCGCCTCATCGCCGAGCGACTCGTCGAGGTCCCACACGGTCATGAAGGAGCCGCGGGACTCCGCGGAGATCTGCCCGCCCGCCCACTTCTGCTCGAGGAGGTCGTCCCAGGTGTGCGGGACGTCCGTGGGCTTCACCTTGTCGGTGTTGTAGGCCCAGACCTTCGGGGTGGCCCAGACGTAGACGAAGTCGTCCTCGAAGACGTACTCGTCGTCGACGCCGTACGCCGACCAGTCGACGTCCCCGGCGAGCTTCGTCGCCGGAGCGACGGTGAGTCCGCCGGCGTTGGCGACGTCGATCGAGACCTTGCGCGCCTGCTGCTCCACCTGGATCTGGCTGATCTGCTCAGGTGCCTTGATGTTGGAGTAGTTGACCTGGATCCCGGGGTACTTCTTCTCGAACAGGTCGATCGCCGGCTGCATCTGGTCCTCGGGGTTCCACGATGCCCAGTTGACCTCGCCCTCCTCCTCGGCCTGGGCGACCAGGTCTGCGGTGGAGGTCGGCAGTTCGGCGGCCTCGGTGCTGCCTCCGCACGCGGTCAGGGTTGCGGCGATCGCGAGCAGGGCGCACGTCGTGGCGAGGTGACGTGGGTTCAGGTGACGTGTGGTCACATTGCGTCGCATGGGTCCTCCTCGCTAGCTGGCGTTGGTCCCCAGGGCCTTCTCGGCCTGGGGGAAGAACTCGGTGAGCTTCGTGTACGCGTCGATGTCGGGCGTCGCGAACCACTCGATCTTCGCGTCGCACATGGCCTGCAGGACGGTCGTCTGCCCGGGGTCGGAGCAGTCGGTGTCGACCGGGATTCGGGAGTTGTACGTCTTTGCCAGAGCGGCCTGGGCCTCCTTGCTGGAGAGGAAGGAGGTGAGGAGCACCGCGGCCGCCGGGTGGGGCGCACCGTCCGGGACGTACAGGTAGCTCTCGTTGGCGTTGGTAGGCGTGATCGGCGCGATCTCGATCGGGGCGCCGTTGTCCTTCGCATCGAGGACGAGGTTGATGAGGCTGGTCCCGAGGTCGACCTGGCCGGACTCGATGAGCGCGTGCGACTCGGTCGTGGTGGGAGTGAAGTGCGGCTTCTGGCCGGCGAACTCCTTGGCCCAGGTGACCGCCTTGTCCTCGCCGAGGGAGGGGTCCAGGTCCCACACCGTCATGAACGAGGATCGGGCTTCGGCCGAGATCTTGCCCCCGGACCACTGTGGGTCCTGCAGGTCTTCCCAGGTCTTCGGGACGTCGGCGGCGGAGACCTTGTCGGTGTTGTAGGCCCAGACCTTGGGCACCGACCAGATGTAGACCATCTTCTTCTCGAAGACGTTCTCGTCCTCGATGCCGTAGTCGCTCCAGGAGACGTCGTCCGCCATGGCGAGCGAGGGGATGACGGTGAGGCCGCCCGCGTTCGCGACGTCGACGGAGACCTTGCCGGCAGACTGCTCGACCTTGATCTGGTTGACCTGGTCGGGCGCCTTGGTGTTGGTGTAGTTGACCTCGATGTCGGGGTACTTCTTCTCGAACAGGTCGATGGCGGGCTGCATCTGCTCGATGGGCTTGGGGGCCGACCACTCGACCTCGCCCTCCTCGTTGGCCTGCTCGACCAGCGTGTCCAGCGACTTGGGGAGGTCGGCCGCCGAGGACGCGTCCCCGCCACAGGCGGCGAGCGCGCCACAGGCGAGGGAGAGCACCCCGGCCAGCACAGAGAGCCGGCCGAGACGACCGCGCCTGGTCGTCGCGGAGTTCGAGATGGTGGTCATGGTTCCTCCTTGGGGGTGGGACCGAGGCCCCTGGCTGATGGTGCTCATCGGGCGACCGTGGCCGCGTCGTAGATCCGTCCGGCGTTGCCGCCGAGGACGCCGGTGAGGGCGTCTTCGCCGAGGAACCCCAAGCGCTCCTCGATGTCATCACGCAGACCGGCGAGCGTGCCGGCCGAGGCTGGGAAGTTGGAGCCCCACATGATCCGGTGGGCACCGAATGTGTCGATCAGCCGCTCGAGGACCTCGCTGGTGTCCGCCTCGGGCGTCTCGTCGAGGCGCTTGAGGGCCGGCGGGGTGATCTTGAGATGCACCCCGGCGTACGCCGCCAGCCGGCCGAGCTCGTCGAGCAGCGGGTACGGAGCTCCGCCGGTGGCGTTCGGGCGGCCCAGGTGGTCCAGCAGGATGGTGAGGTCCGGATGGACGCGGAGGACCTCGAGGAGCTTGGGGGTGTCCTTCGAGTGCATCTGGATGCACACCGGCACGTGCTGGTCGGCGACGTACTCCCAGACCTTGGCCATGCGCTCGTCGGAGACACCTGATCCGGGGGTGGGGACCTTCGTGGTGCCGTCCGAGACCCGGATGCGTACGCCGGAGAACCCCCGGTCCTCGATCCAGCCGCGCAGGTCGTCGACCGCGGTCTCGGACAGGAAGTCGACGGCGCAGACGCCCACCAGACGGTCGGCGTGCGCGGCCAGGGCGTCGGCGGCGTAGGAGTTGTCGAAGCCGTAGACGGTCGAGGCGTGGACCAGCGCGGCGCGTTCGATGCCGGCTTCGTCGAGCGCGCGAAGCAGCCCGTCGATGTCGACCGGACGATCCTGGGACCAGGCGGAGCGGGTGCCGCCGAGCGGCGCCGGGGGATAGGCCGTGGCGTCCGGGGAGATCGCGTGGGTGTGGGTGTCGAAGTAGTCCATCAGCGGTCCTTGTGGTCGAGGGATGTGCCCAGATGCTTCTCGAAGGCGGCGAAGAGGTCGCGGGCGCGCAGGTCGGTGCGGATGACCTGCTGCTCGCGGGCATAGCGGATCGCGGTGTCGAGGGTGGCGAGGAGACGGTCGGTGATGCCGTGCTCGACGACCAGCTCGCGGGTGGTGTTGCCCGGCTCGGGAGGGCGGGCGTGCTCGATGCCAGCGGTGAGGGCGCGGTAGACCGAGGCGACGGCGTCGGGGTCGTCCTCGAGCAGGTCGGTGCGGACGACGGCGACGTGGTTGATCGGGACCCAGCCACGCTCGTTCAGCCAGGCCTGCTGCTGCTCCTGCCAGTCGGTCACGACGGGGACCAGACCGTCCACGTGGTCGGCCGACCGGGTTCCCATCACGACGGCCTCGACGTCACCGGACCGCAGCGCGTCGACGAGCTTGGCGTCGGTGCGCTCGACGTTGGCCGGCTCCGCATAGGTCTCGACGTGGGCTCCTTCGGTAGTCACCCAGGTGATGTCCTTCGACGCTACGCCGTAGACCTCGCTCAGCACGCCACGGACCCACAGGCCGGTGGTCTGGCTGTAGGCACGTACGCCGACCCGGCGGCCGCGCAGGTCTTCGGGGCGGAGGTCTTGATCGCCCCACGCCCACAGGGAGCGGTGGTGGAAGTTGCCGTGCAGCACGACCGGCAGCGCAGAGACCCGCACGCCCGCCTCGATGGCCTGGAAGAGGGTGGCGATGGCCATCTCGCACACGTCGTAGCGGAGCTCGCGGACCATGGGGGCGAACGCGTGGTTGATCGGCTCGACGTCGGCGTAGTCCACCTCGTGGCCCTCGATCGGGATGGTGCCGTCGAGGAGCGGGCGGGTGTGGGGGTAGTCGCGAAGGGCGATCGTGAGTGGTGAGGACATCTGACTCATCCCCCGAGCCGTTCCGGACCGACGCCCAGGGCAGAGGACGTGGCGGCGACCAGCTCGTCGAAGTCGACCGGCTTGGGCAGCAGACCCTGGTCGAAGGCGAACCTGGAGGCCGCGGTGACGGCCGGCCGGAGGGCCTCGAAGCCGACGGGGTGGAGCGGCGGCCCAAGCTTGTCGGACTGCTGGGCGTTGCGGTCGTTCAGCTCGGCGGCGAGTGCGTCGTAGGTCGCGAGGATGCCGTCGCGAGCCGTTCGGGCGGTGCTGCCGCGCACGGCGAAGAGGTGGTTGATCGGCACGAAGCCGACCTCGGCGGCCCACGCCCGGGCAGCGGCCGTCGGGTCGGGGATGATGCTGCGGACCCGGGGATCGTCGGGCCGGTCGTTGCCCATGATGGCGAAGTCGACCCTTCCGGTGAGGAGGTCGTCGGCCAAGGAGGCGCCCGACTCGGCCGGGACCACGAAGTCGGGTTCCAGCAGCTCGGGCACGTGCCCCCTGCTGTAGGTGCGCCAGGTGACCGAGGAAAGGTCGACGCCGTACGTCTCGGCAAGGATCCCGCGGACCCAGACGCCGGTGGTCTGGCTCCAGGCACGTACGCCGCCGGTGCGGCCGGCGAGGTCGGCGAGCTCGATCGGGTCGATGCTGATCAGGGTCTGGTGCTGGTGCCTGCCCAGCGCGGTCAGGGGAAGGAGGAGGATGTCCTTGTCCTGCGCCACGGCCTGCAGCAGCGTGACGATGGCGATCTCGCTCACCTCATAGCTGGCGCTGTCGATGAAGGCGCGGAAGCCGTTGTGCACCGGCCGGAGGGTGGAGGCGGTCACGGGGCCGATGCCGTCGGCGTCGGCGAGCGCCGAGACGGCCGCCTTCTCCAGGACCGGGTCGTTGATCAGGATCTCCATGGCGGTCTCGATGTCTGTGGTGGTGTCGGTCATGGCTCAGACGTCCTCGGCGAAGTGGAGGCGGCGGTAGGGCACGCTGAGCACTTCGCGGCTGATGCGTACGTCCACAACCGTGGGGGCGGGGTCGGATACGAAGGCGCCGACGGCCAGCGAGAGGTCGGCGATGCTGCGCACGGTGAGGCCTCGGCCGCCCATGGCGGTGGCGACCGCGCCCAGGTCGGGGGAGGGGATGGCGGTGAGCTCTGGGCGGAGCCCGTGGGCGGCTGACTTGTGGAACTCGGCGCCGAGGGCCTCGTCGTTCATGACGATGACGAGGACCGGCCAGCCGTAGCGGACCGCGGTGTCGAACTCGGCCAGGTGCATGATGAAGCTCGCATCGCCCTCGATCACGACCGTGGGCTGCTTGCCGCGTCCGAGGCTCCAGCCCATGGTGATCAGCGGTGCCTGGCCGATCGCGCCGAACATCCCGTAGTTGGTGACGATCTCGCGCGGCTTGGTGAAGAGCATCGTGCCGAAGTCGACCTGGTGACCGCTGCCGAGGATCATCGGGAGGCTCTCGGGCAGCAGCTGGTCGAGCTCGAGGACGACCTCGCGCGGGTCGAGCCTGCCGTCTTCCTGATGGAAGGGCTCCCGGAGGATGTCGGCTTCGGCGAGCCGGTTCGCGATGTCGCTGGTGTGATAGCCCTCGGTGCGGGGCTCTCCACCCCGGAGCGCGTCGAGCAGCTGGTCGAGTGAGGCGCGTGCGTCGCCGCGGACGTAGCAGTTGACGGGCTGGCCGGTGCCGGTGACGACCTGCTCGGCGTGGTCGAGCTGGATGATCCGGGCGGCGGGGTAGAGGTAGCCGTGCTCGGTGGTGAACTGGTTCAGGCTGGCCCCGACCGCGATCACGCAGTCGGCCTCCTGGAGCAGCTCGTGAGCGGTCTGGGTGCCGTAGAGGCCCGAGATGCCGGCGTAGTAGGGCGTCCGGTCGCGCAGCCAGTTCTTCACCTGGAGAGTCGTGGCGACCATGCCGTGGGTCAGGGCGGTCAGCTCCAGGACCTCGTCGCCGACGTCGGCCGCACGGGCGCCGCGTCCGACGAGCACGACCACGCGCTTGCTGTCCTCGATGATCGTGGCGGCCTGGCGGATCCGCGACGGGTCCGGGATACGCGGGGCGATGTCGACGAGCTGGGTCGAGGGGACGTAGACGGGTGCCCCGTCATACTCGGCCAGCTGGACGTCGTTGGGTGCGCTGACCATGACCGGCCGCGAGGCGGTCCGGGCCAGCCAGAAGGCGCGGCGGACCGCATCCTGCGCCTTGGCCGGGGTGAGCACGTGCACGAACCCGCATTCGACGCCCTCGGCGAACTTCTGCTGGTCGAGGTACTGCGTCGCGGTCAGGTCTCCACGGGAAGCCTCACCGCAGAACAGCACCAGCGGCGTACGCGCCCGGCTGGCGCAGACCAGGCTGGTCGCCAGCTGGGTCACGCCCGGTCCGCTGGTCGTGCTGGCGACCCCGGGGGTGTTGGTGCCGCGGGCCCAGCCGTCGGCCATCGCCAGCCCCGAGCCCTCGTGGCGCGCCTCGAGCAGCTCGACGCCGCGCTCGGCCATGGCGTTCATCCAGTGCATGTTGGCGTCGCCCATCATCCCGAATACGGTCGTCGTGCCTTCGGCGACGAACGCTTCGGCCAGAGCCTCGTAGACCTTCACAGCGATGCCCCTTCCAGGTTGTTGGTGGTGGAGATGCCGCGCTGCTCGAGGGCAGCGGCGAGGCGCGGGAAGACGCGTAGGGCGTTGCCGGCTGCGATGTCGGCGAGGTCGGTCTCGCTCGGTCCCTCCAGCGAGTCCAGGAGGGCGCGGGTGTCGTCGAACCGTCGGCCGGTGTCCGGGTCGATGCCGCGTACGGCGCCGATCATCTCGGAGGCGAACAGGATGTTCGAGGTGGGCACGGTCTCGAGCAGGAGCTGCATGCCGCGGCGCCAGTAGACGCAGGTGTCGAAGAAGATGTTGTCGCCGACGATGTCCAGCAGCTCGCCCCGGCCCTGGTCGAGCATCACTCCGCGGTAGCGGCCCCAGTGGTACGGCACCGCTCCGCCGCCGTGGGGAAGGATCAGCTTGAGGTCCGGGAAGTCCTTGAAGAGGTCCGAGGAGATCAGCTGCATGAACGCGGTGGTGTCCCCGTTGAGGTAGTGCGCGCAGGTGCCGTGCACGGCGGGGTTGGCGGACATCGAGGCGTGCACCATCGCTGGTACGCCGAGGTCGACCATGGCCTCGTAGAGCGGGTAGTACGAACGGTCGGTGATCGGCGGCGCCGCCCAGCTCCCGTCGGAAGGGTCGGGGTTCAGGTTGCAGCCCACGAACCCGAGCTCCTCGACAGAGCGGCGCAGCTCCTCGACGCAGGCGTCGACCGGCGAGCCCGGCGACTGTGGCAGCTGGGCCACACCGACGAAGCTCTGCGGGAACAGCTCGACCGCCCGGTGGACGGTGTCGTTGGCCAGTCGCGACCAGGTCGTGCTCGTCTCCTGGTCGCCGTAGTGGTGAGCCATCTTCCCGGCGATCGGAGAGAGCAGGGCCAGGTCGATCCCGTGCTCGGCCTGGAGCAGGAGCTGCCCCTGAGTCAGGGCGGCGGCCAGATCCTCGTCGGGGATCTCGAGGCCGTCGGGGGAGAGGTGGCGGCCGTGCTGCTCGTACTCCTCGATCTGACGGTCGCGCCACTGCTTGAGGGCGTCGGGAACGGTGGTGAAGTGGGTGTGGCAGTCGATGTACATCTGGGTGGTCTCCTCGGGGATCCGGGCTGTTCAGCGGCCGGCCAGGGCACGGCCGCGGTCGAGGCCCGGGTGGCGTACGACCGGGGCGGTCAGGAGCAGCCGGTAGCCCTGCTCGATGACCTGCTCGACGTTCTTCTCGGTGACGTGCGGATGGCCGGCGGCGACTCCGTGCTTCGCGCAGATCTCGAGGACTCGGTCCTTGTGCTCGAGGACCGTCGGGTGCTCGTACTGGCGGGGCACGCCGAGCTCCTGGCTCAGATCGCCCTCGCCGATGAGGATCAGGCCGATGCCGGGCACCTGCTCGAGCATCGCGTCGAGATTCTCGACGGCCTCGACGCTCTCGATCATCAGCCCCACGAGGAGCTCGCCGGTGGGAGCCAGCGGCCATACGTCGGCCCGCTCGTAGTACTCCGCGGTCGTCACACCCCAGTAGCGAGCCGCCCAGGCCGGGCTGTCACCGCGCAGTCCGGCGGGCTCGCTGTCGGGGCGATCGATCCGCGGGTAGCGGCAGGCCGCCACCGCGTTGCGGGCGTCCTCGACGGTGTCGACGTGCGGCCAGATGATGCCGTACGCGCCCAGGTCGAGGGCCTGCTTCGCGTGCCACTGGGACCGCTCGCCGCCGTTGGCCGGGATTCGAACCAGCGGCGCGACCGGTGGCGCGATGCTGCCGCTCTCGACGATCTGACGGCGGTCCAGAAGGTACTGGAAGGCGTCCTTGAGAGCCGGTACGTCCCAGGGCTTGTGCTCCGCCTCGAAGACCACCGCGTCGTAGCCGACCCCGCGAGTGGCGACGGCGGCGGTCGGCTCGGGCGAGACGAAGCCTCCGAAGACCCTCTCGCCGCGTGAGAGCAGGTCGATGACCGGGTTGAGCCGCGTCATGCGCCGGCCCTCCTTCCGGTGCCGGCGGCCCGCGATGACCCGAATACCGTGCGCAGGCGCTGCCAGCCCCTGCGCAGCCAGGCGACGAAGCCTCGCTCGGCCCGCTCGGCGGAGCGTTCCAGTGCCGCCGTACGCGTCGCGGGGTCCTGCTCGGCGCAGGCCTGGGTGAGCTCCTCGGCGAACGAGCGCGTCATCCGCTCGACCACCACGGTCGCGCCCGTGGTGATGAGCGAGGCGAGCTGACCGGTGATGTCCACGTCGCCGTCGATGACGACCTCGGAGCCGGCCTCGACCGCGACGACGGTGAAGCGGGCCTGACCCTGCACCCGGGTGGAGCCGCGGCTGTCGGAGCCGTGGGCCTCGAGGGTGCCGATGTGCTCGGCGTCGTCCAGATCCAGCGCGACCCGTGCCGAGAAGGGCACCTTGATCGCCGCGAACCTGACCGTCAGGCGGGCGTCGAAGCTGCCGTCGTCGTGCTGCTCACCCAGCTCGGACCCGTCGATGCAGGCAACGACCTTGGCCGGGTCGGAGAGCACCTCCCAGACGATCTTGGGTGGGTGTGGCACCGCCACACGTTCCGCGATTGTGATCAATCTCCGACTCCCTGATCTCGTTTTGTCTAACAATCTGTAACTGGCGGGGACGCTACCAGCCTTGATCGCAGATGTGAAGGGCGCCACAAAATATTCTTCAGCTACTGCTGATTCGGGCGTGGTTGAGCGTGGATCGCACGCTCGTCCGCGGTGGAAGTCGCGTCTAAGCCATGGGTGACGGACATTCGACGGCCGTGCTACGGTCTCCATATTGTCAAACAATCGAGTTGGAGGATCCATGGAATCGTTGACAATCGCGTTGGGTGGCTACGGTCACAGCGATGGCGTACTGGAGGGCCGTGTGCCCGTGGAGGGCTATGTCGTGAAGCCCGTGGAGGTGCGACCGATCATCGCCGCGTACCGCCGGATGATCCGCGACGTGGAGTTCGACGTCTGCGAGCTCGCCCCGGTCTCCTACCTGATGGCGTGTGAGGCAGGGGTGCCACTGACCGCGATCCCCGTCTTCCTCAACCGGCGTTTCCACCACGGTGACGTCCAGTGCTCGCCCACCTCCGGCATCACCGCTCCGCGCGACCTGGAGGGCCGACGGGTGGGCGTACGGGCCTACTCGGTGAGCACAGGGGTCTGGGCCCGCGGTGTCCTGGAGGACGACTACGGCGTCGACCTGAGCCAGGTCACCTGGGTCGTCGACGACGACGATCACGTCGAGGGACGCGCCCCTGCCAATGTCGAGCGTGTCCAGGACGAGCGGTCGCTGAGCGAGCATCTGGCGGCGAACGAGATCGACGCGGCCTTCACCGGCAACGCCGGGACAGGACGTGCTGGCAACCCGAAGGACGGCTGGGAGTCAGCGGTGGAGGCTGAACCCGTGACCTATCCGCTGTTCGGCGACCGTGAGGTCATCGAACGCGACCATTACCTGCGCACCGGGATCTACCCGCTGCACTCGCTCGTGGTGGTCCGCTCCGAGCTGGTCGAGAAGGATCCCGAGCTCCCGACCAGGCTCTACGCCGCCTTCGCCGAGGCCAAGCGGATCGCGGTGGCCGAGGACCCCGACTTCACGGCCCTGCCGCGGCTCGCCAGGCAGGGCGTGATGGTCGGCGGGGATCCGATCCCGTACGGCATCTCGTCGAACGCGCCCTCCATCGCCGCGTTGCAACGGTTCAGCAAGGCCCAGGGCCTCATCGACACCGAGCCGGGGGAGAGCCTGTTCGCGCCCGGCGACTACCCCGACAGCTGACCCCTGACCGAACCCACCCACCGATTCACGAAGGAGTCCCATGGACATCGTCGACAGCCACACCCACGTCATCTCACCTGACACCGACGCCTACCCCCGATCGCCGCTGGGCGGCAAGCAGTCGGCGTGGGCGAGCACCCGCCCCGTCACCGCGGAGGGTCTGCTCGCCCTCATGGACGACGCCGGCGTCAACCGGTCCGTGCTGGTGCAGGCCACCACCGCGTACGGCTATGACAACTCCTACGTCATCGAGTCGGCGCGGCGCCGGCCGGACCGGTTCATCGCGGTCGGCACCTTCGACCCGCTGGCCTCGGAGGCTCCCGAGCGCCTGGAGAAGGAGGTCGCGGCGGGGCTGGCGGGGGTGCGGCTGTTCACCACCGGCAGCACGGTGGCCGAGCAGGGGCTCTGGTTCGTGGACAGGGCAGCCGACCCGTTCTGGTCGGCGGCGGCGACCTCGGGCGTCCCGGTGTGCCTCCAGCTCCGGCTGAGCGAGGAGACGCGTCCGGCTCTGGCGGCGCTGTTGAGCCGGCACCCTGAGGTCGTGCTCCTCCTGGACCACTTCGGTTACCCCGACGTGGTCTCCTCGCCCTCCGAGGCGGCGCGTCTGGTGACCGAGTTCGCCGGTGCGGAGGGCCTCCACCTCAAGCTCACCCACCGAACGCTCGAGGGATTGCAGCAGATCGGTACCTCGGCAGCGAGCGAGTTCCTGGGCCCGGTCATCGAGGCGTACGGGGCGCGCCGGATCGCGTGGGGATCCAACTGTCCCGCGGCCGAGCAGCCGCTCGCCGAGCTGGTGGAGCTGGCGCAGGAGACGCTGGCGCCGCTCGAAGGCGCCGACCGCGAGATGATCATGTCGGGAACGACCCGCCGGCTGTACTCATGGACCTGAGCCTCCGGGCGGCGGCCGCAACGGACCAGCACGACCCGTCGAGCCGGCACGTGCAGGCCTACCAGGACCTCCGCAACCTCATCGTCTCCGGTCACTTCGAGCCGAACGCGCGCCTGACCGAGGCGGAGCTGACCGGCGTCCTCGAGGTCTCGCGCGGCACCGTGCGGTCGGTGGTCCAGCGGCTGGCTCAGGAGGGCTACCTCACCCGGGAACCCAACCGCGGCGTCCGGACCCGGGTCTTCACCGTCGAGGAGGCAGCCAACGTGCTCGAGGCCCGTGAGGTCCTCGAGTCCGCCCTGGCGGGAAAGTGTGCGGAGCTGGCGACGGAGGAGGAGATCGCGGTGCTCAGATCCATCTGGGAGGAGATGGGCACCGCGAAGTACTCCTCGGACGCCAACACCTACTCCCAGCTGAACCGCCGCTTCCACCAGCACATCCGGGAGTCGGCCCGCCGCCCCATCCTCGCCGGCTTCGTCGACCAGCTGGCCTACCCCCTGGTCATGCGCCAGTTCCGGGACCAGACCCGCTCGCACCCCCGCGCCAACTCGCTCGAGGAGCACCACGCCATCCTGGCCGCAGTCCAGACGCGTAACGCCGATGCCGCGGCTGCGGCGATGCGCCACCACGTCTCCTCAGCCAGGCGGGCCCTGCTCCTCAACAGCGGGGTCACGGGAGCAGTACGGGCTTGAGCACTCGGCCGGCACGTTGCTCGGCGACCGCGGCATCCCACTCGGCCAGCGGGAAGGTGGTGACCAGGCGGTCGAGGGGGAGCGTGCCGGCGGCATGGCGGCGGAGCAGCTCGGGAACGAGGTCACGGGGGACCGCGTCGCCCTCCACGCAGCCACGGAGGGTGAGCCCGCGCAGCATCAGGCGGCGTACGTCGATCTCTGCTCGCGCCGGGCCCAGCCCGACCACGGCCAGGAGGCCGAGCGGGTCCAGGAGGCTGAGGACCCGGTCGGTCACCTCGGGGCGGCCGGTGGTGTCGAGCGCGTGACTGATCCCGGGACCGGCCAGGTCGTCGAGGGACTCACAGGCCTTCGCCCCGAACGAGGCGACCAGCTCGCGACGGGAGGCCAGCGGCTCCACGACGACCACCTCCACCCCCTCGGAACGCGCCGCGAGGACGGCCGCGGCCCCCACGCCGCCGGCGCCGACCACGAGCAGCCGGTCGCCGGGCCCGGGACGGAGCACGTTGAGCACGGCGCCCGCACCGGTCAGGAACCCGCAGCCGAGGGGAGCCGCGACCTCGGGCGCCACCTCCCCGACGGGTACGCAGGCGTCGGCCGCCACCAGCGCATGGCCTGCGAAGGAGGACTGCCCGAAGAACGAGGCGTAGACCGGTCGGCCGTCCACGGTGATCGTGGCGCTGCCGTCGGGGCGGCGCCCGGCGTTGTTGAGCCGCTGGGCCTGCTCGCAGTAGGCCGGAGCGCCGCCGAGACAGCGCTCGCAGGAACCACAGGAGCGGAAGGAGAGCACCACCCGCTCGCCGACCCGGATGCCGGAGGCAGTGGAGACCGCCGCGCCGACCTGCTCGACGATGCCGCACCCCTCGTGCCCGAGCACGGCCGGGGTGGCGCCCAGCGCGGCCCGGGTGGCGAGGTCGGTGTGGCACAGGCCGACCGCCTCGATCCGGACGAGCACCTCGTCGTCGCGAGGCGTGTCCAGCCGCGCGGCCACCAGCTCGGCCGGGGTGTCGGTGCCGCGGGTGAGCAGCACCTGGGTCGCGGTTCCGCCGCCGCTCATGCGCGCTCCAGCCCGAAGTAGAAGTGTCGGCCGGCCGGGTCGAGGACGACGGCAGGTTTGCCGTTCATGATCCCCATCAGGGTGTCGCCGTCGACCCGCTTGAAGTGGTCGAGGACCGGCATCCCGTCGTAGACCATGGTCGCGGTGACCTCCCCGCGGAACTCGACGTTCCACAGGCTCGCCTCGCCGCGTCCGGACTTCACGTCGGAGTAGAGCGAGCCGTCCTCGGCCCGGCAGATGAGCGGCTTCGCGTCGTCGAGGGCGTCGAACCGCTTGCCGTGCCAGCTGCTGGTGGCGAGGGTCTTCTCGATCGGGTGCCCGGTCGAGAACGCGAAGCCGCGCCACGAGCCGAGGATCGCCGAGGCGGCGACGGCGTCGAGGCCCGCCCACACCTTGTCGAGCTCGGCCGGGTCGACGGGGCCCTCGACCGCGCGGAGCTCGTGGAAACGTACGGCTGTCTGCAGGGTCACCATCACCGGACTCCGATCTTGCGCATGAGCGTGAGCTGCTTGTTGGTCGAGTGCACGAAGGGCTCGGCCTTGCCAGGGGCGGCGCCGAGCGGGATCAGCCGCTGGATCGCGACGGTCTGCGACTCGGTGAACTTCCGGATCCCCTCGGCGCCGTGGCGGCGACCGAGGCCGCTCTCACCCATGCCGCCCATCCCGGCCTCGATGCTGCCGGCGGCCGCCGCGGCGCCGTCGTTGATGTTGACCGACCCGGCACGGATCTGCGGCGCAAGCCGCGCTGCCTCGCGGGTGTCACGCGACCAGATCGAGGCCGACAGGCCGTAGCAGCCCTCGTTGGCGAGCGAGATCGCCTCGCTGTCCGTACGGAACGGGTAGAGCGCGACGACCGGCCCGAAGGTCTCCTCGGCGTAGACGCGCATCGCCGGGGTGACGCCCTCCAGGACCGTCGGCTCGAAGCAGAGCGGTCCGAGGTCGGGCCGGGGCCGGCCGCCGGTGAGCACGGTCGCGCCCTGGGCCACCGCGTCCTCGACGTGGGCGGTGACGGCGTCGAGCTGCCGCTGGGAGACCAGCGGCCCGAGGTCCACGGAGAAGTCGAGGGCCTGGCCGATCCGCTGGGCCGCGGTCGCTGCGACGAAGCCGTCGCGGAAGTCGTCGTAGCGTGACTCGTGCACATAGATCCGCTCGATGCTGATGCACATCTGCCCCGTGTTGGCGTACGCAGCCGCAACCGCCCCGGCCACGGCCTTGTCGACATCGGCGTCCGCCCGCACGATGAGCGGGTTCTTGCCCCCGAGCTCGAGCGAGGCCCCGACCAGCCGGCGCCCGGCCTGCTCGGCGACGGCCCGCCCGGTCGCGGTGGACCCGGTGAAGCAGACGAAGTCGGCCTCCTCGACCAGTGCGGTGCCGACCGGGACACCGTCGCCGACGACGATCTGCCACACGTCGGCCGGCAGCCCCGCCTCGGCGAGCAGGGCGTGGGTCCACAGCATCGTGAGCGGGGTCTGCGGGTCGGCCTTGGATACGACCGTGTTGCCGGCCAGCAGCGCGGGGAGCACGTCACCGACGCCGAGGTAGAGCGGGTAGTTCCAGGGCGAGATGATCCCGACGACCCCCTTGGGGACGCGCACCTCGGTCACCTTGGTCAGCAGCGGGACCATGCCGCGCACGCGGTTGCCGGCGAGGTAGCGGCGGGCGCGGCGGGCGTAGTGGCGCGCGATGGTGGCGACCTGGGCGATCTCCTGCCAGGCGTGGAAGCGGGACTTGCCGGTCTCCCACTGGATCAGGTCCAAGACCTCGTCCTGGCGCTCGATGAGGAGGTCGTGGAAGGCGAGCACGACCTGGCGCCGCCGTGCGGGTGACAACCCGGCCCACGACCGCTGCGCGACCCGGCCGCGCGCGACGGCCTCGGTCACGTCGAGGGCCGACGAGCTCGGCACCGGAGCGGTCGGCAGCAGGTCGAAGGGTGCCAGGCCGGCCACGTCCGGAGGGGCCTCGCCGGCACCGCTGCGGACCCGGGCACGCAGGTCGTCGAGGACGGGTTCGGTCAGCCACTCGGGCCGGAACGCCGACCCCGTGACAGGTGCGGCGAGGTCTTCTCTGGTCGTCATGGCAGCCCATCTCTCGTCCGAATCAACAATTTGCCCGACCGTCGCGATGAGGCGGCGAGGGCCATTGCGTGACGCGCGTCACTGCCCGTATGTTAATCAGGAATCACATTCGCGTCGACCCCCAGATGGCCGAGCGGATCCCCTTCAAGCGGAAGGTAAGTCAATGGAAGATCTCAGTCGTAGGGGTTTCATATCGCTGGCCGCGGCGCTGGGCTTCGTCGGCATCGGCGAAGCCGTCGCACCCGCCGGGAGCTGGGCGTCGACCGGGTCGATCGCCGGCACCGACACGTATGCGGACCCGCAGTGGGTCTGGGACGACCGGATCGACGCGATCATGAAGTCGGTGCTCGACAACGGCCAGGTGTCCGCGGTCAACACCGCCATCCGCCCGTGGGTCGACAACAACGACCCGCTGCCCACCGGCCTCCCCGCCGACCTGACCGCCTACCTGCGCGACGTCAACACGCTGCCGGCGTGGGCCGACATGGACAAGCTGACCCTGGCCGCCGACTTCAACCGCCGCAAGGACACCTACTTCTTCGCGCTCTACAGCGTCGGCAGCGGCATCATGAGCACCGTCATCCCGCGCGAGGCCCGGTCGGTCTACTGGTCCAAGGGTGGCGCCGACATGCAGGACCGCGCCGCCAAGACCTTCACCTTCGGCTACGACCTGGCCCAGCTGCACGCCTTCGAGCCCCAGGGCCAGTTCGTGGTCACGGCCAACAAGACCCGGATGGTGCACGCGGCCGTACGGCACCTGCTGCCGCAGCTTCCGCACTGGAAGGACGGGGCCACCGAGAACAACCAGATCCCGATCAGCAACGGCGACATCCTCGTCACCTTCCACAGCCTCGGCACCTTCGTGCACAAGAAGTTCAAGGAGTGGCGGATCCCGATGACCCCCGCCGAGGAGGAGGCCTACCTGCACTCCTGGCAGGTGGCGATCTCCCTGCTCGGGGTCCAGGACCAGTTCATCCCGCGCTCGTGGCCGGATGCGTACGCCCAGGCGGCGCAGGTCCTCGACCCGATCCTGGCGCCGACCACCGAGGGCAGGGAGCTTGCCGAGACGCTCCTGGGGCTGCCGTCCTCGGTGGACCTGGGTGTCAGCCGGGGGTTCCTCAACGAGTTCGTCCGCTACACCCTCGGCGACCAGATCTCCAACTGGCTCAACCTGCGCCGCGACTACGCCTCCGCCGCGCTGATCAAGGTCGGCTGGCCCGCCTACATCGCGTTCCGCGAGGGCACGATCGACGCCCTTCCGGGGAGCTACTACCTCTTCGACCAGTTCGTGAGGGCGCTCGCGATGGCGTTCCTCAACGGCGGCGAGTCGGGTCAGACGACGCCGATCGAGATCCCCGACATGAACCGTCCCTCCTGAGGTCCCACAGGTCTCGCAGGTCTCCCAGGCGTCACAGGTCCAGCGCGCGCATCAGGAGGGCGGTGACGGTCTCCTCGTTGCCGTCCTCCCAGTGCAGCAGCCGGCCGGACTCGGCGACCACGCCGAGTCCGGCATGGACCAGCACCCGCGCCGTGCGCGGGTCGAGGTCGCCCCGCGCGGCGAGCAGGTGGTCCTCCCAGACGGCGACGTGCTCGCGCTGAGCCCGGATCAGCGGCGTACGCAGCGGCTCGGGCAGTCCGGCGATCTCGGCCGTGCCGACCTGGGTGAGCAGATGGTGGCGGAAGCTGTAGTCGACGTACGCCCGGGCCAGGGCTGCCACCGCGGCGGTCGCGTCACCGGGGTCGCGCAGCGCCTCGCGGACCGACTGGTCGAGCATCGTCGCCGCCTGCAGGCAGGCGGCCGCGAGGATGTCGACCTTGCTCGGGTAGTGCCGGTAGAGCGCGGAGGGGGCCACCCCGACCACCTCGGCGATGCGGCCGAGGGTGACGTTCGCGAAGCCGTCGCGGGCGAAGAGCGGGATCGCGGCGGCGAGGATCTCGGCGCTGCGGGTGCGGGAGGCCGGGGCCTCCTCGACCGGTGGCGTACTTCTCGAGCCGGACGAGGGTGGCGTCGCGACATCGGTGGCGATCACCCGGAGCGCGGCCTCGGTGAGCAGGTCGACCAGCCGGCGCCTGGCCATGGTGGCGTGGTGGGTGGTGATCGAGCCGATCGCGCCGAGCGCGGCGACGGCCCGCAGCCGGTCCTCGGCGGACGGGTCCGGCGCACCGCCGGCAGCAGCCACGACCCGCCGGACGACGCGGTCGACCTTGACCCTGATCTCGCCGAGGTCCTCGGTGCTCAGGTAGCGCGACTCCCAGCGGTAGATGCCGCCGTAGCTGCGGTGGTCGACGGTGAGCTCGGCGATCGTACGCAGCACCCGCTCGAGATCCGCGCCCTCCGGCAGGCCGGAGACCGCCTCGAGCAGGTGGTCGATGAGCAGGTTGGCGCACTCGCGGAACAGGTCGTACTTGCCCGGGAAGTGCCGGTAGAGGGCGGCCGCGGTGATCCCGACGTCCGCGGCGATCTGCTCCATCGAGGCGGCGTGGTAGCCGCGCTCGCTGAAGACCTTGCCCGCCGCCTCGACGATCAGCTGGCGCCGGTTGCGCGGTCGCGTGCTCACGCGCCCGAGTCAACCATGTCGGAGGCGTACGTGGGTCAGCTGGTCGGCAGCGCGGTCTTGGTGAGGTTCTCCGAGATCTCCCAGAGCCGGGCGGCGTCCTCGGTGCTGACCAACGGGCGGTAGAGCGGCTGCTCGGCGGGCTGTCCGCCGAGGTGCCCCGGGCCGCTGGGGCCGTACAGCCGGCCGCCGCTCGCCTCGGGCGACGTCGCGGCCAGGAGCGCCGGTAGGGCAGCGGTCTCGGGGGTGCCGAGGAGGATCCCGCGCGCGGAGAGCCCGCGGATCAGGCGTACGGCGAACGTGTCGTTCGCTCGGCCGATCTCCGGGCGCGCGGCCAGCAGGTTCGTCGGGGCGACACCGGGGTGGGAGAGGTTGCTGGTGATGCCCCAGCCGTTGGCCCTGCTGCGCCGGTCCAGCTCCAGACCGAACAGTCCGAAGGCGATCTTCGACTGGCTGTAGGCGGCGCCGCCGTCGTAGCCGCGCTCCCGGTTGATGTCGTCCCAGTTCACCGCGCCCCGGCGTGCGGCGATGCTGATCTGCGAGGTGACTCGCGCGCGACCTGCTCGCAGCAGCGGCAGGACCTTGGCGACGAGGGCGAAGTGGCCGAGGTGGTTGGTGCCGAGCTGGAGCTCGAACCCGTCGGCGGTCGTCTGCCGCTCCGGCGGCGTCATCACACCCGCGTTGTTGATCATGATGTGGAACGGCTGGTCCTCGCCCAGCAGGGTCTCGGCGAGCGCCGCGACCGAGGACAGCGAGGACAGGTCGAGGTCGCGCAGCGAGATCCGGGCGTCCGGGACGTGGCCGCGGATCGTGGTCAGCGCCTTCTCGCCCTTGCCGGGGTTGCGGACGGGCAGGACGACCTCGGCCCCGGCTGCGGCCAGCCGGGTGGCCATCACCAGACCCATGCCGTCGCTGGCGCCGGTGACCAGGGCTCGCTTGCCGGACAGGTCGGGAATCGTGATGTCGATGGGTAGGCGTGGCATCGGTCTGCTCCTCGTAGGTGGATCCGGGTTCGGCTCCATCCTCCGGGGGTTTCGAGGCTCTATCCAGGGTCTCTCGATCCCAGCCTGGCCTGTCGGGGTGGGGGATGCGCGACGGGATCGAGGATGCCTCCTAGGATCACAGCATGATCCCGCCTGAGTCGAAGAACGCGCCGAGCATGGCAGATGTCGCGGCCCGGGCCGGGGTCTCGCACCAGACCGTGTCCCGGGTCGTCAACGGCTCCGATGCCGTACGCGGCGAGACCCGCGACCGGGTGCTGGCCGCGATCGACGAGCTGGGCTACCGGCGCAACAAGTCGGCGCGGGCGCTGGTGACGCGGCGCTCGGGGCGCCTGGGCCTGCTCTACACCCAGCCGCACCTCTACGGCCCCGGCACGCTGGCCGCCTCGGTGCACCAGGCCGGGCAGAAGGCGGGCTACGACGTCATCCTGAGCCCGGTGCCGCACCTGGAGGCGACCTCGGCGGAGCGGGCGATCGAGGCGCTTCTCGACGACGCGGTCGAGGCCGTGCTGCTCGGGGTCTCGCACCAGTCGTTCGAGGACCTGGTCGCCCAGCTCGCCTCGACGGTCGAGGTCGTGATGATCCACAGCGACCCGCCGGCCGGGGTGCGCTCGGTCGGGATCGACCAGCACGCCGGGGCCGTGCTGGCCACGGAGTATCTGCTCGACCTCGGCCACCGCAACATCGCCCACGTGGCCGGTCCGGTGGGCTGGATCGACGCACGGCAGCGCCGGGAGGGATGGCTGGCCGCGCTCCGCGACGCCGGCGCGCAACCCGGCCCCGAGATCTTCGGTGACTGGTCGAGCAGGAGCGGCTACGAGGCCGGGGCCGTGATCGCCCAGGACCCCTCGGTCACCGCCGTCTTCGCCGCCAACGACTCGATGGCGCTCGGCGTGATCCGCGCGCTGCACGAGGCCGGCCGCCGGGTCCCCCAGGACGTCAGCGTCGTCGGCTTCGACGACGTCCCGGACGCCGCCTACCTCTGGCCGCCGCTGACCACCGTCCGGCAGGACTTCGCCTCCCTCGGCGAGCTCGCCGTCGAGGTCGCCACCAAGGCCATCGCCGAGGGCACCGTCGAGACCCCCGCCCTGCTCGCGCCGGAGCTCGTAGTCCGCTCCTCCGCCGCTCCCAAGCCCGAGTAGCAGCCATCCGAGGCGTCACGTACGTCGGTCGAGCCGTCGGCTAGGTCGGGCGAGGCGTCGGCTAGGTCGGGCGAGGCGTCGGCTAGGTCGGGCGAGGCGTCGGCTAGGTCGGGCGAGGCGTCGGCTAGGTCGGGCGAGGCGTCGGCTAGGTCGGGCGAGCCGTCTGCTTGGTCGGCCGAAGCGTCGGCTAGGTCGGGCGAGGCGTCGGCTAGGTCGGGCGAGGCGTCGGCTAGGTCGGGCGAGGCGTCGGCTAGG
>NZ_JBVJKY010000007.1:0-186337 GCF_055585005.1 Nocardioides sp. NPDC054178
CTGACGCCTCGCCCGACGGGGCTGACGCCTCGCCCGACGGGGCTGACGCCTCGCCCGACGGGGCTGACGCCTCGCCCGACGGGGCTGACGCCTCGCCCGACGGGGCTGACGCCTCGGCAGCGCTCTACCAGGAACACAGCGGTAACCCGCCCGTCATATGTTAGCGTTCACATCGTCTCGAACCCCACCCCGAGCCGTCGGGCAGAAACGGAGCCGTGATGACGCAGCGAGCAGGGCAGCTGCCTGACCTCGAAGAGACCGCGCTCGGCATCGAGCTGGGCTCCACCAACATCAAGGCGTGCCTGATCGGGCCCGACCATGCGCACATCGCCACCGGTTCCCACCTGTGGGAGAACGAGCTCGTCGACGGCCTGTGGACCTACTCGATCGAGGCGGTCTGGGCCGGTGTCCAGGGTGCCGTCGCCGCTCTCGGCGACGAGGTCGAGCGCCGCTACGGCACCCGCCCGACGACGTTCGGGGCGATCGGGGTCTCGGCGATGATGCACGGTTACCTCGCCTTCGACGAGGCCGGCGAGCTGCTGGTGCCCTTCCGCACCTGGCGCAACACCAACACCGCCGTCGCGGCCGCCGAGCTGTCGGAGATCTTCGGCACCAACATCCCGTTGCGCTGGTCGGTCGCCCATCTCTACCAGGCGATCCTCGACGACGAGCCGCACCTGCCCCGGATCGCCTCGCTGACCACGCTCGCGGGCTACGTCCACCGGGCCCTGACCGGCGAGCACGTGCTCGGCGTCGGCGACGCCTCCGGCGTCTTCCCCATCGACCCCGAGACCGGGACCTACGACCAGCGGATGCTGGAGCAGCTCGGTCATCTGGCCGCCGCCAAGCGCCCCGGTCTGCGGGTCGAGGGGCTGCTCCCGCAGGTCCTCCCGGCAGGCGCCGACGCCGGCCGGCTCACTCCCGACGGCGCCGCGCTGCTCGACCCCACCGGGACCCTGCGGCCCGGCATCCTGCTGTGTCCGCCCGAGGGCGACGCCGGCACCGGCATGGTCGCCACCAACTCCGTGGCCAAGCGGACCGGGAACGTCAGCGCCGGCACCTCGATCTTCGCGATGGTCGTCCTCGAGGCGCCGCTGGCCACCGTCCACCACGCCATCGACATCGTCACGACCCCGGCCGGTGACCCGGTCGCGATGGTGCACTGCAACAACGGTGCCAGCGAGCTCGACGCCTGGGCCGGGGTCTTCGGTGAGTTCGCGGCCGCGCTCGGTCACCCCTGCGAGCCCGACGCCGTCTTCGGCGCCCTGCTCACCGCGGCCCTGAAGGGCTCGCCCGACGGCGGCGGCCTGCTGGCCTACAACTACCTGGCCGGCGAGCCGATCACCGGCCTCGACGAGGGCCGCCCGCTGTTCGTACGCACCCCCGGCAGCCGCCTCGACCTGGCCGGGTTCGCCCGCGCCCAGGTCTACGGCGTCTTCGGCACCCTCGCCCTCGGCATGCGCGTCCTCGCCGACCAAGGCGTCGAGATCGACGCGATGTTCGCCCACGGCGGGCTCTTCCGCACCGCGGGCGTCGCGCAGCGCCTGCTCGCCGCGGCCACCGGCGCCCCGGTCGCCGTCGGCCGCACCGCCGGCGAGGGCGGTGCCTGGGGGATCGCGGTCCTGGCGGCGTACGCCCGGGCGGCCGAGGTTGGCGGCGACCTGAACCTCAGCGCCTACCTCGCCGAGCGCGTCTTCGGTGACATCGACCTCGAGGTCGTCGAGCCGGACGCCGCCGACCTGGCCGGGTTCAGGACCTACCTCGAACGCTACGAGGCCGGGCTCGACATCGAGCGCGCCGCCGTGGCCGCACACACTCCCACCGCAGCAGAAGGAGACCAGTGATGACGGGCGTACCTGCCGCGCTTCGCACCGCCGTCGACGCCGCCAAGGAGCGCGTCGCCGCGCTGCACGCCGAGCTACCCCGCTGGGAGCTGGTCGTGTGGACCGCCGGGAACGTCTCCGAGCGGGTGCCGAACCCCGACGGCGAGGACCTGCTGGTCATCAAGCCTTCGGGTGTCGCCTACGAGGACATCACCGCCGAGGCGATGGTCGTGTGCGACCTGGCCGGCAACCTCGTCGAGGGCGAGCGGTCGCCGTCCTCCGACACGGCCGCCCATGCGTACGTCTATGCCAACATGCCCGAGGTCGGGGGAGTGGTCCACACCCACTCCACCTACGCCACCGCCTGGGCGGCGCGCGGGGAGGAGATCCCCTGCGTGCTCACGATGATGGCCGACGAGTTCGGCGGACCGGTCCCGGTCGGCCCGTTCGCGATCATCGGCGACGACTCGATCGGGCGCGGCATCGTGGAGACGCTGCGCGACTCGCGCAGCCCCGCGGTGCTGATGCAGAACCACGGTCCGTTCACCATCGGCAAGGACGGCCGCGCGGCGGTCAAGGCCGCGGTGATGTGCGAGGAGGTCGCCCGCACGGTGCACATCGCCCGCCAGCTCGGCCAGCCCCTGCCGATCGACCAGAGCCACGTCGACTCCCTCTACGACCGCTACCAGAACGTCTACGGCCAGCACTGAGCTGTGCCGCCTCGAACCGCACCAAGCACTGGAAGGACCCCCACATGAGCAAGCCCACCGCGCCGAAACCCTATGGCGACCGCGAGATCTGGTTCTTCACCGGCAGCCAGGACCTCTACGGCGAGGAGACCCTTCGTCAGGTGGCCGAGCAGTCCCAGGAGGTCGCCCGCGCCCTGGACGCGTCGGACGACGTACCGGCGAAGGTCGTGTGGAAGCCCGTCCTGAAGGACTCTGCGGCGATCCGCCGCGCGATGCTCGAGGCCAACTCCGACGACAACGTCCTCGGCGTCATCACCTGGATGCACACCTTCAGCCCCGCGAAGATGTGGATCGCCGGCCTGGACACGCTCCGGAAGCCGCTGCTGCACCTGCACACCCAGGCCAACGTCGAGCTCCCCTGGTCGGAGATCGACATGGACTTCATGAACCTCAACCAGGCCGCCCACGGCGACCGTGAGTACGCCTACATCGCCACCCGCCTCGGCGTCGCCCGCACCACCGTCGTCGGCCACGCCTCCAACCCGGCGGTCACCCGCCGCGTGGGCACCTGGGTCCGCGGCGCCGCCGGCTGGGCCGCCACCCACGGGCTCAACCTGGTCCGCTTCGGCGACAACATGCGCAACGTCGCGGTCACCGAGGGCGACAAGACCGAGGCCGAGCTGCGCTTCGGTGTCTCGGTCAACACCTGGGGCGTCAACGACCTCGTGGCGGCCGTCGAGGCCGTCGACGAGGCCGCCGTGGACGCGCTCGTCGCCGAGTACGAGGACCTCTACGACGTCGTCCCCGAGCTCCGCCGAGGCGGCGATCGCCACGACTCGCTGCGCTACGCGGCTCGCCAGGAGATCGCCATGGAGGCGTTCCTGGTCGAGCGCGACGCGAAGGCGTTCACCACCAACTTCGAGGACCTCGGTGGTCTGCGCCAGCTGCCCGGCATCGCCGTGCAGCGGCTGATGAGCAAGGGCTACGGCTTCGGCGCCGAGGGCGACTGGAAGACCGCGGTGCTGGTGCGGGCCGCGAAGGTGATGGGGGAGGGGCTGCCCGGTGGCGCCTCCCTGATGGAGGACTACACCTACGACCTCACCCCGGGAGCGGAGGTCATCCTCGGCGCTCACATGCTCGAGGTCTGCCCCTCGCTGACCACCTCCACCCCGCGCGTCGAGATCCACCCGCTGGGGATCGGGGGCCGCGAGGACCCGGTCCGGATGGTCTTCGACGCCGACACCACCGAGGGGGCCGTGGTCGTCTCGCTGGCCGACATGCGCGACCGGTTCCGGCTGACCGCCAACGTGGTCGACGTCGTACCTCCGACCCAGGCGTTGCCCAACCTGCCGGTCGCGCGCGCCGTCTGGGCACCGCGCCCGGACTTCGCCACCTCGGCCGAGGCCTGGCTGACCGCCGGCGGCGCGCACCACACGGTGATGTCGACCGCCGCCGGGATCGAGGCCTTCGAGGTCTTCGCCAACATCGCCCGCACCGAGCTGCTGGTCATCGACGAGTCCACCACCCGCCGCGGCTTCGCCGACCAGGTGCGCTGGAACCAGGTGTTCTACCGGGTCGCCCAGGGGCTCTGACGCCAGAGGTCGAGGAGCTCGGCCTCGCGGGTCGGCGAGATGCCGGTGACGTACGCATCGGGGGTGGCCTGCAGCCAGGCGAGGGTGTCGCGCGCGGTCTCGGCGATCGGGCGGGTGGTGAGACCGGCTGCCAGAGCCGCGGTGGTGTCGTGGGCGAGCATCCCGTCGTACTCGGGGCGGGGGAGCCACAGCGGGATCGAGCCGGGGCCTGACCAGGGGTCGACGTCGTTGGCCTGGAGGAAGTCCTGGGGGAGCCAGGTCCAGGTCGGGGTGGTGCCGACGCCGCTCGCGGTCTCGGTCAGCAGGGTGCTGATCGGCATCGACGGACCGGTGGCGTCGAAGGTGCCCTCCACCCGGTTGGTGGCGCAGTGGAGGATCCAGTCCGCCAGGTCGCGTACGTCGATGACCTGGGTGCTGTCGTCGGGCGAGCCGGGAGCGAGGATCTCGCCGCCGGCTCTCAGGCGCCGCGGCCAGTAGGAGAACCTGCCGCTGGGGTCCCCTGGGCCCACGATCAGGCCGGGGCGGACGACGGTGGCGGAGGCCGCACCCGCGCGGACGAGCTCCTCGCAGGCGACCTTCATCGAGCCGTACGCATCGGGGTCGTCGTCCTCGACGCCGTCCGTCGCCGGAGCGAGGACAGCGAGCGAGTCCGGAGTGCCGCCGGGGGTGCTGTGGTCGGCGTACACGCTGATGGTCGAGACGAAGACCCAGTGGGCCTCGCTGAAGGCGGCGACGGAAGGGCCAACCCACGAGGGGATCCGAGCCACGTCGACGACCGCGTCGAACGTCGCGGTCGTCAGGGTGGAGGGAGGTGTCTCGGTGCGGTCCCACGGCACCAGTACCGCGCCCTCCGGGACGGTGCCCGACCGGCCGCGCGCTGCGCACACCACCTCGTGACCGCTGCGTACTGCCGACTCCGCCACTGCGCGGGAGAGGAAGACCGTGCCGCCGAGCACCAGGATTCGCATGGGGACACGCAATCACCGCGAACACCACGCGGCAACCGGTTCTGCTGCAGGCAGATCCTGACTCACAGCACCTTGCGAGGGTTCATCACCCCGTCGGGGTCGATCGCCTGCTTCACGGCTCGCAGGAGGTCGACCTCGACACCCGTCTTGTACGCCGCGGCAGCATCCCGCTTGAGCGCGCCGATCCCGTGCTCGGCGGAGATGCTGCCGCCGAGCGCGGTGACGGCGTCGTAGACGATCCGGGTCAGCTCAGGGGCCTCCCTCTTGAGCGCCGCGTCGCCGCCGACGGGCGCGGAGATGTTGTAGTGCAGGTTGCCGTCCCCGATGTGCCCGTACGTCACCAGCCGCAGCCCCGGCAGCGCAGCGAGCAGGGTCGGGCCGACCTCGGCGACGAACCGGGACAGGGCCGTGATCGGCAGGGTGACGTCGTGCTTGAGGGTCGCGCCCTCGCTCTTCTGGGCCTCCGAGACGCCTTCGCGCAGCGCCCACAGCGACTCGCGCTGGGTGGGGCTGCCGGCGATCACGGCATCGAGCAGCAGTCCCTGTGAGGCGGCGGCCTCGAGGGCCGACTCGAGTCGCTCGTCGACGTCGGTGGAGGTGCCGGCGAGCTCGACGAGGCCGTACCACGCGTGCCGGTCCGCGAACGGGTCGCGGACGCCCGGCAGGTGGGCGAGGACCAGGTCGAGCGCCTGCCGCCCGAGCAGCTCCCAGGTGGTCAGCTGCCCGCCGCCGTGCTCACGGAGCAGCGGCAGCAGCGCGGTGGCGGCCGAGACCGACTCGAGCGCCACGAACGCGGTCGCCCGGCGCGGTGTCGCCGGCAGCAGCCGCAGCACCGCCGCGGTGACCACGCCGAGCGTGCCCTCCGAGCCGATGAAGAGCTGCTTGAGGTCGTAGCCGGTGTTGTCCTTGCGCAGCGGCCGCAGCCCGTCCCAGACCCGGCCGTCGGGGAGCACGACCTCCAGGCCGAGCACCAGCTCGCGCATCATCCCGTAGCGCAGCACCGCGGTGCCGCCGGCGTTGGTCGCGATCGTGCCGCCGATGGTGCACGAGCCCTCCGAGCCGAGCGAGAGCGGGAAGAGCCGCCCGGCGGCCGCGGCGGCCTCCTGGACGGTGGCCAGCGGTGTGCCGGCCTCGACGACGAGCGTGTCCGCGACCGGGTCGACCTCCCGGACGCGCCGCATCCGGCCGAGGGAGAGCACGATCTGGTCGCCGCCCGAGTCGGGCACGCCGCCCCCGACGAGGCCGGTGTTGCCACCCTGCGGGACGACCCCGACCCCGGCCGCGCCGCACAGCCGGACGACCGTCGCCACCTCGGTGGTCGAGGCCGGGCGCACCACCGCGAGGGCGGTGCCGGTGAAGCTGCCGGTCCAGTCGGTGACGTAGGCCGCCATGTCGGCCGGATCGGTCAGGACGGCGCTCTCGCCGAGCGAGGCTCGCAAAAAATGGACCAGGTTGGACACGGGGTTCTCCTTCGACGGGGTGGGGGAGACGCGGGCGGTCATGCTGACCGCAGACGTACGTGCTGGGGGCCGATCGCGGCGATGTCGGGAGTGCCGAGCAGGCACATCGCCCGGCGCAGCTCCTCGACGAGCAGGGTCAGCGTGGCGTCGACACCCTGCTGCCCGGCGACCATCAGGCCGTAGAGGTAGGGCCGGCCGATCACCACGCCGCGGGCACCGAGGCCGAGCGCGGCCGCGATGTCGCCGCCGGAGCGGACGCCGGAGTCGACGTACACCTCGGTCCGGTCGCCGACCGCGTCGACCACCGCCGGCAGCAGCTCCAGCGGCACCGGCGCCCGGTCGAGCTGACGGCCGCCGTGGTTGGAGAGCACCAGCGCGTCCGCGCCGGCCTCGACACAAGCCACCGCGTCGGCGACCGAGAGCACGCCCTTGACCACCACCGGACCGTCCCAGTGCTCCTTGAGCCAGCCGATGTCCGCGGGCCGGATCGCCTGCTCGCGCAGCTCGTTGGACATGCCCCAGCGGCCGTAGTGCGAGCCCTCGGGGAAGGTCGCGAACCGCAGCGGCTCGGTGGTCAGGATGTCGGTGACCCAGCCGGGGTGGCGGGCCATGCCCGCGAACGTACGCAGGCTCAGCTGGGGCGGGATCGCGAACCCGTTGAGCTTGTCCTTGCGCTTCATCCCGGTCACGGTCGTGTCGATGGTGAGCATCAGCGCCTCGTAGCCCTGCGCGGCCGCTTCGGTGATGTGGTCGAGCGTCACCGCCCGGTCCTTCATCAGATAGACCTGGAACCAGTTGCGTCCCTGGGGTGCCGCGTGGGCGACGTCGGTGATCGAGGTCGTCGCGTACGTCGAGAGGGTGTAGGGCAGCCCGGCCGCGGCCGCTGCCGCGGCGACCGCGCGCTCCCCGGTGTGGTGGCTGAGCCGGGTGTAGCCGGTCGGTGCCAGCACGATGGGTGCCGCCGCGGGCCGCCCGAGGATCGTCGTACGCACCTCCGGCTCGGCCACCTGGCCGAAGGCGGTGGGCCGCAGCTCCACGCGGTCGAAGGCCGCTCGGTTCCGGCGCATCGCGTGCTCGCCGTCCGAGCCGCCGTAGACGTAATCCCAGACCGCCGTCGGCACCCGCCGGCGAGCGGCCCGCTCCAGGTCGTCGACGCTGAGGCAGCGGGCCAGCCGCCGCTCGGCCGCGCGCCAGTGGAACGGGCGCGGTCGCAGGAACGGCGCCAGATCACGCCATCGGGGGAACTGTCTGACGTTCCGAGAATCATGCACGCTCTGGACTCCTCGCCACTCATCGGATAAGTTCTCGACTTGTCATACAACTTAGCCCATCGAGGAGCATCCCGCCATGGCCGCCGACCGCATCAGCTCACTGACCCTCTCCCACGTCGTCCTCCCGCTCGAGAACCCGGTCAGTGACGCCAAGGTGCTCACCGGGCGGCAGAAGCCGCTCACCGAGACCGTGCTGCTCTTCGTCGAGGTGAGGACCGAGCAGGGCCTCGAGGGCATGGGCTTCAGCTACTCCAAGCGGGCCGGCGGCCCGGCGCAGTACACCCACCTCAAGGAGATCGCCGAGGTCGCCATCGGCCAGGACCCCTCCGACATCGCCAAGATCTACGAGTCGCTGATGTGGGCCGGCGCCTCGGTCGGCCGCAGCGGTGTGGCGACCCAGGCCGTGGCCGCTCTCGACGTGGCGCTCTACGACCTCAAGGCGCGTCGCGCCGGCCTGCCCCTGGCCAAGCTGCTCGGCGCCCACCGCGACTCCTGCCGCGTCTACAACACCTCCGGCGGTTTCCTCCAGGCGAGCGTCGAGGAGATCAAGGAGAAGGCCACCGCCTCGCTCGAGGCCGGCATCGGCGGCATCAAGATCAAGGTCGGCCAGCCCGACTGGGCCGAGGACCTGCGCCGCGTCGCCGCCCTGCGCGAGCACCTCGGCGACACCCCCTTCATGGTCGACGCCAACCAGCAGTGGGACCGCGCCCGCGCCCGCCGGATGTGCCGCGAGCTGGAGCAGTTCGACCTGATCTGGATCGAGGAGCCGCTCGACGCCTGGGACGCGGTCGGCCACGCCGACCTGTCGCGTACGTTCGACACCCCGATCGCGACCGGCGAGATGCTGACCTCGGTGCCCGAGCACATGGCGCTGATCGACGCCGGCTACCGCGGCATCGTGCAGCCCGATGCGCCGCGCATCGGCGGCATCACCCCGTTCCTGAAGTTCGCCACCCTCGCGGCCCACGCCGGTCTCGCGCTGGCGCCGCACTACGCGATGGAGATCCACCTGCACCTCGCCGCGGCCTACCCGACCGAGCCGTGGGTCGAGCACTTCGAGTGGCTCAACCCGCTCTTCGAGGAGCGCATCGACATCCACGACGGTCAGATGTGGGTGCCGGACCGCCCGGGCCTCGGCTTCACGCTCAGCGACCAGATGCGCAAGCTGACCGTGGAGACGGCTAAGTTCTCGTCATGACGATTAGCGCCGGGCTCGCCGACCGCGTGGTCTCAGGGATCAAGGACCAGATCCTGTCCGGAGACCTCGCTCCGGGCGCGAAGCTGCCCTCGGAGTCCGACCTGGTCGCCACCTACGGGGTGTCGCGGACCGTGGCGCGCGAGGCGGTCACCCGGCTGCGCGCCGAGGGTCTGGTCGAGACGTTCCAGGGGCGTGGTTCGTTCGTCCTGGCGGTGCCGGCGCCCTCGCCGTTCGCGCTGGAGTCCTCTGCGATCCGTACGCAGCACGACGTGCTCGACATGGTCGACTTCCGGCTCGGCGTGGAGTGCGAGGCGGCGGCGCTGGCCGCCGCCCACCTCGACGAGCAGGGCTCGCGCGCCATCGAGGAGGCGCTCGCCGCGCTGGCCACTGCGCATCCGGACGGCGCGGTGGAGGCCGACTTCGCCTTCCACCGTGCCGTCGCGGCCGCGACCGGCAACCGCTTCTACCTCGACCTGATGGACTCGCTGGGGCCGATGATGATCATGCTGCCCCGCACCCGGCTCGCCGACGCCTACTCGCCCAGCGACGCGCTCCACGTCGAGCGGGTCCAGCGCGAGCACGACAACATCGCCGCCGCGATCCTCGCCGGTGACGCCGACACCGCCCGGGCCGCGATGCGGGTGCACCTGGGCAGCACCCGTCGGCGCCTGCAGCAGGGTTGACGGTTGGTCTAGGTATGCAGACCAGCCGTCGCTTCCCCGGCGGAACTCCGCACGGGAAGCGACGGTTCGGCTGCATACCTAGACCAACAGACCGCCCCGGCTGCGCTACTTCATGTGCTCCCCGAGCGGGCTGAAGCAGAACTTCCCGCCGGCCAGGCGCTCCTCGGGGCCCTGCGGGCCGTCGTCGACCGCGTCGCCGAGCAGCTCCGAGGCGTAGACCTCGGAGTCGTCCTGCGGGTGGTAGCCGATCGCCTCGCCCTCCGCCAGCGACCACCAGCGCCTGGTGTTGCGGGAGATGCCCCACACCACCCGGAAGCCGGGCTCGGGAGTCGCCAGGCAGGCCTCGAGCAGCCGGGCGCAGTCGTCCGGCGACAACCACGTCCACAGCGACCGACGGTCCCAGGGTCTCTCGAAGCACGAGCCGATCCGTAGCGCGGTCACGTCGATGCCGTAGCGGTCGTGGAACAGGCTGCCGAGCGCCTCCATCGCGACCTTGCTGACCCCGTAGTAGGTGTCCGGGCGCGGGAAGGCCTCGGCCGGCAGCCCGCCCTCCGGGGCGTCGTCGAGGTCGTAGAAGCCGGTCGCGTGGTTGCTGGAGGCCAGCATGACGCGACGGACCCCGGCCTCCCGGGCGGCCTCCAGAACCACCCGCGTGCCGTCGATGTTGGCCGAGAGGATGCCGTCCCAGGGTGCCTCGAGGCTGATCCCACCGAGATGGATGATCGCCTCCACGCCCTCGCAGGCGGCGCGCACCGCCGCCTCGTCGGTCACCGACGCCTCGATGATCTCGACGGCCTCGCCCTCGGCGGGGTCCTCGGGACGTACGACATCGAGGAGACGCAGTACGCGGCCCTCACGGGCCAGTCGGGTGCGCATCATCCGACCGATGCCGCCGCTGGCGCCCGTGACGAGGACGGTCTGACGCTCGGTCATGCATCCTTCCGGATCTCGGTGGCCCCGGCGAGCAGGTGCTGCCGGTCCGCGCCCGCGAGACCGAGGTGGTAGAGGTGGATCTGGTCGACCCCGGCGTCGACCAGCGCCTGCACATGGCCGCCGAAGCCGTCCTCGGTGGTGGGCGCAAGAACGGTGACGTACGCCGCGGCCGCGGCCTTCCCGTCGACCGCCTCGACGAGCCGGCGCCCGGTCTCCACCGAGGCCTGGGTGGTCGGCCAGCAGAAGGAGATCACCAGGTCGACGTCGTCGGCCGTGGTCGGGGTCAGACCCGGGCTGGATCCGGTGGCCCACGGGTCGGGCTGGGCGTGCACGGCGATCTCGGAGATGCCGGGAGCGGCCTCGCGGACGGCGGCGATCACCCGGTGGCGGAGCTCGTCGGCGGCGGCATGGCGGGAGGCGAGGATCGTGTCCAGGGCGTTCGTGTTCACCGCCGCGCCGGCGGGTTCCGGGCCGGTCGCGGCGCGCAGCGTCGCCACGGTGGCCTCCGGGTCGAGCCCACGCCTCGCCCAGTCCTCGCGACAGGCCGGGCAGCAGCAGATCGAGAGCAGGTCCTGGGTGGCCGCGTCGTAGGCGCCGTCGGTCTTCTCGTGGTGTCCGCCGTGGTCGAATCCGAGCTGGCCGCACGCCTCCAGGACGGCGGTCGAGGTCGGGGTGTCGCGGACGGCCTCGGCGGCCAGGGTCTCCGCGTAGCGGCGGACGTCCTCGTGCCGGGGGCACAGGGCGTAGGGGTAGGGCTCGTCCCAGCAGTTGACGACCGCGAGCTTGGGGTTCGCCTCGCCGAGGAGCGTGGAGTGGGTCAGCACGATCCAGGCGGCCACCTCGATCCCGGCGTCGGCGAGGATGGCGGCGGCCTCGCCGAAGGGGTCCTCCGCATCGACCCACGCCGCCGCGGGCGGCACCAGCCGGGCACCGTCCCAGGCCTCGGGGCGCACCGGACGGTAGAGCGCCGCGCTGCGGGCCTCGACGAACCGGTGGCGGGGATGGAGCGGGGTCGCCGCGCGGGCGGTGTGGTACGCCGCCGCGAGGGCGACCTTCGTGACGCCGAGCCCCCGGGCGCGACCGGCGAAGGACGGATCGCCGATCACGTCCCAGGGGTAGGCATAGCCGACGACCGGGACGGTGCCGGTCCTTCCCGGGTCGGTCACCAACGTGAGGTGTTCGGTGTGAAGTCCGGCTGGATCGTTCGCATGTAGACAGTGTCCTCCCTGCGGCGGACGCCGCACGTCAGGTACTGCTCGTGGAGCTCGCCGAGCAGATCACGGTCGAGCTCGACGCCCAGGCCGGGACCCGTCGGTACCGCGATCGCGCCGTCGTTGAAGTCGAGCACCCCGGGGCGTACGACGTCCTGGGTCTTCCACGGGTAGTGGGTGTCGCAGGCGTAGGTCAGGTGGGGGGTCGCGGCGGCCAGGTGGACCATCGCGGCCAGCGAGACGCCGAGGTGGGAGTTGCTGTGCATCGACAGGCCCAGCCCGAAGGTGTCGGTGATCCCGCCCAGCAGCGCGGACTGGCGCAGCCCGCCCCACAGGTGATGGTCGGAGAGCACGATCTGGACTGCGTCCGCCGCGATCGCCGGCTTGAGGTGCTCGAAGGCGATCACGCACATGTTGGTCGCCAGAGGTACGTCGGTGCGGGCCGCGACCTGGGCCATCCCCTCGATCCCCGGGGTCGGGTCCTCGAGATACTCCACGACGCCGTCGAGCCGCTCGGCGACCTTCACCGACGTCTCCGGGGTCCAGGCGCCGTTGGGGTCCAGGCGCAGCGGCAGGTCGGGGAAGGCGTCGCGGAGCGCCTCGATCGCGGCGCACTCCTCGTCCGGGTGGAACACCCCGCCCTTGAGCTTGAGCGAGCCGAAGCCCCAGCCGTCGACCAGCCGCTTGGCCTGGGCGACGATCTGGTCGGGGTTCAGCGCCTCGCCCCACGCGTCGTCGGGCTCGCCGGGGTGGCCGGCCCACTTGTAGAACAGGTAGCCGCTGAACGGCACCCGGTCGCGCACCGCGCCGCCGAGCAGGTCGCTGACCGGACGCCCAGCCTCGCGGGCGACCAGGTCGAGGCAGGCGACCTCGAAGGGGGAGTAGACGGTGTCGACGGCGGAGGAGACGTCGAGCATGCCGCCGAAGGAGGCACCTGCCCCGCCGGTCTCCTTGCCGAGCACGTCGACGACGAGCCGGCGCAGGCCGTGGGTGTCGTAGGGGTCGGCGCCCGGGAGGGCCCGGGCGACGGCGTCGAGCCGGGCGAGGTGGGTCTCGTCGGCGTACGTCTCCCCGAGGCCGACCAGGCCGGTGTCGGTGTGGAGCTCGACGATCGCGCGCAGCGCCCACGGCTGGTGGACGCCGACCACGTTGAGCAGCGGCGGGTCGGCGAACGCGACCGGCGTGACGACGACCTTCGAGATCCGGCTGGCGTTGGGGCCGGCGCTCATGCGGTCGGCTTCACGGCGAGGACCGGCACCCCGGCGTCGAGCAGGATGCGCTGGGCGTCGCTGCCCAGCAGGGCCTTGCCGACCGGGGAGCGGCGGCGCAGCCCGATCACGATCAGCCGGGCTCCGGTCTCGGCGACCAGGCCGTCGAACGTCTCCACGACGTCGGCGCCGTGCGTGGTGTGGTCGACGCGGGCGCTCACCCCGGCCTCTTCCGCGCGGGCGACGAGCTTCGCGGCCGCGGTCTCGTCGACGAGGTCGGCGTCAACGGTGGCGCCGCGGCGGGGGCTGTTGACGATGACGACGTCGTCGCCGCGAGCCGCAGCCTCGGCCAGGCCGGCCTCGAGAGCCGCCTCACCTACCGGTGTGGGTACGTAGCCGATCAGGATGGTCATGGTGTGCCTCTCTCAGCGGGTCGGACTCAGCGGGTCGGGGTGTCGACGTCGTCGCGCTCGGCCGGGGCCGCGGGGACGGCGGTGGCCTTGCGCCGGGCCAGGACCGACTTGGCCGCGGGCCAGAGGGCGACCAGGACGAAGGCGGCCAGGATGGTTCCGGAGATCGGCCGGGTGAAGAACCCGGTCGGGTCGCCGTCGAAGATCAGCATCGAGCGGCGTACGCCGTCCTCCACGATCGAGCCGAGGACGAAGGCGAGCACCATCGGGCCGGGCTCGAAGCCGACCTTCTTCATCAGGTAGCCGATCAGGCCGAAGACGATCATCACGAAGATGTCGAAGGTGGAGTTGTTGATCGTGTAGACGCCCAGGATCGTGATCAGCGCGGTGATCGGGGCCAGGATCGCCGGGCGCACCCGCAGGATGCGGACGAAGATGCCGACCAGCGGGATGCTCAGGACCAGCAGGATCAGGTTGCCGATGTACATCGAGTTGATGACGCCCCAGAACAGGTCGGGGCGCTCCTCGACGAGCTGCGGACCCGGCGAGATGCCCAGGATGAGCAGCGCGCCGAAGAGCATCGCCATCGACGCGTTGGCCGGGATGCCGAGGGTCAGCAGCGGGATGAACGAGGAGGTCGCGGCGGCGTTGTTGGCGGTCTCGGGGGCGGCGACGCCCTCGATCGCACCGCGCCCGAAACGCTCGGGGTTCTTCGAGATGCGCTTCTCCGTGGCGTACGCGGCCAGGGAGGACATCACCGCGCCACCACCGGGCAGCACACCCAGGACGAAGCCGATCAGCGAGCCGCGGCCGATGGCGCCGGAGGACTGCTTGAGGTCCTTGCGGGAGGGCCAGATGTTGGCGACGGCGGCGGGTACGTGGGGCTTCCCGTGCCGCTCCTCGAGGTTGTAGAGGATCTCGCCGACACCGAAGAGACCCATCGCGACCACCACGAAGTCGATGCCCTCGGTCAGCTGAAGACTGCCGAAGGTGAAGCGCTCGGCGCCGCTGAAGCTGTCGCGGCCGATCGTGGCCAGCAGCAGGCCGAACGCGGCGGCGAGCATGGCCTTGAGCTTGTTGCCGTTGCCGATCGTGGCGACCAGCAGGACACCCAGCAGGGCCAGGGCGGCGTACTCCGGGTCACCGAAGTTGAGCGCCCACCCGGCGATCAGCGGGGCCACCAGGGTCAGGCCGAGGATGGAGACCGTCGCGCCGACGAAGGAGCCGATCGCGGCGATGCCGAGGGCGGTGCCCGCCTTTCCCTGCTTGGCGAGGGCGAAGCCGTCGAAGACCGTGACGACCGAGGAGGCCTCACCCGGCAGCCGCAGCAGCACCGAGGTGATCGTGCCTCCGTACTGGGCGCCGTAGTAGATACCGGCCAGCATGATGATCGCGGAGACCGGGTCGATGCTGTAGGTGATCGGCAGCAGGATCGCGATCGTGGCCGCCGGCCCGAGGCCGGGGAGTACGCCGATGAGCATGCCGATGAGCACGCCGATCAGGCAGTAGAGCAGGTTCTGCGGTTCGGTGACGAGCCCGAAGCCGTCGAGGAATGCGTTGACGTCCACTGGGTGCCTCGCTCAGAACAGGTGGGGCAGCGGGATGCGCAGCCCGTAGAGGAACAGGAAGTAGAACGCGGCGACCGTGAGGATCGAGGTGATGATCGTGCTGCGCCACGACTCGCCGCCGAGGAATCTCAGCCAGACCACGCACAGGAGCAGCGAGGGGATCTCGAAGCCGATCACCGGCATCAGCACGGCCAGGAGGATGAAGGTCACCAGGCCGACCGCGGGCAGCACGCTGGAGCGGGTGAACTTCTCGCTGTCGGTCAGCGTGCGGCCGACGACGAGGAGCGCCGCGGCCATCAGGGTGATGGCGATGCTGACCACGAAGGGCCACAGGCCGGGTCCGGGCTGGCGCAGCGAGCCCAGGCCGTAGCCGTAGGAGAGGACCGCGCCGCCGATCCCGACGACGAGAGCGACGAGCGCACCCACCACCTGGTAGGCCGGTCCGCCCGCGGGAGGTCGCTCCTCCTCCAGCTCATGGGCCACCTCGGCCTGGATCTCGGCCAGGATGTCCTGGTCAGGAGATGGAGTACGTTCGTCGCTCATCGTCATGCCTTCGTCGTGTGGGGCGGGGTCAGCTCGCGCCGAGGTTGAGACCGTACTGCTCGACCAGATCGGCGAACCGCTTCTTGTCCTCCTCGAGCTGGGTCACCACCTCGTCGCCCGAGATCTCCATCGGGGTGAGGCTGTTCTGCTCGTTGAAGGCCTGGTACTCCTCGGTCTTGAACGTCGCCTGCATCGCCTCGGCGATGGTGTCCTTGACGTCGTCCGGGGTGCCCTTCGGAACGGTCATGAAGCGGTACTGCGCGACCTCGACGTCGAGACCCTGCTCCTTGGCGGTCGGGACGTCCGGCAGGTAGTCGACGCGCTCGGGACCGAAGACGCTCAGCGGGGTCAGCTTGCCGGACTCGATGTTCTCGATCGCCTCACCGACCTGGATGCAGGCGGTGTCGACCTGGTTGCCGAGCACGGCGGTCAGAGCCGGCGCGCCACCGTCGAAGGGCACGGCCTCGGCGTCGACCCCGGCCGAGGCGTACGTCAGGCCGCAGGAGAGCTGGGCTCCCGTGCCGACGCCGGTGGTGCCGTAGGTGACCTTCTTCTTCGCGGCCTTGATGTCGTCGAGCGTCTTGAAGCCGCTCTTCGGTCCGGTGACCATCACGTAGTCGTCGCGGGAGACGCCCTGGACGACATCGAAGTCGCCGAGGTCGGTGGCCTCGTCCGCGCTGACCGCCAGCGGGGTGATGGCGAAGAGCGACGCGTTCTGGATGGCGATGGTCTGCCCGTCGGCCTTCGCCTTCGCCACCTTGTTGGCGGCGAGCGCACCGTTGGCGCCCTCCAGGTTGATCACCGGGAAGGAGGCGCCGAGCTCGTCGGAGAGGCCCTTGGAGACCGCTCGGCTGATCAGGTCGCTGGAGCCGCCGGCCGAGGCGCCGACGTACATCTCGACGTTGCCGGCGGGATACTCCTCCCCGTCGCCGCTGCCACCGGTGGTGTTCGAGACACCACAGGCGGAGAGGGCCAGGGCCGCGACGCCGGCGGTCGCGGCGAGCAGGTGGGTGGTGGTACGCATCGTTGCTCCTAGGTCCTGGTGGCCGGGCTGGTTGTGGCAGGGGATGGCCCGGCGTCGTGTGACCACCGACACTAAGAGTCTTAGCGATACCGGTCCAAGCCCGTTTCGGCATAGAGTGTTCCACCTGGTGCATCGTGGTCTACTCTGGCCGAATGATCACGCTCGACCAGGTGCGTTCGTTCGTGGCGGTGGCCGAGGAGCTCCACTTCGGCCGGGCCGCCGAGCGCCTCCGGATGACGCAGCCGCCGCTGTCGCGTCAGATCCAGAAGCTGGAGAAGGCGGTCGGTGCGCAGCTGCTCGAGCGGGACAACCGCCGGGTCGCCCTGACCGGCGCGGGAGCTGCCTTCCTCGATGAGGCCTATCGCATGCTCAACCTGGTCGAGAGTGCCGGTGACCTGGCCCGCCGGGTGGACGCGGGCGCCGCCGGCGTGGTCCGGCTCGGGTTCACGGCGGTCTCCGCCATCTCGATCTTGGGGCCGCTGCTGCGCCGCCTCACCGTCGAGCTCCCCGACGTCGAGGTGCGGCTCTCCGAGCGAGTCACCCTGGCCCAGGTGGACGGCATCCGCCACGGCGAGATCGACATCGGCCTGGCCCGCCCGCCCTTCGACACCGAACTGCTCTCCTCGAGGGTCATCTCCCGGGAGCCGCTGATGGCCGTGCTCCCGCAGGGCCACCCCCTGGCCGAGATCGAACGGCCGCTGACACCGCAGGACTTCGAGGGCCAGCCCGTCATCGGCTACCACCCGCAGCAGTCGCGCTACTTCCACGAGCTCTCCGTACGCTTCCTGGCCAACGCCCACCCCCGCATCGAGCAACGCGTGCACCAGGTCCTCACCGCCATGCTGCTCGTCTCCGCCGAACGTGGCGTCGGCTTCGTCCCGGTCTCCGCGAGCTCGCTGCACGTCGAAGGCGTCGTGTTCCGTCCCATCGAGCACGGCGGCGGCGACACCCGTCTCGACAAGGACCCCGAGCGCCCGGTCGAGCTCCATGCGATCTGGGCGCGTGGGTCCGTCAGTCCGGTCGTACGCCGGGTTCTCGACGCGATCATCGAGATGAATCGCTAGGTGGGTTGCTGAGGGGCCCGGTTTTTCGGGGTTGGGGTGTCTCATTGGGCTGGTGTCCGCCGACCCGTTACGGAGGGTGTTCTCGCCGGTTCCCGGAGTCAAGGACGGCCTGCGGCCGCCGGCTTCGCCGGCCGCTTCGCGGTCCTGGACACCGGGACCCGTCGAGAATTTTGGCTGGTGATCGGGTCGGCGGCGGGGTTTGGCGCGGAGTTCTTTGGGTTTGCACGGGCCTGGGATCCAGGGTCGATGGGTCCTGGCGGCCGAGTGTTTGCGGTGCTTTTACAAGACGATGACGCCTTGTGAAGGCTTCACAAGCAGGGCCGTAGGCCAGGCAGGGACGACTCCGTCACAGGAGCCGACGCTGCCTCCACCCCTGCTGTCCACGCGGTCCCAAACAGACCGCCGGCGCAGGACCGAGGCGGGATCACCAACCGCCAGGGTAGAGCGGCCGGGATCACCAGCCGCAGGGGCAGACGGGACGCCGTCAGTTGACGCAGGATCGCAGGCAGGACCAACAGTCGGCAGCGGCACGCCGTGGCACCGGCAGCACCGGCAGGCGGCACCAGCACGCGGCACCAGCACGAGCCGATCAGTGCCGCCCGCAAACCCACAGGCCACGGGTCGGCCACCCAGCTGAACGGCACAACCCGACGGGGCACGGGACACATCCCAGCGATCGCCGCGTGACAGGCTCGGAGGCATGCAGGCGCGACAGCGCCGGCCCGCCCGGATCAGCCGGTCTAGGTGCGTCGGGTGAACCGGATCTGTCCGTCGGGGAGCCGCTCGTAGGTGTAGTCGGCGGCGTGGATCCGGTGATGATCATTGGGACACAGCAACACCATGTTGGCGAGGTTTGTTTGGCCGCCTTCGGACCAGGGTTTTAGGTGGTGGGCTTCGGTCCAGGCGGCGGGGGCGTCGCAGTCTTCGGCTTGGCAGCACTTGTCGCGGAGCCGTAGTGCTCGGTGTTGGATCGGGTGCGCCAATCGGGCGGTGCGGCCGAGGTCGAGGATCTCGGAGTCGGTGCCGAGGACGACCGGGACCAGGTCGGCGTTGCAGGCCATCCGGCGGGCCTCGGCGGCGGTGATCTTCTCGCCGTCGAACCCCAACGCAGCGGTGCCGAGGTCGGCACGAAGCTGGTCCAGGCTCATGGTGATGAACACCGTGGTCCCGTGGCCGCCATGCCTGGGCAGCAGGTCGACGTCGTAGGTCTCGATCACGCGGGCGAACGCCTGGCCCAGGAGCCGGTCATAGGGGGCTTTGCGGCCCTTGTTCTCCGCGGACAGCTTTCGGGGCTGCGCCAGCGAGTCGAGAATGGTGCGCAACCGGATGCCGACGGCGCGGGAGACCCTCGCGTGGAGGTCGATGGTGCCGTCGCCGTTGTCGCGGGCGGTGTAGAAGGTGCGCCGGGCGGCGTGTTCTTCTTCCCTCTGCAGGGCCTTGGCTTCGGCGGCTTCGAACCTCTCGGGGTCGATCTCGGCGAGGATGCGTCGGCCGGCGTTCTTGAGCTCGTTGGCGGTCATCCAGGCGGCGTAGTCGACCAGCATCTTCTCGGCCGACAGCAGGTGCTCACCACTGGCGGCGGGGTCGGCCTCGACGGCATCAAGCGCTTTCGTGATCACCCAGGCTTTGTCCTGAGACACCACACCTTCGGCCAGCCCGGCAGCGACCAGGTCGTACTTGGCGACCCCAGCAGCGAGTTTGATCTGCGAGCGGGCAACACCCTTGTCGACCAGGAGCTCGGTCCGCAGCCACCCCGAGACGTCTTTCGCACCGGTCTCCTCGGCGATGTCGCCCGCAGCGGCGAGGACTCGCAGCTTCAGTGCGGCCTGTTGAGCCTGGAGTTTCTCCAACCGTGCCAGCAGGTCCTTCTTCTGCGCGGTGCGCCAATAGGCAGGGTCGCTCGAGAGGAGGTCATGGAGGGCGGTTTCGATGGCGGCCAGGGCGGCGTCGATCGCGTCACCGGGGTTGGTTCCCCAGTGGTTGATGTCGCGGCCGAGACTCATCGCGTGGTTCCTTCGAGGAGGTGTGTTGTGATGGGTCTGATTCTACGCCTCGCGCGCCCTGCTGACTATCTATTTTCCCTGATCAAACGGAGTTTTCGCGGTCAGCGAACGTCCTCGCTTCTGTGGATGGTAAGTGGCCCGAAGGGCCACCTCTCACACTCCACCAACACCACCTATCCCAGTAACGATTCCGCTGCGCCACACCCGGGCCGCCGCCCCGATAGCCAGCCAAATCTTTTCTCGATCTGGTCCGGAGTCCAGGACCGCGAAGCGGCCGGCGAAGCCGGCGCCCGCAGGGCGTCCTTGACGCCGGACCAGATCGAGAAGACCCTCAAAGAACGGGTCGGCGGCCTAGACCAGCCCCGAAGAAACGTTCCGCGACAGGTGGTCTCGACAAGCTCGACCATCGAGAGCGAACGAATGCCGAGTCGGCGCATCTTGACCGGCTCGCTCGCTTCGCTTCGCGAGACGCCGGTCAAGATCCGCCGACTCGGCAGGATTACGCCGCCCAGCCACTGCTCGTCGATGCGGCTCGGCCAGCGACAGGTGGTCTCGAGAGGCTCGACCACGGGAATGCCGACTCGGCAGGGTTGCGCCGCCCTGCCACCGCTCGGCGCTGCGGCTCGACCGCCGAGACATCCGGCCGCAGCACACGTCGCGGAAGCATTGACGCCGGGCGAGATCGAGAAGACCCTCGAGAACGGACCGGCGACCCAGGCGGACCCCGAAGAATCAGCGCGACAACCGCCCAAGACAAACCCAGCCATCGAGTCCCCGTGATGCTCCCGAAGCATCACGAGATTCAAATTCGGGCTTGGACAGGCATCACCGAACGTTCATAGCGTGATGGTCACCACCTTCCCCCTCAGCAACCCACCACCTGAAGGACGTGACTCGTGACCGAGTACAGCCCGACCGACCTGGCCGCTCAGCTCAAGAGCGGACTCCTCTCGTTCCCGGTCACCCATTTCACCGAGGACCTCCAGGTCGACGAGGAGGGCTACCGCAAGCACCTGAGCTGGCTGGCCGAGTACCCGGTGGCCGGTCTCTTCGCGGCCGGCGGCACGGGGGAGGGCTTCTCGCTGAACCCCGAGGAGACCGACCAGGTCGTACGGGCAGCCGTCGAGGAGGTCGCGGGGGCCGTGCCGGTGCTGGCGCCGGCGACGGGCAGCACGGCGAACGCGGTCGCGCAGGCGAAGGCGGCCGAGGCCGCGGGCGCGGACGGGATCCTGCTGATGCCGCCGTACCTCACCGAGGCTGGCCAGGCGGGTCTGGTCGAGCACGCGAGCCGGGTCTGCGAGGCCACCGGCCTTGGCGTCATCGTCTACAGCCGAGCCAACGCGGTGCTGCGCGACGAGGCCGTGGCACAGCTGGCAGAGCGCAACCCGACCCTGATCGGCTTCAAGGACGGCGTCGGCAACGTCGAGCAGATGACGCGCACCTACGCGCGGGTCGGCGACCGGCTCATCTACATCGGTGGCCTGCCGACGGCGGAGACCTTCGCGCTGCCGCTGCTCCAGCTCGGCGTGAGCACCTACTCCTCGGCGCTGTTCAACTTCGCGCCGCAGTGGGCGATCGAGTTCTACGAGGCCGTACGTGCTCAGGACCGCGACGAGGTCTACCGTCGTCTCAACGAGTTCGTGATCCCCTACCTCGACATCCGCGACCGCACGGCCGGCTACGCCGTGTCGATCGTCAAGGGCGGTCTGGCCGCGATCGGCCGGCCCGCCGGCCCGGTCCGCCCGCCGCTGACCGACCTGCGCGAGGACGAGATCGACGAGCTGCGCGAGCTGATCGCCCGGATCTCCTGACGCCGATCTGCCCCTGAGAGACCGACCCGATAGGAAGGGACCATGAGCTACCGCTCGATCATCGCCGGAGCCGACTCCGAGCAGCCCGACGTCACCGCCGCCACCAGCGCCGCGGCCGAGGCCTTCGCCGGCTACCGCGCCACATCCCCCGAGGCCCGGGCGGACTTCCTCGAAGCCGTCGCTGCCGAGATCGAGGCGGCTCGCGCCGAGATCGTCGAGGCCGCCGTCGCCGAGTCGCACCTGCCCGAGGGCCGGATCAGCGGCGAGGTCGGCCGCACCACCGGCCAGCTCCGGATGTTCGCCGGCGTCGTGCGACGCGGTGACCACCTGGGCGTACGCATCGACCCGGCCCTCCCGGACCGGACCCCGCTGCCGCGCTCCGACATCCGTCAGCGCCAGATCGCGCTGGGCCCGGTGGCGGTGTTCGGTGCCAGCAACTTCCCGCTCGCCTTCTCCACCGCCGGCGGCGACACCGCCTCGGCGCTGGCCGCGGGCTGTCCCGTGGTGGTCAAGGGCCACCCGGCGCACCCGCTCACCGGCTACCTGGTCGCGCAGGCCATCACCCGCGCGGTCGAGAAGGCCGGGCTGCACGCCGGCACCTTCTCCTTCCTCCTCGACACCGACGTCAAGGGCGGCATCGAGCTCGGCCAGGCCCTGGTCGTCGACCCGCGGATCAAGGCCGTCGGCTTCACCGGCTCCCGCGGGGGCGGGCTGGCGATCGTCGCGGCCGCCGCGGCCCGGCCCGAGCCGATCCCCGTCTACGCCGAGATGTCCTCGATCAACCCGGTCGTCATCCTTCCCGGGGCTCTCGAAAGCGACACAGACGCGCTCGCCGCGGCATACGTCGGCTCGCTGACCCTCGGCTCCGGCCAGTTCTGCACCAACCCTGGGCTGCTCTTCCTCCCGAGGAGCGAGGCGGGCGACGCCTTCCTGGCCGCTGCCGGGCGGGCCACCGCCGAGGCCATCGGCGCGACCATGCTCACGACCGGGATCGCCCGGGCCTACGAGGCCGGCACCGAGAAGCTCCGATCCACCGACGGTGTGACGGTCGTCGGCGAGGGCACCGCCGGTGACACCGACGCCCCCGCGCCCCAGATCGTCGAGGCCGCCCGTCTCGCCGGGGTGACCGACGAGGTCTTCGGCGCTTCCGGCGTCGTGGTCCGCTACGACACCGTCGAGGACCTGCTGCCCAGCCTGGACTCCCTCGAGGGCCAGCTCACCGCGACGGTCCACGCCACCGACACCGACCGCGAGGCCGCCGCCCGGGTCGTCTCCGCGCTCGAGGTCAAGGCGGGCCGGATCCTCTTCAACGGCTGGCCCACCGGCGTCGAGGTCGGCCACGCGATGGTCCACGGCGGCCCGTTCCCGGCCACCTCCGACTCCCGCACCACCTCGGTCGGCAGCCTCGCGATCGAGCGCTTCCAGCGCCCGGTCGCCTATCAGGACGTACCTGCCGCCCTCCTCCCGGAGGCGGTACGCGACGACAACCCGTGGCACCTCGCCCGCCGTATCGACGGGGAGCTCCAGCTGCCATGAGCATCGCTACGATCGCCAAGGTCGAGGTCGTGCCCGTCGCGGGCCACGACTCGATGCTGCTCAACCTCAGCGGCGCGCACGCGCCGTTCTTCACCCGCAACATCGCGATCCTCACCGACTCCGAGGGGCGCGAGGGCGTCGGCGAGGTCCCCGGCGGCGAGCCCATCCGCCGCACCATCGAAGAGGCCGCCGAGCTGCTCGTGGGGCAGCCCGTCACCCGCTACCGCAGCCTCCTGCGCCAGGTCTCGGACACCTTCGCCGACCGCGACGCCGGCGGCCGCGGAGCCCAGACCTTCGACCTGCGTACGACCGTCCACGCCGTCACCGCGCTGGAGTCCGCACTGCTCGATCTCGCAGGTCAGGCCCAGGGTGTGCCGGTCGCCGAGCTGCTCGGCGACGGCCAGCAGCGCGACTCGGTGCCGATGCTCGGCTACCTCTTCTACGTCGGCGACCCCGACACGACCGACCTGCCCTACCTCCGCGAGCCGGACGCCGCCGACGACTGGGACCGCCTCCGCAGGGAGGTCGCGCTGACCCCCGAGGCGGTCGTACGTCTCGCCGAGGCCGCCCAGGCCCGCTACGGCTTCCACGACTTCAAGCTCAAGGGCGGCGTCCTCGCCGGTGAGGAGGAGGTCGCCGCGGTGACCGCCCTCCACGAGCGGTTCCCCGACGCCAGGATCACCCTGGACCCCAACGGCGGCTGGCTGCTCGCCGACGCGGTCCGGCTGCTGAAGGGCAAGGACGATGTGCTCGCGTACGCCGAGGACCCTTGCGGCGCCGAGGGCGGCTACTCGGGGCGCGAGATCATGGCCGAGTTCAAGCGCGCCACCGGGCTGCGTACGGCGACCAACATGATCGCCACCGACTGGCGCCAGATGTCCCACGCGATCCGCACCAACGCCGTCGACATCCCCCTCGCGGACCCGCACTTCTGGACCATGTCCGGCTCCGTCCGCGTCGCCCAGCTGTGCCACGACTTCGGGCTGACCTGGGGCTCTCACTCCAACAACCACTTCGACGTCTCGCTGGCCATGTTCACCCAGGTCGGCGCCGCCGCACCGGGGGAGATCACCGCGCTGGACACCCACTGGATCTGGCAGGACGGCCAGGGGCTGACCGAGTCGCCGTTGGAGATCCGCGACGGTGCCGTCGCGGTGCCGACCGCCCCGGGTCTCGGGATCCGGCTCGACCGCGACCGGGTCGCGGCCGCGCACGAGCTCTATCTCGAGCACGGGCTGGGCGTACGCGACGACGGCGTCGCCATGCAGTACCTGGTGCCGGGGTGGACCTTCGACCCCAAGCGGCCGTGCCTGGTCCGATGACCGCCCGGTGAGCGCCGAGTGAGCGCCGAGTGAGCGCCGGGCTCGGCTGGCTCGTGCTCGCCGGCATCGGTGCGGGACTGACCGGCTCGGTGGCCGGTCTGGCCTCGCTCGTCAGCTACCCCTCCCTGCTGGCCGCGGGGCTGCCGCCGGTCGTCGCCAACGTCACCAACACGGTGGCCATGTTCGGCGTCACCGGCGGCACCGTCGCCGGCTCACGGCGCGAGCTGCGCGGCCAGGGCAGAAGGATCGCCTGGCTGGCCCTGGCCTCCTTCCTCGGCGGTGCGGTCGGCGCGGCCCTGCTGCTCACCACGCCGGCCGAGGCGTTCGAGACCGTTGTGCCCTGGCTGGTCGGCGCCGGGGCGGTGCTCCTGCTGCTCCGCGACCGGATCCGGGCCTGGGCAGCTGCCCGCGCGGCCGCCCGGCCGCCACGCCTCGGCCCACCACCAGGCGGCGAGGAGCGACGCACGCTGGCCCGAGGGTTCGGCTGGGGCGCCGTCGTGTTCGTGCTCGGCATCTACGGCGGCTACTTCGGCGCCGGCGTCGGGATCATCGCGCTGGCCGTCCTCGTGCTCGAGCGCACCGAGGCCCTGGCGATCACCAACGCGGTCAAGAACGTCGCCACCGGCGTGGCCAACGGCACCGCCGCGATCGCGTACGTCTTCTTCGCCCCCGTGGACTGGCCTGCCGCGATCGCGCTCGGAGCGGGGGCCGTGATCGGCGGCTTCCTGGGGCCGGCGATCGTCCGGGTCGCCCCCGAGCGCCCGCTGCGCTGGCTGGTCGGCCTCGCCGGTCTGGGCCTGGCCGTGCACCTCGCCACAACCTGAACCTCCGTCGGCTCGAGACCAACACGGTCCCGTCGAGCGCGACAGGGGACCGTGTTGGTCTCGACACGCCTCCGCCTAGCGGCTCCGGCGGCTCGACCAGCGGGGGAGCGGCTCGACCGGCGGGGGAGCGGGGCGTCGGTGAGGGTGGGGCAACCCGGCCGATAGGCTCCGGCCGCTGTCACAGGTCGCTGTTACACGGGAGGACATGACGACGATGGGTTCGGGCATCACCACAGTGCGCGGCCGGGTGCGTGCGCTGGTCGACGACGACACGTTCCAGAAGGTCATCATCGGGGTGATCATCCTCAACGCGGTGGTCCTCGGTGTCGAGACGATGGTCCCCGAACACCTCGCCCACGAGCTGGCGCTGCTCGACAGCGTGCTCCTCGGGGTCTTCGTCGTCGAGCTGGTGCTGCGGCTGGTGGCGTACGGCCCCAGGTTCTTCCTCGACCCGTGGAACATCTTCGACACCGTGATCGTCGCGATCGCGCTGGTGCCGGCGACCGGACCGATGTCGGTGCTGCGGGCGCTGCGGATCCTGCGCGTGCTGCGGCTGGTCAACTCGGTCCCCTCGATGCGCCGCGTGGTCGACGGTCTGATCGCGGCGATGCCGGGGATGGGCTCGGTCGCGGCGCTGCTGGTGCTGATGATGTACGTCGCGGTGGTCATCTCGACCAACCTCTACGGCTCGATCGCGCCGGAGTACTTCGGCGACCTCGGCACCAGCGCGTTCACGCTGTTCCAGACCATGACCGGCGAGGCCTGGCCCGACATCGCCCGCGAGGTGATGGCCGAGGACCCCTACGCCTGGATCTTCTTCGTCGTCTTCATCCTGGTGATGACCTTCGCGGTCCTCAACCTCTTCCTCGCCGTGGTCGTCTCGGGCATGGAGAGCGTCGAGACCCTCACCGAGCACGAGCTGGAGTCCGACGCCGAGATGATGGCCGTCCTCGCCTCGCTGCGCGAGGACCTCACCGCCGTACGCGAGGAGCTGGCGCTGACCCGGGCCGAGCTGCGCTCGGACTCAGCTGCCCGCTGAGCTGATCTCCCGCAGCACCAGGTTGCGGGGGCCGTCGGGAGTGCCCTTGACCACCCGCAGGAAGTAGAGCTGGTCGGGGTTGTGGTTGGGGTCGAAGGACCAGTTCCCGCGGGGGCTGACGATGGTGCCGACCGACCCGAGGGAGTCGGCGATCTCGTTGCGGTTGACGTCGTCGGAGAGGTCGAGCGCCTTGTCGAGCGCGGCCGCGGCGTCGTAGGCCTGCACCGAGTAGACCGTCGGGGTGGCGTCGTACGCCTTGCGGTAGTCCTTCACGAAGGCGTCGTTCATCAACGTGTCCATCGCGTCGCTGTAGTGCAGCGCGGTCCGCACCCCGGACGCGGCGCTGCCCAGCGCGGACAGCACGTCGCCCTCGGTGAGGAAGCCCGGGCCGTAGAGCCGGATGCTCCGGGCCAGGCCGGAGTCGCGGTACTGCTGCACGAACGCCTCGGCCTCCTTGCCGGCATAGGCGGCGTAGATCGCGTCCGCGCCCGACTCCTTCGCCTTGTCGAGGAGGCCCGACCACTCCTCGGTCACGCCCGCCGGCGTGTAGCTCTGGCCCGCCACGCTGCTGCCCGATGCCTCCAGGGCGATCATGAAGCTGTCGGAGAGCTGGTGACCGGCCGCGTCGTCGGACCCGATGACGTACGCAGAGCCGCCGTCGGTCTCCTGGGCGACCGTCTTGCCGACCGCGCCGCCCAGGCTCGCGTTGGTCGAGGACGTACGCCACAGGTAGTCGGACCCGTCGGCGAGCCCGTCGGCGCCGGCGCCGGTGACGATCAGCGGCGTCTCGCTGTTCTTCGCGAGGTCCTTGGCCGCCAGCGCCGTCTCCGAGCTCACCAGCCCGACGACCGCGTGGACCTCCTCGTCCTCGATCAGCCTGCGCACCGCGGCGACGCCGGTCTCGACCCGCTCGCCCTCGTCGGCCTCGACGACGTCGACCAGCCGGCCGCCGAGCTTCCCGCCGTGCTGCTCGAGGTAGAGCTCGAAGCCGCGGGACATGTCGGTGCCGATCGATTCGTGAACGCCGGAGGTGGGCACCACCAGGCCGATCGAGACCTCCTCCGGGCCCGTGGCGCAGGCCGTCAGGCCGAGGGCGAGCGCCGAGATGGTCGCGAGCACGAGCAGTTGTCGGCGAGCCGAGCCGGTCACGGGGGACTCCATCTGTGGAAAGACGGGTGGGAGGGTTCCGAGTAGGCGAACACTGGCACAAACCGTGGCCGAGGGGTGAGCAATTCGGTGCCGTGTCCGCAAGTGGGTAGTCTCGCCCTGCCAGTCGTACTCCATGCCTGATGGGGTCAGGGAACCCGGTGAGAGTCCGGGACTGACGCGCAGCGGTGAGGATGACGGGCGGGGCACGCCCTCTCTCCGGGGAGGGCAGCCACTGGAGCCTGGCTCCGGGAAGGCGTCCCGCACCGATCGATTCCGAGTCCGAAGACCTGCTGGCTCTGGCGGCGCCCGCCGCCAGGTCACCACGTGCCCCGCGCAAGGGCACATGACGCAGAGCAGGTGTCCCGATGTCGCGAGTCCGAACCGACCGATGCCCCGGAATCGGTCGTCCGTGGGCGGCCGAGGACGGCCTGCTGGTGCGGCTGCGCCTGATCGGCGGGTCCGTCTCCTCCGCCGCGCTGCTCTCGCTGGTCTCCGTCGCGGAGACCTACGGCGACGGGCGGATCTACCTCACCGGCCGCGCCAACCTGCAGGTGCGCGGCCTGCCGAGTGTCGACGGCGGCCTTCCGGGCGAGGTGCTCACCGCGCTGAAGGCGACCGGTCTGGTGCCGGCCCAGACCCACGAGCTCGTCCGCAACGTGATGGTCTCCCCGCAGACCGGGCTCGCCGGGGGCCTCGCCGACCTGCGTGGCGTCGCGGCGTCGCTGGACCGGCTCCTGTGCGCCTCGCCGCGGCTGGCCGCGCTGCCGGGGCGGTTCCTCTTCGTGCTCGACGACGGCCGCGGCGACCTGGTCTCGCGGGAGTGCGACCTCGGGCTGGTGGCGCTCTCGGAGGCCGAGGCTCAGCTGCGCGTCGGTGACGCGTGGGGGCCGGTCGTCCCGCTCGCCGAGGCCGCGTCCCGGCTGGTCGCGCTCGCCGCCCGCTTCCTGGACGTACGCGGCGAGGGGCCGTCGGCGGCCTGGCACGTCACCGAGCTCGACGGCCCGCTCCTCGAGCCGGAGGCGGCCGATGCGCGGGTGCCGGCCGCGGCCGAGGAGCTCGGGTTCGGCGAGGTGCCCGGGGGCGAGCACGTCGCGGCCGTCGACGGAGCCCTGGACCGGGCCGCCGTCGAGGCGCTGGCGCAGCGGGGCCCGGCGCTCGTGGTGACACCGTGGCGCGGCGTACTGGTGCCTTCGCCGAAGGCGCGCCCGACCCGGCGCTACCACTACATCGACCAGGGGCCGGCGATCTACGTCGACTCCTTCGCGACCATCCGGCGCGAGGCCGACCTCTCCGCGGTGCCGCCCGATGCCGAGCGGCTCGCGGTGCGGATGATCCACGGCAGCGGTCAGGTCGACCTCGCCGCCGACCTGGTCATCCACCCCGGCCTGGTGAAGGCCGCGCGCGGCGCGCTGGAGGCCGGGGCGCCCATCCTGTGCGACGCGACGATGGTCGCCACCGGGGTCACCCGCAGCCGGCTCCCGCGCGAGAACGAGGTGCTCTGCATGCTCGGCGACGACCGGGTCCCCGCGCTCGCCCGGGAGTGGAGGACGACCCGCACCGCCGCCGCGCTCGCGCTGTGGGAGCCCTACCTGGAGGGGGCCGTGGTCGCCATCGGCAACGCTCCGACGGCGCTGTTCCACCTGCTCGAGATGATCCTCGACGGCGGGCCGCGACCGGCCGCGATCGTGGGCTGCCCGGTCGGCTTCATCGGCGCCGCCGAGTCCAAGGAGGCGCTCGCCTCCTTCGCCACCGACCACGGGATCGACATCCCCTTCGTCACCGTCCGTGGCCGCCGCGGCGGCTCCGCGATGACCTCCTCCGCCCTCAACGCACTCGCCCAGGAGCAGGAATGAGCAGCACTCAGCAGGCTCCGGGGCGATTCACCGTCGTCGGGATCGGCCCGGGCGACCCCGAGCTGATCACCCTCAAGGCCGCCCGGCTGATCGGTGCGGCGCCGGTGGTCGCCTACCACGCCGGGGTGCGCAAGCAGTCCCACGCCCGCCGGATCGCGTCCTCGCTGATCCCTTCGGGGGCGATCGAGGAGGAGCTGCGCTACCCGGTCACCACCGGGACCACCTCGCACCCGGGCGGCTATGTCGGGGCGATGGCCGAGTTCTACGAGTCCTGCGCGGTCCGGCTCTCGGCCCACCTCGACGCCGGCCGCGACGTGGTCCTGCTCGCGGAGGGCGACCCGCTCTTCTACGGCTCCTCGATGTACCTCCATGACCGGTTCAAGGAGGTCTACGAGACCTCCGTCGTGCCGGGGGTGCCCGCCTTCGCGGCCGCCACCGCGGCCGTCTCGACGCCGCTGGTGCGTCAGACCGACGTCCTCACGGTGCTGCCGGGCACGCTGCCCGAGCCCGAGCTCGCCCGCCGGCTGGCCGACACCGAGGCCGCCATCATCATGAAGCTCGGCCGCACCTTCCCGGCGGTGCGTTCCGCCCTGGAGGCGGCCGGGCGGCTCGAAGGTGCCTGGTACGTCGAGCGTGCCTCGCAGCCCGAGGAGCGCTGGCTGCCCGTCGCCGACGTCGACCCCTCCTCGGTGCCCTACTTCTCTCTCATCGTCGTCCCCGGCGACACGGCCCCCGCACCGGCCCCCGCACCGGCGCCCGCACCGGCGCCCGCACCGGTCGCGGCGCGGCTGCGGCAGGAGCTACCCGCGGTCGAGTCCGGCGAGGCGATGCGCGGGGGCGTGTCGACGGACTCGGCCTCCGGGGAGGTGCTCGTCGTCGGCCTGGGGCCGGGCCCGGAGGCGTGGCTGACCCCCGAGGTGAGCTCGGCGCTGGCGGAGGTGGGTCACGTCATCGGCTACGCGCCGTACGTCAACCGGGTGCCGCAGCGCGCTGGGCTGCAGCGGCATGCCTCCGGCAACACCGTCGAGGTCGACCGGGCCCGGCACGCCCTGGACCTGGCGCTCGCGGGGGAGAAGGTCGCCGTCGTCTCCGGCGGCGACGCCGGCGTCTTCGGGATGGCTTCCGCCGTCTTCGAGGCCGCCGAGGATCCGGCCTACACCGGCGTACGCGTCCGGGTGCTGCCCGGGGTCAGCGCCGTCCAGGCGGTGGCCGCGCGGGCGGGCGCCCCGGTGGGGGCCGACTTCGCGGTGATGTCCCTCTCCGACCGGCTCAAGCCGTGGTCCGTCGTCGAGGACCGGCTGCGCGCGGTCGCCGCCGCCGACCTGGTCCTGGCCATCTACAACCCGGCCTCGCGCTCGCGCACCGAGCAGATCGGGCTGGCCCGTGACGTACTCCTCGAGCAGCGCAAGCCCGACACCGTCGTCATCGTCGGCCGCGACGTCGGACGGGCCGAGGAGTCGCTGACGGTGACCACCCTCGGTGATCTCGACCCCGCGTCCATCGACATGAAGTGCCTGGTCATCGTGGGGGCGAGCTCGACGCGGGCGACCGCCTCGGGGCAGGTCTGGACGCCGAGGTACGTCCGATGACCGATCCCGTGACCGTCCACTTCGTCGGCGCCGGGCCGGGCGCCGCAGACCTGCTGACCGTCCGCGCGACCCGGCTGCTCGCGGCCGCGGACGTGGTGCTCTATCCCGGCACCTACCTCGATCCCGAGGTGCTGGCACATTGCAGCCCGTCGGCCGCGCTGGTCGACACCCAGAAGCTCGACCTGGACCAGATCATCGACCGGACCGTGGCCGCTCACCGAGCCGGTCACCAGGTCGTACGCCTCGTCTCCGGCGACCCGTCGGTCTACTCGGCCGTGGCCGAGCAGACCCGGCGCCTCGACGCCGCGCAGGTGCCGTGGGACGTGACCCCCGGGGTGCCGGCCTATGCGGCGGCGGCCGCGCTGGTGGGGCGGGAGCTGACCGTGCCGCTGGTGGCGCAGTCGGTCGTCCTCACCCGCACCCAGGCCCGCTCGACGGCGATGCCGGAGGGGGAGTCGCTGGCTGCGTACGCGGCGACCGGGGCGACCCTCGTGCTCCACCTGGCGATCCGGCGCACCCGGGAGCTGATGGCCGAGCTGCTGCCCTACTACGGGCCGGAGTGCCCGGTCGTGGTCGTCTACCGTGCCAGCCAGCCCGAGGAGCTGGTGCTGCGCGGGACGGTCTCGACGACCGCCGACGCGGTCGAGGAGGCCGGCCTGCGGCAGGCCGCCGTCATCCTCGCCGGCCCGGCGCTGGCCCGCGACGGTGGTGAGTCGTTCCTCTACGACGCCGCTCGGGAGCGTGCCTGATGGACCTCTACGACGCCATCAACCGCCGCCGGGACACGCGTGCGGAGTTCACCGGCGAGCCGGTGGATCCTGCCGTGCTCGAGCGGCTCCTCTCCGCCGCCCACGCCGCCCCGAGCGTCGGCATGTCGCAGCCCTGGGACTTCGTGCTCGTACGCGACACCGACCGCCTCGAGCGCTTCCACGCCCATGTCGCGACCGAGCGTGACACCTTCGCCGCGACCCTGTCCGGCGAGCGGGCCGAGACCTTCTCCCGGATCAAGATCGAGGGCATCCGCGAGTCCGGGCTGGGCATCGTGGTCGGCTACGACCCGACCCGCGGCGGCCCCAACGTGCTCGGCCGCCATGCCATCGCCGACGCCGGCCTCTACTCGGTCGTCTGCGCCATCCAGAACCTCTGGCTCGCCGCGACCGCCGAGGGCCTCGGTGTCGGCTGGGTCAGCTTCTACCGCGAGGAGTTCCTGCGGGACCTGGTCGGCATGCCCGAGGGCGTACGTCCCGTCGCCTGGCTCTGCGTCGGGCCCGTCGCCGACCTCCCCGACGTCCCCGACCTGGAGCGCTTCGGCTGGCGCCACCGCTCGCCGCTCTCGACGGTGGTCCACGAGGAGAAGTTCGGCTAGTCCCTCAGGATCGAGGGCGTCGTCGAGCCCACTTACCGGATCGATACCTGGGGAGCGCTGTAGGCCCACTGCACGACCGTGCGCTGGGGTGCCCAGCCGCGGAAGGTGCCGATCGTGTCGACGGACTCGACCGAGATCCGGGTCAGCTCGCCGCCGAGCTCGGCATGCTGCCGCGCCAGGAGCTGCTCGGTCTCCAGGGTGACGCCGTGGACGACGATGCGGCCGCCGGGACGGAGGGCGGCGAGGCAGGTGTCGAGTACGCCGGGGCGGGTCGCGCCGCCGCCGATGAAGATCGCGTCGGGAGAGCGGAGGCCGGTCAGGGCGTCGGGGGCGCGGCCCTCGACGACGGCGAGGCCCGGTACGCCGAGGCGGGCCGCGTTGCGGGCGATCCGGGCGGCCCGCTCGGGGCTGGCCTCGATGGCCGTCGTGGTGCAGGAGGGGTGCGCCCGCATCCACTCGATCCCGACCGAGCCGGCACCGGCGCCGACGTCCCACAGGTGCGCCCCAGGAGTGGGTGCCAGCCGGGCCAGGGCCGAGGCGCGCAGGTCGCGCTTGGTCAGCTGGCCGTCGTTCTCGAAGGCATCGTCAGGCAGGCCGGCGGACCAGCCGTAGAGGTGCGCGCCGGCGCACTCGATCGCCACGACGTTGAGCCGTGGCGACTCGCCCGTCCAGGTCGAGGCGGTCGCGGTCCGGGCGCTCTCCGTGTCCGCTCCCAGCCCTCCCAGGACGGTCATGGCGGAGCCCCCGAAGCCCGCTGTGACCAGGAGGTTCGCGATTTGGGCAGGGGTCGATTCGTCGGCGGAGAGGGCCAGGATCCGGCGGCCGGGGGCGAGCTCGCGAGCAACCAGGGACACGTCACGGCCGACCAGGCTGACGACCACGCACGACTCGGCCGCCCAGCCCATCCGGGCGCGGGCGAGGGCGACGGAGGAGACGGCCGGCTCGATGCGTACGTTCTCCCGGCCGAGGAGCGAGATCAGCGTCGTGCCGATGCCAGAGACCAGCGGGTCACCCGAAGCCAGGGCGACCGCGTCTCCGATGCCGTCGAGCAGCGCCGGGAGGCCCTCACGCAGCGGCGAGGGCCAGGGCTCGCGCCGCTGGCCGGGGACGTCCGGGACGAGGTCGAGGTGACGCTTGCCGCCGAGGAGGACCGGGGCCTCCCGGACCAGCTGCTGGTGACGTGCGGGGACCTCGTCCCACCCTCCGGCACCGATGCCCACCACGACGATCATGAGGCCAGACGCTACAGTGACCGCACAGGCGCGAGGTGCCCCGACTGGGGAGAATCTGGGAAGCCGGTGAGATTCCGGCACAGGCCCGCTGCGGTGAATCGAGCCCCATCACGGGGACTCGACAAGTCCGAAGACCGGCCTCGCGTCCATCCATCCAACGCGATAGGGAGCGGGAGCCTCTCATGCCGGTGCACTACCCATTTTCTGCCGTCCTCGGCTGCCAGGCGGACGATCTCGACGACATGGGCCTCGCGCTCGTGCTCACCACGATCTCCCCGGAGATCGGCGGGGTCCTGGTCCGTGGCGAGAAGGGGACCGCGAAGTCGACGGCCGTACGCGGCCTGGCGGCCGTGCTGCCCTCGATCTCGGTCTACGCCGGGGATCGGTTCTCGATCGATCCCGCCGACCCCTCCGCGGAGTCGCCGGACGGGCCGTTCGGGTCCGCCGCCGCCGTGGAGAGCCGGCCGGTGCGGCTGGTCGAGCTCCCGGTCGGCGCCACCGAGGACCGGGTCGTCGGCTCGCTCCACCTGGAGAGCGCGCTCTCGCGCGGGGCCGTCGAGTTCGAGCCGGGGCTGCTGGCCCGGGCCCACCGCGGCCTGCTCTACGTGGATGAGGTCAACCTCCTCCACGACCACCTGGTCGACCTGCTCCTGGACGCGGCCGCGATGGGCCGGGTCTCGGTCGAGCGCGACGGGGTCTCGGTCGAGCACGCCGCCCGGTTCGTCCTGATCGGCACCATGAACCCCGAGGAGGGCGAGCTGCGCCCGCAGCTGCTGGACCGCTTCGGGCTCACCGTCGAGGTGGCCGCGCCCCGGGACCCGGCGCTGCGCGCCGAGGTCGTCCGCCGCCGGATGGCCTTCGACCTGGACGCGCCCGCCTTCGTCGAGCGCTATGTGGCCGCCGAGCGCGACCTGACCGCGCGGGTCTCCACCGCGCGTGCTCTGGTCGGGAAGGTCCGGCTCACCGCGCCCGGGCTGCTCAAGATCGCCGAGGTCTGCGCGGCGTTCGAGGTCGACGGGCTGCGCGCCGACATCGTCACCGCGCGCACCGCGGTCGCGCACGCCGCCTGGGCCGGCCGCTCCGAGGTCACCCGCGCCGACATCCGCCGCGCCGCCCTGCTGGCCCTGCCGCACCGCCGTCGCCGCAATCCCTTCGACGCCCCCGGGCTCGACGAGGACCTGCTCGACCGCATCCTCGGCGACGAGGAGCTGCCGCCGGAGCCTCCCGAGGGTGGGCCCGAGGACGGCCCCGAGAACGGGCCGGAGGACGGGTCCGATCCGGCTCCGCCCAGCGGCGAGGATCGCGCCGACGCGGAACCCCCGTCAGCCGAGCCCGGCGAGAGCCGGCGAGACGGTGCCGAGACCGACGCTGCCGACTCCGTGGACGACCAGCCCGAGGCCCCGCCCACGCCCACCGCTCCCGCGGGCGAATCGGTCACCACGGCCGCCCCGGCCTACCGCCCCCGCCTCCTGACCGTGACCGGCCTGGGCACCGGCCGCACCGGCGGCCGGAGCAAGGCGATCGGCAGCAGCGGCCGCCGGATCGGCGCGAGCACCGGCGTCCGCGGCTCGCTCCACCTCGTCGAGACGCTCAAGGCGGCCGCGGGCAAGCAGGCCGCCCGCCCGCGTACGTCCGCGAAGGTCGAGCTGCGCACCGAGGACCTCCGCACCGCGGTCCGGGAGGGCCGCGAGGCCAACCTGGTGCTCTTCTGCGTGGATGCGTCCGGGTCGATGGCTGCGCGCAAGCGGATGGCGCAGGTCAAGGCCGCGGTTCTCTCGCTGCTGCTGGACGCCTACCGGCGTCGCGACAAGGTCGGCATGATCACCTTCCGCGGCGAGGGCGCGGAGCTGGTGCTGCCGCCGACCGGGTCGGTCGACCTCGCCGCGGCACGCCTCGACGAGGTGCCCGCCGGAGGACGTACGCCGCTGGCCGAAGGCCTCCTCGAGGCCGCCCGCGTGCTGCAGCGCGAGCACCTGCGCGACCCCGATCTGCGGCCGCTGCTGGTGGTCGTCACGGACGGCCGCGCGAACTCGTCCCGGAAAACGGCGCAGGCCCACGGCAAGGATGCCGTCAGGCGATCGCAGCAGGCCGCCGCGTACGTCGCCGGTCTGGGTGTCACCACCGTCGTCATCGACTCCGAGAGCGGGCCGATGCGGCTCGGTCTGGCCCGCCGGCTCGCTGAGCATCTGGGCGCCGAGCACGTGCCGGTCGCCGAGGTGAGCGCCGAGGCGCTGACCTCCGCGGTGCACGGCTACACCGCCGCCGGGAAGGGAGCAGCCTGATGCCCAAGGGACAGCCGCTGAACGTACCCGACGACGGGCTCACCACCCGCCAGCGCCGCAACCGGCCCCTGCTGATGGTCCACACCGGGCCCGGCAAGGGGAAGTCGACCGCCGCCTTCGGGCTCGCGCTGCGCGGCTGGAACCAGGGCTGGCGGATCGGGGTCTTCCAGTTCGTGAAGTCGGCCAAGTGGCGCATCGGTGAGCAGACCGTGCTCGAGCGCCTCGGGAAGCTGCACGAGGAGACCGGCGAGGGCGGTCCGGTCGACTGGCACAAGATGGGCTCCGGATGGTCCTGGTCGCGCAAGCAGGGTGAGGCCGAGGACCACGCCGCGGCTGCCGCCGAGGGCTGGGCCGAGATCAAGCGGTGCCTGGCCGAGGAGCGCTACGACCTGCTGGTCCTCGACGAGTTCACCTACCCGATCAAGTGGGGGTGGGTCTCCGCCGAGGAGGTGGCGTCGGTGCTCTCCGAGCGCCCGGGGCGCCAGCACGTCGTGATCACCGGCCGTGACGCCGACCCAGCCGTGCTCGAGGTCGCGGACCTGGTCACCGAGATGACCAAGATCAAGCACCCGATGGACGCCGGCCAGAAGGGCCAGCGGGGCATCGAATGGTGACCCTGCCCCGGCTGGTGGTCGCTGCTCCCTCGACCGGGTCGGGCAAGACGACCATCGCCACCGGGCTGATGGCGGCGCTGCGCGCTGCCGGGACGACGGTGAGCGGGCACAAGGTCGGCCCGGACTACATCGACCCCGGCTACCACGCGCTCGCCACCGGGCGTCCGGGACGAAACCTCGACCCTCACCTGGTGGGGGAGTCGCGGGTCGTGCCGCTGCTCCTCCACGGTGCCGCCGGAGCCGACGTGGCGGTCGTCGAGGGTGTCATGGGCCTCTACGACGGCCGCCTCGGCACCGACGGCTTCGCCTCGACCGCCCACGTCGCGGCCCTGACCTCCTCGCCGGTGGTCCTGGTCCTCGACGTCGCCCGGATGTCCCGCTCCGCCGCCGCGATCGCCGCCGGGATGGCGGCCTTCGACCCGTCGGTACGCATCGGGGGAGTCGTGCTCAACCGCTGCTCCCCGGGACGCAACGCGTCCGAGATCGGGCGAGCGCTGGAGCAGGTCGGCCTGCCGGTGCTCGGCATGCTCCCACGGGACGAGTCGCTCGCGTCCCCGTCGCGTCACCTGGGTCTCGTCCCGGTCGACGAGCGCGACGAGTCGGTCGCGCTGATCCAGCGGCTGGGGGAGCAGGTCGCGGCTCACCTCGACCTGGCGGCGCTCCTGGACGTCGCCCGCTCAGCCACCGACCTGCACGCCGAGCCGTGGGATCCGGCCACGGCACTGGAGACCGACGCCTCGCCAGGCGGAGAACGCCCGGTCGTCGCGGTCGCGGGTGGCAGGGCGTTCACCTTCCGCTACCCCGAGACCGAGGAGCTGCTGGAGGCGGCAGGCTGCGACGTACGCTCCTTCGACCCGCTCACTGATCCCACGCTCCCCGAGGGCACGAGGGGGATCTACCTCGGCGGCGGGTTCCCCGAGATGTACGCCGCCGAGCTGGCCGCCAACACGAGCCTGCTCCGGGACCTGAGGGCCGCCGTCGAGGCCGGGACCCCGACCGTCGCCGAGTGCGCAGGTCTGCTCTATCTGGCCGAGTCTCTCGACGGCGTACCGATGGCCGGCGCCCTCCCCGCCCGCGCCGCGATGAGCGAGCGCCTCACCCTGCGCTACCCGGTCGCCACCGCTGCCTCCGACTCCCTCCTCACGCGCGCCGGCGAGCAGGTCACCGGCCACGAGTTCCACCGCACCACCACCTCGCCCCCGGCCGGGACCCAGGCGGCCTGGACCGTCGACGAGATGCCGACCGGCTTCAGCAGCGACACCGTCCACGCGTCGTACCTCCACGTGCACTGGGCCGGCCATCCGCACCTGGCGCGCCGCTTCGCCGAAGCCGTCCGTCGAGCCGACGCCCCCGTCGGTCGAGCCGACGTCGTGAGGGACGAGCGACGTCGTGTCGAGACCAACACGGTCCCATCGAGCGCGACAGGGGACCGTGTTGGTCATCTCGACAAGCTCGATACAACGCTCGACACGCCTCCGCCTAGCGGCTCCGGCGGCTCGACCAGCGGGGGAAGCGGTTCGACCAGCGGGGGAAACGGTTCGCCCAGCGGAAGCAGCGAAGGCGGAGTGGCTGATCCGCTGCGGCACCACGGGGACGTCGAGGTGGGCGAGGGGCTGCTCGACTTCGCGGTCAACGTCTACCCGGACCCGCGGCCGGAGTGGCTGGACCAGGCGCTCCACGACTCGCTCGCGCCCACCGCCTACCCCGACGAGGAGCCGGCGCGCGCGGCGCTGGCGAAGCACCACGCACGCGACCGCGACGAGGTGCTCCCGACGGCGGGGGCGGCGGAGGCGTTCACGCTGGTCGCGCGAGCCAGGACGTGGCGGAAGCCGGTCGTCGTGCATCCGCAGTTCACCGAGCCCCACGCGGCGCTCGAGCAGGCCGGCCACCGAGTCACCGAGGTGCGCCTCCGCCACCAGGACGGGTTCACCCTCGACCCCGCCGCCGTGCCCGACGACGCGGACCTGGTCGTCGTCGGCAACCCGACCAACCCCACCGGCGTACTCCATCCCGCCGAGACCCTCCGAGCGCTCCTGCGCCCCGGCCGGCTGGTCGTGGTCGACGAGGCGTTCATGGACGCTGTCCCCGGCGAGCCCGAGACGCTCACCGGCGACCGCGCCGAGGGCTTGCTGGTGATCCGGAGCCTGACGAAGCACTGGTCGATCCCGGGCGTACGCGCCGGCTATGTCGTCGGCGACCCCACCGCGGTCGGCGACCTCGAGGCCGTACGCACCCCGTGGTCCGTCTCGGCCACCGCCGCCGCCGCGATGCTCGCCTGCGCGACCGAGCGGGCGAGCGCCGAGGCCCGCGAGCGCGCCGAGCGGATCGCCGCCTGGCGCGACCATCTCGAGGCCGGCCTGCGCGACCTGGAGATCGAGTACGTCGCGTCGACCGCCTCCTTCGTCCTGGCCCGCCCGGGCGCGGGAGTCCGTGAGACCCTGCGGGACCACGGCATCGCCGTACGCCGCGCCGACACCTTCCCCGGCCTCGGCCCGGACTGGGTGCGGATCGCGGTGCGCCCGCACGAGCCGACCGACCGGCTCCTGGCCGCGCTGCGCCGGACCGGGGGAGCGCGGTGAGCGCGCGAGCGGTCGGGCTCCTCGCCGGGTTCGCGCTCGACCGGCTGCTCGGCGACCCGCGGCGATTCCACCCGGTCGCCGGCTTCGGCACGGTCGCGACGAAGGCGGAGCAGGCCTGGTATGCGGACGACCGCGCCCGCGGCGTCCTCCACACCGCCACGCTGGTCGGCGGAGCGGTGGTCCTCGGTGCTGTCGCGGAGCGCCTCGCCCCCGGGCGAGCGGGGAAGACGCTGGTGACCGCGGCCGCGACCTGGGCGGTCCTGGGCGGCCGCTCGCTGGAGCGTGAGGCACTGGCCGTCCACGAGCACCTCGACCGCGACGACCTCCCGGCCGCGCGCCGGCGGCTGACCCACCTCGTCGGCCGCGACACCCACCAGCTCGACGCCTCCGAGGTCTCCCGGGCGGTGGTGGAGAGCGTCGCCGAGAACACCTCCGACGCGGTGGTCGCGCCCCTGGTATGGGGCGCCGTCGCGGGCGTACCCGGCCTGCTCGGCTACCGCGCCGCCAACACCCTGGACGCGATGGTCGGGCACCACAACGACCGCTACGAGCGGTTCGGCTGGGCCAGCGCCCGCCTGGACGACCTGCTCAACCTGCCCGGCTCCCGGATGTCCGGCCTGCTCACGATGGCCGCCGCGCCCTCACGCGTGAAGCAGGCGTGGGCGGCCTGGCGTCGCGACGCCGCCCAGCACCCGAGCCCCAACGCCGGCGTCGTGGAGGCCACCTTCGCCGGCGTGCTCGACATCCGCCTCGGCGGCACCAACCGCTACTACGGCAACCGGATCGAGCATCGCGCGGTGATGGGCGACGGCCGCGACGCCGCCCCGATCGACGTGGTCGAGGCGACCACCCTGGCCCGCAGGGTCGGCATCGGCGCGGCCCTGGTCGCGGCGGCGTACGCCGTCATCGTTCAGCGCCCGTGACGGAAGGCCCGCGCCAGGACCGCGGGCGGAGCATCGGCGATGCCCGGCCCGCCGGCGCGGGTCCACTCGGCCAGGGCGTCGGCGACCCGGGTCGTGCCGACCCGGGCGACCCAGACCGGCCGCGCCCCGCGCTGCCGGCCCTCGGGTGAGGGGCCGACGACCACGACATCGGCTCGCTCGCACGGGCCGAGGCAGTCGGCGACACGGACTGTCGCCGACTCCCCGGCCACCGCGTTCAGCGTCGTGAGCACGGCCGCGTGGTCCGCCCCGGGCGACTTCCGCTCGGTCCCGCAGCAGCAGCCGCGGCAGACCGTCAGCGTCGGCCGCCCGGGGGCCGAGCCGCTCATCCCTCGCAGGCCTCGCAGTCCGGGCCGTTCTCGATGGCACAGACCGCGGCGTCGCTCCAGTCGTCCCAGCTGAGGTCGTCGATGGCGTCGGTGGTGGTCGGGTTCTCGTTCATGGTCACGCCTTGGTGGTCGAAGTGGTCGAAGTGGACTGCTTGCTGGCCTGGACACCGGCCCGCGAGCGCAGGTAGTACAGGCTCTTGATGTTCGGGTCGAGCAGCGCCAGCTTGTGGATCTTGCTGATGTACTGCGGCGTCGCGTCGGCCTGGAAGAACAGGTTGAGCGACTGGGCCTGGTCGATGTAGACCTGCCGGTCGGAGGCCCGGGCGAGCAGGATCTCCTGGTCGATCTCGTAGCCGGTCTTGAAGACGTCCTTCTCGTGGTCGTCGAGCCACGAGACGTGCTGCACGGAGCCACCGTTGTCGATGATGTCGGAGATGTGCGCCTGGTCGTAGACGCCACGCTCCTTCATCACCTCGACGAGGTTCTGGTTGGCCCGGGGCATCTCGCCGGCCGAGGTGGTCTGGTTCCAGACGTTGGCGACGTACGGCTCGATCCCCTGGCTCGTGCCGCCGACGATCACCGCGGTGCTCATCGTCGGCGCGATCGCCATCAGGTGGGAGTTGCGCCGGCCGACGCACCACTCCGGGATGCCCGCCACCGAGCCCATCCACCGCGACGCGGCGTCGGCGTGGGAGGAGATCCGCTCGAAGATGTCCTTGTTGAGCGCCGCCGCCTTGTCCGACTCGAACGGCACCCGCTGCTTCTGCAGGTAGTCGTGGTAGCCCATCACGCCCAGGCCCAGGCTGCGGGCCTTCTCGGTGTAGCGCACCGCCCGCTCCAGGCCGCGGATGGTGCGGGCCTTGCGCAGGAACGCCTCGGCGACCGCGTCGAGGAAGACGGTCGCGACGTACGCCGTGTCCCGGTCCTTCCACTCGTCATAGGTCGAGAGGTTCAGCGAGGAGAGCACGCAGGTGTAGGAGTGGTCCTCGTCGCTGAACAGCGTGATCTCCGAGCACAGGTTGGAGGCCTTGTTGGCCAGCCCGTTGGCCCGGTAGGACTCGGTCTGGGCGGCGTTGACGGTGTCGACCTTCCAGATGTAGCCCTTGCCGAGCACCACCCGGATCTTCAGCACCCGCTGGTAGCGCTCCAGGGCGTCCTTGTCGCCGGCCAGCATCCGGTCGATGAACGCCTGGCTGAAGATCCAGCCGACGTTCTTGTTGGCCGGCTCGCGGAAGATCAGGTCGGCGAGCTCGTAGAAGTCGGGGTGGTCCACCGGCAGGTAGCCCGCCCAGGAGCCGCGGCGGGTGGCGCCCTGGCTGATCTGGTTGGTCATCTCCACGAAGTTGCAGAAGACCGGCACCACGCCGTTGGCCTTGCCGTTGTCGGAGAACTTCGCGCCGCGGGGCCGGACGTCACCCAGGTACGCCGAGGTCCCGAACCCGTTCTGGGACAGGATCGCCGCCTCCTTGAGGGTCTCGTAGAAGCCCCAGACCGAGTCCTCGACGTACGAGCCCTCGCACGAGACCGGCAGGCCCCTGTCGGTGCCGAGGTTGGACAGCACCGGCGTCGAGGGGGAGAGCCAGCCGTTCCAGATCGCCTCGAAGAACCGCTCGGTCCAGGAGACGCCGTCCTCGCGGGCGTACATCTCGTCGGCCAGCTCACCGGCCGTCCTGGCGATGGTCTCGTAGCGCTCGCGGACGCTCTGGTCCGCGACGGTGTACTTCGCCTTGAACATCGCGTAGCCCGCGGTGGTCATGAAGGCAGGCACGGTGCCCTCGTCCTGCAGTGCCTTGCGCTCGGCGGAGAGCGCCTCCCAGCTGTTGCTGCTCGTCAGGCTGTCATCCATTAGAAGCTGAACTCCGTCTCGCCGATGTTGCGGTTGTATTCGTTGCCGGTGACCTGGAAGAAGTCGTGGAACTGGGTGCCGTTGATGCCGTTGTAGAACCACTCGGCGATCGGGTTGGCCTCGACGCCGAACAGCGGCTCCATCCGCATGTTCTCCAGCGTCATGTCGACCCGCGACTTCACGAACGCCTCCAGGTCGGCCTGGTCGATGCCGGCGATCGGCCCGTCGGCGAAGAGCATCTCCACGATCCGAGCCTCGTGCGCGTAGAGGTGCTCGGCCACGTCGCGGACGCGGGCGAACAGGTCGTCGCGCTCGGCCTCGAACTTGTCGGCCGGGACGGTCGCGGCGTACTCCTCCAGGGTGGTGTTGAACAGCCAGGCGCCGCCGGTGGCGTGCAGGTTCTCGTCGCGGGCGGAGAAGTTGATGCCGCTGATCACGTTCTGCAGCAGGTTCTTCCCGCCGGACTGGAAGTGCTTGAGGAAGGCGAAGTTGGAGTAGAGGACGCAGTTCTCCATCAGCGTGAAGACGCTCAGCGCGTAGAGCAGGTCCTCGTCGGCGATGGCGTCCCACACGAAGGCGATCCGCTCGGCCAGCACCGGGTCGTTCTTGTAGGAGTCGTAGAACTCCTCGGTGTCGATCATCAGCGTCTTGTTGAGCTTCGCGTAGAACGGCGCGTGCATGTTCAGCTCGGCGAACGAGAAGGCGTTGGTCATCATCTGGATCTCGGGCCGCGGGAACGCGTGGAAGAGCCGGTCGCCCCACACCTCGCCGCCGAGGATCAGCTCGTAGATGGTGAACAGCTTCAGCGTGGTCTTGACCGCGGCCTGCTCGGCGTCGGTCATGTTGACCAGGAAGTCCTGCTTGTCGTTCTCGACCGGGATCTCCTCGGCGGTCCAGAAGATGCTGCGCTGCTTCTTGGCCAGGTCCTCGGCCATCGGATAGTCGAAGACGTACGCCGACTTCTCGGTGCGGATCGGTAGACCCTCGGTGTCGATCAACTCATCAGCCCTTCTCCCGCGCCCCCGCGGCTCGCTCGGATGTCTCGTGCATCCGTGCCGGGGCAGGAGAGGACGGCGTCGTACGCGCTCGATCCCCTGACCTTCCCTCGAGGTCGCGGACCCCACCATGAGGTGGGCACTGGCAGGTCTTCGGACTCGTGGGCGTCATCGTGCTCGGTCCTAGTGGCCGTCGCTTCCCAGGAGCCGGCTTGCTCCCAGTGCTTCGTGACGGCGGTCGTTCCCACTCACCGCTGCGGGGCAGTCCCGGACTCGCACCGGGTTCCCTCTTGCCTCTCCCACCTCGTCGCCGAGGAGGGAGAACCAGCTGCGAGGACCACTATATGCGGGAATTACACCAATGCAACTTCCTAGATCTAGTGCTTCGCCGTGTCGTGCGGAACATCCCCGTCACCGGCTCGGCGACCCGTGCTAGCCTCGGCGCCGAGTCGAACGCATCCTGATGGATGCCAGGGAACTCCGGTGTGAATCCGGGACTGGCGCGCAGCGGTGAGGGCGACGGCGACGCTAGACAGCCACTGGGGACCGACTCCCTGGGAAGGCAGCGTCGCCGGTTGAACCCGAGTCCGAAAACCTGTCGGCTCAGCTGTTCGTCACGGCCCTCGCGACCAGGGTCCAGAGGACCTGAGAGGCCGACCTGCGTGCTGACGCCGAGCCGTGAGACCCCCACCCTGATTCCACGCACCACCGGAGCCGGGAGGCGACGGGTGCCGTTCGTGCCGCTGGTCGTGGGACTGCTGCTCGCCTCGGCGCTCAGCGCCGTGGTGTCCGTGGCCTTCGGCTCCGAGCGCATCCCTGTCGGCGAGGTCGTCGCGACCGTTCTCGACCGGCTCCGGGGTGAGCCGCCGGGGAGATGGGACGTGATCGTGTGGGAGCTGCGCGTGCCGAGGGCGCTGATGGCGCTCGCGGTCGGGGCGGGCCTGGCCGTCGCCGGCGCCGGCATGCAGACCCTGGTCCGCAACCCGCTCGCCGACCCGTTCCTGCTCGGGATCAGCTCCGGCGCCTCGGTGGGGGCGACGGCCGCCATCACCACCGGCGCGCTGGCCGGCCTCGGCGCCTACGCCGTCTCCGGCGGCGCCCTGGTCGGGGCGGTCGGCTCGGCCATGCTGGTCTGGCTGGTGGCCACCGCGCAGGGCGGGCTGACCCCGATCCGGTTGGTGCTCTCCGGCGTCGTGCTCTCCTCCGGGCTCTCCGCCATCGCCTCGTTCCTGGTGTTCATGAGCGATGACCCGCGCGCCGCGGACTCGGTGATGTTCTGGATGCTCGGCAGCGTCGGCGGAGCCAGCTGGGAGAAGCTGTGGCTGCCGGCGGTCCTCAGCCTCGGCCTCGGTCTCGGGATGCTGGCCCTGCACCGCTGGCTGGACGCGCTCGCCGCCGGCCCCGAGACCGCCGCCGCGCTCGGCGTGAACGTCGCGGCGCTGCGGACGACGCTCTTCGTCGCCCTGGCGGTGCTCGTCGGGGTCCTGGTCGCGGTCAGCGGTGGGATCGGGTTCGTCGGGCTGATCGTGCCGCACGCGGCCCGGCTGCTGGTGGGCGCGCGCCACCGGGTGGTGCTCCCGGTCGCGGCCCTGGGCGGTGGGGTGTTCCTGCTGTGGGTCGACGTGCTCGCCCGGCTGGTGGCGCGCCCGCAGGAGATCCCGTTGGGGGTGGTCACCGGCGTCGTCGGGGCGCCGCTCTTCCTGCTGCTGCTGGGCCGCGGCGGCTACCGCTTCGGCAGCGACCGATGAGTGGCCCCGCGCCCCGGCCGGCGCTGCGGCTGCGTGGGGTCGCCGCGAGGCTGGGCGAGCGCGACGTGCTTCGCGACGTCGACCTGGACGTGCCCGTCGGCACCCGCCTCGGGATCGTGGGTGTGAACGGTGTGGGCAAGTCGACCCTGCTGCGGATCCTCGCCGGGGTGCTGCGACCGAGTGCCGGGCACGCCTACCTCGACGACGACTCCGGCGACCTGCGGGAGACCGCCCGGATCAGCTCGCGCGAACGCGCCCGCCGAGTGGCGTACGTCCCCCAGGAGGAGGTCGCCTCCGCCGAGCTGCTCGTGGGCGAGATGGTCGCGCTGGGCCGGGTGCCCCGCACCCGGCCGTGGTCGCGAGGCGGGCAGCAGGAGCGCGAGATCGTGCGAGCGGCCCTCGACGCCGTCGGCCTGGCCGACCGCATCGACGACCCGTGCGAGCGTCTCTCGGGTGGCGAGCGGCGCCGGGCGGTGATGGCCCGCGGTCTCGCGCAGGACTGTCCGGTGATGCTCCTGGACGAACCCACCAACCACCTCGACGTCGCCTGGCAGCTGCGGCTGCTGCGTACCGTCGCCGAGCGGGCCGAGACGTTGGTCGCGACCATCCACGACCTCGACCTGGCGCTCCGCTCCTTCGATCGGCTCGCGGTCCTCGGCCGGCCCGCCGGCAGCGACCCCGACAGCGGCCCGGCGACCGTCGTGGCCCACGGGCCGCCTGCGGAGGTGCTCGACGCGATCCGCGTCGAGCACCACTTCGGCGTCGGATCCGTCCAGGTGCCGCATCCGGACCTGGACCAGCCCCATCTGCTCATCCATCCTCGGAAGGACCGCTCGGCATGACCCCGACCATCACCAGATCCGTCCGCCGCCCACGGCTCGCCTGCCTCGCCGCGCTCGCCCTCGGCACCACGATCCTCACCGCGTGCGGGGCGGAGGAGACAGCCTCCGACGACGCCTCCGAGAACGGCGCGATCACCGTCGAGAACTGTGGCGAGCGGCTCACGGTCGACGAGCCGGTCACCGAGCTGTACGCCTACGACGGCGGGATCATCTCCATCGCCCTGGCCGTCGGTGCCCGCGAGGAGCTGGTCGCCGTGACCGGCCTGGCTCGGGACAAGCAGCTGCTCGAGCTCGCCTACCCCGAGGACCGGGTCGGCGAGCTCGAGATCGTGGGCGATGACCACCCGACGCTGGAGACCGTCCTGGCGCTCGATCCCCAGCTGATGTTCGCGGGCTGGGGCTACGGGTTCAGCGAGTCGCGCAACCTGGTGCCCGAGATGGTGCAGGTGCGGGGCATCGAGACCTACCTGCTCAGCGAGACCTGCCGGCAGGAGGACGGTGACCGGGGCACCATGGAGGCCTGGGCTGCGCTGCGTGCCGACCTGCTCAACATCGGCAAGCTGACCGGCCACGAGGAGACCGCGAAGAAGGTCGTGGCCGACATCGAGAAGCGCCGCACGGCGTTGGAGAGTGCTCCGCGACCGGCGAGGACGCCGACCGCGTTCCTCTTCGACTCCGGCACCGACGCGATCTTCACCTCCGGGTCCTTCGGCGGCCCGCAGGCCATCTTCGACACCGCCGGGGTGAGGAGCGCGACCGCGGACGTCGAGGACACCTGGACCGAGGTCGGCTGGGAGCGCTTCGCCGCCGCGAAGCCCGACGTCATCTACTTCGTGGACTACCCGGGGCAGTCCTACGCGGAGAAGGTCGAGGTCCTCAAGGCCAACCCTGCCTCCCGCGACCTGCCGGCGGTCAAGGAGAACCGGTTCGTGAACCTGCCCTACGCGATGTGGGTCTCCGGCCCGCTCAACATCGACGCCGCCGAGTGGGTCCGGCGCTCGCTCGAGCACTTCGGGCTCGCGCCCGAGTCCGGGATCGAACCGGCGCTCGACATCAGCGATCTCACCAACCTCGACGGCAACCGGTGGCTCCGCTGAGATCCCGCTATAGTGCTCGGAACGGACATGAGGAAGCCGGTGGAACTCCGGCACAGTCGCGCTACTGTGACATCGCCTCGCGGCGGTGGAGTCAGACCCGAGTGTCCGTCCAACCCCAACGAACAGGGACGCAGGTATCCCTGAGGAGGACATATGTCGCAGCACGCTGTGGCGCCCGTCGCCGGCGCCGACCTTCCCACCATCCCGCTCCGTGAGCTCGCCCCCTGGGCGCTCTTCTTCGGTCTGCTCGGTCTCCTGGTGCTCTTCTTCATCAGCGCCGACCAGGGCGCCGTCTCGATCCCGTCCGGCACGCTCGTCCACGAGTGGGTCCACGACGGTCGCCATCTGCTCGGCTACCCCTGCCACTGATGAGCCCGCGTGCCTTTCTCGTACGCGGCCTGCTAGCTGGACTCCTCGCCGGAGTCGCCACCTTCCTGGTGGCGTACTCCGTCGGTGAGCCGCAGGTCGGTGCTGCCATCGCGTTGGAGGAGTCGGCCGGTGCCGACGGGCACTCGCACTCTCACGCCGCCGAGGCTGCCGAGGGTGGTGAGGAGGCCGCCGAGGTCTCTCGCACCAACCAGAGCACCTGGGGGCTGCTGACCGGCACCCTCGCGGTCGGCGTCGCGCTCGGCGGCATCATCGGGCTCGTCGCCGCGGCCACGCTGGGTCGTCTCGGACGGCTCACGCCGGGACAGTCGACGGCGCTGGTCACCCTGATCGGGTTCGTCGCGGTCGCCCTGGTGCCCTTCCTCAAATACCCGGCGACCCCGCCGGCGGTTGGCAGCGGCGACACCATCGGCGCCCGCACCGCGGTCTACTTCGCCTTCCAAGCCCTCTCGGTCGTGGCGGCAGTGGTCGTGACGTACGCCGCCGTGCGGCTGCGCGGACGGTTCGGCACCTATCTCGCCGTCGTCGGCGCGATCGCTGCCTACCTGGTCGTGATGGTCGTCGCCGGGCAGCTGTTCACGACGGTCAACGAGGTCGGGGACTTCCCGGCCGACACGCTGTGGTTCTTCCGCCGGGCCTCGCTGATCACGCTCGCCACGATGTGGGGCGTGCTCGGAGTGGCGCTGACCGGGCTGGTGATTCGTCTGTACGCGGCAGAGCGCGCTGTCGCGGAGCGCAAGGCCTTGGCCGCCAGCCTCTGAGGGGCTAGCGGGGGAGGCGGTAGGTCTCCACCGGACGGCCGCCGACCAGGTGATCACGCACGATCACCCGGGCGGCGGCCGCTTCCACGTGGCCGTACCAGACATCGTCCGGCTGGACGCTGAGCACCGGCGCCTGGTTGCACGGGAACTGGCAGCCGGTGTGGGTGATCAGCAGATCGTCGTCGTCGAGACCGGCCTCCATCGCGCCCAGGATCACCGCCCGGGCGGTCTCCTCGGAGCCCTTCGCGGTGCAGCGCGGGCCGCGGCAGATCAGCACCTGGCGTACGTGTTCGGGGACTCGTTCCCACGCGGGCGAGGTGAGTCCGGGCTCGGTGCCGGTGATCGGTCTGGTCTCGGTCAGCACGTCGGCGAGGTCGTCGTGCGTGGTCGCCAGCCGGGTCGCGACCTGGATCTCGGGGCGGCTCCCGGGGCGCTCGCGCCACCAGTGGGCCGCGATCCGGCGGAGCCAGGAGTGGCCCGGCGCGAGCGGGCCGAGACTGACTCCCGCGAGCGTGATGGTTGCCGCGCCGGAGTCGGCGAGCCGGGTCAGCTCGGCGGCGAGCGACGGATCGCCCAGCTGCAGGAATGCCATGCTCGCGTCGAGCTCGCCGGCCCAGGCGAGCAGGTCCTGGCGCCGGTCGACATCGGTCACCGACATCCCGACGAGCACCCTCATCCGAGGCTCCGGACCCAGGCGACCGCCTCGGCGACGTCGTCGACCGTGCGGACGCCGTCGGCGGGGGCGGGGCGGCGTACGACCACGACGGGCACGCCGAGCTCGGCGGCCGCGGCCATCTTCGGCCAGGTGAAGGTCCCGCCGGAGTCCTTGGTGACGAGCACGTCGCTCCGGTGCTCGCGCATCAGCGCGAGCTCGCCCTCGATCTCGTAGGGCCCGCGGCTGGTCAGCAGGGTCCAGGGCTCGGGGAGGTCGAGGTCGGGCCGGTCGACCACCCGGGCGAGGGCCGCATGGCCGGCCAGCGCCGGGACGAACCGGGCCAGCTCCTGGCGCCCGACCGTGATGAAGGGACGCGCTCCGAGGCCGGCGGCGAGCGTGGCCGCCTCGTCGTGGGTGTCGACGTAGGCCCAGGACGGGTCCGCCGGCCAGCCCGGCCGCTCCAGCCGGAGCAGCGGATGGCCGGTCAGGGCACAGGCCGCGGCCGCGTTGGCCGATATCCCGCGCGCGAACGGGTGCGTCGCGTCGACGACCGCGTCGAACTGGTCGAGGGCCCCCCTCAGGCCCTCGACCCCGCCGAACCCGCCGATCCGCACCTCGCCCACCGGCAGCCGCGGACGTGCCACCCGGCCCGCCAGGGAGGAGGTGACGTCCACCCCCTCCTCGAGCAGCCGCGCCGCCAGGTCCCGCGCCTCCCCGGTCCCGCCCAGGATCAGGAGCCTCATCGGATCCCCCCGCGGGCGAGGTCGAGCAGGGCGTCGACGTCGAGGTGCTCCTCGACGAGGTCGCCGATCAGGTCCAGGCGGCGCTCGCGGGCGGCGGGGAAGGAGACGGTGGACGGCTCGCGGCCCAGCGTCGCCTCGAGGAACGCGCCGCGCAGAGCGTCGCCCTCCAAGGACCCGTGCCACATCGTGCCGAAGACCAGCCCGGAGCGCGCGCCACCCAGGAACTCGGTGACCCCGTCGCCGCGGGTGATCCGGCCGTGGTGGATCTCGTAGCCACCGGCCTCGACCCCGAGCGCCGACCCGGTGGGCAGCCGGAGGTTCTTGGCGGGGGTGAAGTCGGTGCGTACGTCGAGCAGGCCCAGCCCCTCGACCTCGGCGACCGACCCTTCGACCCCGTCGGGATCCGCGATCGTGCCGCCGAGCATCTGGAAGCCGCCACAGATCCCGAGGAGCGGGCGGCCGCGGCGTACGTGCTCGGTCAGGGCCACGTCGAGGCCGCGCGAGCGCAGCCAGGTCAGGTCGCTGATCGTGGAGCGGGTGCCGGGCAGGACGACCAGGTCGGCGTCGGCGACGTCGGCCGGTGAGGAGGCGAAGACGACGTCGAGGTCCGGCTCCAGGCCGAGCGCGTCGACGTCGGTGAAGTTGGAGATGCGGGGCAGACGTACGACCGCGACCTTGCGGGTGGCACCGGCCACCGCGCGGCGCCCGTCGAGGTCGAGCGCGTCCTCGGAGTCGAGCCACAGCGACGGCTCCCAGGGCAGCACCCCGAAGACCCGGCGCTCGGTGAGCGACTCCAGCGAGTCGAGCCCGGGCTGGAGCAGACCCGCGTCGCCGCGGAACTTGTTGATGATGAAACCGCTGATCAGGGCCTGGTCCTCGGGCTCGAGGAGAGCCAGGGTGCCGTACATCGCCGCGAACACCCCGCCCCGGTCGATGTCGCCCACGACCACGGTCGGCAGCCCGGCGTGCCGCGCCAGCCCCATGTTGACGTAGTCGCCGGCCCGCAGGTTGATCTCGGCCGGGCTCCCCGCGCCCTCGGCGACGATCACGTCGAACCGAGAGGCGAGATCGTCGTACGCCGCATGGGCCGCGGTCGCCAGATGCCGGCGCCCCGCCTCCCAGTCGTGCGAGGACACCTCCCCGGCGGGATGGCCCATCAGGACCACGTGGCTGCGGCGGTCGGAGCCCGGCTTGAGCAGCACCGGGTTCATCGCCGGCTCCGGGGTGACCCGCGCCGCGAGCGCCTGCACCCACTGCGCGCGCCCGATCTCCGCCGTCGTCCCGTCGGGAGCGGCACAGACCATCGAGTTGTTGGACATGTTCTGGGCCTTGTAGGGCGCCACCTTGACGCCGCGGCGGGCGAAGGCCCGGCACAGCCCGGTGGTCACGACCGACTTGCCCGCGTCCGAGGTGGTGCCGGCGACCAGCAGCCCGCTCATCACTGATCACCCATGCCGGGGAGCCCGCAGCAGGTAGATGTCCATCACCCAGCCGGAGGCCTCGCGCAACCGCGCCCGAGCCGCATCGATCGCGGGGAGCACCTCGCCGACCCGACCGGCGACGAGCTCCTCCTCGCGGGTGCCGAGGTTGCCGCCCCACCAGATCCGCCAGTCCGCGAGCCCGGGGAGCTCGACGACGCGGTTGAGCATCACCACGAGGTTGTCGTGCCCGGCCTCGACGGCCTCGAGCACCGCGCGTCCGGTGGTGACGTAGAGCGGGCGCCCGACGTCGTGGAGCACCAGCCGATGCCGCGCGGCGAGCAGCTGCACCGAGGAGATCCCGGGGATGACGTCGACCTCGACGTCGAGCTGTTCGGCGATCTGGTCGACGACCCGGATCGTGGAGTCGTAGAAGGCCGGGTCGCCCCAGACCAGGAAGCCGACGTTGCCGGGATGCTCGGCGAGCACGGCGAGGTAGCGCTCGACCCGGGCGCGGTGCCACTCCCGGACGGCCGCCTGGTAGTCCGCGTCGGTCCCGGTGAACTCCTCACGCCGCTCGCGGGGTGCGTCGGCGACCTTCACCACCCGCGCGGGCTCGTCGAGATGGCGGTCGAGCAGCTCCTCGCGGGCCCGCACCAGCGGGTCGGGCATGCCCTTCTTGACCGTGCCGGACTTGTCGGTGACCAGGAAGTAGTCGACCGACCGCATCGCGGCGACGGCCTCCAGGGTGACCTGGTCGGGGTCGCCGGGACCGACGCCGATGATCTTGATCCGACGCTGTCCGGAAGAGGTCACTGGCCTTCCTCCAGGTCGCCTTCGATGTCGAGATAGATCTCCTGCATCTGGGCGACGACCTCGGGGTCGGGCGCCTCCCACAGCCCGCGCTCGGCCGCCTCGTGCAGCCGCTCCACGATCCCACGCAGCGCCCACGGGTTCGAGGTCCGCATGAACTCCTGGTTGGTCTCGTCCAGGACGTACTCGCGGGCGAGCTTCTCGTACATCCAGTCCTGCACCACCCCGGCGGTCGCGTCGAAGCCGAAGAGGTAGTCGACCGTCGCGGCCAGCTCGAAGGCGCCCTTGTAGCCGTGGCGCTGCATCGCCGAGATCCAGCGCGGGTTGACCACCCGGGCCCGGAAGACGCGGTTGGTCTCCTCCTGCAGCGTGCGGGTCCTGATGGCGTCGGGCGAGGTGGAGTCACCGACGTACGCCTTCGGCTCGCTGCCGGTCAGCGCGCGGACGGTCGCGACCATGCCGCCGTGGTACTGGAAGTAGTCGTCGGAGTCGGCGATGTCGTGCTCGGCGGAGTCGACGTTCTTGGCGGCGACCTTGATCCGGCGGTAGTTGGTGCGCATGTCGTCGGCCGCCGGGGCACCGTCGAGGTCGCGGCCGTAGGCGAAGCCGCCCCAGGCCGTATAGACCTCGGCCAGGTCCTGGTCGGAGCGCCAATTGCCGGCCTCGATCACCTGCAGGATCCCGGCACCGTACGAACCGGGCTTGGAGCCGAAGATGCGGGCCGTCGCACGACGCTGGTCGCCGTGCTCGGCCAGGTCCTCCAGCGTGTGCGCGCGGACGAAGTTGTCCGCGGCCGGCTCGTCGAGGTCGGCCACCATCCGGACCGCGTCGTCGAGCATCGAGACGACGTGCGGGAACGCGTCGCGGAAGAACCCGGAGATGCGTACGGTCACGTCGATCCGCGGCCGGCCGAGCTCTTCCAGCGAGATGATGTCGAGATGGGTGATCCGCCGTGACGCCTCGTCCCACTCGGGCCGCACCCCGAGCAGCGCGAGCACCTCGGCGACGTCGTCGCCGGACGTACGCATCGCGCTGGTGCCCCACACCGAGAGCCCGACCGACGTCGGGTAGTCACCGGTCTCGTCCAGGTAGCGCTGCAGCAGCGAGTCGGCCATCGCCTGCCCGGTCTGCCAGGCCAGCCGGCTCGGGACCGCGCGCGGGTCGACGGTGTAGAAGTTGCGCCCGGTCGGAAGTACGTTGACGAGCCCCCGCAGCGGTGAGCCCGACGGCCCCGCGGGGACGAAGCCACCGTCCAGCGCGTGCAGGACGGCGGACAGCTCGTCGGTGGTCCCCGCCAGCCGCGGCACCACCTGCTCGGCGGCGAAGACGAGCACCTGCCGGACGGCCGGGTCGTCGTGGAGCGACTCGGCGACGGCCGGGTCCCAGCCGGCCGCATCCATGCGCTCCACCAGAGCGCGAGCCTGGGTCTCGATCTCGTCGACGGCCCGGGTGTCGGCGCCCTCCTTGAGGCCGAGCGCCGCCCGCAGACCGGGCACGGCGCCGCCGACGCCGCCCCACACCTGCGCGGCGCGCAGGATCGAGAGCACCAGGTTGATCCGCGCCTCGCCCTCGGGGGCTGCGCCGAGCACGTGCAGGCCGTCGCGGATCTGGGCGTCCTTGATCTCGCAGAGCCAGCCGTCGATGTGGAGCATGAAGTCGTCGAAGTCGTCGTCCTCGGGACGCTCCTCCATGCCGAGGTCGCGGTGGAGCTCGGCGGCCTTCATCAGCTGCCAGATCTCGCCGCGGATGGCGGGCAGCTTGGCCGGGTCCATGGAGGAGATGCGGTCGTACTCCTCCATCAGCGACTCCAGCCGCGCGATGTCGCCGTAGGACTCCGCACGCGCCATCGGCGGGACCAGGTGGTCGACGATCGTGGCGTGCGCGCGGCGCTTGGCCTGGGCGCCCTCGCCCGGGTCGTTGACCAGGAACGGGTAGATCAGCGGCATGTTGCCGATCGCCGCATCCGGGCCACAGCTCGCCGAGAGGGCGGCGTTCTTGCCGGGCAGCCACTCCATCGAGCCGTGCTTGCCGAGGTGGACGACGGCGTCGGCACCGAAGCCGTGCTGATCTCTGGGGGCTTCCAGCCAGCGGTAGGCACCGAGATAGTGATGGCTGGGGGGAAGGTCAGGGTCGTGGTAGATCGCGACCGGGTTCTCGCCGAACCCGCGCGGCGGCTGGATCAGGATGACGATGTTGCCGGCCTGGAGCGTGGCCAGGACGAGCTCGCCGTCGTCGTTGACGAACAGGTTGCCCGGCGTCGGCCCCCAGGTCTCGACCATCTGCTCTCGCAGCTCAGCAGGGAGATCCTTGGTCCACTCGTCGTAGGACGCCTTCGAGACACGGACGTGGGCGTCGGTCAGCTGCGCGTTGGTCAGCCACTCCTCGTCCTGACCGCCCGCGGCGATCAGCGCGTGGATCAGGGCGTCGCCGGCGGCGGTGTCGTCCGGGCCGTCGAGGAGGCGCACGACCTCGTTGTCCTGCCCCAGGTCGTAGCCCTCCTCGCGAAGGCGACGCAGCATCCTGATCGCGGAGACCGGGGTGTCCAGGCCGACGGCGTTGCCGATCCGGGCGTGCTTGGTCGGGTAGGCGGAGAGCACCAGCGCGAGGCGCTTCTCGGCGTTCGGAGTGTGGCGGAGCCGGGCGTGGTTGACCGCGATCCGGGCCACCCGCGCGGTGCGCTCGGGGTCGGCGACGTAGTGGGGGAGACCCTGCTCGTCGAGCTCCTTGAACGAGAACGGGGCGGTGATGATCCGCCCGTCGAACTCCGGGATCGCGATCTGGTTGGCCGAGTCGAGCGGCGTGACGCCGTCGTCGGAGACCTCCCACTCCGCGCGCGAGCTGGTCAGGCACAGGCCCTGCAGCACCGGGATGTCGAGTGCGGCCATCCGCTCCACGTCCCAGGCCTCGTCCTCACCACCGGCGGAGGCGGACGCGGGCACGGAGCCGCCCGCCGCGAGCACGGTCACGATGAGGGCGTCGAGGGTGCCGAGCGCCTCGTAGAGGTCGTCGGGGGCCGAGCGCAGCGAGCCCGCGAAGACGGGTACGCCGGTGGCCGAGCCGGTCGCGTCGATGGCGTCGGCCAGCGCGTGCGCGAACGCGGTGTTCCCGCTGGTCTCGTGGGCGCGGTAGTAGAGGATGCCGATCCTCGGCCGCGCCTCGTCGGCGGGCGCGGGCCGCTCCGCGAACCCCCACGCCGGCACCTCGGCCGGCGGCTCGAACCCGAACCCGGTCAGCAGGACCGTGTCGGAGAGGAACGCGTGCAGCTGGGCGAGGTTGGCCGGGCCGCCCTCGGCGAGATAGCGGTGGGCCTCCGCGGCGACACCCATCGGCACCGTGGAGTGCTCCATCAGCTCGGCGCTCGGCTGCTGCTCGCCGCCCAGGACCACCACCGGGGTGCCGCGCTCCTTGACCGCGCTCAGGCCGTCCCACAGCTCGGTGGGCGAGCCGAGGAGCCGGAAGACCACCAGGTCGGCTCCGGCGACGACGGCCTCGAGGTCGCTCGCCCGCGACGGGTTCGCCCAGGCGTAGTCGGCGCCGCTGGCACGGGCCGAGAGCAGGTCGGTGTCCGAGGTGGACAGAAGAGCGATGCGTACGCGTGCAGGGTCGGCCATGCCGGGGTCCTCCTAGGGGTTCTCGCCCCGTCGATCGGTCGGATGCCCGCGGCCAGTGTCTGGCTGTGCCCGTGACCGGCAGCGGTACGGACGTCACAGTGGCGGAACCGCCCCGGACTCTCACCGGGTTCCTGCGCCACGAGCGTGCTCGCAGCCTACCCCGCGCGGCCCGCGAGCCAGGTCTCGCGGTTGATCTCGTACTCGACCTCGCCCTCGGCGTGCCCGGCGAGCGGCTCCTCGAACTCCTCGTGGAAGCTGCGCACGAAGCTCATCCCGACCGAGACCATGGTCGCCCGGGAGGCCTCGTTGACGGCCATCGTCTGCGCGATCACGGTGTCGAGGCCGAGGTCCTCGAAGGCGTGCCGGAGCAGCTCGCGCGACCCCTCCTTGGCGAACCCCTTCCGCCAGTGCCGCTGCGGGAGCCGGTAGCCGAGCTCGGCGGCGTCGGTGCGGGGCGGATGGTCGGGCGGTTCGAGCATGTAGAGGCCCACGGCCTCACCGGCCGCGTACCCGATCCACTTGCCCTGCCCCTCGGTCTCCTTCGCCACCCGGATCCAGGTGTGCATTCGCTCCTCGGTCTCCTGCGGCGTGAGCGCGCGGGTGAACAGGAAGCGCAGCACCACCGGGTCGGAGTTGAGCTCGACCAGGAACGGCAGATGCTCCTCGCTCAGCGGGACCAGGTCGAGACGCTCGGTGCGCAGACGGGCTTGCGGCATGGGCCAGACGTTAGCCAGGACGGAAGCCGGTGGCACCTGGTTTCCCCATCGCGGCCAGGTGGCGCAGGGCGCGGTGGGCGGCGTGGTAGCCGCACATGCCGTGGACGCCGGCGCCGGGCGGGGTGGCGGCCGAGCAGAGGAACATCCCGGGGATACCGGTCTCGTAGGCGGTGAGGGTCGGCCTGATGATCAGCTGGCGAAGGGTGTTGGCGCCGGTGGAGATGTCACCCCCGACGTAGTTGAGGTTGTAGGCCGCGTAGTCGGCCGGTGTGGTCACGTGGGTCGCCACGATCCGGTCGCGGAAGCCCGGCGCGAAGCGCTCGATCTGGGCGAGCACCGCGTCGGTGGCGTCACCCTCGAAGGCGTGCGGGACCTGCGCGTAGGCCCAGACCGGGTTGAGGTCTCCCGCCGAGCGGGAGGGGTCGGCGACGTACTGCTGACCGATCAGCACGAACGGACGCTCCGGCATCCGGCCCGCGGCGATCTCCTTCTCGCTCGCGGCCACCTCGGCGCTGGTCCCGCCGAGATGGACGGTCCCGGCGCGTCCGATCTGCGGGTCGCGCCACGGGATCGGGCCGCGGACGGCCAGGTCGAGCTTGTACGCCGCGGGGCCGTGCTGCCACCTCCGCATCGCCCGTCGTGGCCGCTGGGGGAGGGCTTCACCGACGATGTCGGCGAAGCCGCCGGGGCTGGTGTCGAAGAGGGTGACGTCGGCGTCGGGAAGATCGGCCAGGTCGCGGACGGTGGTGCCGGTGACGATGGTGCCGCCCAGCTCCTCGAGCCGCTGCGCCATGGCGAGGGTGATCGCGTGCGAGCCGCCCTCGGCGACGGGCCAGCCGTGGCGATGCCCGCTGACGACGAGCATGGTGCCCACGCCGGCCGTGCCGGGGCGGTCCAGCGGCTGGAACGCGTGCGCCGCGCAGCCCGCGAAGAGCGCCTTGGCCGGCTCCTCACGGAAGGTCCGGGTGAGCACGGCGGCCGGGGGAGCGGCGCGCATCCCGAAGGAGGCCAGCCGGAACGGATGGCGCGGGAGCCGCACCATCGGACCGAGGATGTGCTCCGAGACCGTGTCGAAGCCGCGGACGACCGGGCCGAACAGCTGCTGCCAGCGCCGCCCGTCGGTGCCCAGCCCCGCGGCGGTCTCCTCGACGGAGCGGTGCAGCAGCGCGGTCGTGCTCGCGTCGACCGGATGGGCGAGCTGGATCTCGGGGAAACGCCAGGTCAGGCCGTACTTCTCCAGCTCGAGGCCGCGCAGGAACGGGGAGGCCACCCCGAGCGGGTGGATCGCCGAGCAGATGTCGTGGCGCAACCCGGGCAGGGTCAGCTCGGCGGTGCGGGTGCCACCGCCGACCGTCTCGGCGGCCTCGAGGACGGTGACCCGCACGCCCTGCTGCGCGAGCACGATCGCCGCCGCCAGGCCGTTGGGCCCGGCGCCGACGACGGTCGCGGTGCTGGTCATGTCGACAAGCTATTCGTTCAGGACCCGGTTGGCGACGGCAAACGCGGTGTTGGCGGCGGGTACGCCGACGTAGATCGAGGTCTGCAGGAGCACCTCGATGATCTCCTCACGGGTCAGCCCGTTGGTGAGGGCGGCGCGGAGATGGAACTCGAGCTCCTCGAAGTGGCGCCCCGCGACCAGGGCGGTCAGGACGCCGATCGATCGGTCCCGGCGGGCGAGGCCGGGGCGGGTCCAGATCGTGCCCCAGGCGTAGCGCGTGATCAGGTCCTGGTAGTCGCGGTTGACGTCGGTGATCGCCGCGGTGGCCCGGTCGACGTGGGCGTCGCCGAGCACCTGGCGGCGTACGTTCATCCCGGCCGCGTAGGCCGGGTCCGATGCCGTCACGTGGGACGTGACCAGGGTGGCGACGGCGTGCGGAGCCTCGGCGGGAGCCAGGTGGCCGACGGCGTCGAGGGTGACCAGCCGCCCGTTGCGCACCCCGACGGCGATCTCCTCGAGCGAGGCCGGCGGCGTCGGGGCATCGTCGAGACCCGCGACCGTCAGGACCGGGGCGGCGACCTCGGCGAGCCGGCCGCGGACGTCGTACGCCGCCAGCGCCTCGCACACCAGCGCGTAGCTCTCCGCGTCGGCGTCGCGCAGCGAGTGGAGCAGGACGCCGCCCCGGGCGGGCTCGCGCTCGAGGAAGCCGGGGGCGAACCAGCGCTGGGTGGAGCCCGCGATCTGGGAGGCGGTGCCGGCGGCGCGCACGGTCGTCGCCCGGTCGTTCCAGCCCTCGGGCTCGCCGATCTTCGCACCGGTGTTGGTGAGCACCGCGGCGCTCACCCGGGTGGGGGCATCGAGCATGAGCTGGAGGCCGACGGCTCCGCCGACCGAGTCGCCGGCGTAGGCGAAGGTGCCGTGGCGCTCGCCGCGGTCGGTGAGCACCCGGTCGACACAGGCGAGCACCCCGGCGGCGAGGTCGGCCATCGAGAACGGCTCCTTGGTGGGAGCGCCGTGGCCGTGGCCCGGGAGCTCCCAGCCGATGACGTGGAACCTGTCCGCGAGCAGCTCGGCGGTGGCGGCCCAGAGCGCGCTCACCGAGGTGCCGAGCGACGGGCCGACGACCAGGAGCGGCTTGCTCGGGTCTCCGGCCAGCTCGACGGGGGTGATCCTCGGAGTCATGACGCTTCCTTTCAAAGTCCGGTCTTCCAGATTTCGTGGGCGCGGGCGAGAGTGGTGTCGATGAGGGCATCGGTGGCGCCGAGATAGGCATCGAGACCTGCCGCGGCCTCGGAGCCGGCCAGGATCTCGCCGCCCACGAATCCGGTCAGCGACCGCTGCTCGGCCAGCAGGTCCGCGCCCGCGGCCTCGGCGGTGGCGCGCATCCGGGCGGCGTCGACACGGAGCCCGGCGAGCAGCTCGGTGGTCTGCGAGGCGGCGACGGCGCTGCGGCGGGCGAGGATCTGCAGCGTCTCCCACTCGACGTGCCAGGCGCCGTCGGGACGCTCGTCGAGGTAGGAGGCCGCGGCGGTGTGGAGCGTCGCGGCCAGCGGGGGAGCAGCGAGCGCGTGGCGGCGGATGAGGACCGAGAGCACCGGGTTGGACTTGTGCGGCATCGTCGAGGAGCCGCCGCGGCCCTCACCCGCCGGCTCGGCGAGCTCGCCGATCTCCGGGCGGGTCAGCAGGGTGATGTCGGTGGCGATCCGGCCCCAGGTGTCGGCCGCGGTGACCAGCGCGTCGGCGGCCGAGGTCAGCGGGGCGCGGTTGGTGTGCCAGGGGACCCGCGGGGTCAGTCCGAGCGTGGTCGCCGTGGTCGCGGCGCCCTGCTGGGCCGCGGCCACCGGATCACCGAGACCACGGAGCCGGGCCAGGCCGACGACCGCCGCCAGGGTGCCGGCCGCGCCGCCGACCTGGGCGGGCAACGACGTACGCGTCGCGCGGAGCGCCTCGGCGGCGTCGCTCAGACCGCCGAGCCAGGTCGCGGCCTTGAGGCCGAAGGTGATCGGCACCGCGTGCTGGGTCAGGGTGCGGCCCGACATCACGGTGGCGCGGTGCTCCCGGGCGAGACCGGCCAGCGCGGCGGCCTGTGCGGCGAGCTCCCCCTCGACTCGATCGAGCGCGTCGCGCAGACAGAGCACGAGCGCGGTGTCGACGACGTCCTGGCTGGTCAGGCCCTTGTGGAGCCACCGGGCCGCCTCACCGTCGAGGCGGCTCCGCAGGAGCTTCACCAGGCCGATGACGGGGTTGCCCCCGGCCTCCGCACCCTCGGCCAGCCCCGGGACATCGGCCTCGGAGACCAGGCCGGCCAGTGGCGTACGCGCTTCCTCGGGGGCTATCCCCGAGGACACGATCGCGGCCAGCCAGGCCTCCTCGACCCGAACCATCGCGGCGAGGTAGGCGGCCTCGGAGAAGAGGTCCCCGGCGCGCTCCTCGCCTGGCCACAGCAGCGACATTCGACTCCTCAGCCGTAGGTAAGGAAAGTGGTCTCGCGGTCGCCCTGGAGGTGCACGTCGAATCGCAACCCGGTTGCGTCCGCAGATGCCACCAGCGTCGCACGCTCGTCCTCGGACAGCGACACCAGCAGGGGGTCACCGGCGTTGGCGGGGTGCTCGGGCAGGTAGATCCGGGTGTGCAGCTTGTCGAGCAGACCACGGGCGAAGACGGTGAGAGCGACGAACGGCGCCGCGCCCTCCTCGGCCGCGCCGGGGAGCACCGTCGAGAAGGTGTAGTGGCCGTTCGGGTCGGTGTCGGCGCGGCCCCAGCCGGTGAAGGTCCAGCCGTCGCGGTGCAGCGACCCCTCGGCCTGCGGGACGTTGCCCTCGGCGTCGGTCTGCCAGATCTCCAGCAGCGCGTCGGGGATCGGGTTGCCGGCGCCGTCGTAGACCCAGCCGTGCAGCCGGATCGAGCCGGGGCTGCCCGGCGGGACCAGGTCGGCGTCGCCCTCGTAGGGGAGCGCGTAGCCGAAGAAGGGGCCGATGGTCTGGCCCGGGGTCGGGATGGTGCTCACAGGTCGCCCTCCTCGGGCTCGGTCCAGGTGCGGCTCGGGCCGGTCAGGACGATGTCCCAGCTGTAGCCCATCGAGTACTCGGGGGTGGAGAGGTCGTGGTCGTACCTCGCCACCAGGGCGTCACGGTCCTTCTGCGAGGTGATCGACTGGTAGATCGGGTCGAGCGCGAAGAGCGGGTCGCTGGGGAAGTACATCTGCGTGATCAGCCGCTGCGTGAACGCGCGGCCGAAGAGCGAGAAGTGGATGTGCGCCGGCCGCCAGGCGTTGATGTGGTTGCCCCACGGGTACGGCCCCGGCTTGATCGTCTGGAACCGGTAGCGCCCCTCGGCGTCGGTGATGCAGCGGCCGACACCGGTGAAGTTGGGGTCGAGCGGAGCGGGGTGCTGCTCGCGCTTGTGGATGTAGCGGCCCGCGGAGTTCGCCTGCCAGATCTCGACGAGCTGGTTGCGCACGGGGCGTCCCTCGCCGTCGAGGACCCGGCCGCTGACCGTGATCCGCTCGCCGATCGGCTCGTTGCTGCCGGCGATGGTCAGGTCGGCCTCGAGCGGCTCCACGTCGGAGTGCCCGAAGCACGGAGCCCACAGCTCGATCGTCTCCGGGTCCGCATGGCGCGGGTCCTTGGTGGGGTGGCGCAGGATGCTGGACCGGTAGGGCGGGTAGTCCAGCAGGGGCTGGCGTACGTTCTGGCCCTCGGAGTCGGCCTCGATCTTCGCTATCTCGGCCGAGAGGTCCGCTTGAGTCTCAGTGGTCGCTGTCACGTTCCGAACGCTAGGTGCGGGAGGCGTACGATGAAAGCGCGGAATTCCGCTGAGCAAAAGGAGGCGCCGAATGGCAGGTGGCAGTGGAGGCCGCACGGTCGCCTCGCGCGTCCTCGGTCTCATCGGTGCCTTCGACGCCGGTCATCGCCGGCTCACCCTCAGCGAGCTCGCGTCGCGTGCCGACGTCTCCCTCCCGACCGCCCACCGCCTGGTCGCCGAGCTGGTCGAGTGGGGCGGCCTGGTGCGGGACGAGGATGGGACGTACGCCGTCGGCCGCCGGCTGTGGGACGCCGGCCTGCTCGCCCCGGTCGCCACCGACCTGCGATCGGTCGCGGCCCCGTTCCTCCACGACCTCTACGGCGCGACCCTGGAGACGGTCCACCTGGCCGTGCGCGAGGACGACCACGTGCTCTACCTCGAGACGCTCCGCGGCACCCGCAACGTCCCCATCGTCTCCTCGGTCGGCTCACGCCTGCCGATGTACTCCACCGGTGTCGGCAAGGTGCTCCTGGCCCATGCGCCCGAGGACGTACGCAACCGGGTGCTGGCCGGCCCGCTCAGACCGTTCACCCGCCACACCATCACCAGCCCCGGCCTGTTGCGGCGCCAGCTCGACCGGGCGATCTCCGAGGGCTATGCGACCACCGTCGAGGAGATGACCCTCGGCGCCTGCTCGGTCTCGGTCCCGATCACCACCGCCTCCGGCGTCGTCGGGGCCCTCGGCATCGTCGTCTCCGACCTCCGCCGCAACCGCCTCCGCCTCGTCTCCGCACTCAAGGTCGCCGCCCAGGGCGTCTCGCGAGGCCTCACCTGACCCCGCTGGTCGAGCCAGCTCCACGCTCGCTGGCGCTCACGGCTCAACCAGCGAGGCCTGGCTCCGGCGGGGTGGGGTACCTTGCGCTGGTGACGATCCAGACCCCGCACGAAGACGTACGCCGCGCCGCCACCGAGCGGCTCGGCGCCCTCGCGACACCTCCCGGAGCCCTGGGCCGCCTGGGAGAGCTGGCGGTCTGGGTGGCCGCGTGCCAGGGCGAGGTGCCGCCGCGACCGGTCGACAACGTACGACTGGTGATCTTCGCCGGTGACCACGGCGTCGCCCAGCACGGGGTCTCGGCGTTCCCGTCGGCGATCACGGGCGCGATGGTGCGTACGTTCCTGGGCGGCCGGGCCGGGGTCAGCGCCCTCGCGAAGGCGCACGGCGTCCAGGTCCGGGTGCTCGACCTCGGTGTCGACGAGGAGTTCGAGGAGCTCGACGCGGCGACCCGCGAGGCCCTGACGCGGCACAAGATCCGGCGGGGGAGCGGTGCGATCCATCTTGAGGACGCGCTCACCGCCGAGGAGACCATGGCCGCGCTGGAGGCCGGTGCCGCGGTGGCCCGCGAAGAGATCGCCGCCGGTGCGCAGCTGCTGATCAGCGGCGACATGGGCATCGGCAACACCACGCCCGCGGCGGCGATGGTGGCCGCCGGGCTCGGGCTCCCCGCGAGCGAGGTAACCGGCCGCGGCACCGGCATCGGCGATGACGCGCTGCGGACCAAGACCGAGGTCATCACCACCGCGCTGGCCCGTGCCGGTGAGCGTGTCGAGGACCCGATCGAGACTCTCGCCGCGCTCGGCAGCGCCGACCTGGCGGCCACGACCGGCTATCTCCTCGAGGCCGCCCGCAGCGGCACCCCGGTGCTTCTCGACGGCCTGATGAGCGTCGCCTGCGCCCTCACCGCCGACCGGATCGAGCCGGGCGCGGCGGCGTGGTTCGCCGCCGGCCACCGCTCCACCGAGCCCGCCCAGTCGATGGCACTGGAGAAGCTCGGCCTGGCGCCGCTGCTCGACCTCGACCTGCGGCTCGGCGAGGGCTCCGGCGCGGTCGCCGCGGTCCCGGTCGTACGCAGCGCCGTCGCCCTCCTGCGCGACGTCGCTCTCCTCTCCGAGCTCGCCCCGGGCGACCCCGCCTGATGTTCCTGCGGGACGCCTGGCGTCTCGCGGTCGGCACGCTGACCGCGATGCCCGTGCCTCCTCCCGAGCACGTCGACCGCCGTCGCGCCGCGGTGGCAATGGCGGTCGCGCCCCTGGCCGCGCTGCCCCTCGCGCTGGGCGCCGGCGCTATCGCACTCCTGGGACAGCTCGCCGGCCTACCGCACACCGTCATCGCCCTCCTGGTGATCGGCGCCGTGGTCGTCGGCAACCGGGCGCTCCACCTCGACGGCCTCGCCGACACGGTCGACGGGATGGCCGCCTCCTACGACCGTGAGCGCTCGCTGGCGGTCATGAAGACCGGCACCTCCGGCCCCGCCGGCGTCACCGCGATCGTCCTGGTCCTCGGCCTCCAGGTGGCCGGGCTGGCCTCGGTGCTCGGCGACGAGGTCCTACGCTCCTCGGTGCTCGTCGCCGTCGCCGTCTGCGCCTCGCGCGCGGCCCTGGCACTGTGCTGCACGCGCGGCATCAGGCCGGCGCGCGAGGACGGGCTGGGGCGTACGTTCACCCAGACCCTGCCGCCCCTGGTCACCGTCGTCGTCTGGGCCGTCGTCGCGGCCGCGCTCGCAGGTGCCGGCGCCTGGGCCGGGCTGCCGTGGTGGCGAGGAGTCCTCGCGGTCGTCGTCGCCGCAGCCGTCGTCGGTGTGATCGTCCTGCGGGCGGTCAAACGATTCGGCGGAGTGACCGGCGACGTCTTCGGAGCGACCGTCGAGGCGGCGCTGGCAGCCGTCCTGGTCACGCTGAGCGCCGGCTAGAGCTTCAGGACCCGTCCGGCGATGACGAGGTGCACCTCGTCGCAGGCCGCGGCCAGCCGCTGGTTGACCAGCCCCAGCAGGTCGCGGAAGAGGCGGCCCGAGCGATGCGCCGGGACGACCCCGAGGCCGACCTCGTTGGTCACCAGCACGACGTCCCCGCCGTGGCGGCCGAGGACCGTGACGGCGTCCTCGACCAGCGCCGAGACCGCCGCGGTCGCCTCCTCGGACGTGGCCTCCCACAACCCGCGCGAGTCCATGACGGCGGTGAGCCAGGTGCCCAGGCAGTCGACCATGACCGCATCGTCGGCGGCCAGGGCGTCGGCCAGCGCCCCGGCGAGATCGCGCGACTCGACCGTACGCCACCGCTCCGGCCGCCTGGCCCGATGCGAAGCCAGCCTCGCGGCCCAGTCGGGATCCGGTTCCTCCTCGAGCGTCGGCCCCGGGGCGACGTACGCCACCGACGGCGCGGCCGCGAGCAGCGACTCGGCATGCCGGGACTTCCCCGAGCGCACCCCACCCGTCACCAGAATCCTCACCGGGCCAGTCTCCCAGCCATCGCATAGCCTGCGCCCATGACCCCAGAGCGCATCGCGCTGATCTCGGACGTACACGGCAACCTCACCGCCCTCGAAGCCGTCCTCGCCGATATCGAGGCGCGCGGAATCACCAGGATCTTCAACCTCGGCGACTACGTCGGCAAGGGCCCGCGAGGACGTGAGGTCGCCGAGATCTGCCGGGAGCGGTGCGAGGTCAACATCCTCGGCAACTGGGAGGACTTCCTGCTCGCGCCCGAGCCCGACTTCGGCCGTGAGTCGGTCGGGCTGATGTGGTGGCGGCTGCAGGCATGGGAGCAGGCCGAGTGGCTGCGTACGCTCCCGTTCAGCCACGACTTCACGATGAGCGGCCGCCGGATCCGGCTCTTCCATGCTTCCGAGGAGACCGTCCACCGCCGGGTCAGGTTCGACCACGACGAGCAGGAGTTCCTGGGCCTGTTCCAGAACACCGAGGCGACCGGCCTCGACGTCCCGGAGCCGGACATCGTCGGCTACGCCGACACCCACGACCCCTACTACGAGACCGACCGGGAGCGGCGCACCGTCTTCAACACCGGCAGCGTCGGCAACTGCATGAGCGACCCGACACCGGTCTACGTCATCCTCGAGGGCGTCATGGACAGCGAGCAGGCGGCGCCGTTCGGCATCCAGTGGGTCCGGGTTCCCTACGACGCCGAGGCCGAGATCGCGTACGCCGCCGGTGTCGGCATGCCCGAGCTCGACGAGTACACCTACGAGCTGCGGACGGGTTTCTACCGGGGCAACCTCAGGGACGGCGAGCAGCCGACCTACCACCGCAAGGGGTAGATCGGCTCTTCACCGCTCCTGAACCTGAAGCCGTCAACTGATCTTGCGCCGGTAGACGGCCATGGCCGCGATGTAGGAGACGACCAGGATGCCCACGCACCAGGCCAGCGCCACCCAGATGTCGTCACCGACCGGCTGCCCCGCGAAGAGGGCCTGGATGGTGTTGACGATCGAGGTGACCGGCTGGTTCTCGGCGAAGGCGCGCACCGGCCCCGGCATCGTCTCCGTCGGCGCGAACGCCGAGCTGATGAACGGCAGGAAGATCAGCGGGTAGGAGAACCCGGTGGCCCCCTCCATCGTCTGTGCTGCCAGGCCGGGGATGACGGCGAGCCAGGTCAGGGCCAGGGTGAGCAGCCCCAGGATCCCAGCGACCGCGAGCCAGGCGCCCAGGTCCGCCGAGGTGCGGAACCCCATCACGAACGCGACGCCCAAGATGATCACCATGGTCAGCATGTTGGCCACCATCGAGGTCCCGACATGTGCCCACAGCACCGCCGAACGGGCGATCGGCATCGACTGGAACCGCTCGAAGATCCCGCTCTTCATGTCGGTGAAGAGCCGAAGCGCGGTGTACGCGATGCCCGAGGCGATCGCCATCACCATGATGCCCGGGAGCACGTAGTTGACGTAGTTGTCGGTGCCGGTCCGGATCGCGCCGCCCAGCACGTACACGAAGAGCAGCATCATCGCGATCGGGGTGAGCGCGGTGGTGATGATCGTGTCCGGGCTGCGGGTGATGTGCCGCAGCGAGCGCCCCAGCAGGGTGCCGGCATCGGCGAATGCGTGCTTGTTCATTTCTGTGCCCCTTTGTTGGTGGAGCCGGTGAGTGAAAGAAAGATTTCTTCCAGCGACGGCTGCTTCTCTACGTACTCGACCTTGGCCGGCGGCAGCATCGCCTTGAGCTCGGCGAGGGTGCCGTTGGCGATGATCGCCCCGCCGTGCAGGATGGCGATCCGGTCGGCGAGCTGCTCGGCCTCCTCCAGGTACTGCGTGGTGAGCAGGACGGTCGTGCCCTGCTCGGTCAGCTCCTTGACCACCTTCCACACCTCCAGCCGCGCCTCCGGGTCCAGCCCGGTGGTCGGCTCGTCGAGGAAGATCACCGACGGCGACCCGATCAGCGACATCGCGATGTCCAGCCGCCGTCGCATGCCGCCGGAGTACGTCGCGACCTTCCGGGCGCCCGCCTCGACCAGGTCGAAGCGCGTCAGCAGCCCGTCGGCGATGTCGCCGGGGGAGGGGAGGTGACGCAGCTTCGCGACCAGGACCAGGTTCTCCCGCCCGGTCAGGATCTCGTCGACCGCCGCGAACTGACCGGTCAGCGAGATCGCCTCCCGCACCCGCTGCGCCTCCTCGACGACCGAGGCACCCTCGACCAGCGCAGCGCCGGCATCGGGTTTCAGGAGCGTCGAGAGGATGCGTACGGCGGTGGTCTTTCCGGCCCCGTTGGACCCGAGCAGCGCGAAGATCGAGCCCCGCGCCACCTCGAAGTCCACCCCACGCAGCACCTGGTTGTCCTTGTAGGACTTCTCCAGTCCCCGTACGGAGATGGCGGCTGTCGCGCTCATGACTCGTCCTCCTTGTTGATGGTGTCGATCGCGGCGTTGAGCCGGTTGCGCTCCTTCTTGATCCAGGCGCCCTCGGAGTAGTTCCTGGCGAACTCCTCGACGAACTCGACCGGGTTGTCGCCCACGATCGCGCTGACGGGAGTGCCGTCCGCAGCGCTCTGCTCGAAGAGGTCGAGCAGATCGCCACCCATCTGGGTGAGTACCTCGCTGTCGGCGATGCCGCCGGCGTACATCAGGTACCGCTGCACCGCGTCGTGCGCCTTGCGGTGGCTCGGGGGCAGCTGTGCCACGCGCGCCTTGTAGGACCGCCACTGCCGCTTCTGGTCGATGCTGCCGACCACGGTCTCGAAGATCGATCGGATGGACATCTCTTACTTCCCTTCTCGGAGGTTCTCCAGGCGCTCGGCCAGGAACCCCCACGTCGTCCAGAACTCATCCAGGTACTTCTGGCCCGCCTCGTTCAGCGAGTAGACCTTCCGCGGCGGCCCCTTCTCGCTCGGCCGCTTCTCCACGTCCACCAGCCCGTTCTTCTCGATCCGGACCAGCAGCGCGTAGACCGTGCCCTCGGCGATCTCGGTGAACCCCTGGCTCCGCAGCCAGGTCGTGATCTCGTATCCGTACGCCGGGTTGCCGGTCAGGAACGCCAGCACGATCCCCTCCAGCGTGCCCTTGAGCATCTCGGTCATCTGCTTGCCCATCGGGCACCTCCCCTCTGCCCAATTCCGGGCTACTCAGTATTGCTAGCTACCAGTACATAGTAGCGCTGAGTAGTGCCGAAAGGTCAAGTCCTTATCGCAGGCAGAAATGCCGGCGGCGCTGGTACGACGGCCTCAACCGTCGTACCAGCGCCGCTGGTCAGTGTCTTACTCGGTGCCTTCTTGTCGTCGGTCTCCCGAACCGATGGCTACGACTCGGACGGGTCCTTGGTAGAGCACCCGGCTGCTGTCGCGACTGCCTCGACCAGCGCGCGCCGCTGCTCCTCGGTCGCGTCCTCTCGGCCGAAGGAGCCACCGGCGGTGGGCGTCGAAGACTCCGATGGTGCCGTGCAGGCCCACCGCCAACTGGAGTGGTCGTCGCCAGAGAAACTCGTCGTTGCGACTCCGTCATGCACCTCGAACTTCTCCGCGGACTCGCTGATGGCCTCGATCAAATCGTCCGCGTCCACGCCGTTGGTAAGCGAGTACGTGAATGTCATCGAGGGTGCATCCTCCGTCGTCCGTACGTCGCACTCCATCTTCGTTATGCCCCCGCTCCCGCTGTTGAGCGGAAGGTCGCCGCCGCGCGGTGCAGGTGAGCTGTCGGCGGTCGATCGGGTGGCTACCTCGTTCGCGGTGAACCTTTTCGTCCCCATGACGCCTTCAACCGCATCCACCGCGACTCCGCAGACCGACTCCTTCGAGTAGACCGGCGGCTCATCTTCGCCGCCACATCCCGACAGGACCTGCGCGGCTCCGAGGAGTACCAAGGTGGCTGCCGTACGAATCATCCTCAACCGTGGTCCTCCAGCTTCTTCCGGTTCTGGTAGTTGTCGTATCCGTTGTCGACCGCGCGCTTGACAGCGGAACCGATCCCGCTCTCGTCCTCAGGCCGCCTGAGCATCGCTTCCATCTCTGCGGGCGTCAGGGATCCGGGTGGCTTGAGGTTACCTTCCGAGTCCCGAGGCCAGTCTTCAGCGATTCCGTTGTTGAACCGCAGACTTCCATCGGCCCCCTGGTCGACCTGCTCGGGGAGATTGCCCAGTTGTTGTGCATGTCCCTCGGCGTGGGCCATTGCGTAAAGGCTTTGCAGTTCGGTGCTGCGACGGGCGCTCGCGTAGGACTCGTCGCCTTCAGCGGCGGCCACGCCCGCGGGGTCGCCGACATACCCCTTGATGATCTGATCCTTCACTTGGTCGACCAGGTAGCCGCCGACAGGACCGGTGCCATCTGTAGGGATTGCGTCGAGTGGGAGGGTGAACATCTCTGCGACCCTCTTGCGATCTTCGGCCTCATTCTCACCATCGGCGACTGCGCCGTCGGCCAGGTTGTCCTCCAGGAAGCCACGGAGACCAGCCGCACGGTGCGTTGCGCTCACCAGGGGATCGTCTGACCCAACGTCGAATGAAGGGTCCCCGGTGCCAACTCCGTCGAGCGTGGCCTGAGCGCCACGATCCAACAGCAATTGGTTGAACTGGGCCGCGCTTGATCCCACGACACTCGTCGCAGTCTCGTTTCCTCCGATATGCCGGAGTACCTTGCCGAGATCGTCTCTTGAGAAGTCTGCGTGGTGGTCCAGCAGCGGAGGCTTGATCGGTGCAGCGTCATCCACCACCTCCGGATAGACATCTTCCATGTAGGTGGCGATGATCCCGCCGAGTTCTTCATCGTAATGGTCGTCCAACTCGTTCTTGGCCGCGTAGTCGATGGTCCACGAAGCGATGTCGGCCGCCTTCTTGCCAACCTCACCCTCCTGAGCAGCGGCATCGACGGTGGCCACGCGAACCACGCTGTCCATGTCTTCAGCGAGGTGGTTGGCGGTGAGACGGTCGTGCATCAGGTAGCTGGCCATGTTCTCGTCGCCCATGACCGCCTGGGCAGAGCCGATCCCGTTGTCGGCGACCTTGACGAACTGACGGAGGGGGTCGCCGTTCTCGTCCATGAACGACTCGCCGCCGAAGAAGAGGCCGTTGTTGATCTGGGAGTACCGGAGAGGGTCGCCGTTCTCTGTCTCCAAGAGTTGGGTGCCGAGCTTGTGCGTGAAGTCGGCGCCGAGCTCGACGTTACGTCCTTCGGCGGCGTGGAGAAGGATGGCGGCAGCTGTTGAATCCTGGCCGATTTTCTCGGCGTAGTCCGCGTTGTCGATCCAGCCGTCCCGGGACGCAGAACCGAGGAGAGCAGCGAGGTTGCCGGCACCCTCTTTCTGGAGCTTCTGCAGTGCCATGGTTTCGTCGCCGATCGTGACCGGCGGGTTCTCGTAGTCGGGGTAGGTGATCTGGTTCCTGGTCCAACCAGTCATCTGGTGGATGACGTTGTTCACGCCCTCCGGGCCCAGGCGATCGATGACGGCCTCGCCGAAGTCACGGTCGTCGGAGTGCTTCCCGAGGATGCTGAACCACTTCTCGGCCTCCTTACGCTCCGCGACACTGTCGATGTCGTCGAGATCCTCGAGCTTCTTGGCGGTGTAGTCACCGATCTGGGCCTGCACCTCGGGTGGGAGCACCTCCCAGCTGTCATCCATCAGCTCGGGGTTGTCCAGAAGCTTCTTGGCGAGCTCGTCGTCCGAGAGCCCTCGGAGCTCCGGAGGAAGCGTTGCTTGTTCGATCGACCCGGTACCGCCGTCGTACCCACCCTTGGTCGCGCTGTTGAGGACCGCGACCAGGTCGTTCTCAGCGCGTTCCGCATCGGTGAGTGCGTCCTGGATCGTCTGGGCCAGCTCCTTCATAGTGGCCTCGTCGCCGTCCTCGGTCTTGGCCTCTCCTGCCGTGATCGAGATGGGACTGCCAGTGCTGACCTTCCAGCCCTTCCCTGTCGCGGCTTGGTAGGCGCCTTGGGCGGAGCTCTTCGCCTTCTTGATCGTGGCGCTGGCGTCGTCGAGGCCCATGATGACCTGCCCGAGCGGAGCGGCGATGTCGTTCAGACTCTCGACCAGACCTCGGTGGCGGTTCTCGGCGCGAGTGGCGGCCTCACCGATCCACGTGTCAGGGACCTTGCCGGCATCCATCTCGTCCTGCTGGTCTAGCAGCTTCTTGCGAGCGGTGTTGAGGTCATCGGCTGCGGTGTCGAGCCCTTCTGGCTTCCAGCTCTGCAGCTTCTCATAGGTGACGGCCATCAGTCTCTTCCGATCATTGCTTCGCGGTAGCGCGCCTGCTGCGCCGTGATGGTGTCGGCCTCCACAATCGCGTCGGCGTCGGCGACGGTGGTCGTTTTGTGGTCGCGGGCATCCTTGACCCACTTGTCCTTATCGCTCTTCCACTCGGCCTTGAGGCCATTCGCGGCGCCGACGACCGTGCTGTCGGGCAGCGCAGCAGCGACCTTGCCCATCGGGCCTTCGAGATCGAGACCGGCGACGGCGTCGGCCGCGGTGCCGATGGAGTTGGCCGCTTTCTTCACCTGCGGCACGACGATTTCGACGTTCACGAGAGGGTCCCCCAAGACGTTCGGAGCGATTGGTAACTATCTCCTACCCCAAATTCCGGAGTTCAAACACAAATCGTCGAGAAATCTTGTACCGAGCCGCTCCCGCATCTCGACGCGCTCGCCCGCGCGGATCTGCCCGAAGGTGCCCGGACTCTGGGATAGCGTCGTGGGCCGTACGAGGTCCGTCCGGCACCGGCAGGGCGGGCTCGATCCCACGGGACGGAAGGGCGCGATGTCACAACCGAACGAGGCGGCAGGAGCGGGACCGGCTTGGTCAACGGCGAACCCGTCGACACCTGCCAGTGGTCCGCAAAGCGGCGGATGGCTCGGGCTCACCGGGCTGGGAATCGGGGCGGGAATGCTGGTGATCGTCGCCCTGGTGCGGGTGATCGTCGGGATCCCGGACGTCAGCCAGGGCTACTACAACGCCCTCGTCAGCATGGAGGATCGGCCGATCATCTGGCTGGTCCTCGGGCTGCTCATGATCGCCTCGATCATCCCGATCGCTGCGGCGGTGGTGCTCGGTCACCTCGGTCTGAGCCGGGCGAAAGCAGCCGGAACGAGCGCCGCGGCGGCGGGGATCGCGCTCGGGATCGGCTACACGCTGGTGGTCTTCTGGGGCGTACGCGCCATCAACGCGATCACGAACACCGCTCAGTTCAACGGCGGCTTCAGGATGTTCATCGAGTACTTCGGGCTCTGGGCATAACTCTGGGCAGAAACCGTCAACGTACGTCTGCCCAGAACCTTTCGAGCTCGGTATCGAGCTCGGCCGCGACCTGCATGGGCAGGGAGTGGGTGGTCTCGGGCCAGACCTTGACGGTCGCGTGGGGGAGTCGTTCGGCCCTCTCGGCGGCGTCCTCGCCGCCGGCCAGCGACTTGTCGCTCGCGATCGCGACGTAGACCGGCATCCGGAGGGCGCGGATCTGGGCGTCGGTCAGGCGTGAGGGCGTCGGCAGGCTGCCGGAGTCGAAGTGCGCCGTCCCGGCCGCGATCATGCGAGCCATCGCGTCCTCCGGGTCGACCTCGTCGTCCTCGACGCCGCCGATCCGGTTCAGCGCGTGGTCGCGCCAGGAGTCGGGCAGGAAGGGGAGTGCGGCCACCGCCGACCAGCCGATCGCCCAGGCCGGCAGCATGCCGAACGTCATGATCGGCTCGAGCAGGGTGAGGCTGGCCAGGCGATCGGGGTAGCGCACGGCGACGGCCGCGGCGAGCCCGCCGCCCTGGGAGTGACCGACCAGATGGATCCGCTCGAGCCCGAGATCAGCCAGCGCCTCCTCGACCCAGCGGGCGTTGTCGTCCATCCCGCGCAACGGCAGGGTCTGCTCGGAGAGCCCGCTGTCGCCGATCGCGTCGAAGGCGTAGACCGTGCGGTGCTCGGCGAAGTCACGCAGGTTCTCGCCCCACATCGGTACGCCGCTGGCCAGCCCCGGCACGAGCACGACGGGGACCTCGTCGACCGGGTCCGGGTCGATCCAGGCATAGGTCCGGACCGTGCCGAAGGTGGTCTCCACGTCCTGCGTCTCGGTCGGCTTCGGCAGCGCGGCGAAGGCCGCCTCGTACGCCTCGGTGTAGGCCTGGCGTCCCGCCGGGGTGCGGAAGTGGCCGACGCCGGGGCCGCTCGTGCCGAGCACCATCACCAGGCACCCGGTCGAGACGACCGCGACGACGGTGAGGAGCACCACCGGCCAGCGTCGGCGATTCCTGCGCGGCTCGCTGCCCTCATTCTCGATTGCTCCGTCCATGTCATCCCCTCGTTCCCGATAACGATGCGATCGCATTGAAACCCGTTGCGATGCGACTGTATTGCTAACCTGGCGCCATGCCAAGAGCCGTCGACCACGAACAGCGCCGGTTCGAGATCGTCGCCGGGCTCTGGCAGGTCGTCGCCGAGCAGGGGATCGAGGGCGTCAGCCTGCGGACCGTCGCCGCCCGGGCGGGGGTCTCGATGGGCCGCGTGCAGCACTACTTCGGCACCAAGGACGCGCTGGTCGTCGCCGGCATCGACCTGCTCATCAAGCAGGCCGTCATCGAGTACGAGGCCACCGAAGGACGCCCGCCCGAGGACCGCCTCCTCCAGCTCCTGCTCCGGCAGATCCCCGCCACCGAAGCAGGCCGGATCGGGGTCACCGTCTGGTACGCCTACGTCGCCAAGGCGATGACCCACACCGCCGTACGCCGGATCCTGGCCGAGGCGACGAGGGTCGGTGTCGAGGAGTGCACCCGCCACCTCCAGGAGGCTGACGGTCTCGATCAGGCCGAGGCTCGTGCGCGCGCCATCGAGCTGCTCTCGCTCTCCGACGGCCTCACCCTGCGGGTCCTGATCGGAGACATCACCGCCGATGAGGCCGACGCCTCGATCAGGGCATACAGGTCGCGCCTGACCGCGTCAGAGTGAAGAGGGTCCGTCCGAACGTGCCGAGTTTGGCGTTCTCGCTCCGCAGAGAGACGAGATCGCCATCCGTCCGCGCTTCGACGACCAGTTCGGCCTTCTCATACGCTGCGAGGGAATTGAGGGACTCCCGGTTGGTGAGCTTTCCTTGCGCGTCCCACTTCGCCTCTTCTTCGAACGTCGGTTTGAGTCGTTCGCACTCCTCCTTGGCATGGCGTGAGGCTTCCGCTGTGGTGTCCTGTGGGTCCGCGGTGGCGGTTATCGGTGGGGCGGAGCGCCCATCAGGATCAGTCGTTGTCGTGGGCGCGCTGTCGCTATCTCCTGGCCCGCCGAAGGCGAAGACGGCGGCGAAGACGAGGAGGGCGACGCCGACGGCTGCCGCGCCGAAGCGGGTCAGGCCGAGATAGAGGTCGGAGGGCTCGGCGTCGCGGAACTTCCAGCCTTCCTCGAGGAAGAAGCCGACCTCCGGCCGTGCGGCGATGAAGAAGGACCACGCGGCCCCGAGAACGAGGATGATCACGAGCAGCATCACGCGACATGTATACCCGGATCGAGCGCCGAGATGGCTGCGCAACGGCGTGCGCCATAGGGTCGACGCGTGCTGGGGGACGAGGGTCTGGGGTCGCCGTGGAAGGCGACGGCGCGCAGGGTGAGTTGGACGCTGCTGAGCATGTTCATCCTACTGATCGGCCTCATGTCGAGCGTCGGGTTCCTTGTGGCGGACGATGGTGAAAGCGGCGCGCACCTGATCGGTGTCACTTGTGGCGTGATGTTCGTGCTGCTGGGCGTCTATAGCCACATGACGAAAGGTCTCCGCGGCGGCGGTGGCGCACACCGGAGGGTTCGCTGGACCACGACTGCGCACGGGCCGGGGAATGAGATCAGGCTCAGACGGGGTCCTGAGATATGTGGCGAGCTGATGCTCGTGTGCTTCGTGGCGATGCTGTGTCAGTTCGCGGGGCTCTCGTTCCGAGACGGCCTGATCGTGGTCGGCGTGTTGTTCACGGCGCCCGCGGCATTCTTTGCCGTGGTGGTTGTCGATCACGTGTTGACGTTGAAGATGCGCCGGGCGCTCTTGATCACGCCCGAGAGCCTGACCCTGGAGCTCGCCGGCGAGGTGGTCTCCGCGGCGTGGAATGACATCCGCGTCGACGTGTTCGAGCAGGTGTCGACGCCAGAAGGGATCACGGTGACCAACCGGTTTCTCGAGGTGACACCGAGGCGGGACGCGCCGTCCTGGTCATCCACAAGGCGCCGCCGGATCCGGCTCCTTCCTCGTCGGTGGCGGGGCGAGGTGGTTCGGGTGGGGTTCTGGCTGTTCGACCATCCGGAGCGGGTGCTCGCCGCCCTGAGGTCGCTGCAGAGGCGTGATGACAACGGGCGGCGGGTGGTGCTGTCGAACGGTGTCACGCTGGCACATCTGACCGGCGACCTCGAGGTCTCGCCGTTGGCCGGCGGACAGTGACTCAGCCTGGTCGAGCCGGCCGGACCTGCATCCCCGCGAGCGCGTTGCTCATCCCTCGGTGGCCGTCGGTGCGGGGGAGTGTCACGAGGGTCATGGCGACGAAGGCGAGCAGGAGGAGGGTGGAGCCGGGGAAGTCGGCCATCAGAAGCAGGGTCAGACCGCCGACGCCGGTGACCAGCTTGACGACCCGGCGCCACCACACCCCGGTGGAGGCGGTGGTGCGGAGGCCGACGACCCACTCGCCGACCGTGCGTCCGAAGCCTAGGACGGCGACGGTCTCCAGCATGAGCGGCGGGCCCCAGAGGAGCCAGAACTGGGTGGCGGCCGGGATCTCGTCGACGGGGACGTCCATGCCGTAGAGCTGCCAGGCTCGCCATGCCACGACGAGCGGGGCGCCGCTGCCGAGGACGACCAGGAGGTCGGCGGTCATGCCGACCAGGCGGCGCCCGACGGTGACCGTGGTGGGCACCTTCGGCGCCCGCGGGCGGACGAGGCGTACCGAGACGAGGGACCCGATCACCGCGCCGACGGTGTTGAGCATCAGGTCGTCGACGTCGAAGACGCGGTAGGCGCAGGGGTAGAGGCCCCAGATCCCGGTGAGCTGGGTGGTCTCGATGAGCAGCGAGGTCGCCAGACCCAGTGCGCCGGCGACGAGTACACCGCGCCCGGCGATGGCCCGGACGAAGAAGCCGAGAGGCACGAACAGGACGACGTTGAGCGCCACCTGGAGGAACGCGGCGCTGGTGAGCAGCGCCCGGCGGCCCACCTCCTCGCGGACCAGAAGGATGTCGGAGACGAACCCGAACGGACGGAACTGCGTCCCCGCACAGGTGTAGCTGCCCACGTCGGGCACCGGCAGCAGGGTGTAGGTCCACAGTGCGACCGCGTAGATCGCTGCGGTCAGCAGGAGGAGGATGCGTACGAACGGGAACGAGCCCCGGCGGCGGTAGGCGATCGCGGCGGCCGGGACGAAGCCGGCGATCGCCAGCCCCACGCCGAGGAAGACGGCGAGCATCGCGTTGCCGACGACGTTGATCACGTCGTCACGCTAAGCCCGGGCCGGCGCCCCGCCCGGGATCGACACTCACCCCACCCGGTGCGCCGGACAGCCCGGCGCGAAGGTGCCGAGGTCCTCGGTGTTGAAGCCGTGGGGATAGCTCTTGATGCGGGGCATGTCCCGGACGTACGCGGGCTTCCGCCGTGCCGGCAGCAGAGCGACCACGCGTGCCCGCGCCTTCAGCGCCCCACGGGACAGCGAGCGCGCCACACGCCCCGGCTCGGGGTAGCGGAACGCCTCGAGCAGGTGCGGCTCCATCAGCGACAGCGAGAAGATCCGGATGATCGGTGCCAGCGGGCGCGGGTAGAAGGTCGTCAGCAGCTCGAGCGTCGAGTCGGCGACGGCACGGCTGCCCTCGTCGTACGCGAAGTGCTCGGCCTCGTAGGAGTCGAGGAACTGCTCGAACTCCGCATAGGTCGCCGGGATGTCCTTGATCCCCATCCGCTTCCCGAGCGCCTGGTAATAGCGCAGTGCCGCGAGCTGCTCGTCCGCGGTCGACTGCCGCCAGCCGAAGTCCTGGTTCCAGCGCCGTGGGATCACCACGAACGTGGAGAGGACGTAGCGCATGTCGTCGTTGGAGATGTCGTACATCCGGTGCATCTGGTTGATCCGCCGCACCGCGGCCCGGCCGCGAGGGCTGTCCAGGTCCTCGACCGCCGCGTCCTCCAGCAGCAGCGCGGTGTCGTCGTAGCGCTTCTGGGTGTTCTCGGTGAACTGGTGCGTATCGGCCAGCAGCCGGCCGATCGAGGGCACCGCGTACGTCCGGAACAGGGCGAAGCTGAGCGCCTGAGTCGTGTCCCACGGGAACTCGTAGAGACCCAGACGCCTCGAGATCTCCTGGAACTCGGTCTCCGGGTCCAGTCCGGCTGTGCGCGACTTCTTGGCCATGGTGCCTCCTCGCTCGATACATAACTGTATCGTGATCTGGGTCACCTGTGGGGACTCTCGCCGTAATGTCTTGGGCATGGAGAAGTCGGGAACGCAGACGCCCCTGTCCACCGCTGCCGCCGAGGCGGTCCGAACGTACGCCGCCACCGCCCGCTCCGCTCTCGGCTCCGCCGAGTCCCCGGTGATCTCGTACGCCGGGCTGTGGCTGCTCCTCGCCTCGCTGGCGCCTGCGGCGGAGACCGAGACCGACGAGATCCTGGGGCTGAACCGGGCCGACGCGCGGGCCGCCGCGCTCGCGCTGCTGGAGGCGCCGCACGCCACCATCGGGGCCGCGGTCGCCGGCTGGCTGCGCCCGGGGGTCGAGCTGACCAGGGGCCTGCCGGTCGTGCTCGACCCGCTCCCGGAGCAGGCCGGTCTCGACGCCTGGGCCGACGAGCACACCCGCGGCCTGATCAAGCAGTTCCCGCTCGAGATCGACGCCCAGACGCTGATCGTGCTCGCCTCCGCGCTGGTGGTCACGCCGCGCTGGAGCGAGCAGCTGGGCGAGGGTGAGGACGGGCTGCTGCTGCTCGAGGACGGCTTCCAGGCGGTGGTGGAGACCGAGGCGGCCGGCCCGGTCGCGGTCGCCTGCCCGCCGAGCAAGGACGGCATCTCGGTCTACTCCGTGATCGCCGGAGAGGGAGTGTCTCCCGACGACGTGTGGCGGGCCGCCGACGAGGTCGTCCGGCGGGTCGACGCGGGCCAGGTGGGCGACCGCACGTTCGACGCCGGCCAGGAGGACGGTCACGCCTGGACGGTCCGGGAGGTCACGGTCTTCGGCGGAGCCCCGTCCGACCGCTGGCGCAGCCATCTGCCCGAGTGGAGCGAGGAGGATCGTCACGACCTGTCGGCCGCGCCAGGGGTCGCCGAGATCGCCCGCGGCGTGATGGCCGCGGTCGAGGAGGAGACGGAGGCCGTCTGCGTCCAGAAGGCCGTGGCGTCCTACGACCGCGAGGGCTTCCAGGCGGCCGCGGTGACCGGGATGATGGTCCGGGCCGCCGCCGCGGTGCCGCGCGAGACGAAGGTGCGGCAGATCGACCTGAGGTTCGACCGGCCGCACGCGGTGGTCGCGGTCGCGCGCGGGGGAGCCTGGGAGGGCATCCCGCTCTTCAGCTCCTGGGTGACCCCGGCATAATTTCCGTCATGGACGAGCTTCCCCCGATCGCCGGTCGTTATCGGCTCCTCACCCTGCTCGGAGCCGGCGGCATGGGCGAGGTCTGGCGGGCGCGTGACACCGTCCTGGACCGCGATGTCGCGGTGAAGCTGCTGCGGGACGTGGACGACCCCACGATGGCCGAGCGGTTCCGCCGCGAGTCGCTCTCGACCGCCCGGGTCGTCCACGACGACGTGGTCAAGATCTTCGACGCGGGCAGCGACGACAACGACGTCTTCCTGGTGATGGAGCTGCTGCCCGGACCGACCCTGGCCGAGCCGCTCCAGCAGCGTGGCGCGATGCCGGTCGACATGGCGGTCGAATACACCCGCCAGGTCGCCGGTGCGCTCGGCGCCGCTCACCGGGCCGGTGTGGTGCACCGCGACATCAAGCCGGCCAACCTCATGTTCGACGGTGACGGCCGGCTGACCGTGCTCGACTTCGGAATCGCGTACGCCATGACGGGGGTCGACGCCGGGCTGACCCAGACCGGCCACGTGATCGGCAGCCCGTCCTACCTCTCGCCCGAGCAGGCCGCCGGCGACCCCGTCGGGCCGCCCGCGGACGTCTACTCGCTGGGCTGTGTGCTCTTCGAGATGCTCACCGGCAAGGTGCCCTACTCCGCGCCGCACCCGGTCAAGATCCTGCACATGCACCTCAGCGACCCGGTGCCGCGCATCACCGACTTCCGGTCGGTGCCCGCGCCGCTGGCGCGGCTGGTCACCCGGATGCTCGACAAGAACCCGGCCGCCCGGCCGTCGATGGACCAGGTCGGACACGAGCTCGGCTACGTCCTCAGCGGCGCCGACCCCGACGCGACCGACCGGCTCTCCGCCGGTCAGGCGCCGCACCCGACCCAGGCGATGCCCCAGCGATCGCTCGACGAGCCGATGGCGCTGCCCGGCTCCCGCACCGGCGTCCTGCCCCGTCCCGCAGCCCCGCCGCCCGCACGCGGGCCGCGGCCGGGGTCGCTGCGCAGCTTCCCCACCGGCCGGCTCGTCGGTGCGGTCGCGCTCGTGATCGCCTGCGTCTTCGCCGCGTCCTGGCTGGCCTCCTACGAGCCCGCCCAGGCCGACCAGTCCTCCCAGGGCTCCGACGGATCCGACACCTCCGAGGACACGTCCGGCAACTCGGACGGCTCGGACAACGCGGACGGCTCGGACAACGCGGACGGCTCGGACGGCTCCGAGAACACCGAGACCAGCAAGTCGGACAACAAGACCCTCAAGCGCCTCGACAAGCTCGACCACTGGCGCGAGAACCTGGAGAGCTGGAACGTCATCGACGGTGGCCAGTCCCAGGAGTGGGAGGACCAGATCCAGCAGATCCGCGACCTGGTCGAGAAGGGCGAGAGCGCCAAGCGCGAGATGGAGCAGCTCCGCGAGGAGTTCGACAGCCTGGGCAAGCGTGACGGCAAGGACGGCGAGAAGATCCTCGACGGGCTGCTCAAGGGCAACTGACCCCACAAACGCGTGCGCGATCAGCGTGCGAGGGTGCAGACTTCGCGTCCATGACCCGACTCCAGCTGGCCCGGACGGCGGTCTTCGTCGCCTTCGCGATCCAGGGACTGACCTTCGCCTCGCTCATCACCAGGCTCGAGTCGATCGCGACGAAGCTCGACCTGAGCGCCGGCGACGTCTTCGTCGTGCTCGGCATCACCACCGCGGTCGGGGCCGTCGGCAGCGTCGTCGCAGGTCACCTCGCCAGCAGGGTCGGTAGCGCCGCGACTCTCTCGCTGATGCTCGGCGGAGCCTCCCTGGCCGCGGTTGCGCCCGCCTTCGCGCCGACGATGGTCACCCTGCTGGTCCTCAACGGCGTCTACGGCTTCTTCCTCGGCGGCGTCGACGCCTCGATGAACATGCAGGGCACGGCCACCCAGGACGCGTACGGCCGCCCGCTGATGAACGGGTTCCACGCGATGTGGAGTGCGGCGGCGGTCCTCGGCGCCGTCTATGCGACCGTGACGATCGCCCTCGGCGTACCTCTGGGTCTGGACATGATCCCCATCGCCATCGTCGGCCTGGCCGCCAACCTCGCCACCTTCCGGCTGCTGCTGCCGCCGGAGGCGGTGGACGCGGCGGAGAAGAGGCCCAGCGGTACGCAGCGCCCGAAGCCCCCGCTGCCGTGGCTGACGCTCCTCCTGGTCGCGGTGCCGACGTTCGCGATGTGGTTCATCGACTCGGCAGCCTCTGCCTGGGGTGGGATCTATGTCGTCGACGGCCTGGGCGCGGCGGCTGCGGTCGCGCCGGCGATCTATGCCGCCTACCAGCTCGTCCTCCTGGCCGTACGCCTCCCCGGCGACCGCCTCGTCGCGCGCTTCGGCGCCGAGCGGGTGATCCGCACCGGCGGCATCGTCGGGGTGGGCGCCCTGGTGCTGATCGTCGTCGCCCCGCACTGGAGCGTGGCGGCGGTCGGGTTCGCGATCCTCGGCGGCAGCCTGGCGATGGTCCCGCCGCAGTCCTTCGTCGCTGCCGCCCACATCTCCCCGGACAACGCCGAGGATGCGATCGCCCGGGTCAACCTCGCCAACTACGCCGGCTACCTCGCCGCGGCCTCTCTGATCGCCGCCGTGGCCGAGCTCTTCGGCGAGCGCTCGATGTTCGTCATCCCGCTGGCGATCTCCGTCCTGATCCCGCTGATGGCCGGCCGCTTCGCGACCCGTCCGGCAGCGAGATCCGAAGGAAAAGAATCACCCTCCGTTTCTTGACTCATTCAAGAATTCGCGTAGGCTCTGGGTTGTGGGGCACACGGACTACGAACAGCTGCTGAGAGGTGCCTCCCTGCGCGTCACTCGCCCGCGAGTGGCCGTTCTGGGGGCCGTCACCGAGAACGCGCACGCCGACACCGAGACCATCCTCGGAGCGGTGCGCGAGCGGCTTCCCGACGTCTCCCATCAAGCCGTCTACGACTCCCTTGCCGCCCTCTCGGCCGCCGGGATCGTACGCCGCATCCAGCCGTCCGGCTCGGTGGCTCGTTATGAGACCCGGGTCGGGGACAACCACCACCACGTGGTCTGCCGCTCCTGCGGGAACATCGCCGACGTCGATTGCGCCGTCGGCCATGCGCCCTGCTTGACGGCATCGGACGACAACGGCTTCGTCGTCGACGAGGCCGAGGTCATCTACTGGGGCACCTGTCCGCAGTGCCAGGCCGCCCAGGGCAAGAACTGAGCAGCGCAGCAAATGATCCGAACAAGAAGGACTGGAACCTGATGTCTGAAGAGTCCGTGAGCAAGTGCCCGGTCATGAACGCCGGCCGCGTTCACCCGACCGTCGGCAGCGCCAACCAGGAATGGTGGCCCAACAAGCTGAACCTGAAGATCCTGGCCAAGCATCACCCCGCGGCCAACCCGGTCGACCCCGACTTCGACTACAAGACGGCCTTCGAGGCTCTCGACCTGGACGCCGTCAAGGCTGACATCGCCGCCGTCCTGACCGACTCCAAGGACTGGTGGCCGGCCGACTTCGGCAACTACGGCCCGTTCATGATCCGCCTCGCCTGGCACGCCTCGGGCACCTACCGCAGCCACGACGGCCGCGGTGGCGCCGGCAGCGGTCAGCAGCGGTTCGCGCCGCTCAACTCCTGGCCCGACAACGTCTCCCTCGACAAGGGCCGCCGCCTGCTGTGGCCGGTCAAGGCCAAGTACGGCCAGGCGCTCTCCTGGGCCGACCTGTTCGTGCTGGTCGGCAACGTCGCGCTGGAGACCATGGGTCTGAAGACCGCCGGCTACTCCGGTGGGCGCGAGGACGTGTGGGAGGCCGACGACGACGTCTACTGGGGCCCGGAGAAGGTCTGGCTCGACGACGAGCGCTACTCCGGCGACCGTGACCTGCAGGCGCCGCTGGCCGCCGTCCAGATGGGTCTGATCTACGTCAACCCGGAGGGTCCCAACGGTGAGCCCGACCCGCTGAAGTCCGCGGTGGACATCAAGGAGACCTTCCGCCGGATGGGGATGAACTCCGAGGAGACCGTCGCCCTCATCGCCGGTGGTCACACCTTCGGCAAGACCCACGGTGCCCACCCCGACGACCTGATCGGCCCCGACCCGGAGGCCGCGCCGCTGGAGAACCAGGGCCTCGGCTGGAAGAACGGCCACGGCACCGGTGTCGGCCCCGACGCGGTCACCTCGGGCCTGGAGGTCACCTGGACCTACCACCCGACCCGCTGGGACAACGAGTTCTTCCACATCCTCTACGCCTACGACTGGGAGCTCACCGAGTCCCCGGCCGGCGCCAAGCAGTGGAAGCCCAAGAACAACGGCGGCGCCGACCTGGTGCCCGAGGCGTTCGGTGACGGCAAGCGCGAGCCGCGCATGCTCACCTCCGACCTCGCCCTGCGTGTGGACCCGGAGTTCGACGAGATCTCGCGTCGCTTCAAGGACGACCAGGACGCGTTCAGCGACGCCTTCGCCCGCGCGTGGTTCAAGCTGACCCACCGCGACATGGGCCCGAAGAGCCGCTACGCCGGCGCCGAGGTCCCGGCCGAGGACTTCGACTGGCAGGACCCGCTGCCGACCGGTTCGGCCGCCACCGACGACGCCTCGATCGCGGCTGCGAAGAAGGCGATCGCCGAGTCCGGGCTGACCGCTCAGCAGCTCGTCTCCACCGCCTGGAAGGCCGCGGCCACGTTCCGCAGCTCCGACAAGCGCGGTGGCGCCAACGGCGGTCGCATCCGCCTCGAGCCGCAGGTGTCGTGGAAGGTCAACCAGCCCGAGGAGCTCAAGCCGGTCCTCGCCGCGTTCGAGAAGATCGCCGCCGAGACCGGGGTCTCCTTCGCCGACGTACTCGTCCTCGCCGGTGGCGTGGGTGTCGAGCAGGCTGCGAAGGCTGCCGGCTACGAGGTGACCGTGCCGTTCACGGCCGGCCGCGTCGACGCCACCCAGGAGCAGACCTCCGAGGAGAACTTCGCCTGGCTCGAGCCGGTGGCCGACGGCTTCCGCAACTACGACTCCGGGTTCCTCAACCTGCCCTCCGAGTTCCTGTTCATCGACCGCGCCAACCTCCTGGGCCTCTCCGCCCCCGAGGCGACCGTCCTCACCGGCGGCCTGCGCGTGATCGGCAACAACTGGGACGGCTCCGACCTCGGTGTCTTCACCAAGACCCCGGGCGCGCTGACGAACGACTTCTTCGTCAACCTGCTCGACTACGACCAGCAGTGGACCCCGTCCGCCGACGAGACGACCTACACCAGCACCAACGGCTGGACCGGCTCCCGCGTCGACCTGGTCTTCGGCGCCAACTCCGAGCTCCGCGCCATCGCCGAGCTCTACGCCGGCTCCGACGCCAAGGAGAAGTTCGTCAACGACTTCGTCAAGGCGTGGGTCAAGGTCATGGAGAACGACCGCTTCGACCTGAAGCTCCGTTGATCATGGGGATCTGAGGGTCGTACGCCGCGGCGCGTACGACCGACACGGAGGCCGGCCCCTCATGGGGTCGGCCTCCGTCGTCATACCCACCCGGGTAGGATCAACGGCCGCCGCAATCAGTCGCCTAGGTCAGGTGGAGCAATGGAACACCGGAGCGCCGAGCCTCCGAAGGGTCCGACCGGTCCGCCGCCGTCGTGGCGGCCGCCGCCTCCGCCCGCCCCGCGGATCGCGGCCGAGCCACCCCGGACCACGCCCAGCAGACCGCCGGGCGCGCGTCGCGCGGCGCCCAAGCCGTCCTCCGCCCGGGCCTGGCTCGCCCGCGCCGAGCCGGCCAAGGTCTGGGCAGCCGAGAAGTGGGCGGCGGCCAGGAGCGCCACATCCAGGGGTTCGACCACTGGTTCGACCTCCACCGCCTCGACCTCCTGGGCTTCGGCGAGCTGGCGACGCTGGGGGAAGGTGACGGCGAAGGTGGCGCTGGTCGGGTTCCTGGCCATCGCCCTGATCGGGTCGATGGCGGCGATCGTGACGTACAACCGGATCAACGTGCCGGACCCGAACGCCGCCTTCGAGGTCGAGACCTCGTTCGTCTACTACAGCAACGGCAAGACCGAGCTCGGCCGCTACCAGGAGGGCGACCAGAACCGGACCAAGCTGGACGCCGACGAGATCCCGGAGGTCGTCAAGCACGCCGTGGTGGCCGCCGAGGACCGTACGTTCTACGAGAACAGCGGCGTCGACGTGAAGGGCATCGTGCGGGCCGCGTTCTCCAACACCACCGAGGGCACCGCGGGTGGTGCGTCCACGATCACCCAGCAGTACGTCAAGAACTACTACCTCAACTCCGAGCGCTCCTACTCCCGCAAGCTGAAGGAAGCGGTCATCGCCCTGAAGCTGACCAGGCAGAAGAGCAAGGACCAGATCCTCACCGACTACCTCAACACGATCTACTTCAACCGCGGCGCCTACGGCATCGAGGCCGCCGCGAAGGCCTACTTCGCGAAGTCGGCCAAGGACCTCTCGCTGCAGGAGACCGCGGCGCTGGCGGCGATCCTCAACAACCCGGCCGGCTTCGACCCGGCCAGCAGCACCTTCCGCGGCGAGGAGAAGCTGCTCGGCCGCTACCGCTACGTCCTCTCCGGCATGGTCGACCTCGGCTACCTGAAGCAGGCCGACGCCGACAAGGTGAAGGACAAGCTGCCGAAGTTCCCCGCGAAGACGGTGCCGAGCCGGCTCGGCGGCCAGCGCGGCCACGCGCTCACCATGATCAAGGCCGAGCTGCTCGGTCTCACCAACGCCCAGGGCAAGCCGCTGTTCACCGAAGAGGACATCGACAGCGGCGGCCTACGGATCACCGCGACGCTCTCGCCCAAGGTGATGAAGGCGTCGGCGAGCGCGGCCAAGACCGTGAAGCCGAAGAACCGGAAGGCGTACGTCAAGGGCGACCCGGAGCAGAAGAACGCTCTGCACGTGGCGACCGCCTCGGTCGACGTCGGCTCCGGCGCGCTCCTCGGCTTCTACGGTGGTCAGGACTATCTCGACAGCCAGCACAACTGGGCCGCGACCGGTGGCCACGCCGGGTCGACCATGAAGGTCTTCGCCACCGCGGCGGCGATCGCCAAGGGCTACTCGCTGGAGTCGACGTGGGCCGGTGACTCGCCGTTCACGACCTATACGGGCGCGCCGGTCGTCAACGAGGGGGAGCAGGCCGGCATCGCCGACGGGATGGACTACGGCCAGCACATCACGATGCTCAAGGCGCTGGAGCAGTCGGTGAACACGGCCTACATCGACATGACCGAGTCCATGGGCGGGCCCGAAGAGGGCCGCAAGGCGATCTACGACACCGCCGTCGCGGCGGGGGTGGCCCCGGCGAAGGCGACCCCGAAGTTCCCGGGGATCCCCAGCACCACCACCGACTTCGACCACAAGACCGACGACCGGATCGCGCTCGGCCGCGCCAATGTCAGTCCGATCAACATGGCCAACGCCTACGCCACGATCGCCAACGGCGGCTACCGCCACAACGTGCACATCGTGAAGAAGGTCCGCGACCGTGCCGGCAACGTCCTCTACAGCTGGAACGGCCGCAAGAACGCCCGGCACGCGATCTCCGAGGACGTCGCCGCCGACGTGACGTACGCGATGCAGGGTGTGGTGCAGAGCGGCTCGGGCCAGAAGGCCCAGAGCATCGGCCGGCCGGTCGCCGGCAAGACCGGCACCGGCACCTGCACCGACGAGCAGTACGTCTGCTCGTCGTGGTTCGTCGGGTTCACCCCGCAGATCGCCACCGCCGTCCGCTACTCGCGCGGCAACGGCGAGGGGAAGCTCGACGGTGGCTGGATGCCGTCCTACTTCGGCGCCGACTATCCCACCGAGACCTGGGCGGCCATCATGGCGAAGGCGATGGAGGGCAAGGAGGTCGAGAACTTCCCGGAGCCGGTCTACGTCGACGGCCAGGATCCCGAGTCCGGACACGAGAAGCAGCTGATCGCGCCGCCGCCTCCGCCGGACAAGGACGACGGCGAGGAGTGTGACCCGATCGCGGAGTTCTTCGGGGCCTGCGACGGCAAGGGCAAGGACAAGGGCGACCCATGGGGCGGGCGTCCATGATCTGAGACCTGCGTCCATCAACCGAGATGACGAGTTGGTGGGGGCGCCCGGTCTCGGGCAGCATCTCCGGCGAAGGTCACGACTGCCAGCGTGAAGCCCCGGCTTGCTGGCGGGCAACCCTCCCACGCGGTGGGGTGCTCCGGGTGACGACCAGGCCCTCGCCGAGGTGGCGCGGGCAAGCGCGTGCTTCGCCGGGTGGCCCTGGGGGAGCCATGACCCGAAGGGTGCCCCCATGTCCCTGCTTCCGCTCGTCGGCTCGAAGACACAGGTCCCGCTGCTGGACGGAACGACGACGACGTACGCCAACCTCGATGTCGCCGCGTCGGCGCCGGCGCTGCAGGCCGTGGCCGACCGGGTGGCCGAGGTCCTGCCCTGGTACGCCTCGGTGCATCGTGGCGCCGGCTACCTGTCCCAGGTCTCGACCGCGCTCTACGAGGAGTCGCGCGCGACCATCGGCGCCTATGTCGGCGCCCGCGAGGACGACGTCACCGTCATCACCCGCAACACCACCGACGCGGTGAACCTGCTGGCCGGCTGCGTACCCGGTCGGGTGCTCGTCCTCGACATCGAGCACCACGCCAACCTGCTCCCGTGGCACCGGGTCGAGGCCGGCGTCACCGCCATCGCCGGCCGCGAGAGCCTCGCCGGCACCATCGACGCCCTCGCCGGCGAGCTGGCTCGCGGCGACTACGCCCTGGTCGCGATCACCGGTGCCTCCAACGTCACCGGCGAGGCGCTGCCGGTCGGCGAGATCGTCACCCTCGCCCACGCCCACGGCGCCCGGGTGCTCGTCGACGGTGCCCAGCTGCTCGCCCACCGCCACTTCTCGCTCGCCGCGACCGGCGCCGACTACGTCGCCTTCTCCGGCCACAAGCTCTACGCCCCCTACGGCGCCGGCGCCCTGGTCGGGCGCCGCGACTGGCTCGACGTCGGCACCCCCTACCTCGCCGGGGGAGGCGCCGTCGACGACGTGGAGGTGGGCGAGACCACGTGGCAGCCCGCCCCCGCGCGCCACGAGGGCGGCTCGCCCAACGTCATCGGCGCCGCCGCGCTCGCGGCCGCCTGTACGTCTCTCGACGGCCTCTCGGTCGCCGAGCTGGACCGCCACGAGGCGTCGCTGAGGGGGCGCCTCGTGGCCGGCCTGTCCGCGCTGGGCGGAGTCGAGGTCATCCGGCTGTGGCCCGACTCCGACGAGCCGGTCGGTGTGGTCACGTTCACCGTCGACGGCATCGAGCCCGGTCGCGTCGCGGCCTACCTCTCCGCCGAGCACGGCCTGGGCGTACGCGACGGCCGCTTCTGTGCCCAGCCGCTCCTCAAGCGCCTCGGGCTCACCGCCGGCGCTGTCCGCGCGAGCATCGGCATCGGCACCTCGGTCGCCGACGTGGACCGGCTGGTCGCCGGCGTACGTTCCCTTCTCGCCGGTGACGTCCGGGGCGACTACGTCCTCGTCGACGGTGCCTGGACCCTCACCGAGGACCCTCGCCCCCTGGTCGGCCCCGCCGGCCTGACCCGCCTGGCCGACACCGCCGGCTCCTGCGCCGCCGCCGTCTGACCCCCCTGCCGAGGCGTCAGCTACGTCGGCCGAGCCGTCAGGTACTTCGGGCGAGGCGTCTACGTCGGGCGAGGCGTCTACGTCGGGCGAGGCGTCAGGTAGGTCGGGCGAAGCGTCAGGTAGGTCGGGCGAAGCGTCAGGTAGGTCGGGCGAAGCGTCGGGTAGGTCGGGCGAAGAGTCAGGTACGTCGGCCGAAGAGTCAGGTAGGTCGGGCGAAGAGTCAGGTACGTCGGCCGAAGCGTCGCTTCTGTCGGCCGAATGGGCATGCGGTGACGCCTCGCTCGACCGGAGTGACGCTTCGGCCGACGGGAGTGACGTCTCGCTCGACGGGAGTGACGCTTCGGCCGACGGGAGTGGCGCCTCGCTCGACGGGAGTGACGCTTCGGCCGACGGGAGTGGCGCCTCGCTCGACGGGAGTGACGTCTCGGCCGACGGGAGTGGCGCCTCGCTCGACGGGAGTGACGTCTCGGCCGACCGGAGTGACGTCTCGCTCGACGGGGGTGACGCTTCGGCCGACGGGAGTGACGCCTCGGCAGGGGATGAATCGGCGCGGGGACGGTGTTGAGGAATTGTGAGTGAACGAGTGCATGGCGAGCGGAAGGTACGCGGCGGCAAGCTGGTTGTCGTCGACGCGACGGTGTCCGCTGACACGATCATCGACGTCGTCCTCTCGGGCGACTTCTTCCTGGAACCCGACGAGGCGCTGGGGTGGCTGACCGCCGCGCTGGAGGGGCAGTCCGTCGAGGTGTCCCTCGACCAGCTGACCGCGGAGCTGGACGCCGCGGCCCGTGACGCCGAGCTGGTCGGCTTCGGCACCCGCGACATCGCCCTGACGGTGCTGCGGGCGCTCGGTAGGGCCACGACCTGGGACGACCTCGACCTCGAGATCGTCGAGACCGGCCCGCTGTCGCCGACGATGCAGATGGCCCTCGACGAGGTCATCGTCCGCCAGGTCGCCGAGGGCCGCCGCGCCCCCAACCTGAGGTTCTGGGACTGGGCGAGCAGCGCGGTCGTGATCGGCAGCTACCAGTCGCTCTCCAACGAGGTCGACGAGGCCGCCGCCGAGCGCCACGGCATCGACGTCGTACGCCGCATCTCAGGTGGCGGCGCGATGTTCATCGAGCCGGGCAACACGATCACCTACAGCCTCGCGGTGCCCGACACGCTCGTGGCAGGCATGTCCTTCCAGGAGTCCTACGCCTTCCTCGACGAGTGGGTGCTGCGCGGCCTGCGCAGCGTCGGTATCGAGGCCGCCTACGCAGGTCTCAACGACATCGCCTCCCCGGTCGGCAAGATCGCCGGGGCCGCCCAGAAGCGGATCCCGGGCGGCGTGCTGCACCACGTCACGATGGCCTACGACATCGACGCCGACAAGATGCTCGAGGTGCTCCGGATCGGCCGGGAGAAGATGTCCGACAAGGGCACCCGCAGCGCGGCCAAGCGTGTCGACCCGATCCGTTCCCAGACCGGGCTGAGCCGCGACAAGGTCATCGAGGCGCTGCTGGCCGAGTTCGAGCAGAGCTTCGGGGCGGCGTACGTCGGCCTCGATCAGGCCACGATCGAGGAGGCCGCGGCGCTGGTCGAGACCAAGCACGGCACCCTGGCCTGGCGGGCACGGGTGCCGTAGCGGCCGCTCAGCCGTCGATGAAGGCCAGCAGGTCGGCGTGCAGACGGTCCCGGTCGGTGTCCGGCAGGGCATGGCTCGAGCCTTCGTAGACCTTCAGCTCCGCACCGTCGATCAGGTCGGCCGAGCGTCTGCCACCGACCCCGATCGGCACGATCTGGTCGTCGTCGCCGTGCACGACCAGCGTCGGCACGTCGATCTTGGCCAGGTCGGGCCGGAAGTCGGTGGCCGAGAAGGCGGCGATGCACTCGTAGGCGCCCCGGTGCCCCGAGGCCATGCCCTGGAGCCAGAAGGCATCGCGGAAGCCCTGGGGGACGTCGCCGTTCCGGTTGTGCCCGAAGAACGGGCCGTCGGCCAGGTCGCGATAGAGCTGGGCCCGGTTGGCCACCTCTCCCGCGCGGATCTCGTCGAAGACCTCGATCGGGAGCCCGTCGGGGTTGTCCTCGGTGCGCAGCATGAGCGGCGGCACCGCCGAGACCAGGACGATCCGCGCGACGCGGGAGGTGCCGTGCCGACCGACGTACCGGACGATCTCGCCGCCACCGGTCGAGTGCCCGACGAGGGTGAGGTCGCGCAGGTCGAGCGCGTCGATCAGGCCGGCCAGGTCGTCGGCGTAGGTGTCCATCTCGTTGCCCGACCAGGTCTGGCTGGAGCGGCCGTGGCCCCGGCGGTCGTGGGCGACGGCGCGGTGGCCGTGCTGGGCGAGGAAGAGCGCGGTGGCCTCCCAGGCGTCGGAGTTGAGCGGCCACCCATGGCTGAGCAGCACGGGGCTTCCGCTGTCGCCCCAGTCCTTGTAGAAGATCTGGGCGCCGTCGTCGGCGGTGATGTAAGGCATCGGGTTCCTCCCACGGTCGGACGGGATCTGTCCCCTCGAGCCTGACCCGGCCACCCCTGGCCCCGGACCACGTGCACCGCGTAGTCCCGCTCGGACTACGTGCCCTACGTGGTTCGGAGGTGGCGTCGCGCGATGGACGATCGGAGCGTCCCAGCCCCCAGAGCAGGAGCCAGACCATGTCCTTCACACATCGCGCGAGCGGCTTGCTGGCCGTTCTCGTAGCAGCCGTGATCGCCCTCGCCCCGTCGGCCGATGCGCTGACCAGCCGCGGGCACGCCCCGGCGCCGAAGCCGACCGTCGTGCTCGTTCACGGCGCCTTCGCAGACTCCTCGGGCTGGGCCGGCGTCGCCGACAGGCTGACCGACCGCGGCTACCCGGTCCTCGCCTTCTCCAACCCGCTGCGCGGCCCGTTGTCCGACGCCGAGTACCTACGGCTGTTCCTGGACACGATCGACGGCCCCGTCGTGCTCGTGGGTCACTCCTACGGCGGCGCGGTCATCACCAACGCCGCGACCGGTGACCCGGACGTCACCGCGCTGGTCTACGTCGCCGCGTACGCGCCGGCGGAGGGGGAGAACGTGCTGGCGATGAACGAGCTCGGCGGCGGCCACACCGAGGTGGCCGACCACCTCGTCACCAGGCCCTTCCCCGGCGCCCAGCCCGGCGACATGGACGCCTACATCGACCCGGCCTGGTTCCCGCGCGGCTTCGCGCAGGATCTGCCGCGCGACGAGGCCCGGTTCCTCGCGGCCTCACAGCGACCGGGCGCGCTCGCCGCGCTCGTCACCCCGTCGGGCGAGCCCGCCTGGGAGGACCTGCCGAGCTGGTACGTCGTCGCGAAGCAGGACCGGATCATCCCGCCGGAGGCCGAGCGTGCCATGGCCGCCAGGGCCGGGTCGAGAACGGTCTCGGTCGACTCCTCCCACGCGGTGATGATCAGCCACCCCGGCCTCGTGGCCGACGTCGTCCATAACGCGGCGCGCTCGACGGCGCGCTGACCAGCCCGACCGACCATCGAGAGGAAACACCATGCCCACTCCGGACACCATCGTCCTGATCCACGGCTTCTGGGTCACCCCACGCTCCTGGGAGCACTGGAAGGCGCGGTACGAGGCCAAGGGCTTCACCGTGCACACCCCGGCCTACCCCGGATTCGAGGTCGAGGTCGAGGCGCTCCGCGCCGACCCGACGCCGATCGCGGATCTCACCCTGGAAGCCATCGTCGCCCACCTGGATGCCTTCCTCGACACCCTCGACAGCGAGCCGATCATCATGGGCCACTCGGCCGGTGGGGCCTTCACGCAGGTCGTGATGGACCACGGCCACGGCGCCGCGGGCGTCGTGCTCAACTCCGCCCCCACCGAGGGCGTACGGGTCACGCCGTGGAGCCAGCTGCGCTCGGTCTTCCCGGTCCTCAAGAACCCGGCCAACCACCACCGGGCCGTCGGGTTCGACGCCGAGCAGTGGACGTACGCCTTCACGAACACCTACACCGAGGAGGAGTCGCTCGCGTTCTACGAGCGCTACCACATCCCGGCTTCGGGCCGGGTACTGTTCGACTCCGTGCTGGCCAACTTCCAGCCCGGTCATCAGGGCGCCTGGGTCGACTTCAAGAATGCCGACCGCGCGCCGCTGCTGTTCCTGTCCGGATCCGAGGACCACATCATGCCCCCGGCCGTGCAGGCGTCGAACGCCAAGCACTACCAGGGCGAGGGCACCCTCACCGAGCACGAGACGTACGACGGCCGGCCGCACCTGATGGTGGCGGGTCCCGGGTGGGAGGAGATCGCCGACCACGCGCTGGAGTGGGCGCTCGCCCACGCCGGAGAGCGGGGCGCCTCCGAGCCCAGCGCCTCCTGAGGCCGCGCGATGGACCTCACCCTCACTCATGTCGGCGGGCCGACGACGCTCCTGGAGGTGGCAGGGTGGCGGATCCTGACCGACCCGACCTTCGACGCCCCCGGCCGGACGTACCGGTTCGGCTGGGGTACGTCCTCGCGTAAGACGACCGGTCCGGCGATCCCCGCGACCGAGATCGGCCAGGTCGACGCCGTGCTCCTCACCCACGACCACCATGCCGACAACCTCGACGACGCCGGCCGGGCACTGCTGCCGGACGCCGGGGTCGTGGTCACGACCGCATCGGGCGCCACCAGGCTCACGGCGTCGGGCCTGGGCGAGCGAAAGGTCAGGGGCCTGCGTCCCTGGCAGACCACGGTGCTCGAGGCCGAGGGCCGCCCGACGATCACGGTCACCGCGACCCCTGCGCGTCACGGGGTCCGGGGCAGCAGGCCGATCGTCGGTGACGTCATCGGATTCTCCCTGACCTGGCCGGGACAGGAGCACGGAGCCGTCTGGTTCTCGGGTGACACGGTGCTCTACGACGGTCTGCGCGAGGTCGCGGCGCGGATCGACGTCGGCACGGCGGTGCTGCATCTGGGACGGGTCGGGTTCCCGGTGACCGGGCCGCTGGCGTACACGATGGGCGGGCGCGACGCGGTCGTGCTGTGCGACCTGCTGGACCCGGTCACGGTGGTGCCGGTGCACTACGAGGGCTGGTCGCACTTCCGTCAGGGCCGCGACCGGATCCTGGCCGATCTGGACACCGCGACCCGGGAGACCGCGGGTCGCTTCCGGTGGGCGACGCCGGGCGAGCCGCTGCGTCTATCCGTCTAGCCCGACCTGCCCTAGCCGTTCAGCCTGTCGGACAGCTGCCGGCGGGAGGAGATGCCCAGCTTCTGGAAGACCTTCCGCAGGTGGTAGTCGACGGTGTTGGGGCTGATGAACAGGTTGGCCGCGATCTCGGCGTTGGTGTGCCCGGACGCGGCCAGCCGCGCGATCGTGTGCTCCTGGGTGGTGAGGTCGAGCCGGGGTTCGGAGCCAGGGTCGTCGTCGGGCCGGAGCCCGAGGATCTCGAGCTCGGCCAGCACCCGTGGGACGTAGATCTCGGCGCCGCTGTGGCGCAGATGGCGCAACGCGAGCCGGAGCTGCTCACCGGCCTCGCGACGGCGTCGGGCGCGACGGAGCCACTCGCCGTAGAGCAGGTGCGAGCGGCCGAGCTCGGACTCGGCGAGCGTCTTGTCGAGGGCGGCGACGGAGGCGAGGTAGTGGGCCTCGGCCTCCTCGTCCGGGCTCACCAGGGCGAGCGCGCGCTCGGCGACCCCTTCGCACCACGGCATGCCGTTGACCGTGGCCCGGCCCGCCAGGTCCTGCGCGACGCGCTGCGCCTCGTCCGGGTGGCCGGAGCGTACGGCGGACTCGACGAAGTCGGCGTACCACAGCGGGGTGACCTGGAGGAACGGGTCGTCGATGAGCGGCTTGTGGCGCTGGTAGGCGTCCTGGTAGCGCCGGTCGGCGAGATCGCGGGCGACCAGGCCCTCGATCCCCGAGGAGCGTACGCCGCCGAACCCGATCGCACCGGCGCTGTCGGCCACGGCCTCCACCAGCTCGCGAGGCTCGCCCGACCAGGCCATCACCGCGACGTTGGGCACGACCGCGTCCTCGTAGCCCATCGCGACACGTACCTCCCGGTTCAGCTCCACGCAGCGGTTCGCGCGCCGCACGGAGCCGCCGTAGACCTCGGAGAGGGCCATGATCCAGAGCAGCGCGTCGAGCACGAGCAGGGCGCCGCGGTCGCGTGCGGCACGCGCGGCACGGTCGAGGCCGGCCGCCCGGCTCCCGTCGTCCCACAGATAGCCACCCAGGCCGGCGATCACGGCACCGAAGTACATCACCTCCTCATCGGGCAGGGCGAGCACCGCGTCGTACGCCGCGCGAACCTTCGGGTACGCGGTGTCGTACGGCTCCAGGATCAAGGCGGCCAGACCGCGCAGGACGACCGCCCAGCGGCCGTTGCGACCGGCGCCCGCGAGCATCCGATGCCCCAGCTCCGCCCGCGTCACCCCGGACATGAGCCGGTCGGCGCTCGAGCACCGGTCGAAGGCGCGGAGCAGGGCGTCCTGCTCGCGTACGTCGTCGAAACCGTGGAAGAGGTCGGCTGCCCGCAGGTGGTCGGCCGCGCCGCTCATCACCCCTGTCCGCTCGGCGCGGAGCAGGGCCAGCGCACTGCGGGTCGTCAGCGCGCGACCCCGGGTGACCGGCCCGGCGGAGGCCTCGTCGATGTCGTCGATGAGCCGCTGCGACAGATGTGCGGCGCCGACGGCCAGGGCCGCCTCGGCCGCACCGACCTGCCGCGCGGCGCGCGCCTCGCCCGGCGGGCTGAGGTCTGCGCTGCGCGCGAGCAGACGGGCGCTGGAGGCCAGACCGCCACGCCGGGCGGCCTGTTCGGCGGTCCGGTCGAGCCGCTCGGCCACGGCCTCGTCCGTCCCGATGACGGCTCGGGCGGCATGCCACGCCTCCGCCTCGACCAGGCCCGACCGGTCGGCGGCGTGGGCGAGCGCCCGGTGGACCCGGCGGCGGTCGACCCCTGTCGCCGCGTTGTAGACGGCCGAGCGCACCAGCGGATGGCGGAACCGTACGTCCGGGGTGAGCTGGACGAGCCCGGCGAGCTCGGCGCGGTCGGCGTCATCGAGGGTGAGGTGGAGCTCGGTGCCCGCCGCGGTGAGCAGGTCGATGTTGCCGGTCGAGTCGGCCGCGGCCAGCAGCACCCAGGTCTGGACCGCGTCGTCGGCCTGCCGCACCTGACGTACGTAGTGGGCCTCGAGGTGACGGCCGACGGGGACGGGCTCGCCGGCCATGCCCAGGTCGGGCAGCTCGTGGACCAGCGACTCCCCGGCGAGGTCGATCAGGGCGAGCGGGTTGCCGCCGGTGGCCTGGGCGATCGCGAGGGCCATCGACGGCGGGAGCGGTTCCGTCGCCGCGCGGTTCAGCAGGCGTACGGCCGCCTCGGTGTCCAAGCCGGTCAGGGCGAGCTGGGGTACGCCGCCGAGATGCTCGGCCAGAGCGGCCTCCTCACGCCCGGCGAACACCACGGCGACGCGCTCCACGGCGATCCTGCGTGCCACGAACGCCAGCGCGTCCAGGCTCTCCGTGTCGACCAGGTGGGCATCGTCGATCGTGCAGACGATGCCCTGCTCGGTGCTCGCCGCGGCCAGCAGCCCGAGCACGCCGAGGCCGACCAGGTAGCGGTCGGGTGGCGGGCCGTCGGCCTCGCCCGAGGCGACGAGCAGCGCCTGCCGGTGCTGGTCCGGAAGGGTCCCGCACTCCGCACGCAGGCTGGTCACCAGCCGCTGCACCGCCGCGAAGGCCATGTCCGACTCCGACTCGTACCCGTCGACCCGGACCACGCGCAGAGTCGTGCCCGCGGTGGCCGTCGTGAGCAGGGCCGTCTTCCCCATGCCCGGCTCGCCCAGAACCGCGATCGACCCGCCGCTGCCGTTCCGCGTACGGCGCAGCAATGCGGTCAGGCGAGCCTGCTCCGGGTCACGGCCGACGAGCGCGGCCCCGTGTCGCTCGTTGGCGCTTTCCACGGGGCGACGTTAGCCATCGGGCCGGCTGTCGCACATGACCCAAATGCTCTAAAACTTGGACTCCGCTGCTCGGAGCGTTCCTTGGATGAGATGGGGGGGTCCTCATTCACGACCGACATCACGAGCAGCGGAGCGCCGCCAGTCTGGCACGCTCAGACACGCGGTCGCAATAGGTGAAGGCCCCTCCGAGGCTATTTTCTGTCGGTCGATCTGCAGGGCGGAACTCATGGACTATCGAAAGTACTAGACCAGAGGATTTGGACCGTACTTTCCGGGTCCTCCGGCCCAGCCCCGCGACGCCTGGGGGCGGGGTCGCGAATGACGATGGACGCCGTGGTCGGCTACCCTGGACACATGCAGTCGTCTGTCCTGCTTCTTAGGCAGCCGCGCTGACCCTGAGGGACACACCCCGGTCACGCGGCTACCCCTCCATGTGAGGGGTTCTTCTGTTTCAGAAGCAATCTTGACGCATCGAATTCTCGACAAGGACGAAAGACCAATGACGCAGGAGCAGGCTGAGCAGGCGACGTACGACGTCGTGGAGCTGCAGGACAAGTGGCGCCCCATCTGGGAGAAGCTGGAGCCGTTCAAGGCCGGCCAGCGCGAGGGAGCCGAGAAGCGCTACGCGCTCACGATGTTCCCCTACCCGTCCGGCGACCTGCACATGGGTCACGCCGAGGTGACCGCGCTGCACGACGTGCTGGCCCGCTACTGGTGGCTGAAGGGCTTCGACGTCCTGAACCCGATCGGCTGGGACTCCTTCGGCCTGCCCGCCGAGAACGCGGCGATCAAGCGCAACGAGAACCCCGCCGGCTGGACCTACGCCAACATCGAGACCCAGGCGGAGTCCTTCAAGCGCTACGGCATCTCCTTCGACTGGTCGCGCCGCCTGCACACCTCCGACCCGGAGTACTACAAGTGGACGCAGTGGATCTTCCTGAAGCTGTACGAGGCCGGCCTGGCCTACCGCAAGAAGTCTCCGGTCAACTGGTGCCCCAACGACCAGACCGTGCTGGCCAACGAGCAGGTCGTCAACGGTGAGTGCGAGCGCTGCGGCGCGACGGTCACCAAGCGTGACCTGACGCAGTGGTACTTCCGCACGACCGCTTATGCGGAGGAGCTGTACAACGGCCTGGACCAGCTGCAGGACACCTGGATCGGCAAGGTCGTCAACATGCAGCGCAACTGGATCGGCCGGTCCGAGGGCGCGCACGTCGACTTCGAGATCGCGCTGACCTCGGGCGAGACGCGCACGGTGACCGTGTTCACCACCCGTCCCGACACGCTCTACGGCGCGACCTTCATGGTCGTCGCCGCCGACGCGGACCTGGCTGCCGAGATCGTGGCGCCGGAGCGGGCGGCTGCGCTGGAGAGCTACCTGGAGGACGTACGCAAGGCCTCCGACATCGACCGGCTGGCGACCGACCGTCCCAAGACCGGTGTCGACCTGGGCGTCACCGCGACCAACCCGGTCACCGGCGAGCAGATCCCGGTCTGGGCGGCCGACTACGTGCTGGCCGACTACGGCACCGGCGCGGTCATGGCCGTCCCGGCCCACGACCAGCGCGACCTGGACTTCGCCAAGGCGTTCTCGCTGCCGGTGCGCCGCGTCGTGGACGTGCCCGGCGCGGACAACCCCGAGGAGACGTACGTCGCGACCGCGGGTGACGGTGCGTACGTGAACTCAGCCGTGCTGGAGGGCGTCGCCGACAAGGCGAGCGGCATCCACAAGATCATCGAGAAGCTGGAGGCCGAGGGCCACGGCAAGGGCACGATCAACTACCGGCTGCGCGACTGGCTGCTGTCGCGGCAGCGCTACTGGGGCGCGCCGATCCCGATCATCCACTGCCCGGTCGACGGCGAGGTGCCGGTGCCCGAGGCCGAGCTGCCGGTGCAGCTGCCCGAGCTGAAGGGTGCCGACCTGAAGCCGAAGGGCGTCTCGCCGCTGGCGGCCGCCACGGAGTGGGTCAACGTGACCTGCCCGACGTGCGGTGGTCCGGCGACGCGTGACACGGACACGATGGACACCTTCGTGGACTCCTCGTGGTACTTCCTGCGCTACCTGTCGCCGACCGACGAGACCCAGGCGTTCTCTCCTGAGCTGGCCCGCGAGTGGGGTCCGGTCGACTTCTACCTGGGTGGCGACGAGCACGCGGTGCTGCACCTGCTGTACTCGCGGTTCTTCACCAAGGCGCTGCGCGACATCGGCCTGATCGACTGGGACGAGCCGTTCTCGGCCTACCTGTCCCAGGGCAAGGTCATCAACGGCGGCAAGAAGATGTCGAAGTCGCTGGGCAACGGCGTGAACCTGAGCGACGTGCTGGAGGAGTTCGGTGTCGACGCGACCCGCCTGACCCTGGTCTTCGCCTCCCCGCCGGAGGACAACATCGACTGGGCCGACGTCTCGCCGGGTGGCTCGGCGAAGTTCCTGCAGCGGGCCTGGCGCCTGGCCGGGGACGTGACGTCGGCGCCGGGTGTGGATGTGTCCGGTGGGGACGTCGCGCTGCGGCGTACGACTCACAAGACCATCGCCGAGGCCGAGCAGCTGATCGAGTCCTACCGGTTCAACGTGGTCGTGGCTCGCGTGATGGAGCTGGTCAACGCGACCCGGAAGGCGATCGACTCCGGTGTCGGCCCCGCCGACCCCGCCGTACGTGAGGCCGCGGAGACGGTCGCGATCCTGCTCTCGCTGGTCGCGCCCTACACCGCCGAGGAGATGTGGGAGCGTCTGGGGCACGAGCCGACGGTTGCGCGGGTCGCGTGGCCGGCGGTCGAGCCCCACCTGCTCGTCGAGGACTCCGTGACCGCCGTCGTGCAGATCAAGGGCAAGGTGCGTGCGCGCCTGGAGGTCTCGCCCTCGATCTCCGAGGCCGACCTGGAGGCCGCCGCGCTGGCCGACCCGACGATCGCGGCTGCGATCGAGGGTCAGACCGTACGCAAGGTCATCGTCCGCGCGCCGAAGCTGGTCAACATCGTCGTCTGATCGCCCCCGATCGACCTGATCGGGTCGGCACGTGGTGTCGACCCGATGGGTCGATCTGTAGGCTTCTGACATGGCCCGGGTAGCGATCGTGACCGACTCGACCGCGATGCTTCCATCCGATCTCGGGGATGCCGCGGAGCTGATCACATCGGTGCCGTTGCAGGTGATCGTGGATGGGACGTCGTACGACGACGGGGCGGAGGAGACGTCGCCCGAAGCGCTGCTGGCGGCGTTGGCAGCGCACAAGACGGTGACCACCTCGCGGCCCTCTCCGGCGCTCCTGGGCGAGGTGTACGCGAAGCTGGCGGCGCAGGGCTTCGAGGAGATCGTCTCCATCCACCTCTCCGCGGAGCTGAGCGCGACGTGCGAGTCCTCGATGCTCGCCGCGCGGGAGGCTCCGGTGCCGGTGATCACCGTGGACACGCGGCTGGTCGGACCCGGGGTCGGGTTCGCGGTGCTGGCTGCCGCGGAGGTGGCCGGGCGCGGCGGGAGCGCCGCTGAGGCGCGCGAGGCCGCGTTGTCGCGGGTCGCTGCGACGCGTTCCTACTTCTATGTCGACACCCTCGAGTATCTGCGCCGGGGCGGGCGGATCGGTGCTGCTGCCGCGCTGCTCGGGACGGCGCTGGCGGTCAAGCCGCTGCTCACGATCGAGGAGGGGCGGGTCGTGCCGCACGAGCGGGTGCGTACGGCTGAGCGGGCGATCGCGCGGCTGCAGGCGCTCGGGGCCGAGGCGGGTGAGGATGCGGAGGCCGTCGAGGTCGTCGTCGCCCACCTGGGCAGCCCGGACCGGGCGGCCGCGATGACCGAGGGGCTCTCCGCCGAGCTGGACGGCAAGATCAACGGCGACGTACGTGTCGGGGAGCTCGGTGCGGTGCTCGGTGCGCATGTCGGGCCGGGGTGCGTGGCGGTCGTCGTGGGGCCCAAGCTCTGATCCTGGGCTGATTTCGGGCCGATCACCGTCCACAGGGACGGTTGAGGATCGAGTTGTCCACAGGCGCTGAGAACGCGCTCGGAAGTGTCGGCGTAGGCGCATACCTTCGGCGTCATGCGGACCCGACCGACCTCTGATCACGCCGATGCCGTGGCCCGGCGGCTGGAGCAGCTGCGCGCCGAGCTCGACCCGCCGGGGGAGGAGGACGAGGGCGAGGAGGACTGGCAGCCGCCGTGGTGGGACGGGCCGGGTGCGACCGACACCGGGGAGCTGGACCCGTTGGTGCCGGTCCCAGGACGCCACGCGTCGCGGCGTCAGGTCGTGATCTCGCCCGACGCCGTGCTGCCGGAGCCGCTGCGCGGACGGGTGAGCCTAGGTCCCTGGCATCTCGTGGTCGTCTCGCTGGTGCTGGTCGCCGGGTTGGCGGTGGCCTGCTGGTGGATGATCCGCGCCGACCCGGAGGTGGTGCCGGCCGCCCGGGCCTCGCCCTCGGCCTCGCCACTGGTTCCGTTGCCGAGCGGCTCGGCTCCGCCCCCGAGCACGGCCGCGGTGCCGTCGGGCGGAGCATCGGCCGGGACGGTGACGGTCGACGTGGAGGGCAAGGTGCCCAAGCCCGGCATTGTCGTGCTGCCGGTCGGCTCGCGGGTGGTGGACGCGGTCGAGGCCGCAGGCGGGGCATCTCACAAGCACCTCGCCGGACTCAACCTCGCCGCGCTGCTCAGCGACGGTCAGCAGATCGTGGTCGGTGCGCCGAACGCGGCCGGAGGCGTCGCGGCACCCGGCTCCGGCGCGCCGGTGGCTGGGACGCCCGGCACGATGGTGAGCCTCAACGCCGCCTCGATGGAAGAGCTGGAGACGTTGCCCGGCGTGGGACCGGTGACGGCGCAGGCGATCATCGACTGGCGCACCACCAACGGCGCGTTCACCTCCGTCGACGAGCTGCTCGAGGTCGACGGGATCGGGCCGAAGACCTTTGACTCGCTGGCACCGCTGGTCACGTTGTGAACGACCTGCGACTGCCGCTTCTCGGGGCCGGTGCGTGGGCGGGGGCGTTGGCCGGGCCGGTCGTGGTGGCAGGAGGAAGGCCCGGGGTGGTTCTGCTCGTGCTCCTGGCCGCGGGCCTCGGCATCGGCGGTGGCTGGGCCGCACGGAAGCGGCGCCCGACCGCGCTGGCGTTGGTGCTGATGACCGCCGGCGTGGCGGTCGTCGCGGGCCTGCACGCCGCCCGCGTCAGCGACAACCCGGTGGTGGACTTGGCTGCGCGCAAGGCGCAGGTGCGGGTCGTGGCCACCATCACCACCGACCCGAAGGAGGTGCGGGGCGAGCACGCGACGTACCAGCTCCGGCGCGCCAGCGTGCGGGAGATCAGGGGCCGTGGGGTGGTCTACCGGCTGCGTACGCCGGTGGTCGTGCTCGGCGACGAGACATGGGCGGACATCCCGCTGGGGACGACGGTGTCGACGACCGGGCGCCTGGGCGGGAGCGACTCGCACGAGGAGTCCGCGCTGCTGATCGCCGGGGAGCCACGGGTCGTCGCGGGTCCGGGGATCTGGTGGAGAGCCTCGGAGACGCTGCGTGGCTCGATCCGCGACGCGGTGGCGCACCGGCCGCCCGACCAGGCGGCCCTGGTCCCGGCGCTGGTCGACGGCGATGACACCGGCCTCTCCGACGACCTCGCCGACGACTTCCGCACGACCGGGCTCACCCATCTGCTCGCGGTCTCGGGCACCAACCTGACCCTGGTGGTGGGGTTCCTGCTCATCGTCGCCCGCTGGTCCGGGGTGCGGGGAAGATGGCTGTACGCCGTCGGGGTGCTCGGCATCCTCGGATTCATCGTGCTCGCCCGCACGGAGCCGAGTGTGGTGCGGGCCGCCGCGATGGGCGCGGTCGGACTGCTCGCGATGACGCACAACGGACGGCAGCGAGCGCTGCGCGGGCTGGGCGCGGCGGTGATCGGGCTGCTGCTGATCGACTCGGGGCTGGCGACCTCGATCGGGTTCACCCTCTCGGTCCTGGCCACGGCCGGCATCCTGCTCTTCGGGCCACCCTGGCGTGATGCCCTGAGACGTTGGATGCCGCAGTGGTGCGCGGAGGCGATCGCCGTCCCGGCAGCGGCGCAGCTGGCCTGCACCCCGGTGGTCGCGGCCATCTCCGGCCAGGTCAGTCTTGTCGCGGTGCTCGCCAACCTGCTCGTCGAGCCCGCCGTCGCACCCGCGACGGTGCTCGGTCTCCTGGGCGGTCTGCTCGGGCTGGTGTGGGATCCGCTCGGGATGGTCGCGGGCACGATCGCCACCTGGTGCGTCGCCTGGATCATCGCCGTGGCCCGCTTCGGTGCCGGTCTGCCGACCGCGGAGGTCGGGTGGGCGACCGGGCCGACAGCCCTGGCGGTGCTGGTGGTCATCTGTGCCGCGATCGCCTTCCTCGCTCCTCGGGTCCTGCGGCATCCGGTCACCGGGGTGGCCGGATGCCTGGTGCTGCTCGCGGTCGCGCTGGTGCGGCTGCCGAGCCCTGGCTGGCCCCCGGCGGGGTGGGTGCTGGTGATGTGCGACGTGGGACAAGGAGATGCCCTGGTCGTACGCACCGGGTCGGGAAGTGCCGTCGTCGTGGATGCCGGCCCCGACCCGGCGCTGGTCGACGACTGCCTCGACCGCCTCGAGATCGAGGACGTGCCGCTCGCGGTGATCACCCACTTCCACGCCGACCACGTCGACGGCATCGAAGGTGTCTTCGCCGGACGCAGGGTCGGTGAGCTGTGGACCTCGCGCCTGCAGGACCCGCCCGGAGGCGTACGCGTCCTCGGGGAGGCCGCCGGCAGGGCCGGAGTGGTGCCGGTTCCGGCTCCCTACGCAGCCACGACCACCATCGGCGAGGTGCGGATCCAGGTGCTCTGGCCCACGGGTGAGTCCGACACCCGAGGGCCTGGGGACGGCTCCACGGCCAACGACGCGAGCGTGGTCCTGCTCGTCGAGTCCCGCGGCCTGCGTCTGCTGTTGACCGGCGACATCGAGCCGGAGGGACAGGACCAGCTCGCCGATGACCTGGCCGGGCTCGACATCGACGTCCTCAAGGTGCCTCACCACGGCTCGCGCTACCAGGACCTCGACTGGCTGCGTACGCTGCACGCGCAGATCGCACTCACCTCGGTCGGTGCGCGAAACGACTACGGCCATCCGGCCACCGTCACGGTCCGGGGGCTCGAGGAGAGCGGCACCAAGGTCTACCGCACCGACCGTGACGGCTCGGTCGCGGTCGTCGAGTCGGGAGGTGAGGCAGCGGCTGTTACGCGTTAGCGTTGGTCTCGACCCGCTCGACCTCCTCGCGTTTGGCCGACGCAAGCGCCGGCCAAGGCTCGGATGTCGGTGCCGTGTGGGAGGGTTTGAGCATGGCACGCACCGCCTCCGCACCGAGCCCCACCGGCAACCTGTCTGCCTCCGACGTCCTGGGTCGGGTGACGCTGGTGACCGGCAAGGAAGAGTTCCTGGGGGAGCGTACGGTCGTAGCGGCAAAGGCCGCGGTGAAGGCCTACGACGCCGAGGCCGAGGTCTCCGAGGCGACCGCTGCCGACCTGACGCTGGCGACGCTCGGCGAGCTGAGTGCACCTTCGCTCTTCTCGAGCATCCGCTGCGTCGTGGTGCGCAACCTGGAGAACCTGCCGGACGAGTCGGTCGCGGGTCTGATGGAGTATGCCGGGATGCCCTCGGAGGAGGTCGCGCTCGTCCTCGTCCACGGAGGTGGGCAGAAGGGCAGCGGCACGCTCGCCAAGCTCCGCAAGCTCCCGAAGGTGACCGAGCACAAGTCCGTCGAGCTCAAGGCGCGCGAGTTCGGCAGCTTCGTGAAGGCCGAGCTGCGGCTGCACGGAGCGAGCATCGACGAGGAGGGCGCCGACTTCCTGATCCAGGCGGTCGGCCAGGATCTTCGTGCTCTGGCGGCCGCGGCGAGCCAGCTCGCCGGCGACAACGAGGCGAAGCGACTCGGCCTGGAGCACGTGAAGCAGTACTTCGGCGGCCGGGCCGAGGTGAAGAACTACGTGATCGCCGACGCGATCATCTCCGGCGACCGGGTCAAGGCCCTCGAGGAGATCCGCTGGGCCCTCGACACCGGCTCCTCGCCGGTCTACGTCCTCTCCGCCGTGGCCGGCCAGCTGCGCACCGTCGCCAACCATGTCGCCGGCATCCGCGACAGCGGCACCCCTCCCTGGAAGCAGAAGTCCATCGCGGGTCTCGCCCGCGGCTGGTCCCGCGAAGGCATCGGTGAGGCCCTCCGCTCGGTCGCCCGAGCCGACGCCGACCTCAAGGGCGCGGCCAGCGACCCGGCGTACACGCTCGAGCGTCTCGTCCTCACCATCGCCGCCCTCCGCCAGCGCTGACAACCACGCCGAGACCTCACCCCGTCCGCCGAGCCCTCGCCCCCGTCTGCCGAGCCGTCACCCCGGTCGGCCGAGCCTCGGTCGAGGCGTCACCCCGGTTGGTCGAGGCGTCACCCCGGTCGGTCGAGGGGTCAGCCCGGTTGGTCGAGGGGTCAGCCCGTGGTCTAGAGGTCTCATCCCGGTTGGTCGAGGGGTCAGCCCGGTTGGTCGAGGGGTCAGCCCGGTTGGTCGAGGGGTCAGCCCGGTTGGTCGAGGGGTCTCATCCCGGTTGGCCGAGGGGTCAACCCGGTTGGCCGAGGGGTCAACCCGGTTGGTCGAGGCGTCACCCCGGTCGGTCGAGACGTCGCTCCGGTCGGTCGAGCCGTCAACACGGTGCCCACTCGGCCGACGTACGTGACGCCTCGGCAGAAATGACACAAGCCCCGTCCCAAAGGACGGGGCTTGTCAGAGAAGGTGCCTCAGAGGGAGGCGGCCTTCTTGGCGATCGCCGACTTGCGGTTGGCGGCCTGGTTCTTGTGGATGACGCCCTTGGAGGCGGCCTTGTCGAGCTTCTTGGTGGCGACCTTGGCGGTCTCGACCGCGGCGTCCTTCTCGCCGGCCTGAGCGGCGGCGTGGAACTTGCGGATGACGGTCTTGAGCTCGCTCTTGACGGCCTTGTTGCGCTCGTGCGCCTTCTCGTTCTGCTTGTTGCGCTTGATCTGCGACTTGATGTTCGCCATGGGTGAATGATCTCCAGTGCTTCGACGTGTGGTGGTGCGAGCTCTCAATCCGGCCCCTCGGGGAAATGAGAGGGGAGAGGCCTACGCGAACACGCTTGCGGTCAAGATTACAGACTCGCGTCGTTTGGCCTCAAATCGCCGTACCTCACCTAGCTACTCCGGGGTAGGCTGTGGTGATCTCGGTCACGAGATTTCCGGCGGAACCCCCTGTTGCGGCTCGGCTCCAGCGTCTAGGGTCCCCCGCGCGGTCCCTCTCGTGCTTACCGCCCACCGTTCACCCCCACGCACACACTGCAGGCCAGGAGAATCATGCCGACCCAGTCCGCGATCGATCTCGCATTCCTCGACGAGATGCCGGCGAACTTCGCCCTTCACTTCCTCAACCGGGTCAAGGCGACCCCGAATGCGGAGGCGTTCCGCTATCCGGTGGTCGGCTCGACGACCGAGGCAGGCGGAGAGGAGTGGAAGTCGCTGACCTGGAAGGAGGCCAGCGACCTGGCCGGCCGCCTCGCCGCGGGTCTGGTCTCGCTCGGCCTCGACCTCGAGCAGCGGGTCGGCATCGCCTCGACCACCCGCTACGAGTGGATCATCGCCGACCTCGCGGTGATGCTCGCCGGCGGCGCCACCACGACGGTCTACCCGACGACCAACGTCGAGGACACCGCCTACATCCTCGGTGACGCCGAGTGCCGCTTCGTCTTCGCCGAGGACGACAGCCAGCTCGCCAAGATCGCCGAGAAGGCCGCCGACCTGCCCGAGATCGTCAAGGTCATCACCTTCGACGGCCAGACCGACGGCGAGCGGGTCATCGGCCTGGACGACCTCGCGGCCATCGGCGACAAGTACCTCGCCGACCACCCGGACCTGATCGAGGAGACCGCCGCCAAGATCACCCCGGACCACCTGGCCACGCTGGTCTACACCTCCGGCACCACCGGCCGGCCCAAGGGCGTGCGCCTGCTCCACCGCGCCTGGGTCTACGAGGGCGAGGCCGTCCGGGTCCGGGGCGACGTCCTCGGCCCCGACGACCTGCAGTTCCTGTGGCTGCCGATGTCCCACGTCTTCGGCAAGGTGCTGCTCTCGATCCAGATCGCCTGCGGCTTCCCGACCGCGATCGACGGCCGGATGGACAAGATCGTCGACAACCTCGGCATCGTGAAGCCGACCTTCATGGGCGCGGCCCCGCGCATCTTCGAGAAGGTCCACTCCAGGATCGTGATGATGACCGAGGCCGACGGCGGCATCAAGAAGAAGCTCTTCGACGCCGCCTTCGCCAACGGCATCGCCCGCGACCGGCTGCTGCGCGAGGGCAAGTCCGTGCCGACCTCGGTCGCGCTCAAGCACGCCGTGCTCGACAAGCTGGTGCTCAGCAAGGTCCGAGACCGCTTCGGTGGCCGCGTACGTTTCTTCATCTCCGGCTCCGCCCCGCTCAACCGTGACATCGCCGAGTGGTTCCGGGCCGCTGGGATCCTGATCATGGAGGGCTACGGCTCGACCGAGAACGCTGCCGGCGCGGCGGTCGGCACCCTGGAGGAGAACAAGCTCGGCACCGTTGGCAAGGCGTTCCCGGGCAGCGAGGTGAAGATCGGCGACAACGACGAGCTGCTCATCCGCGGCCCGCACGTGATGCCGGGCTACCACAACCTGCCCGAGGAGACCGCCAAGGCGCTCGACGCCGAGGGCTGGTACCACACCGGTGACAAGGCCTCGATCGACGAGGAGGGCTACATCACCATCACCGGCCGGATCAAGGAGCTGTTCAAGACCTCGGGCGGAAAGTACGTCGCGCCGCCGGCGATCGAGTCGAAGTTCGCCGCGCTGTGCCCCTACTCCAGCCAGTTCCTGGTCTTCGGTGCCAACCGCAACTTCGTCACCGCGCTGATCACCCTCGACCCCGAGTCGATCACCGCATGGGGCGCCTCCCACGGGCTGGAGGGGAAGTCCTACGAGGAGATCGTCACCTCGCCGCAGGTGCGTGAGCTGATCGGTGGTTATGTCGACGAGCTCAACGCGGGCCTCAACCGCTGGGAGACCATCAAGAAGTGGGAGATCCTCGAGCACGACCTGACCGTCGAGAGCGGTGAGCTGACCCCGTCGCTGAAGGTGAAGCGCAACGTGGTCGAGGCGAAGGAGCAGGCGCGCATCGACGCGTTCTACGCCGGGTCCTGAGCCACGTCCTGGGCCCACCCCTGGCGCTCAGTCAGCCAGTCCAGACACACCTCGCCCTGCCACCGCTGCATCCTGCGGAGGTGGGGCGAGGTCGTCTTGACCGGCTGGTCGGCGGCGGCCAGGAAGTAGCCGGCGAAGAGGGCCAGGACGGAGTCGATGGCCTCCGGCGCGGCCTTCGACAGCAGCGGATGCGTGGCCAGGAACGCCTCGGCGTCGAGGCCGTCGCCGCGCGGCCCGAGCAGCAGCAGGAGCGAGTCGATCCAGTCGGCGCCGAGGACCGGCCAGGTCCATTCGACCAGCAGAACACCACCGTCCGGGCGGATGAGGACGGTGTCGTCGCGTACGTCCAGGTGGACCAGCGTCTCGCCGGTGGTGTGCTCGGCGAAGCCCGCTGCGAGCGAGGCCGCCCGGTCGGCATGCGGGTAGCCGGCGACCCGGTCCCACAGGGCGGGGTAGGAGGCGTGCTCCTCGGCGAAGGTCGGCCAGCCGATGCCGGGGGCGGGGGTGAGCGCGGCGGCGGTCTCGACCAGCGCCTGCGAGACGAGCTCGAGATCGGCGAGGGTCCAGGGCCGCGACGGTAGCCGGGACTCGACGTGCTCGAAGGCCAGGACCACCCACTCGCCGTCGTCGAACCACTTCAGCTTCGGGGCGGGGACCCAGCCGGCGAGCTTCTTCAGCTTCGCCGCCTCCTCACGGAAGAGCGCCGCGGAGTCGCGCTGCGCCTTGGCGGAGGCCGCCTTCACGAAGTGCCGGGAGCCGTCCTGACAGGTCAGCACCGAGGCGAACCCCGGCGTGAACCCGGCCCCGTGCGACTGCGCCGAGACCACCGGCCCACCGCCGAGCCGCTTCTCGATCGAGGACCGCAGGAAAGGTGGCAGGTGGGTCCACTCCAAGCGGCGGGCGGTCTGCCCGTGCGGGATGTTCGTCGGGATCGCGCTCACGACCACATCCTTGTGTACGCCGGCCGTGATGCGCCAGCGCACCACGGCGCTAGGACATCGGCGGCTGGTCGAACTCCCCGGCGGGCTTGCCGGTGGCGACGTCCCAGGCGGCGACGCCTTCCTCGGCCGACGCGGTGTAGAGGGCCTTGCCGTCGGGGCTGAAGATCACGTTCGAGCTCGGCACCGCGGTACGGACGAGGTCACGGGACTCGCCCGTACCGCCCAGCGCCTTGGGTGCCCACAGGATCAGCTCGGCATCGTCGGAGTCGCTCGTGACAGCCAGCGAGCCAGAGTCGGGGGAGAAGGCGACTGCGCCGACCGGGTGACCGGGTAGCGTCTCGGCGGCCTCGAGCGTCTCGGCGTCCCAGATCGTGGGGTAGCCCTCGGTGGTGGCGCCGGCGATCCAGCGGCCGTCCGGGCTCCAGACCGGGGCGGCGCCGCGCGCGGCCGCGACGGTGCCGACCTCGTCGCCCGAGTCGGCGTCGAGGATCGAGACCTTGTCGCCGGAGGCGACCGCCACCCTCGTGCCGTCGGGGCTGAACGAGATCGATCCGACACCGTTGCCGAGGTCGGTGCTCGCCACCTCGTCGCCGTCCTCGACCGACCAGATGACCAGGTCGCCCTCGAGCCCGGCGCCGGCGACGAGCTCGCCGTCGGGGCTGAACGCGATCTCGCTGACCGGGCTCACGTCGGTGACCTTCGGGTTCGGCAGGCCCTCGAGCCGCTGGACCTGCTTGTCGCCGTCCACCTCGACCAGCGCGATGTCCGAGCAGCCGACCTTCCGCGCGACGAGCGTGAGGTCGGGGCTGATGGCCCGGTAGCCGGACTCGGAGATCGTCTCGTACGCCCCACCGGCGGCGCTCCAGCGGCAGGTGCCGTCGGTGCAGCTGGCCACGACGTACTTCCCCTCGGGGTCGGTGACCAGCGAGCCGGCGACCAGCCGCGACGGCATGACCGCGGCGGCCAGGCTGATCGAGTCACCGGACCCGCCCAGCGCGGAGATGTCGCAGCCGTCTTGGTCGGAGTCGCCGGCGCACCCGGCCAGGAGCGCGGCGGCGAGCACGCCGATGAGCGGGACGGTGAGGGCGTACGTTCGGGGTTTCATCGGTCCTTCCCGAGGACTGTCAGGCGAGCATCTGTCAGGCGAACGAGGACACGTCGAAGTAGGCGACGGTGCCGTCGGTGCAGGTGAGTCGGTCGAGACGTCGGCCCCCGGTCTCGACGAGGTCCTGACGGTCACGGACCTTGTCGAGGGCTCGGAGCATGTCGTACTCGTCGTTGATACGCAGCACCGACCACGGATGTTGCTCGCTGCCGTCGCCGGTGGAGCGGATGCTGCGCAGCGCGGCCCCCGCGACCTGCCGCTCGCGCGCGGCGGCCCGTCCGTCACCGGACTGCTCCAGCGCGGTGGCCATCCGCAGGTGGGCCGAGGGGCTGAAGATCGCCCCCGGCATGATCCGCCGCAGCTCGTCGGCGGCGGCTGCGTACGACCCCTCGGCGAGCAGCCTGTCGACCGGGTCGAGGTCGAGGTCGGGGGTGAAGTCGGCGGAGCCGCGGACCGCGCGGCGAAGCGGCCCGAGGGTCTCGGGGCCGGGGTCGTCGAGGTAGGCGGTGACCAGGTCGGCGTACGTCGTCACCTCGACTCCTCCAGGAGGCGGTTGAACTCCTCCTCGGTGAGGTTGTTCAGGTAGTCACGGCCGGAGTTGCGGGCGTCCTTCTCGACGGGCTGGTTGTAGTACTCGTCGAACGTGGCGCCGTTGTCGGTGCTCTTGTAGTCGTCGAAGTTGTCCTCCCACTCCTCGGCCTGCTGCTCGGTGATCCCGTCGGCCTTGTGCTCGTCGAAGGGGTCGTCCTCCCACCAGAACTGCCAGTCGTTCATGTCGTCGATGGCCTCGTGCTGGCGACCGTGACGGACCTCGTGGGCGACGGTGTTGATCAGCTGGCCGGGGTCGTCGAGCACGTTGGGGTTGAGCGCCATCGTGGGCTCTTCGTCGTTCCAGTAGCCGTAGGTGATGCTGCCGTCGTCCCAGGTGTCGTTGCCCAGGTCGGACCAGTCGATGGTGGGCATGTCGACGCCGCTCTCCTCGGCGATCTTCTTGACCATCTGCTCCAGCACGGCCTTGCGCTCCTCGATGCTGAGCGTCTCCCACTTCTCCGCGATGGCCGGGTCGATGTTGCCGTACTCGTCGCCCTGCTCGTCGATGCCGGTCGGCAGGCCACGGGCGAGGATCGCGTCGACGCCGACCGCCTTGGCCAGCGCCTTCTCGATCTCGTCGGCGATCTCCTCGGCGACGTTCTGGCGGCTGGTGCCCCACTCCTCGGCCTCGTAGCGGCTCTTGAACGTCGGCGGGGTGGCCGTGCTGGTCACCGTGCCGTCGTCGCCGACGGTGAACTCCTGGGTCTTGGCCCGGTCGAGGATGCCCTGGACGAGACGCTCGATCGCCTCGACCTCGGTCTCGGCGGTGTAGAGCGCCTTCTGCATCTCCTGCTTGGCGGTGATGTGGCTGCCGAGATCCTTGACCAGACCGTCGCGGTGTCCTCTGGCGGCATCGGCGGCCATCCCGGTCCAGGACTTGGCCACGCCGTTGGCCTCGAGCTCGTCGCGGCTGGTCTCCAGCTTGCGGAGATCGGCCTTGAGGCCGTCGCCGGCATCGCCCAGCGGCGCCGCCTTCCAGGTCTTGACCTGGCCGAACGTGATCGCCATCAGACGAGCGCGGTGGCGTCGAAGTGGGCGAGCGTCCCGTCGGTGCAGGTGTGGCGGTCGATCCGCCGCCCGTCGGTCTCCAGGAGATCCTGGCGGCCCGGGACCTTCTGGAGGGCACGGAGCAGGTCGTACTCGTCGTTGATCCGCAGCACGGTCCAGGGATGCTCCGCGCTGCCGTCGCCGCTCGCCCGGATGCTTCGCAGGGCGGCGCTGGCCACCTGGCGCTCACGGGCGGCGGAGCGCTCCTCGCCGGAGCGCTCCAGGGCGGTCGCCAGACGCAGGTGGGCGGACGGGCTGAAGATCGCCCCGGGCATGAGTGCCCGCAGCGCGTCGGCCGCCTCGGCGTAGGCGCCTTCGTCGAGCAGCTTGTCGACACCGCTGAGATCGAGGTCGACGGTGAAGTTGGCCGAGCTGCGGACCGCGCGGCGAAGCGGTCCGAGGGTCTCGGGGCCGGGGTCGTCGAGATAGGCGGTGACCAGATGGGCGTACGTCGTCATTTCGACTCCTTCAGGAGACGGTCGAGCTCAGCGGGCGTCAGGTTGTCGAGATATTCGCGGCCGGACTTGCGGGCGTCGGCTTCGACGGGCTGGTTGTAGTACTCGTCGTAGGTGTCGCCGTTCTCGGTGCTCTTGTAGTCGTCGAAGTTCTCCTCCCACTCCTCGGCCTGCTTCTCGGTGATGCCGTCCTCCTCGTGCATGTCGAAGGGGTCGTCCTCCCACCAGAACTGGAAGTCGTTGTTGTCGTCGATGGCCTCGTACTGCCGGGCGTGGCGCATCTCGTGGGCCACGGTGTGCAGGATGTCGGGGTTGTCGACGTTGCCCGGATTGAGGTGCACGGTGTGGTCGTCCTCGCTCCAGTAGCCGTTGGTGCTGCCCTTCGCGTCCCAGACGATGTCCTCGACCTCGACGCCGTACTCCTCGGCGAGCTCCTCGATCTTCTGGTCGATGATCGCCTTGCGCTCGGCATCGGTGAGCTGGGCCCACCGCTCGGCCGTCTCGGGGGAGGCCATCCCGCGCTGATCACGGGTCTGGTCGAGGTCCGCGTCGGTGCCCGCAGGGATGCCGTCGGTGAGGATCTGGTCGACGCCGGCCGCCTTGGCGAGGGTGTCGGTGATGTCGTCGGCGAGCTCCTGGGCGATGGTCTGGCGGCTGGTGCCCCACTCCTCGGCCTCGTAGCGGTTGTGGAAGGTGGGTGGCGTGGCGGTGCTGGTGACCGAGCCGTCGTCACCGACGGTGAACTCCTGGGTCTTGGCGCGGTCGAGGATGCCTTGGACGAGGCGTTCGATGGCTTCGACCTGGGTCTCGGCGGAGTAGAGGGCCTTCTGCATACCCTGTTTGCCGGTGATGTGGGCGCTGAGGTTCTTGACCAGGGCGTCGCGGTGACCGCGCGCGGCGTCGGCGGCGGCACCGGTCCAGGACTTGGCCACGCCGTTGGCCTCGAGCTCGTCGCGACTGGTCTCCAGGTTGCGGAGGTCGGCCTTGAGCCCGTCGCCGGCGTCACCCAACGGTGCCGCCTTCCAGGTCTTGACCTGGCCGAACGTGATCGCCATCAGTTCGGGCCCATGACCTTTCCGCCCTTTTCGCCGGCGGCCTTGTCGGCGGCCTCGAACTCGTCGAGAGCCTTCTGCATCTCCGCGGCGAGCTTCTGGGAGCTGTCGGCCGCGGCCTTCGTCTCATCGGTCCAGCGGGTGCCGAGGTCGGACAGGTAGCCGACCGACTCCGCTCCGGGGACAGCAGCGCCCGCCTTGGTCAGATAGCCGGCGGAATCGGCCTTGCGTACGGCGCTCTCGGCGTCCGTGGCGATGCCGATGGATGTCTTCATGTCCTTGGGGACGACATGAATTTCGCTCATGGTCTGCTGGTCCTCCTGGGCCCGAACGGGAGACGGCTAGGGCGTGTCCTCACAACAGACACGCCCTAGCCCGCAGACCCTAACGGAAACTCGGGTCCAGCGTCTTCGTAAAAAGAGCACCGCCGTCGATGTCCCGGAGGGTAACGGTGAGCTGCTGCGTACGCCCGTCGATCTCGACCTCGCCGAAGAACTGGAAGCCGTCGGCGGGCGAGGTGTTGGCGGCCGGGGGAGCGGCCACGAACTCGGCGGCCGGACCGAAGGTCGGGTCCAGCTTGTTGGGGCCGAAGGCGCCGGCGTTGAGCGGTCCGGAGACGAACTCCCAGAACGGGTCGAAGTCCTGGTAGGCCGCCCGGTCGGGGGAGTAGGAGTGCGCGGCCGTGTAGTGGACGTCGGCGGTCAGCCAGACGTGGTTGCGGATGCCGAGGCGTTTGAGCCCGGTGAGCACCTTGGCGATGTCGAGCTCGCGGCCGAGCGGGGCGCCGGCGTCGCCCTGGGCGAGGCCCTCCTGCAGGGTGCCGTCGGGGACGACCAGGCCGATGGGCAGGTCGGCGGCGATGACCTTCCAGGTGGCGCGGGAGGCGGCCAGCTCGCGCAGGAGCCACCTCGTCTGACGCTCACCGAGCACGCCGCCGTCGGCGCTGGTCTCGACGTCGGTCGTGTTCGCGTCCTTGTGGGTGCGCATGTCGAGGACGAACAGGTCCATCAGCGGGCCGTAGGAGAGCTTGCGGTAGATCCGGCCGTCGGGGTCGGGGGAGGCGTCGCCGACCGGGATGTACTCGTGGAAGGCCTGCTTCGCGCGGGCCGCGAGGACGTCCACGCGGCGCTCGGTGTAGCGGCCGTCGTCGGGGAGGATCTCGCCCGGGTACCAGTTGTTGGTGACCTCGTGGTCGTCCCACTGCGCCACGATCGGCGTCTGGGCGAGGAACGCGCGCCAGTTGTCGGCGAGCAGGTTGTAGGCGTACTGCCCACGGAACTCGCTCAGCGTCTCGGCGACCTTGTGCTTCTCCTCGGTGACGATGTTGTTCCAGACGCGTCCGTCGGGGAGCGTCACGGTCGGGGTGAGCGGGCCGTCGGCGTAGACGTTGTCGCCGGAGCTCAGGAAGAAGTCGGCCTCGCGCGCCGCCATCGCGGGGGCGATCCGGAAGCCACCGAAGTCGGGGTTGGCGCCCCAGCCCTGGCCGGCGATGTCACCGGACCACAGGAATCGGATGTCCTGGCGCCTGCTCGGTGCCGTACGGAGCCGGCCCAGCTCCCAGGCGCTGCCGCGTCGCGGGTCGTCGGGGTCGACGGCACGGATCCGGTAGAAGTAGTCGCGCCCCGCCTCGAGGCCGTCGACCTTCAGCTCCCCGGTGAAGTCGCTCCGCGCGGTCACCACGGGGCCGCTGACCGGGCGGGCCCGGCGGAAGGACTCCTCGGTCGAGATCTCCGCGACCAGGCGCGAGGTCGTGTCCGCGCGGCTCCACAGGACCCCGCCCCGGGCGCCGACGTCGCCGGACTGGACGCCGTGGGTGAGGTTCGGGCGGTTGCCCCGTACGAAATTGGCAGGGCCGAAGACGGGTGCTGCGTGGGCGGTGGTGGCGGTCGTGGGGATGACGAGTCCGGCACCGGCGGCGGCACCGAGGCCGAGGACGGAGCGGCGGTTGAGTGGGGTCATGGACCAAACCTGCCGATCCCGGCGGAACGACCGGTGAGTTCCGCGGGTCGTGTCGGTGAACACGTACGCGATGGCTGCCGGCGCCCGGCGTGACCCGCTGGGATGCGGGTGGCAGTATCTGCGGTGATGTCGGCAAGAAGGAACCCCCACGCCGCTGTGCTGCTGCTCCTGGTGGCGCCGGTGCTGTTCGGCTGCGCCGCCGAGCCCCCGGCCGAGGCGGAGTCCGCCTCGCCGTCGACCTCTGCGAGCGCGCAGGCCGAGACGTCGCCGAGCGCGCCACCGCGCGCGCCCGAGTCGCTCGAGATCCCGTCCGTCCCGCCCGCCGAGGATCGCGGGATCGTCGAGGGCGGCGACCTCAGCTGGCCGCAGTGTCCCGAGGGGATGGGCATCAAGGAGCGGCGGACGCTGGGGCTGCCGATGCCGCTCGACTCCGCGGAGTACGTGGTCATCGGGCTCACCAACGGCCCGGCCTTCACCCCCAACCCGTGCCTGGCCTCACAGGCCGAGTGGGCCCAGAAGAGCAAGCTGATGACCTCGGCCTATGCGGTTATCTCCTACCCCACCGAGGCCGATCTCCGCGAGCACGGTGAGGAAGGCCCCGGCGATCCGGACACGAAGATCGGCCGGCTGACCAACGTCGGCTACCAGCAGGCTCGGTGGAACCTGGCGCAGATGAAGGGCGCCGGCCTGGAGTCCCCCTCGGTCTGGCTCGACGTCGAGCCGGTCGCGGTCTGGGAGTGGTCCGACGACATCGAGGCCAACCGGGCGGTGGTCCGGGGCGCCCTGACCGGCTACCAGGAAGCCGGGAAGCGGGTCGGGGTCTACTCGATCGAGGGCCTGTGGACGCCGATCGTCGGCGACCTGCAGCTGCAGCTGCCCGAGTGGCGCCCGGCGGGCGAGGCCTCCAGGGCCGCGGCCCTGGAGCGGTGCGGTGGCGAGTGGATGTTCCAGGGCGGTGCGGCGGTGATGGTGCAGTGGCTCGAGAACGGTCGCGACCGCAACGTGACCTGCCCCGGCGAGTCGGTGCAGCTGCCGCTTTGGTTCCATCAGTACTGAGCGTGGGACAATAGGCGGTGACGTACCCGCCCCCGTTCTTGAGCATCTACGAAAGCAGCCTGTGACTCACTCCGCGCCACAGCCCGGCTCCACTGATCCGGCGATCATCCGCAACTTCTGCATCATCGCCCACATCGACCACGGCAAGTCGACGTTGGCCGACCGGATGCTGCAGCTGACCGGTGTGGTCGACGAGCGTGCCGCGCGGGCGCAGTACCTCGACCGGATGGACATCGAGCGTGAGCGCGGGATCACGATCAAGTCCCAGGCCGTACGGATGCCGTGGACGGTCACCGAGGGCGACGACGCCGGCCAGACGTTCGTGCTGAACATGATCGACACCCCTGGCCACGTCGACTTCACCTACGAGGTCTCCCGGTCGCTGCAGGCGTGCGAGGCGGCGATCCTGCTCGTCGACGCGGCGCAGGGCATCGAGGCGCAGACCTTGGCCAACCTCTACCTCGCGATGGGTGCCGACCTGCACATCATTCCGGTGCTCAACAAGATCGACCTGCCCTCGGCGAACGTCGAGAAGTACGCCCTGGAGCTGGCCAACCTGGTCGGCTGCGAGCCGGAGGACGTCCTCAAGGTCTCGGCCAAGACCGGGCTCGGCGTCGAGGACCTGCTCAATCACATCGTCTCCGAGACGCCGCCCCCGGTGGGCGACCCGGACGCGCCCGCGCGAGCGCTGATCTTCGACTCGGTCTACGACACCTACCGCGGCGTGGTGACGTACGTCCGGGTCTTCGACGGCAAGCTGACCCACCGCGACAAGATCAAGATGATGTCGACCGGCGCGGTCCACGAGATGCTCGAGCTCGGCGTGATCAGCCCGGAGCCGGTCAAGGCTGACCACATCGGCGTCGGCGAGACCGGCTACCTGATCACCGGCGTGAAGGACGTACGCCAGTCGCGCGTGGGTGACACGGTCACCGGCAACAACCGTCCGGCCACGGAGATGCTCGGCGGCTACTCCCACCCCAACCCGATGGTCTTCGCCGGGCTCTACCCGATCGACGGCGACCAGTACCCGGTGCTGCGTGAGGCGCTCGACAAGCTGCAGCTCAACGACGCTGCCCTGACGTACGAGCCGGAGACCTCGGGCGCTCTCGGCTTCGGGTTCCGCGTCGGGTTCCTCGGCCTGCTGCACATGGAGATCACCCGCGACCGCCTCGAGCGCGAGTTCAACCTCGACCTCATCTCGACGGCTCCCAACGTGGTCTACGACGTGATCATGGAGGACGGCTCCGAGCACATCGTCACCAACCCCTCGGAGTTCCCTGAGGGCAAGATCCGCGAGGTGCGCGAGCCGGTCGTCAAGGCCACCATCCTCTCGCCGTCCGACTACATCGGCACGATCATGGAGCTGTGCCAGAAGAAGCGCGGCACCCTCGGCGGCATGGACTACCTCTCCGAGGACCGCGTCGAGATGCGCTACGTCCTGCCCATGGGCGAGATCGCCTTCGACTTCTTCGACCAGCTCAAGTCCTCGACCAAGGGGTACGCCTCGCTGAACTACGAGTTCAGCGGCGACCAGGCGGCCGACCTGGTCAAGGTCGACATCCTGCTCCAGGGCGAGCCCGTCGACGCCTTCTCCGCGATCATCCACCGCGACGCCGCCTACGGCTACGGCGTGATGATGGCCGGCAAGCTCAAGGAGCTCATCCCGCGCCAGCAGTTCGAGGTGCCCATCCAGGCCGCCATCGGCGCCCGCGTCATCGCGCGCGAGACCATCCGTGCCATCCGCAAGGACGTCCTCGCCAAGTGCTACGGCGGCGACATCTCGCGTAAGCGCAAGCTGCTCGAGAAGCAGAAGGAGGGCAAGAAGCGGATGAAGATGGTCGGCCGCGTCGAGGTCCCCCAGGAAGCCTTCGTCGCCGCGCTCTCCACCACCCAGCCCTCTACGGACAAGACCGCCGGCAAGAAGTGACCCACCGCCTCTGTCCCTCGTAGAACCTTGGACGTCTTACGCTCGATGGTGGACAACCTTTCCCGGGGGCGACCTGGTCGTCCTGGGTAGGGGCGCCCCGTCGGGGGCGCCGAGCGGGGAGGGGACGTGGATGCCATCCAGGTCTCGGGCACGAGGAGCAGCGCCGGGGCTGCTCGGGAGTTCGACGACTTCGTCGCGTCCTGCTCCACGCGGCTGCTCCGGACCGCCTACCTGCTGACCCACGATCGCGGGCGCGCCGAGGACCTCCTGCAGACGGCGCTGGTCAAGGCGTGGCTGTCCTGGTCGCGGATCGAGAGCGACCCGGCGGCGTACGTCCACCGGATCCTCGTCAACACCTACGCCACCTGGTGGCGGCGGAGGTGGAACGACGAGCGGCCGACCTCGGAGCTGCCGGACGCCGAGTACGACGAGGACCGGGCCGCGACCCACGACCTGTGGACGGCGCTGGGCAGGCTCCCGGCGAGACAGCGGGCGGTGATCGTGCTGCGTTACATGGAGGATCTCAGCGAGGCGGAGACGGCTCGGCTGCTCGGCTGCTCGGTCGGCACGGTCAAGAGCCAGCGCGTGAAGGCGCTGGCCAAGCTGCGTCTCGACGGTGCGCTGGCCGAGGAGACGCACGGGGAGGCGGCGCGATGAGCATCGAACAGCTCCAGGAGACCCTGCGCGCGCACGCCGGGTCGATCGAGGACACCGGTGTCGTCGGCAGGGGCGCCGCGGTCCGTCGCCGGGCGGCCACGATCCGGCTGCGCCGGAGGATCGCCGTGGTCGCGGTGGCGGCGATCGTGCTTCCGGTGGCGGGGCTGGCCGCACTGGGGGTCGACCCGTTCGACCGCACCGCGCCGATCGTGACGCCGCCCGACCGCTCGGAAGGCTCGTTCGTCGAGGCCTTCGCCGGCCGTACGCTGATCGACTCCGAGGTCGTCACCGGTCGCAGCGAGCTCGTGTTCACCGCCGAGGTCTCCCGCAACACCGAGTGGCGAGCCATCTGCACGGGAGTCGGCAGCGGCTACACGATGCACATCTCGATGGACGACGGAGAGGCCGGTGCGCTGCCCTGCGACGTCGAGCTCCTCACCGGCCGCTGGATCGCCTACCAGCTCGGGCCGGAGTACCCGCAGGAGGGCCGGCACACGCTCCGGCTCTGGCTGACCCGGACGTCCGGGGGCGAGAAGGTGGCGCCGGAGCGTGGGCAGCTCGGTGCCGCGGTCTACCGCCTCCCCGCTCCCGCCGCCACCGTGGCGGGGCACCAGGTGCAGGCCCTCGAGGTGGACGGCGGCCGCGAGTTCCGCATGGTCCGCGACGAGGAGTCGGACCCCGGGACGCGGGAGCTCTCCTCGACGTACCCGGCCAGCGACATCCCGGTCGAGGTGGACTGGTACACCTCCGGCTCGGGCGACCAGGAGGTTCAGGTGTACGTCGACGGGATCCCGGAGACCGGGCTGCCCCTCGGCGGGGGAGGGCCGGGCCTGGTCGTGTCTCCCGGCCGGGCGCACACCGTGAGCCTGCGGATCGTCGGCGACGTACCGCCGGATGCTCGCCTCGGGCTCGTCTGGCGCGAACAGGACCGATGATGAGGCAACCCACGGAGCGCGGCTGGGTCTGGTGGTACGGGATGTTCCTCGGCTGCCCGCTCCTCGCGGCCGGCGCGGCCGAGACCGTTCGGGTCCTACGCAGCGGGGACGGTGGCTTCCTCTTCTGGTTCGGCACGCTCGTCGGTGGAGGTGTGCTGGTGCTGGCCGGCACCCTGCTCCTGCCCCGGCGACCGAGGCGAGGGTTCGTCCTCACGACGATCGGGTGCGTCGCCGGCCTGCTCCCCACCTCGTGGACGGTGGTCGTGCCCGTGATGCTCGTGGTGCTGATCATCGCGAGCGGCAGGCGAGCAGCGGCCGAGAACCCGGTCAGGAGCGGATGAGCCCGACGCTGCCGAGGTGCGCAATTTCGGTCGGGCAAGGGGCGCACGGGCGGTGGTTGACTCGGGACATGCGTACAGAACAGGTGCGGTTTCCGCAGGGTTATGGCACGCCGAGCGAGCTGCTGGCGTGGGAGGACGTACGTCAGCGGCTGGTCGAGGCGAAGCAGTTCTGGTTCGCGTTCGAGAGGCCGGGGCGGAGTCCGCACGTGACGCCGCTGGACGGGATCTGGTTCGAGGAAAAGCTGGTCTACGGGGGCAGCCCGGAGACGTTGCACCGGCGGCTCGCGGCCGAGCATCCGAAGGTGACGGTCAACCTGCCGGACCCGTGGAAGCTGGTCGTCATCGAGGGCGAGGTGCGGGAGTCGAGGTTCGCGCCGGAGGTCGCCGAGCAGATCGCCGGGCTGCTGAACGCGAAGTACCCCGAGTACGGCGAGAACGTCTTCGAGGCCAAGCACTACGTCGACGGCGCGCCGGTGGTGCATCCACGGCGGATCCGGGCCTGGACCTCGTTCCCCAAGGACGCGACCGCCTTCGTCTTCGACTGACATCCGGCTGGTCCGCGCTAGTCTCGCGGGGATGCACTTCACCGACTACGACACCCGGGTGGCGGCGTACGCCGTGATCGTCGACGATGCCGGGCGGATCCTGCTGAGCTGGTTCAACGGCAACCACCGCAACGACCCGGGCTGGACGCTGCCGGGCGGCGGCGTCGACTACGGCGAGCAGATGCCCGCCGCCGTCGTGCGCGAGGTGAAGGAGGAGACCGGCTACGACGTCGAGGTCGGGACTCCGCTGACGACCGACGTGTTCGTCGTGCCGTTCGACCCGGGGCGCCGGCCCTACCAGTCGACCCGCGTGGTCTTCGAGGCGCGGATCGTCGGGGGTGAGCTGGGCACGCTGGAGGTCGACGGAACCACCGACTTCGCCGCGTGGGTCGCGCTGGACGACCCCGCGATCGGAGCCGACTCCACCAGCCCCATCGTCCGGATGGGGATCGAGGCGCTGAAGGTCGCTCAGTCGACCCAGTAGTTGTCGTGGAGTCTGTAGAACTCGGCCATCTCGTCCGGACCGAGCTCGGTGCCCTCGGCGAGCTCACGCAGGCCCTCGAAGTAGCCCTCCCGCGGCGCGCCCGGGGTGAAGTGGAGCAGCATCGAGGCGGGCTCGTCGGTGGTGTTGCGAAAGCCGTGCAGACCGCCGACCGGCACGTGCACGAAGTCGCCGGCGGAGGCCGGGATCCACTCCTCGCCGTTGTAGATCCGCACGGTCCCGGTCAGCACGTAGAACGACTCGGCCACGGCACGGTGGAAGTGCGGCCCAGGACCGGTCTCGTTGGGGCCGAAGTGCCACCGGTAGAGCCCGTAGTCGCCCGCGGTCGTCGCGCCGGTGGCGAGATAGTCGACCTTCACGCCGTTGGGATACTCGAGGTCGGGCGGGGTCTTGTCGGGACGATGGAACGCCGAGACCTCACCGGCCTCGCCGTCGTAGCGCTCGGGCGGGTAGGGGACACCTCGGGTCCCCATCGACTCTGGAAGTGACATGGGCCCAACCTGCCGCACGCGCTCGGGGTTGGGAAGTCCATTAGAAATGTGTCAGTAGGGTTGCCGCCGTGACGCTCGTCCCGGACTCCTTCCTGGCCCTCGCCGCCAACGGGCCGTCCTGGGCCGCGTGGCTCGACGACCTCCCGGGCCTGCTGCGCGACCTGGTCGAGGAGTGGTCGCTGAGCCTCGACGGACCGACCACCCACGGCAGCTGCGCGGTCGTGCTCCCGGTCCGCACGGCCGACGGCGAGGCCGCGGTGCTGAAGGTCGGCTGGCCGCACTGGGAGGCCGAGCACGAGGCGTTGGCGCTGCAGGTGTGGGGCGGTCGGGGTGCCGTACGCCTGCTCCGGGCCGACCCGAAGCGGTTCGCGCTGCTGCTCGAACGGCTGCATCCCGAGGAGGACCTCTCGCAGCTGTGGGACGTGCAGGCCTGCGAGATCGTGGGCGGGTTCTACCGGCGCCTGCACGTGCCGGCTCCGCCGCAGCTGCGTACGTTGTCGCAGCAGGCCGCGCGCTGGGCCGACGAGCTCGGGGACAGGAGCCGGCGGCTTCCGGTGCCGCCGCGGATGGTCGAGCAGGCCCGGGCCATCGCCCGCGACCTCGCCGCGGACGAGGCCACCGACGGGAGGCTGGTCCACACGGATCTGCACTTCGAGAACGTTCTTCGCGGTGATCGCGAGGAGTGGCTGGTCATCGACCCCAAGCCCCTCTCCGGCGACCCGCACTACGAGCTCGCGCCGATGCTCTGGAACCGTTTCGACGAGTACGCGGGCCGGATCCGCGACGGTGTCCGGGACCGGTTCTTCGCGTTGGTCGACGCCGCCGAGCTCGACGAGGACCGCGCCCGCGCGTGGGTGGTGCTGCGCTTGATGGTCAACGTCAAGGACGAGGTCGAGGACAACCCGGCGCCGGACAAAGACTGGATCACCGCGATGATCTCGCTCGTCAAGGCCGTCCAGGACTGAGAAACCCGTTCGACCGCATGCGGGAGCCACGGGAGAATCGCCCTGTGCCCATCGTGCGAAGCGTCAACATCGGTCAGTCCAAGCCCGCCGAGTGGGCGGAGGTGGGCGCCACCTCGATGGAGAAGCTCGCGACGCCCGAGCCGGTGACGGTCGGCCGGGAGGGCATCCTCACCGACACCCAGACCGACCGTCGTCACCACGGCGGCGAGGAGCAGGCGGTCTACGCGTTCGCCCGCGAGGACCTCGACCTGTGGGGCTCGCAGCTGGGGGTGTCCCTTCGTGACGGGCAGTTCGCCGAGAACCTCACCACCGAGGGGATCGACGTCAACGCGGCTCTCGTGGGGGAGCAGTGGCGGATCGGGACGGTGCTGCTGGAGATCTGCAGCGTGCGTACGCCCTGCAACGACTTCAAGAACTGGATGGGCGTCTCCGGCTACGACAACGCCCGCTGGGTCAAGAGGTTCGCCGCCGAGGCGCGCCCGGGGCCCTATCTCCGCGTCCTCGAGGAGGGGCAGCTGCAGGCCGGCGACGAGATCGTCGTCGTCCACCGCCCCGACCACGACCTCACCGTCTCGACCCTCTTCAGGGCTCTCACCACCGACCGCAGCCTGCTCCCGAGCCTCATCGGGATCGAGGGGCTCGGGAGCAAACCGCGGGCCACGGCGGAGAAGTACGTCGCCGCCCGGTCCTAGGGGCCGCAGGGCTTACCGTTGCAGCCGCTCAGATAGAGGCCGTCGGCGGAGCGGCCCTGGATCTGCAGCTTGCCCAGCTGATCCGTGGTGAGCCTCCCGATCGGGATCAGCGCGACTGCCACGTTGTCCTTGGTGATGGTCGCGTCGAACCGCTGCTTGCCGACCCAGAACCAGGCGGACTCCAGGCTCTCGTTGCCGAGTGATCGCGTCACCCGGATCCCTTCTGCGGTCTCGGTCCACTCGATGGTCGGCGGTTGCCGCCTCGCCTCATCCGGCTCGGGATAGACCAGATCTCCGTCGGCGTCGTAGGCGCGGAAGCTTGCTGACTCGACGTCGACCCGGTGGTCGGTCCACGCAACCGCCACGCCGTTGACGATGGTCGCCGGGAAGTCTTCACCGTCCGAGGTGAAGACCACCTCGGTGACATTCATCTTCTCGGGGAGAGGAAGCAGGAACTCCGTGCCGTCTCCGGTGCCCCCACGGTAGAAGTCCTCCCACTGCCCGGTCTCGGCGAAGGTGCCCCAGACCTGGGGTAGGCCGAATGCCCCCGCGAGATCGGGCTCGCCGTCGGCGTCCTGCTCGGCGCTCTGCGGCGTCGAGCAGGTCACCTCATAGTCGGGGCCGTCGAAGATCGCCATGGCCGTCGAGCCACGCTTCTCGGCGAGGAATGGCCAGGTGTCTGACGGGATCCGCTCGACCTCATCGGGGTCGATGGCATTGTTCGCCTCGGGGGCGTCGGCGTACAGGGACTCCACGTCAACCCAGGCCGTCTCCAGGCACCGCTTGCTCAGCGTGTCGAGCTCCTCGGACGTGAGGTTGGTCGGGTTGCCCGACCAGTCGACCGGAGTCTTCTGCTCGGGCGCGGCCGTTGTGGACGGTTCCGGGGTGGCGATGTTCGAGTCGATCAGACGGTCAGGGATCGCGACGTACGCCATGACCCCGGCGAGCGAGAGGGCGGCGACCGCGGCGACCGCCTTGGAGCCGCGCCGGCGGCGCCGCATCCGATCCCCCCGGCGCAGGATCTCGTCGGCAGGTACGTCCAGGGTCCGGCGGCTGCCGTCGCGCAGCAAGATCTCGATGTCGTTCATGACAGCATCCCTTCGGGGTTGGTCAGCTGCAGCCGCAGAGTCTTGAGCGCATGGTGGAGCGTGGCCGAGACGGTGCCGCGTGCGATCCCGAGCTCGTGGGCGGTCGTCTCGGCGTCGAGATCGAGGAAGTAGCGAAGCGCGACCACCTGGCGCTGACGCGGTGGCAGCCGGCGTACGGCCTCCAGCAGGTCGTGGTCGAGGCCCGAGCCGTCGCGGGGAAGCTGTTCGGGGGTGTCGGGGACGATCAGCTCGCGGCGGCGCTTGCGCCACCAGGAGATGTCGACGTTGACCGCGGTACGCACCACCCATGCCGCCGGGGAGCTGGCCAGTCTGACCGTCGGCCAGCGCGACCAGGCGCGCGCGAAGGCCTCGGCGGTCGCTTCCTCGGCTCGCCCGGGGTCCATGCCGGTCGCGATGGCCGCACGCAGGCAGCGGTCCTTGGCACCGACGTAGAAGTCGGCGAACTCTTCTCGGCTCACGCCCGAATGACGCACAGGCGCCATGATCGGTTTAGTCGCACGCGCACCGCATCCGAAAACCCGTTGGACGTCGACGCGGTCGAGCGACAGACTGCGCCGGTGAGCATCCGGGAGAGCCTCTTCGTCCTCAAGGAACGCGACTTCGGATGGTTCTTCGCCTCGCGGTTCGTGAACCTCGCCGGGTCGTCGATGTCGCACGTCGCGCTCGCGTTCGCGGTGCTGGAGGTGACCGACTCGGCCTCGGCGCTGGGCTATGTGGTCGCGGCGCACACCATCCCGATGGTCGTGTTCCTGCTGGTCGGAGGGGTGATCGCCGACCGGTTCCCGCGGCGGCTGGTGCTGCAGCTGAGCAACATCGCCTCGGCCGCGACCCAGGCGGCCGCGGCGGCGCTGGTCATCACCGGGCATGCCGAGATCTGGCACCTGGTCGTCCTGGAGGCGATGAACGGCACCACGATGGCGATGGCGTTCCCGGCGATGCAGGGGATGGTGCCGCAGCTGGTGGCGAAGAAGGACCTGCAGCCGGCCAACCTGCTGCTCTCGATGTCGCGCAGCACCCTGACGATCCTGGGCCCGTCGGTCGCGGCCGCTCTCGTCGTCGGCGTCGGCGCCGGCTGGGCGCTGGCGGTCGACGCGCTGACCTGGCTGCTCGCGGCGCTCTTCCTGCTCCCGGTGCGGATCCCACCGCGCCCGGCGGACGAGGAGAAGACCTCGGCCATCGAGGATCTCCGGGCGGGCTGGACGTACTTCCGCAGCACCACCTGGCTGTGGGTCGTGGTGGTGGCCTTCATGGTCCTCAACGCGATCCAGTCGGGTGGGCTCAACGTGCTGGGGCCGGCGTACGCGAAGTCGACCTCGCTCGGCGTCGAGGGCTGGGGCCTGGCCAACTCCGCACTCGCGGCCGGGATGCTCATCATGACGATCGTGCTGATGCGGGCCACGATCCGGCGGCCGCTGCGGGCCGGGATGTTCGGGATCATGGCGTTCTCGCTGCCCTTCTTCGCGCTCGCGCTGTGGCCGGAGACGCTGCCGCTCATCGTGGCGATGGCCATCGCCGGCGCCGGGATCGAGATCTTCAGTCTCGGCTGGAGCCTGGCGATGCAGGAGAACGTCCCGGGCGAGATGCTCTCGCGCGCCTACTCCTACGACGCGCTCGGCTCGTTCCTCGCGATGCCGGTCGGGCAGCTGCTCTACGGGCCGCTGGCGGGCTGGTTCGGGGAGCGGCCGGTCTTCCTGGTCAGCGGCGTGCTCTACGCCGCGGTCTGCCTTGCCGCGCTCTCGGTGCCCTCGGTGGTTAGGCTGCAACGCGTCGAGCAACCTGCCAGCGAAGGAACGCCTGTATGAGTCTCAACACCTCCCTCGTCGACTCGCTCTTCCAGGAACGTTTCGAGGAGAACCTGACTCCGGGCCTGGCCTACGGGGTCGTACGCGGCTCCGAGCTGGTCCACTCCGGCGCGTTCGGGGCGACGACCGAGGGTGGTCCGGCGCCGACGGCCGAGAGCGTCTTCCGGATCGCGTCGATGTCGAAGTCCTTCACGGCGGCCGCGGTGCTGCTGCTGCGCGACCGCGGGCTGGTCGACCTCGACGAGGCGATCGCGCAGTACGTGCCCGAGCTCGTCGACCAGCCGCCCTACTCGGCCGACTCACCGGCGGTGACGTTGCGGCTGCTGCTCTCGATGTCGGCCGGGCTGCCGACCGACGACCCGTGGGGCGATCGGCAGGAGTCGCTGTCCTACGACGCCTTCGGGACGTTCCTCGACGGAGGCTTCTCGACCGGACGGGAGCCGGGGGTCGGGTTCGAGTACTCCAACCTCGGCTATGCGCTGCTCGGCCGGGCGATCGAGAACGTCGTCGGTGGCTCGGCTCCCGAGGGGGCCAACCGGGACTTCGTCGAGCACGAGCTGCTGGCGCCGCTGGGGATGACCTCCTCGGCCTACTCGCCGTCCGCGGTGCCGAATCTGGTGCCGGGCCATGTGCCGCCGCTGCATCCGGCCTGGGCCGGTGACCGGCTCGAGGGTCCGCCGACGTGGGCGCCGGCCGCGCCGGTGCCGTCGGGGTCGTTCGCGGCGATGGGCGGCCTGCACTCCTCGGTGGCCGACCTGGCGCGCTGGGTCGGCGGGTTCCTGGGCGCCTTCTCGCCCGCGGTCGACGGTCATCCGCTGTCGAAGGCGTCGCGGCGGGAGATGCAGCAGCTGCACCGGTTCGGCTCGGTGTCGGCCTCGCTGGAGCTCTCGGGGGCCGAGGCCGGGATCGGGGCGGTCGCGGCCGGCTACGGCTACGGTCTGATGGTCGACCACGACAGTCGGCTCGGGCAGATCGTCCACCACTCCGGCGGCTACCCCGGCTACGGCTCGCGGATGGTCTGGCACCCCGCGACCGGCCTGGGTGTGATCACGCTGTCCAACAGCACCTACGCCGGTGGCTACCCGACCGCGATGACCGCGCTGCGCTCGCTGGTCTCCGACGAGCTCGCCGGTGGCGGTCCGCACCGGTTCTCGACGGTGGTCAAGGGCCTGCGGCCGCGGCTCGACTCGGCGCTGGAGGCCGCGGTCGAGCGGCTGCGTACGTTCGACCCGGCGGGCGCCGAGGTCTTCGCCTCGCCTGCTCTTTTCGCCGACAACGTCGAGCTCGACGCCCCCGACGCCGGCCGGCGCGTCCAGATCACCCAGGCGCGGGCCAAGGTCGGGCTGCCGCTGGGCGGCGCGCCCTACGGCTACTTCTCCCGTGCGATGGGTGTCGCGCTGGCCGTGGTGCCGGCCGAGAAGGGCCGCTACGACATCGAGGTCATGCTCTCGCCCGAGACCGAGCCGCGCATCCAGACCCTGCGGATCGTGGCCGTCCCCGATGCCCACGAGGGCCTCGTCGCCGCCGCCCGCGCGGCCCTCGAGGAGGACTCCCCGGTCATCGCGGCCCTGCGCGCCTTCGGTGTGCCCGAGCTGATCACCACGCCCTTGTCCGGCGATGGTTCGTCCAAGGCCGACTTCCTCGTCGTCGCCGGCGCGACCTACTGGAAGGTCGCGGTGGCCAAGACCACCACCGTCACCGCCCTCCCCACCTCCGACCACCCCCGCCTCACCTATCTCGCCTCCGCGCTCCGCGGCTGACCCTCCTCGTCGAGGCGTCACCCCGGTCGGCCGAGGCGTCACCCCGGTCGGCCGAATGGGCAGCGGGTTGCCCACTCGACCGACGGGGGCGACGTCTCGGCCTGCGGGAGTGACGCCTCGGCGACCTTGCTCTGTTCGAACAAATGTTCGATACTCATTGAGTGGGAGTGGTAGCGGGGATTGAGCGACACCAGAAGCTGGCTCAGATCGAGCAGCTCCGGTCGAAGGTGCGACGGCTGGAGCAGAAGCCTGGCATGGGTGCGGAGCTGGCGACGCACGAGGCGCTCGGTGGGGTGGTGCAGCTGCGGGCCGGCGGGACGTACGCGGCCGACTCGCTGTCGCTGGCGATGCTGCTGCTGGCGGGGCCGTCGGGAGCGGGGGAGTGGACGGCCGTCGTCGGTGTCGAGGACTTCGGTGTCGAGGCGGCGGCCGAGGCCGGGGTCGACCTGGAGCGGACCATCCTGGTGCCACGGCCCAAGGACTCCTGGCTGGAGGCGACCGCGGCGCTGGTCGACGTGGTCACGCTGGTGCTGGTCCGGCCGACCGGTCGGGTGACCCCGAGCGTCGCCGAGAAGATCGGTGCCCGGCTGCGCACCCGCGGCGCTGCGCTGGTCGCGCTGGGGGAGTGGCCGAGAGCAGACGTACGCCTGCGGGCGACCGAGCCGCGCTGGGTCGGTCTGGGCAACGGCGACGGCCATCTCCGGGCGAGAAGGATGGTGGTCGAGGCAGTGCGCGGGACGGCTCCGCCGCGGCGTACGGCGCTCTGGTTCCCGGCCGAGGACGGCGGTCTGCGCCGCGTCCTCGAACCCGTCGCTGGCCTTGCTGACCTGCGGAAACAGGAGTCGGCATGACCACCCAGAAGAGCCGCACGCTGGTGGTCTGGTGCGCCGACTGGCCGGTCGCCGCGGCGCTGGGCGATGCCGGCCTGCCGCGACATCTGCCCGCCGCGGTCTTCGCCCAGAACCGGGTCCAGACCTCCAACCAGGCGGCGCGGGAGTTCGGGATCAAGCGCGGGATACGGCGTCGAGACGCCCAGTCGCGCTGCCCGGAGGTCCAGGTGCTCGCCGCCGACGAGGCCCGTGACGCGCGGGTCTTCGAGGAGGTGCTGGTGCGCCTGGAGGAGCTGCGGCCCGGGGTCATGCCGCTCCGCCCGGGGCTGGTCGCGCTGCGCTCGCCCGCCCGCTTCTACGGCGGTGAGACCGAGGCCGGCGCGGCGATCGCCGAGTGTGTGGTCGGGCTCGGGATCTGGGACGTACGGATCGGCATCGCCGATGAGCTCTTCACCGCCGAGCAGGCCGCGCGCAGCGCCGGGCTGCAGGAGACGTACGCCGTCCCGGCGGATGGTGGCTCCACCGCGTTCCTGCGCGCGCTGCCGGTCCACGTCCTCGAGGACGCCAACGCGGTCAGCCTCCTGCAACGACTCGGCCTGACCACGCTCGGGGGCCTCGCCGACCTGCCCGGCGCCGACGTCAAGGCGCGCTTCGGGGCTCAGGCCGCCTGGGTCCGCCAGGTGATCCACGGTGAGGGAGCGAGGCCGGTGACCGGGCGTACGCCACCGCCCGAGCTCGCCACCGAGGTGGCCTTCGAGCCGCCGCTCGACTCCGCCGAGGCGGTCTGCTTCTCGGCCCGACAGGCCGCGGAGGGGTTCGTGAAGGGCTTGGCCACGCGGCAGGAGGTCTGCACCGAGGTGCGGATCGAGGTCGTGATGGAGGACGTCGCCGACTCCTGCCGCACCTGGGCGCACCCGCGCTGGTTCTCCTCGGTAGACCTCATCGACCGGCTGCACTGGCAGCTCGCCGGGGCGATCTCGGGTGGGCGAGGGGGCGCGGTGACCGCGGTCCGGTTCGTCCCCGAGGTCGCCGTCTCCGAGGCGGTCCACGCCGACGGGCTCTGGGGCGGCACCAACGAGCGCGTCGACCGGGGCATCGCCCGGGTGCAGGGACTGCTCGGCCACGAGGCCGTCGTCGCCCCGGTGCTGCAGGGTGGCCGGAGCCCGAGCGACCGGCAGGCGTACGTCCCCTGGGGCGACCGCACCAGCACCCTCCGCGACCGCGCGCTGCCGTGGCCGGGGAGCATCCCGCCGCCGGCGCCCGCCCGGGTGCTCGCCGAGCCCTGGCAGGCGGAGGTCTGCGACCAGGCCGGACGGCAGGTGGTGGTGCTCCCGCGCGGTGGTGTCTCCGGAGATCCCGTCCGCTACCGGCCCGCGGCCGGCCAACCCTGGCAGCGGGTCGCCTCCTGGGCAGGTCCCTGGCCGGTCACCGAGGCGTGGTGGGAGCCCGGCGGTGGGCGGCGCGTCGCGCGCTTCCAGCTCGTCGGGGTCGACGGCCGCGCCTGGCTGGCCACCTTCGACACCGACCACTGGCTCACCGAAGCCAGCTATGACTGACGGGGTGACCGATGGGCTGGAACAACCCCGAGATCCCCTGGAAGGAGCTGGAGCGGAGGCTGTCCGGCCGCCCTCCGAAGGACCCCTACGGTGACGCGCCGATCTCGCGCCGCAAGAAGCGGCTGCCCGAGGAGGAGGTGCGCGGACCGGAGGGCCCGGTGGTGCCGTACGCCGAGCTCCATGCCCACTCCGACTTCTCCTTCCTCGACGGAGCGAGCTCGCCGTCGGCGCTGGTCGCCGAGGCGATCCGGCAGGGGCTGCACGGGATCGCGATCACCGACCACGACGGGTTCTACGGGGCGCCTGCCCTAGCGGAGGCGGCGCAGAAGCTGGTCCCGACCAGCGGGGAGCAGCAGCTGCGGACCATCTACGGCGCCGAGCTGTCCCTGGGGCTGACCAAGCCGCAGAACGGGGTCGCCGACCCCGAGGGCAGCCACCTGCTGGTGCTCGGCCGGGGTGTCGAGGGCTACCGGCAGCTGGCCGGCGCGATCACCGAGGCGCAGCTGCGCGGCGACGAGAAGGGCCGGCCGACCTACGACCTCGACGAGCTCGCCGACCGGGCTCGCAGCGGCAACTGGCTGATCCTGACCGGGTGCCGCAAGGGCGCCGTACGCCAAGCCCTCACCGACACCGGCCCGATCGCCGCCGCCCGGGCGCTGCGCGAGCTCACCGACCGGTTCGGCCACGACAACGTCGTCGTCGAGGTGACCGACCGCGGTCATCCGACCGACTCCTACGACAACGACCTGCTCGCCGGCATCGCCCGTGAGGCCGGCCTGCCCACGGTCGCCACCAACAACGTCCACTACGCCACTCCCGACCGGCACCGGGTGGCCGACGCGCTCGCGGCGGTCCGTGCGCGCCGCACCCTGAACGACATCGCCGGCTGGCTCCCGGCGGGCCCGGTGGCGTACGTCAGGTCGGGGGAGGAGATGCACCAGCTCTTCCGGCGCTACCCGGGCGCGGTGGCACGCAGCGTCGAGATCGCCGAGGAGTGCGCCTTCGACCTGCGCAAGGCCACCCCCAAGCTGCCCAAGCGCGGGATCCCCGAGGGTGAGACCGCCGCGAGCCGGCTGCGCCATCTGACCGAGGAGGGCTTCGCGGAGCGCTATGCGGAGCCGTACGCCTCCGACCCGGAGTTCGTCGAGAAGGCCCGGGAACGCGTGGAGCATGAGCTCGATGTCATCGAACGCAAGGACTTCCCGGGCTACTTCGTGATCGTGCACGACATCGTCGAGTTCGCGCGGAGCCAGAAGATCCTCTGTCAGGGCCGAGGGTCGGCGGCCGCGTCCGCCGTCTGCTACGCGCTCGGGATCACCGCGATCGACCCGGTCTTCTACGAGCTCCCGTTCGAGCGGTTCATCTCCGAGCACCGGGAGGAGGAGCCCGACATCGACGTCGACTTCGACTCCGACAAGCGGGAGCAGGTGATCCAGTGGGTCTATGACACCTACGGCCGGCGCAACGCCGCGCAGGTCGCGAACATCGTCGGCTACCGGCCGAAGATGGCGGTCCGGGACGCGGCCAAGGCGCTGGGCCACTCGCCGGGGCAGCAGGACGCCTGGTCCAAGCACCTCGGCTACTCCCGCGTCGAGGCACCCGACGACGTCGGCATCCCCGCTCCGGTCCTCGCCCTGGCCGAGGAGATCCACGGGGCTCCGCGCCATCTCGGCATCCACTCCGGCGGGATGGTGCTGACCGAGGAGCCGATCGGGGAGGTGGTCCCGATCGAGCGGGCGCGGATGGAGAAGCGCACCGTGATCCAGTGGGACAAGGACGCCGCCGAATACATGGGCCTGGTGAAGTTCGACCTGCTCGGGCTCGGGATGCTGGCGGCGCTCGACCACATGATGCATCTGGCGCTCGAGCATCTGGGTGAGGGCTGGACCCTGGCGACCATCCCCAAGGAGGAGCCGGCGGTCTACGACATGCTCTGCCGGGCCGATTCGATCGGGGTCTTCCAGGTCGAGTCACGCGCGCAGATCGGCACCCTGCCGCGGCTGCAGCCGCGGTGCTTCTACGACCTGGCCATCGAGATCGCGCTCATCCGGCCGGGCCCGGTGCAGGGCGGAGCGGTCCATCCCTACGTACGCCGGGCGACCGGGCGGGAGGAGGTCGGCTACGCACATCCGCTGCTGGAGCCGGTGCTGGAGCGCACCCTCGGGGTGCCGCTGTTCCAGGAGCAGCTCATGGAGATGGGCCGGGTCCTGGGCGACTTCGACCACGACGACGCCGACCTGCTGCGCCGGGCGATGGGCTCGAAACGTGGGCTCGAGCGCATCGACTCGCTCAAGGAGCAGCTCTACCAGGGCATGCGCGCCAAGGGCATGACCGAGCAGACCGCGGAGGCGGTCTACACCCAGATCCTCTCCTTCGCGAACTTCGGCTTCGCCGAGTCCCATGCGCTGAGCTTCGCCAAGCTCGTCTACGCCTCGTCGTGGTTCAAGCTCCACTACCCGGCCGCGTTCCTGGCCGGCCTGCTCCGAGCCCAGCCGATGGGCTTCTACTCACCGCAGTCGCTGACCCAGGACGCCCGTCGTCACGGGGTGGAGGTACGCCGCCCCGACCTCCTCCGCAGCCAGGCCGCCGCAGACCTGGAGCCGATCGCCGACGAGATGACGCCGACCGGGAAGGAGGACTGCCGGCTGGACGGGGAGAAGACCCCGTGGGTGCCCGGCACCCCCGACCCGACCCCGGAGCACCGGCGTGACGCCAACTTCGCGGTACGCCTGGGCCTGGACTCCGTACGCGGCATCGGCAAGGACGTGGCCGAGCGGATCGTGAAGGCCCGCGAGGAGTCACCGTTCAAGGACTCCCTCGACCTCTCCCGTCGCGCCGGCCTGGAACGGGCCCAGCTCGAGGCACTGGCCACCGCGGGATGTTTGGAGGTGTTCACATCGAGCCGTCGCGAGGCGCTGTGGCAGGCGGGCTGGACGGAGACCGAGGACCAGCTCGAAGGGGTACGGTTCACCGCCGAGACCCCCGCGCTGCCCGGCCTCGACCCGGTCGAGGAGACCCTCGCCGACCTGTGGGCGACCGGCGTGACCCCCGGCAGCCACCCCTTCGCCCATCTCCGGGCCGGCCTGGCCGCGGCGGGACTCCCGAAGATCAGTGATCTCCCCACCGCAGAACCCGGCCGGCGCATCACCGTCGCCGGCCTGGTCACCCACCGTCAGCGCCCCGGGACAGCGGGTGGTGTCACCTTCATCAACCTCGAGGACGAGACCGGCATGCTCAACGTCGTCTGCTCCGCCGGCCTGTGGAGGAAGCACCGCAAGATCGCCGTCTCCACCTCCGTCATGCTCATCCGCGGCATCCTCGAGCGCAACGACGGAGTCACCAACCTGGTCGCCGACCGCCTCGCCCCGCTCGAGGAGCTCCACCCCGAGGCAGCCCGTGCCATCGCCTCCCGCCACCGCTCCCGCGACTTCCACTGACGCGCCGAGAAGTCGGCTACGTCGGTCGAGGCGTCACTGCGGTTGGTCGAGGCGTCGCTCCCGTCGCTCGAGGCGTCAGTTGGTGACCTCTCGGCCGACGTACGTGACGCTTCGCCTGCCGTAGGTGACGTCTCGGCCTGCCGTAGGTGACGCTTCGCCCGACGTACGCGACGTCTCGCCCGACGTACGCGACCTCTCGGCCGGCGTACGTGACGCCTCGGCAGGGGGTCAGAGGGGCGCGCGGAAGAGCTCGAAGGTGGTACGCCGCCGCTGCTCGAAGCCGAGACCGAGGTAGACCGAGATGGCGCCGGTGTTGGTGGCCGAGGCGTGCATCAGGGCGCGAGAGCCGCGGGCGTGGATGTCGGCGGTGACCGCGCGGACGAGGCGGCCGGCGAGGCCGCGGCCGCGGGCCTCGGGAGCGGTACAGACGGCGCTGATCTCGATCCATCCACCAGGGTGCATCCGCTGGCCGGCCATCGCGACGAGGCGGCCTTCGTGACGCAGCCCCAGATAGGTACCCATCGTGTGGGTCGACTTCTCGAACGGTCCCGGCTCGGTGCGGGCGACGAGATCGAGCATCTCGGGGACGTCGGTGGCTCCGAGCACGACCGCCTCGGGATCAGCCACGGCCGCGACCCGAGCAGTCTCGACGAGCTGGACTCCTTCGCCACCTCCGACCATCTCCCAGCCCTCGCCGCAGACACCCGCGGCTCCGGTGATCAGCGCGGTGCCACCGGGCCCGACCACCGCGGCCAGATCGCGCCATGCCTGAGCCGAACCCGGGTCGGAGACGGCGGCGAAGGGCGAGACGTCGGGCCGGTAGCGACGAGCGAGCCCCGAGCCCTCGGAGAGCGAGGCGTGCGCACCGGTCAGCGAGTGCCAGACCGGGTTGTCGAGAACATCGTCGAGAAGAAGATCTGGCTGCGAGGCGGGCACCCCAGGATTTTCCCACCACCCCATCAGGCGCGGTTAACCCTTTTCGACAGGTGGATCGATAATGGAGACGTGCCTTCCGCTCTGCCTCCCGGCGACCCCGCCCCCACCGACGGGTCGCTCCCGGCCGAATCGCTGAGCACGCTGGGCGAGAAGGGACTGGGCTTCTACGTCCACGTCCCGTTCTGCACGGTCAGATGCGGCTACTGCGACTTCAACACCTACACCGCGGTCGAGCTGGGCCCCGGCGTGAGCCGGCAGACGTACGCCGACCAGGCCATCGAGGAGGTCCGGCTGGCCCGCCGCGTGCTCGGTGAGCGTGACAAGGCGGTGGACACCGTCTTCTTCGGCGGCGGCACCCCGACCCTCCTCCCGGCCCAGGACCTGACCGGCATCCTGACAAGTATCAAGGACGAGTTCGGCCTCGCCGACGACGTCGAGGTGACGACCGAGGCCAACCCCGACTCGGTCGACCTGGACTACCTGCGCACCCTGCGCGAGGGCGGCTTCACGCGCCTCAGCTTCGGCATGCAGTCGGCCGTCCCCCACGTACTGAAGACCCTCGACCGCACCCATGACCCCGAGCGGGTCCCGCTGGTCGTCGAGTGGGCACGGAAAGCCGGCTTCGAGCAGGTCTCCCTCGACCTCATCTACGGCACCCCGGGCGAGTCGGTCGACGACTGGCGCACCAGCCTCGACACCGCCCTGGCCAGCAACCCCGACCACGTCTCGGCCTACTCCCTCATCGTCGAGGACGGCACCGCCCTGGCCCGACGGGTCAGGAGAGGCGAGATCGAGATGCCCGACGAGGACGACCTCGCCGACAAGTACGAGCTGGCCGACGCCACGTTCCGAAAGCACGGTCTGAGCTGGTACGAGGTCTCCAACTGGGCCACCGACGAGTCCCAGCGCTGCCGTCACAACATGCTCTACTGGCAGGGCGGCGACTGGTGGGGCGTCGGTCCCGGCGCCCACAGCCACGTCGGCGGCACCCGGTGGTGGAACGTGAAGCACCCCAAGGCGTACGCGGACCGCATCGGCAGCAACCAGAGCCCCGCCCACGCCCGCGAGATCCTCGCCGAGGAGGACCGCCGGGTCGAGCGTGTGCTCCTCGAGCTGAGGCTCGCCGACGGCCTCCCGGCAGACGCCCTGGACGACGAGGGCCGGGAAGCTCTTCCGGAGCAGGTACGCCGCGGCCTGGTCACCGTCGAGGGCGACACGATCCTCCTCACCGACACCGGCAGGCTCCTCGCCGACGCGGTGGTCCGAGACCTGCTCCCCTGATGAGCCCTGAGCAGCCCTGAGTCCGGGACCTTGGTCCTGACCGCAGGATCAGGGGTGATCCTGATTGGTAAAGAGCGTCCGACAGGGGAGAGTGGAGTCATGGCAACCACAACTCTTTCCCGTCCCACCAACGACAAATGGATCGCCGGCGTGTGCGGCGGCCTCGGTCAGCGTTTCGGCATCAACTCGAACCTGATCCGGCTGGCCTTCCTCATCTCCTGCCTGCTTCCCGGACCGCAGTTCATCGTCTACATCGTGCTGTGGATCATCATGCCGAAGAAGTCGTCCTACTGACCCAAGCTGACCGAAGACCTCAGACCGGCTCGGTGACGAAGTCGATCAGCTCCTCGACCCGCCCGAGCAGGGCGGGTTCGAGATCGCCGAACGAGTTCACCCGCCCCAGGATCGTCTTCCACGCCCGGGCGATGTCCGCCTGATCGCGGTGCGGCCAGCCCAGATGCTGGCAGATGCCCTTCTTCCACTCGATCGAGCGCGGCACGTTCGGCCACGCCTCGAGCCCGAGCCGGGCCGGCTTGACCGCCTGCCACACGTCGATGAACGGGTGGCCCACGATGAGCACGTGCTGGCCGACCGCGGAGCGCCGGATCGACTCCGCGATCCGGGCCTCCTTCGAGCCCTTGACCAGGTGGTCGACGAGCACCCCGACCCGCCGCTCGCGGCTGGGACGGAACGAGACCAGGTGGTCGGCGAGGTCGTCGACCCCGCCCAGGTACTCGACGACGACACCCTCGATCCGCAGGTCGTCGCCCCAGATCTTCTCGACCAGCTCGGCGTCGTGACGCCCCTCGACGAAGATCCGCGACTCGCGCGCGACCCGCGCCTTGACGTCGGTGACGGCCACGGACCCCGACGCGGTCCGGGTCGGCGCCGCGGGCGCAACCCGGGTCACCGGGGGAGTGAGGATGACCGGCTTGCCCTCCAGCCAGAAGCCCGGCCCGAGCGGGAACGTACGCCGCTTGCCGTGCCGGTCCTCGAGGGTCAGCGTGTGCAGGTCGCGGTCGATCCGCACGATCTCACCGACGAAGTCGGTCTCGACCTCCTCCACCACCGCGCCCAGCTCGGCAGGAGTCTCGACGGCACGCCCGTGCTTGGGCTTCTTCCAATCACCGGCCAGGACGTCGGAGCCATAGCGATCGCTCATCCGGAGAACGCTACTAGCGTCAGCAGCGAGAACCGGTGAGCACGCGCCCGAGCTGCTCGAGAACATCGTCCGGCGTGGCCGCCGTCTCCGGGAACCGGAAGGTCACGTGGTGGCCGCCGTCGAGGGTGATCCAGGAGACCTCGACGCTCTCCGCGGTGAGGTGGGAGAGGCGTACGCCCACGATGTGACGCGGCCGCAGCCCGAGCCGGGCGGAGAGCGAGCGGCACAGGTCGGCCTGGTGCTCGTCGTTGGCGTGGGCCGTGATGCGGACCAGCAGATCGTCGGCGATCATGGGACCCTCCAGTGGGGCGGAAGCAGAGGAACAATGACTCTAAGGTCAGCCTAACCTAAGGCTATCTCGATGGCGAGAGAAGTAATCCGTTCCACAGAGCGAAGCGGCCACCGGAAACTGGTTCCTGTGCTGCGAACCGGTAGGATTGGCACTCGCACGGAATGAGTGCCAGGCAGCCAGGACGACAGGAGGGCAGATGCAGAACGAACGCAGACTCTCCGTCCTTCGAGCGATCGTCGAGGACTACGTGAAGACCGAGGAGCCGGTCGGCTCCAAGGCGCTCGTGGAGCGTCACGGCCTGGGTGTCTCGCCGGCGACGGTACGCAACGACATGGCCGCGCTGGAGGAGGAGGGCTACATCACCGCCCCCCACACCAGCGCCGGCCGGGTGCCCACCGACAAGGGCTACCGGCTCTTCGTCGACCGGCTGACCACGGTCAAGCCGATGACCGCGGCCGAGAAGCGGGCGATCGCCGGCTTCCTCGACGGCGCGGTCGACCTCGACGACGTGGTCAGCCGCTCGACCCGGCTGCTCTCCCAGCTGACCCGCCAGGTCGCGGTGGTGCAGTATCCGACCCTGAGCCGCTCGACCGTCCGCCACGTGGAGCTGGTCTCGCTGGCTCCGACCAGGCTCCTGCTCGTGCTCATCCTCAGCACCGGCCGTGTCGAGCAGCGGCTGCTCGAGGTGGCCGAGGAGGTCTCCGAGGAGACCCTCGCGGGGCTGCGTACGCAGGTCAACGCCGCCGTGGACGGCGTCATCATCGGCGAGGCCTGCCAGGCGCTGCGCGCGATCGCCCAGCCCGAGGAGGACGCGCCGAGCGACGACCTCACGACCAGCGTCGCCGAGGCGCTGATCGAGGCGATGAGCGACCACCGCTCCGACGAGCGGATCTCGATCGGCGGCACCAGCAACCTGGCCCGCTTCGGCGACAGCTTCGACACCGCCGTACGCCCGCTCCTGGAGGCCCTCGAGGAGCACGTCGTCCTGCTCAAGCTGATGGGCGAGGCGACCGCGGGCGGACTGGTCACGGTGCGGATCGGTGCCGAGGGCCCTTACCAGGAGCTGTCGCAGACCAGCGTGGTCGCGACCGGCTACGGACCTGGCGACGAGGCGCTGGCCACGCTCGGCGTGGTCGGCCCGACCCGGATGGACTACCCCGGATCCATGGCGGCGGTGCGCGCGGTGGCGCGCTACCTCTCCCGGATCCTCGACGAGGCTTGAGCAGCAGACTCGATTCAAGGAAGATCAGCGAACTTCGATGGCAGGAAGACCGACGTTGGACCCCTATGAGCTCCTCGGTGTCGACAAGGACGCCGACGACGCAACGATCAAGAAGGCGTACCGGAAGCTGGCGCGCCAGTATCACCCTGACGTCAACCCCGACGCCGAGTCGCAGGAGAAGTTCAAGGAGATCTCCCACGCCTACGAGGTGCTGAGCGACCCCCAGAAGCGGGCTGCGTACGACCGCGGTGGGGACCCGTTCGGGGGCGGTTTCGGCGCGCAGGGCGCGGGCTTCTCGTTCACCGACATCATGGACGCCTTCTTCGGTGGCGCCGGTGCGGGCGCCGGTGGCGCGGGCCGTGGCCCCCGCCCCCGCGTACGCCGCGGGCAGGACGCCCTCATCCGGCTCGACATCGACCTGGCCGAGGCCGCCTTCGGCGTCACCCGCGACCTCAAGGTCGACACCGCGGTCGTCTGTGACACCTGTGGTGGCGAGGGGGCTGCGGAGGGCTCCCACCCGATCCCGTGCGAGACCTGCCACGGCCAGGGTGAGGTCGCGGTCGTGCAGCGCTCCTTCCTGGGCGAGATCCGTACGCTGCGCCCGTGCTCGGCCTGCAACGGCTTCGGCACCGTCATCCCCGACCCGTGCCGCGACTGCAGCGGCGAGGGCCGGGTGCGTTCCCACCGCACCCTGACCGTCAAGATCCCGCCGGGCGTCGACGACGGCACCCGGGTGCAGCTCGCCGAGCAGGGTGAGGTCGGCCCCGGTGGCGGCCCCGCCGGCGACCTCTACGTCGAGATCCACGTCGCCAAGCACGCCACCTTCACCCGTCGGGGCAACGACCTGCACTGCACCGCGAAGGTGCCGATGACCGCGGCCGCGCTCGGCACCACGCTCAACCTGCCGACGCTGGAGGCCGACCTCGTCGGCGAGGGTGCCGACCAGATCGACCCCGAGGACGCCTCGATCCAGATCGACCTCAAGCCCGGCACCCAGTCCGGCACCGACCACGTCCTGCGTGGCCGCGGGGTGCCCGGTCTGCGGGGCGGTCGCGGCGACCTGATCGTGACCATCAACGTGGAGACGCCCACCAAGCTCGACCTCGAGCAGGAGGCGCTGCTGCGCCAGCTCGCCGAGATGCGCGGTGAGGAGTCCGTCCAGGGCCAGCTCAAAGCGGCCCACAAGGGCGGCGTCTTCTCCTGGTTCAAGGACACCCTCAACGGGCACTGATCCACGATGACTCTCCCTGTCCACCTCGTCGAGTCGCTCGCCGGCACCCGTGTCGGCGACGACATCGAGGTGAGCGGTGACGAGGGCCACCACGCGGTCGTCGTACGCCGCCTCCGCGTCGGCGAGGCGGTCGTGCTCACCGACGGCGCCGGCGAGGGCGTGACCGGCACGATCTCGGCGACCACCAAGAAGTCGATGACCGTACGCGTCGACGAGGTGATCGTCGGTGACGCGCCGCCCGAGCCCGCGCTGACGGTCGTCCAGGCACTGCCCAAGGGAGACCGCGGCGAGCTCGCCGTCGAGATGCTCACCGAGATCGGCGCCGCCCGCATCGTCCCGTGGGCAGCGGCCCGCTCGGTCGCCGTCTGGAAGGGCGAGCGCGCGGTCAAGTCCCTGGCCCGCTGGCGGGCCACCGCCCGCGAGGCCGCCAAGCAGTCGCGCCGGCTGTGGCACCCCGAGGTCGAGCCGATGGCCACCACCGAGGCCGTGGTGGCCAAGATCGAGGCGGCCGACGTGGCCGTCGTGCTCCACGAGGAGGGCACCCTCCCGCTCGGTGCCGTCCCCGTCATCGACGAGGGCACCATCCTCGTCGTGGTCGGCCCCGAGGGCGGCCTCACGGAGGACGAGATCGCCCTGTTCGAGAAGGCCGGCGCCACCACCATCCGTCTCGGCGGCGAGGTCCTGCGCACCTCGACGGCAGGCGTCGCGGCGAGCGCCGCCCTGCTGGCCCGCACCCGCCGCTGGGACTGATCGCCGAGACGTCAAAATCTGACGCCGAGACGTCGAAGTCTGACGCCGAGACGTCAGTTCTAACGCGCCGGCCTCGCCGCCAGGGTTGACATCTCGGGCTCGAGTTTTGACCTCTCGACGCCGATTTTCGACGCCTCGGCGTTAGAACCGACCAGAAAGTGACTGCTCGGCGTGGTGGGTTCGCGGTTGGCGAGCGGAGGGTGACGATGGGGGCATGAGGAGCACAGGTACGTTCTTGGCGCGCCGTGTCGCAGCCACCGTGTTCGCCGGCGCGCTGGCCCTGGCGGCCGGCGGGTGTGGAGGCGACGATGCTGTCGCCGAAGACCCGGAGGTGTCGGCCCAGCCGTCCCAGGAGCCGTCGACGCTGCCACGCACCTCCGGCCTGATCACGCTGGCGGCGCCGGCGGAGGGAGCAACCGTCGAAGGCAGCTTCGAGGCCTCGGGCAAGGCCAACTCTCCCGAGGCGAACGTGCCGTGGGAGGTCCGCGACGGCTCCGGTGAGACGGTGCTCGAAGGTCATGCGACGGCCGAGGGCTGGGTGGACAAGCTCTACCCGTGGACGACGACGGTCGACGTCTCCGGGCTCGAGCCCGGGACCTACCTCTTCATCGCTCGCACCGACGACACCTCCGACGGCGAAGGGAAGCCTTCTGAGGAGGTCGGCGCCCGGATCACCGTCGAGTAGGACATCATCGCTACCGTGATCCTCACCGAACGGCAGCTCAACCGGACCCTCCTGCTCCGCCAGCACCTGCTGTCGCGGGCCTCGCTCGCCCCGGACGAGATGATCGAGCATCTTGTTGGCCTGCAGGCGCAGGAGTCGCTGCCGCCGTTCTTCGCGCTGGCCGCCCGGCTGGAGTCGTTCGACCCCTACGCGCTCAGCGCGCAGCTCGAGTCGAGCGCGCTGGTCCGGCTCTCCTCGCTGCGCTCGACCATCCACATGCACACCGCGGCCGATGCCGCGCTGATCAGGGCCTGGACCCAGCCGGTGCACGACTTCTACACCCAGCGGGTCGAGATCGTCCGCCCGGCCGCGCAGCTGGAGGGCTTCGTGGAGGCCGCCGAGGACGTACTCGCTCTCGGGGCGCTGCCCAATGCGGCTCTCGAGGCCGGTCTGGTCGAGCACTTCCCCGGCGTGCCGGCCAAGGCGCTCGGCCTGCGCGCTCGCAACGAGCTGCCGCTGGTCCAGCTGCCGCCGCGCGGCCTGTGGAAGGGCTCGGGCGGGCTCGTCTACGACCTGCTCCCGCGCTGGACGGGCGTGCCCCCGGTGGCCGTGGACGATGTCGTCGAGACGCTGGCCCCGCAGATCGTACGCCGCTACCTGCTCGCCTTCGGACCGGCGAGCGCCGCCGACATCACCACGTGGTCGTCGCTGACCCGGCTGGGCCCGGTGGTCAAGCGGATCGAGGGCCTGGTGACCTATCGCGACGAGGCGGGCAAGACCCTCTACGACGTCCCGGACGCTCCGCTCGCCACCGGCGAGGAGCACGCTCCGGTGCGGTTGCTGGGGAGGTTCGACAACGTCTGGCTCTCGCACGCCAACCGGGAGCGGATCACCGCCAAGGGCACCCGGAAGGAGTGGGGCATCGGGGGCGGCGGCGCGGTCATGATCGCGGGCGGACACCTCGTCGGCCTCTGGAAGCCCGTCGACGGCAAGGTCGAGATCGTCAAGCTGCTCCGCGACCTCACCCCGGACGAGCGCGACGAGCTCGCCGAGGAGACCTCCCGGGTCGAATCGCTGCTCGGCAGCTGACCCCGAACTATCCAGTAGGAGCGGGGCGGAGCGCCCGCGTACCATGGACGTATCAGCCTCATGACGAGAAAGGGCCCGCTCCGGGCATCCATGACCGATCGACACCCAAGCCCGCTTCCTACCGACACACCTACGACCGCCCAGGTTGTCTCGGGCTCCGCTTCGACCAAGCACACCGTGGTCGTTCCGAACAGCGTCGACATGGTGACCGTCCTCGGCCCCGCCGATGAGCACCTCGCGATCATCGAGGCCCACTTCGACGCCGACGTGCACGTGCGCGGCAACCGGATCACCCTCCACGGCGCCCCCAGCGAGATCGCGATGATCGAGCGGGTCCTGGAGGAGCTGGTCCAGATCATCCGCACCGGTCAGGGCGTGAGCGGCGAGACCGTCGAGCGGGTGATCGGCATGCTCCAGGCCGACACGACCGAGAAGCCGGCCGACGTGCTGAGCCTCAACATCCTCTCCAACCGGGGCCGGAGCATCCGCCCCAAGACGCTCAACCAGAAGCGCTACGTCGACGCGATCGACAAGCACACGATCACCTTCGGCATCGGCCCGGCGGGCACCGGAAAGACCTACCTGGCGGTCGCCAAGGCGGTCCAGGCGCTGCAGACCAAGCAGGTCAACCGGATCATCCTGAGCCGTCCGGCGGTCGAGGCCGGTGAGAAGCTCGGCTTCCTGCCCGGCACCCTGACCGAGAAGATCGACCCCTACCTGCGCCCGCTCTACGACGCGCTGCACGACATGATGGACCCGGAGATGATCCCCAAGCTGATGGCGTCGGGGACCATCGAGGTGGCCCCGCTCGCGTTCCTCCGCGGACGAAGCCTCAACGACTCCTTCATCATCCTCGACGAGGCGCAGAACACCACGCCCGAGCAGATGAAGATGTTCCTGACCCGCCTCGGCTTCGGCTCCAAGATCGTGGTGACCGGTGACGTCACCCAGACCGACCTCCCCTCGGGCCAACGGTCGGGGCTGCGGGTCGTCGAGGGCATCCTCGACGACGTCAAGGACATCAGCTTCAACAACCTGACCAGCCACGACGTCGTACGCCACCGGCTGGTCGCCAAGATCGTCGCCGCCTACGAGGAGCACGACGTGCAGAGCCAGGCCCAGCGCGAGCGGGCTTCCGGAGAGACGCGATGAGCGAGCGCAAGCGAGCGACCACATGAGCACCGAGATCATCAACGAGTCCGAGCAGGAGATCGACGTCGAGCACGTCGCCAAGCTCGCTCGCTTCCTGCTCGAGCAGCTGCGCGTGCACCCGCAGGCCGACCTGCGGATCAAGTTCGGCGACGAGGCCACGATCACCGAGCTCAACGAGCGCTACTTCGACACCGAAGGCCCCACGGACGTGCTGTCCTTCCCCGGTGACGAGCTCCTCCCCGGCCGCCTTGACGAGGAGCCGGAGGAGGGCGACCTGGGCGATATCATCATCGCCCCGACGATCGCGGCCAAGCAGGGAGAGGCAGCCGGCCACGGCACGGTGGCGGAGATCGAGCTGCTGACCACCCACGGCATCCTCCACCTGCTCGGCTATGACCACGTGGACCCCGAAGAGCACGCCGAGATGTTCGGGCTGCAGGCCAAGCTGCTCACGGCCTGGGGCTCGTCGGCCAACGCACCCGAGTAGGAGCTCGACCAACACCCATGGACGATGCGAGGCTGCTGATCGCAGCCGCAGTTCTGGTCCTCATCGCCGGCCTCTTCTCGGCCGCCGACGCCGCGCTCAGCGCCTTCTCCCGCGCCCGGGCCGCGGAGCTCGTCTCCGAAGGACGTGCCGGCGCCAAGCGCCTGGTGGCGGTGGTCGGTGACCCCGCCCGCTACCTCAACACGGTGCTGCTGCTGCGGCTGCTGTGCGAGATCGGGGCCACGGTGCTGGCCGCGCTGTGGGCCTACGACCTCTACCAGGGCCGCTGGTGGCCGACGGTGCTCACCACGACCGCGACGATGACCGTGGTCTCCTTCGTGGTCATCGGCGTCGGTCCCCGCACGCTGGGGCGTCAGCACCACGAGGGCATCGCCCTCGCGGTCGCCGGCCCGATCGGGGCGATCACCGCCATCCTCGGCCCCATCCCGAGCCTGCTGATCATGCTCGGTAACGCGCTCACCCCCGGCAAGGGCTTCCGCAAGGGCCCGTTCTCGACGGAGACCGAGCTGCGCGAGCTGGTCGACATCGCCGAGGCCTCCGACCTGATCGAGGCCGACGAGCGCCGGATGATCCACTCGGTCTTCGAGCTCGGCGAGACCCGTGCCCGTGAGGTGATGGTGCCCCGCGGCGACATCGTCTTCCTGGAGCGCCGCAAGACCCTGCGACAGGCGCTCTCGCTGTTCCTGCGCTCGGGCTACTCCCGGATGCCGGTGATCGACGACAGCCTCGACGACATCATCGGGATGGTCTACCTCAAGGACGTCGTCGCGCGAGACTTCGAGGCGCCGGAGGTCGAGACCACCCAGCGGGTCGAGTCGCTGATGCGCAAGCCGACCTGGGTGCCCGACTCCAAGCCGGTCGACGAGCTGCTGGCCGAGATGCAGCAGCACCGCCAGCACATCGCGGTCGTCGTCGACGAGTACGGCGGCACCGCCGGCCTGATCACCATCGAGGACATCCTCGAGGAGATCGTCGGCGAGATCACCGACGAGTACGACCTCGAGGACCGCGAGCCGCTCCACCTCGGCGACGGCTCCTGGCGGGTGCCCTCCCGCTTCCTGGTCAGCGACCTCGAGGAGCTCATCGGCGTCCCCGTCGAGGAGGACGACGTCGACTCCGTACGCGGTCTGATGGCCAAGCATCTGGGCCTCGTGCCGATCCCCGGGTCCGAGGTCGAGGCCCACGGGCTCTGCTTCGTGGCCGAGGAGGCTGCCGGCCGGCGGAACAAGATCGGTACCGTACGCATCAGCGCCGTCGTCCCGGCCGAGACCGAGGCCGACGACGAGGACGAGCACAGCGAGAAGTCGGACAGGAAGAAAGAGGCCCATGCCCGAGCAGAGTGAGCCCTCCGTGGAGGACCGCAAGCTGGTGACCCTGGCCCGCGCGACGCGCGCCCGCACCGGTGCGGCCGAAGGAGCAGCCGTACGCGACCTCGACGGTCGCACCTACGCCGCTGCCACCGTGGACCTGCCCTCGCTCCAGGTCTCCGCGATCGGCGTCTGCGTGGCGATGGCGGTGGCGTCGGGCGCCAAGGGCCTCGAGGCCGTGGTCGTGCTCGGCGAGGCCGAGGACGTCTCGGCGAACGACCTCTCGATCGTCAAGGAGTTCGCGGGCGAGGACGTCCCGGTCCTCGTCGGCGACCCGCGCGGCAACCTCCGCTGAGCCCCTGCGAGCCGCTCAGCGAGCGGCTCGGTGCCCGCCGGTCCCGCCGGACTCGGCGAGGAGGGGAAGGGTGCCGAGCTCGATGGTGACGTGGATCCCGTCCTCGTCACGGTAGGCGGTGAGGCCGTTCATGGTGGCCATGTCGACGCCCTTCTCACGCATGTGCACGACGATCTGGTCGATCGCCAGCGCGAGCCGGGCCTGCGAGACGGACTTGTTGCGCCACTTGACCTGGTTCTCGGTGAAGTAGGGGGTCGCCTTCTCGGCGAGCGTCGAGACAGCGTCACGATGGGCAGCACTGGACATGGGGACCCTCCAGGGTGCACGAGATGGGGGAGCTCGACGGGAGCAGTCGGCGCTTGTGACTGTAAGCGAACGAACGTGAAAATCGAAACCCGAGATCGCAGCGCGCGAGTAAAGTGCGTGGAGTGACGGGTGAGACTGGTTGGCAACGACACACCGAGGCCGTCGAGCGGCTGACGGCCTCCTACCGAAGGATTCCTGACGGCGCTCCCGTCAGGCTCGCCAAACGCACCACCAACCTCTTCCGGGCCCGGGCGGCGACCGATGCCCCCGGTCTCGACGTCTCCGGACTGGCTGGTGTGATCGAGGTCGACGCCGGAGCGGGCACCGCCGACGTCCAGGGGATGTGCACCTACGAGGACCTCGTCGATGCCACCTTGGCGTACGGGATGATCCCCTACGTCGTCCCGCAGCTGCGCACGATCACGCTCGGCGGCGCGGTGACCGGGATGGGCATCGAGGCCACCTCGTTCCGCAACGGGATGCCGCACGAGTCGGTGCTCGAGATGGACATCCTGACCGGGTCGGGCGAGATCGTCACGACCCGACCGGGGGAGGAGCTGTTCGACACCTTCCCGAACTCCTACGGCTCCCTCGGCTACGCCACCCGGCTCAAGATCAAGCTGGAGAAGGTGCCAGGCTACGTCGCGCTGCGGCACGTACGCTTCGACGACCTCGGTCTGCTCACGAAGACGATCGCGCAGATCACCGAGACCAGGACGTACGAGGGGGAGCGGGTCGACGGGCTCGACGGGGTCGCCTTCGAGCCGGGGGAGTACTACCTGACCCTGGCGACCTGGACCGAGCAGGCCACACAGGCGCCCAGCGACTACGGCGGCCAGCAGATCTACTACCGCTCGATCCAGCAGCTCTCCCAAGAAAACGGCGGAGTGGACCTCCTGACGACCTACGACTACCTGTGGCGCTGGGACACCGACTGGTTCTGGTGCTCGGGTGCCTTCGGGGCGCAGAACAAGTACCTCCGCAGGGTCTGGCCGCGCCGGCTGCGGCGCTCGGACGTCTACATGAAGCTGGTCGGCCTGGACCGGAGGTTCGGCATCGCCGACAAGCTCGACGCGCGTGCCGGACGGCTCCTGAGGGAACGGGTGATCCAGGACATCGAGGTCCCGGTCGAGAACCTTCCGGCGTTCCTGGAGTGGTTCGACGCCGAGATCGGGATGCGGCCGGTGTGGCTGTGCCCGCTGGTCTCCCGAGGGACGAACACAGGAGGGAAATGGCCGACCTACCCCCTCGAGGCGGGCCGGACGTACGTCAACGTCGGTTTCTGGGGCACGGTCCACGTCGGCCCCGGCGCCGTCAACGCTCCCAAGAACCGTGCGATCGAGACGAAGGTGCACGAGCTCGGCGGGCATAAATCGCTCTACTCCGAGGCGTTCTACGACAAGGATGTCTTCGACGCTCTCTATGACGGGGACAACCTCGCTGCCGTGAAGGCGAGGTATGACCCCGGCAACCGGTTGACCGATCTGTACAGCAAGGCGGTGAAGAGACTGTGAATCACATTGCAGAGACCATCAACGAACTCTTCGACGGTGGGCTCCCTATCAAGCTCACCGCGTACGACGGCAGCGTCGCCGGCGACAGGGACTCTCCCTTCGGGATGGAGATCCTCAACCCCCGCGGGCTCGCGTTCCTGCTGACCGCGCCGGGCGATCTCGGCCTGGCACGTGCCTACGTCAGCGGTGACATGGCCCTGCACGGCATCCATCCGGGCGACCCCTACCCGCTCCTGAACCTGATCCTGGACAAGACCGACTTCAAGCGGCCCAGTCCTCGGGAGACGGTCGAGATGGTGCGCGCGCTCGGGGTGAAGAACTTCGTGCCGCCCAAGCCACCGCCGCAGGAGCACCTGCCCGCCTGGCGGCAGCGGGCCGAGAATGTACGCCACCTCTCCGGTCGCGCCATCAGCGCGCTGCCGTGGACGCGACACTCGCCCGAGCGCGACGCCGACGCGATCCACCACCACTACGACGTCTCCAACACCTTCTACGAGTACGTCCTCGGCCCGTCGATGACCTACACCTGTGCCCTCTACCCGACCGATGACGCCACCCTCGAGGAGGCGCAGGCGGCCAAGTACGACCTGATCTGCCGCAAGCTCGGGCTCGAGCCCGGGATGCGGCTGCTCGACATCGGCTGCGGCTGGGGCGGGATGGTGCGCCACGCGGCTCAGCACTACGGGGTCAAGGCGCTCGGGGTCACGCTCTCGCGCGAGCAGGCCAGCTGGGCGCAGAAGGCGATCAAGGCCGATCGTCTCGACGACGTCGCCGAAGTGCGCTTCTCCGACTACCGCGACGTGGTCGAGGGGGACTTCGACGCGGTCAGCTCCATCGGGCTCACCGAGCACATCGGGGTGGCCAACTACCCGGCCTACTTCGGTTTCATCAAGGGCAAGCTGCGCGAAGGGGGCCGGCTGCTCAACCACTGCATCACCCGTCCCGACAACGTCTCGCGGGCGAACGCGGGGGCCTTCATCGACCGCTACGTCTTCCCCGACGGCGAGCTGATCGGCTCGGGCACCATCGTGTCCGCGGTCGAGAACACCGGCCTCGAGGTCCAGCACCACGAGAACATCCGGGTCCACTACGCCAAGACGCTGACGGCGTGGAACGACAACCTGCGCGACAACTGGGACGCCTGCGTCAACGAGGTCGGTCTCGGCACCGCGAAGGTCTGGGGCATCTACATGGCCGGTTCCCGGATCGGCTTCGAGCGCAACAACATCCAGCTCCACCACGTGCTCGCGACCAAGACCGTGGACGGTCGCTCGGGCTACCCCCTGCGGCACACCTTCTAGCTCGAGGTCGCGGCACTGTCGAAATGGCGGTGACTCCTTCGTGGAACAGGTGAAGAGTCTGAACCAGTCGAAGGAGACACCGCCATGGAGACCCACAACCTCGCTGAGATGTACGACGCCCCGCCGATGTCCTGGGCGGAGGTGACCGCTCGCCTGGACCAGGGCTTCGACCAGGGCCCCGGGTCGCAGGAGGGCGAGCCCGGGCGCTACACGACCTGGGTGAGCACGATCAACGCCGACGGAGGACCGCACGTGAACGCCGTCGGTGCGATCTGGCTCGACGGCAGCTTCTACCTGGTCACCGGGCCGGGGACGCGCCGCGGCCGCAACCTCGCCCGCGATCCCCGCTGCGCGCTGTCGCTCACGGTGCGTGAGTTCGACCTGGTCGTGGAGGGCCGCGTGCGGCGGGTCCTCGGCGACGAGCTCGAGCGGGTGGCGAAGCACTACCACGACGACGAGGGCTGGCCGGCCGAGGTCGACGGGTCGGGCGAGGCCCTCACGGCGCCGTTCAACGCGCAGAGCGCGGGCCCGGCGCCCTGGCACGTCTTCCGCATCGACGCCACCTCCGCGCACGCGGTGGCCACCGTCGAGCCCTACGGCGCGACCCGCTGGAGGTTCTGAGATGACCGACCTGTTCGCCGGCCTTCCGGTCACCGACCTCGCGCGGTCCGCCGGTTGGTACGAGGCGCTGCTCGGCGGCCCGCCGGCCTTCTACCCCAACGACGTCGAGGCCGTCTTCGAGGTGGTCGAGCACGGTTACCTCTACATCGAGGTGAGGCCGCAGATCGCCGGCCGTGGCTTCCTCACCCTCTTCGTCGACGACCTCGACGCCCGCCTCGCCGCGATCGCCGACCGCGGTCTGCGGCCGCAGTCGCAGGAGACGTACGACAACGGGGTCCGGAAGACCATCTTCCGTGATCCCGACGGCAACGAGATCGGGCTGGGAGGTGGCCCGGGCGGGAGCGGCGACGCTCCCGCCTGAGCAGGGTCGGGCCGGGCGGCCGAGGAACCCTCAGGCCTCCTCGTGGTGGGCGTCCGGATCGAAGCCGTCGGGGGCCCGATCGATGAACGCGGTGATCGCGGCGATCCGCCCGGCCCGGTCCAGGTCGAGCACGTCGGTACCTTCGGCGAACGAGCCCTCCTCCTTGCGGATCTCCCAGCGCACCCTGAGGTGCCCGTGGTGCGCGTCGGGCTCGGCGCGGGCCAGGAACGTGAAGTCACCGACGCCCTCGGCGAACTGGCGGGTGAAGTCGATCAGCGGCTCGAGGCCGGTGGTCTCGCCGATCGGAGTGGAGCGAGCGACGTCGGAGGCGAACAGGGTGGCGCCGAGGGTGCGCTGCTCGTCGGCGGGGAGGTTCCAGAACGAGACGTACGCCTCGGCGGTGGCGGCAGGTGAGAAAGGTGTGGTTTCAGTCGTCATGGCCATGACGATCCGCCTCTGCGCGAGCCCTGTCGATTACCTCCCGGGTAGTTGCCGCGCCGCGCTCCGCCCGGCAGCCTGAGGGCATGACAACGGCCCAGCTGAGCGTCGGTGAGCTGCTTCGTGACTGGCGCGAGCGGCGCCGTCGCTCGCAGCTCGAGGTGGCGATCGCGGCCGAGGTGTCGGCGCGTCACCTCAGTTTCATCGAGACCGGCCGGTCGGGTCCGAGCCGGACGATGATCGAGCGGCTCTGCGAGGAGCTCGAGGTGCCGCTGCGCGAGCGCAACCGGCTCTATCTCGCGGCGGGCTTCGCGCCCGTCCACCAGGAGCTGCCGCTCGACGACCTCGGGGCCGCCAGGTCCGCGGTCGAGGCGGTGCTCACCGCCCACGAGCCCTATCCGGCCTGTGCGGTCGACGTCCGCTGGGACGTGGTGCTGACCAACCGGCCGATGGAGCTCTTCCTGGCCCCGCTGCCGGACGCGCTGCGGCAGCCGCGGCTCAACATGCTGCGCGCGACCCTGCACCCCGACGGGCTGGCGGCGCAGGTCCGCAACTACACCCAGTGGCGAGCCCACGTCGTGGGCCGCATCCGTCGCCAGCTCGACCGCACCGCGGCCGAGGGGCTGGTCGAGCTCCTCAAGGAGGTGGAGGGCTATCCGGCGCCGCCCGGGGCCGACGTGGACGCGCCGGCGGTCACGGCGGGTGCCCTGCCGGTGCTGCCGTTGATGCTGCGTACGAGCCTCGGCGACCTGTCCTTCCTCTACGTCCTTTCCGTGATCGGCGCACCTCGCGACGTGACGGTCGACGAGATCGCCGTGGAGGCGATGTTCCCGGCCGACGACGCGACTCGGGAGGCTCTGCTCGCCATCGGCCAGGGGTGAGTGCGCCGCTGATGCGGGCGGGCCGCGGGTGCGCGGATAACCTTGAGGCGATGAGTGTCAAGGCCGAGCAGTACGCCGCGGAGGTGCTGCGGCGCGAGCAGATCACGCCCCACCTCGTACGCCTGGTGCTCGGCGGTCCCGGCCTGGCCGGCTTCGAGTCGACCGGGATCCCCGACGAGTGGGTCGGGTTGATCGTGCCCGGGCAGTTCCAGTCGCGCTACTACACCGTGCGGTCGTGGCGCGACGACGAGCTGACCCTCGACGTGGTCGTCCACGACGTCGGGCTGGTGACCGAGTGGGCCACCCGGCTGGACCCGGTGGGACAGACGGTCACGATCACCGAGCCCAAGGGCTCCTATGCCGAGCCCGACGGCGCGCAGTGGCTGCTGCTGGTGGGCGACCTGACCGCGATGCCGGCGATGGCGCGGATCGCCGAGACCACCACGCTGCCGACGCGGATCTGGGCGGAGACGCCGGACGACCTGCCCGGGTATCTCCCCGACGGCGTCGAGGTCACCTGGTCGGCGCCGCCCTCGGAGACGACCTCCGACCTGGCCGCGGCCGTGGAGAAGATCGAGTGGCCCGCCGGCGACGGCTACTTCTGGATGGCGGGTGAGTCGAGCCAGATGCGGGCGATCCGCAAGCATCTGATGCGGGAGCGGAAGCTCGACTCCCACGCCTACGACGTGATGGGCTACTGGCGCGGAGGCGGCCAGAAGCGACAGCCGCGCGCGGTCGATCCCGGACCGGTGTGGCGCGAGGGCAAGGCCCAGGGGCTCACCGACGAGCAGATCTGGCAGCGATACGACGAGCAACAGGAGCAACAGTGACCGAGCCGAGCCCGGCGCCGCCAGCACCAGAATTTCGGAGCGGCTTCGTGTCGTTCGTCGGACGCCCCAACGCGGGCAAATCGACCCTGACCAACGCGCTGGTCGGCACCAAGGTGGCGATCACCTCCGACAAGCCACAGACGACCCGCACCGTGGTCAAGGGCATCGTCCACCGCCCCGACGGCCAGCTGATCCTCGTCGACACCCCGGGCATCCACCGGCCGCGTACGCTGCTCGGCGAGCGGCTCAACGACCTGGTCGAGGCCACCTGGACCGAGGTCGACGTGGTCGCGATCTGCTTCCCGTGCAACGAGAAGATCGGCCCCGGTGACCGCCGGATCGCGGAGAACGCCAACAAGCTCAAGAAGGGCATCAAGCGGGTCGCGGTCGCCACCAAGACCGACCTCGCCACCCCCGAGCAGATCGGCGAGCACCTGATGTCGATCCAGAACCTCGGGGTCGAGCTCGGCATCGAGTGGGCCGAGATCGTGCCGGTCTCCAGCGTCGGTGGCGACCAGGTCGACCTCCTCGCCGACCTGCTGATCAAGCTCCTCCCCGAGGGACCGCCGCTCTACCCCGACGGCGAGCTCACCGACTCTCCCGAGGAGATCATCGTCGCCGAGCTCATCCGCGAGGCAGCCCTGGAGGGCGTACGCGACGAGCTCCCGCACTCCATCGCCGTCGTCGTCGAGGAGATGCGCCTGCGTGAGGACCGCCCGGAGAACAAGCCGCTGATGGACATCCACGCCTTCCTGTACGTCGAGCGCGACTCCCAGAAGGGCATCGTGATCGGCCACAAGGGCTCACGGCTCAAGGACGTCGGTCAGCGCGCCCGCCTGCAGATCAAGGAGCTGCTCGGGATGCCGGTCTATCTCGACCTGCACGTCAAGATCGCCAAGGACTGGCAGCGGGATCCGCGGCAGCTGCGCAAGCTCGGTTTCTGAACACGAGCCGACTCGGCACGCAATCAGCTAGGCGCCCAGCAGATCCCGTAGTTCTGGCCGCCCTCCCACTGCTCGGCGCTGGGGAACTCCCAGGACCACTCGTACTTGAGCGGGTCGTCGGCGACCTCGGCGGCAGCGGCCTTGCAGTCCTCGGCGCCGGCGCTGTTGACCTTCGACTCGCCGGGGTACTTCCCGGAGCCGAGGTCGATGACCGACAGCGCCCGCCAGGTGTGCTTGAGGGAGCAGGGGACGCGCTTGAAGGAGTCGGACTTCGGTGAGGCGGTGCCGCACATCCGGAACGGCTCGGCGGTCTCGGAGTCGCCCAGGACGCCCTTCATGTTGCCCTTGAGGGTCATCAGGGCCTTGGGGCCGGCGATGCCGATGACGTCGCAGCGGAACCAGTTGGCACCGGCCTCGGACTCCTCGATCGTCGGCGTGAACCAGACCGGGCGCAGCATCGAGAGCCGCAGGTCGTCGGCGTCGCCACCGAGATACTTGGTGACCTTGTTGGGGCACGCCTCGGCGACCTGGGCCGCGACCTGCTCGGAGTCGACCGCGACGAGGTGACCGTCGACGACGTTCTTCAGCCGGCCCACGGCGTACGTCTGGGTGGTGTGCTTGCCCTTGCAGGTGACCGCGGTGCCGCCGGCGGTCGGGGCCAGCGCCTCGTCGTAGGTGAGGTTGTAGCAGGCCCCCTCCTTCGGGGAGGGCGCTGCCGAGGCAGAGGGCGACGGAGGCGCCGAGGAGGGTGACGGGGCCGACTTCGGCTCGCCGCCGCCGCAACCGGCGAGGGCCAAGGCCCCGACGACGACGAGAGCCCCCCACAGCGGCGCCGCCCGCTTCGGGCTCCGCTTCAGCGTCTCTGGCATGCTCACTCCTCGGTCACCGCCCAGCAGACCGCCCAGCGGTTGCCGGCGTTCCACTCCTTCTCTCCGAACCATGTGTACCCGTAGTCGAAGCTTTCCGGGTAACCCAGCCAGGCCTGGACCGAGCCCTTGCAGTACTGCGAGGCCTTCTTCTTGGACTCCGCGACGCCGAGGAACTTGGTCTTGTCCTCGCCCAGCTTGATGGTCGTCACCGCGCGCATCTGGTGCGGCTCGGAGCAGGGCACCTTCGCGGAGGCGACGGTCTTGCCCTCGGCGCACACCATCCACCGGTCCTCGACGTCCTCGACCTTCTTGACCTTGAGGAGGTTGCGGGTGGTGGTCGGCAGGTCGACGTACTCGGCGCCCTGCTGGCCACCGCCGACCACGTCGCAGCGGATCCAGCGCGCGCCTTCGTCCCAGGCCTTCTCCGACGGGCCGAAGTAGACGTGGGAGAGCATCGAGCGCATCAGCAGCGACTGGTCGGAGCCGACGTACTTCTCCAGCAGCTTGCGGCACTGGCTGAAGGCCCACTCGTTGACCTTCTCGTCGCCGTACTCGGCGTCCTTGAACTCGTCCGGGAGCGGTCCGGCGCCGAAGGTCTCGGCGTTGTGCGGCTCGTCGCAGGCGACGTACTTGTCGAAGTTGTAGGCCTCGGCGACGTCCTCGTGGGTGAGGTTGCGGCACTTGCCGACCTCGGGCAGCGCGGTCGAGTCCACCTGCTTCGGGTCCTCGCCCTCGGCAGCCGCCCGCTCACCGCCGCACCCGCTGAGCGCGAGGGCGGCGAGCACCACGATCAGGAGCGACAACGAAGTCGTACGTCTGGGGGTATGGCCGATCACGGGGATCGACTCTACTTGCGAATCCATGAGCGAGCCGAAAGGACAGATCAGGCGAGGACGGCCGCCAGCGTGGCTCCCAGCTCGTACGCCGCCTCGAGGTGCGCGTCCTCGACGTCTCCCAGGACGTCGAGGATGTCGTAGGCCTGGGCCCAGCCGAGCGCGCCGACGATGGACTGCACCGAGCGGATCGCGCCGGTGGTGTCGTAGCGGCCGTGGACGTAGAGGCCGTAGGGCCGCTTCGCGGTCTCTCCGGCGGACTCACCGGCTGCCCCCGACGGGTCGAGCGCGCCGCCGACGGCCAGGAAGGTCGAGTCGAAGAAGTGCTTCAGGGCGCCCGACATGTAGCCGAAGTTGGCGCTCGTGCCGAGGACGTAGCCGTCGGCGGCCAGGACGTCGTCGGCCGTCGCCTCCAGCGCGGGACGTACGAGGACCTCGACACCCTCGATCTCGGGGTCGTTGGCGCCGGAGACCACCGCATCGGTCAGCCGCTGCAGCGACCGGGTGGGGGAGTGGTGGACGACGAGCAGCCGAGGCATCAGCCGTCAGCGGCCAGACGGCGGCCGGTGACCTCTTTGGGGTGCAGCCGCACCCACAGCGGACGCGGCCCGGCCGGCCAGGTGTGGAGGTCCTTGACGGCCTCGGGGATCTGGTCGTCGCGGTAGAGGATCTCCGCGCGGCCCTTGAACTGCACCGACCAGCCCACGTGGGTGTCCGGGTCGAGGTCGTCGACCAACAGGGCCACGGAGCTCTCGTCGACCTGCTCGGCCATCGAGGAGTGGGCCGAGGTGCGGATCCAGACCGATCTGTCGTGCACGAGATGGTTCACCGGCAGCACGACCGGACCGCGTGGCCCGTTCCAGCCGATCCGGGAGATCTGGGTGTCCGCCGCGAGCCGCCAGGACTCCTCGACCGTCAGCTCTTCGAGTTGGGCCACGCCCGTTCCTCCCCTTCGCCATCTCTTCCGCGTCACAGTACTTCGCTGTCTCAGTGTTCGAGGCTCATTCGACTGCGCGGCCAGTCTGCCAGTTCTGTTCTGTTATTGTTACCGAGTCATGATGCGCAGCCTCCTCCTTAGCTGCCGCAGCGGGGCCTGAGACAGCCGGACCCCCTCGCTGCGGAGGTTTGTCGTGCCCGGCCCTTCCGGACCAAGACACAGCGAGGACTCCATGACCAATCTGAGCAACTCCAGCAACCAGCAGAAGCCGTCGGGGATGCCGCACCAGCGCTACCGCGCGTTCGTGCCCGTCGACGTACCCGATCGCACCTGGCCCGCCAAGAAGATCACCAAGGCTCCGCGCTGGCTCTCCACCGACCTGCGTGACGGCAACCAGGCCCTGATCGACCCGATGACGCCCGCCCGCAAGCTGCGGATGTTCGAGCTGCTGGTCGCGATGGGCTACAAGGAGATCGAGGTCGGCTTCCCGTCGGCCTCCCAGACCGACTTCGACTTCGTGCGCAAGCTGGTCGAGGAGGACCGGATCCCCGATGACGTACAGATCTCGGTCCTGACCCAGGCCCGCGAGGACCTCATCTCGCGCACCGCCGAGTCGATCGCCGGCGCCCCGCGCGCCACGATCCACCTCTACAACGCCACCGCCGAGCTGTTCCGCCGGGTCGTGTTCAACGTGACCCCGGAGGAGTGCATCGGGATCGCGGTGCGCGGCACCGAGATGGTGATGAAGTACGCCGAGGAGCACGTCCCCGAGCTGGTCGGCACCGAGGACTTCGGCTACCAGTACAGCCCGGAGATCTTCACCCAGACCGACACCGACTACGCCCTCGAGGTCTGCGAGCGGGTCTCGGACGTGTGGCAGCCGGAGGCCGGCCGGGAGATCATCCTGAACCTGCCCGCCACCGTGGAGATGTCGACCCCGAACACCTACGCCGACCAGATCGAGTACTTCGGCCGCGGGCTGACCCGCCGCGAGCACTCGGCCATCAGCCTGCACCCGCACAACGACCGCGGCACCGCGGTGGCCGCCACCGAGCTCGGCCTGATGGCCGGCGCCGACCGTGTCGAGGGCTGCCTGTTCGGCCACGGCGAGCGCACCGGCAACGTCGACCTGGTCACCCTGGGCATGAACCTCTTCTCCCAGGGCATCGACCCGCAGATCGACTTCACCATCGGCGGCGGCATCGACGAGATCCGCCGCACCGTCGAGTACGTCACCAACATCAACGTCCACCCGCGCCACCCCTACGCCGGCGACCTGGTCTACACCGCCTTCTCCGGCTCCCACCAGGACGCCATCAAGAAGGGCCTGGAGGACCTCGACCGTCTGGCTGCTGAGGCCGGGAAGGACGTCAGCGAGATCCCGTGGGAGGCGCCCTACCTGCCCATCGACCCCAAGGACGTCGGCCGCACCTACGAGGCCGTCATCCGGGTCAACAGCCAGTCCGGCAAGGGCGGTGTCGCCTACCTGCTCAAGACCGAGCACTCCCTGGACCTGCCGCGTCGCGCCCAGATCGAGTTCTCGCGCGTCGTCCAGCAGCACACCGACACCGAGGGCGGCGAGGTCAGCCCCGAGGAGATCTGGTCGATCTTCTCGAAGGAGTACCTCGAGCGCGAGGAGCCGTACGCCCTGGAGAGCTGGTCCTCGGTCACCGACGCTGAGGGTGGCGACGAGCAGATCGTCGACCTCCGCGTCCGTGGTGAGCAGCGCACCTACAAGGGTGTCGGCAACGGCCCGGTCGCTGCGTTCGTCGACGCGCTGAAGGAGGCCGGCGCCGAGATCCGGGTCCTCGACTACGCCGAGCACGCCCTCTCCGCCGGTGGCGACGCGGCCGCGGCTGCTTACGTCGAGTGTGAGATCGCCGGCGAGATCGTGTGGGGCATCGGCATCCACGAGAACATCGTCACCGCCTCCTTGCGGGCCGTCGTCTGCGCGGCCAACCGCGCCCAGGCGGTCACGATCCCGCGCGGCTGATCGCTCCGGCCGCCCAGGGGTAACACGGTGTTCGCCCGGGTAGCAGCGTGCTGCAGCAGGCTGCTACCCGATGTAACACCGTGTTACCCCTTGCGTGGCCGCCCGCTCAGCCCGATCGCCAGGCCGATGGCGACCACCGCCGTGCCCAGCCAGACCATCGGGCCGGGCACGGCGCCGTGGAGCGGTACGCCGAGGGCAGCCGCGGCCACCGGCACGACCCCGGTCAGCAGGCCGGCGCGCCCGGAGCCGAGGCGCCGGACGGCGGTGAACCAGAGCAGGAACGCGAGCGTGGTGACGACCGCGGCCAGGTGGAGCGCCGCGAGGAGGTCGACGGTGTCGAGGGCGGTGACGGCGGCCGGTCCCTCGGTCGTGACGCCGATGATCGCCATCCCGGCGGTGGCCATCCACACCGAGTGGAACGAGACACCGAAGGCGCCCAGACGGGCGAGGACGGGCACCGCCAGGAGCGTGAAGCCCGCCTCGCAGACCAGGACCAGCAGCGCGTAGCCCACCCCTGCGGCATCGGTCCTCCCGAAGCCCTCGACCACGACGGCGCCCGCGGTCACGACCATGGCCCCGACGATCACGGTGCGAGCCGGGAGGGTGCGGGTCGCGACCGCCGGGACGATCGCCAGCAGCATCGGGACCGCGGCGACGGCGACGCCGATCACTGCCGGCTCGGCGTGGGCGACACCGCGGACGACGCCGACGTTGAAGAGCACCAGGCCGGCGGTCGCCACCCCGGCCAGCCAGAGCCACTCGCGACCGCGCGGTCGTGGCACCCGCCAGCCGGTGACGCGTGCGACCGCCAGCAGGAGCAGGGCGGCGAGGGCGTACCGGACGGTCTGCAGGGTGAACAGCGGGGCATCGGTGATCGCGGCGGAGACGGCGACGCTGCTGCCGACGCAGGCCATTCCGGCAGCGGCGAAGACGACGCCGAGCAGGGCGCCGCGGTGGGTCGCCGCTCCGATAGTGGCGTCGGTGGTGGCGGGTGCGGGGAGGGCTTCGGTGGTCACGTCTACGAGGTTCGCTCCGATCTTGGTCTGGCCGACAGATCCAAACCGGGCGTGGCAGAGTGGACCAAGTGACCGGCGCGGACTTCTTGCAGCTCGACCCGGCCGGCGTTCCGGCCGGTGGGCTGGCGAGCTGGCTCACCGGTGCGCTGCGCGACGCGGTCGCCGACGGCCGGCTCGCGGTCGGGGCCCGGGTGCCGGCATCGCGCACCCTCGCCACCCAGCTCGGGGTCTCGCGCGGGGTGGTGGTCGAGGCGTACCAGCGGCTCACCGACGAGGGGCTGCTCTCGGCGCGCAGCGGCGGCGGCACGCGCGTCAGCGCCGTCCCCGGAGCCGTACGCCGCCTCGGTGCCGCCACCCGGCTGCCGACTCCCGATCTCGACCTCTCCCCGGGAGTGCCGGACCTCTCGGCGTTCCCGCGGGCAGCCTGGGCCAAGGCGTCGCGGGAGGTGCTCGCCGAGATCGGCAGCGCCGACCTGGGCTACGGCGACCCGCGCGGCGTGCCGGCCCTCCGGGAGGCGCTCGCGGTCTGGCTGGGCCGCACCCGCGGTCTGACGGTCTCGCCCGACGAGATCCTGGTGATCAACGGCGTCGCCCAGGGGCTCGTGCTCCTGGCGCGCTGGCTGGAGGAGCGCGGCAGGACCACCATCGGCTTCGAGGAGCCCGGTTCCTACGGCGCGCGCGTGCATCTGCAGCGGTGGGGGATGACGACGGTCCCGGTGCCGGTGGACGCCGACGGACTGGACGTCGCGGCGCTCGGCGCCAGCGGTGTCGACGCCGTCGTGGTCACCCCCGCCCACCAGTTCCCGACCGGGGTCGTGCTCTCTCCGCAGCGGCGCCGGGAGCTGGTCGAGTGGGTTCGGGCGGTGCCGCACCGGCTGGTGATCGAGGACGACTACGACGCCGAGCACCGCTACGACCGGCCGCCGGTCGCGGCCGTCAAGGTGCTCGCACCCGACCGGGTCGTCCACCTCGGCAGCGTCTCCAAGACGCTCGCGCCGGCGATGCGGATCGGGTGGCTGGTCGCCCCGTCCGGCATGCAGGAGGAGCTGGTCGAGGCTCGCTACTGGCTCGACCTCGCCAGCCCGGCACTACCCCAGATCACCCTGGCGCGGATGCTCACCTCGGGTGCCTTCGAGCGACACCTGAGACTGGTCCGGCACCGGCACAAGGCAAGGCGCGACGCCCTGCTCGAGGCGCTCGCCGAGCACCTGCCGGCCGTTCGGATCCGCGGCGTCGCGGCCGGGCTGCACGTGCTGGCGACGCTTCCCGACGGCGTCGACGACACCGCTGTCGCCACGGCCGCGCTCGAGGCGGGCATCGCCGTGCACCCGTTGAGCCGGCACCGCGAGGGTGCGGGTCCGCCCGGCCTGGTGATCGGCTACGCGGCGACGACCCCGGACCGCCTCCGGGAGGCGGTCAAGCGGCTGGCGCCACTCATCTCCTAGAAGTCTTCTAGGAGCCGACGTCGTACTTGGCGCACAGGCCCAGGCGGCTGCCGGCCATCCACGCGGTCTTGAACGGGGCCTTGAACATCGTCGCGTCCGTCGGGCAGCCGCCGATGCCCTGGACGTTGGTGTCGCTCTGCTCGGGGTAGGCGTCGCCGGTCATCTCGAAGGTGTCGACGACGATGTAGTCGTGGGTGGTCCCGCACCGGACGATCTTGTCGATCTTGCTGTCGACGCAGGCCCGCAGGTCGGCCGGGAACGGGTCGGGGACCGGGTCCTCGGGCAGGTCGATCATCGGGGCGCCCTGGACCGTCACCCCGACGTCGCACCGGACGTAGCGGTCGCCGTCGTTCCAGGTGGCCTCCGAGGGCCAGTACCAGCTCACGATGTAGGCGGTGCGGGCCAGCGTGTCGGGATGCAGCCCGAGCCCCGTCTCCAGACGGGTGAAGCAGGCGGCGCCGGCGGCCTCGTTGTCGTTGTAGGTCTTCACGTCGGTGGCGACGTGGAAGGTGTAGAGCGTGTGCGGCTCGGCGCAGTCGACCGGCTCGGTCTCGTCGACGAACTCGGTGGCTGCGGCGTAGTCGAGATCGCGGCACTCGCCGGCCTCGGGTACGCGACTTCCGCCGTTGGTCACGACGAAGATCAGCCCGCCGATCAGCCCGATGACCACGAGCGCGGCCAGGCCACCGACCAAGAGGCCGGTGCGCTTGCGCTTCGGCGGGTGCTGGGTCGCGATGCCGGTCGGCACCGTCGTGGGCTGGTCGAACGGCGACCCGGTCGGAGGCCCGGTCGGTGGGCCGCTGGGCGGGCCGCTGGGCCGGCCGCTGGGCGGTCGGCTGGGCGGGCCGACGGGCGGCACGTGGGATGCCGACTTCTGCCACGGGGACGTCGAGGATGTCGAGCCGGGCGGCGGAGGCTGGGACACGGAACGAGACGGTGGCCCCGGGGTGGCGCGGGCTCCCGCGACCGCACCGCGGAGACCGTCGGCGAACGAGCGCGCGTCCGGCCAGCGGTCCTCGGCCCGAGGCTCCAGCGCGCGGGCGATGGCCTGACTGATCGGGGCCGGGAGGGGGCGTACCGAACCGGCCTCGGGCACGCGGGAGGTGAGCCCGAGAGCGGGGGCGGGGGAGCGGCCGGCGAGCAGGGCCCAGGCGACCGCGCCGAGGGCGCGTACGTCGGCGCGGTGGTCGATCGGCAGCGACGGGTCGAGCTGCTCGGGCGCCATGTAGGACGGGGTGCCGATGTCGCGCGTGACCTCGTTGAGCGAGTCGAGCGAGCGGGCCACGCCGAGGTCGGCGATCATCACCCGGCGAGCGCCGGCGGTGCCGCCGGAGGTCTCGGAGGTGAGCAGCAGGTTGGCGGGCTTGATGTCGCGGTGGATCACCCCGCGAGCCTTCAGCGCCATGAGTCCGTCGGCCGCCTGCGCGACGATGTCGGCGACCTCGTGCACGTCCAGACCGCCCGGGGAGCCCTTGAGCAGGTCCGCGACCGAGCCGCCATCGGCGTACGACATCACGAAGAACGGGATGCCGGTCGAGGTCTGGCCGATGTCGTAGACGCGCACGACATGGGGTGAGTCGACCGAGCGGAGCAGCCGCGCCTCCTGGAGGAAGCGCTTGTGGATCTCCGGGTTCGAGACCCAGCCGGGGGAGAGCGCCTTGACCGCGACATGGGAGTCGAGATCGGGGTCGTAGTAGAGCCAGACGGAGGCGAACGCACCGGCGCCGATGTGGCGGATCTGCTGCAGCCGCCCGAGGTTGGTCGGGAAGGTCGCGCTCATCGCTCCCGACCCCGAGAGCCTTGCCGGTGAGTCATGCCCGAATCATGCCCTGGATCGGGCGACCGAGGCGGCGGTGACACCAGGTTCTGCCGGTTTCGCAAGTAAATCGAGACCTACTTCCCGAAGCGTTCCTTGTCCCGCTTGACGGCGGCGTGCTTCTCCGAGCCGATGTTCTCCCGCAGCTCCTGGGCGGACTCGCGGATGGCGTCGGAGATGATCTCGTGGACTCGCGGGTCGGCCAGGCCCTGGTCGACAAGGCGCAGCACCGTGTCGGCCACGAGCCGGACGACGTCGTCGTGGAAGGGGAGATACCTCAGCTTCCCGGCCGCCTGGTCCTGACGGATGAGGTCGATGATGAGCGTGTCGATCTCGGCACGGTTCTCCTCGATCGCGGTGGAGATGTGCCGGGTGTAGTTGCCGGTCTGGATCACCGCGATCACCTCGTCGAGCACCGCGACCGTGATCGGCTTGCGGATCGCGTCGACGATCGATCCGGAGAACCTGCCCACGACGTACGCCGAGACCCGGTCGCCGAAGGCACGGTCGGCCACCCGCATCAGCCGCGCGAAGATGACCACCAGCCGCAGCAGCCGGAAGGCGCGGAAGGCCGGGTTGGAGAGCGGGATCATGCCGATGATCTCGTACCAGTAGAGGCCCAGGAACTTCCAGCCCAGGCCGGACCTGACCCAGCGGACGCAGAACTCGAGGAAGAAGATCCCGCAGATCACGTAGTCGGCGATGATCACCCGGTCCTCCCAGACCGGGGGTACGTCCCAGAAGGTGACCCAGACCAGCAGGCCGACCGAGATGATCGCGAGCGCCAGCATCAGCCAGTCGACCAGGTTGACCGGCGGCGACGACGCGGCGCCCGGCTCGCGGTCGTCATGGCGACGGTCGATGCCCGAGGAGCTCATGGTGGGCACCATAGGAGACACGTCCACCAAAGCAGGTCAGCCACACGCGTCGTTGCCATCATGTGGGCATCGTTCTCGGTCTGTCGCTGCCGCGGTTGTCGGTGCCGCGCGGCAGAATGGTGTCGTGCCCCTCTACCGCGACGAGGCCATCGTGCTTCGCACCCACAAGCTCGGTGAGGCCGACCGGATCATCACCATGCTCACCCGCCACCACGGACGGGTGCGTGCGGTGGCGAAGGGCGTGCGGCGTACGACCTCACGATGGGGTTCCCGGCTGGAGCCGTTCACCCACGTCGACCTGCAGTTCGCCGAGGGGCGCAACCTCGACACGATCACCCAGGCCGAGACGCTCACCCTGTTCCATGCCGGGATCGGGCTCGACTACGACCGCTACACCGCCGGCACCGCGATGCTCGAGACCGCCGACCGGCTGGTCCACGAGGAGGGCGAGCCGGCGCCGCAGCAGTACCTGCTGCTCGTCGGCGGGCTGCGGGTGCTCGCCCAGGGCGACCGGCTCCCGCGCCACGTGCTCGACTCCTACCTGCTCCGCTCGCTGGCCGTGGCCGGCTACGCGCCGAGCTTCGAGGCGTGCGCGCGCTGTGGGCTGGAGGGGCCGCACCGGTGGTTCAACGTGTCCATGGGCGGTGCGCTGTGCACGACCTGCCGGGTGCCGGGCTCGGCGACACCCTCGCCCGAGACGCTCAGCCACCTCGGTGCGCTGCTCTCAGGTGACTGGGATACGGTCGGCGGCGCCGAGGACCGGACCAGCAGGCAGGCGAGCGGGTTGGTCGCTGCGTACCTCTCCTGGCATCTTGACCGCAACCTGCGCTCGCTCGAATACGTCGAGAGCTGAGGAACGATGGCCCACTCCCACGGCCACTCCCACGGCCACTCCCACGGTGGGCACGACGCCGAGGTGGAGGTCGAGGCCCTGCCGCGGCTGGTGCTCACCGTCTCGCTGGTGCTCGTCGCCGTCCTCACCGTCGTCGGGGTCGCGGTCTGGTGGCCCGACAGTGCTGCCGTCGACAAGCTCCAGGGATCGCAGGAGTTCATCGCCGACGGCGTCGTCTTCGAGACCGCCGAGGTGACCTCGGTCGCCGAGCCGTGCAGCGCCGAGGGCACACCCAAGGGCTGCAACAAGGCGTCGGCGAAGCTCACCAGCGGACCCGACACCGGCACCGAGGTCGCGGTCGAGATCTCGACCCCGATGGCCCGCTCCGGGCTGGAGACCGGCGACGAGGTGGAGCTCTCCCGCACCGAGAAGGAGGGGGAGGCGACGTACGCCTTCTTCGACGTCAAGCGGGGGCCGCCGCTGCTCCTGCTGGTCGGCCTCTTCGTCGGGTGCGTCGTCGCCGTCGCGCGCATGCGCGGTCTGATGGCGGTGCTCGGTCTGGGGTTCGCGGGGGCGGTGGTGTGGCTGTTCCTGCTGCCCGCGCTGCTCTCCGGCGAGCCCGCGGCGTGGGCCGCGCTGGTCTCCTCGGTGCTGATCCTCTACGTGGTGCTCTACACCACCCACGGGTTCTCGGTGCGCACCTCGGTGGCGCTGGCCGGCACCCTGGCCGGGGTCGCGGTGACCGCGCTGATCGGCACCTTCGCGATCGGCGCGAGCCGGCTCAGCGGCCTGGGCTCGGAGAGCGGACAGACGCTCTCCTCGCTCGACGCCGCGCTCGACCTGCAGAGCCTGCTGGTCGCCGCGGTGATCATCGCCGGCCTCGGTGCGCTCAACGACGTCACCATCACCCAGGCCTCCGCGGTGTGGGAGCTGCGCGCCGCCGGTCCGAACACCTCACGCTGGGACGTCTTCCGCGGCGCGATGCGGATCGGCCGCGACCACGTCGCCTCGACGATCTACACGATCGTGTTCGCCTACGTCGGCAGCGCGCTGACCCTGCTGCTGGTGATCCAGCTCTACGACCGCACCTTCTTCTCGCTGCTGACCACCGAGCAGATGGCCGGCGAGATCGTCGCCACGATGGCTGCGGGCATCGGGGTGGTGCTGGCGATGCCGATCACCACGATCATCGGTGCGCTGACCGTGCCCGGCCCCGCCGTCGACGCTGCGGAGATGGAGTACGACGCCCCGCGCCGCCCGATGGTCCCGCCCAGGCCGCAGCCGCCCCGGCCGCAGGCTCCCGGGCCGCAGCCGCCTCCTGGCTACCGCCCGACTAGGGTTGGACCTCGTGAGCAAGCCGGTCCGTACCCCAACACCCCACCCGTCCGGGGCTACCCCGCCCCCGGTCCCCAAGGACCTCGTCCCGCACCACGTGGCGATCATCATGGACGGCAACGGCCGATGGGCCAAGGAGCGTGGCCTCCCCCGGACCAAGGGCCACGAAGAGGGTGAGTCCTCGCTCTTCGACGTCGTCGAAGGGGCCATCGAGATCGGCGTGAAGGCCATCTCGGCCTACGCGTTCTCCACCGAGAACTGGTCGCGCTCGCCCGACGAGGTGAAGTTCCTGATGGGCTTCAACCGCGACGTCATCCGCCGCCGCCGCGACGAGATGAACGAGCTCGGCGTCCGGGTGCGCTGGGCCGGCCGCGCGCCGCGGCTGTGGAAGTCCGTCATCAACGAGCTCAAGATCGCCGAGGAGATGACGAAGGACAACACCGTCTGCACCCTGACGATGTGCGTCAACTACGGCGGTCGCGCCGAGCTCACCGACGCCGTGCGCCGGATGGGGGAGGACGTACGCGCCGGGAAGCTGCGTCCGGAGAAGATCACCGAGAAGACCTTCGAGCGCTACCTCTACGTCCCCGACCTCCCCGACGCCGATCTCATCTGGCGCACCTCCGGCGAGCAGCGGCTCTCCAACTACATGCTCTGGCAGGCCGCCTACTCCGAGTTCGTCTTCACCGACGTGCTGTGGCCCGACGTCGACCGCCGTCACCTGTGGCACGCCGTCGAGACGTACGCGAGCAGGGACCGGAGATACGGCGGCGCCCTCCCCAACCCCGTCTGACCGACCCTCCCCGAGGCGTCAGTTCTTGGCGCCGAGAAGTCAATCTTCGACGCCGAGAAGTCGGTTTTTGACGCCTAGATGTCGGCGTCGAAAACCGACCTCTCGCGCTCAGAAACTGACGTGTCGGGGCCAGAAACTGACGCGTCGTGGTCAAGAACTGACCTCTCGGGAGGCTGGGGTCAGCGGCAGTCGGTGCAGGTGCCGAAGATCTCCAGGGTGTGGGAGACGTCGGTGAAGCCGTTCTCCTCGGCCATGGTCTTGGTCCAGCGCTCGACGGCGGGGCCCTCGACCTCGACGGTGCGGCCGCACTGGCGGCAGACCAGGTGATGGTGGTGGGTGTCGGAGCAGCGGCGGTAGATCGTCTCGCCGTCCTCGGAGCGCATCGCGTCGACCGCGCCCGCCTCGGCCAGCGCGGTCAGCGTGCGGTAGACCGTGGCCAGGCCGACGGCGCCGTCGAGACGGGAGTGGATCTCCTGGGCGGAGTGGAAGCCGTCGTACGTCCGTAGCGCCTCGGCGACGGCGAGCCGCTGCTTGGTGGGTCGCAGCGCGTTGGGCGGTTCAGTGCTCGTCATAGTGCTCTCCCTCCGCGCCGACGTGTGCGGCGTGCCGGTGGCCGTCGTGGATGTAGTCGACGTGGTCGCCGTGCTCGACCGCGACGTGGCCGCACTTCTCGCCGTGGTGGTGCGGGTGTGCCTCGACCGGCTTCTCCTCGGGCGAGGTCTCCGGGAACGGCGCCACCAGGGCGCGCCGGCGGCGCAGCCACGCGCCGAGCGGCCAGACCAGGAAGAACCCGGCCAGGGCGACCAGCACGATGCTGGGGCCGGGCTGCACGTTGGCGCCGGTGCGGGAGAGCGCGGCGGCCAGCACCAGCCCGCCGACCGAGGCGATCAGCCCGGCGCCCATCGCGCCGAGCAGCGTCATCCGGAACGACCGGGTCAGCTGCTGCACGATCGCGACCGGTACGACCATGAGGGCGGAGACGAGGAGCAGCCCGACGGTGCGCATCGCGATCACCACGCTCAGGGCGGCGAGCACCGCGACGAGGATGGAGTAGAACCGCACCGGCAGCCCGGCGACCTTGGCGTAGTCGGCGTCCTGGGAGACCGCGAACAGCTGCGGCGAGAGGCCGACGCAGATCACGATCAGCACGACCGCGAGGGCCATCGTCACGAGCAGGTCGTCGACCGAGATCGTCAGGATCGAGCCGAAGAGGAACTCCTGGAGCCGGGAGGCGCCGGTGCCGGCGAGCCCGGTGACGAAGACGCCGCCGGCGAGCCCGCCGTAGAAGAGCATCGCCAGGGCGACGTCACCCTCGGCGTGGCCGCGTTCGCGCACGATCTCGATGACCACGGCCCCGGCGATGGCCACGATCACCGCGGCCCAGGTCGGCGAGGTCTGGGTCCACAGGCCGATCGCGACGCCGGTGACCGCGACGTGGCCGATGCCGTCGCCCATCAGTGCCAGGCGTCGCTGCACGATGTAGGTGCCGACCGCGGGCGCCGCGATCCCGACGAGGAACGCCGCGATCAGGGCGCGCTGCATGAACGGCACCGAGAAGAGCTCGAGGAGAGTCACTAGAGCTCCTTCAGCGGGGTGGGGACGGCGGGGTTGGGCTTGCGGGTCGAGGCGTCGTCGCAGTGGACGTGCCCGGCGTCGAAGCCCTGGGCGTGGACGTCGGCGTCGGAGAGGGGCGCACCGTCGTAGGCCTTGCGCCCGTCGCGCATCACCACGGCGCGGTCGACCAGCGGAGCCAGCGGCCCCAGCTCGTGGGCGACCAGCACGATCGTGGCGCCGTCGTCCTTGAGCCGGCCGAGGGCCCCGGCCAGCGCGTGCTGGTTGGGCAGGTCGACGCCGGCGGTCGGCTCGTCGAGGAGCAGCAGCTCGGGACGGCCGGCGAGCGCTCGCGCGATCAGCACCCGCTGGTGCTGGCCGCCGGAGAGCTGGGCGACCCCGCGGTGAGCGTACGCATCCATCCCGACCACCTCGAGGGCCGCGCGGATCGCGGCCCGGTCGGCGCTGCGCAGCGGCCGCAGCAGCTTGCGGTGGGTGAGCCGGCCGGAGGCGACGACCTCCCACACCGAGGCGGGTACGCCGCCGGTGGCCGTGCTTCGCTGCGGCACGTAGCCGACGCGTGACCAGTCGTGGAAGCCGGCCAGGGGGCGGCCGAACAGCTCCAGGCGGCCGGCCGAGAGCGGGTTGAGGCCGACCAGGGTGCGGACGAGCGTCGACTTGCCGGAGCCGTTGGCGCCCATCAGCGCGACGAACTCACCGCGTCTGACCGTCAGGTCCACCTCACGCAGGACGGGACGTCCGGACAGGGCGACATCCCCGTGCAGCAGCTGCACGGGGACATCGGCGGGGACCGTGCTGTTTCCTGGGCCGGCCCCTGGTGTGGTCACTGACAACCGTTGGCCGCCTTCAGGGCGTCGAGGTTTTGGCGCATGAGGGAAAGGTAGTCCTCTCCCTCGGTGTCTGCCGAGAGGCCCTCGATCGGGTCGAGCACGGCGGTCTTGAGACCGAGGTCGTCGGCGAGGGTGTCGGCGAGCGCGGTGCTGACCAGGCGCTCGGAGAAGATCGTGGTCACGCCGTGCTCCTTGGCGTGCTCGCCGATCTCGGCGAGCTGGGCCGGGTTGGGCTCGGCGTCGGGGGTCAGGCCCGCGATCGACTCGAACTCCAGGCCGTACTTGTCCAGGTAGCCGAAGGCGTCGTGAGAGACCACGACGTCCTGGATCTTGCACTGCGCCAGGCCGGTCTTGAACTCCTCGTCGACCTTCGTCAGGTCCTCGGTCAGCGCCTTGGCGTTTGCCTCGTAGGTCTCGGCGTTGTCGGGGTCGGCCTCGACCAGTGCGTCGCGGACGCTCTCGGCGTACTGCGCCATCAGCAGCGGGTCGTGCCAGAAGTGCGGGTCGGACTCGCCGTGGGCGTGCTCGTCCTCGCCGGCGGCCTCCTCCTCGTGGCCGTGCTCGTCCTCGCCCTCCTCGGCCTTGCGGAGCTCGACGACCTTTTCCACGTCGACGACCTCACCCTTGACGTCCTGCTCGATCGCGTCGTCGACGGCGGGCTGGAAGCCGTGCTCGGTGAGGATCAGGTCGGCGCTCTGCAGGGCCGCGGTCTGGTTGATGCTGAGCTCGAGGTCGTGCGGTTCGACGCCCGGCTTGGTGAGGCCGGTGACGTCGGCGAGGTCGCCGGCCACCCGCTCCGCGACGAACTCCAGCGGGTAGAACGCGGCGGCGACCTGGACCTTCCCGTCCGAACCGGAGGCGGAGGAGCCAGAGTCGTCGGAGAGGGCGGCACAGCCGGAGGTGAGCAGGAGCGCGCCGGCAACGAGGAGTCCGGCGGAGCGGGGAGTGGGGGCCATGAGAACCATTCTCAGGCGAGTTGAGAATGGTTGTCAATTCCTTCCGGGATGCCGAACAGCAGAGGGACACCGGTCACCCGGGGGAGGTCGATGCGGTTGCACCGCTCGGCCAGTCCCGGATCGCCCGGCCAGGAGCCGATGATCAGCCCGTCGGGCTCATACCCGCGAGCGCGCAGCGCGGCCACGGTCAGCTCGGTGTGGTTGAGCGTGCCGAGGCCGGCCGAGGTGACGACGACGAACGACGTCGGTGTGCCGCTGACGAGGAGCGCGTCGGCCAGGTCCAGGAGCGTGCCGCCGTCGGTGTCCAGGCGCACCAGCAGACCCCCGGCGCCCTCGACCAGGACCAGATCGTTGTCCCTGGTCAGGGCCGAGATCGTCGGAGCGTACGCAGCCACCGCCGGGATCTTCACCCCGGCCCGACGGGCCGCGGTGTCGGGCGCGAGCGGCTCCCCGAGCCGGGTCAGCTCGTGGACCTCGATCCCGGTCAGCCGCTGGATCTCGGCGGCGTCGCAGTCGCCGTCGTCTGTGCCGGTCTGGACCGGCTTCACGACCGCGACCCGCTCCCCGTCGGCGCGCGCCCGGGAGGCCAGGGTCGCCGTCGTGACGGTCTTGCCGATGCCGGTGCTGGTGCCGGTGACGATCACCACGCGCCCGCTCATCCGACCTCACCCACGATCGTGTCGATGGCCTTGACGGCCCGGTCCCAGTCCTCGGGGGTGACCCCCGCGCCGGCGGTGACCCGCAGCCGGGAGACCCCGTCGGGGACCGAGGGCGGGCGGAAGCAGCCGACGCGTACGCCCTCGGTGAGCAGCTCCGCCTGTGCGGCGACCGCTGCCTCGGGTGAGGGCATCGGCACCGACAGCACCGCACCGGCGGGGGCCGGGACCCCGAGCGTCCGCGCCAGCGCGGTGACCCGATCCCGGATGGTGTCGGCGAGGTCCGGGCGCGACCGCGCGACCCGTGCCGCGGCCAGCGCCGCGGCGGCAGCGGCGGGAGCCAGGCCGGTGTCGAAGATGAACGGCCGGGCGGTGTTGACCAGGTGGTCGAGGACCGCTCGCGGCCCCAGCACCGCCCCACCCTGACTGCCCAGGCTCTTGGAGAGGGTCGCGGTGACGAGCACGTCCGGTCGCCCGGCGAGGCCGTGGCGGGCGACGAGCCCGGGCCCGTGCACGCCGACGCCGTGGGCCTCGTCGACGACCAGCAGAGCGCCGTACGCCGCGCACACCTCGGCCAGCCCGACGAGCGGCGCCTCGTCGCCGAGCACCGAGTAGACCGACTCGGCGAGCACGAGAGTGCGGACGCCCGGCCGGGCGGCCAGCGCCGCCTGCACGGCGGCGACGTTGTTGTGCGGAACGACCGTGAGCTGGGCGCGGGAGAGCCGGACGGCGTCGATCAGCGAGGCATGGATGTGTGCGTCGGAGACGACGTGGGCGCTCCGGTCGGCCAGGGCGCCGACGATCGAGAGGTTGGCGTGGTAGCCGGTCGAGAAGGTCAGCGCGCCCGGCTGCCCCAGCCAGTCGGCGAGCTCGGCCTCCAGCTCATTGTGGAGCGTCAAGGTGCCCGTGACCAGCCTCGACGCACCCGCGCCACCGCCCCAGAGCAGGGCTGCCTCGGCCGCGGCACGGCGTACGTCCGGGTGCCCCGACAGCCCCAGGTAGTCGTTGCCGGCCAGGTCGACGACGCTGTCGTCGGGTCCGCGCGGGCGCAGCCGCCGGGTCAGTCCGGCTTCCTCCCGCGCCGCGGCCGCGCCGGCCAGCCAGGTCTCCCAGCTCATCAGGACACCTCCGCGGCGGCGCCGACGGCGCGGCAGATCCGAGCGAGGTCGTCCTCGCCGGTGAGGTAGGGAGGCATCGTGTAGATCAGGTCGCGGAACGGCCGGATCCACACGCCCTCGCGCAGCGCGGTCTCGGTCGCCTTCGCGACGTCGACGGGGTGGTCGAGCTGGACCACGCCGACGGCACCGAGGACGCGGACGTCGCGGACGCCCGGCAGCCCGGAGAGCGGGGAGAGGCCGGCGGTGAGTGCGCCGGACACCCGTGACACGTCTTGCTCCCAGCCCCGGGTGGCCAGCAGGTCGAGCGAGGCCACGGCGAGCGCGCAGGCGAGCGGGTTGCCCATGAAGGTCGGTCCGTGCATCAGCACGCCCGACTCGCTGCGGGAGATCGCGCGCGCGACCTCGGTCGTGGTCAGCACCGCGGCCAGGGTCAGATAGCCACCGGTGAGGGCCTTGCCGAGACAGAGGATGTCGGGAGTGACGTGCGAGGACACGAAGAGCGAGCCGGTGCGGCCGAAGCCGGTGGCGATCTCGTCGAAGATCAGCACCAGTCCGTGCTCGTCGGCGATCTCACGGAGCACGACCAGGCAGCGGTCGTCATAGACCCACATCCCGCCCGCGCCCTGGAGCCGCGGCTCCAGGATGATCCCGGCGAGCTCGTCGGCGTGCTCGGCCGCCAGGCGGCGTACGCCCTGGGCCCATGCCTCCACGTCACCACCCGGCGCGGGCGGACGCTCGGCGAAGACCTGCGGCGCGAGCATCTCGGTGAACATCGAGTGCATCCCGCCGACGGGGTCGCACGTGCTCATGCACCCGAAGGTGTCGCCGTGGTAGCCCCCGCGCACGGTGAGCAGCCGGGTCCGCTCCGGCCGCCCGCGGCCGCGCTGGCTCTGCAGCGCCATCTTGATCGCCACCTCGACGCTCACCGACCCGGAGTCGGCGAGGAAGACGTGCTGCAGCGGATCGGGCGTGATCGAGACGAGCCGCTCGGCGAGGTCGACCGCCGGGGCGTGGGTCAGGCCGCCGAACATCACGTGGGACATCCGGCCGGCTTGCTCGGCGAGCGCGGCGTCCAGCTCGGGCACGCGGTAGCCGTGGATCGCCGACCACCACGACGACATCGCGTCGACGACCTCGAGGTGCTCGCCGTCGTGGTCGGAGAGGTGGAGGCGTACGCCCTCGGCGCCGGTGACGAGCCGTACCGGCGCCGGGTCCGTCATCGAGGTGTAGGGGTGCCAGAGGTGCTCACGGTCGAAGGCGAGCAGCTCGGCGCCTCGATCGAGATCGACGCCCCGATCAAGCGTTGGCAGCGACATCGGTCCCCGCTCCGCGGCGCCGGATGACCGGGCCGTCCTGCTCGTCGTGGCCGCCGCAGGCCTCGCCGCAGCCATCGCCGCAGCTGCTCCCGCAGCCGCCCGCGACGCGGCCGGCAGCCTTGGTGCGGTGCTCCTCGATCAGCTCGTCGAACCCGCTCTCGTCCATGCCGAGGATGATGAAGCCGTTGTCGCGCAGCATCTCCAGGTCGGCCAGGGCGTCCTGCCCCTCCGAGGTCAGGTAGTCGCCGAGGAAGATCGAGTTGGCGACGTGGAGCGCGGTGGCCTGCAGCGAGCGCAGGTGCATCTCGCGGCCGCCGGCGATCCGGATCTCCTTGTCGGGGCAGACGAACCGCGCCATCGCCAGGATCTTCACGCACCGGGCGGGGGAGAGGTCCCAGGTGTTCTCGTACGGCGTCCCGTCGAACGGCATCAGGAAGTTGACCGGGATCGAGTCGGCGTCGAGCTCCTTGAGCGCGAACAGGGCCTCGACCAGCTGCTCGTCGGTCTCGCCCAGGCCCGCGATGAGGCCGGAGCACGGCGAGAGCCCGGCGTCCTTGGCCTTGCCGATGGTGTCGACGCGGTCGTCGTAGGTGTGGGTCTGGACGATGTTGTCGTGGTGGGACTCGGCGGTGTTGATGTTGTGGTTGTACGCATCCACCCCGGCCGCCTTGAGCCGCTCGGCCTGCCCGCCCTTGAGCAGCCCGAGACAGGCACAGATCTCGACGCCCTCGTGCGCCTCCTTCAGTGCGGAGGTCATCTCCACGACCTTGTCGATGTCGCGCTCGGAGGGGCCGCGGCCCGAGGAGACCATGCAGACCCGGGTGGCGCCACCGCGCAGCCCGGCGCCCGCCTGCTCGAGGGTCTCGTCCTTGGAGAGCCAGGAGTACTTCAGCACCGGTGCCTGCGACCCCAGCGCCTGGCTGCAGTAGTTGCAGTTCTCCGGGCACAGGCCGGACTTGAGGTTGACCAGGTAGTTCACCTTCACGGTGTTGCCGAAGTGCTCGCGGCGCAGTCGGCCCGCGGCCGCGACGAGGCTCATCAGCTCCGCGTCGGACGTACGCAGCACAGCCACCGCGTCCTCGGCGGTGGCGGCCCCGCCCGACAGGATCCGGTCGGCTAGCTGGTCGAAGGCTGTCGTCATGCGGGGGGTCTCCTCGGGATGGCAGAACTGAACGACGTTCAGGTGAACGGTGTTCAGGTTAGGTTGAGACGGCCCGATCCGCAACGGTGCGGTCCATCCGGCGGGGCCTTAGGATCGGCTCGTGCGCATCGAGACGATCCCCGGACTGGTCCTGATCGAGCACGAGATCGAGGTGCCGCTGGACCATCTCGGTGCCAGCGCCGGTGCCGGCGCCGAGACGCTGACCGTCTTCGCTCGCGAGGTGCGTCGTCCGGGCGACCGCGACGACCGCGACGCGCTGCTCTTCCTCCAGGGTGGCCCAGGTGGGGAGAGCCCGCGTCCGATCAACCTCCCGATGGCGCCGGGGTGGCTGGAGCGGGCGCTCCAGGACTACCGGGTGATCCTCCTCGACCAGCGGGGGACCGGGCGGTCGACGCCGATCACCGCGATGACCGGTGCGAGCCCGCAGGAGCAGGCCGACCACCTCGCCCACTTCCGTGCCGACTCGATCGTCGAGGACGCCGAGCTGCTCCGCGCCCACCTGGGCATCGAGCGCTGGTCGCTGCTGGGGCAGTCCTTCGGCGGGTTCTGCTCGCTGCGCTACCTCTCGACCCACCCCGAGTCGCTGCGCGAGGTGCTCTTCACCGGGGGAGTGCCGCCGGTGGGCCTGCCGGTCGACGAGATCTACGCCGCGACCTTCGCCCGCACGATCGACCTGACCGAGCGCCACTACGCCCGCTTCCCCGGTGACCGGGACCGGATGCGCGCGCTGGTCGAGCGCTGCGACCCGGGCGAGATCCGGCTCCCGCACGGCGGCTCGCTCTCGGCCCGCCAGGCGCGCTCCATCGGCAGCCTGCTCGGGATGACCGGTGGCTCCGAGCGGATCCACTACCTCCTCGAGCGCGACCCGGCGGGCCTGGGCTTCGGGCACGAGGTCGCGGCGCTGCTGCCGTTCAGCGGACACTCGCCGCTCTATGTACTCATCCACGAGGCCTGCTACGCCGATGCCCAGGCGACCCGCTGGGCCTGTGCGCGCGTCCAGCCCGCGGCGTACGAGGAGGACCCGACCCTCCTCACCGCCGAGCACCTCTTCCCGTGGCATCTGAGCGAGGACCCGCTGCTGGCTCCGTTCGCCGAGGCGGCGGACCTGCTGGCCGAGCGCGAGTGGCCGAGCCTCTACGACCCGTCGGTGCTGGCGTCGGTCGACGTCCCGTGCGCCGCGGCGGTCTACTACGACGACCCCTACGTCCTGCGCGAGCACTCGCTGGCCACCGCCGAGCTGGTCCCCACCCTCCGTCCGTGGGTCACCAACGCCCACCTTCACAACGGCGTCCACGTCGCCCCCGAGGAGGTCCTCGACCGCCTCATCGCGATGGTCCGCGGGCGCGTCTGAGGGTTGACCAATCCCCGGTTCGTCAACGAAGGGCCAACATCCTCGGCAGCGCCTGGCGGTGCCGGGCATCATGAGCGCATGAGCTTGCCCGTGACCGCCGTTCGCGCCGCTTCCTTCGTGGTCACCATGGTGCTGGTCGGACTGGCCTATCCGGTGCTCGCCGGGCTGGTCTACGCCGGGCTCCTGGTCGCTTCCGTGTCCGGCGACCAAGGCATCGGCGGACCGCTCGCGGGGCCGATGCTCGTGCTTCTCGGCGCTGCTGTCGGGGCGCTCTGCGTGGCCATCGCCGCGCCTGCGGCGCTCGCTGCGCGCGTCGTGGGCGGCCTCCGGGGCGTGCTGGCCGGGTCGGTGGTCCTCGTGTTCCTCACCGCCGGCGCGACCTGGTCGGCCTGGCTCCTCTTCGGCCTGTCCGGGAGTCCGGTGGTCGCTGCCACGGTCTTGACCCTCACCGCGAGCCCCGCGGTGCTCGCTCTCGCGCTCTCCGACACCGTCGCCGGGTTCGTCACCGGCCGGCGTTCTCGGCCGCGGCCCCTGACCGCCGAAGCCTGAGCGACCTGCGAGACTCTGGTTCCCGTGAGCATCGAGGTAGTGGCGTACGACCCGTCGTGGCAGGACCGGTTCGAGAAGGTGGCCGCGGCGCTGCGCGGCGCGCTGGCAGACGGCCCGGCGGCGAGTGTCGAGCACGTCGGCTCGACCTCGGTCCCGGGCCTCGCCGCGAAGCCCATCCTCGACATCGACGTGATCGTCGCGCCGCAGGACGTACCAGCCGCCGTCGCCGCACTCGAGCGCCTCGGCTACGCCCACCGGGGTGACCTCGGCGTGGCCGGCCGCGAGGCCTTCCTGGCTCCCGACGAGGATCCGCGGCGCCACGTCTACGTCTGCGCCGCGGGCACCCTCAACGTACGCAACCACCTCGCCGTCCGCGACGTCCTGCGCCGCCGCGACGACCTTCGCGACGAGTACGCCGCGGTGAAGCTGGCGCTGGCCGCCGACCCGGCGATGGACATCGACACCTACATCGCCCGCAAGTCCGACGTCCTGCAGAAGATCCTCGCCGCCTCCGACCTGACCGACGCCGAGCGCCGCCAGATCCTCTCGCTCAACGACCCGAGCCGCTGATGTCGCACGTGGTCCCGACGCACGTCGGCGTCGTGATGGACGGCAACCGCCGCTGGGCGAAGAAGGCGGGCCTCGCCAACCCGGGCGCCGGTCACGATGTCGGCGCCGACCACGTCGCGGACCTGCTGAGCTGGTGCACGGACCGCAGGATCGACCACCTCACCTCCTACGTCCTCTCCGCCGACAACATCCGGAAGCGCCCGAAGTCGCAGGTCGACCACCTGTTCGGCATCCTGGCCGAGAAGCTCCCGCAGACGGTCGTACGCAGCGACCGCTGGGCCCTCCACGTCTCCGGCGACCTCGCGCTGCTGCCCGACGAGGCGGCCGCGGCGTTGCGCGCCGCCGAGCGGGAGACCGCCGAGCGCCCGGCCCACCTGACGATGGCGATCGGCTACGACCCGCACGGCGACATCGTCGAAGGCGTCCGCCGCGCGCTCGCCACGGGTGTCACGGAGATCGACGAGCAGGCCATCACCGCAGCGCTGCCCGGCGGCCCGGTCAAGGAGATCGACCTCGTGATCCGCACCAGCGGCGAGCAGCGCCTCTCCGGCTTCTTCCCCTGGCAGACCTCGAACGCCGAGATCGTCGTCAGCGAGAAGCTCTGGCCCGACTTCACCGAGCACGACTTCGCCGACGCCCTGGAGCTCTACGCCGCGCGCCGATCGGCCGACCTCGCTCCCTGACCACCCGAGTCGACCTCGGCGCCACAACCGCGCATGTGCATGGAAACGGCGTGCCGCCTCGGCTGCCAGAGCGTCAGAACCCCACATGTGCGCCGATCTGACGCATGCGTGACGACTGTCTGCGCTCAGAGGCGAAGGGCGTGGGCGGCCATCCGGTAGGCGACCGCGGCGGCCTCGGGGTCGTGCAGGGAATCGTCGGCCAGGGCCACCTCGGCGTGTGCGCGGATGCTGTCGGCCGGGTCGTCGGTGAGCAGGTCGGCGCACAGACCGGCTACGAGGCTGCCGGAGTCGTGGTCGTCGAGCTCGTCGAGGACGTTTCCGAGGTCGAGCAGCATCGCGGCCTCCTCGAAGATCTCGCGCAGGGTCGCCTCGTCGACCTCGACGCCGGGGCGTGCCGCCACGACCGCGGCAAGCTCGAGGATCGGGGTGAGTCGGGGGTCGAGGTCCGGCATCGCCACGGTGTCCAGCATGAGCCCCGGGCCGCTGCCCGGCAACAGGTCAGTCGACGTCGTCGAGATCGAGCCCCATGGGGGACTGGTTCGGGATCTCGCCGGAGGCGACGACCGCCTTGGTGAGCGGACGGAGGAGGGCGATGAGCTCGTCGACCTCGGCATCGTCGAGGACGGCGTAGGCCGACCGGGCCAGATCGTCGGTGGTCGCCTCGATCCGGGCCTTGGTCTCCCGGCCGGCATCGGTGAGGGAACCGCCGTCGTCGGTGACGAGCCCGCGCGAGCGCAGTCCGGAGACGAGGGAGTCCCACTCGGTCTCGTGGATGTTGCGGGAGGTGGCATAGACCGACGGGGAGGTGCCGTTGGCCAGGGCGTGGAAGACGTGCGACTCGCGGCCACCGATCCCGGCGGCGAGGAGGGTGGCGACGTGGCCGTCGCCGCGGTGCTCGCGCAGCAGGGTCGCCGCGTCCCACAGGAGGGTCAGCGGGTCCTCGGCGACGGGGAGCGAGCGGAGCGCGGCGTACAGGGCCCGGCCCTCCAGTGGCGCGCCGAGAGCGGCTCGTGAGGCGAGGAGGGCAGCCCGGGTCACGTCGTCGGAGTCGGCGAGCAGGCCGAGGTGACGGCGCAGCGCCGTGACGGCGCCGGAGCGGCGGGCCTCGTGCGCGGCCTCGGGCGGAGCGAACGTCCAGGCGTCGGGCAGCGCCCGGGAGACGTGGGAGAAGGCGAAGTTGTAGAAGACGGCATGGACCACCTCGGCCGGGACCGCCCCCAGCGGAGCGGACCGGGCGGCGAAGTAGCCCATCCAGTAGCCGCGGTAGCCGGCCTCCTTGAGCAGGGCGATCGGCTCGGGTGAGAAGTAACCCACCGCATGGATCGGCTCGAGCAGCTTCCACAGGCGACGTGCGTTCGGCTCCATGCTCAGCGACGTTAGCGGCACGGGTCCGGGAGGCCGAGCGAATTGGCCCCGCGGGCGGCGTACATAACAAGATGACACCACGGATACGATTTATCCGACACCAGGCCCGGCAGCCGGCCGGGCTCACCTCGAGCAGAGAGCATTCATCGTGGCAAAGCCGCCAGCATCGACCCTTGACCTCGTCGTCTCCCTCGCCAAGCGGCGCGGGTTCGTCTTCCCCAGCGGCGAGATCTACGGCGGCACCCGGAGTGCCTGGGACTACGGCCCCCTCGGTGTCGAGCTCAAGGAGAACATCAAGCGCCAGTGGTGGAAGGCGATGGTCCAGCAGCGCGACGACGTCGTCGGCCTCGACTCCAGCATCATCCTGCCGCGCCAGACCTGGGTCGCCTCCGGCCACGTCGAGACCTTCAACGACCCGCTGGTCGAGTGCCAGTCGTGCCACAAGCGCTACCGCTTCGACCACCTCCAGGAGGAGTACGCGGAGAAGAAGGGCATCGAGGACCCGGACACGGTCGACATCAACGAGGTCGTCGCCTGCCCCAACTGCGGCACCCGTGGCGCCTGGACCGAGCCGCGCGAGTTCTCCGGCATGCTCAAGACCCACCTCGGTGTCCTCGAGGACGAGTCGGGCCTGCACTACCTGCGCCCGGAGACCGCGCAGGGCATCTTCGTGAACTTCGCCAACGTGGTCACCTCGACCCGCCAGAAGCCCCCGTTCGGCATCGCCCAGACCGGCAAGAGCTTCCGCAACGAGATCACGCCGGGCAACTTCATCTTCCGCACCCGCGAGTTCGAGCAGATGGAGATGGAGTTCTTCGTCAAGCCGGGTGAGGACGAGGAGTGGCACCAGTACTGGATCGACGAGCGCACCCGGTGGTACACGAACCTCGGCATCAACCCCGACAACCTGCGTCACTACGAGCACGCCCAGGAGAAGCTGAGCCACTACTCCAAGCGCACCGTCGACATCGAGTACCGCTTCAACTTCCCGGGTAGCGAGTGGGGCGAGCTCGAGGGCATCGCCAACCGCACCGACTTCGACCTCGGCACCCACATGAAGCACTCCGGCCAGGACCTGCAGTACTTCGACCAGGCCAACAACGAGCGCTACCTGCCGTACGTCATCGAGCCCGCGGCCGGTCTGACCCGTGCGCTGATGACCTTCCTCGTCGACGGGTACGCCGAGGAGGAGGCCCCCAACGCCAAGGGCGGCGTCGACAAGCGGGTCGTGCTCCGCCTCGACCACCGGATCGCGCCGGTCAAGATCGCCGTGCTCCCGCTCTCCCGCAACGAGGCGCTGAGCCCGAAGGCGAGGGCCCTCTCGGCCGAGCTGCGCGCCAACTGGGCTGTCGACTTCGACGACTCTCAGTCGATCGGCAAGCGCTACCGCCGCCAGGACGAGATCGGTACGCCGTACTGCGTCACCGTCGACTTCGACACCCTCGAGGACAACGCGGTCACCATCCGTGAGCGCGACACCATGAAGCAGGAGCGCATCCCGCTCGAGGGCGTGAGCCGCTACTTCGCCGAGCGCCTGATCGGCGCCTGAGGCAGTAGCCCGCCACCGGGCCGTTACCACCTCGTAAACCTCGCCGGGGGCGTCCTGCCGCACGATCTCGAGAAGCGTGCGGCAGGATGTCCTCATGCAACGAGCGGGGTCTGTACTCGCCGCATCCCTCACGGGTGTGGTCATGGCCATGTCAGTGATGGGGTGCAGCGGCACCGCGCCGAGGACGAACGCGCCCAAGCCGTCCGAGAGCGCCTCCACCTCCCCGTCGGCCTCCGCGTCGGCCTCACCCTCCGCCGGGGCGCTCACCGAGCCCGGTGCCGACCGCAGGCTCGGGGAGACCGCGACGGTCGAGTGGACGCCCAAGGAGGGTGTCGACGGCAAGCTCTCGATCACCGTCACCAAGCTCGAGTCGACCTCCTACAAGCAGACCTTCTCCGGCTGGAAGCTCGACGAGGCGACGCTCTCGCGCGCTCCCTACTTCGTACGCGCCACCGTCAAGAACGACGGCAAGACCGATCTCGGCGGCTACGACGTGCCGCTGTGGGGTCTCGACGGCGCGGGCAACCTGGTCGAGGCGGCTTCGTTCAAGGAGCCGTTCAAGCCCTGCGACGGCAAGACGTTCCCCAAGCCGTTCGCACCCGGCAAGAGCGTCAACGCCTGCCTGGTCATGCTCGTCCCCGACCAGGGCAAGCTCGTCGGCGTGAGCTTCCGGCCCTACGAGGAGTTCGACCCGATCACCTGGGAGAGCGACCCGACGCCGTACGTCGCGCCCAAGGCCTCCGGCTCGCCCTCGGCTTCGCCTTCCTCGTGACGCCCACCGCTTGATTTCGTACGTCACGCCGCCGGCCGGACAATGGGAGGCATGTCTCTCCCTGGCCCTCTGAAGCTCGGCAGCCTGACCGTCGACACCCCTGTGGTGCTCGCGCCGATGGCCGGTGTCACCAACGCCGCCTTCCGGCGCCTGTGCGCCGAGCAGGGCGCAGGCCTCTACGTGTGCGAGATGATCACCTCGCGCGGCCTGGTCGAGGGTGACCAGCACACCAAGGACATGCTCGTCTTCGACGAGGCCGAGACCGTGCGCAGCGTGCAGCTCTACGGCACCGACCCGGTCTACGTCGGCAAGGCGACCGAGATCCTCTGCGCCGACTACGGGGTGGCGCACGTCGACCTCAACTTCGGCTGCCCGGTGCCCAAGGTGACCCGCAAGGGCGGTGGGGGAGCCCTGCCCTACAAGCGCGGTCTGCTCGGCGAGATCCTCGAGCATGCTGTGAAGGCGGCTGCGCCGTACGACGTACCGGTGACGATGAAGACCCGCAAGGGGATCGACGACGCCCACCTGACCTACATGGACGCCGGCCGGATCGCCCAGGAGAGCGGCGCGGCCGCGATCGCGCTTCACGGGCGTACGGTCGCCCAGGCGTACTCGGGCACCGCCGACTGGGACGCGATCGCCGAGCTCAAGGCGTCCGTCGACATCCCGGTGCTCGGCAACGGCGACATCTGGGAGGCGGCCGACGCGATCCGGATGGTCGAGGAGACCGGTGTCGACGGTGTCGTCATCGGCCGCGGCTGCCTCGGCCGCCCCTGGCTCTTCCGTGATCTGGCGGCGGCGTTCGCCGGTGAGGCGGTCAACGTGCTGCCGAATCTGGGCGAAGTGACCGACATCATGCGACGCCACGCCGAGCTGCTCTGCGAGCACATGGGGGAGGAGCGTGGCTGCAAGGAGATCCGCAAGCACATCGCGTGGTACCTCAAGGGCTTCGGTGCCGGTGGCGAGCTGCGCCGGACCCTCGGCCTGGTGAACAGCCTCGCCGACCTCGACGAGATGCTCGCCAAGCTCGACCCGAACGAGCCTTTCCCCTCGTCACAGCTGGGTGCGCCGCGCGGGCGCCAGGGTGCGCCGCGGGACAAGGTGGTCCTTCCGGAGGGGTGGCTCGAGGACGCGGACGGGCGTGGTTGCGGGTTCGCCGAGAACGTGTCGGAGACCTCCGGCGGCTGAGGTTCCGGGGCCCTTTCAAGCGGGTCCGAAGGGGCGTTTCGGGCCTTCGGAATCAGTCGCTCGACAGGTACAAAACTACGCAAAAACTCGGTAAGGGAATTGGAATACCCCCTGTCGTGTGTGTTGTACTCAATGCCGTGCCGAGCCCCCACCAGCACAACCCTCGACGGGTTTCGTCCGTTGAAACCGTGGGAAAACTCGGGCACAGACCATGTAGTCGAGCAAAGGATTGCGTGTGGCCGGCAGCCACAGAGGCGACACTCGGGCCGTCCGTAAGACCAAATCCATAGTTGTCAGCGCAGGGGTCGCGGTTCTCGCGACAGGCGCCGCAGTCGGCGCCGGAGCCGCATTCGCGGAGCCGACCTCCCTGATCGCCAAGAACGCAGGCGCTTCCCTCTCCTCGACCAAGGCCGCCGACGTGCCGAGCACTCGTGACGACGCGCGCGTCGCCGGGGACCGTCGGGAGACCGTCGTCAGCCGTGACGGAGGCGACCGTGAGTCGGTCTCCTCGGTCGAGACCCTGACCAAGGGCCCCGAGCAGGTCGAGACCGGCACCGCCAAGGCGGTCAAGCGCTGGACCGAGGAGACGCTCAACCTATGGTCCGCCTACGGCAAGCACGCCAGCCAGTCCGGTGAGATCGAGGCCGGCGAGCTGGTCTACGCGACCGGGCGCACCGAGTCCGGCCGCGACGAGGTCATCGTCGACGGCGAGGTCGCCTGGGTGACCAGCGGCCACCTCAGCGACGAGAAGCCGGAGACCACCGGCGTCGCCGCGGGTGTCAGCGGCGCGGCCTGTGGCGACTCCTCGGTCGAGAGCGGCCTGGTCGCCGACGCGGTCACCGTCTACCGCGCGGTCTGCAACGCCTTCCCCGAGGTCGCCTCCATGACCGTCGGTGGCTGGGATGCCCACGGTGAGCACACCTCGGGCAAGGCGCTCGACTTCATGACCGGCGACAAGGCGCTCGGCGACGCGATCGCCGCCTACCTGCAGCAGCACGCAGCCGAGCTCAACCTCTACGACATCATCTGGTACCAGCGGATCTGGACGCCGGTGCGTGCCTCGGAGGGCTGGCGCTACATGGAGGACCGCGGGTCCACCACCGCCAACCACTACGACCACGTGCACGTCTCGACCAACTGACGCGACTGCGACTGCGTCCGTACGCAGGTCGGCCCGGGCTTCACAGGCCCGGGCCGACCTGCGTTTTCGCTCGTTCGGCAGATCCACAACTTCGCAAAGTCTCCGGCAGAGGGTGGGATACCCCCGCAGGTGTGTGCTTGACTCAGGCGCTGTGCCCGGGCTCACGACCCAGCTCCAGCAGACGTGGCGAAGGGCGTTCTCGGGCGATACCCCCACATTGTCGAGCGAAGGATTGCACAGTGGCCACCAGCCACAGAGGCGATTATCGAGCTGTCCGTAGAACCAAGAACGCCGTGGCGACCGCAGGGATCATCACGTTCGCGACCAGCGGTGCGATGGCCGCGGGAGCGGCCGCGGCGAACCCCGGCATCGTGATCTCGGAGGTGGAGGAGAGGTCCGGGCTCCGGCTGCCGACGCCGACCGAGCGACGTATCGAGGCCGAGGTCAAGGCCGCGGCGAAGATCCCGGCGCTGCCGAAGACGCCGGAAGACACCCGGATGTCGAACGACCGGCGCGAGCTCGTCGGCCGGGAGGCGACGGTGAGCCGCGGCGGCGACCGTGGGGGTGAGAAGTCGACCGAAGCGCTGAGTGATGTCGCCACGATCGAGTCGCTGATCGAGCGGCCGACGTCGGTCAGCGGTGGCGCCCAGAAGGCGGTGCTGCGCTACGTCCAGGACGACGTCACCGTCTACGCCTCCTACGGAAAGCGCGCCAAGGAGCTCGGTGAGCTGAAGCTCGGGCGCGCGGTCTACTACACCGGACGCGACGAGGGTGGTCGCCAGGAGATCGTCCTGGAGGGCAACCCGGTGTGGATCCCCGAGGGCAACCTCGGCAAGACCAAGCCCGAGCCTCCGCCCGAGCCCACTCCCACGCCGACCCCGACGCCCTCCCCGACGCCGTCCGAGGACGCCCCGGCGGGGCTGGACTTCTCGGCCTGCGGAGACTCCTCGGTCGAGGACGGCCTGGTCGCCGACGCGGTCGACCTCTATCGCGCGGTCTGCAACGCGTTCCCCGCGGTCGCCTCGGGCACCACCTACGGCTACGACCCGCACGGCGAGCACATCGACGGCAAGGCCCTCGACTTCATGACCGACGACAAGGAGCTCGGCGACGCCGTCGCCGCCTTCGTCCAGGAGCACGCCGCGGCCCTGAACATCTACGACATCATCTGGTACCAGCGCATCTGGACCCCGGTGCGCGCCGACGAGGGCTGGCGCCCGATGGAGGACCGCGGCGACCCGACGGCCAACCACTACGACCACGTGCACGTAGCGGTCAACTGACCCGTCGAGTCGGCGCGTCATGACGCGCCGACTCGACGAGCTTCGTCGTCAGAGAGGGTCGGAGACCTTCAGTGGTGGGCCGACGAACTCGAGCCAGTCGGCGCGCCCCAGGGCGGCGAGCGTCTCCGGGTCGGCGGGGCCGGACAGCACCTCGGCGCCGTGCTCGAAGAAGCGCTCCAGCCCCGATGGCGTGGTGATCACCAGCAGCCGACCGGGGGTCTCGCCGATGTTCTGGAAGCAGTGCGGGACACCGCGCGGCCCGAACGCCATGCCGCCGGTCGAGGCCCGCAGCATGGCGTCCCCGGCCTTGAACCGGAAGTCTCCCTCGAGGACGTACCAGAGCTCGTCCTCGCGGAGATGGGTGTGGAGCGCCGGGCCCTGCATCGGGCCCATCACGAACTCGAGCACCGTCATCGAGGCGTTGGTTCTCGCGGTATCGGCCTTGATCGTGACCTGGTCGCCCGTGGGTGTCGCCAGCACCCGGCCCTCACCGGCCTGCACGGCAAACGGATGAGTCATGTCGTCCTCCTCAGCCCATGCTAGACCTGCCGAGGCCGCATGATGCCGGGGTCTTTGACCCCGGCATCACGACGTCAGACCAGCGCGCTCAGGGGAGTGGGCTTACGGCCGCCGACCTGCTCGACGACGTCGGTGACGGTGGCGAGCTTGCCGAGCCGGGTCGCGGTGCCGAACGAGGTGAGCAGCGGGGCGATGAAGTCCGGAAGGCCCGCGGCGACCAGGCCCGCGGTGTAGGCCTCGTCGTCGACCTGGACGACCTCGACCGGCTTGCCGGCCTTCTCGGTCGCGAGCGCGGCCAGGTCGGTCGCGGTGTAGGCCTGCGGGCCGGTGACGTCGTACGCCTTGCCCTCGTGCCCCTCGCCCGTCAGCACTCCGGCGGCGACGGCCGCGCAGTCGGCGCGGGTGACGTAGGCCGCGCCGCCGTCGCCGATGTTGGTGACCAGCTGTCCGCTCGCGGCGGCCTGGGCGACGGAGTCGACCTGCATGTCGGCGTAGAGGTTGTTGCGCAGCATGGTCCAGGCCAGGCCGCTCTCGCGCAGCGCGTCCTCGGTGGCGGCGTGGTCGGCGACGACGCCGGCGGGGTTGTCCGGGGTCGGCTCGGGCACCGAGGTGTACGCCATGTGGCGCACGCCGGCCTTGACGGCGGCGTCGATGGCGGCGCGGTGGCCCTCGACGCGGGCGCCGACGACGTCGGTGGAGATCAGCAGGACGCGCTCGACGCCGGCGAAGGCGTCGACCAGCTCGTCGGGCTTGCCGAAGTCGGCGGCGCGTACGTCGGCACCGCGCTCGGCGTAGTCGGCGAGCTTGGCGGGGTCGCGGGTGAGGAGCACGACCTCGGCGGGGTCGACGGTCGCGAGGAGCTGGTCGGCGACGAGGCGGCCGAGCTGGCCGGAGGCGCCGGTGATGGCGATGGTCATGGGAGTCCTATCGATAGTGACGAAACTGTAGTCACGGCGGTGACGGTTCCATAAATGTAGTCATAGCGATGGCAATAAGGCAAGATAGGGGTATGGCTGCCCCGACGAACACCCGTTTCGCGGTGGCTGTCCATGTCCTGACCTACCTCGCCTCGTGCGCCGCCGTCGGCCGCACGAGCCCCGTCAGCTCCGACGAGCTCGCGGGCAGCACGGCGGTCAACCCGGTCCACGTGCGCAAGGTGCTCGGGCCGCTGCGTACGGCCGGCCTGGTTCGGTCCCGTCCCGGTGCCCACGGGGGATGGGAGCTGGACGCGGACCCGAGGACGGTCAATCTCGCCCAGGTATGGCAGCTGCTGCAGGGTGAGGATCCCGTCCTCGGCATCCACGGCCCCAACCCGGCCTGCCCGGTCGGTGCCAGCATCCAAGGAGTCCTGACCGACCTCGACCGCCGCGTCGCGAAGGCCGTCCTGGGCGAGCTCGAGGGCATCTCGATCAAGGACGTTCTCGACGATTCCGGGTTCGACCCGGCGACCTACGCGGACCTCCTGCCCTGAGTCAGCGATAGCCTCTCGGCTGTGGAGCTATATGGGGCCGACGACCGCGAGCGCATCGTCGCCGAGCCGCCCAAGCGGGTGGCCGCGCCGGAACGTACGCAGTTCGAGCGCGACCGCGCCCGTGTGGTGCACGCCGCCTCGACCCGCCGGCTGGCCGCGAAGACCCAGGTCGTGGGCCCTCAGGCCGACGATTTCGTACGCAACCGGCTGACTCACTCGCTCGAGGTCGCTCAGGTCGCGCGCGACCTCTCGCGTGCCCTGAACGGGCCGGACTCGCCGCAGCCCGACATCGCCGAGACCGCGGCCCTCGCGCACGACCTCGGGCACCCGCCGTTCGGTCACAACGGCGAGAACGTGCTCGCCGAGCAGGCGAAGGGGATCGGCGGGTTCGAGGGCAACGCGCAGACGCTGCGGATCCTGACCCGGCTGGAGGCGAAGACCTTCGACGCCGACGGACGCTCGGTCGGGCTCAACCTGACCCGCGCGACGCTGGATGCGTGCACGAAGTATCCGTGGGGCTTCGGTGAGCGGAAGGGGTCGAAGTTCGGGGTCTACGAGGACGACCTGTCCGTCTTCACCTGGCTGCGTGCCGCGGATGCCGGGCAGCGCCAGTGCGTCGAGGCGCAGATCATGGACCTCTCCGACGACGTCGCCTACTCCGTCCACGACGTCGAGGACGGCATCGTCGCCGGCAAGGTCGACCTCGCCCGCCTCGACCTCGACGGCGTCGCCGCGACCGTCGCCGATTGGTACGTCCCAGGCTTCGACCGCAGCCTGGCGGCCTCGACCATCGCCGACCTGGGTGCCGCCGGCTGCTGGATCGCCGAGGGCGCTGCGTACGACGCCTCTCGCCGTTCCCGGGCCATGCTCAAGAACCTGACCTCCGACGTCATCGGCCGGTTCTGCGGGGCCGTGCGGGAGGCGACGTACGCCGCCGGCGGCGGTCCCTACGTCCGCTACGGCGCCGACCTGGTGGTGCCGGAGCAGACCCGCCTGGAGATCGCGCTGCTGAAGGGGATCGCGGCGCACTACGTGATGCGCACCGACGAGCGGGCCGCGAAGATGGACCGCCAGCGCAACCTGCTCGGCGAGCTCCTCGACCACCTCGTCTCCACCGGGCCGGACCATCTCGACCGGCAGTTCGCCGACGACTGGCAGGCCGCGGCCGACGACGCCGCCCGGCTCCGCGTCGTGATCGACCAGGTCGCCTCGCTCACCGACATCACCGCGCTGGCCTGGCACGAACGGCTCTGCCGCCGCCTATGATCTGGCCCGTGAGCGATCCCCTCGTCTGGCTGCCCTTCGACCCGTCCGAGCTGGGCAAGGTGCCCGCCGGGCTCCGCTTCGAGCTCTTCGACCACACCCGCTTCGCCGACGGCGAGGTCGAGGTGCCGGACTCGGTGGGCGAGGTGGCCTTCTACCTGCCGCCCTACATGCTCGGCTCGCGCATCTTCGACGTCGTCAGCCAGATGACGTCGCTCCAGGTGGTGCAGCTCCTCACCGCCGGGGTCGACGCCGCCCGCGGCCACATCCCCGAGGGGGTGACCCTCTGCAACGGGCGCGGCATCCACGACACCTCGACCGCCGAGCTCGCCGTCACGCTGGTGCTCTCGTCGCTGCGGGGCATCCCCGGCCACGTACGCCATCAGGACGAGCACGCCTGGCGGCCGGGCTGGTTCCCGTCGCTGGCCGACAAGCGGGTCCTGATCGTCGGGTACGGCGCGATCGGCCGGGCCATCGAGGCGCGGCTGCTCCCGTTCGAGACCGAGGTGGTCGGGGTCGCGCGGACCGCGCGGGAGGGCGTGCACGGTTTCGACGAGCTCGACACGCTCGTCCCCGAGGCCGATGTGATCGTGCTGGCCACGCCGCTGACCGACGAGACCCGCGGCCTGGTCGACAGCGAGCTCCTGGGACGGATGAAGGACGGCGCGCTGCTGGTGAACGTCGCCCGTGGTGGTGTGGTCGTGACCGACGACCTGGTCGCCGAGCTGGCCACCGAGCGGATCCACGCGGCGATCGACGTCGCCGAGACCGAGCCGCTCCCGGCCGACAGTCCGCTGTGGGGCTCGCCCAACCTGCTCATCACCCCGCACGTCGGCGGTGCGTCGAGCGCGATGTGGCCCCGCGCCTACCGCGTCGTACGCGAGCAGCTCGAGCGGTTCGCCGCCGGCGAGCCGCTGGCCAACGTGATGTCTCGCGACTACTGAGGTGGCCATTTCGGGGTAGTCCGGTAGCGAACTGCCCATTACTCGCCAGTAAAATTGCCGATGGCCGCCGCACCAACCCCCCCACCCAGGGGGCCCCCCGGGGGGTCACCGACGAGGAGTGCCCGCGGAGGGGGGGCCC
>NZ_JBVJKY010000007.1:186347-351866 GCF_055585005.1 Nocardioides sp. NPDC054178
GCGCCCGCGTCCACCTGTTTTCGCTCTCACACTCTGGGTGGGCTCTCTGGGGTCGCCCCCCCCCCCCCCCCCCCCACCCCCCCCCCCCCCGGCCCCCCCCCCCCCCCCCCACACCCCCGACAACGGAGGGGCCACAGGTGTGCTTCAGATAGCAGTAGTCCAGGAGAAGGCGGTGCCCGGCGACGTGACCGCCAACGTCGCGACCGCCGCGGCTCGGGTCCATGAGGCGGCGGCGAAGGGCGCGCGCCTGGTCGCGCTGCCGGAGACGTTCACGACCTCGTGGGACCTCGACACCTTCGACGGCGGTCCGCTGCCCTCGCTCGACGACACCGCCTGGCTCGCCCCGGTGCGGGCCGCGGTGGACGAGACCGGCGCGGTCCTCGTGCTGAACTCGCCCCTCGCCCACGCCGGACGCCGGGGGATCACCAGCCTGGTCATCGCGCCGGGGGAGGAGCCGGTCGCGGCGTACGCCAAGCAGCACCTGTTCCCGCCGGAGGTCGAGCGTTTCGAGCCGGGTGAGCACGGCACGACGATCGAGATCGACGGCGTCCGGGTGGCGCTGTCGGTCTGCTACGACGCCAACTTCCCCGAGCACGCCGCGGCGGCCGCCGCCGACGGCGCGATCCTCTACCTCAACACCGGTGCCTACTTCCCGGGCGGTGGCCACCGGCGCGACCTGCACTATGCCGCCCGGGCGTTGGACAACTCGATGTACGTCGCCTTCGCCGGTCTCGTCGGCGGCCCGCTGGGCTTCATCGGCGGCTCGGCGGTCTACGACCCGCTCGGCCGTCCGGTCGAACGACTCGACGACGCCACCCCGGGCATGGTCGTCGCCACCATCGACCCGGCCGAGGTCGCGCGGGTCCGCGACGACCAGCGGATGTGGGCCGACCGCCGCGCGGACCTCGGGCCTCGGCGTACGCTCCTGCTCTAAGAGGTTGGCTCTTCGGAGACCAGCTTTCCGAAGGCGATCATCCTGTTGTCGGTGTGGAAGAGCTCCGAGCAGGTGGTGAGGGTGATCAGCGCCTGGCCCTCGACCTGCTCGGGCTCCACGCCACCGCGGTCGGGGTTGTCGGGAAGCGGGTCGGTGACCCAGACGGACGTGAACGGCACGACCAGGTCGTCGCCGTCGCTGGTGAGGGCGTAGACGTACGTCTTCTCCCTGGTCAGGACGCGGATCTTGTCGCCCTCGCGGAGCTCGGGGAGATCGCGCAGCGGCTCGCCATGGGTGATCCGGTGGCCGGCGAGCGCGAAGTTGCCGACCTCGCCGGGGCCGGCGGTGCCGGAGAAGTGGCCGAAACCGGCCCCCAGCGCCCGGTCCGAGGTGCCCTCGAGGACCGGGATCCGGTAGTCCTTGCCGAAGCGGGGGATCTCGATCACGGCCTCGGCCGAGCCGAACTCGGTCGTCGCCTCGGTGCGGCCCGAGTCCCACGCCTTCTCGATCGTCGAGGTCGCTTCCTGCTGTCGTTGCTTGCTGAGGATCGTGGTGCCGTAGAGCTCCCAGGCGGCGTAACCGAGGAGCCCCACACCGACCGCGACCATCGCGAGGCCGAGCCAGAAGGTGGCCCGGCGGGCTCGCGGTCGGGTCGTTGTGGTGGTGGACATCAGGTCAAGCATCTCAGCCCGATCCGCCGCCACGTAGGATCAGGCGTTGTGGCGGGCCGCATCAAGGAGACGAGCATCCAAGAGGTGCGCGAGAAGGCGCGTCTGGACGACATCGTCTCCCAGTACGTCACGCTGCGCCGCGCGGGTCCAGGGACCTACAAGGGCCTGTGCCCCTTCCATGACGAGAAGTCGCCCTCCTTCAACGTGAACCCGTCGCGGGGCTTCTTCAAGTGCTTCGGCTGCCAAGAGGGCGGCGACGTCATCGACTTCGTGATGAAGCTCGAGGGACTGAGCTTCTTCGAGGCGGTCGAGCGGCTCGGCGACAAGGTCGGCGTGCAGGTCCAGCGCGAGGAGGGCGACGAGGCGCCGGTCCGGCGCGGTCCCGGTCGCGGCAAGCTGGTCGAGGCCCACAAGGTCGCCGCCGAGTTCTACGCCGAGCAGCTGTTGACCCCCGACGCCGTGGTCGCGCGCCAGTTCTTGGCCGAGAAGGGCTTCGACCGTGACGCGGCGCTGCACTTCGGGGTCGGGTTCTCACCGCGCGGGGGAGAGGACCTCTACCGCCACCTGCGTGCGCGCGGGTTCTCGGACGAGGAGGTCGTCACCGCCGGGCTGGTGGCGCACGGCCGGTCCCACTACGACCGGTTCCGCGGGCGGCTGATGTGGCCGATCCGGGAGTCGGGGGGCGACGTCATCGGGTTCGGTGCACGCCGGCTCTTCGACGACGACCGCATCGAGGCGAAATACCTCAACACCTCCGAGACGCCGATCTACAAGAAGTCGCACGTCCTCTACGGCATCGACCTGGCCCGCAAGGAGATGGCCCGCACCCGCGAGGCGGTGATCGTGGAGGGCTACACCGACGTGATGGCCTGCCACCTCGCCGGGATCACCACCGCGGTGGCGACCTGCGGAACCGCGTTCGGTGACGACCACGCCAAGGTGCTGCGCCGGTTCATCTCCGACGACCAGCAGCTGCGCGGCGCGGTCGTGTTCACCTTCGACGGCGACGCCGCCGGTCAGGCCGCCGCGCTGAAGGCGTTCAAGGGCGACGGCAACTTCACCTCCCAGACCTACGTCGCCGTCGAGCCCGACGGTCTCGACCCCAACGACCTGCGGATCAAGAAGGGCGACGAGGCGGTCCGCGAGCTGCTCGCGAACCGCGTCCCGCTCTACGAGTTCGTGCTGCGCAACGTCGCCTCGAAATACGACCTGGACCGTGCCGACGGGCGGATCGACGCCCTCCGGGAGGCGGCCCCGCTGGTCGCCTCCGTGCGCGACGAGTCCAAGAAGATGGGCTTCACCCGCGACCTGGCGCGGTTCCTCGGTGTCGATCCCGACGAGGCCGCCCGAGAGGTACGCCGCGCCGCCGGTCGTCCGGCGCCGTCGGCCGCCCCGTCCCGGCGCGAGGCCGTCGCCTCTCCCGAGGCCCCCGCCGCTCCGCAGCGGCCACCCATGCCGCACCCGCGCGAGCCGCGCTTCACGGTCGAGCGCGAGACCCTGAAGCTCTTCGTGCAGCACCCCGTCGCCCTGGGCCGCACCACCGGCGAGATCACCCCCGAGGCCTTCACCCATCCGCTCTACCGGGCGCTGTGGGAGATCATCGCCGGCCTCGGTGGCCCCGGCGCCGGCACCGGCGACGCCCACTGGGCCCAGAAGCTCGGCGCCGCCGCCTCCGACCCGCTCGTCAGCCGCATCCTCGCCGAGCTCGCCGTGGAGCCGATTCCCTCCGCGAAGGAGCCGGACACGGCGTACGTCCTGCAATATGTCGTACGCCTCCTCGAGCTCCTCGACCAGCGCCGCATCGCCGAGGTGAAGAGCCGTCTGCAGCGCTCCGACGCGACCGCCGACCCCGAGGGCTACCACCGTCTTTTCGCCCAGCTAGCCGCCCTCGAACAGCACCGCCGCGGCCTGCGCAACCTGGTCGCCGAGTGACGGCCTGCCGATTTCCGATCGCCGCTTCCGGGTTGCTAAGGTTTCACCCGCGCCGCAAGGTGCAATTCCCCTGTAGCTCAATTGGCAGAGCATTCGGCTGTTAACCGGAGGGTTGTTGGTTCGAGTCCAACCGGGGGAGCAAGAAAGAGCCGCTGACCAGGCACGATGCCAGGGTCAGCGGCTCTCATCATCTCCAGGTGCGATCAGCTGATCGGGTCGAAGATCCTTGTCGGGAGCACCGCGCGGTCGGCGACCTCGACGGCCTCCTGCTCGACGCCGAGATAGTGGTTGCTGACCTCAGGATCGTTGAGCAGCACCGCTGCGGTGTCGCTCCGGACCACGATGCCGTTCTCGACGATGACCCCGCGCTGTGAGACGCCCAGGGCCGCTCCGGCGTTCTGCTCGGCGAGCAGCACGCCCACGCCGGTTTCGGTCAATGTCGAGAGCACACCGAGGATCTGTTCGACGATCTGCGGGGCCAGCCCCATCGACGGCTCGTCGAGGAGGAGGTAGGCCGGCTGCCGGACCAGTGCTCGCGCGATCGCCAGCATCTGCTGCTGACCACCCGAGAGCAGCCCGGCCGGCCGGGAGGCGAAGTCACGCAGGATCGGGAAGAGCGCGAGCACCTGATCGAAGCGCTTCGCCTGCTCACCGGCATCGAGGCGGGTCCCGTGCAAGCCGACCTGCAGGTTCTGCTCCACGGTCAGTTCCGCGAAGATCTGACGCCCGGCAGGCACCAGCGAGATCCCGCGCCGCGTACGTTCGGAGGCGTCGAGGCCGGTGACGTCATCTCCGTCCAGAGTCACCTGTCCGGTGACACCCCGGTGCACGCCGACGATGCTGTGCAGCAAGGTGGACTTGCCCGCACCGTTGGCGCCCAGCAGGGCGACGACCTCGCCGGGCTCGACCTGCAGATTCACCTCCCGCAGGACGCCGACCCGGCCGTAGCGGGCGGAGAGGTTCTTCAGCTCGATCATGAGGCGACTCCTAGGTAGGCCTTGCGGACGACGTCGTCCTCGCGGACGACCCTCGGGACGTCGTCCGCGATCACCTTTCCGGCGTCCATCACGGTCACCTGATCGCTGATCGCCAGGACGAGAGACATGTTGTGCTCGATCAGCACCATGGAGACCCCGCCCTCCCGGACCGCGTGCAGCACGTCAGCCAGCTCTCGGGTCTCGCTGTCGTCGAGGCCCGCGGCGGGTTCGTCGAGAAGCAGCAGCTTCGGTGCGGCGGCCAGACCACGGGCCACCTCGACCAGCCGCTGCGCACCGGCCGGAAGGTCGGTCGCCAGGCTTCCCGAGAAGCGGGTGAGGTCCAGGAAGGCGATCAGCTCGTCGGCACGGGCTTGCAGCTCACGCTCCTCCCTACGGGTTCGCGGCAGGCGCAGGGCGTCCGAGAGGAAGCGTGCCCTGGTGAAGCGGTACGCCCCGAGCATGATGTTCTGGCGGACGGTCAGTGTCGGCACCAACCGGGCCGACTGGAAGGTGCGCATCAGGCCCAGCGCCGGTAGATCCCGGGGTGAGCGGCCGACCAGCTGGTGGTCGTCGAAGTCGACGCTGCCCTCGTCCGGCTTGGTGAATCCGGTGACCAGGTCGAGCAGGGTCGTCTTGCCGGCACCGTTCGGCCCGATCACCGCACGGATCGTCCCCTCCTTCACCTCCAGGTCGACGTTCTGCACGGCGGCGAGCCCGCCGAAGCTGCGGCTCAGTCCGCGTACGGTCAACAGTGCGCTCATCTCTGCTCCTTCGAAGGGGACGGGGCAGTGCTCCGGAGCGCGCCGGCGACATCACTGATCGCGCCCCACAGACCGGCCGGGAAGTAGGTCATCACCACGATCAGGACGACTCCGGCGAACAACGGCACCCAGACGGCGAAGGTCTGGCCCATCTGTGGCACGCCCTGGATCACCAGCGCGCCGATCAGCGGCCCGAACGCGCTGCGCGAGCCGCCGATCGCCACCATGATCACGATGCTGAAGGCGACCGTGACGGTGATGATCTCGGGGGAGAAGAACCGCAGGTAGAACGCATACAGGCTGCCGGCCAACGAGGCGGTGACGGCCGAGATCGCGAAGGCGGTCGCCTTGTAGCGGGAGCCGTTGATACCGAGCATCCCGGCGGCGATTGAGTCGTGGCCCACCGCGGCAAGGGCCCGGCCCGTCTGCGACTTTCGCAGGTTGGTGGTGATCCAGGCCGCCAGCCCGCCGAGCACGACCAGCAGGTAGAAGTTCGCCTGATCGGAGAACACCTCATAGCCGAACAGGTTGAGGCTCGGGATGTCGACCATGCCGGACGGGCCACCGGTGACCGCGATCCAGGCCGTGCTCAGCGAGGCGATGGCAACCGCCAGACCGAGCGTGGCCAGCGCGAAGTAGTAGCCGCGCAGCCGGAGGAAGGCGGCGCCGAAGAGCAGCGCCATGCCGCCGCACAAGAGCGCGAGAACGATCGCGGCGACCGCGGTCGGCCACTGCCACTTCAGGGTGAGCAGCCCAGCGCCGTAGGCGCCGATCGCCATGAACATGGTCTGGCCGAGCGAGACCTGGCCGGCCTGTCCGATCAGCGGGGTGAGACCGATGCAGGCCAGGTAGAAGATGCCGACGGTGACGAGCAGGCTCATCTGGGTCGGGACCAGATACGGGAGCGCGAGCGCCACCGCGATGCCGACGACCGCCAGAGCGATCTGGCCCGTACGTCCGGACAGCGCGCTGTCGCGCGCAGGAGCAATCTGCGTGGCACTCATCGACGCACCCTTTCTGGAGTTCCGAAGATTCCCTGTGGGCGAACCACGAGCAGGGCGACGAGCAGGGCGATCGCGGTCAGCTGAGCCAGGTCGGCGTTCCAGTAGCGCCCGAAGACTCCTTGGAGCAGGCCGAGCAGCAGGCCGCCGGTCACCGCGCCCAGGTTGCTCCCCAGGCCACCGACGACGGCGGCGATGAAGCCGGCAACGGCGTACGGGGTGACGGTGGTGAACTGCAGGAAGGTGATCGGGACGATGGTGGTGCCGGCCACGGCGGCCATAGCACCCGCGAGGCCGAACGCGATCAGGCGCATTCGCTCGACTCGGATGCCCTGCAGCGCGGCCGCGCCTGGGTTGGAGGCGGTCGCACGCATCGCCAGGCCGATCTCGGTCTTGGTGAACAACAGCCAGAGCCCGAGGATCGAGACGATCAGTCCACCGAAGAGCCAGAAGTACTGCGTCGGCAGGCTCAGCCCGGCCACCTCGAGCGGGGTGTCACCTGTGAAGGCAGGCATCGTGTAGGGCAAGTTGCCCCAACCGATGAGCAGCAGACCGCCCACCGCCTGGAGCACGCCGACGGTCACGAGCAGGAGTCGCTCAGGTGTGGCCCGCTTGGCGGCGGGCTGGATGACGATCCGGGCGAGGCCGACCATGCCGACCGAGAAGATGACGATCACGATCGGCAGCGTGGCCAACGGGCTGATCCCGAACGCGCTCTGCAGCGAGACCGCGGTGAGCGCGGCCAGAACGACGAAGCCGCCCTGCGCCAGGCTGATGATGCGGCTGATGGAGTAGATCACGGACATGCCGAGCGCGATCAGTGCGTACACGCATCCGTCGGCGAGGCCTCCGAGGACCGATTGCAGATAGTCGCTCATTCGACTCCTCCGATGAACTCGAACCCGTCCTCGGTCGCCTGCACGATGGCGACGTCCTTCTCGGTCAGGCCGCGGTGATCGTCGACGGAGAAGTTGTACGTCCCCACGACACCGTCGAAGTCTTTGATCCTCTCCAGCTCGGTCCGTGCCTCGGCGGAGTCGCCTCCGGCGCGCTCGAGCGCCTCCGCGACGAGGTAGACGCCGTCGTAGGCGACGCCCGGACCGAAGTCGGGCTGCTCGCCGTGCGTGGAGACGTAGGCGTCGTGGTAGTTCGCCTCGAGCTCTCGCACCTCGTCGTTCGGGTACTCCGCGGGGTCCCAGAAGTCGCGGGTCGCGGGGATCAGGAGGGGGTCGGGGAGGAAGTGCTTGACCCGGTCGACGAAGGCGTAGGTGAGGTTGCCGTCCGTGGTGGCGACGGGGATGTCCAGGCCGACCTGGCCCATTCCCTTGAACGCGACGCCCGCGCCGGCGCCGGTGGCCCAGACGACCAGTGCTTGCGGCTTGTGCTTGGCGATCTGTTGCAGCTGCGCGGTCACCGACACGGCGTCGGGGCTGAAGGTCGCCTCCCCGGCGAGCGCCATGCCGTCGATCTCGTCGATCGCGGCCTTGGTGGACTCCGCGCCCTCGGCGCCGGAGGAGTCGGTCTGCGTCAGCAGGCCGACCCGGGTGATGCCTTCGCTCTTCCAGTAGTCGACCAGCCGGTTCGTCAGGTCGTGGGTCGCGACGCTGGCCGACCACTGCCACCCGCCGGGCTCGGGCTTGAGGCCGGGGGACAGGCAGTAGTCGATCACCTTGGCGCTCTCGGCCAGCGGAGCGATCGCCTTGCACGGACCCGATGTCGAAGGGCCCACGAAGGCGTCGACGCGGCCCAGCATCTTGCGAGCCTGGAGTACGGCCTGTGACGGGTTGCTCTGGTCGTCGGCCGTGATCAGTTCCAGCGTCGCACCATTGACGCCGCCGTCGGCGTTGATCTGCTCGACGGCCAGCTCGGCACCGCGCAGCTCGCCCACGCCCAGCTGACTGCCGGGTCCGGTCTGGCTGGTGATGAGGCCGATCCGGTACACGCCGTCATCTACGGCTGCCGTCGCGGAGCACCCGGAGAGTGCCAGCGCGGCGGCCACTACCCATGGCGTCAGGCGGTGTGCTCGTGGGGGCCGCGCCGCGGTCATCGAACCCATAAAAGATTTCCTCTCTGAAGAATTCAATTCTGTTCTACAGTGAGCACGATCACAGGTCAAGAGTTCCTGTCGAGACTTTGCCGGTTCGGGTAGCGCCTGCCTGCTACGTGAAAAGACCCTGCCCACGGGCGTGGGCAGGGTCCTCGGCGTCGGCGTCGGCGGTCAGCTGAGCTCGGCCTCCAGGTCAGCGGCGGCGCTCTTGGCGAGTGCGGCCAGCTCCTTGCGGCGCTTGGCATTCATTCGGCTGATCGGCACCGAGATGTTGATGGCGGTCGGCATCGGAGCGCCGGCGACCGCGACCGCGACCGACCAGACGCCCTCCTCGCTCTCCTCGTCACCGATCGCGTAACCGCGGGCGCGCACGTCGGCAAGCTCGCTCAGCAGGGCGGTGCGGGTTGCGACCGAATTCGGTGTCTGTTGCGGCAGCGCCTCGTCGGGGTAGAGGCTGCTCACGTGAGCCTCGTCGAGGGTGGCGATCATCGCCTTGCCGGTCGACGTGCAGTGCGCCGGCATCGCCCCGCCCGAACGGGAGGCGACCCGCACGGCCCGCGGGCTCTCCAGCGAGTCGAGGTACCGCACGGTCGATCCCTCGAGGGTGCCGAGGTGCACGGTCTCTCCGGTCGTCTCGTTGAGCTTCTCCAGCACCGGCCGAGCGAGATCGCGGATGTCGAGGCGCCGGAGCAGCGCGAACGCGATCCGGTCCAGCGAGGGGCCGGACTCGTACGCCTTGCTGCTCGGGTTCTGCCGGACGAAGCCGCGGTACTGCAGCATCGCCAACAGCCGGTGCGCGGTCGAGGACGCCACGCCGAGATACTGGCTCGCCTCGGTGAGGCGCAGCGAACGGCGCTCGCTGAGCAGCCAGAGCAGGCGCAGCGCGTTGTCGACCGACTCGATCGGATACTGCGGCGAGGCGGTGTGCTCGGGTGCGAGCGGGAAACCCTCAGAGGTCGCGGTCACTAGAGCACCCTATGCCGTCACCTCCTCGACCCGTCGCCTGATCCGAGTGCGGATTCGCCGTCTGTACGAACCGGCGACGGGCCCACAGCCAGCTTGTCGGCGACCTCGACCAGTGAGTGGCCGGCAGCCATCGCCTTGCGAGCTGTGACCAGGGCCTTGGGCCAGTTGGCCACGGCGGCTCCCTTCAGTGCGCCATCCTCGGTCGCGTAGAGAACCACGAAGCGGCCGCCCTCGGGATTCCCGATGGTCCTGCTGAAGGCAGCGCCATGGTGAGCGCCGACGACCTGGATCTTCCAGTCGTACTGATCGGTCCAGACGTACTCGATCGCCCGATAGGCGTGCAGCTCGTCGGGGTGCACGATGTTGTGCGCCGCGCAGGACGCCTGGTCGACGGCATTGGTCCAGTGCTCGGCGCGGACGAGGCCGCCGGTCTCTGCATCTCTCCAGCGGCACACGTCGCCCACGACGTAGATGCTGCCCGGCTCACCGGGGCTCTGGGCGCGCAGATGCTCGTCGCAGACGATGCCGTTGTCGAGCGTGACGCCGGAGCCCCGTAGCCAGTCGGTGACGGGGTGCGCCCCGATCCCGACGACCACCACGGCGGCAGCCAGGACGGAGCCGTCGCTGAGACGTACGTCGAGGCCGCCGCGAGCGCGCGAGACGTCCTCGACACCGACGCCGAAGTGGGTGATGACGCCACGGTCCTGGTGCAGCTCGGCGAAGATCGCGCCGACGTCCGGCTCGAAGGAACGGCTCATGGGCGTCGGTACGGGGTCGATCAGGTGGGTCTCCAGGCCGAGGGACCGTGCGCTCGCGGCCACTTCGGCTCCGATGAAACCGCTGCCGATCACCACGACCGGACCGCCTGCGATCAGCTCCTTCCGCAGGCCCGATGCGTCGGCAAGGGTGCGCACCACGTGCACGCCATTCCCGTGCAGGCCGCCCCAAGGCCCCCGGTTGGCAGCCACGCCGGTGGCGACGACGAGCGTGTCGTACGCCTCGGTGGATCCGTCGGCGAGAGTGACCTGCCTCGCCACGGCGTCCAGCCCGCTGGCTGCGACCCCGAGCCGCAGGTCGACAACGAGCTCTGCGGCCTTCTCCTCGGTGAGCAGGCGGATCTTCTCCCAGTCGGTGGTGCCCAGCAGCAGTCCCTTGGAGAGCGGCGGCTTGTCGTAGGGGAGCTCGCTCTCGGCGTCGATGAGCACGATCTGACCGTCGTAGCCCTCCGATCGGAGCGCCTGCGCGACGCGTACGCCACCGACCGAGGCTCCCACGATCAGGGTCCTGGGGACGTTCATTCGTCGGCGACCTGGAGTGCGTTGACCGGGCAGCTGCGGGCGGCTTCCTCCACCCGGGGACGGTCGGACTCGTCGATCGTCTCCGTCAGGAGGACCACGATCCCGTCATCGTCGATGTCGTAGACGTCGTCGGCGGCCACGACGCAGTTGGCGTAGCCCTGGCAGGCGGCGAAGTCGGCAGTGAGCCTGGCCATCGGTTTGCTCCTTCGAATCTCGTGCTGAGCTGTGTTCGGTCACCGCTTCACGGCGATGCCGCCGTCGGGGTGGACCACGTCCCCGGTGATGCCGCGGGCACGCCCGGATGCGAGGAAGACGTAGCTCCAGGCGTGGTCCTCCCCGCTGAGCGCGACGCCCAGCGGAACCCTGCCGGCGAGCTCCTTCTCCCGGCCCGGGGTGTCGTCCAGGCGTTTGTCGTTGAGCCCGAGGCTGTTCAGACCGCGCAGGTCGGTGTTGAGGGTTCCGCCGGGGGCGACGCCGTTGACGCGGATCTTCCTGCCTGCCAGCTCGTGGGCCAGCGAGGTGACGGCACCTCTGACCGCGAACTTCGAGGGGACGTAGAGGATCCCGCCGCGACCTGGATAGTAGGCCGAGGTCGACTCGGTCAGGACGACCGAGGCCTCTCCGTGATCGCGGCCGGCCGTTTCCAGCGCGGGCAGCGCCGCCTTGACCGACATCAGATGCGACTTCACGTTGATGCTGAACATCTCGTCGAAGGCGGAGTCCAGCACGTCCGCGTCGATCTGGTCGATCCCCTGGTAGAAGTCGAAGATCCCGACACAGTTGACCAGGATGTCGAGGCCGCCGAAGGCGTCCACCGTGGCAGCCACGGCCTCCTGGTTCGAGGCGTACGTGGTGGCGTCGCCGGCGATGACCGGCATGTCCGGGTGGGCCTCGGTGATCGCGTCACACTTCTCCTGGGACAGCTCGAGCACCGCAACCCGGGCGCCCTCGCCGATGAAGGCGTCGACCACGGCACGGCCGATGCCGGAACCGGCGCCGACGATCAGGGCACGGCGGCCCTCCAGCCACTGGCTCATTCGCCCTCCTCCTCGAGGCCGTCGGGGTCGTCCGGAATCAACGGCGCCGCGACATTGCCGACCATGGCCGCCAAGGTGGCGTCGTTCTGCCAGGTCAGAGCCTCCAGCTCGAGCGGGTCGAGAGTGATCCACTGGCCCGACTTCGGGGAGTCGATGAAGAGCCGGACGCCGTTGCGAGTGTTGACGCGCAGAACCCGGATCTCGGAGAACTCGTTGGCGATCACGATGGGCTCGCCGACGGCCAGGTCGAGGAACTCCGCACGCCGCTCGGCAGCGGAGATCGCAGCGGCCCGGTCCGCGGACTCGCCCTCCCACTCCAGGTGGGGTCGCTTGGGTGTCATCACGGCCTCACAGGAAGATGGCCAGGTTCTGCGTACGCAGCACCGACTCGTCGACGGCCAGGTGGCGGCGGGCGAGCAGCCAGCTGTCGCCGTTCGCCCGGAGCAGGTCGCGGCGCCCGGCCGAGACGATCGCCGGCTCGTTGACGTCGCCGCGGCTGCGGAAGAGCAGGGTCGCCGACTCGACGACGATCTCGTCGGCCTGGTCCGTCGCGAACGTTCGTACGTTGGTCACGAAATGGCGCAAGCGCGAGGGCGGGTCCTCGGTCCAGGCGTGCTCGGTCTCGAAACGAGCGACGCGACGGGAGAGGGAGTACTTGTTCTCGTCGAAGTGCGCCATCCCGGGCGCGGTGTCGTAGCCCGCACCGAGGGCGGTGGTCACCTTGACCGGCATGTAGTAGTGGATGTCGTCGGCGAGGAGGGCCAGCCAGTCCTGATAACGCTGCTCGTCGAGGACGTAGGTCTCGTCCACGATCCAGCGGTGGGCCGAGAGGTGGCGTGGGTCGTCGAAGGGCAGCGAGCCGCCGACCTTCGTGGTCTTCGAGGCGTGCCCGCCGAGCTGTGAACGGCTCGCGTCGATGGGGTAGTGGGTCGTCATCGCGTCTGCTCCTCGCTGCTCCTGTGGTGGCCCTGCTCGCCGCGGATGACGCCGCCCAGGCTGATGCCGCCGACCTTCTCCGGCTCGCGCTCGAGGTAGTCGGCCCACTTGTTGAGCAGGTTGCGCTGTCCATATTCGCCATAGCCGAGATACGCCGTGCCCGGGCCGGCGAACTCCTCCTTGGTGAGCGCCGGGACGACGTTCGAGCCGTCCATCTTGATGCCCATCCGGGAGTTGAGGTGGAGGCGGCGGGCCATCGAGCCGCCCGCGGTGTTGGTCAGCGAGACCCAGTTCTCCACGTCGTCCTGCTCGAACATCCCGCTGGACCCGAAGCACATCAGGTAGGCCTTGTAGGAGAGGGCCTTGAAGTCCTCGGGGGCGTTCTTGTCGACGAGGAACCAGGACAGCACCTCGGTCTCGTTCTCCGAGATCGGCTGCCACTGGCGAAGCGAGATGAAGGGGAGCACCTCGTCGGAGTCACTGTCCTCGACCTTGGGCCAGTTGTGGACAAGAGAGAGGTTGGGGAAGATCGAGGCCGCGGAGATCATGAAGCCGTCGCGGCCGATGACGTCGAGCTGATCGGGCGACCAGACCTCCTTCATCCTCTCGATCATCTCCTCGGGGTAGCCCACGTATGCCAGCCGCTCCTCGAGGGTGCCCGGCGGAAGCTTGTAGGTGGTGCCGCCGCCTGACGTGGCCCAGTAGGTGTTGCCGTCCTTGCGCTTCTCTGCCTTCGGCTCGCGGAAGAGACCGATCTCGACGACGGACGTGTGCGTCTGCGGGGTGTGGTACATGTCGCCGACGAAGTTCTCGGCGCCGATCTTCCAGTTCGCCTTCACCCGCCACCGCTGAGGACCGCGCACCTCGACGCCGTCGCCGCTCTGCCTCGTGTAGTAGTCCAGGTAGAACCTGAAGTCGCCCAGGAAGTCCTCGAGCGGTTCGGCGTCCGGGTCGAGACTGATGAAGATCAGGCCGTTGTACGTGTCCATCGACGGCGCCGGGAGCAGGGTCTGCCCGTTCTTCTTGAAGCCTTCCTCGCCGCCGTACGCCTCCTGGTGGAAGGGCAGGCCCAGGACGCGACCGTCGTTGCGGTAGCTCCAACCGTGGTAGGGGCAGCGGAAGTTGGACGCGTTGCCCATCTCCGCGCGACATACCTGCATGCCACGGTGCAGGCACATGTTGAACATGACCCGCACCTGGCCGGAGTTGTCACGGGCGACGATGAACGAGTCGTCCAGGACGTGACGCACGACGTAGTCGCCGACGTTGGGGATCTCGGACTCATGGGCGACGAACATCCAGGACCGGTTGAACACTCGGTCCCTCTCCAGCTCGAAGATCTCGCGGTCGTTGTACACGTGCGCGGGAATCATGCCCTCTCGCACGGCCTCGATTACCGCCGTCTGATCTGTCATCTGCACTCCTCCACGGCCTCTGTCTGTCAGAATGTGATTCTGCTAGAAAGAAAGAACAAGGGCAAGTGGTGAGTGCGACTTCTTCTCTCCAGAGAGCTGCACGTGCTGCGCGACGATGCGGGTCCGCGCCTCCGAGGTCACCGAGGTTTCAGTGCCGCGCCGTATGCGCTCGACGAGATCGTGCGGCGGGGGTCACGCTGGGAGAGCGAAGCCCGCCGCGGCGAGACTGGTGGAGTGGAACCGCCAGATCAGCTGGTCGTTGAACCCCGAACCGAGGTCCGGAAGCTGTGCGACATCCTCGTCCGGCATCGGTCGAGGGGTGCTGCCGGCGTTGGCTGCGCGGAGGATCATCCGAGCCAGCGTGTCGATGCTCAGGGCGCGGCTCAGGGCCTCCTGGACGCTCTTGCCGGTGGTCACGATGCCGTGACCGCGCAGCACGCAGCTGCTCTTGTCGCCCAGCGCGTCTGCGAGCTCCCGCCCGAGGTCGGGAGTGTTGACGAGGACGCTGCGGGGGTAGACCGGGATGCCATCGCGTGCCATCCGCGCGGCGGGGATGTTGTAGGCCCCGACGACTGGCGCAAGCTCCAGGCCGGCGAGGTCGAGTGCGACCACGGCGGGCGGGTGCGCGTGCAGCACGACGTCCACGTCGCCCCTGACCTTGAGGACCTCGGTGTGGATGTGAATCTCGTTGGGGACCGCGTACGCATCGTCCGGGTCCAGCAGGTTGCCGGCATAGTCCGTGGCGCGGATGTCGTCGAGCCCGGTGAAGAGAAGGCCGCTCTCCTGGGGGCCGCGGCAACGGATGAGCAGGCCGTCCTCGTGTCGGCTGCTGATGTGGCCGAGGATGTCCTCGCACAGTCCGCGGAATCCCGCTATGCGGCAGCCGGTGGCGATCTGGTGTCGAAGGTCGTGGCTCAGATCGGTGCTGGTCATCGATGGCTCTCTGTCGTGAATCGGAAGTCGGCGAGGAGGTCGATCGCCTCGGGATAGGGGCGGCCGGTGTGATCGCCGGCGTCGACGGTCAGGAAGAACTCGGCGAGAGCGCTGAAGGAGGGACTCTCGAAGCCGGCGTCGAGGAACATGGTGCGCGTCAGCTCGATGTCCTTGGCGATGGTGGCCACCGGAGCATGCGAAGCGATCGCGTCGAGGTCGCGGAGGAAGTACTCCTCGGCGGTCGCCAGGCCCGGTCGTGCTCCGGTGCTGGAGGAGAGAGCGCGGACCGTCTCAGGAATGTCGAGGCCCTCGTGCTCAGCGAAGCTCAGCGCCTCGGCGGCGACCAGGAACCGCGCGTACTTCACGTACTGCTGCAGGAGCTTGACGCCGTACCCGGCGCCGACGGTGCCGAGATAGCTGATGTTGGCGGCGAGCTGCCCCACCAGGGGCGCGGCGTCGCCGAAGACGCCCTTGTCGCCGCCGACGAGCATGGAAGTGTGGGGTGGCTTGCCGCTGACCGGGCAGTCGACGAACCGTACGCCTCGCTCGGCGAGCCGCGCAGCAGCGTCCCGGGCGAAGGCGGGGGAGCAGGTCGAAGTCTCGATGACGAGGGCTCCGTCGGGCAGCTGTGCACCGAGGTCGAAGACGACCTTGCGCGCCGCGCTCACCGTCGGCAGAGACGTGAGCACCACGTCGCTGTTGTGTGCGACGTCTGCGAACTCCTCCAGCACTCGGATGCCCTGCTGCTCGGCCCTCTCCTGCGCTTCCGGCGAGATATCGAACCCGGCGACCTGGATGTCGGCGTCCACCAGCGCGGATGCCAGCGCGGCGCCCATTCGGCCGAGTCCTACAAAAGTAATGTGCACAACACCATCCCGCTATACAGAAATCTTTTCTGAAATGGCAATCTACACAGCGGTGCAGCAATGCGGCAACTCGTTGGTCTGACAGTCTTGCCAGGCGTGCGTGCCTGATCGCGGGCGCGCAAAACGGCGCCTGCGCATCGGCGCAGGCGCGATGTGGTCAGCTCGGCGTGGCCGAGGCGACAGCGGTCAGTTGTCGGTCGTGGCCTGAACGGTGCGGTCGAGGTGCCTGCTCAGCTCCGCGACGGCGGTGTCGAGATCGCGAGCGGCGACGGCATCGACGACCCGACGGTGCTCGGCGACCCCGGAGGTGCCCCGGTGGTGCGCCTCGACCAGCGACTTCAAGATCGAGTCGCGCATCGCATCGAGCAGCAGCGTCGTCGCCGAGTTGTGGGCACACGAAGCCAGCGCCCGGTGGAACTCCAGCGACATCGCCACGGTGTAGGTGCCGTCCTCCCGCGCCGCCTCGTGCTCGTCGCACATCGCTCGCAGCCGTGCGATGTCGTCCTCGGTCGCGCGATCGACGATCAGCGGCAGGAAACCGAGCTCCATGATCGTGCGGACCTCGGTCACCTCGGCGGAGCTGAGTGCCGCTGTCGAGATCAGGTCGGTGAGTCCCTCACCCACCAGAGAGACCGACGGGGCGGAGACGAAGGCGCCGCCCTCCTTGCCGAGCTTGATGACGATGTGCCCGGTCGCCTCCAGCATGCGAAAGGCCTCGCGGACCGTACGTCGGCTGACCTGGAACTGGTCGCACAGCGCCCGCTCCGAGGGAAGCCTGGATCCGACGGGAAGCTCGCCCGCGCGGATGCGCGCCCGGATCTGGTCCACGATCGTCGCAGAGATGCGTACGTTGGCAACCGGTTGGAACACGATCGAGCCGTTGCCCTCGGGCACGTCCATGTCTGCGCTCACACCACTCCTCTAGCCGTGCTGCGATCCTAGTCGATCGCGCCGAGACCGGACGGCCAACGCCGCCGGGGCGGTCATCGCCACGCCCAGCACGAGCAGTGCGACCGGCGCCGCCACGACCGTGACCAGTCCCGAGACCACCAACGGTGCGGCCAGCAGCGCTGCTGCTCGGTAGGTGCCGGCAGTGGCCAGGGCTTCGCCCCGCTCCTCGGGCCGGACCGTCTCGCTTGCCAGTGCCGGGCCGACCGTCTGCAGCAACCCGGCGCCTGCGCCCGACACCGCGAGCAGGACCGCGGCGGCCACGAGATGACCCGCGAGCGCCGCGAAACCCGCGAACCCGATGCCGGTGACCGCGATACCTGCCACGAGGAACGAGGTCAGGCGACTGGCGTGAATCCTGCCGGCGGCCGCGCCGCCGGCGATGTTGGTGGTGTTGGCCACCGCCGCAACCATGCCGATGGCGGAGGCGCTCTGCCCGGCTCCGGCGAGCACGATCGGCACGAACGAGTTCATCATCGCGCGCCAGGCGCCGGCGGCGGCGCCCGCCCAGCTCGCCAGCCCGACGCCCGCGCCGCGCCGCTGCCCACGCTTCGCGCCCTTGCTCCGGTCCGGACGCAGCGGCTCGAGCCGCATCAGCAGGGAGGCCGGCACAACCACCAGCGCGGCCGGGAGTGCCCCCGCCGCCAGGGCCCAGGAGACCGAGAGGTGCTCGATGATCGGCCCGGCGAGGAACGGGCCCACGATCTGCCCGACCCCCGAGCTCAGGTTGACCCGGGCGAGAGCGGTGACCGATGAGGGGCTCGTACGCACGGCATGCGTCTGCGCCGCGGTCCAGACGAAGCCGCGCGCCGCCCCTTGCGCCAGCTGTGAGAGCGCGAAGGCCCACCATCCTGCCGAGGCCAGCAGCACCAGGCACGAGGCCGCCATCAGCAGCCCGGCGGCGCTGACGAAGTGCTTGTCGGGAAAGCGTCGCATCAGCGCGACCATCACGGTGCGGATGCCGAGCTGTGCGCAGGCGGAGAGTGCCACCAGCACGCCGACCTCGGCCCCGCTGAACCCCGACTCGAGCGCGAACAGCGGGACGGCGACGGCCGAGAGCCCCATCGCGAAAGAGAACAGCGAGCCGCTGGCGGCCACGTAGAGCCCCTCGAAAGGTGACGGTTGACACTTCAATTCCGGGGCCATACGGTAATGGTACCTCCATTGACCCAAACAGGAGAAACATGAAACTCGCGAGTGACGTCGTCAAGTGCCAGGGCTACGGCAACTGCATCGCCGCAGATGAGAAGCACTTCGACCTCGATGACGACGGCCTGGTCGTACTTCTCGAAGAGACCGTGGCGGACGAGGACCGCACCTCGGTAGAGGCCGCCATCCGCAGCTGCCCGGTCGATGCGATCTGGCTCGAGGGCGTCGGCAGCGAGGCCGCGCAGTGAGCGATCACGTCGTCATCATCGGCGCCTCCGTCGGTGGCATCCGCACCGCCCAGGAGCTGCGCAAGCTCGGCTTCGACGGTGACATCACAGTGGTCGGGGCCGAGCACGAGCAACCGTACGACAAGCCGCCGCTGTCCAAGCAGCTGCTGCTCGGCACCCAGTCCGAGGCCGACGTCTCGCTGCTCGGGGAGGGTGGCTGGGAGGCGCTCGGCGCCACCGCCCGCCTGGGTGTGCGTGCCGAGAGTCTCGACATCGACTCGATGGAGGTCCACCTCTCCGACGGTGAGGACCTCCAGTACGACGCGTTGGTGATCGCCACCGGCGTACGTCCTCGTACGCTCGCGCCGGAGATCCACGAGCTCGACAGCGTCTTCACGGTCCGCGAGATCGCCGATGCCCGCGCCTTGCGTGAGCGGGCCGAACGCGGACCGGTCGTGATCATCGGCGCCGGGTTCATCGGTGCCGAGGCGGCCTCCTCCTTCCGCGCCCTGGGTGCCGAGGTCACCTTGGTCGAGGCGCTCGGTGCACCGTTCGGGCGTGTGCTGGGTGACGAGGTCGGTGCCCTCCTGGCAGACCTGCAGCGTGACAACGGCGTCGAGCTCCTCACCGGGGCAGCCGTCGAGACGATCGAGCAGGACGGCGACCAGGCCCTGGTCCGCCTGGCCTGCGGTCGCACCCTGAGTGCCGCCACGGTGGTCGTCGGGATCGGCTCGCTCCCCAACACCGAATGGCTCGAGGGCTCCGGCCTCAAGCTCGGCGACGGAGTCTTCACCGACGCCGGTTGCGCAGTACAGCCGGACGGTTTCGGCCCGCATGCCGAGAGCGTCTTCGCCGTCGGCGACGTGGCTCGCCAGATCGACCCGCGCACGAACAAGGACTACCGGGTCGAGCACTGGACCAATGCCGCCGAGCAGGCGTACGTCGCTGCTCGCCAGATCATGGATCCCACCATGGCGCCTGCGCCGCCCAAGGCGCCCTACTTCTGGTCCGACCAGTTCGGGCTCAAGATCCAGATGGTGGGCCGCCCCTCCGAGGCCACCTCGGTGACGGTGCACCGGCTCAGCGTCAGGGGGAGCGAGAAGACGGTCGCCGTCTACGAGAACGACGGCGCCTTCGTTGCCGCGGTCACCTTCGGCTGGCCGCGCGCCCTCGGCACCTGCCGCCAGGCCTGGGAGGCCGGCGCCACCGCGGCCGAGGTCATCGAGAAGCTCGCCGCGCTCGCCGACCAGAACGCTGTCGCCTCCGCCTGAGGCCACAGACACATCACGAAAGGGAACAACTATGACGATCGAGGATGCGCAGCCCATGCAGCGCCGCGTCGCCGACCTGGTCGACGTCGAGAACGGTGAGATCAGCCGCGAGATCTTCGTGTCCGAGCAGATCTTCAAGCAGGAGATGGAGAACCTCTTCCCGCGCGCGTGGCTCTTCGTCGGGCACGCCTCGCAGGTGCCCAACCCGGGCGACTACTTCAGCTCCTGGATGGGCTCCGACCCCGTCCTGCTGACCCGTGACGCCCAGGGTGAGATCCACGTCCTGCTCAACTCCTGCCGCCACCGCGGCATGAAGGTGTGCCGCTACGACGAGGGCAACACGATGCAGTTCACCTGCCCTTACCACGCCTGGTCGTACAGCATGGACGGGTCGCTGGTCGACGTTCCCGGTGACTTGCACGGCGTTCCGCACATGAAGACCGCCTACCAGGGCCAGCTCGACAAGGCCAAGTGGGGCCTGGTGCGTACGCCTCGCATCCACAACTACAAGGGTCTCGTCTTCGCCTGCTGGGACAAGGAGGCTCCGGACTTCCTCGACTACGTGGGTGACTTCCACTGGTGGCTGGACAACCTGGCCGACGCCTTCGACGGCACCGAGGGCGGCACCGAGGTCTTCCATGGCGTGCTCAAGTGGCGGATCAAGTCGAACTGGAAGTTCGTCTCGGAGAACTTCCTCGGCGACACCTACCACGGCGCCTCCACGCACGCCTCGGTCGAGGCCGTCGGCATCGGCCCGGGCGGCAGGGGCAAGCGTCGCCACGGCGAGCGGCAGAACCAGGGCGGCTTCTCCAAGGGCCGCATGAAGACCTCATTCCGCCTCGGCCACGGCGCCTCGGACAACCTCGAGTACGAGCTCCCCTATCCCGAGTTCGCCGAGCCCGAGCTGACCGAGTACTTCGACAAGGCATGGGAGACCCGTGCCGAGAAGCTTCGGGAGGAGGGTCGCCCGCTGGGTGGTCGCGGCCCGGCCACGCTCTTCCCGAACATGTCGATGGCTGCCGGCTTCCCGCGCTCGATCCTGGTCGCGCACCCGATCAGCTCCACCGAGACCGAGGTGTGGCGCTGGTTCCTGGTGGACAAGGACGCGCCGGAGTTCGTACGCGAGTGGCTACGCCAGTACTACATGCGCTACGGCGGCCCCGCGGGCATGACCGAGCAGGACGACATGGAGAACTGGGACTACGCGACGCAGGCGAGCCTCGGCGTGGTCGCCCGTCGCTACCCGTACAACTACCAGCAGGGCATCGGGCGGGAGAACCTGAGCGAGCTCGACCGCGCCGTCCACTCCGACCACGCCATCGCCGGCGAGGTCAACGCCCGTGGCTTCTACCGCCGCTGGACCGAGTACGTCGACAACCACTCCCAGGCCGAGCTGGCCGAGGCCGCCAAGACCGAGGAGCGGATCGCAGAGATCGAGGCGCGCGAAGCCGCCGCAGCTGCAGCCAAGGGGGAGAACGCGTGAGCACGCTGACCGAGAACGAGGGCGCCCCGCAGCTCGTCAACGACTCCGCCCTCACCAAGCCAGAGCTCCGGGACCTGCTCGCGGACATCAGCGACTTCTTCTACCGCGAGGCCGACCTGCTCGACGAGCGTCGCTACCCGGAGTGGCTCGAGATGATGGCCGAGGACTACCGCTACTCGGTTCCGCTGCGGATGAACGTGCCGTTCTCCGACGTGGCCGCCAACGAGCAGACCAGGACCGGCGAGTCCGGGGGCGAGGTGGCCTGGTTCGACGAGCCCAAGTCCACCCAGGAGATGCGCGTCACCCAGCTGATGACGGGCGTGCACTGGGCCGAGGAGCCCGTCTCGCGCGTCTCTCACCTGGTCACCAACCTGCGCCTGACGAAGGTCTCGCTGCCCGAGGTCGAGCTCTCCAGCCGCTTCCTGGTCTACCGCAACCGGGTCTCGGACGAGACCGACATCCTGGTCGGTCGCCGTTACGACGTCGTCCGCCAGGACGGCGAGGACTGGAAGCTCGTGCGTCGCAGGCTGCTGCTCGACCAGACGGTACTGACTGCGAAGAACCTCTCGATCTTCCTCTGACATCCCCCTCCGAACCAGGGCCCGGTACGTCGTACCGGGCCCTGGTTCGGCCTTTTCGGCCCTGCCGCCGCCTATGATGAACATAAACCGCAAGACAGAAAGCTTTTCCGTTGACTGAACAGCGGCCAGGTGAGCAGCCCGATTCACCGAAGTCGAAACGTACGAAACCTGCCTACGCGATCTCCTCGGTCGACAACGCGCTCCGCCTGCTCCTGATGTTCCGCGATCAGAAGCAGCTGCGTCTCTCCGACGTCTCGACCTCGCTGGGCGTTTCCCCCTCGACGGCACACCGGCTGCTGGCGATGCTGGTGCATTACGACTTCGTCCACCAGGACACCGGACACGGCGTCTACAGCGCCGGCCCCGCGCTGCTCGACATCGGCTACGGCGCCGTACGCAGCCTCGACCTTCGCAGCGTCGCCGAGCCGATCCTCGCCCGGCTGGCCCGCACCCTCGACGAGACCGTGCACCTGGCCCAGCTCGAGGCCGGCCACATCCGCTACATCGCCGGCGCCGAGTCGAGCCGACCGCTGCGCGTCGCCGACCGCACCGGCCAGCTCTTCCCTGCTCACCAGACCGCTACCGGGAAGGCGATCCTGGCCGGCCTCGAGCCGGCCCAGCTCGAGGAGGTCCTCGTAGCCGGCGACAGCCAGCTGTCCGTGGCGGAACGCGACGAGCTGGCAGGGCAGCTCGCCGAGGTCCGGGCAACCGGACACGCGGTCAACTACCGCGACGACGGGGTGGTCTCGGTGGCCGTCGCCGTCGCGAACCCGCGCGGGCTCACGGTCGGCGCGATCAACGCCTCGGCCCCGCAGAACCGGATGTCCCCCAGCCGACAGGACGAGATCGTCGGCGTCCTGTCGACGGCGGCCGCGGAGCTCGGGGCCGCGCTCGGTCACGCCTGAGGGTGGCGCCACCCGCTGTGGATCACGATGGCGGTTGTCCGGGCCGAGCCCGGACAACCGCCATCGTGTTTGTGCTCAGCTGTCGCTGAGCAGCTCAGACCCCGTCGAACGCGGCCTTCAGGATGTCGACGTACTCCGCCGGAGCGTTCATGAGCTCGGCGACCTCGGTCTGGACGGAGGCACCGTCCTTGAACACGATCGGACGACCCGCCTCGGCCCCGGCCTTTTGGAACTCCGGGTCGGTGGCCACCTTCGCGAACGCCTCACGCAGGATCTCCAGGCGCTCGGGGTCCATGTCCGGCGGGGCCGCGATGGTGCGGCCGGACTCGAGGATGTCCACGTGGTGCTGAGCGAGCTTCTTCGCCTCATCGCCCTGAGCGACCTCAAGGATCGTCGGGACGTTCGGGTACTGCTCGAGCCGTTCGCTGCCCAGGACGAGGACGGGTGTCCCGTCCTCGCTCTCCAGCGTCGAGAGCTGGCTGCTCAGTGAGCGGGAGTAGACATCGACATTGCCCTGCAGGAGAGACAGGGCCGCCTCGTCGGAGCCGCCGAAGCCGGTCACGATCTCGTTGTCGATCCCGAGCACCTGGTCGAGGACCAGCGGGTCGATGTACTCATTCGAGCCCGGCCCTGTCGCGGCAGACCGGAGGCCACCCTTCTCGGCGGCGGCGACCAGGTCCGCGTACGTGTCGATCGGCCCGGTCTGGGCGGTGATTGCGACGTCGGGCTCGGTCGTGATCTGGCCGACGTAGCTGAACTTCTCCGGCTCGTACTCGACTCCGCGCGCCTCTGCGAGCGCACCGCCGATCGTGCCGGTCATGTTCAGCAGCTGGATGGTGGTGCCGTCCGGGGTGGCCGACACCAGGCCGTTCAGCGCGACCAGTCCGCCGGCGCCGGGCTCGTTGACGACCTTGACCGTCTTCGCGCCGAGCTCCTCGGCGAGCGCCGGGGCCAGCTGACGGGCGTACTGGTCGTAGCCGCCGCCCGGATCGAACGGCACGACCAGCTCGATGGTCTCGCCCTCGAAGCTCCCCGACTGCCGCTGTTCGGGGCCGATCAGCCCTGCCGGGACCGGTTGGGTCAGGACCACGTTGAACACGAGCACCAGCACACCGGTCAGCACCGCGGCGTACGTTCCCGAGAACAGCCACGAGCGGTTGTCCTGCGATCGCAGGTAGAGCACCGTGAAGACCAGCGCCGTGGCGAACAGGCCGATGACGTACAGAGCGACGAAGAAGCCCACGAACCAGGCGAGCGTGACCACCCAGGTGGGCAGATCGGCGGTGTGGAAGACGTAGTCGAGGTCGTCCTCCAGCTCCTCCTCGGTCGTCTCCTTCTTCGGTCTCGGTGCGATCACCGAGCGGACGACCAGGAGCCCGGACAGCACCGCGCCGGCCAGCGTGATGCCACGCGGGAACACGGCAGCGCTGTGGTCCCAGCCGCGGGTGAGCAGGTAGCCCGCCACCATGAGTCCCAGCAGCAGGAGGCCACCGACCAGACCGGCGCGATCGGCCTTGCGCCGGGCAGCGGTCCGAGCGGGCCCGGCGGTCTCGGGGGAGGGGGTCTTGGAATCCACAGTCATCACGCATCCACCTTCTGCTCGTCAGAACCTCCGTCGACCCCGGCCGGGGCCCCGGCCGAGCGCGGCTCGAGCTGGTTGGCGCGGCGCTCACGGATGAAGTGCATCGCCAGGACGAGCGCCATCACGGCGCCGATGCCCAGCACGATCGGGCGGGCCAGCCAGCCGGTTCCGAAGATCTCGTTGGACAGGAAGATGTTGCGCTCCAGCACCGCCCCGAGGATGAACCCGAGCAAAAGGGGCACTCGGGGCCAGTCCCAGCGGATGCAGAGCACCCCGACCAGGGTGAAGAGCAGCATCAGGACGACATCGGCCCAGCTGCCCCGCTCGGCGAAAGCGCCGATAGAGAGGAGGAGCAGCAGGAACGGGATCAGCACCGGTCCCGAGATGCGGGTGAGCTTGGCGAGCGGGCGCACCAGCACCAGCGCCACGCCGATCGCGATCACCGTGGCCAGCAACGAGATCCACACCAGCGAGAAGGTGACGTCGAGCTCATCGGTCAGCATCTCCTTGCCCGGGTCGAGGCCCAGGATGAGGAAGGCGCCCAGCAGCACCGCGCTCGAAGCCGAGCCGGGGATACCGAACGCGACCGTCGGGATGAGCGAGCCGCAGTCCTTGGCGACACCGGTCGCGCCGGCCGCGATCACGCCCTCGACGGAACCCTTGCCGAACTCCTCGGGCTTCTTCGAGGTCGCCTTGGCCTGGCCGTACGCGACGAACTGGGCAACCGATCCGCCCATGCCCGGCACCATGGCGAGGCCGGCGCCGATCGCGCCCGACCGGATTGCGAGCCACCAGCGACTGAACGCGTCACGAACACCGGCACCGACGCCGGTGACCGAGGTGGCCTGCACCTCGCCGGAGGCGACGCTGCCCTTCGCCATCATCAGCTGCAGCACCTCGGCGCCACCGAAGAGGCCGATGACGACCGGGACGATGCTGATGCCGTCCCACAGCTCGATCATGCCGAAGGAGTAACGCGGCGCGCCCGTGGCCGGATCCAGACCGACGAGCGAGACGAGGACACCGAGCAGGCAGATGATCGCGCCCTTGAGCACGTTGCCCGACGACAGCGTGATGACGAAGGCCAGGCCGAGCATGGCCAGGGCGAAGAACTCCGGTGGCCCGAGCTGCAGGATCAGCGGACGTACGACCGGGATCAGCGCGATCAGCACCACCCCGCCGCACAGCGCGCCGAGCCCCGAGCTGGTCAGCACCGCACCGAGAGCACGGCCGGCCTGACCACGCCTCGTCATCGGGTAGCCATCGAGCACCACCGCGGCCGACGAGGCCTCGCCGGGCACGCCGAACAGGACCGAGGTGATGTCACCTGCGGTAGCAGCAACCACATACATCCCGAGAAGCAACGCAAAGGCGGGCACCGGGTCCATGCCGAACGTGAACGGCAGCAGCAACGCCAGCGTCACTGCGCCGCCCAGGCCCGGCAGGATGCCGACGACGAACCCGAGCGCGACTCCGATGACCATCATCAGGAGCGACTCGAGGGTCAGCACCTGGGCCAACCCGCTTAGTAATGCTTCACCCATATCAACTTCACTTTTTCGTAGAACAGAAATGTTTTCTAGATGTAATCCCAGTCACTCCATTCTTGTCAATGGTGACTCCATTGATTTGCCGTCGCAACCCGACAGGTTCCCCTCTCGGGTCACCTGTGGCGGGGCGATCTCCTGCTTGATCGACGGGAAGCAGTCGAATGCGAGCGGGCCGAGCTGCTCTCGAGTCGGCGGCGGGGAGCGTGTCGTACTCCACGCCTGCGAGGGAGTCGTCCTCTAGTGCAAGGCCTCCCGTGCGAGACCAGGTGACGACTGTCGGTCGCGATGGTATATTGGTCTGGCCATTAGTCATTCGTGCAGAGGAGTCGAAGTGCCCAAGGTTGTCTATGTCGACGCATCCGGTGTCGAGCGTGTCGTGGATGCAGCGCTCGGTGACAACGTCATGGCGTCGGCCGTCCGGAACGGGGTTGCCGGGATCGTCGGCGAGTGCGGAGGCAACAACTCGTGCGCGACCTGCCATGTCTGGGTGCGCGAGGAGTTCGTCGATCTGGTCGGTGGCCCCGGCGATCTGGAGGACGACCTCTTGGATCTGGGTGTCGAGGATCGACGGCCGGAGAGCCGGCTGGGGTGCCAGATCGTGATGACTGCCGAGCTGGACGGATTGGTGGTCGATGTGCCGCCGTCGCAGTCGTAGCCCTTGCTATTGGTTTAATGGTCTGATAATTATCACATAGTGTGTGGCAAGGGCCACAAGCGAAAGGACATGCAGTGCTCAGGAAAGAGATCAACGACCTGCTGACGCAGACCGGCCCGGGAACGAAGATGGGCGAGCTGTTCCGTCGTTACTGGCAGCCGGTGCTTCTCGCCGAGGAGCTGCCTGACAACGACTGTCCGCCGGTCCGGGTGAAGATCCTCTCCGAGCGGCTGATCGCGATTCGCGACAGCGAGGGCAACTACGGTCTGATGGATGAGTTCTGTGCCCACCGCGGGGTGAGCCTGTGGTTCGGCCGCAACGAGGAGGGTGGCCTGCGCTGCCCTTATCACGGCTGGAAGTACGACTACACCGGCCAGGCGATCGAGGTTCCCAGCGAGCCGGCCACCAGCAACTTCTGCGAGAACGTCAAGCTGAAGGGCTACCCGCTGGTCAAGCTCGGCGACGTGCTGTGGACCTACATGGGCGACCCTGCCCATCAGCCGCCGCTGCCCGAGTGGGAGGCCTACACCGTCCCCGAGAAGCAGAACTTCACGTCCAAGCGGCTGCAGGAGTGCAACTGGCTGCAGGCGCTCGAGGGTGGCATCGACTCCAGCCACGTCACCTTCCTGCACTCGGGCAACCTCAACACGGACCCGCTGTTCAAGGGCTCCAAGGGCAACGAGTACAACGCCGGTGACCTCAAGCCGTTCTTCGAGGTCGTCGACTACGAGGGCGGCCTGCTCATCGGTGCCCGCCGCAACGCGGAGGAGGGCCATTACTACTGGCGCGTGACGCCGTGGGTGCTGCCCAACTTCACCATGGTTCCGCCGCGCGCCGACCACCCGATGCACGGCCATTTCTGGGTCCCGATCGACGATGACAACTGCTGGGCCTGGAGCTTCGACTACCACCCCACTCGCGAGCTCACCGACACCGAGGTCGAGGCGATGCGGGCCGGCAAGGGTGTCCACAGCGCCAACGACGAGGCCTACCGTCCGCTGGCCAACAAGGACAACGACTACCTGATGGACCGCGAGGCCCAGAAGCGGGGCGAGACGTACTCCGGCATCCATGGCATCGCGCTGCAGGACTCCTCGCTGCAGGAGTCGATGGGCCCGGTGGTCGACCGCACCAAGGAGCGCCTCGTCGCCACCGACGCCGGCATCATCAAGGCCCGCCAGAAGCTCCGCAAGGCCGCGTTGGCCCTGGCCGAGGGCGTCGAGCCCGTCGGCAACCGTGCCCAGGACCAGAGGGTGCGCTCGGTCGCCGCCGTGCTCCCCAAGGACCAGCCCTTCGTCGAGGGCATCGGCGAGGCGATGGTCGCCAGGCCGGGTGTCCCGCAGACCACGGTCTGAGGAGGAGCCTGTGTCAACACCCACCCAGATCAGCAGCTGCGCCCGAGCGACGACCACGGAGGAGGCGCAGTTCCGCATCGACTACCCGCTCGCGGCGGCCCGCAACACCCGGGTGATCGCCCTCGACGCCGCTGCCGAGACGATCGTCCGTACGGCCGCGGCACAGGACTGGGGTCAGGCCCGGTTCTACGTCGCGCATGACCCGGGACACGACCTGGTCACCATGGACGGTGAGACCGTCCCGCTCGCCGGCGAGCTCGAGCACAGCAACACGGTCGTGATGGTGTCGACCACGGGCGCGAGCGCGGAGGCGGCCGCGACCATCGGCGCGGCCTGCAAGGTGCGCGGCATCATGACGGCCGGCCTGGTCGTCACCCCTGGGCAGCTGAGCAGCGAGGCCCTCCTCACGCTGCGGCCGTACGCCCGGATCCTGCTGGTACCCGCCGACGAGGACGACCTGGTCGAGCTGTTGAGAGCGACGCGCGCATGAGCACTGAGAAGATCACCCTGCAACGACTGCGGGAGATGAAGCGGACCGGCGAGAAGAGCGTCTGCGTCGTCGCCTGGGACTACCAGATGGCCCGGATCGCCGACCGTGCCGGCGTCGACATCGTCTCCGTCGGTGACACGGTCGGAGTCAACCTCTGGGGCCACGACAACCCGCTCGAGGTCACCATGGAGGAGATGATCGTCGTCGCCAAGGCTGTCCGTCGCGGTGTCACGCGGGCCCTGGTGAGCGTCGACTTCCCCTACGGCCCGCTCCAGGAGGGCACCGACGCTGCCGTCCGGGCAGCCATCAGGCTGGTCAAGGAGACGGGCGTCGACATGGTCAAGCTCGACGGTGCGGCCGACTATCCCGAGGCCGTCGAGGCGGTCGTACGTGCCGGGATCCCGGTCTTCGCCCAGTTCGGCATCACCCCGCAGACCGCGTTGCGGTACGGCGTCGCGTACACCGGGGCGGCGACGGCCGCGGACGCGGTCTCGGAGGAGATGCGCGCCGAGATGATCGTCGACGCGAAACGGCTCGAACGGGCCGGTGCCTCCCTGCTGAACTTCACCAACTCCGGGCCCGAGGTCGGGCCGGCCGTGGTCGCGGCCGTCGGCGTGCCGGTGCTCGGCGGCTTCGGTGGCGGTCCGTGGCTGGACGGCCGGATCAGGATGGCGACGGCGGCGATCGGCTACCACGCCAAGTGGCTCGACTCCGAGCCGGACACCTACGCCAACGTCGCCAGGACCGCGTACGACTCGCTGAGCGCGTACGCCGCCGACGTCCGTGCTGCCCGCCAGATCCGCGGCGGCGTCCCCGTGCCGCCGCCCAGCTGAGAACCAGGAGCAGAGCATGCCGTACGTCGACATCGACGGCATCAGGACCAGGTACGAGACGGTCGGTGACGGCCCGCCGATCCTGATGTTCAGCCCGGGTGGGTTCGACTCGAGCCTCGACAACTGGACCCACTTCGGGCGCTACCGCGACCTCGGGTTCGTCGAGGCGTTCAAGGACCGCTACACCTGCGTCGTCTTCGACCGCCGCGAGTCGGGGCAGTCCGGAGGGCGCGTGGAGCGGCTGGACTGGCCGGACTACGTGACCCAGGCGCTCGGCCTCCTCGATCACCTCGGGATCGGGCGGGCGCACACGATGGGCGGCTGCGTGGGTTGCTCGACGGCGGCCGCACTCGCGGTCGCGGCACCCGATCGGGTGCGGAGCATGGTGCTGTTCTCCCCGGCCGGCGGCCCCCGCTACCGGCAGGCCCAGCATCGCCGGTTCGTCCAGCATCTCGCCTACGCCGCCGAGCACGGCCTGCAGGCCGTCGTCGACCTCGCCCGCTCCACCACGGCCGGGTTCAGCAAGGACCCGCGCGTGGGCCCCTGGGCCGCGCCGCTGCGTACCGACGAGGCCTTCGCGAAGGCGTACGTCGCCATCGACCCGGCGCGCTACGACCTGATCGTGACCGGGGCGGTGCGCGGGCTCTTCGACCGCGACACCGTGCCCGGGGTCGAGGCGGAGGATCTGATGACCCTCGACGTACCGGCGCTGATCGTGCCCGGGCAGGACACCTCGCACGCGCCGTCAGCGGCGCGCTACCTGGAGGAGTGCCTGCCGGTGCACGAGTACTGGGACGTCCCGGTCACCGAGCAGACCCCGCAGACCGCGCCGGCACGGATCCTCGCCTTCTTGGACAAGCACGGTTTGGACGAGCACGGGTCGGCCCTGCGTTGACCCTCGTTCTGCTGCGCCATGGCGAGAGCGAGTGGAACGCCACCGACAGGTTCGCCGGCTGGTCCGATGTCGGGCTCACCGCGACCGGGCGCGACGAGGCGCGCGCGGCCGGCCGGCTGCTGCTCGCTGACGGCCTGGTCCCGGACGTCGTGCACACCTCCCGGCTGACTCGCGCGGTCGACACCGCCGACCTCGTGCTGGAGGGCTGTGGTGGTCGGGACGTCGGCGCCCTGCGGACCGAGCTGCTCAACGAGCGGCACTACGGGGCGCTGCAGGGGATGCGCCGCAGCGACGCGGTCGCGCGTTACGGCGCCGGGCCGGTCGCCCGCTGGCGGCGCGGCATCGACGCCCGGCCGCCGCGCGACGCCGAGCGCCGGGGCGAGAGCCTCGCCGACGTACGCACCCGGCTGGAGCCGTACGTGGTCAGCATCCTGCTGCCGCAGGTGGCCGCGGGCCGCACCGTGCTCGTGGTCTCGCACGGCAACACCATCCGGATGCTGCGGCGACTGGTCGAGGGGCTGACCGACGAGCAGGCCTGCGCCCTGGAGGTGCCCACCGGGCGGCCCGTCGTGATCGCTCAGCGCCCGGTATCGTACGCCTCGATCTGAGCCAGCCGCGCGGCGTGCACGCCGCCCTTGAAGGGTGTGCGCAGCCAGATCTCGACCAGCTCGAGTGCGGTGGCGTCGTCGAGCGCCTTGGCCGGGATGATCATGACGTTGGCGTCGTTGTTGCCGCGGGAGATCTCGGTGGCCCAGCGGGACCAGGCGATGCCTGCGCGGATGCCGGGACGCCGGTTGCAGGCGATCGACTCCCCGGAGCCGCTGCCGCCGATGATGATCCCGCCGTCGGCGCGGCCCATGAGGATGTCGTCGCACACGGTGGCGCACAGCGGCGGGTAGTGCACCTCGCCGGCCGCCGCGTCGGTGCCATGGTCGGTCAGGCGGTGCCCGGCCGCCGAGAGGCGCTCGCCGACGAGGGCCTTGAGTGCGACGCCGTTGTGGTCGGCGGCGAGCGCCAGCCGCCGAGGGGTCATCCCTCCAGCCCGAGGGTCTCGGCGGGGAAGACGTTCTCGAGAGCGAGCGGCTTGGTCAGGATCCCCTGCGCGATCGCGTTCTCCATGAGCTTCTCCAGGACGGCGCGGTTGGGCTCGACCCCGTAGGGCAGCGGGTCGATCTGGCCGGTCACCTCGGTGAACCTGGCGAAGCTGCGGTCCTGCTTCGTCTCCGCGCGCCCGTCCTGGAGCCGCGCGAGATAGCGGCGCTTCGCCTCGGTGAAGGCCTCGAAGAGCGCGGTCGCCAGGCCGGGGTTCGCCTGGAGCAGCTCGTCACGGACCACGACGAGATGGTTCACGGGGATGAAGCCGGTCTCCTTCAGCGAGTCCCATGCGGCGCTCTCCGGGAGCAGCGAGACGACGGCGTCGTTCTCGATGCCCGCGTTGACGACCGCATCGAGCTCGCCGGCGAGCAGCAGCTCCTCCAGGGTGCGGCCTTCGGGCGCGGGCTCGACGTTGGCCGGCGGAACGTACGTCGCCACGTGCTCGTCACCGGAGAGGACCCAGGTGACCGAGGACAGGTCGAGGCCCGCGTCGGCGAGGGCCGCCCGGGCCCACACGCCCGCGGTGACGGTGTAGCCGCGGTTCACGCCGACGCGCTTGCCGGCCAGATCGGCGGCGGTCCTGATCGGTCCCTCCGCGAGCACCTGGGTCTTGCCGTGGTGGAAGTCGCGGACGATGAAGATCGGCAGCGCGGTGAACCTCGCCCCGTGCTCCTTGGCGGTCAGGTAGGTCGTCACGGCGAGCTCGGCGACGTCGTACTCCTCGTCTCGCACCATCTTGCGGAAGCCCTTGACCAGGACGGGCTCGTCGGCGAAGGACAGCGTCCAGCCGTCCGGTTCGACCTCGTGCGAGATCAGCGCCTGGTTCGCGCCCTGGGCGCGGGTGAGGGTCTTCAGCTCCGGCATCGGCTCTCCTGACGTGAGGCGGGGGAGAGGAGCATCGGGTGACCCCTCTCACTTTTGAATGATAGTGTTGGTCATACCATTCTGCCAATGTCCGTTCACGAGGGAGAGTCCATGACCGACAAGGTGCTCGCGGCAGTCCGCACCGCACCCGGCACGACCGAGATGCGCGAGTTCGACAGGCCCGAGATCGATGCCGACTCGGCCCTGCTCCGGGTCGAGGTCGCCGGTATCTGCGGCACCGACGTGAAGCTCTACTCCAGCCCGCCGACCACCCCTGCCACCAAGGGCGAGGTGATCATGGGCCACGAGAACGTCGGGGTCATCGCCGAGGCCGGCGAGAACTTCCTGCGCCGCCACGACGTCGAGATCGGCGACCGCATCTTCCTGGAGCACTACGTCGCCTGCTTCAGCTGCGAGTGGTGCCGGATCGGCGAGTACCGCCACTGCGAGGCGACCGACTGGCGCACCAACCCCGATGCCCGCCGCTTCGGCTACACCTCCGCCGGCTTCGAGGGCACCCTGTGGGGCGGCTTCTCGGAGTACATGTATCTGCCCTGGAACTCGGTGATGCACAAGATCCCCGACTCCATCACCGCCGAGGAGGCCGGCCTGGTGATGCCGCTCTCCAACGGCATCGAGTGGGCCCTGCTCACCGCCGGGGTCGGCTACAACCACACCGTCCTGATCCAGGGCCCCGGCCAGCAGGGGCTCGCCCAGCTGGTCGCCGCCAAGACCGCCGGTGCTGCCCAGGTCATCGTCTCCGGCACCACCCGCGACGCGAAGCGCTTCGAGCTCGCCGAGGAGCTCGGCGCCGACGCGACGATCGACGTCCTCACCGAGGACCCGCGCGAGAAGGTGATGGACCTGACCGGCGGGCGCGGCGTCGACTTCGTCCTCGACTGCACCTCCCGAGCCGGCACCGCCCCGGTGCTGCTCGGCGTCGACGTCCTCAAGCGCCGCGAGGGAACGATGCTGATCCAGGGTGAGCTCGCCGCCTTCCCCGACTTCCCGGTCAAGAAGGTGACCGAGAAGTCGATCACGATCAAGTCCGCGCGCGGCCACTCGTTCAACGCCTGCGAGCTCGCGGTCGCCCAGCTCGCCTCGCACCGCTACCCGCTGGAGAAGCTGGCCACCCACCGCTACGGCATCGACCAGGTCGACCACGCCATCCGGGTGCTCGCCGGTGAGACCGCCGAGGACGCGATCCACGTCTCGATGATGCCCGACATGATCGGCCAGGCCGGCGGGGCGGTGCGCTGATGCCGATCGTCGTCACCAACCCGCCGCGCGCCGACCGTGCGACCGTGGATGCACTGGCCACCTACGGCGTCGCGACGGTGCACGAGGCCCAGGGCCGCACCGGTCTGCTCGGGTCCCACCTCAACCCGGTCCAGCAGGGCGTACGCATCGCCGGGAACGCCGTCACCGTCACCGTCGCCCCCGGCGACAACACCACGATCGGGGTCGCGGTCGAGCAGTGCGGCGAGGGCGACGTCCTCGTGGTGGCGCCGACCGCGCCATGCGACATGGGCTACTTCGGGGACCTGCTCGCCACCTCGCTCCAGGCCCGCGGCGTACGCGGCCTGGTGATCGAGGCGGGCGTACGCGACGTCGCGGACCTCAACGAGATGGGCTTCCCCGTCTGGGCCAAGGCGATCTCCGCCGAGGGCACCGCCAAGGGCAACCTCGGCGACGTCAACGTGCCCATCAGCATCGCCGGCCGCATCGTCCGCCCCGGCGACGTGATCATCGCCGACGACGACGGGGTCGTCGTCGTGCCGCGGACGCGTGCCGCGGACGCGCTCGCCGCGTCGAAGGCGCGCGAGGAGAAGGAGGCGAAGGCACGGGCCCGCTACCAGGCCGGCGAGATCGCGCTCGACGTCAACAACATGCGTCCCCTGGTCGAGAGGGCGGGCACCCGCTACGTCGACTACGAGGACTGGGTCAAGGAGCAGCAGGCATGATCATCGACGTCCACGGTCACTACACGACCACTCCGCGAGAGCACCAGGACTTCCGCGACGGCCTGCTCGCCAGGCTCGCCGACCCGGCGGCGCCGGTGCCCTTTCCCGCGTCGATCAGCGACGACCAGATCCGGGAGAGCATCGAGCACAACCAGCTCAAGATCCTGCGTGAGCGCGGCGCCGACTTCATGCTCTTCTCGCCGAAGGCCTCTGGCATGGAGCACCACGTCCCCGACCGGGATGTCGCGGTCCACTGGGCCCGCACCTGCAACGACCTGGTCCACCGCGTCACGGAGCTCTTCCCGGACAGCTTCGCCCCGGTCGCGCAGCTGCCGCAGACCCCGGACGGCTCGCTCGGCCGAGTCGTCAAGGAGATCCGGCGGGTGGTCACTGAGCTCGGCTTCGTCGGGGTGAACCTCAACCCGGACCCGTCCGGCACCTGGTCCGGCGTCCCGATGACCGACCCGTACTGGTTCCCGGTCTACGAGGCGCTCGAGGAGCTCGAGGTCCCCGCGATGGTCCACGTCTCGACCGCCTGCAACCTCAACTTCCACACCCTCGGTGCCCACTACCTCAACGCCGACACCAGCGTCTTCGTGCAGCTGCTCGGCTCGGACCTGTTCGAGCGGTTCCCGGGGCTCCGGTTCGTGATCCCGCACGGTGGCGGCGCGGTGCCCTACCACTGGGGGCGCTTCCGCGGCCTGGCGATGCGCTATGGCTGGCAGGACCCGGCGAAGCTGCTCGACAACGTCTTCTTCGACACGGCCGTCTACCACCAGCCCGGCATCGACCTGCTGACCCGGGTGATCCCAGCGGAGAACATCCTGTTCGCCTCCGAGATGCTCGGTGCCGTACGCGGCGCCGACCCGGAGACCGGCCTGGAGTGGGACGACACGCTCAGCTATGTCGAGGCCTCCGGGCTGTCGGGCCCCGAGCTCCGCCAGGTGTACGAGGCGAACGTACGCCGCGTCTACCCGCGGCTGGACCAGAGACTGACCGCGATGGGCCGCTGATGGGGAACCTGCGACTGTCCTTTGCCTGCGGCGACTACGACCGCACCCGCGCCCTGGAGGACGGGTCGGTCCGTGCCGACGGGATCGACCTGACGTACCTGCGGCTGCCAGTGGAGGAGACCTTCTTCCGGATGGCGCGCCACCAGGAGTTCGACGTCGCCGAGATGTCGCTGTCGACCTACCTGGCCACGCTGGACCGCGACCCGGCCCCGTTCGTGGCGCTGCCGGTGTTCACCTCGCGGCAGTTCCGTCACGGCGGCATCTTCGTCAATGCCGAGGCCGGCATCGAGAAGCCCTCGGACCTGCGCGGCATGAGGGTCGGCAACGCCGAGTTCCAGCTGACCGCGAACGTGTGGATCCGCGGCATCCTGGCCGACGAGCACGACGTGCCGCCGGACTCGGTCTCCTATCTCACCGGCGGGCAGGAGGCACCCGGCCGGATCGAGAAGGGCGCGATCAGCACCCGCTTCGAGGTCACGCCGATCCCGCCCGGCCGGACGCTCAACGAGATGCTCCACACCGGTGAGATCGACGCGTTCTACGGTCCCCGGATCCCGAGCTCGTTCGGGCGCGGCGACGGCCGCGTGCGCCGGCTGTTCCCGGACATGGTGGCCGCCGAGAAGGACTACTACGCCAGCACCGGGATCTTCCCGATCATGCACGTGGTCGCGATCCGGCGCGAGGTCTACGAGCGGCACCCGTGGGTCGCCCAGTCGCTGACCAAGGCGCTCACCATCGCCAGGAATCAGGCGTACGAGCGGATCTACGACGCCTCCGCACTGCGGTTCATGGAGCCCTGGCTGATGCCCCACCTCGAGGAGGCGCGCGCCGTGCTCGGCCCGGACTACTGGTCCTACGGCCTGGACGCGAACCGGCACGTCCTCGACGTCTTCTGCCGCTACCACCACGAGCAGGGGCTCTCCTCGGCCCGGCGTACGCCTGAGGAGCTCTTCGCCCCGGAGGCGACGGAGTCGTTCGTGATCTGAGACCGGCCCGCCTCGGCGGCCGGGGAAGGGGAGAGGTCGATGGATCTGCGTCATCTCCGCTACTTCGCGGCCGTCGCGGAGACCTGCCATTTCGGTCGTGCGGCGGAGCGGCTCCAGGTCGCCCAGCCCGCGCTCTCGCTGAAGGTGCGTCAGCTCGAGGAGGAGCTCGGGGTGACGCTCTTCAGGCGGACGACGCGGCAGGTGACGTTGACGACCGCGGGGGAGTTCCTCAAGGCAGAGACGGACCAGCTCTTCGGGCGCCTGGACGACACGATCGCCGGCGTACGCCGGTTGTCGGCCGGACAGGCCGGCCTGCTCCGGATCGGGATGAACGGCACCACTGCCTTCTCGCACCTCCCGCGGATCGCCCGGATCGTGAAGCGGGCCCTGCCGAACGTCGCGCTCGGGATCCACGCCGACATGCTGACCCCTGCGCAGTGCGAGCGGCTGCGCGACGGGACGCTCGAGATCGGCATCCTGCGGCCGCCCGTGCTGGGCCGGGACCTGCGCACCGCGCCGTTCATCTCGGAGTCCCTGGTGCTGGCGCTCCCGGCGGCGCACCGGCTGGTCCGGGCGGCGCGGGTCTCGCTGACCGACCTGCGTGAGGAGTCCTGGGTCGGCTACAGCAGCCCGCACTCGGCGCTCAACGAGCGGGTCACCCGACTGTGTGCCGGAGCGGGATATGCCCCGCGTCGTGAGCACGAGGCGGCCGGGGGATCGGTGCTCCTGGCGCTCGTCGCTGCCGGGCTCGGGGTGGCGATCGTGCCCGAGGGGGTGCGCTCGCACCCGTTGCAGGGCGTCGTCTTCCGGGACCTTCCCGAGGCGGGGACGCTGGACCTGGTGCTGGGCTACCGCGCCGGAGCGGCCAACCCACTTGTCGAGGCAGTGGTCCCGCTGCTGTCCGCTGCCGGGGTGCTCTGAGCGACTCAGAACGTTTCGTTCTGGATCGAGAGCAAATGCGCACGGACCTGGCACCGGTCATTGACGGGTGTGACGGGCGTCATATGGACTGACCAAAGAACATTAGTCCATTGCTGGAGGTTGCCCGTGCCGAGATATCGCCTGACCGTCGACACCGGAGGCACGTTCTCCGACTTCGTGCTGCTCGAGGAAGACACCGGCCGGCACCGGATCCTCAAGGTCCCGTCCACGCCGGACGACCCCGGCCGAGCGGTCCTCGACGGACTCGACGTCCTCGAGTCCGAGGGGATCGCCGCGCGCGACATCGTCTTCTTCTCCCACGGCACGACCGTGGCGACGAACGCGCTGCTGGAGGAGAAGGGCGCGAACGTCGGCCTGGTCGTGACCGAGGGGTTCACCGGCATCTACGAGACGATGGAGCAGAGCAGGCCGTACGGTCCCGCGGTCTTCGACCTGGGCTACCAGAAGCCGGCGCTGCTCGCTCCCGGGCGCCGGACCGGGGAGGCTGCCGAGCGCATCGCCGCCGACGGCGCGGTCCGCGCTGCTCTCGACGAGGGCTCGGTCGAGCGGCTGATCACCCGCTTCGAGGAGCAGGGCGTGGAGGCCGTCGCGGTCTGCCTGCTCTTCGCCTTCATGAACGACACCCACGAGCGCCGCGTCAAGGAGATGCTGCTCGAGGCGCACCCGGAGTGGTGGGTCTCGACCTCCTCGGAGCTGCTTCCGCAGATCCGGGAGTACTTCCGGCTCAGCACCGTCGTGATCAACGCGTACGTCTCCCCGATCCTGGGCCGCTACGTGCGAAAGCTCGAGGGCGAGCTCGACGAGCGCAAGGTCGCCCCGGAGGCCCGCTTCACGATGCAGTCCAACGGCGGCTCGGCCCCGTTCGCCTTCACGGCCGGCCGCGCGGTCGGCACCATCCTCTCCGGACCGGCCGGGGGAGTGACCGCGGGCAGCGCGCTGAGCCGCGACACCGGCGCACCGAACATCATCACCTTCGACATGGGCGGCACCAGCACCGATGTCGCCCTGATCCAGGACGGCGAGCCGGTCATCACCGACCGGTCCAAGATCGACGGCCGCGACATCGCGATCCCGATGCTCGACATCACCACGGTGGCCGCGGGCGGCGGGACGATCTCCCGGGTCGACCGGTACGGCGCGCTGCACGTCGGACCGGCCTCCGCCGGTGCGGTGCCGGGACCCGCCTGCTACCTGCGCGGTGGCACTGAGCCGACGACGACCGACTGCAACGTGGTCCTCGGCTACCTCGACTCCGGCGCCCTGCTCGGCGGGGCGATGACGATCGACAGGTCGCTGGCCGAGGAGGCCGTGCGGACCGGTCTCGCCGACCCGCTCGGCATGGACCTGCTCAGGGCCGCCGAGGGTCACGTGAAGGTCATCGACGTCCAGATGGGCGAGGCGGTCAAGTCGATCTCGACCGAGCGTGGCTTCGACCTGCGCGAGTTCGCGCTGGTGCCCTTCGGCGGGGCGGGGCCGCTGCACGCCTGCCGCATCGCGCGAGACCTCGGCCTGGCGAAGGTCGTGATCCCGCTGTATCCGGGCGCCTTCTCGGCCCTGGGCCTGCTCATGTCCGACGTCAAGCACGACTACCTGCGCAGCCGGCTCTCCGACATCGCCGCCGTCGACCCGGCCGCGATGACCGCGCTCTTCGAGGATCTACGCAGGCAGGGCGAGGAGCAGCTCCGCGCCGAGGGCTTCGCCGAGCACGAGATGGCGTTCCGCTACTACGCCGACCTGCGCTACGCGGGGCAGGGCTATGAGAACCCGGTCCCGCTCTCCGGTCTCCCGCGGACCCCGCAGGACGTCGCCGCGATCCGCGCCGACTTCGACGTGATCCACGAGCAGTGCCATGGGCACAACGCCCCGGGTCAGCCCGTCGAGGTCGTCAACTACCGGGTCGAGGCGTACGGCCGGGTGCCCTCGGTCGAGCTGGCCGCCGTCGAGGAGGCCACCGGGCCGGCGACCGACGCGGTGGTCGGGACGCGCGAGGCGTACTTCTCCGAGGTCTCGCCGACGCCGTTCCCGGTGAGCGTCTACCAGCGCGAGAAGCTCCGTGCCGGTCACACCTTCGACGGGCCCGCCCTGATCGACCAGTACGACTCGACGACCGTGGTCTGTCCCGGGCAGCACGTCACCGTCGACCCGCTCGGCAACCTGATCGTGGAGAACAGCTGATGACCACCATCTCCGAGAAGACCGTCGACGCGATCACCGTCGAGGTGATCAGCCAGAGCCTGGGCGGCATCGTCCAGGAGATGCAGAACGCCCTGTTCTGCACCGGCTACTCGACCATCGTCCGCGAGTCGCGCGACGCGAGCTGCGCGATCCTCGACCCCTCGGGGCGGGTGCTGTCGCAGTTCACCGTGCTGCCCCTGCACCTGGGTGCCTTCCCGGCCTGCGTCGAGGCGCTGCTCGAGCGCTATCCCGCCGAGACCCTGGCGGCCGGCGATGCCTTCGTCGTCAACCACCCCTACTACGGCGGCAGCCCGCACGCGCCCGACATGGCGCTGATCTCGCCGATCGTGCTGGACGGGAGGCTGTTCGGCTTCAGCGCCTCCATCGCGCACAAGAGCGACATCGGCGGCATGGTCCCGGGCAGCAGCTCGGGCCAGGCCCGGGAGATCTTCCACGAGGGCCTGATGCTGCCGCCGGTGCGGTTCATGGCCGCCGGCACCGTGGTGCAGGAGGTCGAGACGATCCTGGCCGCCAACAGCCGTACGCCCGAGCTGGTCCTGGGCGATCTCAGCGGTCAGGTCGGTGCGACCGGGCTGGGCGCCGCGCGGGTCGCCGACCTGTGCGCGAAGCACGGTGCCGACGTCGTCGCGGCGGCCGGCGAGCGGCTCTACCTGCTGACCGAGCACCGCGTCCGCGCCGCGGTCGCGGAGTGGCCCGACGGCGTCTACACCGGCAGCGCCAAGGTGCACAGCGACGGTCTGGAGGGTGGCGAGCCCATCGTCGTACGGGTCTCGGTGACCATCGCGGGGGACCGGGCGATCTTCGACTGGACCGCCTCCGACGACCAGGTCGTCGGGCCGTACAACATCCGGCCGCCGCTGGTCCGGGCGGTGTGCAGCTACGCCCTCAAGTGCCTCGTCGACCCGGACCTGCCCTCCAACGAGGGGCTCACCCTCGCCGTGGAGAGCCGCACCCGCCCCGGCTCCTGCCTCGAACCGCACATCCCGGCACCGGTCAACACCTACATGCCGATCGCCAACGTGGCCGCCGAGGCCGTCTTCGACGCGCTCGCCGAGATCCTGCCGCTGGCTCGGATGGCGGAGAGCAGCCGCGGGATCAGCGGCACCCTGGCCCACCTCGACGAGGGCGGCCGGTTCCCGAGGGTGCAGTACGAGCTGCCGGCCGGTGCGATCGGCGCCCGCGCCGACGCAGACGGCGTCTCGGCCTCCAAGGCGCACGTCGCCAACGGGACCATCACCCCGATCGAGATCATCGAGTCGGAGTTCCCCGTCGAGCTGGTCCGCTTCGAGCTGGTCCCCGACTCCGGCGGGCCGGGACGCCACCGCGGCGGTCTGGCGTACGTCCGTGAGTACCGCATGCACGGCGGCGGCCAGTTCAGCAGCCGCGTGGGCCAGATGCTCTCGGCGCCGGACGGGCGCGAGGGCGGCCGGCCGGGGTCTCCCGGAGCGACGGTCGTCAACCCGGGTACGCCGCACGAGCACGTCATCGTGTCCGCGGACGGCACCTATCGACTGCATGCTGGTGACGTCCTGCGCCGCGAGATGACCGGCGCCGGCGGCTACGGCGACCCGCTGACTCGCCCGGTCGAGGAGGTCCTCACCGATGTCCTCGACGGCTACGTGACCCTCGCCGGCGCCCGCCGTGACTACGGCGTCGCACTGGTCCCCGACGGCGCGGGCTGTCGCGTCGACGAACACGAGACCGCGCGGCTTCGCGCTGCGGTGTGACCACCCCGAGAACCTGCCGAGAACCCAGGAGAGACAGATGAGATTCGAGAACAAGGTCGTCCTCGTCACCGGGGCCGGCCGCAACGTCGGCGCGGCGGTGGCCAAGCGGTTCGCCGACGAGGGGGCCACGGTCGCCGTGGTCGACCTCGACGCCGACCGCGGTCAGCGCACCGTCGCCGAGATCGAGGAGACCCACCCGGGCGCTGCCCGGTTCTTCACGTGCGACGTCTCCGAGAGCGCCGAGGTGCAGGCGCTGGTCGTCAGCGTCGTCGAGCAGCTCGGCGGCATCGACGTGCTGGTCAACAACGTCGCGATCACCGACCGCGGCGCCACCGTGCTGGACCTCGAGGAGGAGGTCTGGCACCGCGTCCTGAAGGTGACGCTCGACAGCGTCTTCCTCTGCAGCAAGTACGTCGGGCGGCACATGGTCGCGACCGATCGGCAGGGCGCGATCATCAATATCGGCTCGACCTCCGGTTTCCACGGCCGTCCCAACGCGCTGGTCTACGGCGTCGCCAAGTCCGGCGTGCTCAACATGTCGCGCTCGATGGCCAACCAGCTCGGCGGCCACGGGATCCGGGTCAACACCGTCATCCCCAACAAGGTCGGCTCGCCCGTCGGCGAGGAGGTCGAGCCCGAGGGCCGCAAGCGGGAGAACCTGCTCGGCCGCGGTGGCCGGCCCGAGGACATCGCCGCCGCCGTGGCGTTCATGGCCTCCGACGACGCCGGCTTCGTGACCGCCGCCGACCTGCTGGTCGACGGCGGCTTCTTCCACGGCAGCCGCTGACGCATCACCAACTGGTTCGAGGAAAGGAACACAACGAGATGACGCAGAGTGTGGGAGTCATCGGCCTGGGCGCGATGGGTCGCCCGATGGCCGAGCATCTGGTGGACGCGGGGGTGCCGACCTCGGTGCTCGACGTGGACACCGAAGTTCGTCGATCAGTCGTCGACCGTGGCGCGAAGGCCGCGGAGACGCTGACGGAGATCGCGGACAACGACGTGATCCTGGTCGTGGTCCCCTCCGACACGGACGTACGCACCGTCTGTCTCGGTGAGGACGGGCTGCTGTCCGCGCCCAGGCCGGGCTCGGTGATCGTGATCAGCGCCTCGGTCACCCCCGAGACGTGCGAGGAGATCGCGAAGGCGGGAGCGCCGCACGGCGTCTCCGTCCTCGACGCCGCGCTGACCGGTGGCGTACGCGGTGCCGAGAACGGTGAGATCAACCTGCTCGTCGGTGGCGAGGAGGCCGTGCTCGACACCATTCGCCCCTGCCTCGAGCCGTGGACCAAGGCCGTCCACCACCTCGGCCCGCTCGGGTCGGGCCAGGTCGGCAAGACGGTCAACAACCTGTGCCACTGGATCCAGATCGCCGGCATCCACGAGGCGATGCTGCTGGGTCGCCGACTCGGGGTGGACCCGTCCCGGCTGCGCGAGGCTCTCTACGACAGCCCGGCGAACAGCACGACGCTGCACGAGATCCAGGAGATGCGCTTCACCTGGTGGAGGAAGGACATCGACAACGCCCGCAGGATGGCCGAGCCGATCGGCTATCCGATGCCGATGACCGACCAGGCGTACGAGCAGATGGCCGGCATCACCCCCGACCGGATCAACACCCTGCTGATCCAGGACCTCGACCCCGACGCGGAGAGAGAGCAGTCATGAAGACCTACACCGGACTGGTCGCTGCGGCCGCCATCGCCTCGCTCGTGCTCACCGGCTGCGGTGGCGGCGCGGGTAGCGTCGCCGCCGTCGGCAACCAGGAGAACATCGAGAAGGCCGCCGACGTCTACGAGAGGTTCAACGACCTCGAGGGCGAGGAGCGGATGACGCAGCTGGTCGAGGCCGCCGAGAAGGAGGGCAGGCTCTCGGTCTACTCGACCCTGACGCCGGAGTCCGCCCCGGTCGTGGAGAAGGCGTTCGAGGCTGCGTACGACATCGAGGTCGACATGCCGCGGATGTCGTCGGAGGACGTCATCACCAAGGTCGACACCGAGCAGGCGGGCGGCAACGACAAGGGTGCCGACGTGCTCGAGCTCAACGGGTTCGAGCTCACCGCGCTGGCCGCCGAGGGGCATCTCGGCGAGTTCACCGGTCCCGAGCGCGACCTCATCGTCGCGGAGGGACAGAAGGACGGCTGGACGGCCGACCGGCTCAACCGGTTCGTCGTCGCCCGCAACACGCAGAAGCTGGCCGATGCGGACTGGCCGACGCGGCTCGAGGACTTCGCCGACCCGAAGTACCGGGGGAAGCTGTCCATGGAGATCAACGAGGTCGACTGGTTCATGGCCCTGCGTGGCTACTACATGGACGAGAAGGGGATGAGCGAGCAGGAGGTCACCGACCTCTTCAAGGCCATCGCCGCGAACTCCGCGATGGTCGACGGTCACGCCGCCCAGATGAGCCAGCTCGCCGCAGGCAAGTACGCCGTCGCGATGTCGACCTACGACTACCAGACCGCCGGCGTGGCCAAGACCGGTGCGCCGTTGTCGTACGAGCCCGTGGTCCAGCCCATCGTGCAGCGCCCCAACGGCGTCGCCCTGATGAACAGCGCCCCGCACCCCGCCGCCGCCTACCTCTTCTACGTGTGGATCCTGACCGACGGCCAGCAGGTCCTCCGGGAGGCGGGCCTGACCTCCGCGCTGAAGAAGGACGCCGGTGCCGGGCTCGCCGACGGCACCGAGATCGTCTCCGTCGACGTCGACAAGCTGAAGGACGAGTTCGACACCTATCAGGACATGTACGCGGAGGTGACCGGACAGAAGTAGGACTAGGGTGACGGGGCGGGTGCGGGAACCGGCACCCGCCCCGCCGTCGAGTTCTGGGACGTGAGGTATCGGCCCTCAACCGCCGACGAGGGCGCGGTACTTGTCGTCCCAGTACTCGTACCTGTCGCCGGTCATCTCCTCGTCGGGCACGCCGATCGTGTCTACCTGGTCGATGGGTGAGGGGACTCCCTCCACGGTCGGGATCCGGTGGACGTCGGCGATCGTCTGCTGCCCCTCGCTGAGGACGTAGTCCATGAACAGCATGGCGGCTGCGGGGTGCTCGGCGGCGGTCATGAGGCCGGCGCCGTTGGGGCGGACGACGACGGGTTCGACGTGCTGGTTGCTCGGGTTCCACGCCACCGGGGCACCGTGGTCGTCAGCGGCTCCGTCGACCGTGTGCTGGTAGATCGAGAGGGCGATGTCCAGCTTGCCGACCGCGAGCATGTCTCCCATGGTGCTGTGGCCCTTCTCGACCGAGGCGTTGGCCGCGATGCCCTCCCACATCGTGTCCACCTGGGCCTGGCTCATGCCTCGGTCGAGGTAGTAGGTGGAGACGGCGGCGTACCAGTCGATGTCACTGAGCTCGAGCGAGATCAGCCCCTTCCACTTCGGGTCGGCGAAGTCCTTGATCTCCTTCGGCAGGTCTGCGGACTTGACCTTGTCGGTGTTCCAGCCGACGACGAACGCGTTGAAGTAGTGGGAGGTCCAGCCATCCATCTGGCCGTCGGGCCGTACGGCGTCGCGGTACGGGCTCTCGTAGTCGTAGAGGAAGCCCTGGTCGGCCATGATGTTCAGCTCGTTGGCGTTGTTGTCGACGAAGTCGACCTCGAGCTTGCCGGCGCTGCCTTCGGTGAGCAGCTTCTGCAGCACCGTCTCGGAGTTGCCACGGGTGAGCTCGACGTCGATGTCGTACTCCGACTCGAAGGCCGCGATGATCGTCTCCATGTCGGTGTTCGAGGTGTAGACGATCAGCTTGCCCTCCTTCTCGGCGAGCTCGACCAGCTGATCGGTGCGCTCCTGGCCGGTGAGGGCGTTGATCTTGTCGTAGACCGCGGTGGCATCCTTGTTCGCCTCCGGTGCGCTGTCGGCGATCGGGCTGCCGCCGCAGGCGGTCAGGAGCATCGCGGTCGCGATGGTGCCGATTCCTGTCATCTGAAGGTGCTTCTTCATGTCGCCTCCTCGTGATCGAAGCGCGCCCGAGCGCGATGGTCGGGGTGTCGCCGCTCAGGCGTGCCACCTTTTCGCGAGCTCATCGACGGAGAGCACGTCGGCGTACTTGGTGCTCATGTCGAAGAGGTTGTTGCAATGTGCGAACCAAGACCTGTCGAAGCACGCGTCATCGATGACGAACGTGCTGAAGCCGTGGGAGCAGGAGTCGACGGTGGTGGCCCGTACGCATCCGGATGTCGATACGCCGCAGACGATGACGGAGTCCACCTTCTCCCGGGTGAGGAAGACCGACAGGGGCGTCTGGAAGAACGCGCTCGCCTTGGCCTTCTCGATGATCCAGTCACCGTCCTCGGGGGCGATGACATCCGGGATGTCGCCGAATCCGGTCTGGTCCGGGTCGTCGCGCCTGACCTTCTTCGTCGCGCGCCCCACGAACTGTTGGTCCTTCATGCTGGTGCGCGTGTAGACGACCGGCACGTTCTTGCCGCGAGCGAGCTCGATCAGGCGGGCGATCCGTGGCATCGCCTCCCACGCGACCGGACCGGACGCCGTGGAGTACTCCTTCCTGGCCTCATCGAGGCTCAGGCCTTCCGATCCCGTGAAGCCGTAGGTGACATCGACGACGATCAACGCCGACTTCTGGCCGAGGTCGAGCTGTCCGCTTCGAAGCCCGGCCAACTCCTGCTCGGGTGCGCTCTCCATCCACGCTTTCACCGGTACTCGTCCTTTCCTCGTCGGATCTGTCGGGATCAGGCACCGAGCGCGTCGATGACCTGGTCGAGCGTGCGCACGTTGACCATGCGCGGGAAGACCTTGCGCAGGAAGAACTCGCGCTGCTCGAGGAAGCCGTTGCAGCAGTCCTCGACGACGGTGACCTGGAAGTCCATGTCGCGCGCGTCGTACGCCGTGGCGGCGATGCCGACGTGGACGGACCCGCCGACGAGCAGGATCCGATCGATCCCACGGCTGCGAAGCGACACCTCCAGGTGGGTGCCGTGGAAGGCGGACCAACGATGCTTGGGCACGTCGTAGTCCTCGGGCTGCGGCGCGAGCTCGGCGAGGACCTGATACTGGGGCGAACCGCTGTCATGGGGCGGGTGGTGCTTGATCGGGTTGTCCGGACCCCACGGGACGAGGGCGGAGTCGGTGTCGGCGATCGTCCTGGCGAAGTCGGCGCCGTCGATTCGGTGGTCGGCGCGGGCGTAGAAGATCGGCGTCCCGACCGAGCGACAGGCCGCGATCAGCTTGGCGGTGGTCAGGTGTGATCCGGCTTCTTCGATCGCCGGCCGGTAGGCCTCGAGCATGTCGAAGACGACAAGGGCGGTGCGGGCGGGATCGTAGGAGGTGATCGGTTGTGTCGGTCGGTCCACGGAGGCCTCTCTCTCGGTGTGGTCCGGGTCGTTGGCGAAGTCGTCGAACGGTGATCAGTGCCTCTCGGCGCCGGTCACCGGATCCCTCGTCACTCAGGCGATCGCCTTCAAGTGCTCCTTGAGGGCGATCGCCGGGTCGGCGGCGACTGCGGGAGACACGTTGCCGCCGCGCTCGAGGATCTTGCGGACGGCCATGTAGTCCCGAGGTGCGTTGACGGAGTCGGTCGAGATGAGCTGGCCGGCCCGGTAGTAGAGCGCGGAGAAGGACTCGCTGCTGGGTTCGCCGCGCACCACGACCTGGTCGTAGCCGCTGTTCAACCCGGCGACCTGCAGCTTCAGGTCTGCCTGGTCGGACCAGAACCACGGGATGCCGGTGTCGGGCGGGGCGACGCCGACGAGGGTGGCCGCGGCGACCTTCGCCTGGGCGACGGCGTTCTGCACCGACTCGAGCCGCAGCGAGCCGTGGGCGGGGTGGGTGGTGACCGTGCAGTCGCCGGCGGCGACCACGGCGGCATGGGACGTACGCGCGTCGGTGCCGACCACGATGCCCCCGTCGACGGCCAGGCCCAGCTGTTCTGCGAGCTCGGTACGCGGCTGCAGGCCGACCCCCACGAGGACCAGGTCGGCGGGCAGGTACTGACCGGAGGCCAGCCTGACGCCGGCGACCCGGCGGCCGGAGCCGAGGATCTCCTCGACGCCGGCGCCGAGCATCACCTGCGTCCCCCGCCGACGGTGGGCGCCGAGATAGAAGTCGGAGACGACGGGGGCGACCGCGCGGGCCAGCAGCCGGTCGGCGATGTCGACGACGGTGACACGTTTGCCCGCCGCGCGGGCGGCGGCTGCTGCCTCGAGGCCGATGAAGCCGCCGCCGATCACCACGACGTCCTGGGCGGAGCCCAGCCGGCGGCGCAGCTCGCCGGCGTCGTCGAGGTGGCGCAGGTAGCAGACGCCGTCCAGGTCGTGGCCGGGCACCCGGATCCGGCGGGCGCGACCGCCGACAGTCAGGGCCAGCCGATCGAACTCGAGCTGTCGCCCGGTGGAGGTGAGCGCGACGCCCGGCCGGTCCTCGGCGGGGAGGATGGCCCCGGTGACCTTCTCGCCGAGCACCAGGTCGATCGCGTTCTCGCGATACCACTCCGCCCCGCGAAAGATCAGTCCCTCGGGGCCGACATTGCCGGCCAGGTACGCCTTGGAGAGCGGCGGGCGCTGATAGGGCAGATGGGTCTCGCTGCCGATGAGGGTGATGGGCGAGTCGTCGCCCAGCTCACGCAGCGTGGTGGCGACCTGTAGCCCCGCCTGGCTGGCCCCGATGATCAGCGTGCCGCTCATTCTCGCCTCCTAATGGTCAATTGGTTAGACCATAGCATCGTGCGGTGGGTGAGTGGTAGTGGATGGCCGGCAGCGGATCCTCAGAGCAGGTCGTGGACGAACCCGGCGAGCTGCTCGAGGTTGCGACACTCGGCCATCTCGACGATGTCCGCATAGACGCTCGCCGCGGAGTCCCCGAGGCCCCAGGTCAGTCGGGGCTCGGGGTTGAGCCAGATCGTGCGTTTCGCGCTCGCCGCGAGCTCCCGCAGGGTCGCGTCGCCGAGCGCGGAGTAGTTCGAGCGCGCGTCCCCGAGGATCAGCAGCGTCGTCCGCGGCCCCAGTGCCTGGCCGTGCTCGGCGGCGAAGCGCTCGAAGACCCTCCCGTAGTGCGTACGTCCCGCCAGCACCGCCTCGCGGGTGCTGCCCGCGAGCCCGGCGATCACCTCCGCCGGGTCCGCCTCGGGACGCAGCAGCTCGGTGACCTCGTGGACGTCGTCGACGAACGTGAACGCGCGCATGCCCTGGAACGCCTCGCGCAGGGCGTACACGAACATCAGCGTGAAGCGGGCGAAGTGGGCCACCGACCCGCTGACGTCGCACAGCACGACGAGGTCGGTGCGGTGTGGCCGCTTCGGTCGATGGTGGGTGGTCAGGGGCACCCCGCCGGTGGCCATCGAGGCCCGGATCGTCCGACGGAAGTCGACCGGGCCGCCACCGAGACTGTGCCGCTCCTTGGCCATCCGGGTCGCCAGCCGGCGTGCCAGCGGGTAGACCTCGCGCCGCATCGCGGCCACGTCGGCGTGCCGCGCCTCGGAGAAGGACAGCTTCTCGATCGCCGGACGCACCTGCTCGGCGGCCCGGCGCTCAGGGCCCTCGCGCTCGGTGGTGCGCCGCTCGATGTCGGCGTGCACGGCGGCGACGAACTCGGTCAGCCGGTGCTGGGCGAAGGCGTCGGCCTCCTCCTGCGCGACACCGTCGCTGACCAGCCCGGCGACCAGCTGGTCGACGAGCTGCTGAACGTCGAGACGTTGCAGCGTCTCGTACGCCGACCAGGGCGAGGCGCCGTCGGCGCGCCCGGGATCGGTGCCGAACCGGCCGACCGACTCGGCGGCCAACTGTCGCAGCAGTTGGTCGTCGAGACCGGACTCCCGCAGGGCCCGCTGGATCCGGCGACGCATCGTCTCGAGCACGTCGAGGTTGTCGCCGACGGGCTTCTCCGGCGGCCGGTCGGCAGCGATGGCGGCGCCGGTGCCGTCGCCGACCATCGCCGGGAAGTAGACGTCGAAGAGAGCGTCGAACGTGGGCCGCTGGGAGTGCTTCTTGACCAGCGTGGCTGCGTACGCATCACGCACCGTCGCCCGGTCGCCCCAGGCGACCCGGCCCAGTGCGGTCACCGCGTCCAGATCCTCGGAGAGCGAGACCGGCAGCCCGGCTGCGCGGAGCGCGCGGACGAGCTCGAGGTGCCGTGCCAGCACCCCTGAACCGGCCGCGTCCCGGCTCACCCGGGTGCTCCGCCGGTGAGCACCTCGAGGGCTCGTTCCTGGTCGGACCGGTGCTTGAGCACCGCGCCCAGCGTGGCGACGATCGCCGCCTCGTCGAGCGTGCGCAGCTCCAGCGCGACCAGCGTCCGTGCCCAGTCGACGGTCTCGGTGATGGACGGCGCCTTCTTCAGCGACAGTTCGCGCAGCCGCCCGACCGTCTGCACGATCCGGGCGGCGATCCGCTCATCGAGGCCGGGCACGTGGCTGCGTACGATCTCGAGCTCGCGTCGGGCGTCGGGGTAGTCGAGGTACAGGTAGAGGCACCGCCGCTTGACCGCCTCGGACAGCTCTCGGGTCGCGTTCGAGGTGAGCACGACGTACGGGCGCCTGGTCGCGGTGACGGTGCCCAGCTCGGGGATCGTGACCTGGAACTCGCTCAGCACCTCCAGCAGCAGGCCCTCGACCTCGACGTCGGTCTTGTCGACCTCGTCGATGAGCAGCACGGTGCGCCGTTCACGCCGGATCGCGTCCAGCAGCGGCCGGGGGAGAAGGAACTCCTCGGTGAAGATCTCCTCGTGGGTCTCCTCCCAGGACTGGGTCCGGTCGGAGGCCTGGATAGCGAGCAGCTGCTTCTTGTAGTTCCACTCGTAGAGCGCGCGGGCCTCGTCGACGCCTTCGTAGCACTGCAACCGGATCAGGTCGGCCCCGGCGGCGCGGGCGACCGCCTTCGCCAGCTCGGTCTTGCCCACGCCGGCCGGACCCTCCAGCAGCAGCGGCTTCTCGAGAGCGCCGGCGAGGTAAGCGGTGGTCGTGGTCGCGGCGTCGGCGAGGTAGCCCGCCGAGCCGAGCTCTTCGGCGAGGTGGGTGGGGGAGGTGAACCAGGGCATGGAACCGCATCCTTCTGGCGACGGGGTGGACAGTGGCGCTGATCACGCATAGATTAATGGTCAGTCCATTATGCATTGCAGTACGCATCAGGTCGACCGACGATCTGACGTCTGTCATGGCACTGACGGCAGGAGGAAATGCATGGCCAAGAAGCTGCGTACTTTCGTTCGCGGACTCGACTCCGCGACCTACGGGCTCAACGAGTTCCGACAGAAGCAGCTCTCCTATGACCGCGTCCGCAACGACGAGTACGTCACCGACGACGCGAAGGTCGGTCACTCCGGCGACAGCGCCGAGTCCAAGACCTGGTGGCGCATCGGGCCCGGCGACGAGGAGTTCCTCACCCAGACCATCCACGTGCACTTCGTCGAGCTGCCGCCGCATTCGTCGAACCACGGCCACGGCCACCAGAACGAGGCGGCCTTCTACATCCTCGAGGGCAAGGGCTACGAGATCCACGACGACCAGCGCTACGACTGGAAGAAGGACGACCTCGTCTACGTCCACACCGACTCGGTGCACCGCCATTACAACCCGTACGACGAGACGGCCCGGGCCCTCGTCGTCAAGGCGAAGAGCACCTGGATGTTCATGGGTCTGATCCAGCAGGGCCGCAGCGGCCCGATCGACCGCCCCGAGGAGTTCGGCCCGCGCGAGGAGTGGAGCCGGGTCTGGACCCCTGGTGTGCTCGACCGCAAGAAGGTCGTCGGCCCCGAGGACACCACCTGGGAGGTCACCCCGCTCGGCAACCAGCGCATCATCGCCGCGCCGGAGAAGACCGACGGCCGCATCCACAGCACCGACTCCTACGAGCTCGCCATCACCCCGGGCAGCCGCTCGGGCAAGTACTGGAAGATGGCCGACGAGGTCTTCTACGTGCTCAAGGGCAGCGGCCACTTCCTGATGTGGGAGGTCGAGGCCGAGATCGCCGAGAAGTACTACGCGCGCATCGCGCTCGAGCCCAAGCGCTACGACTTCGTCGAGGGCGACACCATCTACGTGCCGCAGAACCACGTGGTGCAGATCTTCGCCGGTGACGGCGAGGAGGTGCGCCTCTTCCAGTCGCAGAACCGGCTCTTCCGCTCGCTCGGGTACGACAACATCCACTACTTCGAGGATGCCCCCGAGTACTCCGGCGACCGTGAGCTCGCCGAGAGCCAGGCCTGACCGGCCCCGGTGACGACCCACCGGAACCCCCGGCGCCTCCCGACGCGCGACACACTCGCCGCAGCGGGGGGCGCCGCCCTCTTCTCCTGTGCCCTCGGGCTCGCCTCGGTCGCGCTCCCGCTGCTGGCGATCGAGGCCGGCTACGACGCGGTCCAGATCGGCGTCCTTACCGCCGTCTCGGCGATCGCGCAGATGGTGTCGCGTCTCGGCCTGGGCGTGGTGATGCGCGTCCTGCCGGACTGGACCGTCGTCGCCGGCGCGACCGTCGTGCTGGCCGCCTCGAACGCGCTGGTCGCGGTGAGCGCCGCGGTGGTGCCGTTCGTCGTGGCCCAGCTGCTGCAGGGCGTCGCGCGCGCCTGCTTCTGGACGGGTAGCCAGACCCACGCCGTCCGTCGCGAGGGCTCCTCGGTGAAGTCGCTGGCGGCGGTCAACTTCGTCTCGAACGTGGGGCTGCTCCTGGGCCCGCTGCTGGCCGGCGTGCTGGCCGCCCGCAGCCCCGCGTACGCCCTGGGGTGGGGTGCCGCGATGTCGGCGCTCGCCCTGGTGCCGACCGTCTTCATGGACCGGCTGCGTCCGTTCCGCCGGGTCAAGGATCCCGGCGATGGACAGCTGTGGCGTCGACCCGGTGTGGCCGCGGGCTGCTGGGCGGGTGTCACCGCCGGTGCCTGGCGCGGCCTGGTCGGCTCCTACGTCCCCGTCGTGCTGACCCATGCGGGGCACACCTCGACCGTGGTCGGTGCGCTGGTCGCGGTCGCCAACGCGACCTCCGTGGGCGGCTCCGCGATCGCCGGGAGGACGTCTCGCGCGGCCCTGTCCCGGGCGTTCGCCGTCTGCACCGTCGTCACGGGGGTGAGCCTGGGGGTGGTGGGCTTCCTCGCCGGCAACGCCTGGCTGGCCGGGGTCGCGCTCGGCATCTCCGGGCTGGCTTCGGGGACGCTGCAGACGCTGGGCCCGGCGATCGCGTCGGACTCGGTCCATCCCGAGGAGCGTGGCGAGGCGATCGCCGTGGCCGGTACGTTCCGGGCGGCCGCGCTCTTCGTGGCACCGTTCGGGGTTGCCGGCCTGGTCCTGGGGATACCGCTGTCGGTCGCGATCGGCGTCGCCGGCCTCCTGGTGACCGCGCCGGCCCTGACCGCCACCCGGTTGCGTGGGGCGCTCGCCACGGTCGACCCCGAGGGGCAGACGGTCGGTGAGTGAGCCGGAGTCGCGGACCGGGCGCTGGCCGTGGGCGCTGCGCTCGCTCGGGCACCGCAACTACCGGCTCTTCATCACCGGCCACTCGGTCAGCACGATCGGCACCTGGATGCAGCGGGTGGCGCAGGACTGGCTGGTCCTCGACCTGACCGGCGACGCTGTCGACGTCGGGGTCGCCGCGGCGATGCAGTTCCTGCCGGTCCTGCTCTTCGGGCTCTGGGGCGGTGCCGTCGTCGACCGCTGGGACCGCCGCAAGGTCATCATCTGCACCCAGGCGGCCAGCCTGGTGCTCGCGGTCGCACTGGCCGCGGTCGTGCTCGCCGGTGCCGTAGAGCTGTGGATGGTCTTCGGCCTCTCGCTCGCACTCGGCTTCGTGACCGTCTTCGACAACCCGGCCCGGCACGCCTTCGTCGCGGAGGTGACCCGGCCGCAGGACTACGTCAACGCTCAGGCGCTCGCCTCGACGGTGCACAACCTCGGCCGGCTGGTCGGTCCCGCTGTCGCCGGGACGCTGATCGCCGTCGCCGGGGCCGGCTGGGCGTTCGCCATCAACGCGGCCTCCTTCGTCCCGGTGATCTGGGGGCTGCTCCTCATCGACACCCGCAGCTCGGCCACCGAGCGTGCGGAACGACGGCCAGGCCGCGTACGCGAGGGCCTTGCGTACGTCTTCTCCCACGCCGAGCTGCGGGCATGCATGATCCTGGTCGCCGCCATCGCACTGTTCGGGCAGAACTTCCGGGCCGTGCTGCCCGTGCTCGCCAAGGAGACCTTCCACGGCGACTCGCAGACCTACGGCTGGCTGACCTCGGCCCTCGGCATCGGAGCGGTGATCGGTGCGCTCGGCACCGCGGCCGCCGAACGGGTGAGCAGCTGGCGGCTGTTGCTCGCAGGCTTTGCGTTCGGGGTCGCCAACGCGCTGGTGGCGATCTCGCCCTGGCTATGGGTCGCGATGTGCGCCGTTGTGGTGATGGGGATCGCCAACCTGGCGTTCAACACCCTGTCCAAGACCCTGCTCCAGCTGGGGACGGAGCCGAGCATGCACGGGCGCGTGATGGCCCTGCACGGCTTCGTGTTCCTCGGCACCACCCCGCTGGGCATGCCGTTGATCGGCTGGGTCTGCGACCAGTGGGGAGCGCGCGCCGGGATGGCGGTCGCGTCGGTGACCGCCATCGGTGCGGCGACGCTGGTCGCGCCGACGCTGCGCCGACTCCGTACCAGGCCGGCGCAGTCGCCCGACCCGGCCGCCACCGGTCAGTCCTGAGCGTCCTCGGCCGTGCGCTCCGCGGTGCGTTCGAGGTGCGTGCTCATCACCGCGACGGCCGCGTCGACGTCGTGCGCCTTGATCGCCTCGACGAGCGCTCGGTGCTCCTCGGTGCCCTTGTGGCCCATCGTGGGCGCCGCCATCTGGGCCTGGCGCAGCGACATCAGCATCGGACCGTGGAAGCTGTGCACCAGCATCTCGATCGCGGGGTTGTGTGTGCAGCCGGCGACCCGGACGTGGAAGGCGGCCGAGAGGCCCATCGTGTATTCGCCCGCGGCGAGCGCCGCCTCGGCCTCCTCGATGATCGCGAGGAGGTCGGTGATGTCCTCCTCGGTGGCCCGCTCCACGACCAGCGGCAGGATGCCGATCTCGACGACCTTGCGGGCTTCGGTGACGTTGGAGCCCGTCAGCGGGGCGAGCGAGAGCAGATCTGCGAGACCGGCGCTGAGGCGCTCGGTGGACGGCGAGGTGACGAATGCGCCCCCTCGGGCGCCGACGCGGATCTCGACGAGGCCGCTGGCCTCCAGGACCCGCAGCGCCTCCCGCACGGTGACCCGGCTGACGCCGAAGCGCTGGCACAGGTCGCGCTCGCTGGGCAGGCGGTCGCCGGGGGTGAGCCGGCCGTCGCGGATGAGCAGCTTGATCTGGTCGACGATCACCTGCGAGACCCGATCGACGCTGACCGGGGCGAACATCTCGACGCCGGCTGAGCCTGAACTCGAGGTTGGCAAGGGGGATCCCTCCTGTGGGCTCGTCGCGGAGTTCCCGAGACGCGATTGGGCCAATGGTCTGTAGGTTCACAGTACACCTCGACACCTGGGGCGCTGCTTCCGTCCAGCAAAAGAATCGGTTGCTCGGACAATCAGAGACGCCGACCATGGTCCGAGCCGACTGGGTTAAGAGTCCGTGACGGGCTTCACACCGGCGCTGTGGTGTGTTACATATAGTGCTAATGGTCTGACCATCATCCCGTAAGAGGGTCAGGCGACGAATCAAGGAGCACCCCAATTGAGACCCAGACTCGCCTGTGTTGCCGCTGTGACTGCAGCGACTTTGATGTTTGCCACGGCTTGCGGTTCCCCCGTCAGTGGGGGACAGAAGTCCGGTGAACCCACCGAAGCGGAAACCGTGTTCGAGGAGATGGCCGCCCTCGACGGTCAGGAGCGTCGCGACAAGCTGGTCGAGGCCGCCGAGAAGGAGGGCGAGCTCACCATCTACACCTCGATGACCGATGACATCGCTGTCCTGCTCGAGAAGGAGTTCGAAGCCGACTTCGACGTCGCGATCGACCTGACTCGTGCCGAGTCCACCACCGTGCTCACGAAGGTGCTCAAGGAGTACAGCTCCAACTACGCGGGCGCGGACATCGTCGAGACCAACGCGCTGGAGCTGTTCGCGCTCAACGGCGAAGGAGCCCTGGCCGAGTATTCGGGTGAGCGCCGGGACATGGTGGGCAAGGAGGGCCAGTTCGAGAACTGGACCGCCACCCGCTACAACATCTTCGCACCGAGCTGGAACACCACCGCCGTCAGCGCCGAGGAGGCTCCCAAGAGCTGGGAGGACCTGGCCGACCCGAAGTGGGACGGCCGGCTGGCGATGGAGCTCTCGGACTACGACTGGTACCTGACCCTCTACGGCTACTGGCAGGAGCACGGCAAGTCGGACGAGGAGATCGACAAGATCTTCGCCGACATGGTCGACGGTGCCGAGGTCCAGAAGGGCCACACGACCATGGCGGACCTGCACGTCTCGGGGAAGTTCGACGTCGCGGCGACCAACTACACCTACATCGTCCAGCAGAAGATCAACTCGGGTGCTCCGCTGGCCTATGAGCCGATCGCGGAGCCGGCGATCGCACGTCCCAACGGCTTCGGCCTGGTCCGCAACGCCTCGCACCCCGCGGCCGCGATGCTCTTCGCCGACTGGATGCTCGAGGAGGGGCAGAAGATCCTCGTCGACCTCGGCCTCACGCCCGCGATCGTGCCCGAGGGCTCGGACGACCCGATGGAAGGAGTCGAGGTGATCCCCGTGGACACCGACGAGATGGTCAACCAGAACGAGAAGTGGACCAAGGCGTACGACGACCTGCTCCGCGGCGCCGGGGGTGCTGGCGCATGACGACCACGGCTCCCGCCGACGAGGTGGTGCCGAAACCGCTGCGGAAGCCGGAGGACCCCGGCGCCGACAGCGGGACCCCCTCCCTGCTGAAGCGGATCCTGACCCCGAAGACCCTGATCCTGGTGCTGGTCGCCGCGGTGATCTTCTGGTTCGGTGTGGTGCCGCTGTGGTACCTGCTCCAGGTCACCTTCCTCGACCCGGACACCGGACAGTTCACCCTCGGCGCGTTCCAGGAGGCCTACGGCGACTCCAAGCTGTTCTCGCTCGTCGGAACGTCCCTGTGGTTCGCCTTCGGCGCGGCGATCCTGTCCCTGATCGTGGGCACCGGTCTGGCGTACCTGATCGTGCGGACCGACGTGCCGTTCAAGTCGCTGTTCTTCGCGTCCTCGATCATCCCGCTGGTCATTCCCGGGATCCTCTACACGGTCTCCTGGATCCTGCTCGCCGACACCGACATCGGCCTGCTCAACCGCTACCTGGAGAAGCTGCCGTTCATCGGTGAGGGCTTCTTCAACATCGAGAGCGTGTGGGGGATGATCTGGGTCGAGGGGCTGCACCTCTCGCCGATCGTGTTCCTGCTGATGGTCGCGGCGTTCCGGGCGATGGACCCCTCGCTCGAGGAGTCCGCGTTGATGTCGGGCGCCTCCCGGGCCACCATCATCCGCCGGATCACCCTCCCGCTGATCCTGCCCGCGATCGTCGGCGCGATGCTGATCATGACGGTCCGGAGCCTGGAGAGCTTCGAGGTCCCGGCGCTGCTGGGCGTACCGGCCAACATCTACGTCTTCACCAGCCAGATCTACTTCGAGCTGCGCGGCTGGCCGATCGGGTATGACACGGCCGGCGCGCTCGCGGTCGGACTGCTGGCACTGGCGCTGATCGGGGTCACCTTCTCCAACCTGATCGGCCGGGGCTCCAAGAGCTACCAGACCGTGACCGGCAAGGCCTTCCGGCCGCGTCCGATCGAGCTGGGGAAGTACCGTCCGATCGCCGGCGCCGTCGTGATCGCCTACTTCCTGATCGCCGTGGTGCTGCCGCTGCTGGTCCTGCTGTACTGCTCCTTCCAGCCCTACTACCAGCTGCCGTCGATGGACGCGTTCCGGACGTTCACGCTCGACAACTTCCGCGACGTGCTCGAGAACCCGACGGTGCTGCGGGCGCTGAAGAACTCCCTGATCCTCGGCGTCGGCTCGGCGACGGTGGTGATGGCGTTCATGGCCGTCGCCTCGTGGATCACGGTGCGGACCAGGATCCCCGGGCGGCAGCTGATCGACGCCTTCACCTTCGTTCCGCTGACCATCCCCGGTCTGATCATGGGCGTGGCCCTCCTGGTCACGTACCTGAACTTCCCGATCGGGGTGTACGGCACGCTGTGGCTGCTGGGCATCGCCTACTTCACCCGCTACATGCCGTACGGCATGCGCTATGCGGCCACCTCCCAGCATCAGATCGGTGCGGAGCTGGAGGAGTCCGCCTACATGAGCGGTGCCACCTGGTGGCAGACGTTCCGCAGGGTCCTGCTCCCGCTGCTGATGCCGGGCCTGCTCTCGGGCTGGATCTACATCCTGGTCGTCTCCTTCCGCGAGCTCTCCAGCTCGATCCTGCTCTACACCTCGGGCAGCGAGGTGCTGGGCATCGTGATCTGGGAGGAGTGGGAGAACGGCTCCATGGCGGTCGTCTCCGCGATCGGTGTGCTCATGGTGGCGACGCTGGTCGTCCTCGTATCCATCGCCTACAAGCTCGGGGCCAAGGTCGGCCTCCAGCAGGACTGACCCGACCGGTTCTGAGAGGAAAACACACTCATGTTGGAAATCACCAGCCTCGTCAAGAGCTTCCCCGGCGAGAAGACCAAGGAGAAGACGGCGAACAGCGTCTTCGCCATCAACGACGTCAGCTTCGAGGTCAAGCAGGGGGAGATGTTCACCCTGCTCGGCCCCTCGGGCTGCGGCAAGACCACGACCCTGCGCTCGATCGCCGGCCTCGAGAAGCCGGACAGCGGCAGGATCACCGTCGCCGGCAAGACCTTCTTCGCCGCGGGCGGCGGTGCCAAGACCGTCAACGTGCCGGCCAACCAGCGCGGCCTCGGGATGGTCTTCCAGTCGTACGCGATCTGGCCGCACATGACCGTCTTCGACAACGTCGCGTTCCCGCTGCAGGTCATGCCGCGCAGCAAGCGCCCCAGCAAGAAGGAGATCGAGAACCGGGTCAACCGGGTGCTCGAGACGCTCGAGCTGCGGCAGTACGCCGACCGTCAGGCGACCAAGCTGTCCGGTGGGCAGCAGCAGCGCCTGGCGCTGGGCCGCGGCATCATCATCGAGCCCGAGCTGCTGCTCCTCGACGAGCCGTTGTCCAACCTGGACGCCAAGCTGCGCGAGTCGCTGCGCTTCGAGCTCAAGCGGCTCCAGCGCGATCTCGGGATCACCTCGATCTACGTCACCCACGACCAGGTGGAGGCGCTCTCGCTCTCGAGCAACATCGCGGTCATGAGGGCCGGTGAGGTGATGCAGCTGGGCAAGCCGCGCGAGATCTACGAGAACCCGAACAGCCAGTTCGTCGCGGAGTTCATCGGCACCTCGAACTTCATCGAGGCGACTGTCTCCCACCGCGCCGGTGAGGCGTACACCGTCGAGACCAACGAGGGCACCCTCAACCTGGCCAGCACCGCCTCGGTGCCCACCGGCACCCGGGTCGTCGCCTCGATCCGGCCGGAGGCGGTCGGGATCTCGATCGAGCGTCCGGCCCTCGCGGAGAACGTCTGGCGGGGCAAGGTCGCCACGCGCGCGTTCCTGGGCGACGCGGTCGACCACGTCGTCGGGATCGGCAAGACCGAGATCCGGGCGCGTACGGTGCCCTCGGTCTCGGTGGCGCCGGGCACCGAGGTGTACCTCCATCTGGAGGCGGACAAGATCTCCCTCGTCCCGGTCGACTGAGACTGTCTTGGCGCTTCCTGAGGTCCTCCGTCACCGCGGCTTCAACCTCTACTGGGGTGGGGTCATCCTCTCGGAGATCGGCACCCGCGGGACCATCGCTGCCGTCCTGTACCACGTCTACCAGCTGACGGGGTCCTACGCGCAGACCGGTCTCGTGGGTGCCGCCCAGGCGGTCGCACTGCTGGTGCTCTCGCCGGTCGGCGGTGTCTACGCCGACCGGCTGGACCGCCGCAGGCTGCTGCAGGCCGCGCAGGCGCTCGCCATGGTGGTCGCGGTGGGGCTGACGATCCTGACCGCCACCGGCACGGTGAGCGTCTGGCTCATCTACCTGGCGGTCATCCTGCTGACCGCTGCGGCGACCTTCGACTCACCGACCCGGCAGGCGCTCATCCCGGCGATGGTGCCGCGCGAGCAGCTGCCGCAGGCGTTCGCCCTGCTCAACCCCTCCCGCGAGCTGGCCGTCCTGGTCGGCCCGGGCCTGGGCGGCCTGCTCATCGCGCTGGGTGGCCCGGAGCTGATGTACGGCTTCGACGCACTGTCCTACTGCGCGATGGTGGTCGTGCTGGCGTTCATCAAAGTGCCCCGCCTGCCGGGCTCGCCGAAGCACGAGTCGATCCTTCATCAGATGAAGGAGGGCGTGGCCTACATCAAGGGCCGCACGATCATCTGGATGCTGATGTCGCTGGACCTGTCCGCGACCCTGTTCAGCGCGTATCGGGTGCTGCTGCCGGCGGTGGCCACCGAGATCCTGCACGTCGGCCCGTCCGGCTACGGCGTCCTGGCGGCGGCTCCCTCGGCCGGCGCGTTGCTGGCCTCGTACACGATCTTCAAGCTCGTCTCCAGAAGCGACCGGCTCGGCCGGATCCTGCTGGCGGCGACCGTCATGTACGGCGGAGCGGCGATCCTGCTCGCGCATGCCGGGCTGTTCTGGGTCGCGTTGCCGGCCTGCCTCCTGCTCGGCGCCTTCGACGCGGTCACGACCACCATCCGGCATGCGGCCGTCCAGCTGGAGACGCCCGACGAGGTGCGTGGCCGGGTCAGCTCGATCTACCAGATGGCCTCACGCGGTGGTCCTGCTCTCGGGGACGCGCTGATGGGCAAGGTCGCGGCTTCGCTCGGCCCGGCCACGGCACTCACCGCGGGCGGGATCCTGACGGCCGCGTACGCCCTGGGCTTCTTCCCGCGCGCCAACGTCGTCCGTGAGTACGTGGGGGCGAAGGCCCCCGAACCCCAACAAGCCTGATCCACCCAACGCTTGATCCATCCACCGAAGTGAAAGAGGAATGACAGTGGCCAAGGACGCAATCGTCTCCGACGATCTGGCGAAGAAGTTCAAGACCGAGAAGGACAGCCCGTACGTCCGGTGGGTCGCTGACGAGGGCCTGGACATCATCGCCGCCCATTACGTCGAGGACCTCAAGACCGTCGAGCTCAAGCCGTGGGCCCGCCGTGGCGGCCGTGGTGTCTTCATCAACCACGAGGCCTCCCGGACCTCCAACGACTGCTACGTCGCCGAGATCCCGGCCGGCGGCGCGCTCGAGCCCCAGCGTCAGCTCTTCGAGGAGATGATCCTGGTGCTTTCGGGCCACGGCTCGACCTCGGTGTGGAACGACGCGGGCAGCAAGGTGACCTTCGAGTGGGGCCCCGGGTCGATCTTCGCGATCCCCCTGAACACGGTTCACCAGCACTTCAACGGCTCCGGCACCGAGGTGGCCCGCTTCGTGTCCTCGACCAACGCCCCGCCGATCATCAACATGTACGACGACCCCGAGTTCGTCTTCAACACCTCCTACGACTTCCCGTCGCGGTTCAACGGCGAGCCGGACTACTTCGACAACAAGGACGAGCAGGACGGCCTGCTGCTGAAGACCAACTTCGTGTGGGACTCGGTCAGCCTCCCGCTGATCCACGCCAAGGAGCGCGGCGCCGGCGGCGGCCACATCCGGTTCTCGATGGCGCGCGGCTCGATGAACAGCCACATCTCGCAGTTCCCGCCCGCGACGTACAAGAAGGGCCACCGGCACGGACCGGGCGCCCACGTCATCATCCTCTCGGGGGAGGGCTACTCGCTGATGTGGCCCGAGGGCGAGGAGCCGAAGCGCTATGAGTGGAAGGCCGGCTCGATGATCGTGCCGCCGAACATGTGGTACCACCAGCACTTCAACACCGGCTCCGAGCCGGCCCGGTACCTCGCGTTCAAGCACGAGGTGGTCTCCATCCGCAACGCCCAGGGTGTCCCGAAGGCGTGGATCAGCCGGCGCATCGGTGGCGACCAGATCGACTACGCCGACGAGTCGCCGCTCGTGCGTGACACCTTCTCCAAGGCGCTGGCCGAGAACGGTCTGACCCCGCAGATGGACGCTGCGTACGAGGCCGAGCTCGCCGACCTCCCGCCGAAGCAGGGGGAGTGAGAGCGACCCGATGAACCACCACCCTCACGCTGAGCATCAGCACGGTCATGGACATGGGCACGACCACGAGCTCGACGCCCGCGATCTGGCCGCTGCCTTCGCGGACAATCCGATCTGGCAGCGGGACAACGTCGAGATGCTCAGCGTGGGGGTGGACATCGGGTCCGCCGGGACCCAGGTCGCCTTCTCCCGCCTGGTCCTGCGGCGCAAGGGTGAGGACCTGACCAGCCGCTACATCGTGGTCGAGCGGGACACGCTCTACCAGTCCGAGCTCTACCTCACCCCGTATGCCGCCGACCTCACCATCGACGCCGCCGAGCTCGGCGAGCTGCTCGACAAGGCGTACGGGCAGGCGGGGCTGAGCCCCGAGGAGATCGACACCGGGGTGGTGATCCTGACCGGCGAGGCGCTGCGCCGGGAGAACTCCGAGGCGATCGGGACGGTGGTCGCCGAGCGGGCCGGAGACCTGGTCTGTGCCACGGCCGGCCACCACATGGAGGCCATGCTCGCGGCGTACGGCTCGGGGGCGGTGCGGACCTCCCACGATCTCGGCACCCGGCTGCTCAACGTCGACATCGGTGGTGGCACGACCAAGCTGAGCCTGGTCGAGGACGGCCGGGTGCTGGCCACCGCGGCGCTGCACGTGGGCGGGCGGCTGCTCGCCCACGACGCCGGCCGGATCACCCGCCTGGAGCCGGCCGGCCGCCGCCACGGCGCCGCCGCCGGGGTCCCTCTGGAGCCGGGTGGCCAGGTGGACGAGGCCGGCCTGACCGCGGTGGCCGAAGAGATGGCCGATGCCGTGCTCGCGCTGATCGGCGGCGCGGGCGACCCCGACCTGTGGCTCACCGACCCGCTCCCCGTCGACCTGGCCACGGTGGACGGGCTGGTCTTCTCCGGCGGCGTGGGGGAGTACGTCTACGGCACCGAGACCCGCGACTTCGGCGACCTCGGTCGCCGCCTCGGCGCATCTCTGCGCGAGCGGGTCGACGCCACCGGCGTACGCCTGCTGCCGGCGGCCGAGCGGATCCGGGCGACCGTCCTCGGGGCCTCGGAGTACACCGTCCAGCTCAGCGGCATCAGCACCCACCGCGAGGACGCCGAGACCATGCTCCCGCGGCGCAACCTCCAGGTCGTCGCCCCGTCCTACCCGCTGACCGAGGACTCGACGTCACCGGTCGCCGCCGTCGCGATCGCGGCCGCGATCCGCGATCACCTGGCCGCCTTCGGAGTCGGCCTCGACGACGACATCGCGCTGGCCCTGACCTGGCACGGTGCCCCGGCGTACCCCCGGCTGCGCGCTCTGGCCGAAGGGGTTCGCGACGGTCTGGAGGCCCGGCTCGAGCACGGCTGCGCGAGCTACCTGGTCCTCGACGCCGACATCGGTCTCACCCTCGGTCGGATCCTGCGTGACGAGCTCGGTGTCACCGGCGGTCTGCTCGTCCTGGACGGGCTGCAGCTGCGCGACTTCGACTACGTCGACCTGGGTCGCGTCCGTCAGCCGTCAGGCACCGTCCCGGTGACCATCAAGTCGCTGGTCTTCGGCGACCGGATGCTCGACTGAGCTCGGCGACGTGAGCAAGCACACGTCGCCATCGATCTATTGGTAAGACCATTGCGGGGTTACCGTTTTCGGGTGCCTGAGATCCGGGCCGGAAAACGGAGGAGACCATGAACCAGCTCTACACCCAGGACGCTGCCAGCCCACTGATGATCCAGCCGGGCGAGGTTCGCGTACGCCGCCACCGCGAGCTCGACCTGCGGGCCGCGCTCACCGCGTTCGCCGCCAAGCTCCGCGTGAGCGTGCAGGTGCCGGTCAGCGAGTGACGCTCAGGCGGGTGAGGCCCCGTCGCGACCCAGTGCCGCCGTGGCCGGGAAGACCAGTGACTTGATCACGACCGGCACGGCACCCGAGGCGGCCAGCAGCTCGCCGATGTCGATGAAGTCGAAGGCCTGGAGAGTGAGCCCGTCGATGGAGACCACCGGGAGGGACAGGCCCAGCTCCTCGTCGATGTGGATGCCGACCAGCCCGCCGACGTCGCCCTCGCCGGCCAGGACCAGTGGGAGCCCGCCGGCGGTGTGCTCGGCCAGGCCCGCGACGATGCCGCGGCAGAACGCGTCGAGCCGGCCGAACGTGGCCGAGCCCTCCCAGCGGTAGCACAGCGCGACGGGCTGGCCCGGCGTCATCGTGTCGAACTGCCGCGGCGCCTCGCGTACGGCCGCAGCGATCTCGTCGGCGTCGAGCAGCTCGCTGCTCAGCGGCAGCTGCGGCGTGAGCACGGGTACGTTGCGCAGCGGCAGCAGCGAGGCGGGCTCGACGAAGATCGTGGTGCCGCTGACCTGCACGGTGTACTGCGAGGCGCCGACGACGGTGGCCCGGATGCCCTGCTCGGCCACCTGGAGCTCGGGACCCCAGCCCTCCACCCGCTGCCGGACGGCGTGCGCCAGGCGCGGGCCGAGATCGCCGTGGTCGCGAGCGTCGCGCCCGTAGACGTACTCGGCCACGCCGCCGGAGAACGAGACGGCGTCCGGCACCGGGCCCGCCGGGAGCGGCTCCAGGCGCAGCAGCCGCGCGGTCGCGTCGGGCGGCGGGCCTGCCTGCATGGCGGCGTAGAGATGGTCGGCCATCAGCTCGACCAGCCGCGCCAGACCTGCGGAGTCGGGCACCTCGCCGATCGCCAGCTCGAGACCGGCCTCGCCCGCGAGCCGGCGGGCCGCTTCCTCGATGCGGGTGACGCGGCCCTCGGTGTCGAAGGCGAGGATGCGTGCGCCGACGTCGATCGCGGTCAGCGCCCGCACCTCGCCGTCCTGGCACACGGCGATCTTGGACGTACCGCCGCCGATGTCGATGTTGATCGTGCGCTGGTGGTGACGCTCGGAGCGCGCCACCGCGCCGGACCCGAACGCGGCCAGCCGCGTCTCCAGTGCGTCGCCCGCACTGACTGCCACGAACCGCCCCGCTACCTGCGAGAACACCTCGGCGATGATGCGCGAGTTCCGCCTCCGCACCGCGACGCCGGTCATGATCAGGGCGCCGGTGTCGATCTCGTCCGGGCGCACGCCGGCGAGGGTGTACTGCTTGTCGAAGAAGTCGCGAAGAGCGTCCCCGTCGAGGGTGTCATCGGCGGTGTCGCCGGTGCGATAGGGAGTGAGAAGGACCTCCGACTCGTGCGTCACCTCCCGCTGGGTCACCAGGTAGCGGTTGTCCCGGCGCTCCAGCACGATCCGGGACAGCACCATGTGGGTCGTGGACGAGCCGATGTCGACGCCGACGCTGACGAGCCGGATCTCGTCGTCCTCCAGCACCAGGCTGCGCCCGCCACTGGTGAAGATCCGGCCGCCGCCGTGGTCGATCGGCGTCGGCGCCGCGGGCTCACTGAATGCCATCGGCCATCCGTCGCGTCGTGGCGTCCCACTCGACATCGACCGGCTTCTCGTACCACGACGGATCCATCCTGAGCTCAACCCCGTTCTTCTCCAGCGTCGCCTCGTACTCGCTGCGGATGTGCGGGTCCTCCATCCAGTACGCGATCGAGGTGCCGCCCTCGTGCAGCTCGCGGGCGGTGTAGTCGGTGTGCTTGGTCCCCGGGGCACCCGGGTCACGGCCCGGGTTGTGCGGGCCGAACCAGGCGCTGAGGCGGAACGGCTCCTTGGAGGCGCTGAAGTGCTGGTGGTACCACCGCTGCCCGCCGGGCGCCGCGGTGATGAATCCGAACCGCTCGTAGTCGAGGCGCTGGACCTGGTCCTCGTTGCCGTCGGCCCACGGCGTCGGGCCGAGGTGCTCGGGCCAGGTGTAGGTGTATCCGTGGCCCTTGAGACAGATCAGGATCGCCGCCGAGGTGTGTGCGTGCGCCTTCGAGTAGCGGCCGTTCTCGTGCTGGCCGATCCAGTAGTAGAACTGGTTGTCGGTCATGTACGGCTCGACCCGCCGGTAGCCGGGGGAGCGGCGGTTGTCGAGGGGCAGGTCGCAGTCGATGACGTCGGGGATGAAGTTGGTGCGTCGCATCGCGAGCCCGCGTACCGGGTCGGGCTCGACGTCCTCGCGGTAGGTGAAGAAGTCGTCGGCCCCGCTGAACCGGTCGCGGAAGACGAACGGGTTGTTCCAGACCGCCTCGACGTTGTTGAGCTGGTTGAGCACGTTGGGCGCGGTGTTGCCGGCCATCAGGACGGCGGGCCTCGAGGTGGCGTTGACGATGCGGAACCAGGCGTTCATCGGAATCGAGAACATCGACCCCCGCTGCCACTCGAAGACGTGCTTGTTCACGTCTCCCTCCTGCCAGACCTCGCAGGTCCCGCGGCCCTCGACGGCGAGGTAGATCTCCTCGAACATGTGCTTCTCGGGGTTCAATGCGCCGCCGGCGGGGACCTCGACGACGAAGTGACCCCACTTGGTCTCGGTGCCGTAGGTCTGGATGTAGCTGCCGCGGCCGCCCTTGCGTTCCCAGTCCTGCCTGGGCAGGTCCAGGACGGTCCGCACTCCGAGGCCGCGGAAGATCGGTACGCCCTCGGACTCCATGAACGTGTCGTACGGCGTCGGCTGCTTCTGGAAGTCCCCGAACCCGGCCCTGTGGTTCTCGGTCGGCTCGCGCCACACCGTCTCGTTCGTGTCGATGTCTTGGTCGGGCACGCTCACTCCTCTTCCGGCGTCGGGCTAAATGTGATAGCAATCACTTTAATGGTTATACCATCAACCCAAAAGGTTCGTCGCACGTTCCCCCAGGAGATGAGATGAAGACGAAGACCCCACTGGCTGCCTCCGCACTGGCGGCCGCGATGGTGCTGACGGCGTGTGGCGGGTCGCCGACCGCGAGCGCGGGCGGCCCGGAGGTGGACGCCCATGCCCAGGAGGTGTACGACGAGATCAACGCGCTCTCGGGGCAGGAGCGCACCGACAAGCTCGTCGAGATGGCCGAGAAGGAGGGCAAGCTCGTCCTCTACACGTCCAACACCGACATGGACTCGCTGGTCGAGGCCTTCGAGAAGAAGTACGACATCGAGGTCGCGCCCACCCGTGGCAACTCCGAGACGGTGCTGCAGCGACTGACGACGGAAGGCAACTCGGGGAACGTGAGCACCGACCTCGTCGAGACCAACTCCGGCGAGCTCAACATCTTGGCGCAGGAGGGCTTCCTGTACGACTACAAGAGCGAGTACCGCGACGCCGTACGCCCGGAGGGGCAGCTCGAGGGGTGGACCGCCGACCGGTTCAACGCCTTCGTCGTCGGCTGGAACACCGAGAAGGTCGACTCCTCGGAGATCCCCGAGGAGATCGCGGACTTCGCCGACCCGAGGTGGGACGGCAAGGTCGCGCTCGAGATCGGTGATGTCGACTGGTTCGCTGCCGTCTCCGACTACTACTTCGATCAGGGAAAGAGCCAGGACGAGGTCGACAAGATGTGGAAGGACATCGCGGCCAACGCCTCCGTGGAGAAGGGGCACAGCACGATGGGAGACATGCTCGCCGCCGGCAAGCTGCACGTCGTCCTGTCCAGCTACTCCCACACGATCGACGGCCTGGCCGGCGAGGACAAGGCCCCCGTGGCGTGGAAGAACGGCGATGAGCACGTGGCCCCGGTCGTGACCCGCCCCAACGGTGTCGGTCTGATGGCCACCGCCAAGCACCCGGCGGCTGCGTTGCTCTTCACCGACTTCCTGCTCAGCGAGGGGCAGCCCTTCATCGCTGCGGACTTCCGCTCGACCTCGGTCCCGCAGGAAGGGGATCCGCTGGAGGGCGTCGAGACGATCCCCGTCCCCGAGGACGAGATGCTCGAGAACTACGAGAAGTGGGACCGCGCCTACCGGGAGCTCGTGGGTGGCTGAGTAGGCATGCGAATCCGGGATTCCCGCCGCCTGTGACGGACCGCCTTCAGGGCACCACCCGCGTGATCGCGTGCGATGCGCGGGCGGTGCCTCGTCCGGACAGGCGGATGACGGGACCAGCGCACGATCGCGCGGCGTCTGCGCACACAATGGAGGGGTGGTGAATCCCTCGACGCACGACCTGGCCGATCGTCTCCTCGACATCGCCTACGAGCTCACGGCAGCGTCTGGTCCCGACTCGGTCTCCGTGCGTGAGGTTCAGCGACGGGCCGGCGTCTCCGCCGCGACGGCGTACTGGCACTTCAAGAACCGCGCGGACCTGATGCTCGCGGTGGGCAGGCGCGCTACGGCGGACCTGGCGACCGCCCTCGCCGAGGCTTCCGAGAACGTCCCGGCTCCCGAGGATGCGCTCGCGGCCGTGTGCCTGGCCTACCTCCACTTCGCGCGTGACCATCCGGGGCTGTTCCGTGCCGTCCTGTCGAGCTCCTCCACGGAGGAGCTGCAGCATCCCCATGTGTCCGCGCGTGGCCGGTCCGGATATGCAGCGTTCGAGATCCTTCAGCAGGCGGTCGCCGGCCTGGCCCCTGCGCGCGAGGAAGCCTCGTCGGGCGACACGGCGCTGCACGTGTGGGCGGCCTGCCACGGTCTCGCGGCGGTGCTGCTCGACACGCCGATGGCGCTCATAGCCGAGACCGAGAAGGAACGACTTCGTCGTCAGCATGTCGCGTTCGTCCTGGACGCGCTCGTCTCGGCGGGGCCACGGGAATAGTTCCACCTCCCGCGGGCTTCTCTATCAGTGATAGAGAAGCCCGCGCCAACCGTCGCGGACAGGACGACGCCTTCGGGACGAAGGCGGCCTTCGCAGACAGGAACAAGATCGAAATGAGCGTCGAACTCCTTCACCCGGCCGGACTGTTGCAGCAGAACGACTACGCACCGGTCGCCGTCGGCACCGGGTCTCGGCAGATCTTGCTGGCCGGGCAGGCCGGCGTCACGCCGGACTTCAAACCGGCCGCGCCCGACCTCGCCGGCCAGGTCCACGCGGCGCTGCAGAACATCATCATCGGCGTCAAGGGTGCGGGAGGTGGTGTCGAGGACCTCGCTCGGCTGACCTTCTACATCGTCGACTGGGTGCCGCAGATGTGGGACGAGGTGCTGGCCGGCATCGCGCGAGCGCAGGAACAGGACGGTCTGTCCGCGCCGACTCCGCCGATCACGATCATCGGCGTCCAGGCGCTCTTCACGCCCGAGTTCTTCGTGGAGATCGAGGCCACGGCGTTCCTCGATTGAGGCACGGCCCGCATGAACCCACCGATCGGGTCTTGACCATGCCGGCCCTGCAAGGCGATGAGTCGCTGCGTCGGTGGCTCGAGGGTTGCCGGGCCATCTCTTCTCGCGGGGCGGCAGGTGTCGCCCCGCGAGAAGACTCCTAACGGCTGTGGTTGTGCATGACGTGCTTGGTGCGTGAGTAGTCGTCGAGTGCGTAGATCGACAGGTCGCGGCCGTATCCGGATCCCTTGAAGCCGCCCCAGGGGACTTCGCTGGCGAGCACGAGATGTGCGTTGACCCAGACGGTTCCTGCGTCGAGCCGGGCTGCGACGTCGTGGCCTCGGCGTCCGTTCTCGGTCCACACCGACGCGGAGAGACCGAGGGGATGCGAATTGGCCCTGCGGATCGCCTCGTCCTCGTCGGAGAAGGTCTCGATGGTGACGACCGGGCCGAAGATCTCCTCGCTGGCGCACTCGGCGCCCTCGGGCACGTCCACCAGGACGGTCGGAGCGATGAAGTAGCCAGGTCCTGGGGCCGTCGTGCCGCCGACGGCTGCTCGGATCCCCGCGTCGGCGGCCCGCTGGAGAAACCCGGTGACTCGGTCGAAGTGTGCCTTCGAGACGAGCGGGCCGACCTCGACGTCGACGCCTGCACTCGGCTCGCCGACGACGATCTCCTCGACCTCGCCCACGAAGCGGCTGACGAACTCGTCGGCCACCGACTCGTGCACGAGTACCCGACAGGCCGCACCGCACTCCTGGCCGGAGTTCCAGAAGCTCGCGACCCGCAGCGACGTGGCGGCCTGAGTCAGGTCGGCGTCGTCGAAGATGACGACGGGTGCCTTCCCGCCGAGCTCCAGGTGAACCCGCTTCAGCGTCTCCGCGGCGCCACGTGCCACCGCGCGTCCGCTGTTCACCGATCCGGTCAGGGCGATCATGTCGATGTCCGGGTGGGCGGCGAGCCTGGCGCCGACGACGGGGCCCAGACCGGTCACGACGTTGAGCACACCGGCGGGCAGGAGATCGGCGACGAGCTCGGCGAGCTTCAGGGTGGTCAGAGGCGTCTGCTCGGACGGCTTGATGACCACGGTGTTGCCGGCGGCGAGGATGGGGGCGAGCTTCCAGGCAGCCATGAGCAGGGGATAGTTCCAAGGGGTCACGACGCCGATGACGCCGAGAGGCTCGCGAAGGATCAACGAGAGGTGCTCATCCACGTAGTCGCCTGCTGCCATGGAGGTGGTGGCGCGCGCCGCGCCTGCCATGAAGCGGAAGGCATCGACCGTCCCGTCGATGTCCTCCTGCGCGACCGCGAGGGGCTTGCCGGTGTTCGCGGCCTCGAGCCTGACGAGGAGATCCGCGTTCTGAGCGAGGCGGTCCGCGATCGCGTACAGGATCTCGGAGCGCTGTTTCGGGACGAGAGCCGCCCAGGCGTCCTTCGCCGCGCGGGCCGCGGCGACGGCCGCGTCGACCTCGGCGGCGCTGCCGTTGGGAGTACGCGTGATCAGCTCTTCGGTCGAGGGGTCGATCACCTCGAACGCATCGACATCGTCGCTCGCGTGGAAGGTCCCGCCGATGAAGTGGCCCTGCGGCGGAAGGTCAGAGGTGGAGATGAGCACACTGTCGCCTCGACGGATGCGCACGATGGTCTGAGAGGTGGTCATGGTGGGTTCCTCGAATCGGTGGGCGGATCAGGCGTCCGGCTCGGGCCTGTTCGGGTTTGTTCAGGGCGGTGAGGTCGACCTCCTGGGCATCACGCGATGCGTGATGCCCAGGGGTGACGAGCGGTCAGCGGAGCGTCGTCAGCCTCGCGACCGAGAGGTCGTGCCGGCTCCGACCTTGTCGCCGGTCTCCCAGAAGTCGGCGCCCTTGATGCCGAGTGCCTGGGGGTCGAAGACGGGGTCGAGACCTTGGCTGCGCTGGCGCTCGTAGTCGCGGTAGATGCGGTAGACGAGCGGGGCGAGGAGGGCGAGGCAGGCGAGGTTGACCCAGGTGATCAGGCCGAGGCCGATGTCGCCGATGGCCCAGATCATCTCGGTCGGCACGATCCCGCCGAGGAAGACGATGGCAAGGGTTCCGAACTTCAGCACCCGCGACCAGATCGGCGAGGTCTTGCCGTCGAGCAGGTAGAGGAGGTTCGAGCTGGCGACGTAGAAGTAGGCGAGCAGGCAGGCGAAGCCGAAGAGCAGCACGGCGATCGCCACGAACCCGGCACCCCAGCCATGGGCGAGCGTGTCGATGGAGGCCTGGACCCAGTTGGGCCCGACGGGTATGTCGCCCAGGTTGTCGATCCTGACGGTGCCCGAGGCATCGGTGACGTTGTAGGAGCCGGAGACGACGATCATCAGGCCGGTCGCCATGCAGATGAGCAGCACGTCGATGTAGATGCTGAAGGTCTGCACGAGGCCCTGCTTGCCCGGGTGCGAGGTGCGTGCCGCCGCGGCGGCGAAGGTTGCCTCGCCGAGGCCGTTGGACGAGGCGAAGACGGCGCGGCGGACGCCCCAGGCGACGGCGGCACCGGCCATGCCGGCGAGCATCGGCTCCTGCCCGAACGCCGAGTGGACGATCAGCGAGATCGCCTCGGGGACGGCCTCGATGTTCACGGCGATGACGGCGAGCGCCAGGATCAGGTAGCCCACGGCGAGGAAGGGCACGAGCACCTGGGTGACCTTGACGATGCGGTGGGTGCCACCGAAGATCACGGCGGCGATCATGGCGGTGACCAGCAGCGCGGGGACGATCGCGGGGATCCCGAACGCGCGGTTCGAGCTGGCCGCGATGGTGCTGACCTGGAAGCCCGGGAAGAGGAAGCCGTAGCCGATCAGGCCGAGCAGCGCGACCAGCGCGCCGACCTTCGGGAGCCTGAGGCCGTACTTGATGTAGTACGGCATGCCGCCGATGTCCTCGTTGGCCTGGCGGCGGTCCTCGTCCTCGACCCGGCGCTTGAAGGTCTGGGAGAGCGTCGCCTCGGCGTAGCCGACCGTGCACCCGACGAGCCCGGTCGCGGCCATCCAGAGCAGCGCGCCCGGACCTCCCGCACCGATCGCGGTCGCGACGCCGGCGATGCTGCCGACGCCGACCCGGCTGGCCAGGGCCATCACGAGGGCCTGGTAGGAGGAGAGGCCGCCCGAGGCATGGCTGTTCTCGCGCAGCTGGCGGATCATGTCCGGCATCCGCCGGAACTGCACGCCCTTCATCGCGATGGTCCCGAGCGCGCCGAGCCCGAGGACGACGTACGCCATGGGTGCCGACCAGAGGAGGTCGGCGATGCTCACCAGGAATGCGGTCACCTCGTCCATGTCAGACGACCTCCTTGCCGAGCGCCTTCAACAGCGCGCGGAGACCCTCGACGTCCTCGGCGGCGAGCGGCGCGAGCGGGCGGCGGGGGAGGCCGACCGGGATGCCCTGGAGCTCGAGGCCGGCCTTGATGCCAGGGATGAAGCCGGTGGCGAAGAGGTGCGAGATGACGGGGTAGACCCGCTTCCACTCGGTCAGGGCGTCGGTGAGGTTGCCTTCGGCGATGAGCCGGGTGACGGTGACGATCTCGTCCGGTACGACGTTGGCGGCGCCGGCCATCACCGCAACGGCGCCTTCGGCGAGGGCGCTGTAGGTGTAGACGTCCCAGCCGACGATGGTGCCGATGACGTCGCTGTGGTCGTGGATCAGGGTCAGAGCCTGCTCCCAGTTGGCGCTGGAGTCCTTGATGTAACGGATGTTGTCGACCTCGGTCGCCAGTGCACGCACGGTGTCGGGGGCGAGGTTGACGCCGGTCACCGGCGGGATGTTGTAGAGCATGACCGGGATGTCGACGGCGCCGGCGACGTCCTTGATGTAGCTGACCGTCTCGGCCTCCGACAGCGGCTCGTAGAACGGCGTCAGGAGCATGAGCACGTCGGCGCCGCTCCGCTGGGCGGCCTGCGAGAGTCGGATCGCCTCCGCGGTGGTGGTCGCGCCGGTCTGGGCGACGACCGGCACCCGGCCGGCGGTCTGCTCGATGACGGTGTCGACCAGCAGGAGCCGCTCGTCGGTGGAGAGCGAGCCGACCTCGCCGGTGGAGCCGGCGGCGACGACGCCGTTGACGCCGGCGTCGATCGAGCGGTCGACGACCTTGCGCAGGGTGGGGACGTCGATCGACTCGTCGTGGTTGAACGGGGTGGTGAGGGCGGTCAGTACGCCGTGGAGCTCGGTGGTCATGCGAGGGTTCCTTCGGTGGTGGGGTGGGCGGTCGTGATGAGGCGCCGGCCGTCGTCGGCCAGCAGGTCGGAGGCGTTCTGGGCGGCGGAGAAGCCCGAGGTGATGGCGGTCTCGGTGTAGAGAGTCCCGAGGTAGTCGCCGGCGAGGAACACCCGGCCGCCGCCGCGCAGCAGGGTGGGCTGGAGCTTGGCGCGCCCCGGGAAGCAGTACGGTGAGGCGACCCGCCAGCGGTGGGTCTGCGCCTCCACGACGGACTCGGAGAAGCCCGGGTGGTCGAGGACCTGCTCGAGGTCGGCGAGATGGATCCGGGCGACCTCCTCGTCGGACTTGTCGAGAAGGGCCGCGCCGAGCGCGGCGGGGGAGAAGGTCATGAAGCTGCCACCCGGCCGGCGCTCGCCGGCGCCCTCGCGGCCGCGGACGATGCTGGCCTGGTTGAGGGCGATGGCGAAGGATCGCTTGGGGGCGGCGATCGCGTAGATGTCGTCCCAGGGGCGGGCCGAGGTCTCGTCGGTGAGGAACGCGGTGCTGACATGGGGGCCGTACTTGATCTGGCCGAGCGCGTCGCGCACGTCGGTGTCGAGGTCGACGGCGACCCGGTGGGAGACGTCGGCGGTGGTGGCCAGCACGACCGTGCGGGCCTCGACCTCCCGGTCGACCCCGTCCTGGCGGTAGCGCACCACGACCGAGTCCTTCTTCTGCACGACCTCGTGGACCGCGGCGCCGAGCTGCAGCCGGTCGCCGAGCGCGTCCGCGAGAGCGCCGGTCAGGGTGGACGGCCCACCGACGATGCCGCGGCTCAGGCCTTGGCCGAAGCCGAGGACGAGGCTGAAGTAGCCGATACCCGCGCCCTCGGAGATCTGGTCCATGTTGCCGGCCGAGCGGGTCACGGTGGTCTTGAAGAGTGCCGCGGCGTCCTCGGGCAGGTCGCCGACGAGGTCGTCGAACGAACGGCCGTTGGCGAAGTCGTAGATGCGCTGCTGTCGCTCGGCGCCGGTCTCACCGGCCCGTTTGCGTACGACGCGGGTGTAGCGGGCTACCCCGGCGACGACCTTCGAGCCGGCGGTCATCGTCGCCACGCGGGCGGACAGCGGCATCGGGATCCGGAACGGGTACGTCGCGATGTGCCCCTTGCGCAGGAACTTGCCGTTCATCGACAGCGCCTGCAGCGACCCCGGGATGTCGGTCGCCTCGACGCCGACCTCGGTCAGCAGCTCGTCGGTGGAGGAGTCGTGTCCGGCGAAGACGTGACCGCCCCAGTTCAGCCAGTAGGCGCCGCGGCGCTCGGAGCGGATCCGCCCGCCGACGCGGTCGTCGGCCTCGAGCACGAGCACGTCGGTGTGGCGCAGCCGCCAGGCGGCGGAGAGGCCGGCGAGCCCGGCCCCGACGACAACGGCGTCCTTCATGATGACTCCTCTTTCGGTGGTGGTGTGACCCAGACCATACGCTTGTGATCACAGATCACACAAGAGGTGACGCACATCTCCTTCGCAGAACGACGAGAGGGCCCCACGCCGGTGGCGTGGGGCCCTCTCGGTGATCAGGGGCGGTTCGGCAGGTTCCTCAGGCGTCGTCCATCGATGCCCGGATGCGGTCGATGGCCGCGTCCAGAGACTTGGCGGTGATGGCCGAGGCCCGCTTCCCGTCGTGGTCGGAAGCTGCGTCCAGGAGCTGCTCCTGCCAGGTCAGGAGCTCGGCGGGATGCGCCGTGTCGAGCGCCTGCCGGGCACCGAGGATCTTGTAGGTCCGGCAGCGGTTCCACAGCCCCTGGATGAGCTCGACCAGGACTGAGTTGCCGCCAGCTCGATAGAGGGTCGCGAGGAAGCGCTCGTCGCTGTCGAGGTACTCCAACGCGTCGCCGCCGGCGACGGCGGCCTCCATCGCGGCGTACTCCTTCCGCATCGAGGCCAGGTCCTCGTCGGAGACCTGGGCCGCACCCAGCCGGGTCGCCTCGATCTCCAGGAGGCGACGAGTCGAGTAGAGCTCCAGGAGCTCGGTATGGGTGAAGCCCCGCACGACTGCTCCGCGATAGGGAAGTGACTCGGCCAACCCGATCTCCTCGAGCCGGCGGATCGCCTCCCGCACCGGCATCACGCTGGTGCCGAGCTCCTCGGCGAGGTCACGGATGCGCAGTCGGTCACCGACCGCGAGCTCGCCACTGAGGATCGCTGACTGCATGGCCGTGAACACCTGATCGCCGACGCGTCCGCTCAGTTCGATGCGAGGTAAAGGCATGGCTCAAGCGTATCCCGGATGTGATCACAAAAAATGGCAACCCGGGCTCCGGCGGCGCTCTGCGGCTGAATTCGAAGGTGCCCCACGTCGACCTCCTCGTCCCCTGAGCGGGCCACATCGAGTGGAAGACGGCAGTGGCCAGAGTGTTCGGCCCGGTCCAGACCAAGCACGGCTGGAATCTCGGCAAGGTCGTCGACGTGCTCTCTTCGACGCCGCTCGGTCACCTAATCGGTCACGGTCTGGGCGCCTCGGTCCGTCGCTTCGGGTGAACCTCGGACCAGTCCAGACCTTCGAGGTTGACCACGATGGCCTCCTGGGTGGTGCGGGCGATGACGACGACGGCCTCGGAGTCCGGATCGGGGTTCTCCTCGCGGTGCGGGACCCACGGCGGGACGAAGACGTAGTCGCCGGGCGAGGTCTCGACGCGGGTCTCGACGGGCTCGTCGCCGTCGGTGTCGAGGAAGACGAAGACCGGGTTGCCGGAGACGATGTAGATCGCGGTCTCGGAGTCGCCGTGGTGGTGGTTGGCCGAGGCGGTGGAGGCAGGCACGTGGGTCTGGCCCATCCACAGGTTGCGTGCGCCGACGGTCTTGCCGCTGATCGCCTCGGCGCGGCGCATCCCGACGGTCTGCGTCGTCTCCTCGATCAGCGCGCTGGGGGCGATGTGGTGCAGGTGTCGGTGGAACGGGTCGATCTCGGCGGGGACGAGGACACCGCTGGGCGTACGGATGAACTCTTCGTCGGAGGATCCGGCGGGCACGTGGACGGCGGGCATCATGCTCCCTTGGCTAGCTTGAGGGTCGGGGTCTCGGGGGTCGGCTTGGCGAGTGCGGGGCGGAGGACGGCGGCGACCTGCGCACCGATGTCACCGGGCAGGCCGGCGCGGGCGCAGACGTAGAGCGGAAGCGGTGCGGGCGCGGGGAGGTCGTCGCGTACGACCAGGCCTTCGGGCGTCTCACCCATGGTGGCCATGAGGGCGACACCGAGTCCAGCGGCTACTGCTGCCTGGACCCCGGCGAGCTGGATCGCCTCGGCGCCGACGACGGAGGGCAGGCCGTTCGCGCTGAGCGTCTCGACGGCTCGGGTCCGCAGGGCGCACGGGTCGTCGAAGGCGACGAGTGCGATCGGGTCCGTCTCGGTGGGGCGCTGCCATCCGGGGGAGGAGAACCAGGTCAGGTCGAGATCGCCGATGTGGATCGCGGTCGGGTCCTTCGAGGCGTTGAGCAGCAGTGCCAGGTCGATGTCGCCTGAGGTCAGGCCCTCCCGCAGCCGGTGACCCCGGTCGATCCGGAACCGGAACTCGCGTTTCGGCACCGACTGCTCCAGCGCCGCGGAGAGGAACGGCAGCAGCTGGGCGGCGGCATGCTCGGTCGAACCGAGGGTGACGCTGATCACGCCCTCGCTCTCGACGTCGGTCTCGAACCGGCGGACCGTCTCGTCGTGCAGCGTCAGGATCTGTCGCGCCTGACTGAGCAGCAGCTCACCGTCGGAGGTGAAGCGGGAGCCTCGCCCGTGCCGCTCGACGAGCGTGGTCCCCAGGGTCGTCTCCAGGCGCCGTACGTGCTGGCTGACGGCACCCTGGGTCAGGTGCAGCGCGGTCGCGGCGCGCTGGAACCCGCCGAAGTCCGCGACGGCCACCAGGCTGCGCAGCGGCGCGATGTCCAGATTCCGTCCCATGTCCATCAGGCTACTGCACTTTCGATGAGCGTTCGTGATGTGTCGTCATTGTGAAACGTCGTTAGACCATGCCCCATTTGTCGATCAGACTGATAGACAAACACCGGCTTGGGTCGGTGATCGCAGCCAGCACACGCCGATGCCCGGAAGGGGACGTACATGTCTCGACGAACCATCAAGCTCGGTGCCGTCCCGTACGGAACCGGCGGGCCCGGGCAGCACCGACTGTGGCTCGACCCGGAGATCCCCGGCGACGCCAGCGTGAACATCGACTGGTTCATCCAGATCGCGAAGCTGGCCGAGGCGGGCCGCTTCGACCTGATGTTCATCGTCGACAGCCAGTTCATCACCCCGCACAGCCCGCCCCACTACCTCAACCGGCTCGAGCCCTTCACGCTGCTGTCCGCGGTCGCGACCCACACGAGCAACCTCGGCCTGGTCGGCACCGGCACGACGAGCTTCAACAGCCCCTTCAACCTCGTCCGCCGCCTGGCCTCCCTCGATCTGATCAGCCGCGGCCGGGCCGGCTGGAACGTGGTCACCACCGGCGACGCCGGCACCGCCACCAACTACGGCCTCGAGGAGCACTACGACTACGACACCCGCTACGGCCGGGCCCAGGAGTACGTCGAGCTGGCCCGCGCGCTGTGGGACTCCTACGAGGACGATGCGTTCCCGCGTGACCGGGAGACCGGCCGGTTCCTCGACCCCGACAAGCAGCACGTCCTCAACCATGAGGGCACCTACTTCAAGGTCGCGGGTCCGCTCAACCTCCAGCGCAGCCCGCAGGGGCATCCGGTGATCTTCCAGGCCGGCGACTCCGACCAGGGCCGCGACCTCGGCGCCTCGGTAGGGGAGGGGATCTTCACCCACGCCCCGGACATCCCGAGCGGGAAGGCGTTCTACGACGACATCAAGACGCGTGCGAAGGGGTTCGGCCGCGACCCGGAGGAGATCGTGATCCTCCCCGGGGTCAAGGTCGTCGTCGGCGACACCGACGAGGAGGCCCGCGAGATCGAGGCGGCCGACCACGAGCGCGACCACGGTTTCGACGAGGCGCTGGCCGAGTTCGGCCGCCCGTTCGGGTGGCACGACTTCCGCCGGTACGACCTCGACGCGCCGTTCCCCGTCGAAGCCCTCGTGCACGGGGAGCGCTCGTTCTACACCCAGGCGCAGAAGATCACCCAGCGAGCCCGTGAGAACGGCTGGACCCTGCGCCAGGCCGTGGAGGCCAACCGGATCTTTCGCAAGAGCGAGTTCGTCGGCAGCCCGGCGACCGTCGCCACCAAGCTCCAGGAGTGGTGGGAGGCCCGAGCCTGCGACGGCTTCAACATCGGCGTCGACCACCCCGGCAACTTCCGGCGCATCGTCGAGGAGGTGGTCCCGATCCTCCAGGAGCGAGGCGTCTTCCGTCGCGACTACGAGGCCACCACGCTGCGCGGCAACCTCGGCCTGCCGATCCCGGAGAACCGGCACACCGCCGCTCGGCGCCTGACCGCGGCCGGCTGACGCACACCCAGCCACCAGACCTCTCGGGTATGCCCATCAACCCCGCACCTAAGGACGAACACCCATGGCCCACACGGCGCCCGCCCACGGCGGCATCAGCACCACCATCAATCCCAGGCTCAGCCGCCGCGGCCTGCTGGGCATCGGCCTCGGTGCCTCGTTGGTCTTCGCCCTGGAGGCCTGTGGCTCCTCCAGCGCGGGTGAGTCCGGCGCCGACCGGATCACCTGGGCCTGGCAGCTGCCCACCACCTGGGACCCGGTGACCTCCTCGGCGGGCTCCGACGTACAGATGCTCTCGCTGGTCTACGAGGCCGTCACCGGGCTCGATGAGGAGGGCAACCCGGTGCCGTGGCTGGCGGAGAAGTGGACCTACAACGACGCCGGGACCCAGGTCACCTTCACGCTCAAGCAGGGCCTGAAGTTCAGCGACGGCTCCGCGCTCGATGCGACCGCGGTCGCGAAGTCGATCGAGTACGGACGTACGACCAAGGGGTCTCTCATCGCCCCGCAGATGGTCGGCATCACGAAGGTCACCGCGAGCGGCGACCTCGATGTGGTCATCGACCTGAGCGAGGTCGACTATCAGATCCCGGCGCTGTTCGCGGGCAAGACCGGCATGGTCGTCAACCCCGCCGTCTTCGAGAAGGACGCTGCCTCGCTGGCGACCAAGCCCGCCGGGTCGGGTCCGTTCTCGCTGACCAAGTACGTGCAGAACGACCACGCCGAGCTGGTCAAGAACGACCACTACCAGCTCGCCGACCAGATCGAGGTCGGGGAGTTCCACCTCTACCCGCAGCCGGACCCGGCCACGGCCGTCGCCGGCGTCCAGTCCGGTCAGTACAACATCGCCCGCATCGGTGGGGCCCAGGTCGAGCAGGCCGAGAAGGCCGGTCTCGACGTCCAGATCCTCGACTCGATGTTCGTGAGCTGCCTGGACGTCCACGCCGCGAAGAAGCCGTTCGACGACCCGGCCGTGGTCGAGGCGCTCAAGTTCGGCATCGACCGGGAGAAGATCAAGAAGGTCGCCAACTTCGATGTCGGCGACGTGAACTACCAGCTCTTCCCGAAGGGGTACGTCGGCTACAACCCCGAGCTCGAGGGCATCTACGAGTACAACCCGGAGAAGGCCAAGAAGATCCTCGCGGACGCCGGCTACACGGCTCCGGTCACGGGCGAGTTCACCAGCAGCGGCAGCGCCACCGCCGCCGTGGAGCTGATCCAGGCCCAGCTCAAGGAGATCGGGATCGACCTCACGATCAAGACGATCCCGCAGACCCAGCACACCCAGATCGTCTACATCGAGCACCAGCAGGCGTTGGCGTACGACGGCTTCGCCGGTCGTGAGTCCCCGGTCCAGGCCTTCCAGGTGCTCTTCGGCAAGGAGGGGCTGATGAACCCGGCCCGCAAGACCAACCCTGCTCTCGAGGCCCAGCTGAAGAAGGTGCGCTCCACGCCGACCGACGATCCGAGCTACCCCGCCGTGCTCCAGGAGGCGACCCGGATCGCCATCACCAACTTCCCCAACACCTTCCTCTACAACGCGCCGCGGGTGATCATCCGCAAGGGCGTCTCCGAGCTCGCTCCGCTGCCGAGCCTGCAGCGCTTCGAAGGAGTGACGACCTCGTGAGCGTGGCCGAGGTGGCAGCACCTCCCGGTGCGGTCGAGGGGGTGGCCGGGCCGGCGCGGCGTACGTCGGCCTCGGTCGCCGGGTGGGGTCGGCGGATCCTCAACCTGGTCGGGATCACCGTGTTCGTCCTGTTCCTGGCCTCGGTGATCACCTTCGCGCTCGGCGCGATGGCGAAGACCAACCCCGCCGCGGCGGTGCTGGGCGAGACCGCGACGGCCGCGGACATCGCCCGGCTCGACCACCAGTTCGGGCTCGACCGGCCCCTGGTCGTGCGGTACGTCGACTGGGTCACCCACGCCGTCCAGGGCGACCTCGGGGTCTCCTGGTACACCACCGTCCCGGTCAGCGACAGCATCGCCCAGGCGCTCCCGGTCGACCTCTCGATCGCCGTGTTCGCGATCCTCCTGGCGATCCTCATCGGTGGCTCGGCCGGCATCGGGGCCGCGCTGAGCAACGGCGGCCTCTTCGACCGAGCCGTCACCCTGGTCTGCTCGCTGCTCGGCACGCTCCCGCCGTTCGTGATCGGCATGGCCCTGATCGTGCTGTTCGCGGTGAACCTGCAGCTGCTCCCCGCCGGCGGATACGTCCCGTTCGCGGAGTCTCCGAGCGAGTGGCTGCGGTTCGCGGTCCTGCCCTCGCTGGCGCTGAGTCTCGACGTGGCCGCCTCGATCGCCCGCCAGCTGCGTACGTCACTGGTCGGCGCGCTGCGCGAGAACTACGCCATCGGCGCCGAGATGCGCGGATACACGCGCCGTCGGGTGCTCTTCGGCCACGTGCTGCGCAACGCCGCCGCGCCCACGCTCGCCGTCATCGGGCTGGCGATCCCGCTGGTCATCGGGGGCGCGGTCATGACCGAGAAGCTCTTCGGCCTCCCCGGGATCGCCCAGCTCGCGCTGGACGCCTCGGAGAAGGGCGACGTGCCGGTCGTGCTCGGCACCCTCCTGGTCACCGCCCTGGTGGTCGTGGTCGCCAGCCTCGTCGTGAACGTCGCCCAGACCGCGCTGGATCCGGCCGCGCGCCGGGCGAGCGGGAAGGGCGGGACGGCGTGAGGACGCTCAAGGCCCTGTGGGCACAACCGAGCAGCCGGTTCGCCTTCGTCGTCCTCGCCGTCGTCGCGTTCCTGGTGGTCTTCGGGGGCGCCCTCGCCCCTCACGACCCGTTGCGCCAGTACTCCGACCGCGTCCTGGAAGGTCCCTCCGCCGAGCACCTGCTCGGCACCGACTACGTCGGCCGCGACGTACTCTCGCGGCTCCTGGCCGGCACCCGGCTCTCCGTGGTCGGTGCCCTGGAGGCGGTCGTCATCGCGGCTCTCATCGGCGTGCCGAGCGGGCTGTTCTCCGCGTGGATGGGGCGCGTCGGCGAGTGGATCTCGCTGCGGGTCGCGGACACGCTGATGATCCTGCCCTTCACCGTCTTCGCCATCGCGGTGGCAGGCACCATCGGCAACGGGCTCCAGCAGGCGATGGTGGCCATCGGGATCCTGGTCAGCCCGATGTTCTTCCGGGTGACCCGGGCCGTCGCGCTGGGCCTGCGCCGCACCCAGTACGTCGAGGCGGCCGAGCTGATGGGCGCGAGCCAGTGGTGGACGCTGCGCACCCACATCTGGAGCAAGGTCCTGCCGAACGTGGCGGTGACCGCGGCCCATGCCACCGGCGCCAGCCTGCTCGTGGTCGCGTCGCTGTCCTTCCTCGGCATCGGCGTCCAGCCGCCGGCGCCGACGTGGGGCGGCATGCTCTCGGCTGACCTCGGCTATCTCGCCCAGCAGAGCTGGGCGCCGATCTTCCCCGCGCTGATGATGATGGCGACCGTCGGGTCCCTGAACCTGCTCGCCGACGGCATCCGCGACGCCGGCACCCAGCGTCGCCGCCGGCCGGGGATCGTCGCACGCGCTCTTCGAAAGGAGGCGGCCGATGTCGCTGCCTGATGTGCGGAAACCGGTCGACGGGACCGGAGGCCGGACCCTCGATGTCGAGGGGCTCCAGGTCAGCGTCGGCGACCATCTCGTCGCTGTGCGTGAGGTGTCCTTCGGCATCGACCGCGGCGAGGCCGTCGGCCTCGTCGGAGAGTCCGGGAGCGGGAAGACGCTGACCTGCCGCTCGATCCTCGGGCTGCTCCCCGAGACCGGCGAGATCGATGCCGGCCGGATCGTCCTCGGGGAGGGCGAGGGGTCCGTCGACCTGACCCACGCGAAGCGCCAGGTGTGGGACCAGGTCCGCGGCACCCGGATCGGCGCGGTCTTCCAGGACCCGGGCTCCTACCTCAACCCCGGCATCACCGTCGGCCACCAGCTCGTCGAGCAGCTTCGGGTGCGGGCCGGCCTCTCTCGGCGCGAGGCCAACGAGAAGGCGATCAGCCTCTTCGGTGAGGTCGGGCTGCACAACGCCGAGGACGTCTTCCACCAGTACCCCCACCAGCTCTCCGGCGGGATGCTCCAGCGGGTGCTGATCGCGATCGCGGTCGCCTGTGAGCCGGAGCTCCTCATCGCCGACGAGGCGACCACCGCCCTCGACACGGTCGTGCAGGCGGAGATCCTCGAGCTCATCGCGCGTCTGCGCCGCACCCACGAGCTCTCCCTCCTGCTGGTCACCCACGACCTCGCCGTCGTGGCGGAGACCTGCGACCGGGTGCTCGTCATGTACGGCGGCGAGATCGTCGAGAGCGGCACCACCTCCGAGGTGCTCGAGGACCCACGCCACCCCTACACCCGCGCGCTGCTGTCGGTCGCCTCGATCGGGGACTGGAGCCGTCGGAGCCTCGAGGTGATCCCGGGCCAGCCGCCCGCCGCCGGGGAGAGGATGCCCGGATGCCGGTTCGCGCCGCGCTGCCGGTTCAGCACCGACGCGTGCACGAGCGGTCCGGTCGCGGAGAGCAGCTTCGCACCCGGCAGATCGGCACGCTGCGTACGTCTGGACGAACTCGACGAGCTCGACCAGGAGTCCACCTCGCACCTCGAGGGCACCGTCCAGGACCGGGTGGAGGCATCGGCATGAGCACCCCGTTGTTGTCCGTCACCGGCCTGTCGGTGACCTACGCCCCGCCGCGCAGAGGCACCAACCTCGGCACCGGCGCCGCGCTGCGCGACGTGTCGATCGACGTCCGTGCCGGCGAGATCGTCGGGATCGTCGGCGAGACCGGGTCCGGGAAGACGACCCTCGCCCGGGCGACGGTCGGACTGGTCGCCCCGGCGTCCGGGAGCATCACCTTCGACGGCACCGACGTCGGCGGCCTCCAGGGCGCTGCCCTGCGCCGCTTCCGTCGCCGCGGCGAGATCCAGCTCGTCTTCCAGGACCCGCTGCGCTCCCTCGACCCGGACCTCACCGTCGACCAGCTCGTCGGCGAGCCGCTCGCCGTGGCCGGCCGGCTCGACCGGGCGGCGCGCCGTGAGCGTGTCGACGAGGCGCTGGACCTGGTCGGTCTGGAGCCGGACTCCGTGCGGGACCGTCTCCCGCGCCAGCTCTCCGGCGGGCAGCGCCAGCGGGTCTCCCTGGCCCGCGCCATCGTCACCCGCCCGAAGCTGCTCTTCTGCGACGAGCCGGTCAGCGCGCTGGACGTCTCCAACCGCAACCTCGTGCTCAGCCTGCTCGACAGACTGCGCCGGGAGCTCGGCCTCGCGGTGGTGATCATCGCCCACGACCTGTCCTCCCTGGCCGGGATCGCCGACCGGATCGCCGTCTTCTACCGCAGCCGCCTGGTCGAGATCGGACCGGTCGAGGACGTGCTCACCGACCCCGCGCACCCCTACACCGGCCTGCTCACCGCCTCGGCGCCCTCGGTCGCCCATGAGGATCGGCTGCGTCCGGCCGACCTGCGGCGCGACGCGGAGGCCGACCCGTGGCCCGCCGGGGGAGAGGACTGCGTGTTCGCCGCACGTTGCCGCTTCGCCCACGACGCCTGCCATGCCCAGCCCGACCTGGGAGCCGTCCAGGACGACGGCGACCGAGCCGCCGCCTGCCATCTCGCCGGCACCTGGATCGAGCAGATCCGGGTGCGCAGCTCCAGCACCCTCCACCCGGCTCCGGCCGGCTGACGAAAGGCACTCGCCATGACCACACCCGCCGACTACACCGACGTCGAGATCCTCGGCATGATCGGCACCGCCGACGCCTCCGAGATCCGGCCCTCCGACGGCACCGTCATCGATGCCGACTACACCGCCCGCTTCGCCAGGGCACACGAGGACGGCGGCTTCGACCGCGTCCTGATCGGCTACGGCTCCGGCTGGTCGGAAGGCACCCAGGTCGCCGCCTTCGCCGCCGCCACCACCGAACGGCTCGGCCTATTGATCGCCCACCGGCCCGGCGTCGTGCACCCGACGCTCGCCTCGCGCACCTTCACCACGCTGGACCACTTCAGCAAGGGCCGGGTCGCGCTCAACATCGTCACCGGCTCCAGCAACATCGAGCAGCGCCGCGAGGGCGACTACCTCCCGCACGACGAGCGCTACGCCCGCACCGACGAGTACCTCCAGATCCTCCGCTCCTCCTGGGACACCAGGGGACCGCGCGACTTCGAGGGCGACTACTACCGCTTCGAGGGGTTCACCCCGCAGGTCTTCCCCTACGAGGACCGCCACCTGGAGCTCTTCTTCGGCGGCAGCTCGCCGGCGGCGTACGTCGTGGGGGCCAAGCACGCCGACACCTACATGCTGTGGGGCGAGCCGCTCGCGCCGACCGGCGAGCAGATCGAGACGATCAGCGCGAAGGCGGCCGAGGCGGGGCGCGCGACCCGGCCACGCGTGTCGGTCTCGTTCCGGCCGATCCTCGGGAAGACCGATGCGGAGGCGTGGGAGCGGGCCCACGGGATCCTCGACACCATCAACGGAGCGGTGGGGACCGCCTTCAAGGAGAAGGTCAACAAGCTCCACCCCCAGGGCCAGGCGCCGGAGAACGCCGGCTCCCGCCGCCTCCTCGAGGCCGCGGCCCAGAGTGACCTGCACGACCGTTGCCTGTGGACCCCCACCTCCAAGGCCGTGGGTGGTGGCGGCAACTCCACCGCCCTGGTCGGCTCGCCCGAGACGGTCGCCGCGGCCATCCTCGACTACGTCGAGATCGGCGTGAACACCGTCCTCATCCGCGGCTACGACCCGCTCCAGGACGCCATCGACTACGGCAAGGACCTGCTCCCGCTCGTGCGCCAGGAGCTCGCGCACCGCGCGGCCCGGGCTCGGGTCGTCGCGGTCTGAGCCGCGGGACACGAGAGCAGAGATGACGTACGAGAAGAGTCCACCGGCGCCGTTGCGACGCCCCCTGGAAGGCGTACGCGTGGTGGAGCTGACCCATGTCGCCGCCGGCCCGTTCGCGGGCATGCTCTTGGCCGACCTCGGCGCGGACGTGGTCAAGGTCGAGCCGCCGAGCGGTGACCAGATGCGGGGGTGGCCGCCGTTCGCGTCGGTGGCCACCGACGCGGGGGAGGAGAGGTTCAGTCACAACTTCGCCTCGGTCAACCGCAACAAGCGCTCGGTCGTCGCCGACCTGAAGGATCCCGAGCAGCTGGTCCACGTCCAGGGCCTGATCGCCGCGGCCGACGTCGTCGTCGAGAACTACCGTCCCGGCGTCCTGGACCGGCTCGGTCTCGGCTACGACCAGGTCAGCGACGCTCACCCGGGGCTCGTGTACTGCTCGATCTCCGGATACGGCCTGACCAGCCCGTATCTCAACGACGGCGCCTACGACGTCGTCATCCAGGGCATGTCCGGGCTGATGAGCGTCACCGGCCATCCGGACGCCTCCCCGGTGAAGGCGGGTGTCCCGGTCGGCGACTTCACCGCCGGCCTCTACGCCGCCTACACGATCGCGGCGCTCCTGCCGCAGACCCGCGGCACCGGCCGATCGGTCCGGGTGGACTGCCCCATGCTCGACTGCCTCCTGGGCGTCTCGGCGCTCCAGACCAGCGAGTACTGGGGGTCGAGGGAGGAACCCCGGCGGCTCGGCACCGCCCATCCGCGCAACGCGCCCTACCAGGGATTCAGCGCCCAGGACGCCGACTTCACGGTCGCGGCGGGCAACGACCGGCTCTGGGCCGCCGTCACCGACGTCGTCGGCAGGCCCGACCTCGTCACCGACGCGCGCTTCGTCACCCAGCTCGACCGGGTCTCCCATCAGCACGAGCTGGAGGTGATCCTCCAGGAGCGCTTCGCCACCGAGAAGCGCGACCACTGGGTCGCCGAGCTGCGTGCCCGAGGCGTGCCGTGCGGACCGGTCAACACCGTCGGGGAGATCCTCGCCGATCCTCATGTCGAGGCGACCGGGCTCGTCCAGGAGCTCGACATCCCGGTCGCCGGACCGACTCCGACCGTCGTCTACCCCGCCCGGATCAGCGGCCTGGACGCCCGTCTTGACCGGGGCGCGCCCTCCCTCGGGCACCACACCGACGAGGTGCTGGCGGAGTGGGGCGCGCGATGAGCCTCCAGGTCACCCGAGGTCCGGTCTGGACGATCCGGCTGAACCGGCCCGAGGTGGCGAACGCGCTCGGCGTCGACCTGGTCGAGGCCTTTCACGGTGCCCTCGACCAGGCTGAGGCGGAGCAACCGGACGCCCTCGTCGTACGCGGCAACGACCGGCACTTCGCCTCCGGGTTCGACCTGGGTGGCCTCCAGGAGGAGACGGACGGGTCCCTCGCCCTCCGGTTCCTGAGGATCGGCCTTCTCCTCGAGCGTCTCGCGTCGATGCCCTTCCTCACCATCGCCGTGGTCGAGGGAGCCGCCGTCGGGGCAGGCGCGGACCTCGCCCTCGCCTGCGACCACCGCATCGGAAACGCCCAGGCGTCCTTCCGCTTCCCCGGCGCCGGGTTCGGAGTCGTCCTCGGCGCTCGTCGCCTGACCCGGGTCGCCGGCGCGCACCGTGCGCTGGACGGAAACAGCCCGGTCCGCGCCGCCGAGGCAGCCGGCATCGGTCTGCTCACCACCCTGACCGACACGCCGTCGCAGGCGGCCGACGAGGTCGTACGCCGCTGGCAGCAGGTTTCCCCGGTCGCCCGGCCGGGTCTCCTCGCTCAGAGCCGCACCCCGGAGCCCGACGGTTCGCTGGCTGCGCTCGCCCGGTCCGTCGCCGTCCCGGGACTCCGCGAACGGATCAGCGCCTTCGCCACCCACGCCAGAACTTCCCTGACAGGAGCATCACGATGACCATCACCAGCAACACCCGCCCCGCGACCTGGGACGAGCCCGTGGGCAGCAAGGCCCGCGGCACCCTCGTCCTGCTGCCCGGCCGCGGTGAGACCGCCACGTCCTACCAGCGTTTCGGCCGGCGCCTCTCGGCCGACGCCTACAAGGTGCGTCTGGTGGAGGTCGATCTCGACGACCTGGCGGGCAGCCGGGCCGCGGTCGAGGCGATCCTCGCCGACGAGCTCCTGCCCTCACCGAAGGTCCTCGTCGGCGCGGACTCGGGGGCCACCCTCGCCGCCACCCTCGTCGACGACGTCGACGTCGACGCTGCCGTGATCGCCGGCCTCGTCCTGCCGGACTCGGCGCGGGTCGAGGACTGGGAGGAGGAGATCGAGGCTCGCAGCGCCTGCCCCGTGCACCGGCAGGTGATCGGGGACGACGCTGCCTTCGAGCGTGGTGGCCTGGCCGCGCCGCTGCCCAGTGAGTGGGCCGACCTGGACCTGCCCGCCACGGCGAAGCCGGTCCTGGTGATCCACGGCTCGGCGGACCCGGTCACGTCGCCCCGGCAGGCGTTCGAGGCGTACGCAGGTCTGCCCACCGCCCGGCGACGTGCCGTCGTCGGAGGGCGCCACGACATCCTCAACGACGTCACCCACCGTTCGGTGGCCGCGACGATCGTGCTCTTCCTGGAGTCGCTCAAGCTCGGGTCGGAGCTGCCCGAGATCGTCACCGAGGCCTGAGGCCCCCGTGTCGGCCACTCCACTGACCACGAACCAGGACCTCGACCCGGCGGCGCTGCGCAGAGCGTTCGGCGTCTTCCCCACCGGCGTGGTCGCGGTCGCCGCCGTCGTCGACGGCGACCTCGTCGGCCTCGCCGCGTCGTCCTTCACGTCGGTGAGTCTCGACCCACCGCTGGTGTCCTTCTCGATCGCACGGACCTCGAAGACCTGGCCCGACCTACGGCGGGCCGCGCACCTCGGGGTCACCGTCCTGGCCGAGCACCATGGCGACGTCTGTCGTCAGCTGGCCGGACCGGTCGAGTCTCGTTTCGACGGCGTGCGGGTCAGCGAGACCGAGGCGGGCGCGCTCACCCTCACGGAAGGCCTGGCACGGTTCGACACGACCGTGTATCGCGAGGTGGAGGCGGGTGACCACACGATCGTCCTGCTGCAGGTCCGTTCCGTCGAGCACGCCCAGGGGCAGCCGCTCGTGTTCCATCGGTCCTCCTTCGGCAGGCTCGCCGCCTCGGAGCAGGGGTCCGTGGACGGACGATGAGCCCGGGAGCGGTCCTCGCATGTCCTCGGCGTGGCCGGGTACCGCGAGCGGATGACTGAGATGAACCAGGACGCCGCCCGCGTGCAGGCTCTTCGAGGGGTGGTCGAACGAGTCACCGCCTGGCAGGAGACCGCACCCGAGGGGACCATCCGCGACGAGCTGGTCAAGGCGCTGCACGAGGCGGGGGTGACCCTCACCCAGGAGCAGACCGAGCTCGTCACGGAGAAGATCTCGCACCAGGAGGAGGTCGACGTCGACCTGCTGGCCGCCCACAGCGGCGAGGGCGGTCCCGCCTGACGCCGAAGTGGGAACGGCTTCGGTGCATGTCGGTCCGGTCGTCGGTTACCGGTCGAGTCATGAGTGAAGAGCAGCTTCAGCCAGAGGACACGCTTGACGACCGTGGTGTCGACGACGTCCTGGACGAGGGCTACTCGCCGCCCGAGCGGCCGCGGGGCGTCACCGCGAAGGGTGTGACGCCGCGGGAGGAGATCGAGGGCGAGACCATCGACGAGCGGCGGGCTCAGGAGGAGCCGGAGGTCTGGGAGGAGGCCGAGGCCGAGGCTGACGCCGACATCTTGGACGGGCCGGTGACCGGGGAGGTGGGCGAGGCCCGTGCCGGTCGGCTCACCAGCCCCGATCAGGGTGTGCGCGAGGACGATGAGGGCAGGCTCATCGGGCATGACGAAGGCATCGACGGCGCCGGCGCCTCGGCCGAGGAAGCGGCCGTACACATCGTCGAAGAGCCCCCTGACTGAGGCTGATCCGGACCTTTCGCGGGTACCGGTGCAGGGCTGGATCCCTTCACCGCAGAGGAGAAACTGCCGTGTCCGAAGACGTGACCGACCTGATCATGCAGGACCACCGCGAGGTGGAGAGCCTGTTCGAGAAGCTCGAGCGAGAACCAGAGGTACGAGCCGGGCTGACCCCGGTCCTGGTGACGCTCCTGGCCGCGCACAGCCGCGCCGAGGAGGCCGAGGTCTATCCGGTCGCCCGCGACGAGGCGGGCGAGGCCGAGGACGTCGCGCACAGCCAGGAGGAGCACCTGCTGGCAGACCGCCTCCTCGCCGAGCTCAGCGAGTGCGACCCCTACTCGACGGCGTACGCCGACAAGCTGCGCGAGGTGGTCGAGGCGGTCAGCCACCATGTCGAGGAGGAGGAGAGCACTGTGCTGCCGGGCATCCGCGACAGGCTCGACGACGCCCGTCGTGCCGAGCTGGGGAAGGCCTTCTTGAAGAGCAGGCAGGAGCACCTCGGCGAGATGCCCCAGGACATCACCCGCGACGAGATGCGCCGCCAGGCCGCCAACGCGGACATCCCCGTCGGCGACAAGGACAAGCAGGCCCTACGACGCGAGCTGGATCAGCACGCCGACAAGTGACGCACTGCGACGGGAGGCGGTCAGCTCCCCGCCATGATGAGGCAGGTCGCGACGGCGTGGCCGATGACGCGGCCGGTCTTGTCGGTGATCTCGGCCTCGGCGGTCGCGGTGCGGCGTCCGATGGTCACGACACGGCCTTCGCAGGTGAGGGTGCCGCTGTCCAGCGTGGCCGCGCGGGTGAACTTGATGGTCAGGTCGAGCGAGGTGTAGCCGGTGCCCGCCTTCAGCTTGGTGTGGACCGCACAGCCGAGGGCCGAGTCCGCGAGGGTCGCCAGGATGCCACCGTGCACGGTGCCGATCGGGTTGTAGTGCCACTCCTCGGGGGTGAGCTCGAAGACGGCCCGCCCGTCGCCGACCTCGACCAGGCTCATGCCGAGGGTCGCGTTGATCGGCGGCGGGTCGAGCTCTCCGTCTCCGAGCTGCTCGAAGAAGTCGATCCCGTCGAGCTCCCGGGCGGCGGTGGCGTAGAGCTGGGGGTCGGTCCACGAGTAGGTGCGTTCACGCACCGCTCGGGTCGGCTCGGAGGTCGTGTTCTGGGTCATGGGGTCAGATCCGCTCGATGATCGTGGCGTTCGCCAGGCCGCCGGCCTCGCACATGACCTGCAGGCCGTAGCGGCCGCCGGTCTGCTCCAGGTTGTTCAGCAACGTGGTCATCAGCCGGGCGCCGGAGCCGCCCAGCGGGTGTCCGATCGCGATCGCCCCGCCGTTGATGTTGACCTTGGCGAGGTCCGCGCCGGTCTCCCGCTGCCAGGCGAGCACGACGGAGGCGAACGCCTCGTTGACCTCGAAAACGTCGATGTCGTCGATGGAGAGGCCGGCGCGGGCCAGCACCTTCTGGGTCGCGGGGATGATGCCGGTGAGCATGAAGATCGGGTCGTCGCCGGCGACGGCGAACGAGTGGACCCGTGCCCTCGGGGTCAGGCCGAGTCGCGCCGCGGCCTCCTCCGAGGCGACCAGGATGGCGGCCGAACCGTCGTTGATGGGCGAGCTGTTGCCGGCCGTGACGCGCCAGTCGATGTCGGGGAACCGGGCCACGGAGTCCTCGTTCCTGAAGGCCGGCCGAAGACCCGCGAGCGACTCGGTCGTGGACGCCGGGCGGATCGTCTCGTCGGTGCGCAGGTCGTTCACGTAGGTGACCTGCGAGTCGAAGTGTCCGTTCTTCCACGCCGTCGCGGCCCGCTGGTGCGACTCGGCCGCGAACTCGTCCAGCTCCGTGCGGGACAGGTCCCACTTGTCGGCGATCAGCTCTGCCGAGATGCCTTGCGGGACCAGACCGCCGTCGTAGCGAGCGTTCACCTGGGGGCCGGCGAAGTCCTTGCCCAGGAACTGCGAGCCCATCGGGATCCGGCTCATGGACTCCACGCCGGAGGCGATGGCTACGTCATAGGCGCCGGCGATCACGCCCTGCGCGGCGAAGTGGAGCGCCTGCTGCGAGCTGCCGCACTGCCGGTCGACCGTGACGCCGGGCACCGACTCGGGGAACCCGGCACCCAGCAGGGCCCAGCGTGCGGTGTTGCCCGACTGCTCACCGACCTGTCCGACCGCGCCGCTGATCACGTCGTCGACGACGGCCGGGTCGATGCCGGTGCGGTCGACCAGCGCGGCGAGGGCGCGGGAATGGAGGTCGACGGCATGGATCTCGGCGTAGGCGCCGCCGGGCTTGCCCTTGGCCACAGGCGTACGGACGGCGTCGAGGATCACGGCGTTCGGCATGGTGGTTCTCCTTCGTGTTCGAGTGGTTGGGTGATCAGCGAGGTGCAACCATCAGCGGTTGCGTGACGACGGCGAACGTGCCGTGCTCGTCGGACATGTTTCCCTGGGCCAGGCCGATCCCGTCCGGGCCGATGGTGCTGCGGGCGTCGAGCAGCATCCACTCGCTCACGGGCGGTCGCTCGACGGTGACGGTCACGGTCGGGGGGATGAAGTACCACGAGCTCATCGGCAAGGAGCCGGACAGGCCGTTGGTGGAGTCGGCGAGGGTGAGGAGACGCTGCACGGGGGAGGTCTGCTCGCCGGCGACCAGCGGGACGCGCAGGCGCGCCCAGACCGTCGCCGGCCCGGGCTCGTAGCCCCCGCTGACGAACCGCCAGTCGAGGGCGCGGCCGTAGCCCCAGTCCGGGCTGACCCCCTCGAAGAAGCGCTCGGAGGAGGCCGACGGAAGGTCGGGCACCTTCTCCGCCGGACGCCAGTGTTCGCGGGTCGAGCCCGGTGTGGCCCGGATCAGCCAGGCGCTCGCCTTGACGGCGAGCTGGTCACCGGCCCAGAGCGAGGCCTCGACGAGCTCGACGCGGCGGCCCGGCCGGACCACGTGCGCCTCCACGCGCATGGTGCCCTGCGGGATCCCGCCGAGCATGTCGGCCGTGAACCGGGCGATCGACAGCCCTGGGTCCGTACGCACCGATTCGACGGCGCGGGCCAGCAGGGCCGCAGGAGGGCCGCCGTGCTGCAGCGAGTGGTCCCAGGGGCTGGCCGTCGCCGGGGTCGACTCGAAGACACCGTCGTCGCCGGTCGGCAGGTAGAAGGCCTCGAAGTCGCGGGTCATCAGCGGCTCAGCTGGGGGTAGAGGACCTCGATCGGCTGAGCGAGACCCGCCTTGACGTCGGCGCTCACCTGGTCGGCCAGGATCTCGTACGCATCACCCTCGAGGCCGTCGTAGGCGCTGCGGACCACGTCGGCCGGGTCGTTCTTCGGCTCCGTGATGCGGACCGTCATCGGGGTGTCCGTGTATCCCAGGTGCAGGGCCGCGACGTGGACGCCGTCGCCCGCCAGCGCGAGACGCTGGGTGTTGGTCGCCGACCACAGCGCGGCCTTGGTGGCGCTGTAACCGTCCCCGATGCCGTACCAGCTCAGCACCGAGAGCACGTTGACCACGACTCCGCGGCCGGCGCGCAGCGCCGGCAGGAAGGTGTTGGTGACGTCGAGGGCTCCCCAGAAGTTGGTCTCGAAGAGGTCGCGGGCGGCGCTCAGGTCACCGGTCACGCTGGCGCCGTTCGAGCTGCCTGCGTTGTTGATGAGGACCGTGACGTCTCCCGCCACCGCGGCCGCCTCGGCGACCGAGTCGTGGTCGGTCACGTCGAGTCGCAGCGGCACGATGCGGGGATCGCTCCACTCGCGGGGAGTGCGGGCGGCCGCGTACACCTTGGCGGCGCCGCGCTCCAGCGCCTGGTGGACGAAGTGGGTGCCGAGGCCGCCGTTCGCTCCGGTCACCAGGACGACCGCGTTCGCGAGAGTGGGCATGTGGTTCTCCTGTGTCGAGGGCGGGGTGCCGCCTGAGTTGGTTTTTCCAACGTACTCGGGTTGGTTTGGTTTTCCAACTCGATTAGGATCGAACTCATGATGACGCAGGTACGTGAGTGCTCGGTCGCGCGGACGCTCGAGCTCGTCGGCTCCAAATGGACCCTGCTCGTCGTGCGTGAGCTGTTTCTCGGAAGTCACCGGTTCGAGGAGATCGCCCGGTTCACGGGCGGACCGCGCGACATCCTCACCGATCGCCTCCGCAGGCTCGAGGCGCACGGGCTGGTGACGCGGGTCCAGTACGAGCAGCGTCCGCCGAGGTTCGAATACCACCTGACCGACCTCGGACGCTCGCTCGCGCCGATCATCGCCACGATGCGCGAGTTCGGCGACCGTCACCTTGCCGGTGAGGACGGTCCGCCGGTCAGGTTCGATCACTCCTGCGGCGCGGAGTTCCACCCCGTGCTGGCCTGCAAGGCCTGCGGCGAGGTCGTACGCAGCGGTGAGGTCGAGATCGCAGACGCCGCGATCTGACCGGGCCGAGGGCGGTCCGGGGCGCTGGGCCGGGTCCTGTGAGGTAAGCCGCCACGCCGGGGCGACCGCCGGGTCGGCACAGAACATCATGTGACACTTGTCACTCGTCATATGTCTTACTACTCTGTTCCGGGCGCGAATGTTAGCGCTCACAAAGGAGTAGGCATGAACACTCGGAGTGATGTGAAAGTCGGGCGTAGGCGGCTCGCCCTTACCGCCGGCGTCGCGAGCGTTGTAGCGGCGTCGGTGGCCGCAGGGTCGGGTGCGGCGGCAGTGGATAGGGCAGTAGATACGGCCGGCAGCGTTCCGGCCGCCGTGTCTGCGGACCAGACCGACCGGGGCGGCCGCGCGCTCGAGCGCCCCTTCGCCATGCCCGGCTACACCGAGCGGGACGACAACGGCGCACTGTTTGTCGGGGAAGGGGAGAGCAGGTTCGCCCTGCGGGTGAACCTGCTGACGTCGGGCAACCGGCTGATCCGGGAGAACCAGGGTCTGCTGGCGCACGTCGCGGACGTCGGACCCGTGACCACCGACGGCTCGTACTACGAGGTGCGGATCAGCAGCGATGACCGGACGATCACGCCGGAACGGCTCGGCGCGCTGCGCGAGATCCTCGCCAACCCTGATGCCTGGTCGCCGGACCAGGTGCGGGAGGCTCGGGATCTCCTGCCTGGTCTGGAGGCGAAGTACGAGCAGGTCCGCCGGGACGAGCAGACGATCGTCATCAGGTTCGCGCGCACGGCACCCAACACCCTGGTGGGCTCGGTCACCGCGCTCGAGGACGACACGACCGTGTTTCTCGAGACGGCGCCCCCGTGGAGCGAGGCGAGCAGCTACCGCGTCACCGGCGACGGCATCCGCGCCTCGAGCCAGGGCCTCGACGACCCCGATCTGACCGGGCACTTCGCACTGACACCCACGCAGCGACCCGACGACGGTGGGGCGTACGCCTCGATGGACGACCTGGTCGCCGCGATGGAGGGCGAGCCGGCAGAGCCGGGCGAGGCCGCCGCGGCGCTGCGTTACTCGCTCGACGCGGACGAGACCATCACCTTCACGACGTCGGTCTCAGGTGCCTCGCGGGCAGCAGCCGCCGCACCCCGTGGCGAGATCCTCGCGACGCTCGACCGCGCCGAGGCCCGCGCCGACCACGGCACGCTCAGCGGCAGCGGGCCTGTCGGGCGGTCCGCGACGGCGATGCGCAGCGCCATCGCGCTCAACGCCAACTACGACGAGACGCACCGCAACAGGTTCCTGGTGTGGGGCTGGGGACGCGGCGGTGCGGAGAACGACAACATCTTCACCGGCTGGGACTCCGCGTGGGACGCGATCATCGCGCTCACCGTCGACCCCGAGCTGGCCAGGCAGCACGAGAAGGACATCTTCGACGCCGGCGGCCCGCGCTACGACCAGCTCCACTCCGGACCGATGCACGCCTACGCCGTCAAGCGGATCTACGCAGCGACCGGTGACCGGGAGCTCGTGGAGCAGGCCTACCCCGAGCTGGCCGGCTTCATCGCGAAGCTGCCCGAGTGGGACGTCGACGGCGATGGCCTCTTGGAAGCGCCCTATGACCCCGATCCGAGCAAGGTCGGCAACCACCTGGGCCTGGACGACCTGCCGCTCTATGCTGCCGCCCACCGGGTGCCGAAGGACGGCGGCAGCGGCGACGAGCGGGACAACACCGACCTCACCGACGTGGCGCTGACCTCGTACTACGCCCTCATGGCGCAGTCGATGGCCGAACTGGCCGACGCCCTGGGCCACCACGACGACGCGCGCCGTTACCAGGCGTTGTTCGACAAAGTGAAGAAGGCCGCCAACAAGACCCTGTGGAACCAGGAACAGGGCATCTACCTCGACCGCCACCTCGACGGCCGCTGGGGCCGGGTCATCACGCCGACGATCTTCTACCCGCTCTTCGGGGGACTGGCCACCGACGAGCGGGCGGAGCGGACCGTGCGGGAGAATCTGCTCGACCCCGAGAAGTTCTGGGGCGAGTACGCCGTGCCGAGCATCAGCCGGAGCGCACCGGAGTATTGCGCGAACGGCCTGGACCGACCGAACGCCTCGACCGGCTACCGCTACTACATCGGCTGGGGCCAGGAGAACTCCTGCGAGCAGTGGCGCGGAGCCGTGTGGCCGCCCATGAACGCCACGGTCTATGACGGCCTCAAACGGTACGGCCTCGACGAGGCGGCCGGTGAGCTCGCCCAGAAGAGCACCACGATGTGGCTGGACAGCTGGGACGAGGACGGCTGGTTCCCCGAGTACTTCGACCCGGAGCCGGGACAGGCCATCAGCTCGGCGGCCGTGGACAGCGCTTGGCGCTACTACACCTGGTCGAGCGTGATGCCGCTGATGGCGGTGCACGAGTTGGTGGCCGAGGACGCGTGGGGCCGGCCCGGGGCGGTCACGTTCGGATCGCACGCGCTGGAAGGCCGCAACACCGTCGACGACGTGCGGGTGGCCGGGCATTCGTACGCCGCGACGGTGAGCCCGGCGCGCACCGAGCTGCGACAGGACGGTCGCAAGGTCTTCCAGGCCGTCGGCGGGCGGCTGGTGGTGCGCGACTTCGTGCCCTCCGCGCGGCGCGGCTGCTTCGAGGTGAACGCGGACGCCTCGACAAGCCTGCAGGTATTCGGCGGCGGCGCCCCGCGCAGAACCACTGTGGGCGCGGGCCGTACCGAGGTGTGCCTCTAGCCAGATCTCGCCCGAAGACGATCCACGACCAGCCCATCCCGGAAAGCACTGAGATGCAAGGAGCAACCACGATGCGAGTCACCCATGCCCCGGAGCCCTCCGGGCCACCAGAACGAAGGCAGAACCGTCGACGCCGACTCTCGATGGCGTCGGTCACGGCCGCGGCGCTCCTGGCCGGGACCGCCCTGGTCGGTGGGACCGCCGCGGCCGCCCCGGTCGCCGCCTCTGTCGCCGCCACGGCGAGCTCGGCCGAGCCCGTCACCATCGCTGTCGACGGCGAGAGCGCGGGACGTACCTATGACGGCGTAGGGGCGACCTCCGGGGGCGGGGCGACATCCCGGCTGCTGCTCGACTACCCGCGCGAGGAACGTGCTGAGATCCTCGACTACCTCTTCAAGCCCGGCTACGGCGCCTCGCTGGAGATGCTCAAGGTCGAGATCGGCGGCGACACCAACACGACCGACGGCTCCGAGTCGAGCCATGAGCACGTTCGCGGTGAGGTCAGCTGTCACGCCGGCTACTCATGGTGGCTCATGCGCGAGGCGGTCAAGCGCAACCCCAAGATCAAGCTGGGCGGCCTCGCCTGGGGCGCCCCGGGCTGGCTCGGCGACGGCGAGTACTACTCGCAGGACACGATCGACTACTTCATCGACTGGCTCGACTGCGCCCGTGAGCACGACCTGACCATCGACAACGTCGGCGTACGCAACGAGCGCGAGTACGAGGTCCAGTGGATCAAGGACTACCGCGCCGCCCTCGACGCGGCCGGCTACGCGGACGTGCGGATCATCGCCTCCGACGAGGCTGCACGCAAGGGCGAGTGGCCGATCGCCGTCGACATGACCGACGACCCCGAGCTCTTCGACGCGGTCGGCCTGCTCGGCAACCACTATTCGCGCGGTCCCAGCTCGGCGACCGCCCAGGCGTTGGGCAAGCCACTGTGGATCTCCGAGGGTGGACCCTGGTCGGCCGAGTGGGGCGCGGGCGGATCGTCCGCCTCGGTCCCGTCGCTGATCAACCACGCCTACATCGACGGTCGCATCACCGGGGTCAACTTCTGGAACCTGATCACGTCCTACTACGACGGTCTGAGCATCTCCGACGCCGGTCTGATGCGGGCGAACACCCCGTGGTCGGGCGCCTATCAGGTGCAGTCGGCGATCTGGGCGGTCGCGCAGACGACGAGGTTCGCCGAGCCCGGCTGGCAGTACCTCGACACCTCCTCGGGCTACCTCGACGCAGCCGACACGGCACAGGGCAGCTTCGTCACGCGCAAGGCACCGTCGGGCGGTGACTGGAGCACCGTGATCGAGACCATCGGTGCTGCCGCGCCCCGCACGGTCACGCTCTCGGTCGAGGGCGGACTGAAGGCGCGTGACCTGCACGTCTGGCGCTCGACGGCCGAGGACCGGTTGGTCCGCCAGCCCGACCTGCGCAGGAACCAGGACGGCACGTACGCCGTGACCGTGCCGGCGAACGCGGTTGTCACCGTCACGACCACGACGGCCAAGGGTTTCGGCACCGCCGAGGGCTGGCACGAGTCCGCCTTCCCGTTCCCGTATCGCAACACCCTCGCGGACGGCGGAGCGAGCGGTCAGACGCCCTACTTCTCCCAGATGGAGGGCGCCTACGAGGAGCGGCCGTGCCAGGGCGGCCGCAAGGGAACGTGCCTGACCCAGGTCTCCCCGCAGCCCGCGATCTCCTGGGCCGCCTGGAAGCAGCCGGCCGGGATCCTCGGCGACCTGAACTGGTCCGACTACACCGCCTCGGTCGAGGCGTACGTGCCCGAGGGAGGTACGGCCCAGGTGCTCGGCCGCGTCTCGAACGACGCGATGGCGCCGGTGCCGAACGGCTACGGGCTGAGCCTGGACGCCGACGGGACCTGGTCACTGGGCCGTGGCGTACCTGGTGGGAAGTCGTGGTTGGAGCTGACCAGCGGAACGACCGGTGCCACCGGCGTGGGTTGGCACGACCTCGACCTGTCGTTCGCCGACGAGGTGATCACCGCGTCGATCGACGGCACCCGGGTCGGCGAGGTCACCGACGACACCTGGACCTCCGGCATGGTCGGGCTCTCGGGCGACTACTCCGCGGTGCAGTTCGCCGACCTCACGGTCGCCCCGCTGCAGCCGGTCAAGACGATCGACGTCAGCCGCCACCGCGGCTCCTTCGAGCTCGAGTTCGACGGGACCCAGGCCACGCTCGCCGGTCTGTCCGGTGCCCGTCCCGGGAGCGCGAAGGTCTCGATCGACGGGAACGAGCCCGTCATGCTGCCCTATGGCGGCAAGCGTGAGGTCGAGTGGCGGACCCCTGTGCTGGTGGACGGGGCGCACACCCTCCGCTTCGAGGTTCCCTCCGGCTCTCGAAGCGTGGGCGGCGGAGTCTCGGTCGACCGTGTCGAGGTGGTTCGCGGGAACGGAGGACGGAGCTCGGTGGACGACCAGAGCGAGGGCACCGGCCAAGGCCGCCTCGACTATCAGGGCGAGGGCTGGTTGAGCTGCCCCGGCTGCATCAATCGGACCGGCCTCTACCACTCCTCGGTGACCTCGACGACGGTCGCAGGCGACTCGGTCGACTTCAGGTTCGCCGGCTCGTCCGTCGAGGTGTACGGGATGCGAGCCTCCAACCAGGGCATCGCCACCGTGCTCGTCGACGGGGTCGAGGTCGGCACCGCCGACTTCTACGGCCGCACCCGCATCGGCAATCAGCTGATCTGGTCCAGCCCCGCCCTCGGAGCCGGTGAACACACGCTGACCATCGTGGCGACAGGCAAGGGCAACGACTCGGACTCGGGTCGGGGGATCAGCATCGACCGGATGCTCGTACGTCCCTAGGCGGGTGGGTCCGGCCCTGTGAACGATTCACAGGGCCGGACCCGCTGCACGGCGGAGTGACGCCTTCGGTCAGCCGACCGGCGGCCCGGCAACGAGGGCGACGACGGTCAGGGCGGCGACGCTGGCGAGGCCGGTGGCCAGGCCGCGTACGGGGTTGCGGAGGAGCCAGGCGAGCGGGCGCTCGAGTGGGCGGGCCGGAGATTCCTCGATGAGGCGCCACGCCGGGGCGAGGAGACCGCGGCGCTCGGCGTACCGCTCGAACCAGAGGGTGAGGAGCGGCGGGATCGAGGAGGCGAGGCCGGCGACCAGGCGGCCGAAGGACCAGCGCTGGTCGACCGCGATCGCGACGGTGGTCACGCAGTAGGTGATGAACACGATCCCGTGCAGCATCCCGAAGATGCTGACGCCCAGCTCGGTCGTCTCGGTGACGTACTTCAGGAACATGCCGCCGAGGAGTCCGGTCCAGGTCACCGCCTCGGCGGTGGCGACGATCCGGTAGACACGAGACGGCGAACTGAGGAGTGCGGGCACGTGGCCAAGTTTATTCGCACCCGTGTACTGGTATGAATCGGGCGGCTATGGGTACCGATCGCGGCATGACGACCGAAACGCTGCACTACACGATCCCAGGCCTGGACGAGGACGCTGCGCGGACGACCATCGATCTTCTGCAGTCCCGTCTTCATGCCACCAACGACCTCCAGCTCACCCTCAAGCACGTGCACTGGAACGTGGTGGGACCCCACTTCATCGCCGTCCACCAGATGATCGACCCCCAGGTCGACGCGGTACGCGCCATGGCCGATGCGCTCGCCGAGCGCATCGCGACCCTGGGTGGTGCCCCGCGAGGCACCCCGGGTGCGCTGGTCAAGGAGCGGGAGTGGGACGACTACAGCATCGGCCGGGCCACCACCCAGGAGCACCTCGCCGCGCTCGACGTCACCTACCAGGGCGTGATCGGCTCCTACCGAGAGGCGATCAAGACCCTCGATGACATCGACCTGGTCACCCAGGACATCCTGATCGGCCAGACCGAGCAGCTCGAGCTCTTCCACTGGTTCGTACGCGCCCACCTGGAGGACCAGGGCGGTCAGCTGAAGACCAGCGGCCAGAACACGGAGACGGGAGCGGCGCAGGCCGCCCACGGCTGAGGGCTTCGCATGCGGTGGTGGTCCACGACGCTGGTCCTGCTCCTTCCGATGGTCCTCACCGGATGCGGCTCGGGGCAGGACGACGCGGTACGCGAGACGGCCGCCGCCTTCCAGGCGGCGGCCGCCGCCCACGACTGGGGCCGGGCGTGCGCGCTGCTGGCTCCGGAGACGCGCTCCGAGCTGGAGTCCGCGGCCGGGAAGCCCTGCGACGGGGCGCTGGCCGAGGAGACCCTGCCCGCCCCGGGCGAGCCCGACGGCGTGGACGTCTTCGGCACCATGGCCGAGGTGCGCTACCAGGGCGAGACCCTGTTCCTGACCCGGTTCGCCGACGGCTGGCATCTGCACGCCGCCGGCTGCACGCCGCAGCAACCCAAGCCCTACGACTGCGCCCTGCACGGAGGCTGAGATGCGACTCATGTACGTCACCTATCTGGCGGTCATCGGGATCGGGCTGCTCTACACGTTCGTCCTCGCGCTGAGGCACGGGTGAGGGGCCTCGATGCGCCGGTTCCTCAAGGAGAACTCGCTCAGCCTGGTCTTCGGGGCGCTCTTCCTGGGCAGCCTCGTCGGCCAGGCGTTCGCCGGCTGGCACCAGCTCAACGACGAGCTGTTCGCGGACGGCCTGCATCAGCTCTCGCTGGGCGCCTACCTCACCTCGTCGAGCTTCGCCGTGGACGTGACGGAGAACTGGCAGAGCGAGTACCTCCAGTTCCTGCTCTACGTCGTCCTGACCGTCTGGTTGGTGCAACGAGGCTCCCCGGAGTCCAAGCCGCTCAAGGACGCCGGGCAGGAGTCCGACGAGAAGCAGAAGATCGGCGCGTTCGCCCGGTCCGACTCTCCCCGGCTGGCCCGGGTCGGTGGCCTGCGGACCGCGCTCTACTCCCGGTCGCTCGGGATCGTCATGGGCTCCATCTTCCTGATGTCCTGGCTGGTCCAGTCGGTGGCCGGGTGGGCGACGTACAACGAGTCCCGGCTGCGACAGCTGCGCGACCCGATCCCGTGGGTCTCCTACCTGGGCAACGCGGACTTCTGGGCGCGCACCCTGCAGAACTGGCAGTCCGAGTTCCTCGCGGTCGGCTCGATGGCCGTCCTCGCGATCTACCTCAGGCAGCGCGGGTCACCCGAGAGCAAGCCGGTCGGCTCCTCGCACGAGGCCACCGGCGTCGAGGGCTGAGGGACGCTCAGGCGTCGTCCTGCCTCAGCAGGCGCAGGACCGCGCGCTCGGCCGCGGCTTGGCGCCGCTGCGGGTCCTTGCTCACGGCCTCGCGGACCCGGATCGTGCGCCCCTGCTCGTGCAGCTCGAGCACCCGCGGGTCGACGTAGGAGCTGCGTGCGACCGCCGGCGTGTTCCCGAGATACTCCGCGACCTCCTTGATCGCGGCGACCTGCTGCTTGCGGCGGGACCTGGCGGTCGGGGTCGAGCGCCCGGCGGCGTGCGGGTCCTCGGCCAGCGCGAGCGCCGCGAGCACGGTGGCGTGCCAGGTCCTGAAGTCCTTCGCCGACACCGCCAGCCCGCTGATCTCGCGCATGTAGTCGTTGACCATGGCCGGCGTCAGCCGCTGCCACCGCCGGCCCTGCCGGTAGGCCAGGAGCTCCTCGAAACCGGCGCGCCGGCGTCGCAGCTGCGCGATCGCCTCCATCGAGAGCGGGTCGTCGATGCTGATGGCGTGCTCGACGCCGGACTTCCCGGTGAAGGCGAAGACGTAGCAGTCGCCCCGCTTGCGTACGTGGCGACGCTCCAGCGTCGTCAGGCCGAAGCCACCGTTCTCGTCGGCGTAGGCGTCGCTGCCGATGCGGAAGCACCCCAGGTCCAGCAGGCGCACCGCGAGCGCTGATGCCCGCGCATCGCTCATCCCGGTGGTGGTGAGATCGCGCTCCGTCCGCTCGCGTACGCGGGGCAGGACCGCCCCGAGCTCCAGCACCCGCTCGAACTTCTCCTGGTCACGCTTCGCTCGCCAGTCAGGGTGGTAGAGGTATTGCCGGCGGCCGGCCGCGTCGGTCCCGACGGCCTGCAGATGCCCGTTCTCACGGGGGCAGATCCAGACGTCCTCCCAGGCGGGCGGGATCGCCAGAGCCCGGATCCGCTCGATGGCGTCGTCCGGCAACCGGTCACCGGCCTCGTCGAGGTAGACGAAGCCGCGACCCGCGCGGCGGCGGGTCCACCCCGGCTCCTCCGTCGAGACCCGGCGAAGTCGAACCACCAGGGTCTCCTCTCAGCCGCTGGTCTCGTCGCGGTCGCCGTCGCGCGCTGCCGCGGCCAGCAGTCGGTGCGTACCGTCGCACCAGGGCTTGATCGCGGACCCGCCGCACATGCACACCGCGCTGACCGGTCGAACCGTGTGATGGATCTTCCCGTCGGCGTCCTGGATCTCGTGCTTCCCGCGCAGCAGCATCGGCCCGGCCGGGCACAGCACCACCGAGGCGTGCTCGAAGTCCGTCATGAGGCACCCCACTCGGTGAGCATCGTCCGGGCGTACCGTGCCTCCAGGTCGAGGCAGGTGAACGCGCCGAAGAGCACCTGCTCGCGCTCGCTCGGGTTCTCCTCCACGAACGAGCCGCACGCGTCGCGCACGGCCACCTGCTCGTGGACGGAGTCGGCCTCGACGTGCTCGTCGTAGTAGGCCGCCATCTCCTCGGGGAAGTCCAGCCGGCGCAGCCCCTGGGCGAGCTGCCGCGAGGGCACCGAGCTGGTCGACTCGAACGCGGCGAAGTGGCCGAGCGCCGCTCCGCGGAGTCGGCGGTGGAGCCCGAACAGCGAGAGGGCGTTGTTCATCTCGAGGATCTCGACCGGCGCCTCGTCGACGTAGCCGGCATGGTCGGTGCGCAGACCGGCCGCCTCCAGGCCGCGGCGGAAGAGGTGGTGATGGAGCCGGTTCGGGTCACCGTCGCCGTACTCGTCGAAGAGGATCTCCATCAGCGCGGCCTTGGGCCGGGTATCGAGCCGGGGAACGACCCAGCTGGTCGGGTCGGCCTCCTTGAGGTGGTAGAGCGAGCGGTGCTTGAGGATCTCGAGCACCTGCTCCCGCTCGGCCCGGCGCTGCACGAACCGGGCCAACGAGGGTCCGTCGTGCCCGGCGACCAGCCCGGGAATGTCCAGCTCGCGATCCTCCTGGAGGCCGCTGTGCGCCCAGCGCTGCCACAGCTCGGCCTCGAACGACCTCTCCAGACCGCGGCGCAGACGCAGCAGGTCCGCGTCCCACTCGAGATCGGGATCCACCTCGTCGAAGCCCCGGTAGTGGAGCTCGTAGAGCGTCCACAGAGCGATCTGGGCATCCTCCGCCGACTCCGGATCCGGCTCCAGGTCAGCAGTGGCGCCGCTCTGCAGCGCGGTGAAAACAGCGGCACTCAGGGTGCCACGCGACTTCGGCAGCATCTATGCCTACCTTTCCCTCAGACTCTCCGGTACCCGTTCGCCGGGTCCGACATGCTCGGCCGCGGTGCCCCGACGAGGTGCACGAGAACCCCTTCGCCCGGCGAGTCCCGGACCTCCTGGATCCTCAGGCCGCTGCCCTCGACCATCTCGTGCAGGCGATCGGCCTGCTCGGCGGTGCCGAGCTGGAGGACGGCGGCGCCACCGGGGGAGAGGTGCCGCGCCGTCGTCGCCAGGCATTTCTCGGCGACCAGCATCCCGTCGGCCCCGCCGTCGATGGCCGAGCGGGGGTCCTCGGGATACCGCTCGACCTGGGCCGTCGGCACCCACGGCGGGTCCGCGATCACCAGCCAGTAGCGCTCGTCTGGGTCCAGTGCGTGCTCCATGCTGCCCTGGCGTACCTCCACCAGGTGGGCCAGGCCGGCGCGTTCGGCGTTGGCCCGGGTGAACGCGCACGCGGCCGGGTCGGCATCGACGCAGACCAGGCGGCGGCCGGTCAGCGCGGCGGCGAGCAGGCCGATCTGGCCAGCGCCGGAACACAGCTCGAGCATCGGCCCGTCGGGCAGCTCCGCCGCGAGCTTGGCCGCCCATTCGGACTGACGGGCGGTCCAGGTACGCGGTGTGAGCACGCGATCGTCGAAGTCGATGTCGAGGTGACCGAATCGGATCATGTCAGCAGGTGCCTCCTGTTCAGGGTGGGAAGTTCAGGTGAGCTCGGCCAGCCGGACCGCGGCCCGGTCAAGACGACCCTCCTCGGTGTGGATCCGGCGCTGGGTCGAGGAGCCGGTGCCGCTGGTGAAGACCCGGTCGAGCCCCTTCTCGACGCGCACCAGGTCGCCGGTCTCACGCAAGGCCGGGCCGATGTGCTCGAGGAGGCGGTCCACCACCTCACGAGCCGGCCTCGGTCGATGGGTCTGCGGGTCGAGCAGCTCACCGGTGATCCCGTGCTTGCCCGCCTGCCACATGGCGAGCCGGAGCACGGCCACCGAAGCGGGCTCGGGCGGCCGTCCCTCGGCCCACTCCCTGGCACCGGTATCCACCAGCGCTCTCGACAGCGCGGCGACGAGCACGGCGTCGCGAGGGTCGAGACAGACGTCGGCGACCCGGATCTCGAGCGTCGGGTAGCTGCGGGACGGGCGAGCGTCGAAGTACGCCATGCCCTCGTCGAGCGGCACCCCCGTCTCGACGAGCAGGCGCAGATGGTCGGCGTACGCCTGGGCGCTGCCGAAGATCTCGGTCGGACCGTTGGTCGGCCACCGGGTCATCGCCTGGGAGCGGTAGCTGGCGTAGCCCGAGTCCTCGCCCTGCCAGTAGGGAGAGTTGGCGCTCACCGCGAGCAGCACGGGCAGCCAGGTGCGGATCCGGTCGAGCGCCCCGACGGCCTCGTCGTCGGAGTCGACCGAGACGTGCACGTGGCAGCCGCAGGTGAGCTGTTCGCTGGCGGTCAGCCCGAACCGATCCGTGATCGCCGCATAGCGCTCGTCGTCGAAGGTCCGAGGGCGCACCGGCAGCAGGGGTGTACCGCTGGCCAGGATCAGCGCGCCCGCCTCCTTCGCGGCCGCGCGAGCCTTGTCGCGCCACTGTCGCAGGTCGAGCTCCAGGAGCCCGAGATACTCCTCGGGCGGAGTGTCGGTCTCGACCTGCTGCTCCTGCATCTCCGGTCCCAGCGAACCACCGGCCTCGTCGGTCTCGACCTCGGTGTCGCCGCGCCGGCTCGCCACCCGGAGCACCTCGCTGGCCACCGAGCGCGGGGCGCCCGTCTCGGCGTCGACGAGAAGAAGCTCCTCCTCGACCCCGACTGTCCTGCGCTGGTGATGGGTACTGCTCGAAAAGTGTCTGTTCAACGTTTGCACCTACCTCTGAAAGGAGAAGCTCGACGATGTGTCGCCTGTTCGGATATGTGACCGAGTCGCCGTGTGCCGTGGCCGACCTGCTCGGGGAGGAGGGCCTGGACGCGTTCACCTCGCTCACCTCCGTGCACTCCGACGGGTGGGGAATGGCCTGGCACGCTCCGGAGGGCACCTGCACGACGAGCTCGCCGCGTTCCGCGAACGTCGATGACACCTATCGCCGGCTCGTCGAGGCCCCGCTCTCCCATGCCGGTTTCGTGCACCTTCGCTGGGCGACCGGTGGGCTCGACGTACGTCCGGAGAACACCCACCCGTTCCTGACCGACGGCGCCGCGTTCGCGCACAACGGCCACATCTCCCCGATCGCGGATCTCGAGGCCCTGCTGACCCCGGAGTCCCGGTCGCGGCTGCGCGGTGACACCGACAGCGAGCGCTACTTCCACTTCGTCCACCAGAACGTCGAGGAGTACGGCGACGAGGCCGAGGGCGTCACCCAGGCGCTGGCCACGCTGGTCCAGAAGTTCCCGCGGTGCAGCCTGAACGCACTGATGCTCACCCGCACGCACATGTTCGCGATCCACATCAACTCGCGTGCCGACTCGCCCCTGCGCGCGCTGCGCGAGCTCTTCGACGACGAGGGCGACATCCCGCCTCGACACACCACGGAGTACTTCGCCATGGACTACCGCCGCAGCGACCACGGGCTCGAGATCGTCTCCAGCGGCCTGGGGCAGCCAGGCTGGACCCCGGTACCCGCCGACACCGCGGTGATGGTCGACCTGGCCACCCGCGAGGTCACCAGGCTGGATCCGATCGCTCAGCTCGGTGCCGACGCGCTCCGCGCCCGCGACTGAGGAAGCGTCATCACCGACCTGCTGTGGGGTGCGTACGGCCATGCCCAGAGGTACCCCGTTCGGAGGCCTTTCATTCCGGGCTTGCACGTGCGCTGCATCCCGTGGACCTGCGGCCGATCTACGACGTCGGCTCCTCAGGCGGGCCGGGTCACTAGGGTCGAAAGACCATTTCTTTGACAAGTGACCAGGTTTATCCCCGATTTAGGTGACAAGAATCACTGTTTTGATGAAAGGTACAGGTGCCGACGTTCGGGAGGCGGCGTATCAGCCGAGATGCGGCTGTTCACAGTGATTTACCTGGGGGATCTATGCCGTCGCACAGTTCGATGGGTTCGTCGGTGCCGAGGTCGCGAGTGTCGCGCGCGTGGGGAGCGACACTCGCGACTCTCGTCGCAGTGGCGTTGACGGTCGGGGCCGGCCCGGCCGCGTTCGCGGACGAAGGGGACTCCTCGCAGTCCTCGGCGCAGTTCCTCAGCGGGTCGCTGCTCGACGGGCTCGACCTGAGCACGGTCGCCGGCATCGCCGGCGCGCAGGCGCAGCACACCGATGGTGCGGACCCGAGCGCTCCGACCGTGGACGACGCCGCTCTCGACGTGACCGCGCTGAGCACGATCGGGCTCGCCCTCCCGGGCATCGACCTCAGCCTGGGCGACCTGCTCCAGCTCGAGGCCGTCACCCAGCAGGCCACCGCCGCGGACGACGCGACCTCCAGCTCCAGCACGGGCACCGCGAGCGCGAGTCTCGATCTGACCGCGCTGCTCGGCCAGACCCAGGCCCTCGACGCCGCTGCGCTCGACCTGGGCGCGGTGGACTCATCCGCGCGGCTCGAGCCCGACCCCGACAACCCGGGGGAGTGGATCGTCACCCGCGACTACAACATCGCCGAGGCGACCCTCGATCTGCACTCGCCCGTCGTCGGTGACATCGGCACCACGACCAATCAGGCGATCGCCGACCTCAACACGCAGGTCAACGGTCTCAGCGATGTCATCGAGACCGCCGTCAACGGCAGCGTCAACCAGATCATCAACCTGGTCGGTGGAGTCACCGGCACCGCGAGCACGAACACGACCGTCACCGTCAACTCCCGGATCGACGAGCAGATCGACCAGGTCCTCAGCTCCCCGCTGTCGACCGACCTGGTCACGATCGACCCGCTGACGGGCCAGGTCACCGTGAACCTCGCCGGTGGCATCGACCTCAACGACCTTCCGCCCAACTCGACCCTGCTCAGCCCCGAGGTGATGCAGCAGGTCTCCGCCGACGTGGCGACGCTCCTGGGCCAGCTGCAGGACAACCTGAACGACGTCATCACCAACGCCTACGACTACATCGACATCACGATCACGTCGAGCACCACGCTGCGGGACCCGGTCTTCGGCACCACCCTCGGCGGGCTGAACATCGGCTACACCGGGACGGTCGGTGACCTTCTCGACGGTACGACCCCGATCACCGCCGACGGCAGCGGCGTCCTCGCACCGCTCGACGCCCTGCTCGGACCGATCACGAACATCCTGGTGCCCGCGATCGGAGGTGCGGTCGACACCGCGCTCAACACCGCGCTGGCGACGGCCGGACAGGCGATCGACGAGGTGGTGACCCAGGCGACGAACACGCTCGCTCCCGTCCTGGAGAGCCTGACCGACGTCGTCGCGGTCAACGTCAACGTGCAGAACGACGTCGGCGGAACCGGCCCCGGGCCCTACAGCGTCACGGCCGTGCAGGTCACCCTCCTCGACGACACCGGTGCCCAGCTCAACCTGGCCACCTCCACGGTCGGCCCCAACGTCGACCAGGACGGCACCGCGCCGGAGGCGCCGGTGATCGAGTCGCCCGCGGACGGGTCCTCGATCAGCGACAGCACCCCGACGATCACGGGCACCGGCGAACCCGGTGCCACGGTCGAGGTGAGCATGGACGGGACCGTGATCGGTACGACCACGGTCGATGCGGACGGCACCTGGACGCTGCCGACGACCGACGCGCTGGCCGACGGGGAGCACACCGTCTCGGCGGTCCAGACCGATGAGGCCGGCAACGTGTCTCCGGCGGACTCCAACACCTTCACCATCGACACGGCCGCGCCGGAGGCGCCGGTGATCGAGTCTCCCGCGGACGGGTCCTCGATCAGCGACAGCACCCCGACGATCACGGGCACCGGCGAACCCGGTGCCACGGTCGAGGTGAGCATGGACGGGACCGTGATCGGCACGACCACGGTCGATGCGGACGGCACCTGGACGCTGCCGACGACCGATGCGCTGGCCGCCGGGGAGCACACGGTCTCGGCGGTCCAGACCGATGAGGCCGGCAACGTGTCTCCGGCGGACTCCAACACCTTCACCATCGACACCGCCGGCCCCGAGGCGCCCGTGATCACCGGTCCGGCCGACGGCTCGACGATCGGCCCGGACGTCCAGACCGTGACCGGTACGGCCGAGCCGAACGCGACGGTGAACCTGACCGTCGACGGGGTCGACCACGAGACCACGGCCAACGCCGATGGCGCCTGGAGCATCGACGTCGGTACGCCCTTCGCTGAGGGCGAGCACACCGCGACGGCCACGCAGACCGACGCCGCCGGCAACACCTCTCCGGCCGCGACCAGCACCTTCACGGTGGACGCCTCCGAGGAGGCGCCGGTCATCACCAGCCCGGAGAGCGGCACCACCACCGACGACAACACGCCGACCATCGAGGGCACCGGTACCCCCGGCACCACGATCACGGTCTACGACCAGGACGACAACGAGATCGGCACGACCACCGTCGCACCCGGTGGCACGTGGACGCTCGACGCGCCGGAGCTCGCGGACCGGACGTACACCTTCGTCGCGACGCAGACCGACGACCTCGGCAACGTCTCGCCCGAGAGCAACTCGGTGATCCTCACCATCGACACGGCCGCCCCGGAGGCGCCCGTGATCACCTCGCCGGAGGCGGACTCGGTCACGGCCGACAACACGCCGACGGTCACCGGCACCGGCGAGCCCGGCGCCGAGGTCGAGGTCTTCATCGACGGCGTCCCGGTCGGCACGACCACGGTCGACGACCAGGGCAACTGGTCGCTGGAGCTGACCACCGCGCTGGCCGACGGCGGCCACACGGCCACCGCGACCCAGACCGACGAGGCGGGCAACCTCTCGCCGACCTCCGACCCGGTCCCGTTCACGGTCGACACCCAGGCGCCGGCCGCGCCCGTGATCACCTCACCCGCCGACGGCGACGTCACCGACGACAGCACCCCGACGGTCACGGGCACCGGTGAGCCGGGTGCGACGGTCGAGGTGACGATCGACGGTGAGGTCGTGGGTGAGGCCACGGTGAGCCCCGAGGGCACCTGGGAGCTGCCGTTGACCGAGCCGTTGGCCGATGGCGAGCACACGGTGACGGCGACCCAGACCGACGCGGCCGGCAACGTCTCCGAGCCCTCCGCACCGGTCACCTTCACGGTCGACACCACGGCACCGGACGCTCCGGTGATCACCTCGCCGACCGACGGATCCACGACGTCGGACAACACCCCGACCATCACCGGCACCGGCGAGCCCGGCGCGACGGTCGAGGTGACGATCGACGGTGAAGTCGTGGGTGAGGCCACGGTGAGCCCCGAGGGCACCTGGGAGCTGCCGTTGACCGAGCCGTTGGCCGATGGCGAGCACACGGTGACGGCGACCCAGACCGACGCGGCCGGCAACGTCTCCGAGCCCTCCGCACCGGTCACCTTCACGGTCGACGCGGCGGCCCCGGAGGCGCCGGCGATCACCTCGCCGGCCGACGGATCCACGACCGCTGACCCGACCCCGACCGTCAGCGGTACGGCGGAGCCCAACAGCACCGTCGAGGTGACCATCGACGGCACCGTCGTCGGCACCGCTCCCGTCGACGGCGACGGCAACTGGAGCCTGATCCTCACCGACCCGCTCGACGAGGGACCGCACACCGCGACCGCCACGGCGACCGACGACTCCGGCAACGTCTCGGACCCGTCGGCGCCGGTCACCTTCACCGTCGATCAGACCGCGCCGGAGGCGCCGGTGATCACCGGTCCGGCCGACGGCAGCACGGTCAGCGACACGACACCGCCGATCACCGGCACCGGTGAGGCGGGCGCCACGGTCGAGGTCACCATCGACGGCGAGGTCGTCGGCGAGACCACCGTGAACCCGGACGGCACCTGGACGTTCACCCCGAGCGAGCCGCTCGCCGACGGCGAGCACACGGTGACGGCGACCCAGACAGACGAGGCCGGCAACACCTCCGAGGTCTCGGAGCCGGTGAGCTTCACCGTCGACGCCTCCTCGGACGCGCCGGTGATCACCTCGCCGGAGTCGGGCGACAGCACTGGCGACGACACCCCGGCCATCGCGGGCACCGGGAACCCCGGTGACACCATCACCGTCATCATCGACGGCGACCCGGTCGGGGAGACGACGGTGGACCCGGACGGCACCTGGACGTTCACGCCGACCGAGCCGCTCGAGGACGGGGACCACACGATCACCGCCACCGCGACCGACCCGCTGGGCAACACCTCGGGGGAGTCGAACGCCGTGATCATCACCGTGGACACGACCGCTCCCGAGGCGCCCGAGATCACCTCCCCGGCCGATGGCGGGTCGACCAGCGACACGACGCCGACGATCGAGGGCACCGGTGAGCCGGGTGCCACCGTGACCGTCGAGATCGATGGTGAAGAGGTCGGCACCGCGGTCGTCCGGCCGGACGGCACCTGGTCGCTCGAGGTCACCGACCCGCTAGCCGTGGGCGAGCACACGGTCGAGGCGGTGCAGACCGACCCGGCGGGCAACACCAGCCCGGCGACCACGGTCGACTTCACCGTCACCCCGGCGGCCCCGGTGATCACCTCGCCCCAGGACGGCGACAGCGTGGACACGACCCCGGACGTCGCCGGCACCGGCCAGCCCGGTGCGAACGTGACGGTCCAGGTCGACGGCAAGGACGTCGACACGGTTCCGGTCGGCGAGGACGGCACCTGGTCGACGACGCTGCCCGCGCTCGGCTGCGGCGAGCACACCCTGACCGCGACCCAGACCGTCACCGCCCCCGAGGGCGGCGCGGCTCGCGGGATCGCGGGAGCTGCCGGACGTACGGTCACGTCGCCGGCCTCGGACGCGGTCGTCATCGAGGTCGCCTGTGCCGGGAACGGCGCCGACCCCGGCGGCTCCGCCGGGTCCGACGGCGGGGACAAGGGCGACGAGGGCGCCGGCGCGGTCCTGCCCAACACCGGCTCACCGACCTTCCTCGCCGCGCTGCTCGGGCTGGGCATCGGCCTGGTGATCATCGGCGGGCTGATGGTGGCGGGGAGGTTCCGCCGCCAGAGCTGACGGCCGGTCCCCCCACCACCCGTGGGGGGACCGCTGACTTTTCCCAGCCAGCCCGTGCCTTGCTCACAGGAACCTCACAGCGGGCGAGCGGAGTGTTGAGGCATCAACAGCCTCAAGGAGCACTCGATGTCCCGTTCTCGTCGTATCCGCCGTTCACTTCTCGCCGTCGCGGCGATCCCGCTCGTCGCGATCCCGGTCGCCACACCGGCCCTCGCCATGGCGGCGGTCGCCAGCAGGACGTACGTCGCCGAGTCAGGCCCGGGGTCTGCCTCCGGCTCCCTCGGGACCTACGGCGGAGACAGCTACCAGGGCGGGATCAGCGGCGGCTACGGCTACGGCGGAACCGCGGATCCCTACCAGCGCGGTCTCGGCACCTCGACCGCGACAGTCGATTCCGAGCCCGCGACCGAGGAGGAGTCGACCGGCGTCGTGCTGATCAACACCACGGTCGACTACGGCACCGCGCAGGGCGCGGGCACGGGGCTCACGATCACCGGAGACGGGATCGTGGTGACCAACCACCACGTCGTCGAGGGGGCCACCTCGATCACGGTGACGGACCCGAGCACGGGGGAGACGTACGCCGCGAAGGTCCTCGGCTACGACGACGTCCATGACGTCGCGGTGCTGCAGCTGGAGGACGCCTCGGGACTCTCGACGGTCGCGACCGACCGGGGTGCCGCCACCCAGGGTGAGGAGGTCACCTCGGTCGGCAATGCCGAGGGCCAGGGCTCGCTCACGGCCGCGGACGGGACGGTCACCGACCCGAGCACCGCGATCACCGTCAGCAACGAGGACGGCACCTCCGCCGAGCTCGGCGACCTGATCCAGACCGACGCCGACGTCGTCTCCGGAGACTCCGGCGGCGCGCTGCTCGACGAGGACGGCGAGGTCATCGGGATGAACGTCGCCGCGACCTCGGGCTCGGCCGAGATCTCCGGCTACGCCATCCCGATCGACACCGTGCTCGACATCGCCGCCCAGATCCTCGCCGGGGAGGAGTCGGGCGACGTCGAGATCGGTGGCTCGGCCGCCGCGCTCGGGGTGCAGGTCGACACGACCAGGTCGACGCTGGTCGTCGGTGTCGTCGAGGACGGGGCCGCCGAGGCCGCCGGGATCACCGAGGGCAGCACGATCACCTCCGTCGGCGGGACCGCCGTGGCCGGCATCGAGGACATCACCTCGGTGCTGAGCGACCACGAGCCCGGCGAGGAGATCTCGGTCGGCTGGACCGATGCCTCCGGCGAGTCCCACAGCGCCACCGTCACCCTCGGCGAGGGTCCGGTCGCCTGATCGCGAGGGTCAGCTGCTCGGTCCGTCGTCGTCGCCGGGGCCGCCCGTCGCCTCGTCGGAGATCGGACGCTCCGCCCTGATCGGGATCGCGCCGGTGTAGCCCTCGCGCTCGAGGGCGATCTGCTCGACCCGGTCGCGGACGACCCGCCAGCCGATCATCAGCGCCGGGATGATGATGACCAGGGTCGCGACCGTCCAGGTGCCGATCGGGTAGTCGAAGCCCATCAGGACGAGCACGGTGGCGAGGAACGCGAGCGTGGCGTAGCCGGTCCACGGCGATCCCCACAGCCGGAAGTCGGGCCGGTACATCAGCCCCTTCTTCCACCGCCGGTAGAGCTGGATCTGGCAGATCACGATGGTCGCCCAGGACGCGATGATGCCGAGCGCCGACATGTTCAGCACGATCTCGAACGCCTGGCCCGGCACGATCGCGTTGAGGCCGACGCCGAGAAGCGTGATGCTGCCGGTGAGCAGGATCCCGCCGAACGGCACGCCGTTCCTCGACATCCGAGCGGTGAAGGTGGGCGCGCTCCCGCTCATCGCCATGGACCGCAGGATGCGCCCGGTGGAGTAGAGGCCGGCGTTGAGCGAGGAGAGTGCCGCGGTCAGCACCACGAGGTTCATGATCGTCCCGGAGTTCGCGATCCCGAGCTGGTCGAAGAAGGTCACGAACGGGCTCTCGTCGGCCCGGTAGGACGTGTAGGGCAGCAGCAGCGCCAGCAGCACCAGCGAGCCCACGTAGAACACCGCGATCCGGGCGATGACGGAGTTGATCGCCCGGGGCATGATCTTGGCCGGCTCGGCGGTCTCGCCGGCGGCGGTGCCGACGAGCTCGACCGCTGCGTACGCGAAGACGACGCCGGAGATGACGATGACCAGCGGGAGCACACCGACGGGGAACAGCCCGCCGTTGTCGATGATCATGCCGATCCCGGTCTCCTGGCCGTTGAGGTCCTCGCCTCCGGCGAGCACGATCATCCCGAGCACGAGGAAGGCCAGCAGCGCGACCACCTTGATCAGCGCCGCCCAGAACTCCAGCTCGCCGAAGAGCTTGACCGAGATCAGGTTCATCGAGAGCACGACCGCGAGCGCGACGAGCGCGATCAGCCATTGTGGGACGACCTCGAAGGTGCCCCAGAAGTGCATGTACGTCGCGATCGCGGTGACATCGACGATGGAGGTCATCGCCCAGTTCAGGAAGTACATCCAGCCGGCGGCGAACGCGGCCGGCTCGCCCAGGAACTCGCGGGCGTAGGAGACGAACGATCCCGACGAGGGCCGGTGCAGCACGAGCTCGCCGAGCGCGCGCAGGATGAGGAAGACGAACACTCCGCACAGGGCGTAGACGAGGAACAGGCCAGGTCCGGCCTCGTGGAGGCGGCCGCCCGCTCCCAGGAACAGCCCGGTGCCGATGGCGCCGCCGATGGCGATCATCTGCAGCTGCCGCGGGCTGAGGCTCTTGTGGTAGCCCTCGTCCTCGTCGGTCAGGCCGTTGACCTGGCTGGTCTGGCTCGTCTGGCTGCCGGTCTGGTCGTCGGTGTCGGTCATCGGCTCGCTCCCGGTCCGGTGTGGGGTGGCTCGGGCACGTCCTTGAACAGCAGCCACCCGCCGACCACGGCGACGACCGCCGCGACGGCGTAGCCGATCAGCGACCACCAGCCGAGGTGCAGGTACGCCGTCACCCCGACGATCGCCAACGCGAGGAACACCATCGTCATGCCGATGATCGGCGTCCGTGGCCTGTACGGATCCCGTGCCAATGCGATCACCTCACCTGCAGGGCCCCCGATGGCCCCGCTCCGGGACCAATTAGAGCGCATCGACCGCGTTCTCGCGGTGACCGGACGTCGCCCGGCGTTTCCGTTCCGCCGGAGGGCAAATAACAGTAAGGTCGCCTTACAGTTAACCCCCATGAAGGAGCGTTTCGATGCGTAGCTCGAGGATCCGCACCATCCGCACCACACTCACGGCGACGGCCGCACTGGCTCTCGTCCTGGTCGCCCCGCTGGCCGCGCCGGCCGCGGTGCCCGACTCCCAGGCCGGCGGCACAACCCGGGCCGGAGAGGTCGACGCCGCCGCCCTGACCTGGTCCGACGAGTTCGACGGGCCCGCCGGCAGTGCCCCCAACGGCGCCAACTGGAACTTCGAGACCGGCGGCGGGGGCTGGGGCAACAACGAGCTGCAGACCTACACCGACTCCCGTGACAACTCCGCGCTCGACGGCAACGGCAACCTGGTCATCACCGCCCGGCAGAGCGGGAGCGGCTACACCTCGGCCCGACTCACCACCAAGGGCAAGGTCCAGCCGAAGTTCGGGCGCCTGGAGGCGCGGATCCAGATCCCGCGCGGCCAGGGGATCTGGCCGGCGTTCTGGATGCTCGGCGGCCAGTTCCCGAACACGCCGTGGCCGAACGCCGGCGAGATCGACATCATGGAGAACGTCGGCTATGAGCCCCATCTGGTCCACGGAACCCTGCACGGTCCGGGATACTCCGGCGGCAACGGCATCACCGGTCAGTACATGCACCCGCAGGGCTGGTCCTTCGCCGACACCTTCCACACCTTCGCCATCGACTGGCAGCCCGGCTCGATCACCTGGTCCGTCGACGGCGTCGCCTACCAGACCTTCACCACCGCCAACACCGGCGCCAACCCCTGGGTCTTCGACCAGCCGTTCTTCTTCATCCTCAACGTCGCGGTCGGCGGCAACTGGCCCGGCAACCCCGACGGCACGACCCAGTTCCCGCAGAGCATGGTCGTGGACTACGTACGCGTCTACGACTCACAGCTCTAGGCCCACCTGGATACGACGGGACGTTCCGATCGGTCACCCGCGGGTGGACCGACCGGAACGTCCCGTCGTTTCTGTCTCGGCCGGCGCCCGAGCACTACGGGTTCGGTACGGGTCTGAGAGCTCACCCGGTCCTGTCAGCCTGAGCCGTCCGATCTTGATCACAGGAGGAACGTTGCTCAGATCATTGAACAAGAAGCTCACTTTCGCGCTTGCCGGACTGGCGGTCGTCGGTGCGAGCGTCGTCGTTAGCTCGCCGCCGGCATCAGCTGCGGGCGTGTGCAACGGCAGCGCGAGCGGGTGGGTGTATCACAACTACAACTACCGGATGGCGATGGTGTACGACTCGAACAGCGCGAACACGCCGCTGTGCTACCTGAACCCGGGTCATACGGGCAACGCCGTCAAGACCCTGCAGCGGGCCCTGAATCAGTGCTACGGGCGCAACCTGGACGTCGACGGGATCTACGGCGACGCGACCAAGGCGGCGGTGAAGGTGGCCCAGGGGCGTCACGGGCTCAAGCAGGACGGACTGTTCGGCCCGAACACCAGCAAGGCCATGACCTGGCCATGGAACGACGACATCAGGTACCGCGGCTGTGAGACGCGCGCGGCCGCGAGCTTCCAGTGGGTCTGGGTCTGACGCGGAGGACTGAGCAGCTTCGGCCCGGCTGACCATCACGCCGGGCCGAGGAAGCGGATCAGGACGCCCTCGTCGTGGTGCACGCGGGCTCGCACGCCGTAGACGTCGGCGATGAGGGTCTCGGTGAGCACCTGTGCGGGCGGGCCGCCGGCGACGACACGGCCTTCCGAGAGCACGAAGACCTGGTCGCAGTAGGTGGCGGCGAGGTTGAGGTCGTGCAGCGCGACCAGGCATGTCGTGGGCATCCGGCGGACCAGTGAGAGCAGGGCGAGCTGGTGACGTACGTCGAGGTGGTTGGTCGGCTCGTCCAGGAGCAGGATCTCCGGCTCCTGGGTGAGTGCGCGAGCGATCTGCGTACGTTGCCGCTCGCCGCCCGACAGCGTCGAGAAGCGCTGGTCGAGGCGGTCGGCGATGCCGGCGTGGGCGGCGGCCTCCTCGATGACGCCTCGGTCCTGGGCGCTGTCGGGTGCCCAGGCCGGGCGGTGGGGGACCCGGCCGAGGGCGACGACGTCGCGTACGCGGAGGTCCTGGCTGGTCGCCGGCTCCTGCTCCACGACCGCGAGCCGGCGGGCCAGCCTGCGCCGGGACATGCCGGCGAGCGGGCTGCCGTCGAGGAGGACGCCCCCGGAGTCCGGCGGCCGGAGACCGGCCAGGATCCGGATCAGCGAGGACTTCCCGGACCCGTTGGGCCCGAGCAGCCCCACGGTGGTTCCGTCCTCGACCCGGAGGGACACGTCGTCGACCACGAGCCGGCCACGGGGCGCCCAGCGGACCCGGCCGGCCTCGAGCGCCGTCATCGCCGCGCTCGCATCAGCACCAGCGCGAACGCGGGTACGCCGACCAGCGCGGTCGCCACCCCGACCGGGAGCTCCTCGGGATCGATCACCGTGCGGGCCGCGGTGTCGACCCAGATCAGGAAGATCGCGCCGAGCAGTGCGGTGGCCGGGAGCAGCAGCCGGTGCCCGACCCCGACCAGCGCTCGCGCCAGGTGCGGCAGGACCAGCCCGACGAAGCCGATCGCCCCGGACGTGGAGACGATGACGGCCGTCATCAGCGCCGTGAGCACGAGGAGCACCACCCGGATGCGGGTGACGTCGACGCCGAGCGAGGCCGCGGCGTCGTTGCCGAACGCGAACGCGTCCAGCCAGCCGGCGCCCGCGACACAGCAGAGCAGCCCGCCGACCACGACCACCCCGCAGACGAGCACGTCGGTCCAGCTCGCCGAGGAGAGCGACCCGAGCAGCCAGAAGAGCACCCCGCGCGTCTGCTCGGCGTCGGCCGCGGTGAACACGATGAACGAGGTGAGCGCCGAGAAGAGCTGGGTCGCGGCGATGCCGGCCAGCACGAGCCGGTCGGTGGTGCCGCCGGCGAGCGAGGCGAGCAGCAGCACGAGCGCGAACGAGACGAGCGCGCCCGCGAACGCCCCGGTCGAGAGACCGATCGCGCCCGACCCGATGCCGAGCACGACGACCGCGACCGCCCCGGTGGAGGCTCCCGAGGAGATGCCGAGCACGAACGGGTCGGCGAGCGGGTTGCGCAGCAGCGACTGCAGGATCACCCCGCAGATGGCCAGCCCCGCCCCACAGATCCCGGCCAGCAACGTACGCGGCAGCCGCAGGTCCCACACGATGCTCTGCTGGAGCAGCGTGAGGTCGGAGGAGCCCAGGCCCACCCGGTCGGCGACCACGCCGTAGACGTCGCCGACCCCCAGGTCCGAGGGTCCGACGGTGATCGCCCCGGCGACGGACGCCAGCACGAGCAGCGGAGCCAGGACCAGCAGGAGGCCGGTGATCCTGATCGCCGAGCCGTCACCCGCGTCGGTCGAGCCGTCGCCTACGTCGGTCGAGCCGTCACCTAGGTCGGTCGAGCCGTCACCTAGGTCGGCCGAGCCGTCACCTAGGTCGGTCGAGCCGTCACCCAGGTCGGGCGAGGCGTCACCCAGGTCGGTCGAGCCGTCACGTACATCGGCCGAGCCGTCACTCAGGTCGGCCGAGCCGTCACCCAGGTCGGCCGAAGCGTCACCTACGTCGCCCGAGGCGTCACCGCCCTGCCAATTCGGCCGACCGGGGTGACGCTTCGGCCGACGGGGGTGACGCCTCGGCTCGGGGCGTACCGACATCAGCGGAGGCCGAGGTCGGCGAGCTGGTCGGCGGTGCTCTCCACCGCGTAGACGGTGCGGATGGAGGGGTTGAGCTCGGCACCGGAGAGGGTCACGAAGCGGCCGTTGCGGACCGCGTCCATCCGGGCGGTGACCGGGTTGCTCCTCAGGTAGTCGATCTTGGCGCGGGCGGTCTCGGCGGTCTGGCTCTTGCGGGTCAGGTCGCCGAGGACGATGACGTCGGGGTTGCGCTCGGCGACGGTCTCCCAGTTGATCTGCGGCCACTCGTCGGTGGTGTCGTCGAAGACGTTCTCGATGCCGAGGGTGCGGCCGATGATCCCCGGGCCGCCGCAGCAGCCGGCCAGGTAGGGAGACTCGGAGTTGGCGAACCAGTACATCGCGCTCACCTCGCCTTCGGGCGCCTGGCTCTCGGCGGCCTCCAGGCGCCGAGACAGGTCGGCGACGAGCTCCTCGCCGCGCTCGGGGACGCCGAAGATCCGCGCCAGGTCGGTGATCTCCTGGAGGATCGTGTCGATCTCGAGGGTATCGTGGCGGGTGCCGTCGTCGTCGCCCTCGTTGTCCTTGAGGCACTCGGCGGGGGAGAGGTAGGAGCCCACGCCGAGCTTCTCCAGGTCCTCGGGCGTGGTCACCCCGCCCTCACCCAGCGTGCTGGCGAAGGAGGCCGTCACGAAGTCGGGCTCGGCCTCCAGGACGCGCTCGTAGGACGGCGCGTTCTCGGCGAGCCGGGGCACGTCCTCGTTGTCGGCGGCGAGCGTGTCGAGCACCGGGTCGGTCCAGCTCGCGGTGCCGGCCATCGAGTCGGCGAGGCCGAGCGAGAGCAGGATCTCGGTGGTGCCCTGGTTGAGCGAGACGACGCGCTCGGGCGGCGCCTCGAGGGTCAGCTCACGGCCGCAGTTGGTCAGGGTGAGCGGAAAGCCGGCCGCGTCTGCGGCCGCCTGCGGTGCGCCGGAGCGCTGGTCGGTGGCGCAGCCGGCCAGCGCGGAGCCGAGCACCAGGATGGTGCTCGCGGTGAACGTACGGGCCAGGGTCGGTCGGATGGTGCGGGAGGGGTGCACGTCGGTCCTCGAGCGGGTCGCGGGCTGGTGCGCGTCGCCCGTGCTGACCGGCAGCGGTCTGCTGCAGGGCCAGCAGGTCTTCGGACTCGGGATCGACCGGCGCGAGACGCCTTCCCAGACCCGAGGGCCCAGTGGCACAGTGTCCCGTCCGTCACCCACACCGCTGCGCGTCAGTCCCGGACTCTCACCGGGTTCCCGTGCCGGGACCGGGTCCCGAGCGGCTGGCCACACGACCGTAGCAGGCGACCCCGCCCCGGCAGGCCACGACCTCAGCCCTCGCGATGGGCGCTCAGCCCGTCCTCCCCGGGCGCGACCGAGTCGTGGAGCCGGATCGTGTGGTCGTAGTGCTCCTCGGCCATCGGCCGGTAGCCGATCCGCGGCTCCGTCATCACACCCTCGAGACGTACGCTCAGGTCGGCCTCGATCCGCGCCATGACCTGGGCGTCGATGGTGTCGGTGTCGGTGATCAGGTGCGGGCGGAGCGGGTCCATCCCGGTGTACCAGAACGTGCCGTGCAGCAGCGGCCACAGGACGTCCTCGATGTCTCCGCTGATCCCGCGCGGACCCAGGGTCGCGGCCCGGTCACCGGCGGTGACCACGGTCAGTGCGCGCTTGCCGACCAGGCCGCCCTTGCCGTACTTGAGCGGCTTGCCGGTCTCCGGGTCCGGTACGTCGAAGGCGAACCCCGACTCGAAGACCCGGTCGATCCAGCCCTTGAGGATGGCCGGCACCGAATACCACCACAGCGGGAACTGCACGACCAGCAACTCGGCCTCCCGCAGCCGCTCCTGGTGGCGGCGTACGTCGGCCTCGCCCTGCTCCACCAGAAGTGGATTGAAACCTTCTCGATAGAGGTCGATCTCGTCGACGCTCCAGCCGGCCGCGCGGAGCGCGTTCACGCCGACCTCGCGCAGCCGTCCGTTGAGTGATGACGCGTGCGGATGTGCCCATACCCAGAGTGCGTGCATGGGGCCCTGAACGCCGTCTGACGCGGCGGGATTCCCGCCTGGGCGTGGGCGGGCGGCGAAGCGGTCAGAGGACAAAGTCCGGATCTCGCTCAAATTAGCGGCCTCAGAGTGTTGACGTATGTGATTGCCATCACTAGCGTAAACCAGGCTTGAAACCTTTCAATTCGAGGAGTTGCCCATGCCGGACACACCCGCCGCACTGGAGCTGCGGGACGTGGCCAAGTCGTTCGGCCCCGTACGCGCCCTCCGGTCCGGAAGCCTCCGGGTCGAGGCCGGATCCATCCACGCGCTCGTGGGCGAGAACGGAGCCGGGAAGTCGACCCTGGTCAAGATCGTCGCCGGGCTCTATCGCCGCGACGCCGGCGACTACCTGCTCGCCGGGGAGCAGGTCGACTTCCGCAACACCGCCGACGCCAAGCAGGCCGGGGTCGCGGTCATCTACCAGGAGCCCACCCTCTTCCCCGACCTCTCGGTCACCGAGAACATCTTCATGGGACGCCAGCCGACCAACCGCTGGGGCAGGATCGACCGCGCCGCGATGCGCACCGAGGTCGTCGAGCTCTTCGCCAGGCTCGGCGTCCCGATCGAGCCCGACCGTCCGACCGAGGGCCTCTCGATCGCCGACCAGCAGCTCATCGAGATCGCCAAGGCGCTCTCGCTGGACGCCAAGGTCCTGATCATGGACGAGCCGACCGCCGCCCTCTCGGGCAACGAGGTCGAGCGGCTGATGAGCGTGGCGCGCACGCTGCGCGACCAGGGCTGCGCCGTGGTCTTCATCTCCCACCGCTTCGACGAGGTCTTCGCGCTCTGCGACACCATCACGGTGATGCGCGACGGCGCCTACATCTCCACCGACCCCATCTCGGCGGTCACCGAGGACGAGATCGTCCAGCGGCTCGTCGGGCGCGAGGTCTCCGACCTCTACCCGAAGCTCGAGGCCACCGTCGGCAAGCCGCTGCTCGAGGTCAAGGGCCTCACCCGCACCGGCCTCTTCCAGGACATCAGCCTCACCGTCCGGGAGGGCGAGATCGTCGGCCTCGCCGGCCTCGTCGGAGCCGGGCGCAGCGAGGTCGCGCAGGCGATCTTCGGTGTCGACCCCTACGAGAGCGGCGAGGTCACCCTCGAGGGCCGGCCGGTCCCGGCGGGTGACCCGAGACGCGCGATCGAGATGGGGCTGGCGTTCGTCCCCGAGGACCGCCGCCAGCACGGTCTCGTCCTGGATGCGCCGATCTCGCGCAACATCACGCTCCCGACGAGCGGCCGGCTCGCCCGCACCGGGCTGATCAGCACCGGCATCGAGAACCGCTCGGCCGCCGACTGGGCAGCCCGGCTCGAGGTCAAGGCCGCGACGCTCGACACCCTGGCCGGCACGCTCTCGGGCGGCAACCAGCAGAAGGTCGTCCTGGCCAAGTGGCTCTCGACCCGGCCCAAGGTGCTGATCATCGACGAGCCGACCCGAGGCATCGACGTGGGCACCAAGTCGGAGGTCCACCGTCTGCTCTCGACCCTCGCGCAGGAGGGTCTCGGGATCTTGATGATCTCCTCCGAGCTGCCCGAGGTGCTCGGTATGGCCGACCGGGTGATCGTCCTCAGCGAGGGTCACCAGACGGCCGAGCTGAGCCGCGAGGAGGCGACCCCCGAGGCCGTCATGCGCGCGGCGACCGCCCACCACTCCACCACCCTGAACGTCAGCGAGGCATCATGACCACCACGCTCGACGCGCCTGCCCCTGCCGCGCCGCAGCCACGCCACCGAGCAGCCAGCCGGCTGACCTGGCTCCTGAAGCAGCGCGAGACGGGCATCGCCGTCGCCTTCATCGCGCTGCTCGTGGTGACCACGGCGGTGAACCCCAACTTCCTGTTCAGCACGGACGGTTGGCGCGACCTCACCCTGACCCCCGCGATCCTCGTGTGCCTGGCGATCGGCCAGGCGATGGTGATCGTCACCCGCAACGTCGACCTGAGCGTCGGCTCGACCCTCGGGCTCACGGCGTACCTGGCCGGGCGTCTCTTCCTCGACACCGGGCTCCCGGTGATCCTGGTCGTGCTGATCGCCATCGCCGCGGGCGCCGTGCTCGGCCTGATCAACGGGGCGCTGGTCGCCTTCGCCAAGGTGCCGGCGCTGGTCATCACCCTCGGCACTCTCTACGTCTACCGCGGGATCATGCTCGAGTGGGCCGGCAGCGACCGGATCAACGCCTCCGACATCCCGCCGGGGCTGCTCGACTTCGGCACCGGATCGTTCCTGTTCATCCCCAACCTCGCCTGGATCTCGTTCGCGCTGCTGGCCGTGGCCATCTACCTGATGCGCTCCACCCGCGTCGGCCGCCAGTTCTACGCGATCGGCTCCGACCCCGACGCCGCCACCCTCTACGGCCTGCGTGACAAGCGCCGGGTGCTGCAGGCGTTCGCCACCTCGGGTGCGCTCGCCGGCCTCGCCGGGATCCTGTACGTCTCCCGCTACGGCACCATCAGCTCCGGTGTCGGTCAGGGCATCGAGCTCGAGGCCGTCGGCGCCGCGGTCGTGGGTGGCGTGGCCATCTTCGGCGGCAGCGGCACCGTCCTCGGGGCGGCCCTGGGGGCGTACCTCCTCACCACCATCAACCGGGCGCTCCCGGTCCTGGGCATCCCCGACTTCTGGCAGCAGGCCGTCGTCGGTGCGCTGATCATCGGCGCGATCGTCCTGGACCGTTACTTCGCCCGCCGTCAGCACGACAAGCTCCTCGCAGAGAGGGAAGAGTCATGAGTCTGCTTGCCGAGAAGGCCCAGCCGCGGACGTATGCGGCGCACGCCAAGCCGTGGTGGCAGCGAACCCTGATGACCAGGGACGCGGCGATCATCGCCCTGCTCGTGGTCGTGTGGACGTACGCCTCGGTCGCGATCCTCAACTTCTCCGACCCGATCACGGTCTACTTCCTGGTGCTCGACATCGCGCCGATCCTGCTGATCGCGCTGCCGATGACGCTGATCATCATCACCGGCGAGATCGACCTGTCGGTCGCGAGCGTCGTCGGGCTCTCCAGCGTCCTGTTCGGGGTGCTGCACCGTGAGGGCGTCCCGATGGTCGCCGCGATGGTGCTCGCCCTGCTCGCCTGCGCCGTCGCGGGTGCCCTCAACGGGGTGCTCGTCACCCGCTACGGGCTGCCGTCGCTGGCCGTCACGATCGGCACCATGGCGCTCTTCCGCGGCATCGCGGTCGGCGCGCTCGGCACCACCGCGATCACCGACTGGCCCGACGCCTGGGGCGACCTCGTCCAGGCCCGGATCGGCGACACCCAGATTCCGATGATGACGATCCCGCTGGTCGTCCTGATCCTGATCTTCGCCGTGGTCCTGCACTTCACGCCCTTCGGGCGCGGCATCTTCGCCGCTGGCCTCAGCAAGGACGCGGCCCGCTTCTCCGGGGTCAACGTCGACCGTACGAAGCTGATCCTCTTCACGCTCAGCGGGCTGGTCTCGGGGCTGGCGGGCATCTACTTCACGCTGCGCTACGGCAGCGCGCGCGGTGACAACGCCACCGGGATGGAGCTCCAGGTCATCGCGGCCGTGCTGCTCGGCGGGGTGTCCATCTTCGGTGGCCGCGGCGCGATCCCCGGGGTGATCGCCGGCGTCGTCCTGATCGGGACCATCGGCAGCGCGCTGCGCCTGGACGGGCTCAGCGCCAACCTCATCCAGATCATCACCGGCGTACTTCTCATCGCAGCGGTCATCGCGGCCAGCGTCCTCGGCTGGACCGGTCGCATCGTCGGCACCTATCGCCGGCAACAGAGCTCGGACGAACCATCCTCGAAGAACTCAAAGAAATCGGAGTGAGAGACATGACCAGCAAGTTCCGACGCGCCGGCAGTGCCGTCGCCATCGTTGCGGCCCTCGGCCTCGCCCTGTCCGCCTGCGGTGGCGGGAGCGACAGCGGCAGCGATGGCGGGGATGGCGGCGACACCACCAGCATCACCTTCATCCCGAAGAATCTCGGCAACCCCTACTTCGACGCATCCGACGCAGGTGGCAAGAAGGCTGCCGAGGAGATCGGCACCGAGTGGAAGCAGGTCGGCCCGACCGAGTCGACGCCCGACTCCCAGGTCAGCTTCATCAACACCGCGACCCAGCAGCGCGCCGGCGCCCTGGTCGTCTCGGCCAACGACCCGACCGCCATCGGTGACGCCCTCGACGAGGCCCGCAACGCCGGCACCAAGGTCGTCACGATGGACTCCGACACCGAGCCGCAGTTCCGCGACGTCTTCGTCAGCCAGGCCGACGCCGCCGGCATCGCCAAGAGCCAGGTCGACCTGATCGCCGAGCAGATCGGCGACAAGGGCGAGATCGCGATCCTCTCCGCGGCGGCCAACGCCACCAACCAGAACGAGTGGATCAAGCTGATGGAGGAGGAGTTGGCTGCCAGCCACCCCGACATCAAGCTCGTCGACACCGTGTACGGCAACGACGACGACCAGACGTCCTTCGACAAGACCGCCGGTCTGCTGCAGTCCCACCCGAACCTCAAGGGCATCATCAGCCCGACCACGGTCGGCATCGCCGCGGCCGCGCGCTACCTCTCCGACTCGCAGTACAAGGGCAAGGTCGCGCTGACCGGTCTCGGCACCCCCAACCAGATGCGGGAGTACGTCAAGGACGGCACCGTCAAGGCCTTCGCGCTGTGGGACCCCGAGCAGCTCGGCTACCTGGCCGCCTACACCGCCGACGCGCTCGCCTCCGGCGACATCGAGGGCAAGGAGGGCGACACCTTCGAGGCCGGTGACCTGGGTGAATACACCGTCGGTGCCGACGGCGTCGTCGTCCTGGGCGAGCCGACGGTCTTCGACGAGTCGAACATCGACGACTTCGACTTCTGAGTCGCGCGCACGTGTAACACGCTGTTCGTAGGACTACTCGCCCTATGGGAACGACCGGATAGACCTACGAACGACGTGTTACCCGAGTTCGCCGCCGAGCTGTGAGAGCAGCTCGGCGGCGTACTGCATGCAGCGCTCGGGGTCGGGCTCCAGATCGGTGAGGGCGTGGACCCCGGTGGCACCGGCCTGCTCGGCCTCGGCAGGGGAGAGGGTGGTGCGGCCGCAGACCACGGTCGCCGGGATCCCGGCGCGCCTGGCCGCCTCGAGCACACCCATCGGAGCCTTTCCGGACAGCGTCTGGTGATCGAAGGAGCCCTCGCCGGTGACGACCAGGTCGGCACCCGCGAGCGACTCGTCGAAGCCCACGAGGCCGAGCAGCAGCTCGACGCCGCGCTCGACCCGTCCGCCCAGCACCGCAAGGGCGGCGAACCCGACGCCCCCAGCCGCTCCGGCCCCGGGGGTGTCGTCCTGGGCGGAGCGGCCGAGAGCGTCGGAGACGAGGGAGGCGTACGTCGTCAGGGACGCCTCGAGGATGGCCTGCTCCCGCGGGCCGGCCCCCTTCTGTGCCGAGAAGGTGGCGACGGCGCCGCGAGGGCCGAGGAGCGGGTTGTCGACGTCACAGGCGACCACGATCTCGATGTCCCGCAGACGCGGGTCGAGACGATCGAGGTCGATCCGTGCCAGGCTCTGGAGAGCCGCTCCGCCTTCCGCGAGCTCTGCCCCGGTGGTGTCGAGGAAGCGCGCGCCGAGGGCGCGGAGCATGCCCGCTCCGCCGTCGTTGCTGGCGCTGCCGCCGAGCCCGATGACGACCGTGCGGGCGCCGCCGTCGATGGCGGCCAGCACGGCCTCACCGAGACCTCGTGAGGACGCGGTCAGCGGGGCGAGCCGGCCGCCGGGCAGACGGAGCAGCCCGCAGGTGTCGGCGAGCTCGACGACGGCCAGGTCGCCGCGGACGGCATAGTGCGCCGCCACCGGCTCGAGCGTCGGGCCGGCCACCTCGACCGGCACCAGGTCGAAGCCGGCGCCGGCCAGCGCCGCGACGGTGCCGTCGCCGCCGTCGGCGATGGGCACGATGCGTACCTCGGTCTCGGGGTTCGCCGCGAGGATCCCGGCGGCCACCGCCTCGTCGACCTCGCGCGCGGTCAGGGAGCCCTTGAACTTGTCGCAGGCGACGACGACGAGCGGACGCGCCGGCATCACAGGTGGGGGAGGACGAGGTCGCGGTAGCGCTGCGTCATGGTGGCGAGCACCTCGTCGGGGTCGCTCGCCCAGACCGCCTCGTTGAAGATCTCGACCTCGACGTCACCGGTGTAGCCGGTCGCGGCGACCATCCGGGTGATCGGCGCGAAGTCGATGACCCCGTCGCCCATCATCCCGCGCGCGAGCAGCGCGTCGGAGGGGATCGGCAGGTTGAAGTCGCAGACCTGGTACGCCGCGATCCGGCCCTCCGCGCCGGCACGCTCCACCTGGGCGGCGAGGTCGGGGTCCCAGAAGACGTGGAAGGTGTCCACGACGACCGCGACCGCGTCGACCGGGTGCGGCGCGGCCAGGTCCAGCGCCTGGCCGAGGGTCGAGAGCACCGCCCGGTCGGCGACGTACATCGGGTGCAGCGGCTCCAGGACGAGCTTCACACCGTGGTCGCGGGCGTACGGTGCCAGCTCGGCGAGCCGCTCGGCGACCCGCTCCCGGGCACCGGCCAGATCCACATCGCCCTCGGGGAGACCGCCGACGACCATCACCAGCGCGTCGGTGCCGAGCGTCGCGGCCTCGTCGATCGCCCGCTTGTTGTCCTCGAGGGCGCCGGCGATCCCGGCCTCGTCGGCCGCCGTCAGGAAGCCGCCGCGGCAGAGCGAGGAGACGCGCAGACCGGCGTCGCGGACGAGCTTGGCGGCCTTCTCCACGCCGGCCTCGTGCACCCGGTCGCGCCACAGCCCCAGGGCGGGGATGCCGGCGCGAGCGGCACCGTCGACGGCCTCGGCGAGGGTCCAGGAGTTGGTCGTCTTGGTGTTGAGCGAGAGGCGTTCCAGCCCGGTGATGCCGTCGGTCACTGGTCGACTCCTTGCACGGTGAGGAAGGCGCGCATGCGTGCGGCCGCGAGGTCGGGGCTGGTCAGCAGGCCGGCCGCGTCGGCCAGCCGGAACACCTCGGCCAGATGGGGCACCGAGCGGCCGGCGTGCAGACCGCCGGCCATCGAGAAGCCCGGCTGGTGGCCGTTCAGCCAGGAGAGGAAGGCGATCCCGGTCTTGTAGTAGTAGGTGGGCGCCTCGAAGATCTTCCGGCCGAGCGCCTGGGTGCTCTCCAGGACCTGGCGCGCGGTGTCGGGGTCGTCGGCGTCGAGCGCCTGCAGCGCGGCCGAGGCGGCCGGGTAGATCGCCGCGAAGATGCCGAGCAGCGCGTGCGAGAAGTCGCCCTCGCCGGTGCCCTCGCCGACGATCAGCTCGGGGTAGTTGAAGTCGTCCCCCGTGTAGAGCCGTACGCCTTCGGGCAGCGCCCGGCGCAGCCCGACCTCGTGCTCGGCGTCGAGGAGCGAGACCTTGACGCCGTCGACCTTGCCGGGGCGGGCCCGGACGACCTCGAGGAACGTCTCGGTCGCCTCCGCGACCGAGGCGGAGCCCCAGTAGCCGGCCAGCGCGGGGTCGAACATGTCGCCCAGCCAGTGCAGGATCACGGGGCCCTCGGCCTCGTCGAGCAGGGTCGCGTAGACCTCGGCGTAGTCCTCGGCGCTGCGGGCGACCCGGGCGAGTGCGCGCGAGGCCATCACGATCGTGGTCGCGCCGGTGTCGGCGACGACCTTCATCTGCTCGCGGTAGGCGTCGATGACGGTGGCCAGACCTTGTCTGCCTTCGGGGAGAGCGGACAGGAGGAGCTGGTCGGTGCCGGCGCCGCAGGCGATGGAGCCGCCGACGGTGGCCGCCTCGGCGGCCGAGCGGCGGATCAGCTCGGCCGCGGCGGTCCAGTCGACGCCCATGCCGCGCTGGGCGGTGTCCATCGCCTCGGCGACGCCGAGACCGTAGGACCACAGCTCGTGCCGGTAGGCGACGGTGCGGTCCCAGTCGATGTCCGCGGGCGCCCCGGGCACGTTCTCGGCGAGCGTGCGGGGGACGACGTGGGCGGCGGCGTACGCGGTGCGGGAGGTGAACGGCGCACTCGGCTTCGTCCACTCTCTGGGGGCCGCGAGCGTGTGCCGCTCGGTGCCGCCGTCGGGCAGCGGGAGGCGTACGGAGGTCACAGCTGGATCTCTCCGAGCTCGATCCGGCGGCCCTCGACCGATGAGGTGAGACCGGCCTCGGCGAGCCTCACTCCGCGGACGCCCGCCATGAAGTCGTAGGGGTGCTCGCCGTCACCCTCGACGTAGCGGATGAACTGCTCCCACTGGGCCTTGAAGCCGTTGTCGAAGGGCTGGTTGTCAGGGACCTCGTTCCACAGCTCGCGGAACCGGATCGACTCGACGAGGTCGGGGTTCCAGACCGGCTTCGGGGTCAGGTTGCGGTCCTGGGTGACGCAGTGGTGCAGGCCGGCGACGGCGGAGCCGTGGGTGCCGTCGACGTGGAACTCCACGAGCTCGCCGCGGTTGACCCGGGTGGCCCAGGAGGAGTTGATCTGGGCGACGATCCCGCCCTCGAGCTCGAAGATGCCGTAGGCGGAGTCGTCGGCGGTCGCTGCGTACGGCGCCCCCTTCTCGTCCCAGCGCTCGGGGATGTGGGTCACGACCTTGGCGGTGACGGCCTCGACCCTGCCGAAGAGGTTCTCCAGGACGTAGTTCCAGTGGGGGAACATGTCGACGGTGATGCCGCCGCCGTCCTCCTTGCGGTAGTTCCAGCTCGGCCGCTGGGCGGGCTGCAGGTCGCCCTCGAAGACCCAGTAGCCGAACTCGCCGCGCACGCTGAGGATGCGGCCGAAGAAGCCCGACTCGACCAGTCGGCGCAATTTCAGCAGGCCGGGCAGGTAGAGCTTGTCGTGGACGACGCCGCTCTTCACGCCCGCCTCGGCCGCCAGCCGGGCCAGGCGCAGCGAGCCCTCGACGTCGTCGGCGATCGGCTTCTCGGTGTAGACGTGCTTGCCGGCCGCGATGGCCTTGGTGATCGCGGTCTCGCGGACGTTGGTCAGCTGGGAGTCGAAGTAGACCGTGTCCTCGGCGTTGCCGAGGGCTTCGTCGAGGTCGGTGGTCCAACGGTCCAGGCCATGCTCCTTGGCGATGTCCTGGAGCTTCTCGGCATTGCGTCCGACCAGGATCGGGTCGGGCAGGATCCGGGTGCCGTCGGAGAGCTCGACACCGCCCTGCTCCTGGATCGCCAGGATGCTGCGCACCAGGTGCTGGCGGTAGCCCATGCGTCCGGTGACGCCGTTCATGATGATGCCGAGCCGTCGTGTGGCCATGTGATCGATCCTCGTCTGCTGGAGAGCGATGGGGGAAAGCGCTTTCCGATACGGTAGGACAGATGTGATGCCCGTCGCAAGAGGGCGTCCCGTCAGGCCGGTGCTCGACCCGCCGAGTCGGCGCGCCTGTCTCGGCTGTGAGCGTCGAGTCGGCGCGTATGTTCCATGGCGCAGCGCCGAGTCGCTACCGATCCTCGGGACAGTTGCGCCGAGTCGGCACGGGATGCTGGGACAGTTGCGCCGAGTCGGGCTGGTCAGGAGCGCGGGGGAGTGCTCTCCCGCAGCACGACCTCGCCGTGGACCGACCGTTTACGAAGCTCCGCCGACGGCTTGCCGAGCACGAGCTCGAGCGCGAGCCGGCCGATCTCGGCCAAGGGGAGACGTACGGTGGTCAGCCCGGGGGTCACATCGCGCAGCGTCGCGATGTCGTCGAAGCCGGCGACGGCCAGGTCGGGCCCGACCTCGACGCCGGCCTGCCGGCAGGCGGCCAGGGCGCCGACCGCCATCAGGTCGTTGACCGCGAAGACGCAGTCCACCTCGGCGCCGTCGTTGCGGCGCTCCTCGAGCAGCCGGGTCATCGCCCGGCGGCCGCCGTCGCGGCTGAACTCGTCGGAGACGTACGTCGGTTCCGAGCCGGTCGCCTCCCGCCACCCCTCCGCGAAGCCGGCGTGGCGCTCGGCCGAGACCAGGAGGTCCTCGGGGCCGGTGAGCACCGCGGCGCGGCGGTAGCCGAGGCCGACCAGCTGCTCGGCCAGCGCCTTGGCGCCGCCGTGGTTGTCGATCACGACGGTGTCGACCGGCAGCCGCGGCTGGCTGATCGCGGCCGCACGGCCCCCGCCGTCCAGGTAGGACGTCAGCAGGTCGGCGATCTCGCCGGTGTGGCGTACGTCGGCCGTGTCGCTGCCCGCCAGCACGATCGCCCGGCTGCGCTGGCGTCGCAGCGCGGCCAGGAACTTCTGCTCGCGCTCGGGCTGGCCGCCGGTGTTGCACAGCATCACCAGCAGACCGTGCTTCTCGGCCTCGTCGGCCAGGCCGCCGGCGATGGTGGAGAAGTAGGGGTCGGAGATGTCCTTCACCAGCAGCCCGACCGTCTCGGTCGAGCCGCGCGCCATCGCCTGGGCGTTGGCGTTGGGGGTGTAGCCGAGCTTGTTCGCCGCGGCCAGGACCCGTTCCTGCAGCTCGGGGCGCACCACCCGGTCGCTCCCGTTCAACGCGCGCGACGCGGTGGCCAGCGAGACCCCTGCCTCACGGGCGACATCGCTCAGCGTCGCTGCGCGTTCTCCGGCCAACTGACTCTCCTTCGGCTTCCGCTCCTGGAGCCTAAGGCATCCGACAACGACGTACGCCTACCTCCGCTTCTCCTCACCCGCCCCCGCCGACCCGGCGCGTCTGTCCCGCCAGAACCGGTCGAGTCGGCGCGTCTGCCCCGATGACCGGGACAGACGCGCCGAGTGGGCGCCGGAACGTGAGACATCAGCGCCGACTCGGGAGTCGGCTGCGGGACAGTTGCGCCGACTCGGGCGATCAGGCGCGGCGACCGAGGGTGGAGGCGCGGGCGACGAGCTCGGGGGTGAAGACGACCTGCTCGTGCTGGTGGGCGGGGTCGCCGACCTCGTCGAGGAGCAGCTCGGCGGCTCGGCGGCCGAGGTCTTGGCGGGGCTGGCGGACGGAGGTGAGCGGCACGGCCGCGGCGGCAGCGAACTCGATGTCGTCGTAGCCGACGATGGCGAGGTCGCCGGGCACGGTCCGGCCGCTGGAGATCGTCTGCTGGAGCAGTCCGAGCGCGAGCAGGTCGTTGGCGCAGAAGGCAGCGGTGGGACGGCGCCGGGCCGGCAGGCCGACGAGCCGCTCGCCGGCGGCACGGCCGGCGGCGACGGTCGGGGCCTCGCAGGAGAGCGTGATCAGGTCCTCGGGCGGGAGCCCGGCCTCGGCCCAGGCCTGCCGGGCTCCCTCGCCTCGGTCGCGGACCTGTCCGATCGACTCCGGCCCACCGACGTACGCCACCCGCTGGTGGCCCGCGTCGATGAGGTGCTCGACGGCGAGCCGCCCGCCCAGGACGTCGTCGACGGCGACGGAGCAGAACGACGATCCCGCCCGGGTGCGGTCGACGATGACGACCGGGGTGCCTCGCTCGATCAGCTGGTCGAGCTGCGGGTCGTCGGGGTCGACCGGGGTGATCAGGATGCCCTGGACCCGCTGCTGCTGCAGGTGGGCCAGGTGGGCGCCCTCGCGGGCCGAGCGGCCGTCGCTGTTGCACAGGAACAGCGAGAGCCCGGCCGACTCGGCGGCCAGCTCGATGCCACGGGCCACGTCGGTGAAGAACGGGTTGCCGGCGTCGAGCATGACGTAGGCCAGCGACTGGGTGCTGCCGGTGCGCAGCGAGCGCGCCGACTCGTTGCGCACGAAGCCGAGGTCGGCCATGGCGCGCTCGACCCGCTCGCGCGTGGTCCGGCTGACCCGGTCGGGGCGGTTGAGCACGTTGGACACCGTGCCGAGGGAGACGCCTGCGGTGGCCGCGACATCCTTGACCGAGGCGCTGCGCGGTGAACCCGCGCCGGGGGTGATCGCCACCTGGGCTCCTTCCTGAAACGTTCAATCGCAGCATAGGCCGTGGGCGGCGCTGTGACGAGGAGGGACGCTACCCGGATTGACCGATGTCGGACATGCTCACTAGCGTCGGTGTCTAAATCGTTTCATCGGAGGTTGTCATGGAGCGCGTCTGCTTCCAGCTGCAGGTCAGGCCCGATCGCATCGAGGAGTACAAGCGGCGCCACGCGGCAGTCTGGCCCGACATGCTCCAGGCGCTCGCGGCGACCGGGTGGCACAACTACTCCCTGTTCCTGCGCCCCGACGGCCTGCTCATCGGGTACGTCGAGACCCCGTCCATCGAGGCTGCTCAGGCCGGGATGGCGGCCACCGAGGTCAACGCCCGCTGGCAGGCGGAGATGGCGGAGTTCTTCGAGGACCTCGACGGTGTCGCTCCCGACGAGGGCTTCCTCCGCCTCGAGGAGGTCTTCCACCTCGAGGACCAGCTCGCCCCCTGACGCCGAGGAGTCAGTTCTCGACGCCGAGAGGTCAGTTCCTGACCTCGAGGCGTCGATTCCTGTGCGCCGAAACGGGGCCGCGGCCAAGAACTGACTTCTCGCGGCCAAGAACTGACTTCTCGCGGTCGGGAACCGACCTCTCGCGGTGAGCACTGAAACGGAACGAAGTTCGCGCTGCTCTTGACGCAAGTGACGTGCGCCACTAACGTCGGATGCGCGCTTTGAAACCTTTCAACCGCACATAGAGAGGCTCTCCGATGACGACGTTCGACCAGATCTCGGGCGACCTGGCCGCCCTCGAGATCGAGGTCCCCTCGTGGGCCTACGGAAACTCGGGGACCCGGTTCAAGGTCTTCGGCACCCCGGGCACACCGCGCACCCCCGAGGAGAAGGTCGCCGACGCGGCCACCGTCCACCGCTTCACCGGCCTGGCGCCGAGCGTCGCGCTGCACATCCCGTGGGACAGGGTCGAGGACTACGCGGCCCTGCGCGGCTACGCCGAGGACCAGGGGATCGCGCTCGGCACGATCAACTCCAACACCTTCCAGGACGACGACTACAAGCTCGGCGCGCTCACCCATGCCGACGCCAAGATCCGGCAGAAGGCGATCGACCACCACTTCGAGTGCATCGAGGTGATGAACGCGACCGGCTCGCGCGACCTGAAGATCTGGCTCGCCGAGGGGTCCAACTATCCGGGCCAGGCCGACATGCGCGGCCGTCAGGACCGGCTCGCGGAGTCGCTGGCGACCATCTACGAGCGCCTCGGTGAGGAGCAGCGCCTGGTGCTCGAGTACAAGTTCTTCGAGCCGGCGTTCTACCACACCGACGTCCCCGACTGGGGCACCTCGTTCGCCCAGGTCAGCGCGCTCGGCGAGCGGGCCGTCGTGTGTCTCGACACCGGCCACCACGCGCCCGGCACCAACATCGAGTTCATCGTGATGCAGTTGCTGCGGCTCGGGAAGCTCGGCTCCTTCGACTTCAACAGCCGCTTCTACGCCGATGACGACCTGATCGTCGGCGCGGCCGACCCGTTCCAGCTCTTCCGGATCCTCGTCGAGGTGGTCCGCGGCGGCGGGTTCAAGCCGGTCGAGGAGGGCGGGGTCGCCTTCATGCTCGACCAGTGCCACAACATCGAGAAGAAGATCCCGGGCCAGATCCGGTCCGTGCTCAACGTCCAGGAGATGTCCGCACGGGCGCTCCTCCTCGACACCGATGCTCTCGCCCAGGCGCAGGAGGACGGCGACGTACTCCTGGCCAACGAGATCTTCATGGACGCCTTCTACACCGACGTACGCGCCGACCTCGGCGAGTGGCGTGAGGGCCGTGGCCTGCCCGCGGACCCGATGCGCGCCTACCTCGCCAGCGGCTACCAGGACCAGATCGAGGCCGCCCGTGTCGGCGGCACCCAGGCGGGCTGGAGCTGAATGTTCGTCAAGGTACGCAGACCAGCCGTCACTTCCCATGCGGAACTCCGCGTGGGAAGTGACTGCTCGGCTGCATACCTAGACGAACAGCGCCCGGGCCCCACGCGACCCCACACCAAGAAACAAGGGAAGCAATGACCACTGCAGAAGACCTGATCGCGCGCTCGAACCGTCTCGGCGCGGATCCGAAGAACACCAACTACGCCGGCGGCAACACCTCCGCCAAGGGCACCGCGACCGACCCGGTGACGGGTCAGGACGTCGAGCTGCTCTGGGTGAAGGGCTCCGGCGGTGACCTCGGCACCCTGAAGGAGAGCGGCCTCGCGGTGCTCCGGCTCGACCGGATGCGTGCGCTCGTCGACGTCTACCCCGGCGTCGAGCGTGAGGACGAGATGGTCGCCGCGTTCGACTACTGCCTGCACGGCAAGGGCGGCGCGGCGCCGTCGATCGACACCGCGATGCACGGCCTCGTCGATGCCAAGCACGTCGACCACCTCCACCCCGACTCCGGCATCGCGATCGCGACGGCCGCCGACGGCGAGGCGCTGACCACCACGATCTTCGGTGACCAGGTGGTCTGGGTGCCGTGGCGCCGTCCCGGCTTCCAGCTCGGCCTCGACATCGCCGAGATCAAGGCGGAGAACCCGCAGGCGGTCGGCTGCGTCCTCGGTGGCCACGGCATCACCGCCTGGGGCGACACGTCGGAGGAGGCCGAGAAGAACTCGCTCTGGATCATCGACACGGCGGCCGCCTACATCGAAGAGCACAGCAAGGCGGAGCCGTTCGGCCCCGCGCTCGAGAACTACGCGCCCCTGGACGAGGCGGAGCGGCGTACGAAGGCAGCGGCTCTCGCCCCCACGATCCGGGGCATCGCCTCGGCGGACCAGCCGATGGTCGGCCACTTCGACGACTCGCAGGTCGTCCTCGACTTCCTGGCCCACGAGGCGCACCCCCGACTGGCCGAGCTCGGCACCTCGTGCCCCGACCACTTCCTGCGCACCAAGGTCAAGCCGCTGGTCCTCGACCTCCCGGCCGACGCCTCCGTGGAGGACAGCATCGCCCGCCTCAAGGAGCTCGCGGTCGGCTACCGCGAGGACTACCAGGCCTACTACGACCGCCACGCCGACGCTGACAGCCCCGCCATCCGCGGGAAGGACCCGCTCATCGTCCTGGTCCCCGGCGTCGGCATGTTCTCCTTCGGCCGCAACAAGCAGACGGCACGGGTCGCGGGGGAGTTCTACCTCAACGCGATCAACGTGATGCGCGGTGCCGAGGGGCTCTCGACGTACGCCCCGATCGACGAGTCGGAGAAGTTCCGGATCGAGTACTGGGCGCTCGAGGAGGCCAAGCTCCAGCGGATGCCGGCACCCAAGCCGCTCGCCACCCGGGTCGCGCTCGTCACCGGGGCCGCCTCCGGCATCGGCAAGGCGACCGCCCAGCGGCTCGCCGCCGAGGGTGCCTGCGTCGTGATCGCCGACCTGGACCTCGCCAAGGCCGAGGCCGCCGCGGCCGAGATCGGCGGCCCTGATGTCGCCGTGGGCCTTGCTGCCGACGTCTCCGACGAGGCCGCGGTGCAGGCGATGTTCGACGCCGCGGTGCTCGCCTTCGGCGGTGTCGACCTGGTCGTCAACAACGCCGGCCTGTCGCTGTCGAAGTCGCTGCTGGAGACCACCGAGCGCGACTGGGACCTCCAGCACGACGTGATGGCCAAGGGCTCGTTCCTGGTCTCCAAGGCCGCCGCCAAGGTGCTGATCGAGCAGGAGATGGGCGGCGACATCGTCTACATCTCCTCGAAGAACTCGCTCTTCGCCGGGCCGAACAACGTCGCCTACGGCGCGGCGAAGGCCGACCAGGCCCACCAGGTACGCCTCCTGGCCGCCGAGCTCGGTGAGCACGGCATCAAGGTCAACGGCATCAACCCCGACGGCGTGGTCCAGGGATCCGGCATCTTCGCCGGCGGCTGGGGCGCCAAGCGGGCCGAGGTCTACGGGGTCAAGGAGGAGGAGCTCGGCAAGTTCTACGCCCAGCGCACCCTGCTCAAGCGCGAGGTGCTCCCGGAAAACATCGCCAACGCCGTCTTCGTGCTCTGCGGCCCCGACCTGACCCACACCACGGGTCTGCACGTCCCCGTCGACGCGGGCGTCGCGGCGGCGTTCTTGCGATGAGTCCCGACGTCAGGGTCGCGGCGGTCGACCTGGGCGCCACCTCCGGGCGGGTCATGTCCGGCCGGATCGGTGGCGACCGGGTCGAGATCGACCAGAGGCACCGTTTCCCCAACGGGGCGGTACGCGTTCGTGGCTCGCTCTTCTGGGACGTGCTCGGCATCCATCGCGAGGTGCTCACCGGCATCCGCGAGGTGGCCCGGACCGGGCCGCTGCACGGCATCGGCATCGACTCCTGGGCCATCGACCACGGGCTGCTGGACCACGACGGCCAGCTCCTCGGCCAGGTCTTCAGCCACCGGGACGCCCGGGTCGAGGGGATCGCGGAGAAGGTCGTCGCCCAGATCGGGGCGGCCACGCTCTACGGCACCACCGGCATCCAGCAGCTCCCGTTCAACACGGTCTACCAGCTGGTGGCAGCCCGCGGCACCGCGGCCCTCGACGCCGCCGAGACGATGCTGCTGCTGCCGGACCTGCTCGGCTACTGGCTCACCGGTGCGATCGGCGCGGAGCGCACCAACGCCTCGACCACCCAGCTCTACGACGTCCGTCAGGGAGCCTGGGCGCTCGACCTGTGCCGGGAGCTCGGGATCCCCGAGGGGGTCCTCCCGCCCCTTCGGGACCCGGGCTCCCTCCTCGGCACGCTGCTGCCCGATGTCGCCGACGAGCTGGGCGTCACCACCGACGTACCCGTGGTCGCGGTGGGCTCGCACGACACCGCCTCGGCGGTCGTCGGCGTCCCGGCGACCACGAAGAAGTTCGCCTACATCTCCTCGGGCACCTGGTCGCTGGTCGGCCTCGAGCTCGACCGGCCGGTGTTGACCGAGGAGGCCCGGCTCGCCGACTTCACCAACGAGGTCGGGGTGGACGGCACCATCCGCTTCCTCAAGAACGTGATGGGCCTGTGGGTCCTCTCGGAGTCGCTGCGCTCGTGGGGCGAGCGGCGCCTCCAGGGCGCAGAGCTCCGCCCGCTGCTCGCGGGCGCGGCGGAGCTCGAGCCGCTGCGTACGGTGGTCGACATCAACGACCCCCGGCTGCTCTTCCCGAGCACATCGGCCGACCCGATGCCGGAGCGGATCGCCGCGCTGGCCGCGGAGTCCGACCAGGCGATCCCGCACTCGCCGGCCGCGATCACCCGCTGCATCCTCGACAGCCTCGCTGTCGCCTACCGACGCCACGTCCGCACCGCTGCCGCCCTCGCGGGCACCTCTCCCGAGGTCGTCCACGTCGTCGGCGGCGGCTCCCAGAACGAGCTGCTCTGCCAGCTCACCGCGGACGCCTGCGGCCTGCCGGTTCTCGCCGGTCCGGTCGAGGCAGCCGCACTCGGCAACGTCCTGGTCCAGGGCAGGGCTCTCGGGGCCGACCTGCCTGACCTGCCCGCGATGCGGGACCTGGTCCGCCGTTCCTACGACGTACGCCGCTTCGAGCCGCGCGACGGCCTCGACTGGGCCGCCGCCGAGGCCCGCATCTCCTGACCCTGCTCCCCGAAGGCACCCCCATGACCGACTTCCTCTCCCACGCCCGGCTCAGCCGCCGCGCGCTCTTCGGCACCGCGGCCGCCACCCTCGGCACCGCCGCCGCCGGCGTCACCACGACCGCCGCCATGACCCCTGCCGGGGCCGCGACCGGCACCGCCGGCCTCCCGGACGCCTTCGTCAAGGCGTTCCGCAAGCCGGGAACCGCCACCGCCGCAGGCTTCCGCTGGTGGTGGCCGCACGGTCTGGTCGACCCGGTCGAGATCGCGCGGGAGGTCGACCAGGTCGCCGATGCCGGCTTCGGCGTGCTGGAGGTCGCCGACGTCACCCACAGCCTGCGGGCCCGCAACATCGACATCGACGTCGCGACCCACGGGTGGGGGACGGCCCCGTGGGTGGCCGGCGTCAAGGCCGCGCTCGCGCAGGCGGCGAAACGGGACGTACGGGTGGACCTGACGGTCGGCCCCTCCTGGCCGGCCGCGGTCCCGACGATCACGCCCGACGACGACGCGGCCTGCACCGAGCTGGTGCACGGACAGGCGATGGTCGGTGCCGGGGTGTCGTACGACGCCGCGCTCCCCGAGCCCGTCGTGGAGCCGGCATCGGCGGTGACCCGCGCAGAGCTGGTGACCGTCCAGGCCCACCGCGTCACCGGCTACGTACGCGACCGCAACAACAACATCACCAGCACGATCCTCGACCCGGCCTCCTACCTCGACCTCAGCGCGAGCGTCGAGGGCGAGCACCTCACCTGGACCGCGCCGGCCGAGCCGGCCGGTGCCACCTGGGTCCTGCTCGCCACCTGGCGACGCGGCTCGGGCCAGGAGCCCGAGGCCGGCCCGCACACCTCGCCGCGTGCCTACGTGGTCGACCACTTCAGCAGCCGTGGCGCCCAGAAGGTCATCGAGCTGTGGCAGGACCGGGTCCTCGACGGCGAGCTGCGTACGCTGCTGCGGGCCGCGGGCGGCTACCTCTTCGAGGACTCCCTCGAGATCGAGACCGACGCGACGATCTGGACGCGAGACCTCCTCGAGGAATTCGAGGCGAAGCACGGCTACGACCTGCGGCCGTGGCTGCCGTTCGTGCTGGAGAAGGACGAGAAGTACCAGTTCTCGATGGCGGCCGCCGACCCCGCCACCGCCGACAACCTGCGCACCAACGAGATCCGCGACGACTACAACATCGTGCTCTCCGACCTCTACCGCGACCACCACCTGCGCCCGATGCAGGAGTTCGCGAAGACGCTCGGCATGGGGATCCGGATCCAGCCCTACGGCCTCGAGACCGACACCATGCAGCACGCGGCCGTGGTCGACGTACCGGAGACCGAGTCCCTGGGGTTCAAGAACCTCGACGATTACCGGGTGATGGCCGCCGGCCGCGACCTCGCCGGCCACACGGTCCTGTCCTGCGAGGCGATCTGCTACAACGGCGCGGCCTACAACACGACCTGGGGCGCCAACAGCACCAGCCCGACCGCCCAGAACCAGGCGCTGTTCACGATCAACAGCATCTTCGTCGCCGGCGTGAACCAGCTGATGATCCACGGCTTCCCGTACGCGAAGGCGCCCGACGTCACCTGGCCGGGCTTCGCGGCCTTCTCGCCGTACTACAACAACGCGATCGGCTTCGGGGAGGCCTGGGGGCCGCGCACCCCGCAGTGGCAGCACATCCCCGGCATCGCCGCCTACCTCGCCCGCACCCAGCTGGTGCTGCAGACCGGCGCCCCCAAGTACGACGTCGCGTTCTGGCGTCACAAGGGCTGGGCCTCGACCGGCATCGGCCCGCAGTGGATCACCAACAACGGCACCAAGCTCGGCTGGTCGCACTCCTTCGTCAGCGCCTCGCTCCTCGCGCTCGACGGCGTCGACGTCGCGAAGGGCCGCCTGGCACCCGACGGGCCGGCCTACAAGGCCGTCGTCGTCGGTCCCGACTCGTTGCGCAGCAACGCGTTCACGATGGAGATCGCCGGCGCGAAGCGGCTGCTCGCGCTCGGCCGCAAGGGCCTGCCGATCGTGCTGATCGGCGACTGGTCCCAGGTCACCGTCGCCGGGCGCGACGACGAGGCGGCCACCGCTGAGGTCCGCTCGCTGATGGCCCAGATCGGAGCCCTGCCGACCACCCGCACCGTCCCCGAGGCCGAGGTCGGCAACGCGCTGGCCGCGCTCGGTGTCGTACGCGACGTCGAGCATGCCGACTCCACGCTGATGCACGTGCGACGCGTCACCGGCAAGGTCGACCTCTACTACCTCGCCAACGCCCGGCACGCCGAGAACCGGCGGCTCAACCCGGTGCAGCAGGACGTCTGGCTGACCGCCACCGACCGAGCCGCGGTGCCATGGCTGCTGGACGCGTGGACGGGTCAGGTCGTCCGGATCGCGGGCTACGAGCGTGCCGGTGACCGGGTCCGGGTGCGGGTCGACCTGGTTCCCGGGCAGTCCACCGTGGTCGCACTCGCGGCCCCGGGCGCGGGCGTCGCCCGCTCTGTTCTCCCCGTCGCCACCGCTGGCCAGGCCGTGGTGGCGCGGGGCGCCAACGTCGCGTTGCGCACGACGACCGCCGGCACCTTCGAGCTCACCAAGGCCGACGGCCGGACCGTGAAGGTCGCCGTCGACCGGGTCCGCGAGCCGGTGACCCCGCAGTCCTGGGCCCTCGCGCTGGAGGACTGGAAGCCGGCGAACCCGGCCGACCCCCAGGACCTCGCCACGACGAAGGAGGTCGTCACCAGCGATCTCGCCTCGCCGCAGTCCTGGTCGAAGGTCGCGGGCCTCGAGAACGTCTCCGGCATCGGCCGCTACCGCACGAGCGTCGACCTCGGCGCCGACTGGACCGAGCAGGACGGTGCCTACCTGGAGCTCGGCGAGGTCAACGACACCTTCCGGGTGCGGGTCAACGGTGAGCTGCTGGCGCCGTGCGACCCGATGGACCCGGTCGTCGACCTGGGCCACACCCTGGTCCCCGGCGCCAACACGATCGAGATCGAGGTGGCCTCGACGCTGCTCAACCGGCTGCGCACCGTCACCCCGTCGGTCTACGGCGTGGCGACCAGGCAGAGCTACGGGCTCGCCGGACCGGTGCGCCTGGTGCCCTACGTCGAGAAGGTGGTGGCCGGGTGAGCGCCGTGTCGCGGCCGCGACCCCGGCTGACAGTCCTTCCGATGAGCAGCGTCATGCTGAGACAGGAGTGAACCGTGGTGGCCTCGGGCGGCGTACGTCCTTCCCCTTCGACCGATCTTCCCGCGGACGAGGTGGAGGTGCTGGCGTTGTTCGCGCGGGGCTACACGATCGAGCGGATCGCGCGGGCGCTCGGCATCTCCGAGCGCACCGTGCGGCGCCGTCTCCGGGCGGCCGCGGATTCGCTGGGAGCGGGGACGAGCGTGGAGGCGGTCGTGCAGGCTGTACGCACCGGCCTCATCTGAGAACTGATCGATGCTGGACTGATCTGATGGGCACGACACACGAAGGAGGTAGCCGGATGCGAGTCGCGCTGATGGTCACGTGCATCAACGACGCGCTCTACCCGAGCACAGGAAAGGCCGTCGTACGCCTCCTGCGCAGGCTGGGGGTCGAGGTCGACTTCCCGCAGGCGCAGACGTGCTGCGGGCAGCCGATGGTCAACACCGGCTATCTGGACGAGGCGGTCCCGGTGGTGCGTACGTTCGTGGACGCCTTCGCCGGCTACGACGCCGTCGTCACGCCGTCGGGGTCGTGCGCGGGCTCGGCGCGACACCAGCACTCGATCGTGGCCCGCCGCTCCGGCGACGAGGCCCTGGAGCGGGCCGTCGCCGAGGTGGCCCCGAAGGTCTATGAGCTCTCCGAGTTCCTCGTCGACGTGCTCGGCGTGACCGACGTCGGCGCCTACTACCCGCACCGGGTGACCTACCACCCGACCTGCCACTCCCTGCGGATGCTGGGCGTGGGGGACCGGCCGCGGCGGCTGCTGGAGGCGGTCCGCGGGATCCGCCTCGTCGATCTCCCCGGTGCCGACCAGTGCTGCGGCTTCGGCGGCACCTTCGCGGTCAAGAACGCCGACACCTCGGTCGCGATGGGTGCTGACAAGGCCCGCCACATCCGCGAGACCGGCGCCGAGATCGTGGTCGCCGGCGACAACTCCTGCCTGACCCACATCGGCGGCGTGCTCTCCCGGCAGCGCTCGGGCGTACGCACCGTCCATCTCGCCGAGATCCTCGCCTCGACCGAGGCACGCTCGATCGAGGAGACGCTCCGATGAGTGGCACCTTCGTCGGTATGCCGGCGTTCCCGACCGCCGCGCGCGAGGCCCTCGCCGACTCCCAGCTGCGCCACAACCTCGCCCATGCGACCGGCACGATCCGCGCCAAGCGGGCCAAGGTCGTCGCCGAGGTCCCCGACTGGGAGGAGCTGCGCCTGACCGGTGCCGCGGTCAAGGAGCGTGCGCTGCTCGACCTCGACACCCAGCTCGTACGCCTCGAGGAGACCCTCACCGCCAACGGCGCTACCGTCCACTGGGCCCGTGACGCCGCCGAGGCCAACGCGATCGTCGCGGGCATCGCGAAGGCGCACGCCGCCGAGGAGGTCGTGAAGGTCAAGTCGATGGTGACCCAGGAGATCGGTCTCAACGAGGCGCTCGCCGAGGAGGGCATCGCGGCCTGGGAGACCGACCTGGCCGAGCTGATCGTGCAGCTGGGCGACGACCTGCCGAGCCACATCCTGGTGCCGGCCATCCACCGCAACCGGGCCGAGATCCGCGAGATCTTCCGGTCGAAGATGGCGGCCGCGGGCCGCCCGGCGCCCGACGACCTGACCGACGAGCCGGCCGTCCTCGCCGCCGCCGCCCGCGCGCACCTGCGCGAGAAGTTCCTGCGTGCCAGGGTCGGGGTCTCCGGTGCCAACTTCGCCGTCGCCGAGACCGGCACCCTGGTCGTGGTCGAGTCGGAGGGCAACGGCCGGATGTGCCTGACCCTGCCTGAGGTGCTGGTCTCGGTGGTCGGCATCGAGAAGGTCGTCTCCCGCTGGGAGGATCTCGACCCGATGCTCCGGCTCCTGCCGAGGTCCTCGACCGGCGAGCGGATGAACCCCTACACCTCGGTGTGGTCCGGCGTCACCCCCGGCGACGGTCCGCAGGAGGTGCACGTGGTGCTGCTCGACAACGGCCGTACCCGTGCCCTGGCCGACGAGGTCGGGCGACAGGCGCTGCGCTGCATCCGCTGCTCGGCCTGCCTCAACGTGTGCCCGGTCTACGAGCGCACCGGCGGCCATGCGTACGGCTCGGTCTACCCCGGTCCGATCGGCGCCATCCTCAACCCGCTGCTCAAGGGGGTCGGGCACGACGACCAGATCGACTCGCTGCCCTACGCCTCCTCGCTGTGCGGCGCCTGCTTCGAGGTCTGTCCGGTACGCATCGACATCCCCTCCGTGCTGGTCGACCAGCGCGCTCAGGTGGTCGACGCCCACCGGCAGGGCGTGCCGAAGCCGGAGGCCGTGGCGATGAAGGGTGCGGCGTACGTCCTGGGGCGCTCGCGCCGCCTCTCGGCCCTCGAGCACCTCACCGGTCTCGGGATGCGCTTCGCGCGCCGCTTCGGACCTGCCGCCTGGACCGGCGCCCGCGACCTGCCCGACGCGCCGGGGGAGAGCTTCCGGGCCTGGTGGCAACGGACGAACGGCGGACGGAAGGAAGACGCATGACCGAGGCACGCACCGAGATCCTCGCCCGGGTTCGCGAGGCACTGGCCGGCTCGGCGGTCGAACCCGCCCCACCGTCGGCACCGAGAGACCTCGCGCCCGTCGCCACCCCCGAGGTCGTGGACCTCTTCGCCGAGCGCGTGGCCGACTATCGTGCCGTGGTCGAGCGCTGCAGTGTCGAGGAGCTCCCGGGCCGCATCACCGCGGCCCTGCCCGCCGGCCAGGTGGTCGTCCCGCCGGGGCTGTCGGTCCATGTCCCCGACGCCATCGTCGACGACGGCAGCCTCACCGCCGCGGAGCTGGACCGGATCGCAGCGGTCGTCACCGAGGCTCGGGTCGGCATCGCCGAGACCGGCACGATCGTCCTCGACCATGCCCCCGACCAGGGTCGCCGAGCCATCTCGCTGGTCCCCGACACCCACATCTGCGTCGTCCGCGAGGACCAGGTCGTCCCCGACGTCCCCGACGCCGTCGCGCTCCTGGACCCCGCCCGCCCCCAGACCTGGATCAGCGGCCCCTCGGCCACCAGCGACATCGAGCTGGACCGCGTCGAAGGCGTCCACGGCCCCCGCACCCTCCACGTCCTGGTCGTCGCACCCCGAAAGGTCACTTCCTGACGCCGAAGCGTCAGTTCTTGGCCGCGACGCGTCGATTAATGACGTCGAGGAGTCGATTCTGCGTAGGAGGACTGCCAGCGGAAATAGACCACTCGCGCTCGATAATCGCCGCTTCGGCGTCAGAAAACCGACGTCTCGGCGGATTGACCGGATCCGGCCATCAGCCTTCCCTTGGGTGTGATGGGCGTCATAGTCTCCGGGGAGCAGTGAAACGTATCAATCACGCTCCGGAGGACCCCCATGAAGCTCCGCCTGGCCGCGATCGTCATCAGCGTTCTCGCCGTCTCGGCACCGGTCCCGGCCGTCGCCGTCGACGGCGCGGCAGCCACCCACCTCACCGTCTCGCAGCTGTCCTCACCGCGCGACGTGGAGGATCTCGGCTCGCCGCTGCTGGCCTGGCAGGTTCCCTTCGCCGAGCAGAGCGCCTACCGCGTGCAGGTCTCCCGGATCAGCGAGGGCATCGGCGCGGCCGGTGTCTGGGACTCCGGCCGTGTCACGTCCTCGGCGAGCACCAACGTGCCGTACGCCGGTCCGAGGCTCGAGCCCGAGCAGACCTATCGATGGCGCGTACGCACATGGGACGGGGCCGGGAAGGGCTCCGACTGGTCGAAGATCTCTACCTTCACCACCGGCCCCGGCCAGGAGTGGGGCCAGGCCCAGCCGATCTGGCTCACCCCCGGGCGTGCGACCAGCTGGGGCGACGTCACCATCGACACGACCTTCCGGATCACGTCCCAGAACGCCACCATCGCCTTCCGCGCCCAGGACACGAACAACTACTACATGTGGCAGTTCCGTGGCGACGGGGTGAACACCTTCGCTCCTCACAAGCGCGTCGGCGGGACCTTCACCCAGCTGGACTCGGTGCCGCTGCCCGCGCCGCTCGTCCGCGGGACGTCCTACCGGCTGCGTATCCAGGCCGAGGGCTCGACCATCCGCACCTGGCTCGATGACACCCTCGTCGACACCCGCACCCTCACCGACTTCGCCGCCGGCACGGTCGGCTTCCGCACCGGTGGATCCGAGCGCAACGCGTGGGACGACCTGAGCGTCACCTCGTCCTCCGGCGAGGTCCTCTACGCCACCGACTTCTCCGCCGGCAGCGACTTCGCCTGTGGCGCCGTGGCCGGCGGCTGGCTCGAGGTCGGCACCAACGCCAACTGCGTCTACGGCGTCGAGTCGCAGGACTGGGCCTTCCTCCGGCACGAGTTCACCCTGCCCGACAAGCCGATCGCAGCCGCCACCCTCTACGCGACCGCATCCTCGACCGCACCGGGCCGGCAGTACGTCTACAAGGCATGGCTCAACGGCCGGTTCGTCGGCCTCGGCCCGACGCAGCCGATCCGCGGCGAGGCCCGCTACGACGGCTTCGACGTGACCGCCGCGCTCCGGCCGGGAGCCGACAACGCGATCGGGGTGCTCGGCTGGACGAGCAGTGACCGGCGCTTCCTCGGCCGGCTCGTCGTCGAGTACGCCGACGGCACCCGTGACGTGGTGGTGAGCGGTCCCCGGTGGCGGGCCCTGGCGGGCGCGAAGGTCTTCCCCGCAGCAGGCAGCATCGGGACCTCGTTCTTCTCGGCGCCGAAGGAGAACCTGCAGTCGGCCCAGTGGCCCGAGGGCTTCGCCGAGCCGGGCTTCGACGACTCCGGCTGGAGCGACGCCGCGGCGCGCCCGGCCTTCGGCGACCTCCGCGCCGCCCCCACCGCGAAGGTGGAGCAACAGCTGAGGAAGCCGGTCAGCGTGGTGGAGAAGGCGCCCGGCCACTACTTCATCGACTACGGACGTACCTGGATCGGCGGTCTCTCCCTGGATCTGGACGGCACCGCCGGCCAGGTGCTCGACCTCCGGTTCGGCGAGGAGCTCTCCGCGCCCCAGACGGTGCGGTACGCCATGCGCACCGGCAACACCTACCAGGACCGGTGGACGCTGCGTGCAGGCCAGCAGCACCTGGAGACCTGGGGCATGCGGGTCTTCCGCTACGCCGAGGTCGTCGGTGCCCCGACGGGGCTGGGGGCCGAGGACTTCCCCGCCCTCGCCCAGATCTACCCCTTCGACACCGACGAGGCGGTCTTCGACTCCGCCGACGACGACCTCGACCGCGTGTGGGCACTCTCGCGCAACACGATCGAGGCCACCAACCACGACCTCTACGTCGACTCCTGGAGCCGCGAACGCGGTGCCTACGAGGCCGACAGCTACCTGCAGATGATGGCCAACTTCTTCGTCTCCAGCGACCCGACCCTGGGCAACTACTCCCTGGACTACCTGCTCACCCGCAGGACGTGGCCGACCGAGTGGCCGATGTACACGATCCTGGCCTTCCACGACTCGTGGCAGCAGACCGGTGACACCGAGGCCCTGGCCCGCAACTACACCGCCCTGCAGGAGAAGCTGCCTCTGGAGTGGGTCGAGCAGTCGACAGGCCTCATCCGCAAGGACACCGGCCTGACCGGCGGCACCTGCACCGACTGCGACATCGTCGACTGGCCGGCCTCGGAGCGCGACGGCTATGTCTTCCGCCCCTACAACACGGTCATCAACGCGATCGGCCACCGGTCGTTCCGCGACATGGCGGAGATCGCGACGGCACTGGGCCACGACAAGGACGCGGCGACGTACACCGCCATCGCCGACCGCCTCCGGAACGCGGCCAACGAGCGGCTGTGGGACCCGGCCACGGGCGCCTTCCGAGACGGTCTGAACGCCGACGGCACCCCGATCCAGCACTGGGCGCTCCAGGCGAGCGTCTTCGCCACCGCGTTCGGGCTCGCCCAGGGCGAGGTCGCGCAACGCGCCGCGGACTACATCGGCACCCGGGGCATGGCGTGCAGCGTCTACTGTGCCGCCTTCGTCCTGGAGGCCCTCTACGACGGTGACCGCGGCGACGTCGCGCACCAGCTGCTGACGAGCACGGGGCTCCGCAGCTGGCTCAACATGATCGCCAAGGGAGCCGGCGCCACCGCCGAGGCCTGGGACACCTCGCTGAAGTCCAACATGACGTGGTCGCACCCCTGGGCGGCCTCACCGGCCTACAACGTGCCGCAGGGCATGTTCGGCATCGAGCCGCTGGTGCCCGGATACGAGGAGTTCCGCGTCCGGCCACAGCCCGGCGGCGTCCCCTGGGCGCATGTCACGCTCCCCACGCTGCGCGGCCGTATCGGTGCGGCGTACGCCACGACCGCGCGCGGCACCGACGTCGGCGTGAGCGTCCCGGGCAACTCCCGGGCCGAGGTCTTCGTGCCGTCGACGTCCGGAGACCGCGTGTTCCTCGACGGGCGCCCGGTGCCCGCGACCCGTGAGGGCGACTACCTGGTGGTCCAGGGCGTGCCCTCCGGCTGCCACGTGCTCAGCACGAGCTCGGGCCAGAGCCCGGAGCTCGAACGGCTTCGCGCCGTCTGCTGAACCTGAAGGCTGCGGCCGGACCCGGTCGCAGAACGTATCAACTCGCTCGGAGGACCCATGAAGCTCCGTCTGGCCGCGATCGTCACCAGTGCCCTCGTCGCCACCAGCCTCTCGGCCGCTGCCTCCCCATCAGGGGCGGCCGCGGGCAACACGGCGCCCGACCGGCCCGTCGGCCTGACCGTCGACGACCTCAGCCGCCCCCTCAACACCGATCTGACCCCACGATTCGGCTGGCTGCCCCAGGACCGCGACCCCAACGAGGTGCAGAGCGCCTACAAGATCGAGGTACGTGACGCCGCCGGCGACATCGTCTGGGACTCCGACAAGGTGTCCTCCGCGCAGCAGTCCTACATCGACTACGCCGGCGAGAGGCTCGAGCCCGGCAGCCGCTACACCTGGCGGGTCAAGACCTGGGACCGTCGCAAGCAGCCGTCACGCTGGTCGTCCGACGCGGCGTTCGAGACCGGTCTCGACGACACCGACTGGGCCGGCGCCAGCTGGATCCGGCGACCAACCGGCACCGCCGACAACCCCGCCCAGGAACGCGACGAGTGGACTCTGGCCCGCACCGAGGTCGAGGTCCCCGAGGGCAAGATCGTGCGTGCCCGCAGCTACCTCGCCGCCAGCCACACCGCCGAGCTCTATCTCGGCGGGGAGCAGGCCGACCGGATGAGCAACTTCGGCTACCCGAGCGAGGGCTACTACCAGGCCGCGGACGTCACCGACCTGGTCACGCCCGGCGAGACCCTCGCCCTCGGCGTCAAGCTGCACTGGTTCAGCGGTGGTCAGGGCCGCGCCGCGGGCATCCCCGGCGTACTCCTGAAGCTCGAGCTCACCTACGCCGACGGCCAGACGGCCACGATCGTCACCGACGGCTCCTGGAAGGTCCGCCGCGGTCCGTACGTCACCGTCGGCACCCGCAACGGCGAGGGCCTGTGGATCGAGCACCTCGACGGCCAGGCCGCCCGGGCGATCGGCGACTGGACCGCGCGAGGCTATGACGACGCGGCATGGTCCGACGCGGTGGTCCTCGGACGGCATCCGGTGGCGCCGTTCACCCACCTCGAGGGCCAGCAGACCCGGCTCGAGGAGACGCTCGTGCACCCCGAGCGGATCCTGCGGGCCGCTGACGGCACCCCCGTCGCCGACTTCGGCAAGATCATCCCGGCCCGACCGGGCGTGCACTTCGAGAACGGCGTGGCCGGCCGACAGGTCCCGATCCGGGCCGGCTACGAGCTCGCCGACACCGGCCGGGTCTCGACCACGGGCCTCTCGACGCAGAGCACGAACATGTCCTTCCCCTACACCCAGGCCGCGGGTGCGCAGGACTACCAGGCGGTCGGCCACCTGGGCTTCCGCTACCTCGAGGTCCCCGGTGCCGGCGAGGAGATCACCGCCGAGGACGTGACCGCGACGGTCGTCCACACCGCCTACGACGAGGACGGCGCCGCCACCTTCGAGAGCTCGGACGCCACCCTCGACGACGTCTGGGACCTGATGGACCGCTCGCTGCGCTACTCCGTCCAGGAGACCTTCGTCGACACCCCGACGCGCGAGCAGGGCCAGTTCCTGCACGACACCGCCAACATCTCGATCGGCCTGATGTCCTCCCAGCGCGAGCGGGTCGCGTCCCGCCAGGCGATCCGGGAGTTCCTGCTCAGCCAGGAGCGCTACTGGACCACCGGCAACGACGCGGGCCGCTACAACGCGGTCTACCCCAACGGCGACGGCAAGCGGGACATCCCCGACTTCACCGAGGTCGTCCCCGACTGGATCTGGCGCTACTACCTCGAGACCGGCGACAAGGCCGTGCTCGAGGACGCCTACGACAACCTGACCGCCACCGCCGGCTACATCCGCCGCCACATCGCCACCAGCGGTCCCACCCAGGGCCTGGTCACCAACCTGTCCGGAGGCTCCGGCCAGTACCTCTACGGCATCGTCGACTGGCCCGCCCACGGCCGCTTCGGCTACGACATGACCACCGCTGCCCGGACCACGGTCAACGCGCTCGGCGTCGACGTGCTCCGCAAGGTCGCGCTGGTCGGCGAGGAGCTGGACCGTCCCGCCGCGGAGGTGGCAGCCCTCCGCTCCGACGCCGACGGGCTCGCGGCACGGATGAACCAGACCCTGCGGAAGGCCGACGGCACCTACGTCGACGGCCTGCTCGCCGACGGCACCCAGTCCGCCCACGCCGGCCAGCACGCGACCTCGTACGCCATCGCCTTCGGCGTCGCCCCGCAGCAGGACGTCGCCGCGCTGGGTGAGCAGATCGCCTCCCAGGGGATGAAGCAGGGCCCGATGACCGCCCACGTGCTGCTCGAGGCCCTCGCCGATGCCGGGGCCGGCGCAGGTGTCCTCGACCTGCTGACCGACGAGGACGACTACGGCTGGGCCGGCTGGCTCGCCGACGGCGGCACCTTCACGCCCGAGGCGTGGGAGCTGAGCGGCTCGGCCAACAGCGCCTCTCACGGCTGGGGCTCGCGCGGCATCGTCGACGTCACCGAGTCGGTGCTCGGCATCCGCACCACCGCCCCCGGCGCCGCCGAGGTCGAGCTGAGCGTGCCGGCCACCGGCCTGACCCACGCCAAGGGTTCCGTGGTCACCCAGCGCGGGCGCGTCGCCTCCGCCTGGACCCGCAGCGACTCCGGCGCCCTCGCCCTCCGCGCCACCGTCCCGGTCAACGTCACCGCGGTCGTACGCCTCCCCGCAGGCTCCTACCTGGCCACCGGGCCCGGCGGAGCCGCCCCGGAGCGTCTCGGCACCGAGAACGGCATCACCTCCTACCGGATCGGCTCCGGGGCGTGGACCTTCACGAAGGGAGCGTGAGCAGGTGCTGACTCCGCTAGCCTGCGGCAGTGCGCCGAATCGCCGCGCTGGCCGCGGGTCTCCTGATCGGGTCGCTGCCGGCTGCCTGCGGCACCAGCGAGCCGCGGGAGACGGCCTGGCCCGAGGGGCTGACGGCCTACGTCGACCAGACCCGGCTCCAGCGCAACACTGGTGAGGCGTTCGTACGCCTCGTCAACGACACCGGCTCCTCGATCGAGGTCTCGCACCTCGAGGTGAGCAGCGACCGGTTCCGGGCCCGATGGACGGGCTCGGAACCGGTCGACCCCGAGATGGACTTCGACTTCGACATGCCCCGCGGAAAGTGCGGCGAGGGCGGCGACGCCGACCTGACCATCACCTGGCGCGAGACCGGCGAGGCCGGGGACGACGCGGGGGAGTGGCGCACCAGCACCGGCACCGCCGAGGACAGATACGCCAACATCGACCGCCTCCTCGACCGCGACTGCGCCGAGCGCACCCTGACCGAGGCCGCCGACATCACCGTGGGCGAGCCCCGGGTCGAGGGCGCGGGCAGACAGAGCGTCTTCGTCCTCCCGGTCACCTTCACCCCGACCCAGGCCCTCCCGGACGTCACCTTCGACGGCTGGGAGGGCACGGTGCTCTTCCAGCTCGCCGCCGAGACACCCACCTGGCCGAGGTCGGCCCCGCACCCGATGACGGGCGAGCCGACCACGCTCGAGCTGCGGGCCCTGCCCGCCCGGTGCGACCCGCACGCCCTGGCCGACGACAAGGTCGGCAGCCTCTTCCGGGTCCACGTCGGCGGTCCCGACGTGCCTAAGGGCGCCAGCTACTTCCTCCCGCTCGACAAGGCGCACAAGCGTGCCCTCTACGACTTCCTGCCCGGCTACTGCGGCTGGGAGTGAGGGGCTCAGCCGAAGAGGGGCCCGAGCGCTGCCCGGGCGAGCAGGAACCCGACGATGCCCACCGCCCAGGCCGTCGCGCTCGCCGCGTGCTTGACCAGCCAGCCGTCGAGAAGGGCCAGCGGCCGTGCCACCAGGGGAGCGGCGAAGACGCGCACGGCGGTGAGCAGGAGCGCCGGAGCGATCATCACCACGCAGTAGCCGAGCACCCACAGTCCTGAGACCGGCCAGTCCGGTCCCTGGGTCCCGATCACCCCGATCGCGGCGAGGTAGGGGAGCATCGACGCGGCCTCGACCAGCCCGGCCAGCACCGCCAGTGCGGCCAGTGCCGAGGCCGAGCCGGACTCCGAGGCGACCGCTCGCTCGCGCCAGCGGCGCAGGCGGCTCGGGGGTTGGCGGGAGTCGGTCCGTTGCCTGTCCGACCCGGGCGGGTCCAGCTTGAAGCTCCACGCGAACAGACCGACCCCCACGAGCAGCTGCGCCCACAGGAACGGACGCGAGTCGCGCAGCCCGGAGAGCACGTCTGCCATGGCCGAGCCACCCAGCAGGATCGCGATGCCGAGCAAGGCGTAGAAACCGGCGAGCGCACCCAGGTAGACCAGGATCCGTCCGGGCCGCACCCGTCCCGGCGCCATCAGGAGCCACACCGGGATCAGCAGGGTGCCGAAGCTGGTCGAGTCGATCAGCGCCAGCACCGCGAGTGCGACGTACGTCGCCGTGCCGCCGAGGTCGCCGGTCAGCGGGCCGAGATCGATGTCCATGCCCCGAGGCTCGCGTGCGGCCGGCCTCGCGCGCGTCGGTCGAACCGGTGATCCTTCGGCGCGGGGATACATCCTTCGGATGACCCCGGGGAGGCGGCGTACGTGCTGAGATGGTGTCGTGGACCGCCCGACCCTGCTGCAGCAGCTGCCGGCGGCGCTTCTCGGCGGTGGCACGAGCCTTCGCGCCGCGGACCGCCGGCTGGCCTGGCTCGATGCCGTGGTCGTCCTCGCCGCCGGCCTCGCGCTGCACGCGCTGGGCCAGGTCGGAGGCGTACGCGGCCTGCACCCCTTCGGCATCGACGCGGACAGCGTGGCGACCTGGTGGCACCTCGTCCCGCTCGCCCTCGCGGCGGGGGCGCTCGTGCTCAAGCGGCGTCGGCCGCTCGCGGTGCAGACCGTCGTCGCCCTCTGCTTCGGGGCGGACCTGCTGATCGGGGGCAGCGTCGCGATGGTGGTGGTGCTCTGGGACGCCCTCTTCGCCGGCCAGCTGCACGGCTCGCCGGTCGCGCGGCGCGTCGCGACGGTTGCCGTCGCGATGGCCATCGGAGCCGCCGTCATCGCCTCCGCCGCGGCCACCTCCGACCCACGTACCCCCGCCGTGCTCGCCCTCACTCTCGTGGCGCTCGTCGTCACCCCGATGTGGTGGGGCAGCAACGTACGCCAGGGCAGCGAGCTCGCCGACGCGGCCGACGACAGGGCCCGGCTCGAGCGCGAACGCAGCGCCGCGCTGCTGCGCCTGGCCGACGCGGAGCGGCACGACGCGGTCCGCGCCGAGCGCTCCGCCGTGGCCCGGGACCTGCACGACGTCGTCGCCTCCCACCTGTCCGCCATCGCGCTGACCTCGGGTGCGGCGCTGGCCGGTGAGCACGACCCGGAGCGAGACCGGGCGGCGCTGCGGTCGGTGCGTGCGGAGAGCCTGGCCTCGCTGGACGACATGCGCGCGATGATCCGTGTCCTGCGCTCCGACGGCGGGCCCGGCGACGCCGAGGACCTCACCGCCGCATCCCGCGCCGCCAACCTCGGCCCCGTCCTGGAGCAGGCGCGGCTGGCCGGCCTGCCGCTGCGGATCGACGATCCCGGCGGGCTTCTCGACGGTGCCGACCTCGCGCTGCCGGTCGCCGTCGACCACGCCGTCTACCGGATCGTGCGCGAGTCCCTCACCAATGTGCTCAAGCACGGTGGCGGCACGACCCACCTGCGCCTGATCCCCCAAGACACCCTCGAGGTCGAGGTGACCGACGCCGGTGGCGCGCAGGAGCCGGCAGCGGAGCCCGGCACCGGCACCGGGCTGGTGTCGATGCGCGAACGCGCCGAGGCCCTCGGCGGCACCTTCGAGGCCGGCCCCGACGGGCCCGGCTGGCGGGTCCGGGCGGTCCTGCCGCTGCCCGCTTACGCCACCGGTGGCACACGGGAAGGAAACGCATGATCCGCGTCCTGCTCGCCGACGATCACGCCGCCATCCGCGCGGGTCTGCGCATGCTGCTGGCCACCGCCGGTGACATCGAGGTGGTGGGGGAGGCCGCCGACGGAGCGACCGCGGTCGCCAACGCGCGAGCGCTGCGCCCCGACGTCGTGCTGATGGACGTACGCATGCCCGGCACCGACGGCGTGACCGCTACCCGCCAGGTCGTGGAGGAGGGGCTCGCCGACGTACTAGTGCTCACGACCTTCGACCTGGACGAGTACGTCTTCGGTGCCCTCCGCGCCGGCGCGGCCGGGTTCCTACTCAAGTCGGCGGAGGCGTCCGACCTGGTCGACGCGGTCCGGCACGTCGCCGCGGGCGACGGCGTGGTCGCTCCCGAGGTGACCCGCCGGGTGCTCGCCGAGCTCGCCGGTGCGCCGGACCGATCAGACCCGGCGACCACGCCCGGCGTACCGCTTCCCGCCGACCTCACACCCCGGGAGAGGGAGGTGCTCGCTGCCCTGGGACAGGGCCTGTCCAACGCCGAGATCGCCGGGCGGCTGGTGATCTCCGAGGCGACCACGAAGACCCATGTCTCCCGTGTCCTGACGAAGCTCGGCGTCGCCTCGCGGGTCCAGGCGGCGATCTTCGCCCGCGAGGCGGGCCTCGTCTGAAGACGCGCCCACACCCCAGAGTTCACCGGTTCGTGACCTTCGGAGCCCCCATCCGGACGCCTCAGGTAGCAGAATTACCAACCGTCCGTAACGCACACACTGGAGGATTCATGTCCGGGAAGAACCGCTCCGTGCTCACGATGCTCAAGCTGCTCCTCGCAGCCCTCGTCGCCACCACCAGCCTGCTCGGGGGGAGCGTCGCGCTCGCCCCCGCCGCCCAGGCCGACTGGGTCGAGAGCTGCACCCACAAGGGCTGCGCCGAGGCCCTCGACTCCAACGAGGTGTGGGCCTCGCTGGGTTACCCGTCCAACCGTGGCTGGCACGACTGGCCGCCGACCGGCACCTGCAACTTCTCCGGTGGCACCTACAACAACTACGAGGGCGAGCTGCCCTCGGGCCACGCCTACCTCGAGTTCGACGTGACCCCGCGCGAGTGCGGTGCGCAGCGCCAGGCCTACCGGCTCGTGGTCGACACCACAACGGGTGACGTCTACTTCACACCCGACCACTACAGCACCTTCTACTTCCTGGTCTGAGTTCTCCGCAACGGGCCTCTGACCTGGGCAGACACGGCATCGCCGGCCCAGGTCGGAGGCCCGCCGCCATCTCACAGGCAACCTGAGACGCCGCTGAAACGTCCTGGACACGAAGGCGACGATCGCGTCGGGCCTGGGCGCCCGCCGTACTCTAGGAACGTTTGTGACCGCGGGAGGGGACATCTTGAGCTGGCAGGGCAATCCGCCTTACACACCCACGCCGACACCGAAGAAGAAGCGGGGAAGGAAGGTCCTGAAGGCCTTCCTCACGGTGATTCTGGTGGGCGTGCTGATCGGCGCCTTGGGCGTCATCGTGGCCTACAACGCCATCTCGATCCCCAACGCCAACGCCGCGTACGAGAAGGAGACCTCCTTCGTCTACTACCGCGGCGGCGAGGAGGAGCTCGGGCGTTACATCGCCGACTCCCAGGACCGCGATTCGCTGCCCTACGACGAGATCCCGCAGCTGATGAAGGACGCCGCGGTCGCCGCGGAGGACCGCACGTTCTGGACCAACAGCGGCATCGACGTCAAGGGCATCCTGCGCGCGGTGGTCAACAACAACACCGGCGGCACCCAGTCCGGCGCCTCGACGATCACCCAGCAGTACGTCAAGAACCTCTACCTCACCCAGGAGCGCACCTACACCCGCAAGGTGAAGGAAGCGGTCATCTCGCTGAAGATCAGCCGGCAGAAGTCCAAGGAGGACATCCTCGCCGGCTACCTCAACACCATCTACTTCGGCCGCGGCGCCTACGGCATCGAGGCCGCGTCGAACGCCTACTTCGACAAGCCGGCCGCGAAGCTCTCCCTCCAGGAGGCCGCCGCGCTGGCCGCGATCCTCAACGACCCCAACGACCTCGACCCGAGCAACGGCGAGGAGTCGGTGGCCGACCTGGAGGGCCGCTACCGCTACGTCATCAACTCGATGGTCAAGCTGGACATGGTCGACGCAGCCGAGGGCGAGAAGGCCAAGGCCTCGCTGCCGAAGTTCAAGAAGCCGCGCTCCGACAGCCGCTACGGCGGCCAGAAGGGGCACGCGCTCAAGCTGGTCCGCGACGAGCTCCTCAAGCTCAAGGACGAGCAGGGCAACCCGCTGGTCACCGAGGACGAGATCAACGGCGGCGGCCTCCGGATCACCACCACGCTGACCAAGAAGACGATGAAGACCGCCGAGGACGCGGTCACCGACGTACGTCCTGACGACAAGAAGGCCTACGTCGAGGGCGACGTCTCCGACGAGCTCCACGTCGGTGCGGCCACCGTTGACGTGAAGACCGGCGCCCTGCGCGGCTTCTACGGCGGCCAGGACTACCTGGACTCCCAGATCAACTGGGCCTCGAGCAGCTCCACCATGGCCGGCTCGACGATGAAGGCGTTCACCATGGCAGCGGCTCTGAAGGCCGGCTACTCGCTCAAGGACAGCTGGGACGGCAACAGCCCCAAGGACTTCAACGGCCTGCCCGTACGCAACTCCGGGCAGAGCGCCGCCGACCCGAATGGCCACAGCTATGGCTCCGTCAGCAGCCTCACCGCGATGGAGGACTCGATCAACACCGCCTTCGTCGAGATGTCCGACTCGCTGCCCAACGGCAGCAAGGACGTCTACGACATGGCCGTACGCTCCGGCATCCCGCGCGGCGACCGCCTCGACCCCGCCTATCCGGGCATCCCGATGAAGTCGGGCGGCGACATGCAGCCCGACAACTTCCTGCTGACCCTGGGCAACTCGACGGTCAGCCCGATCAACATGGCCAACTCCTACGCCACGATCGCCAACGGCGGCCAGCACAACGACGTCTTCGTCGTCTCGAAGGTGGTCGACGCCGACGGCACCGTCCTCTACGAGCACGACGACACCGAGAGCAGCAGGCGGGCGATGGACGAGGACGTCGCCGCCGACACCTCCTACGCCCTGCAGCAGGTCGTCGCCAGCGGCACCGGCCAGGCCGCCAACGCGGTGGTCCAGCCGGCCGCGGGCAAGACCGGCACCGCGACCAATGACAAGGACGAGGTCTCCTCGGCCTGGTTCGTCGGCTACACCCCGCAGCTCTCCACCGCTGTCGCCTACAGCCGCGGGCAGGGCAGCGGCGCCCTCGACGGCTGGCTCGACACCTTCTTCGGCGCCGACTACCCGGCCGACACCTGGGTCGAGATCATGGGCCCGCTGACCGACGGGCTCGACTACGAGGAGTTCCCGCCGCCGGCCTGGCTCGACGGCGACGCCCCCGAGACCGGCCACGCGCCCTACGTCCCGCCGAGCCCCGACCCCGAGCCGACCAAGGAGCCGGAGCCGTCGAAGACGCCGACACCGACGCCCACGCCGACACCGACTCCCACGCCGACGCCCACCCCGACTCCGACGCCGACCCCGACGCCGACCAAGACGCCCGGTCCGCCGGACCCGGATCCCGAAGATCCCTCCACGGAACCCGGGCCGCTCTGAGGCGGCTCCGGTCCGAACAGATGACGTGTCAACGCTTGGTGGGGGACCTCAGTTCCCACGACCTTGCCCGACACGGTTAGATAGAGCCCGTGTCTGTGATCGCCCCCGTCGACGTCCACGATGACACCGCTCTGAAGGCTTGGTACGCCGTGGAGGCGGCATCGATGGCCTTCGATCGACCCTACGCGTCGCATCGCACCTTCGAGGCGCTCGCCAACTCCGTGCGCACCCCGCACGACCACGGCCGCCGCGTCCTCCTCGCCGCGAAGGAGCAGGGCGAGACGATCGGCATCGCCGAGCTCGATCTCCCCGAGGAGGAGGAGCGCAGCCACGTCGTCGAGCTGGGCATCCACGTCCTCCCCGTCCACCGCTGGCGCGGGGTCGGCACCGAGCTGTGGCGAGCCGCCGATGACGTACGCCGCACCAGCGGCCGCACCCTGACGACCGCCGAGGTGACCATCCCCCCGAAGTCGTCCCTGGCCTTCGCCCGGGCGCTCGGTTTCAAGTCCGTACGCCGCGAGGACCACCTCGCCGCCGACCTCCCGCTGCCCCACAAGCCCTTCAACGTGCTCGGCTACGAGATCCTGATGTGGGAGGACCGGACCCCCGAGAACCTGCTCGCCCAGTTCGTCGGCCTGCGCAACCAGATGGGCAAGGAGATGCCCGGCAAGACCGAGCAGGACACGGTCGCCCACACCGCCGACCGCATCCGCTCCGCCGAGAAGAGCACCGCCCGCTCCTACGACCGCATCACCGCCGCCGCCCGCGAGATCCTCACCGGCGAGCTCGTCGGCTACTCGGTCATCTTCCTGGCCCACGGCAGCGACGAGGCCATCCAGGACGACACCTTCGTCAAGTCCGCCCACCGCGGCCACAAGCTGGGCCTCGCCCTCAAGGTCGCCACCCTCGCCGCCGTCCAGCGCGACCACCCCGAGCGCACCACCATCCACACCTGGACCGACCCGTCCAACGACGTGATGCAGCGCATCAACAGACAGTTCGGCTTCCGCAAGATCGAGCTCATGCACGAGGTCCAGCGCACCGATCGTTGGTAGGCCGTGCGGGGCTCGAACCCGCGACCCAAGGATTATGAGTCCTCTGCTCTAACCGACTGAGCTAACGGCCCGCGCAGATCCTAGCGGGCGCCGCGTGGATACCACGCAGGCACCAGTCGGCCCCTTCGATCTCGGCAGGTTGTCGACGCGACCCTTTTTGGAAAAGATCTCTTGTTCCAAAGCAGCAACCATGTTCCAATTCGGGGTGACCGTCGTCACGTTTAACCACCCGGGAGGGACCCATGAAGAGACTCGTCGCTTGTCTGGGAACCGCGCTCGTCGCGGTTCTCGCCAGCCTCGCGGTGGCCACGCCGGCCACCGCCGCACCCACGTCAGGCATCAACGACTGGACCTGTCAACCGAGCGCCGCGCATCCGGAGCCGGTCGTGCTGTGGCACGGTCTGGGCAGCAGTGGTGACGTCGGCATGGCGCTGCTCTCCCAGCACCTGAAGGGCAAGGGCTACTGCGTCTTCTACAAGACGTACGGCACCACCCATTGGGGCCCGTTCACCGGCGGGCTCGCCTCGATGCGCGAGAGTGCGGCCGAGCTCGACGCGTTCGTGGAGAAGGTCCGCGCCTCGACGGGGGCGGCGAAGGTCAGCATCGCCGGGCACTCCGAGGGGACGACCGTGCCGGCGTACTACCTGAAGTTCCTCGGCGGCGACGAGGTGGTCAAGCACTTCGTCGGCTTCGGCTCGAACTTCAAGGGGACGAGTCTGGCGGGTCTGCAGAACCTGGCGGACCTGCTCGGGTTCCGGCCGGTCCTGGAGGCCGGTGGCTGCCCGGCCTGCAACGAGTTCGCGCCCGCCTCGGAGTTCATGAAGGACCTCAACGAAGGTGGCGTCAGCGTTCCCGGACCCAGCTACACCACCATCGTCACCAAGTACGACGAGGCCGTCACGCCCTACACCAGCGGCATCCTCGCCCCGGCGAGCAACGTGAAGAACGTCGTCCTCCAAGACGTCTGCGCGCTCGACCACAGCGGCCACATCGGCCTCGCCTGGGACCCGAACGTGTTCGCGCTCGTGACCAACGCGCTCGACCCGGCGAACGCCAGGCCAGTCAGCTGCGTCCCGACGCCCTGGCTGTCCTGACCCGCCACGGGCGGGGCACGTCGACGAGAGTGCTCTAACCTCGGTCCCGTGACGCCACGCAACAGCACCAGCGGCAAGGCCACGGGCAAGCAGCAGAGGGTGATCCGCGGCCTGGACGCCGACCAGCGCCGTGAGCAGCGCCGGCAGGCGCTGCTGGATGCGGCGCTCGAGCTGTTCGCCGCGCAAGGCTTCGTCAACACCTCGATCGAGCAGCTGTGCCAGCACGCGTACGTCGCCACCAAGTCCTTCTACGAGTCCTTCGACAGCCGCGACGACCTCTATGCCGCGCTGCTGCGCCAGATCACCGACGGGGCCTTCGCGCGGCTCGCCGCGGTGGCCACCGAAGCACCCGACGAGGAGACCGGCACCCGCCTGCTGCTCGCGGAGCTGGCGCACGTCTTCGTCGACGACGTCCGGGTCGCCCAGGTCACCTTCGGTCAGGGCAGTGCCATCACCCCGGCGGCCGAGCGACAGCGCCGCGAGAACCGCCGCGCGGCCGCAGCTTTCGTCGAAGACCTGTGGCTCGGGTACGGCACCGACGTGACCGAGCGCGATCACGGGATCGCGATCGGCCTGATCGGCGGCCTGTTCGACATCATCGCCGACTGGATCCTCGACGTACCCGCCGCAGGACCCACCCCGGCTTCGGTCGAGGAGCTGATCACCCGCCTGAGTGACTTCTACGGAGCCGTACGCAACGGCAGCTAGCCGTGGGCAGCGCTGGCCCGGTCGACTCAGCCGTCGTAGTCGACGGTGACCTCCGGCGTGGTCGGGCGGGACTGGCAGGTCAGCACGTGGCCGGTCTCGACCTCGGCCGAGGACAGGGCGAAGTTCTGCTCCATGGCGACCGATCCCTGCACCAGCTTCGCCCGGCAGGTGCCGCAGGCCCCACCGAGGCAGGCGTACGGCGCGTCCAGCCCGGCCTGCAGCGCGGCCTCGAGAACGGTGTCGCCGGCAACCAGGGAGATCTCGTGCTGGCGGCCGCGCAGGCCGAGCGTGACGGTGGCCGGGGCGAAGCCGTCGCCGACCTTGGGTTTGGGGTAGCCGTGGAAGAGCTCGACGTGGACGTGCTCCGGCCGGACGCGGCCTTCGAGGAGCAGGTCGCGCAGGTCGGCCACCATCTCGACCGGTCCGCACAGGAACCACTCGTCCACCGAGGCCGCGGTCAGCTGCGGCCCGAGCCAGCGTTCGAGCTTGGCCCGGTCGATCCGGCCGCGCAGGTGGGCCGGGTGCTGCGGGTCGCGGGAGCGTACGTGAACGATTCGGAGGCGGTCGGCGTAGCGCTCCTCGAGCTCGTCGAGCTCGTCGCGGAACATCGTGCTGTCCGCGTCGCGGTTGCCGTAGATCAGGGTGAAGCGGCTCTCGGTCTCGACGGCAAGCGTCGTCTGCAGGATCGAGAGGACCGGGGTGATACCGCTGCCGGCGGCGATCGCGACGTAGCTCTTGGCATGGAGCGGGTCGACCGCCGTCCCGAACGACCCGGTCGGAGTCATCAGCTCGAGGGTGTCGCCGGCTCCGAGCTGCTCCATCGCGAAGGTGGAGAAGGCTCCGCCGGGGATGTGCTTGACCGCGATCACCAGGGCGTCAGAGGTGGCCGGGGAACAGATGGAGTAGTTACGACGTACGCCCTCACCGCCGAGGTCGGTACGCACGGTGACGTGCTGACCGGGTTCGAAGGCGAACTTCTCGCGCAGGTCGTCCGACACGTCGAAGCGGATCAGCACGCTGTCGTCGGTCAGCCGGTCGACGCCGGCCACGGGGACCGGGTGGAACTCCGCGGCGCGAGCCGAGGATCGCGTCGGCATCCGAACCGGGAGGAGGCGGGCCATCTTCCCGTTCAGCGTCTTCCACTCGCGGTACTCGTCCGCGTCGAGCTGATGGCCGAAGACGGTGCCGATCGCCGCCTCGCGCTCGAGATAGGCCTCCTCGTTACGGCGCCAGGCCGCGACGTAGCGGTAGAACGGGATCGAGGGGTGCAGATGGTGGACGAGGTGGTAGTTCTGCGAGAGGAGCAGGGGAGTCAGGACCCATTCGGAGCCGACCCGGTTGCGGGTGGCGCGGTAACGGTTCTCCTGCTGGGTGTCCTCGAGGTCGTGGTGCGGCAACCAGTCGAACCACCACGCCAGCACGAAGATCGCGACCCGCTCGGGGATCAGATACACCACCGCCAGCGTCCACAGGTGGCCGGTAAGGCTCGCAGCGACGATCACGGCGACCGCCGTGATCATCAGGAAGACCGTCTCGAGCACCTCGGCCCGGGGACGCCGCCGCACGTTGCGCACCAGGAAGGACAGGTACGGCAGATCCATCAGCGGAAACCGGAACGGAACCTGCCACCACGGAGCGCCACTGACGAAGTGGTCGGGGTCGTTGTCGTCGTCGTTGGTGTTGCGGTGGTGCTCGATGTGGATGAACGCGAACGACTTGAACGAGATGAGTGGCGAGACGAAGTACATCGCCACCCGGCCGAAGGCCACGTTGACCCAGCGGTGGGTGCTGACCGAGTAGTGCGCGGCATCGTGCAGCACGGTGAACAGCACGAAGATCGCGGCCGCACTGAGCAGGACGGTCACCGGGACCGGAAGCCGCTCGGCCAAGGCCGCCCAGGTCGAGATCGCGAAGACCGCGATGGCGCCGGAGAAGATCGCCACGATGGGCCAGGAGATCGGGGGGACCCGCTCGCCCGGGTCGGGGAGCGCATGGCGGGTGGCTGGGGGTTGCTCCGTCGTCGTCGACATGCTCCGAAACGTACGATCGACGAGCGGAGCCCCGCGAGAGGTGCCCAGCCCATGTCGATGTGCGCGGAGCACATCCCGATCAGGCCCGGGTCGGTCTAGGTCCGGTCAGGCTCCGGCGCGAGCACGAGCGGGCCCAGCACGTCGACGAGACGCAACGTGGCATGCAGCTCGGCAACGCGCTCGGTCGCCGGACGACCGCGCCGCTTCTCGGCCCGGCGAACCCGCTGCAGCACGGTGTTGCGGTGTACGCCGAGAGCGGCCGCCGCGGCCGCCAGGCCGCCCTGCGCGTCGAGCACCGCGAGCAGCGCCTGTCGCTCTTGCTCCTCGCGGCGTCCGGCGACCGCCAGCCCACCGAGCTCGGTCGCGACGAAGGCACGGGTCAGGTCGAGGTCGCCGCTCATCGTGTCCACGAGCGCCAGCTCGGCGTACGGCGTGACGGCTGCTCCGCGACCCGCGAGCTCGATGATCCGGCGACCGCGCTGCGCCTGGAGATGGGAGGCCCGGAAGCCGGCGGAGCCCTGCGCCGGCGTACCGAGCGTGACCCGGACCGTGTCCGGGATCCTCGCGGCCAGAGGCCTGAGGTCTGTCGGGGCGATGTCGGGAGCACCGGTGGTGGAGACCCAGCCCCACAGTGCCCGGGCACCGTCGGGGACGAGCAGAGGATGAGGTGAGCCGAGATGGGCGCCGACCGTCCCACCCACCCGCGCCAGATCGACGTCGTCGCTGTCGGTCCAGCAGACGAAGGCCGTCTGCCACCCGGTGAGCCGGTGGGACAACGTGCTCTCGGCGCGGCGGAGGTCCGTTCGTCCGCCGGCGATCAACGTGCGGACCGCATCCGTCCTGGCCGCGCGGGCCTGGGTCTGGATCCGGTCGAGCTCGGCGATGTACTCGGCGGCGACCTCGCTGGCGATGCGGTCCGTGTAGGCGAACGCGTAGTGCTGCATGTGCGCGACCACCGCAAGGGCGAGGACCGGGTCCGGCACCAGATCGGTGATCCCGGTCAGGATCCGTTCGCTGAAGTAGGCGTGGCCGACCCGGTAGAAGCGCAGCATCACGTCGACGCTGTAGCCGCGGGTGGCCATGGCCCGGGCGTGCTCGAGTGCGGTGACCGGCGCCGACGCGGCGCTCACGTCGATACCGTGCCGCACCATCGACAGCGCGGCCTCCAGATTCGAGGAGCACGACCCCAGCGTCAGGCCACGGATCTCCTCATCTGCGCTCGCCTCCGGGATCCGGTCCAGGATGTAGGCGAGCATCTCATCGGCGTACGAGGACACCTGTCCCAACAGCTCGGCAGCGGCTCGGCGCAGCTCGACCACGACCGCCTCGGGCAGGTCTTCCAGCCGCCCCGCGCTCGCGCCCATCTCGGGAGACCCCATCGAGCGTCCCGGCCCTCAGCCCTCGCTGTTGATGAGGTATTTCCCGTCGGCGTAGACGAGCCCCAAGGTCACGGTGCCGCCGTCCTGGCGGCCGTCCTTCATCGTGTACTTGTAGGTGTAGGTCACCTTGAGGGGGTCGACGCTGGGGGAGACCGAGACGACGCTGGTGCTCGCGACGGTGGTCCACCAGGCGCGGTAGCCCTCGAGACCGCCGCTGCTGGCCTGGAACGCCGGGGTGAGCATCGAGCTGAAGGCGGCGTCGGGGTTCGCGGGCGCGGTGGCGAGATAGCTGCGGATGAAGGCGTCGATCCCCTCGGCGGTCGCGCCGGCGGTCTCCTCGGCCGAGGGGCTCTGGCTCGGGGACTCGCTGGCCGTCTCGCTGGGCGAGGGTTCCTCGGAGGCCTCCTCCGACTCCTCGGCGTCGGCCGCGTCCTCGGTGGCCTCGTCGCCGGCCTCCGACAGCGGCGACCCGGAAGCGGCCGGCTTCGGCTTCGCCTCCGGCTCCTCGCCGCGGTTGGCCCACAGCGCCCCACCGACCAGCAGCACCATCGCCGCAGCGGCGACCAGCACGACCGGCCACCAGCGACGCCGGGTCGGGGTGCTCGTCGACTGTGCCGATCCCGAAGGCGCTGCCGGCGCAGGGGTGGGAGCCGCGACCGCGGCGAGCGTCTGCGTACGCAGCGCCACCGGGGCCAGCTTCTCGGCCGCCAGCCGCCCGGCCAGGAAGTCGACGACGTCCGCGGCCGACCACCGCTCGGCGGGGTCGTAGGCCATCGTGTGCTCCAGCAGCGGTGCGAGCCGGCCGGCCAGCGGCGTACGCGGCGGATCCTCGTGCACCACCCGATACAGCGTCGCCAGCGCGTTGTCGCCGATCCCGTAGGGAGGCTCGCCGGTCAGCGCCTGGAAGAGCGTGGCCCCCAGCGACCACATGTCGCTGGCCGGGGTGGCCCGCCCACCGGTGGCGATCTCCGGAGCCAGGTACGCCGGCGAGCCGGTGACCTGCCCGGTCTGCGTGGTCTGGGAGTCGACGCCGCGCGCGATCCCGAAGTCGGTCAGCTTGGCGCGGTCGGCGCGGCCGACCACGATGTTGGCGGGCTTCACGTCCCGGTGGACGATGCCGGCGGCATGGGCGGCGCGCAGGGCGGAGGCGATCTGACCGATCAGCCTCGCGGCGTCCTCGATGGGCAGCGGCCCGTCGTCGCGCACCATGTGAGCGAGGGTCTTCCCCTCGACGTACTCCATCACCAGCCACGGCTTGTCGTCGTCGCGCACCAGGTCGAAGACGGCGACGACGTTCGGGTGGACCAGCCGTGCGGCGAGCTGTGCCTCGCGTTCGACGGCGGCATCCGAGACGCCGTCGAGCGCGATCAGCTGTTTGAGCGCGACCGAACGCCCCAGAACTTCGTCGGTGGCGAGCCAGACGGCCCCCATCGCTCCCCGGCCGAGCTCCCTCTCGAGCCGGTACCTCCCTGCGATCACCCAGGTCCCCTCAAATCTTGTCGCGAGCGCCAGTGGTCAACTCTAGGGGGTATCGCCTACTACCCTTGCTTCCGGGACAACCCGTTCCGGGCCCCGGAAACACCATCTGAGAACGACCTGAGAAAGGCACCACGTGTCCATCGATCCCACACTCCTCGACGACCTCGAGTGGCGAGGCCTCATCGCCGACTCGACGGACCGCGACGCGCTCCGAGAAGCGCTGGCCGGCGGGAGTGTGAAGTTCTATATCGGGTTCGACCCCACCGCGCCGAGCCTGCACATGGGCAACCTGCTCCAGATCACCATGGCGATGCGACTGCAGCGGGCCGGCCACACGCCCTATGTACTGGTCGGTGGCGCCACCGGCATGATCGGTGACCCCCGTGACTCGGGCGAGCGCACGCTCAACTCGCCCGAGACCGTCAAGGAATGGGTCGGGAAGGTGCGCAGCCAGATCGAGCGGTTCGTCTCGTTCGAGGGCGAGACCGCCGCGACGATGGTCAACAACGCCGACTGGACGGCGTCGTTGTCGGTGATCGACTTCCTCCGTGACATCGGCAAGCACTTCCCGGTCAACCGGATGCTCGCCCGTGACACGGTGAAGAAGCGTCTCGAGGACGGCATCTCCTACACCGAGTTCTCCTACATCCTCCTGCAGTCCATGGACTACCTGAACCTCTTCCGTACGCACGGGGTGAGCCTTCAGTTCGGTGGCTCGGACCAGTGGGGGAACATCACCGGCGGTGTCGAGCTGGTCCGCCGGGTCACCGGCGAGACCGTCCACGCCTTCACGACGCCACTGATCACGAAGGCCGACGGCACCAAGTACGGCAAGACCGAGGGCGGCGCCCTCTGGCTCGACCCGACGATGATGTCGCCGTACGCCTTCCACCAGTTCTGGCTCAACGTCGAGGACGCCAAGGTGGGGGAGATGCTCCGTGTCTTCACCTTCCTCTCCCACGAGGAGATCGAAGCCCTGGAGGCCCAGCACGCGGAGAAGCCGTTCCTCCGGGTCGCCCAGAAGGCGCTCGCCGACCACATGACCACCCTCGTCCACGGTGCAGGGGAGACCGAGCAGGCCAAGCAGGCCGCGGCCGCGCTCTTCGGCGGCGGCGACCTGGCCACCCTGAGCAGTACGACGCTGGCCGCCGCGATCACGGAGGCCGGTGCCGTCGAGCTGGAGCGTGGGGAGGAGCTGCCGACCTACGTCGACCTCTTCATCGCCGCCGGCCTCGTCTCCTCCAAGGGGGAGGCCCGCCGGACGATCTCGGAGGGCGGTGCGTACGTCAACAACGTCCGTGTCGAGGACGCCGAGGGCGTGCTCGGCGAAAAAGAGTTGCTCGGTGACGGCTGGGTCGTCCTGCGCCGGGGCAAGAAGAAGTTCGCAGGCGTACGCCTCAAGTAGCCCCTGACCTGCGAGAACGCCCCAGCGAAGGTGACTGCCTTCGCTGGGGCGTTCCTCGATTTGGCAAGGGCGTCACGGAGGCGTAATGTTCATCTGGTCGCCGGGGTGCGGCGGGAAGCAAGTTCGAGTCTTCGAGCGGGTTTCCGGCCCCTGAGTCGGCCGCCAACATTCTCGAGCTTCAGCTCGGTTCAGAGTCTCAGTCGGGTCTTCGGATCAGACATCAAGGCCGTGACGAACCGTAGTTCAGTTGTCTTGTGCTGTGTCGGCGTGGATATCGTCGTTATCCGATAAGAGCGAGAATTCGCCGAGTTGGACAACAAAACGAGATCCGATAAAGTCCTCCAGGACTGAGGCGGATAAAGCTTCGAACTTTCAGCGGGAAAGCGCGGAATGCGCCGAATTGCGAAAGCGAGAAACACTCCGCTAAAGTCGGGTAAGACGAAGCAG